>NZ_JARUXK010000003.1:619280-897338 GCF_031451435.1 Caballeronia sp. LZ008 | reverse complement strand
CTGTTCGTCGGCAGCAGCGCGACGCTCGCGACCGTCGGTCCGGCGGCGTGCGTGTCGTATCTCGTCGCCGGCATCGTGGTGCTGATGGTCATGCGCATGCTCGGCGAAATGGCGCTTGCCGTGCCCGGCGTCGGCTCGTTCACCGAATATGCGCGCATCGGCCTCGGCAACTGGGCCGGCTTCACGAGCGGCTGGCTGTACTGGTATTTCTGGGTGATCGTCGTCGCGGTCGAAGCGGTCGCCGGCGCGGCGATATTGCAGCGCTGGATACCCGCGCCGGTTTGGGTCATCGGCCTCGTGCTGCTGTCCGTGATGACCGTCATCAATCTGCTTTCGGTCAAGTCGTACGGCGAATTCGAGTTCTGGTTCGCGTCGATCAAAGTCGCGGCGATCATCGTGTTCCTCGCCATCGGCGCGGGCTATCTGCTCGGCTTCGGGCACGCGGGCAGCGCCGTGGCGCATCTCACCGGCAATCGCGGCTTCCTGCCGTTCGGCGCGATGTCCGTGTTCGCCGCCGTGCCGACCGTCATCTTCGCGGTCGGCGGCGCGGAAATCGCGACCATCGCCGCGGCCGAATCCGACGATCCCGCGAAAAGCGTCGCCGCGATGACGCGCTCGGTCATCCTGCGCGTCATCACGTTCTATGTCGGCTCGCTGTTCCTGATCGCGTGCATCGTGCCGTGGGGCAGCATCGTGACGGGCCACTCGCCGTTCGTCGCCGCGCTGGAGACGATGCGCATTCCCTACGCCGCCGACATCATGAACGCGATCGTGCTCGTCGCCGTGCTGTCCGCGCTGAACTCGGGCCTGTACGTGTCGTCGCGCATTCTGTTCCGTCTCGCGGAACGCGGCGATGCGCCGAAGTCGCTGCTCGAGCTCACGCCGAACAAGGTGCCGCGTCTCGCGGTGGTGCTGTCGAGCGTCGTCGGTTATGTGGCGATCGTCGCCGCGATCGTGTCGCCGCAGGGCGTGTTCCTGTTTCTCGTGAACGCATCGGGCGCGGTGATGCTGTTCGTCTATCTCGCGACGGCGCTGGCGCAAATCCGCATTCGCCGACGCATTCAACGCGAAGCGCCCGAGCGTCTCACGCTGAAGATGTGGCTCTTCCCGTGGCTGTCGTATGCCGTCGTGATCGCGATCGTCGGTGTGCTTGCGGCCATGGGCGCGGACCACGAACTGCGTCCGCAACTGATGGCGAGTCTCGCGAGCCTCGCGGCCGCATCGGCGGCGTACTTCTTCGCCGCGAAGCATCATCATCGTCATGAAGAGAGCGAATCGGCGACGGGCTTCCTGTCGCAAGACAATCGGCTCGCATGGAAGGGGCAGGACTGATGTCGAACGTGGCGATCATCGGCGCGGGGTTCATCGGCATGGCGAGCGCGGCCTGGCTCACGCGCGACGGTCACAGCGTGACGCTGTTCGATCCGTCGGGCGTGGCGCAGGGCGCGTCGTTCGGCAACGCGGGCACGTTCGCGCCATACGGATGCGTGCCGGTGAACAATCCGTCCGTATTCCGCGATATTCCGCGCTTTCTCTTCTCGAACGATAGCCCGTTCAGATTGCGCTGGCGTTATCTGCCGCAACTCGCGCCGTGGCTCGCGCGCTTTCTGATGAGCTCGCGACAAAAGAATTTCGAAGCGAGCGCACAGGCGCTGGCCGCGTTGTTGTCGCGTGCGCAGGAAGGCTATGCACTCTTGCTCGACGACGATGCCTTGAAGCGCTTCGTCAAGCCGCGCGAATGCCTTTATCTGTATTCGAGCGCGGCTTCGTTCGACGCGTCGCGCGATTCGCTGGCATTGCGCGAGAGGCTTGGCGTCGGCTTCGATGTGCTCGACAGCGGCGCGATCCGCGAACTCGAACCGCACCTCGCGCCGATTTTCGCGCGCGGCGTGCTGTTTCGCGATAGCTGGCATTTCAGCGATCCGGCGGGCTTTCTTCAGGCCTTGCACGAGCGGCTCGCCGCCCGTGGCGCGCAACTCGAACGCAAGAAGGTCGACGCGATCGAGCCGGGCGTGCAGGACGTCGCGTTGCGCGTCGAGGGCGATGCGCGCCGCTTCGATCATGTCGTCGTCGCGACGGGCGCGCGTTCGCGCGAATTCGCGCAGCAATGTGGCGATCGCGTGCCGCTCGATACCGAGCGCGGCTACCACATCCGTTATGCGTCGGCATCGAACCTCATATCGCGGCCGTGCGGCTGGGCGGAGCGCGGCTTCTATATGACGCCGATGAGCGATGGCATTCGCGTCGCGGGCACCGTCGAACTCGCCGGTTTCATCGAGGAGCGCAATCGCGCGCTGCTCGATCTCGTCACCGTATCGTCGAAGCGCGCGTTGCCCGCGCTCGGCACGCCCGATCGCGAATGGCTGGGCTTTCGTCCGACGCTGCCGGACGGCGTGCCGGTCATCGGCGCATCGAAGGCGAGCGAGCGCGTCGTGTATGCGTTCGGGCATCAGCATCTTGGCTTGACGCTCGCGGGCGTGAGCGGACGCATCGTCGCCGATCTCATCGCGCGACGTTCGCCGCCACTCGATCTCGCGAGTTATCGCGCGTCGCGTTTTCACTGAGGAGCATGAACATGAATCGCCGTATCTTTCTTTCGGGCGTGACCGCGGGCGTGCTTGCCGCGTACATGCCGATGTCGTGGGCCGCCGATCCCGAGGTCGTGAAGATCGCGTTCGTCGGACCGTTGACCGGGCCGGTTGCGCGCGTCGGCAAGGACTTGCAGTACGGCGCGCAACTCGCGATCGACGAAGAGAACGCGAAGCATCCCATCGTCGGCGGCAAGCCCGTCAAGTTCGAACTGGAGGTGTACGACGATCAGGCCGATCCGCGCGTCGCGATTCAGGTCGCGCAGAAAGCGGTGGATAGCGGCATCGTCGGCGTGATCGGGCATTACAACTCGGGATGCAGCATTCCGGCATCGACCGTCTATCACCAGGCGAATGTCGCGATGATCACGCCCGGCTCGACGAATCCGCAACTCACGAAACAGGGCTTCAAGAACGTGTTCCGCACGATGGGCCACGATGGCGTGGGCGGCGTGGTGGCGGGGCGCTTCGTCGTCGAGCAGATGAAGCCGAAGCGCATCGGCATCATCGACGATCGCACGGCGTTCGGGCAAGGTCTCGCCGATGCCTTCGAGAAGGGCGTGAAGGAAGCCAACGGCAAGGTCGTCGCGCGCGAATACACGAACGACAAGGCCGTCGATTTCCGCGCGATTCTCACGACGATGAAGAGCCAGAACGTCGATCTGATCTTCTTCGGCGGACTCGATGAACAAGGCGCGATGCTCGTCAAGCAGATGCGCTCGCTCGGCATGACGACGCAGCTCTTCGGCGCGGGCGCACTGAAGAGCAACGCGTTCCTGCAGATCGCGGGCACATCGGGCAACGGCACGCAGGACCTCGAGCCCGGTCCCGCGCTCGACAAGCTGCCTTCCGCGCAGGAGTTCGGCAAGCGCTACAAGGCACGCTTCAATCAGGATGTCGAACTATATGCGCCATTCGCCTACGATGCCGCGCTCGCGATGATCAAGGCCATTCACGATGCGAACTCGCTCGATCGCGGCAAGATCGTGGAAGCGCTCGCGAAGGTCAACGTCACTGGCGTGACCGGCAAGATTTCGTTCGATCCATATGGCGATCTCATCAAGCCTCCATACACGCTCTTTCAGGTCGAGCAAGGGCAATGGAAGAGTTTGAGGACGGTCGGCGGAAGCGGCGTATGAGCTTCAGCGAAACCGTAGGCGTTCGGACGTATCGTTTCGACGATCTCAAGACGCTATTGGCGAAAGCGAGTTCGCGACGTTCCGGCGACGAACTCGCGGGCATCGCCGCCGCGACGGAAGAAGAGCGCGCGGCGGCGAAGTTGGCGCTGTCGAGGGTGCCGTTGCGCGCGTTCATCGAAGAAGCGTTGATTCCGTACGAGGACGATGAAGTGACGCGCCTCATCATCGATGAACATTCGCGGGAGGCGTTCGCCGTCGTGTCGCATCTGACGGTCGGCGAGTTCCGCGAATGGCTGCTCGCCGATACGACCGATACCGCCGCGCTCGTCGCCGTATCGCAAGGATTGACGCCCGAGATGGTCGCGGCCGTATCGAAGCTGATGCGCAATCAGGATCTCATTCTCGCGGCGAAGAAACGTCCGGTCGTCACGCGTTTCAGGAATACCGTGGGATTGCCGGGGCACATGTCGGTGCGCCTGCAGCCGAATCATCCGACCGACGATGTGCAAGGCATCGCCGCTTCGATGATCGATGGCCTCATGTACGGCTGCGGCGACGCGATGATCGGCATCAATCCCGCATCCGACTCGCCGCAGGCCATCGGCAAATTGCTCGCGATGATGGACGCGTTCCGCGAACGCTACGACGTGCCGACGCAAACCTGCGTGCTGACACACGTGACCAACACGCTTGCGGCGATCGAACATGGCGCACCGGTCGATCTCGTGTTCCAGTCGATCGCGGGCACGCAAAAGGCGAATGCGTCGTTCGGCATCTCGCTCGCGTTGTTGCAGGAAGCGTATGAAGCGGGTTTGTCGCTGAAGCGCGGGACGGTCGGCGAGAACCTGATGTACTTCGAGACGGGACAGGGCAGCGCGTTGTCGGCGAACGCGCATCATGGCGTCGATCAGCAGACTTGCGAAGCGCGCGCCTATGCGGTCGCGCGCAAGTTCGATCCGTTTCTCGTGAATACCGTGGTCGGCTTCATCGGTCCGGAATACCTGTACGACGGCAAGCAGATCACTCGCGCCGGACTCGAAGATCATTTCTGCGCGAAGCTGCTCGGCGTGCCGATGGGTTGCGACGTCTGCTACACGAATCACGCCGAAGCCGATCAGGACGACATGGACAATCTGCTCACGCTGCTCGGCGCGGCCAACGTGAACTTCATCATGGGCGTGCCCGGCGCAGACGATGTCATGCTGAACTATCAGAGCACGTCGTTTCATGACGCGCTGTATGTGCGCGACGTGCTCGGTCTGAAGCGCGCGCCGGAGTTCGAAGCGTGGCTGCGCGCGATTCAGATCACGAATGCGCGCGGCATGCTTCAGACGCGCGCCGAGTGGCCCGCGCTGAACGACTGGATGAGGGCGTGATGAGCGTCAGCCAGAATCCGTGGAAAGCGCTGCGCCGTTTCACCGATGCGCGCATCGCGCTGGGACGCGCGGGCAACAGCGTGCCGACCGCGCCGCTGCTCGCGTTCAATCTCGCGCATGCGCAGGCGCGCGATGCGGTGCATCGGCCGCTCGATGTCTCGTCGTTGCTGGAAGAACTGGCTTCGAAGCGATTCGCATGTGCTTCGGTATGCAGCGCCGCTTCGGCACGCGATGTTTATCTCCGTCGTCCGGATCTTGGCCGCATGCTGAGCGACGACAGCGCCGCGAGTCTCGCGACCCACGCGACGGACGCGGATGTCGTGTTCGTCATCGCCGATGGACTGTCGTCGAACGCAGCGGCGACGCACGCGATACCGCTCATCGAAAGAACGATCGCGCGGCTCGACGGATGGCGCATCGGTCCGGTCGTCGTCGCGACTCAGGCGCGCGTCGCGCTCGGCGATTGCATCGGCGCGATATTGAGGGCGCGCATCGTCGCGGTGCTGATCGGTGAGAGGCCGGGGCTCAGTTCGCCCGCGAGCCTCGGCGTGTATGTGACTTACGATCCCGTGCAGGGCCGCAGCGATGCGGAGCGCAACTGCATATCGAACGTGCGTCCTGAAGGACTTGCTTACGACGCGGCCGCGTTCAAGCTCGCGTGGCTGCTGAACGAAGCGCGCACGCGCAAGCTGACGGGCGTGAGCCTCAAAGACGACAGCGCGACGACGCTGCCCGGGCGAACGATGGATCGCCTATCGGGTGCATAGCAATGGACGATGCTTCGCGTAAACCCCGTCGAAAGAAAACGCTTCACGTAAGAAACGGGTAAGCGGACGCTTTTACCTTAGTCTCCAGCGCATCGTAAACGAGGCATTCATGCAGGAGACGACGGAAATGGATCTGAAGATCGTAGAGAAAATAAAGTCGAGCGCCGCTTACGGCGAACTGGTGCGAAAGCGCTCGAAGCTCGGCTGGACGCTGACGGCACTCGTGCTGATCGTCTATTACGGCTATGTGCTGCTCATCGCATTCAATAAGGATCTGCTCGCCGCGAAGATGGGCGCGGGCGTCATGACATGGGGCATGCCGATCGGCCTGTTCGTGATCGTGTTCACGGTCGTCATCACGGGGCTGTATGTGCGCCACGCCAACAGCACGTACGACGAACTCACCGACAAGATCAAGCGGGAGGCCGCATGAAGCCGCAACGCATCGTCACGGCGGGCGCGCTTTTCGCGGCGTCCGCGAGTTCATTTGCAGCAGGCGGCGATCTCGGTCAGGCGGTCAAGCAGGCGACCAACTGGACCGCGATCTGCATGTTCATCGCGTTCGTGATCGCGACGCTCTTCATCACCAAATGGGCCGCGAAGAAGACGCGTTCCGCGGCCGAGTTCTACACGGCGGGCGGCGGCATCACGGGCTTTCAAAACGGTCTTGCGATCGCGGGCGACTTCATGTCGGCGGCGTCGTTTCTCGGCATTTCGGCGGCGGTTTATAGCAATGGCTATGACGGGCTGATCTATTCGATCGGCTTTCTCGTCGGCTGGCCGATCATCACGTTCCTGATGGCGGAGCGTCTGCGCAATCTCGGCCGCTTCACATTCGCCGATGTCGCCGCGTACCGCTTCAAGCAGACGCCGATTCGCGCGTTCGCTGCATCGGGCACGCTCGTCGTCGTCGCGTTCTATCTGATCGCGCAGATGGTCGGCGCGGGACAGCTCATCAAGCTGCTGTTCGGGCTCGAATACTGGATCGCGGTCGTGATCGTCGGCGCGCTGATGATGGTGTACGTGCTCTTCGGCGGCATGACCGCGACGACGTGGGTGCAGATCATCAAGGCGTGTTTGCTGCTTGCGGGTGCATCGTTCATGGCGTTCATGGTGCTGTGGCAATTCCACTTCAGCCCCGAGGCGCTCTTCGCGAAGGCCGTCGACGTGCACGAGAAGAAGGCGTCGATCATGGGTCCGGGCAACTTCATCAAGGATCCGATTTCGGCGATCTCGTTCGGCATCGCGCTCATGTTCGGTACGGCCGGTCTGCCGCATATCTTGATGCGTTTCTTCACCGTGCCCAACGCGAAGGAAGCGCGCAAGTCGGTGTTCTGGGCGACGACGTGGATCGGCTACTTCTACATACTCACGTTCATCATCGGCTTCGGCGCGATCGTGCTGGTGAGCACCAATCCGATGTTCAAGGATGCGGGCGGCAAGCTGCTCGGCGGCACGAACATGGCGGCGGTGCATCTCGCGAGCGCGGTCGGCGGCAACGTGTTCCTCGGCTTCATCTCGGCAGTTGCGTTTGCAACTATCCTCGCAGTGGTGGCGGGCCTGACGCTCGCGGGTGCATCGGCGGTGTCGCACGATCTCTATGCGACCGTGTTCAAGAAGGGCAAGGCGTCCAGCAAGAGCGAACTGAAGGTGTCGCGCATCACGACGATCGTGCTCGGCATCGTCGCGGTCGTGCTCGGCATCGTGTTCGAGAAGCAGAACATCGCGTTCATGGTGTCGCTCGCGTTCGCGGTCGCGGCGTCCGCCAACTTTCCGGTGCTCTTCATGTCGGTCCTGTGGCGCGGCTGCACGACGCGCGGCGCGGCAATCGGCGGCTTTCTCGGCCTGCTTTCGGCGGTCGTGATGACGGTCCTGTCCAAAGCCGTATGGGTCGATGTGTTCCACTACGCGGATGCGCCGTTCCCGTATGCATCGCCTGCGCTGTTCTCGATGGCGATCGGTTTCATCGGCATCTGGCTCTTCTCTGTAACCGATCAATCGGCGCGTGCGCGTGTCGATAAAGCAGGCTTCGAAGCGCAGACCGTGCGCTCCGAAACGGGCATCGGCGCGGTGGAGGGCGCGAGCCATTAAGGTGATGTTGAGTGAGCGGCGCGCGCAGTATTCGTATACCCGGGATGCCGCGCGCGTCCGAATGGCGAGTGGAAAATGCGTTAAGCTCGATGCACCTGATTGCACGAAGCGCCAACGCATTGGAGCGAGCCATGGAACTGCAGTGCCCCAGTCTTTTCGAACAATCGGCGTATATCGGCGGCGCGTGGATCGACAATACTTCGCTGCCGCGCGTGTCTGTCATCAATCCATCCACTAAAGAAATCATCGGCTCGGTGCCGCAGGTCACGGACGAGCAGGTGACGGAGGCCATCCAGTGCGCGCACGCGGCGCTGCAGGACTGGCGCAGCTGGAGCAGTCGCGAGCGCGCGTCGGTGCTGAGAGAGTGGGCGCGCCTCGTCGAACATCATCGCGACGATCTCGCCATCATCCTCTGCCGCGAACAAGGCAAGCCGCTGCACGAAGCGCGCTCCGAAATCACGCAGGCCGCGAATTATCTCGACTGGTTCGCCGAGGAAGCGCGCCGCATTTACGGCGACAACATTCCCGCGCCGCGACGCAATCAACGCATACGTGTGCTGCATCAGCCGATTGGCGTGTGCGGCGCAATCAC
The DNA here is from genome assembly GCF_031451435.1 of Caballeronia sp. LZ008. Classification (NCBI taxonomy): domain Bacteria; kingdom Pseudomonadati; phylum Pseudomonadota; class Betaproteobacteria; order Burkholderiales; family Burkholderiaceae; genus Caballeronia; species Caballeronia sp. LZ008. Next base: position 888,785 of record NZ_JARUXK010000003.1, on the reverse strand, counting down.
GTCATGGACCTTTCCTTCGTCGATGGTTGCGCGACGCGTCGGCGCTGCGCTCGCGGCGGGCTGCACGGTCATCCATCACCCCGATCCGCAGACGCCATTCTCCGCGCTCGCGCTGTGCGTGCTCGGCGAGAACGCGGGCTTGCCGCGCGGCGTGCTCTCCGTGTTGACGGGCGAGGGCGAACCGGTTCGCAGCACGCTGCTTGCGAGCCCCGACGTGAGGAAAGTATCGTTCACCGGTTCCATCGAGGAAGGCAAGCGGCTGATGACTTTATGCGCGCCTACCGTGAAGAAGATGTCGCTCGAACTGGGGGCGAACTGTCCTTTCATCGTGTTCGACGACGCGGACATCGACCTCGCCGTGAAGGGCGCGCTCGATGCGCGGTTTCGTCATTCGGGGCAGGCGGCGATGTGCGCGAACCGCTTCTTCGTGCATGAGGACGTGTACGAGACTTTCGTCGCCAAGCTCGTGTCCAAGGTCGCGTTGCTGAAAGTGAGCGACGGGCTGGACGAGGGCGCGCAGATCGGCCCGCTTATCGGCGATGCGGCGGTGACGCGCATCGAAAGTCTCGTCGACGAAGCGGTCAGGCTCGGCGCGAAGATCGCAGCGGGCGGCTCGCGCGTCGCGCCGGGATCGAACTTCTTCAGGCCGACGGTGCTGACGAACGTCGATCCGTCGATGAGCGTATGCGGCGACGAAGTGCTCGGCCCGATTGCCAGCGTGCTGCCGTTCAGGGACGAGGACGACGTCGTCACGCTCGCGAACGATACGCGCACGGGGCTCGCGGCGTATTTCTATACCGCCGATATCAGCCGCGCATTCCGCGTCATGGAAGCGCTCGAATGCGGCGTCGTCGGCGTGAATGACAGCCTCGTGTTCAACGAAGTTGCGCCCTTCGGCGGGATCAAGGAATCGGGCATGGGGCGCGAAGGGGCATCGTCGGGAGTCGAGGAGTATCTCGAAGCGAAGTATGTCTGTTTCGGGAATCTGGAGCGGTAGGACGGCGGACGCATCACTCCGGCGGCCTCACCACCAGAATCGGCAAATGACTATGTGTAAGCACTTTCTGCGTTTCACTCCCGAGCAATAGCCCGCGAATTCCGCCGTGCCCATGCGACGCCATCACGATGAGATCGCAGTGCCGCGCTTTCGCCGTATCGAGAATCGCCTCATACGGATGCGCTCCCGTCGGCGCTTCCGTATCGCAAGCGACGCCGGCCTGGGCGGCGATACTTCGCAGATTCTCGAGATATTGCCGCGCGCGGGCCTGATCCGCGGCGTGCGCCTCATCCTGACTTGCGCCGACCATCTCGGCGCTATAAACGGTCATATGAAATGGCCGCACCATATAGAGACCGGTGATGCGCGCACTGTTCTCTTTGGCGAGCGAGACCGCCATGCGGACAGCCGCTTCGGAGAGCGCGGACCCGTCAGTGGGAACCAGCAGATGGTTGAACATGATGACGTCCTCCGGTTCTCTGGGGACATGAAAGAAACACGCGAACCGACGATTCAAGTATAGGCGAGCGCCAGAATTTCCAGCGCGAAAATCAGATCCGCGAGAATTTTCATCGTCCGCATCCGCATGGTACAAACGTTCCGGCGGTACCCCGCGCACCAGAAAAATGTGTCATCGAAAGCGACGGACAGGCGGCTTCTGTTTCGGCAGCTACGCATTCGAAGTCGATTGCTTCATGACGCGCTAGCGTCCCATCTCGGCGCTCGCTTCTTCATGCAGACGCACGGCCATGACGGGCGCTTCCGGCCCCACGTGCGATAACTTCATCAGACGCGGTTGCAGCAGCAGCGCAACGAGCCCGCTCCATCCAGTCTGATGCGACGCACCGACACCGCGCCCGTTGTCGCCATGAAAGTACTCGTGAAAGAGAATGAGATCCTGCGAGCGCGGATCGGCTTGCAGCATCGGATACGCGGCCATCACAGGACGCTTGCCTTCTTCGTCTTTCAAAAAGAGCATGCTGATGCGCCGTGAGAGATCGTCGGCGATTTCGCTCAGCGAATGAAACTTGCCCGATCCCGTCGGATGCTCGACGCGAAAATCATCGCCGTAGTAGCGATGAAACTCGTAAAGCGATTCGATCAACAAGTAATTGACCGGCATCCAGATCGGCCCGCGCCAGTTCGAATTGCCGCCGAATACGCGCGAATCCGATTCCGCGGGCAAGTACCGGATGCAGACGTTCACGCCATCATGATCGAACACATAAGGCTTGTCGCAATGCACGCGGGATAACGCGCGTACGCCATAGTCCGACAGGAACTCCGCTTGATCGAGCGTGCGGCGCAACAGCGCTTTCATGCGATGTCCGCGCAAGAGCGAAAGCAAAGTCGTGTTGCCTTTGCCAGGCTCGGTCCAGCGCGATACGAGCTTCGCAAGGTTCGGCCGATGATCGAGAAACCATACGAGGCGTTCACGCAGTCCGGGCAAGTCGCCGTACACGCTTTCCTCGAGCACATGAACGGCGAAGAGCGGAATCAGTCCGACGATCGATCGAATGCGCATGGGCACGCGCGCGCCGTTCGGCAGATGCAGTACGTCGTAGAAGAATTCGTCGCTGCCGTCCCATAGGCCGGTATTGCAGACTTCGCCGCAGCTCACGGCTTCCGCGATATACAGGAAGTGCTCGAAGAACTTCACCGCGATCTCGACATACGATTCGTTCGTCATCGCGAGTTCGAGGCCGATCTGCATGAGGTCGAGCGCGTAGGATGCCATCCATGCGGTGCCGTCGGCCTGATCGATACGTCCGCCGGTCGGCAGCGGCTGCGAGCGATCGAAGATGCCGATGTTGTCGAGGCCGAGAAATCCGCCCTGAAAGATATTGCGGTCGTCGGCGTCCTTGCGGTTGACCCACCACGCGAAGTTGAGCAGCAGCTTGTGGAACATGACCTCGAGGAACGCGTGATCGCCGATGCCGGTCATCTCGCGATCGAGCTCGAACACGCGCCATGTCGCCCATGCGTGAACGGGTGGGTTCGCATCGCCGAATGCCCATTCATAAGCGGGCAATTGCCCGTTCGGATGCATGTAGCGTTCTTTCACGAGCAACAGCAATTGCTTCTTCGCGAAGTCGGGATCGATCGTCGCGAACGCGACCGCATGGAACGCAAGGTCCCACGATGCGTACCACGGATACTCCCACTTGTCCGGCATCGATACGATGTCGCCGTTGCACATGTGCCGCCAGTCAGCATTGCGGCCATGCCGCCGTTCTTTCGGCGGCGTGGGCTGGCCCGGATCGCCGTCGTGCCAGCGCGTGACGTCGAACTGATAATACTGCTTCGTCCATAGCATGCCGGCGAGCGCCTGGCGTTGCACGAGACGCGCGTCGGCATCGTCGATATCGTGTTGCAGCGTCGCATAGAACTCGTCGGCTTCCGCTTCGCGACGCGCGAAAAGCTGGGCCAGGTCGAGCGGCGGATCGTTCGAAACCGATGCCGGACGCCAGCGCAAGTACATCACGGAACTTTCATGCGGTGAGAGTTGCAGATGCACATGCGCGGCGCAACGCGTGCCGCGATCGCGGCGTATCGCCTGTTCGTCGCCTTCGACGAGATAGTCGTTGAAGCCATCCTTGAACGGCCCCGCGCCTTCGATGCCGTATATGCGACGAACGTTCGTCTCGTTCTCGCAGAAAATCCATTCGACCGGCGCTTGCGCAGAAGCCGTGACATCCATCTCGCCATGCGACGGATTGTGCGCGATGACGCGGGCACCTTCGCGCGCATCGTGTTCGAGCTTCAGCGACGGCTTGCCCCATTTGCTCGACCACGCCCACCGGTTGCGCGCCCAGAATTGCGGCAAGAGATGAAGCGTCGCGGCTTCGTCCGCGCGATTCTCGACGGTCACGCGCATCACGATGTCATCGGGCGCGTGCTTCGCGTATTCGACATAGACGTCGAAGTAACGGTCGCAATCGAATACGCCCGTGTCGGGCAGTTCGTATTCGGGCTGATCGGGACCGCGCCGTTTGTTCTCGTCGATGAGTTGCTGATACGGATACGCATCGTGCGGATACTTGTACAGCATCTTCATGTACGAATGCGTCGGCGTGCCGTCGAGATAGAAGTACAGTTCCTTTACGTCTTCGCCGTGATTGCCTTGCTCGTTCGTGAGACCGAAAAGCCGCTCCTTGATGATCGGATCGCGGCCGTTCCACAACGCGAGCGACACGCACCAGTCGAGCGGGTCGTTGCCGAATCCCGCGATACCGTCCTCGCCCCATCGATACATGCGGCTGCGCGCATGGTCGTGCGGAAAGTAGTCCCACGCCGTGCCGTATTCGCTGTAATCCTCGCGAACGGTGCCCCATTGACGCTCGCTCAGATACGGGCCCCAGCGGCGCCACCGGTCGAGCCCGGCGCCATGCAGACGGGAGCCTTCCTTCGTTTGCAGCAGATGGATTGCGCGTAGCGGTGGCATGCGACCTCCGTTGCGGTTGCTCATCCAGCACGTTCGATGCGCGGTTTTCCGATGATAAGCGAAGTGAAAAAAAGCGCGGCGATTGCCGCGCTGCGAGAATCATCGCGCCGTTTTTAGCGGGATACCGTCCGGATGAGGATTCGCGTCGTTCATGTCTTCGGGGAGAAGATTGCCGTCCGCGAGCCGCCGGTCTGCTTCGGCGATCTCCGGATAGCGCTCCGGATAAAGATGCCGTTCGCTGACGGCCGCATCGAACGTGCGCGACCACTTCGCGATGACGACCGTCGCAAGGCTGTTGCCGATGGTGTTGCACGTCGCGATTGCCATCGACATGAAGCGATACACGCCAAAGATCAACGCGAGTCCTTCGACGGGAAGGATGCCCGTCGACGTGACGGTCGCTGCGAACACCACGAACGATCCGCCGGAAACCGTGGCTGCGCCTTTGGACGTCAGCAGCATCAGCAGCAGAATGCCGATCTGATGTTCCAGCGTGATCTGCACGCCATAAGCATGCGCGATGAACATGACGCCCATCGACATGAAGATCGACGTGCCATCGAGATTGAACGCATAGCCGGTGGGCAGCACGAGTCCGACCGTCTGCTTCGCGCAGCCGAGCCGTTCGAGCTTGATCAGAAGACGCGGCAGTGCGCTTTCCGACGAAGCAGTACTGAGCACGATGAAGATCTCGTCCTTGATGTAGCGCAGAAAGCGCCACAGGCTGAAGCCCGCGAGCTTCGCGATGATGCCCATGACGACGACGATGAAGAGTACGACCACCGCATAGAAACTCACGACGAGCTGCGCCAGCGCGATCAGCACTGCCGTGCCGTTGCTGCCCACCGAATACGCGACCGCGCCGAACGTGCCGAGCGGCGCGAGCTTCATCACGAGGTTGATGAACGAGAACAGCACTTCCGAAACGAGATCGAGCGTCGTGCAGTCGACGCAGCACATCGAAACCTCCGCGAAGCTCGCGAAGACGCTGCGCTGCGCACAAGGCACGCCGTGGCTGCGCATATCGAGCGTGCGTATCGACGGCGACAAGGACAGTCCGCCCGTTGGCTGGACCGATGTGTATATCGATCCGGAATACGAGGACGTCGCGCAAGCCGCGAAGGAGAACCCGGATACGCTCATCAGCGCGCTGATCGAAGCGCGTTACGGACGCTGCATCGACGAGATTCAGCAGGAGGTGCGTGCCATTGCCGTATCGGCGGAGATGGCGAGACGCCTGCGCGTCGAGGCGGGAACGGCGGCGCTGGAAATCGTGCGCCGCTATCTCGACGCGAGCGGCGCGACGTTCGAGATATCGGTGACGGTGCATCCCGCAGAGCGCTTTTCGGTGTCGATGCGTCTCAAGCGATCGCCGGGCTAAAATCGTCGCGGGCGTGCTATCGAAGTTATCCGGCGTGCGTTTTCGAATAACGCAGAAGGAGGACGCCATGGGCAGGAACAGGGCGGCTACGCAAGCCATGAGCTTTAAGCGGCGTGCGCGATAGCGGGCATCGGAAGCCGGCACAAACAGCACGCTCGTGTCGAGCTGCATCGAACCGAACGGACCGGGGCATTGATGCGCCCTGAGCGAAGCGAATCGATTCGTATGACGATGCGAGCTATAGAATAGGCGACCGGCGCCAGACGCTCACGAGCGCGCCCTGACTTCGATCCTCGCACCCTCATATGGATGTTCGCCAGCTTCGCTACTTCGTCAGCATCGTCGATTACGGCAGTCTCGGCAAAGCAGCGGAAAAGCTCTACGTGGCACAGCCTTCGCTCAGCCAGCAAATGGCGCGGCTCGAAGAGGAACTCGGCGTCACGCTCCTTCTGCGCAGCAATCATGGCGTCACCCCCACGGCCGAGGGCGACGCGCTCTATCGGCATGCACGCGTCGTGCTGCGGCAAATGGAGCAGCTCAAGCAGGAAGTGACGAAGGGCGCGGGCGCGGAATCCGGCACCGTGGCGGTCGGCCTGCCGACGACGATGGCATCCGTTCTCGCCGTGCCCCTGTTCGAGCGCATTCAGGACCGGTATCCCGGCATACGCCTGCAGTTCTTCGAAAGCATGAGCGGCTATCTGAACGAGTTGCTTGCCAATGGCCGGCTCGATCTCGCGATTCTGTTTCGTGAATCGGATACACCTGGCATCACCGCGTTGCCCGTGCTCGACGAAACGCTTTATCTTGCGGGCGAGCCGGGCGGCGGCATCTCGCCGCGCGCATCGACATGTCCGCTTGCGAAGCTCGCGGGCGTGAAACTCGTCGCGCCCGGCGCATCGAATGGCTTGCGCTTGCTGATCGAGCGCACGTTCGCGAGCGAGAAAGTCGAGCTGAACATCGTTGCGGATATCGACTCGTTGCCATCGCTTTTGCTTATCGCGCATTCGGGCAGAGCCTGCACGATTCTGCCTTCGTCCGCGATCGTGCAATGGAACGAGGCGTTGCTGCCGAAAATGCGCAGAATCGTCGATCCGATCATCAGGCGCCCGGCCAGCATTTGCTGGCCCAACGATGCGCCGATGAACTCAGCGACCGTCGCCGTGCGCGAGACGTTGATCGAGTTGATCGCCGAGCACATTGACCGCGATCGCTGGCAAGGCGTGACGATGCGACGAACCTAGATCGCCTTCGCCGCGCGCAAGCGTTCGATGGCTTCGCTATTCAGCCCCAGTTCGCGCAACACGGATTCCGTGTGCTCGCCGAGCGCGGGCACGGCGTCCATGCGCGGTTCATCGGCGCTGAAGCGTCCCGGCGGATAGAGCGCGGGAATCTTGCCGGCGGGCGTATCGACCTGTGTCCAACGATTGCGCGCTTCGAGCTGTTCATGCTTCCAGACATCGTGCATGTCGTTCATCCGCGCATTCGCGATGCCCGCTTCTTCAAGCCGTTCGATGACCTGTGCGGCCGTCAATGAGGCGAATGCATCGACGATGAGGCGCATCAACTCGTCGCGATGCTGCGCGCGAAGGCTGTTTGCACAGAAGCGCTCGTCGCGCTGAAGCTCGGGCATACGAAGAACGATTTCGCAAAACTTCTTCCACTCGCGCTCGTTTTGCAGGCCGAGCATGACGGTCTTGCCATCGCCTGCGGGGAAAGGGCCGTAAGGGAAGATCGTCGCGTGCGATGCGCCCGCCTTGCGCGGCGGCGTCTGACCGTCGATCGCGTAATAGAGCGGATAGCCCATCCATTCGACCATGCTTTCGAGCATCGAAATGTCGATGCTTTTGCCGCGCCCGGTGCGTCCGCGTTCGATGAGCGCCGCGAGTATGTTCGTGTAGCCATACATGCCGGCGGCGATATCTGCGATCGAGCAGCCTGCTTTCGCCGGTGCGCCTTCCGAACCCGTGATGCTCAGAAAACCCGCTTCGCTTTGAATCAGCAAGTCATACGCTTTCTTGTCGCGCATCGGGCCATCGGAACCATAGCCGGAGATATCGCACACGATGAGCCGCGGATAGCGCTCCTTCAACGCGTCGTAATCGAGGCCGAGCCGTTGCGTCGCGCCGGGCGCGAGATTCTGCACGAATACATCGGCATCGGCGAGCAGCTTGTGCACGACATCGAGTGCTCCAGGATGCTTGACGTCGAGCGTCACGCTTTCTTTCGAGCGGTTCGTCCACACGAAATGCGATGCGAGTCCCGACACACGTTCGTCATAGTTGCGAGCGAAATCACCTGTGCCTGGACGCTCGATCTTGATGACGCGCGCGCCGAGATCGGCGAGCTGACGCGTGCAGAAGGGCGCTGCAATTGCATGCTCGAACGTGACGACCTTGATGCCTTGCAGCGGGCGCATGACCGGCCTCCTTCAGAACGAACGCGGCAGGCCGAGGATATGCTCGGCGACGTAAGAGAGAATCAGGTTGGTCGAAATCGGCGCGACCTGATACAGACGCGTCTCGCGGAATTTGCGTTCGACATCGTATTCCGCCGCGAAGCCAAAGCCGCCGTGAAATTGCAGACAGGCGTTGGCCGCTTCCCACGATGCATCGGCGGCGAGCAGCTTCGCCATGTTCGCCTGCGCGCCGCAAGGCTTGTGCGCGTCGAAGCGTTCGCATGCCTTGAAGCGCATCAGGTTCGCGGCTTCGACATTGACGTACGCGCGCGCAATCGGAAACTGCACGCCCTGATTCTGCCCGATGGGACGCCCGAACACGATTCGATCGTTCACATACTGCGTGACCTTGTCGATGAACCAGTAGCCATCGCCGATGCATTCCGCCGCGATCAGCGTGCGTTCGGCGTTTAGGCCATCGAGTATGTACTTGAAACCCATGCCTTCTTCGCCGATGAGATTCTCGGCAGGAATCTCCAGATTGTCGAAGAAGAGCTCGTTGGTTTCGTGATTCACCATGTTGAGGATCGGCTGCACCGTGAGGCCATTGCCGATTGCTTCACGCAAATCGACGATGAAGATCGACATGCCTTCGCTCTTCTTCTTCACGTCCGCGATCGGCGTCGTGCGCGCGAGCAGAATCATCAGATCCGAATGCTGCACGCGCGAGATCCACACCTTCTGGCCGTTTATCGCATAACGATCGCCTTTTCTTTCCGCGGTCGTTTTGATCTTTGTCGTGTCGGTGCCGGTGGTCGGTTCGGTCACGCCCATCGATTGCAGACGTAACTCGCCCGATGCGATCTTCGGCAAGTAGCGTTTCTTCTGTTCCGTCGAACCGTGACGCAACAACGTGCCCATGTTGTACATCTGCCCATGACACGCGCCCGAATTGCCGCCCGAGCGATTGATCTCTTCCATGATGACGGACGCTTCGGTAAGCCCCAGACCCGAGCCGCCGTATTCCTGCGGAATCAATGCGGCGAGCCAGCCCGCTTTCGTGAGGGCATCGACGAATGCTTCGGGATAACCGCGTGCTTCGTCGATCTTGCGAAAGTATTCGCCGGTGAACTGGCCGCAGAGATCGCGCACGGCCTCACGAATGTCCTGATAAGCGTCGGATGTCGATTCGATCATGATGTGCCTGCGGATGTGTGGAGATCGTCAGCCGAGCGTGGCGCGCGCCGTCATGCCGAGCCAGCCTTCGTGATCCTTCGACCAGAGTTCGACAGTCCTGCCATCCGCCGATGGCTGCCCGCACAGATGCAGCGTATTGCCCGCGAAACACGGGCGCTGCGCCTTGAATGCGAAGTCGATGACGGTCGCGTCGGGCAACTCGCGGCGCAGCAGGTCCATCAATAGGGTGGCAATGAGCGGCCCATGCACGACAAGTCCCGGATAACCTTCGACTTGCGTCACATAAGGCTTGTCGTAGTGAATGCGATGCGCGTTGAAGGTGAGCGCCGAATAGCGCAGCAGCAATGTCTCGTCGGGAACGAGGTCGCGTTGCCATTGCGCATCGCGAGGCGCGGCGACCGGAGCGGGCGCGGGCGCACCGGGCGCTGCCGGCTCGCGATACACGATGTCGTGCTCTTCCTCGATCGCGGTGGCATCGCTGCGGTAAATGCGATGCCTGACTGTCACGAAGCCGAGCTTGCCGGTGCGTCCTTGCTTCTCGCTGACATTGAGAATCGTCGATTCGCGCGTAATGCGTTCACCGACGATCACCGGCGCGGGGAAGCGCAGGCGTCCGCCGGCCCACATGCGGCGCGGCAAACCGAGATCGGGCAGAAAGCCGCCTTTCTTCGGATGACCGTCTTCCGCGACGAGCGACTGTTTTGCAATGGGCCGGAAGAAGATCCAGTGCCACAACGGCGGAAGGGCATCGCCTTCATGCGGGGCGGCATCGTGATCGAGTGTGGCCGCGAGGGCCGCGACGGATGTGGGCGCAACGATATCGACGGCGCGCTCTGTTTTCATTGTGTCGTCTCCATTGCCGGGCGGGGCCGGTGAATTACGACTTTAGAGAAATATCGCGCGGGGCGGAAATATCGCTTTCATGTGCCGGGCATAGGTTCAACCTATGACGTGGTGTCATCAATCTCATGACGCGCGGGCCATTTTTCTTCGCGACGCAGCGCCATAACATTCGATCCGTCGAAGTCAAACGCATCACGAGAAAGGAGCCGGATCATGTATGTCGTCACGGGAATCACAGGACAAGTCGGCGGTGCGCTCGCAAACGCGCTGCTGAAAGCGGGCAAGCCCGTACGCGCCGTCGTGCGCGATGAGAGGAAGGGCGCGCTTTGGTCGGCGCGCGGCTGCGAACTCGCACACGCCACGATGACCGATGCCGATGCGCTCGCTCGCGCCTTCGAAGGCGCGCAAGCCGTATTCGTTCTGCCGCCGCCGGAATTCGATCCCGCGCCGGGTTTTCCGGAAGCGCGCGAAGTCATCGATGCGATCGTCGCGGCCATCGCGCGTGCCAGGCCGCGCCGGATCGTGTGCCTGTCGACGATCGGCGCGCAGGCCGCTCAAATCAATCTTCTGACGCAGCGCACGCTGCTCGAAGAAGCGCTTCGCAAGCAGCCTGTTCCCGTCACGTTTCTGCGGCCGGGCTGGTTCATGGAGAACTGCGCATGGGATGTCGATTCGGCGCGCAACGAAGGCATCGTGCATTCGTTTCTGCAGCCGCTCGATCGCGCGATTCCGATGACCGCCACCGACGACATCGGCGAACTCGCCGCGAAGCTCATGCAGGAAACATGGACGGGCATGCGCGTCGTCGAACTGGAAGGACCGCAACGCACAAGCCCGAACGATATCGCGGCTGCGTTTTCATCCGTGCTCGGCAAGCCGGTGCGCGCGCAGGCAGTGCAACGCGAGACGTGGGAAGGACTGTTCGCGAGTCAAGGCATGAAGCATCCGATGCCGCGCATTCAGATGCTCGATGGCTTCAACGACGGATGGATCGACTTCGAAGGGCGTAGCGAAGATATCGTCAAAGGCAAGACGCCCATCGTCGATGTGATCCGCAAGCTCGTCGGACGTCAATCGTGAACGCCCTCGGCCCGCGACGCGCACATCCGCCACGATGACGCCGGCTTCGGCGCATCGACGGTATCACGCCACCAGCGCTCGCCGCGATGCGGCGCTTCGAGATCGAGCCGCTCGCCCATGCGCGGTGTCGCCACCGCGACGCCTCGCGCGAGCGCCAGGCCCGTCACGCGCTCGAAAGGTTCTTGCCACGGATGCATCGCGAGATCGAACGTGCCGTTGTGAATCGGCACGAGCCAGCGTCCGCGCAAGTCGATGTGCGCCTGCACCGTCTCCTCGGGCTGCATGTGCACGTACGGCCATTGCGGATCGTATGCGCCGGTCTCGATCAGCGTGACGTCGAACGGGCCGAGGCGCTCGCCGATGGTCCCGAAGCCGTCGAAATAGCCGGTGTCGCCGCTGAAGAACACGCGCACGTCATCGTCGACGATGACCCACGACGCCCACAGCGTGCTGTTGCCATCGAAGAGACTGCGGCCGGAGAAGTGCTGCGCGGGCGTGGCGGTGAACGTCAGGCCGTCGATCTGCGCGCTTTGCCACCAGTCGAGCTGACGCACTTTTGCGGCATCGATGCCCCATTCGATCAAACGATCGCCGACGCCCAGCGGCGTGAGAAAGATCGCTGTCGTCGAGGCAAGCGCAAGCACGGTTTCGCGATCGAGATGATCGTAGTGATCGTGCGACAGGACCACGCCGCGCAACGGCGGCAGATCGCCAAGCGCGATGGGCGGCGCGTGAAAGCGCTTCGGCCCGACGTTCTTGAACGGCGACGCGCGCTCGCCGAACACCGGGTCCGTCAGCCAGTATTCGCCGCGCAGCTTGAAGAGCATCGTCGAATGGCCGAGGCGGAAAAGGCTGCGGTCGGGCGCGGCATCCAGATCGGCGCGGGTGAGGGTATCGACGGTCGGCGCTTGCGTCGGCACTGTGTTGCGCGGTTTGTGGAGCAGCATGTTCCACATGATGCGCAGCGTCTTGCCGAAGCCTTCGACAGGACGCGGCTTCACATTGCGAAAGCGCTCGCCGTCATGTTGCGGCGATGCGCTCGACAACGCGCGTCCGCGCTTTGCTGCGGCGAAACCCAGGGCACGGCTGATGCGATCGGCGAACGAAGTCATGAACGTGAAGGGACGTGAGCCCGAAGCGGAAAGTAGACTGCACAGTGTAGTTTAATTTTGAGAGAAAAGTAAACCGATCGGTGTAAAATGTGGGGATGGATTCAAGCGACATCAACGACATTCCCCAGCGTCTGACTGACCGGAAGCGCGCCGCGATCGTGAACGCGGCCGTTGCGGAGTTCATCGCCGCGGGCTACGACGCCACCAGCATGGACCGCATCGCCGCGCGCGCGGGCGTTTCCAAACGCACGGTCTATAACCACTTCGAGAGCAAGGAGGCGCTGTTCGCCGCGATCCTGCATCGGCTATGGGATACGAGCGAGACCGGCGATGCGGTGGCTTATAGCGCGAGCGAACCGTTGCGCGCGCAATTGCTCGCGATGCTCACGCGCAAGCTGCGCCTCATGAACGATGAGGCCTTTCTGTCGCTCGCACGCGTGGCGATCGCGGCGGGCATTCACTCGCCCGAGCGCGCGCGGGATATGGTGGCGCGCATCGGCGAACGCGAGGAAGACGTGACGGCCTGGATTCGCAAAGCCGCCGCCGATGGCCGGCTCGCAGTCACCGACCCTGTTTTCGCAGGGCAGCAACTGCATGGCATCGTCAAGGGTTTCGCGTTCTGGCCGCAAGTGACGATGGGCCAGCCGCCGTTATCGAAGAGCGAGCAAAAGAAAGTGGCCGAAGCCGCCGCCGACATGTTTCTCGCACGCTACGAACGCGCTGCGCCCAAACACGGGTGACGCAGCATCCGCGAAGAAGCCGAACGTTCATGCGCGAACTCGAATAAGCAGATTTCGCCGCGATTAAGGTATAGGGTCTAAAAGTGCGCGGATTCTTGCGCACGGCGTTCACCTGGCGGTTTTTATCGTCGGGCAGCGGTAAGCCTTCGTCGAAGGAGAAAGTCATGAAGACCGTCCTCGTTACGACCACGCTCGTGGCCGCGTTTTCCCTCGTCACCCTCACTCAGGCGCAAGAGCCGAGCGATACCCTGCAGTCCATCCCCGCACCCGTTCAGCAGAACGCGCAGGGCGCCGCGTCGTCCGGCGACACGGCCTATGGCGGCGTGGCACCGGGGCAGAGCAGGAGCGGGAGAACAGCGAACTGGACCGGCGGCACGCAGAGCAATTGCAGTCCGCGACCGTTCTGCAACGTCTATTCGGGCGGACAGTAAGCGCGACGCTGAGAGGGCGGTTTTTTCGGACCGATGCTCGCCCGAAAAAGCCGCCCGCAACGAGGCCGTCACCGGAGGCTGTTAAAATCGCGATACGTTTTCTACGGGCACGATGTGATGGGCTTCGAACAACTCGCCGGACTGAAAGAGCAACTCGCAAAACAGGCTGCTGCCAGCAACGCAGCGAAGAAGAAGGCGCCGCGCGTGCGGCGTCCCGCGCCGGCGGGCGCGAAGGCGGCGGCTCCGTCCAAACCCGCGGCGGCCGCGTCCAGGCCTGCCGCGGCGCCATCGAAGCCGGTTGATCCTGTCGTGCATACCATCGGTAAGCTGCAGAAGCGTTTTCCGCTCGCATTTCCGAAGAATCCCGCGCCTAAGGTTCCGCTGAAGGTCGGCATTTTCGAAGATCTGATGAAACACGCGGAAGAACTCGGACTCAACGAGAAAGAACTGCGTGCGGCGATCAAGGTCTGGTGCCGCGGCAACCGTTACTGGACCGCGCTCGTGCAAGGTGCGCCGCGAGTCGATCTGACTGGCGCGCAAGCGGGCGAAGTATCGTCGGCGGATGCGGAACGCGCCGTTTATCTGGAAACGAATCGACTGGCGCGCTCGGCGTCGGCGTCGGCGTCGGCTTCGGCCACCGCTTCCGCTCCGAAAGCCGCAGAGTCCGCGGAATCCGCCAAGTAACGCGAGACGCGACACCGCGCGCAGTTCGCATCGCGCGCGGGTTTCCCTTTTCCTTTCGCGCTAGTCCAAAAGTTCGTTATAGCGTGGCCCGAATGCTTCGCTATCCGAATCATAAAGGGCGAAAAAAACGCGACGCCTTTCAGCGTCGCGTTTCTTCGAATCAACCTTCGATCAGAACCGGTGACGCAGACCGACGCGCGTCACGAACTGCGTGTTCGCGCCCGCACTGCCGATGAACGACGCCGACGAGCCGATCTCCGCTTGCACCGGCATGCCGCTGTTGCTGCCCGACGCCTTCTGATACGCGCCGCTCGCATAAACATCGGTGCGCTTCGACAGCGCGTAGTCGACCACGGCGTTGATCTGATGCCACTTGCCTTCGAGGTTGCCGCCGAGATCGGAGAACGTGTAGCCGAGGCCCGCGTTCAGCGCTGGCGTGAACGCGTACTTGCCGCCGATTTCATAGTTGTTCAGGTTCGACGATGCAGCCGTGATCGGCTCGAAGCGCGTATGCGTCCAATTCGCCCAGATCGTCGCGGCGGCGATCGTGTAACGCGCGCCGATACCGTACGTTTCCAGATCGCGCAGCCCTTGCGTGTTCACGTTCGCGATGCTCACGCTGAACGCCGGCGTCGCCCCATTCGGATAGCGGATGTTGGTGTACGCCGCGCCGATGCCGAACGGGCCTTGCGCATAGTTCAAACCGAAGCTGTACGCGCTGGAGGCGCCTTGCACGGCAGACGTGCCCGTTCCCGTCGTGGGCGAACCCGCGAAGTTCGTCGAGTTCGAGAAGCCATACATCGCGCCGAACGTCACGCCGTGGAAATTGGCGCTGCTGAACTTGACCGCGTTGTTGATGCGGCTCGACGTCAGCTGATCCAGATCGTTGATGTGATACGCGTAATTTCCGGCGGCCGTCTGGCTGCCCATCGTGTAGTTGCTGCCGAGATAGTCGGTCGAGAACGAGTATTGACGGCCGAAGGTCAGCGAGCCGAAATCGGTCTTCGCCAGACCGACATACGCCTGACGGCCGAACAACGCGCCGCCCTGCCCGAGCGTGCCGTCGCCGCTGTTGAAGCCGCTTTCGAGCACGAAGATCGCCTTGAGACCGCCGCCCAGATCTTCCGTGCCGCGCAGGCCCCAGCGGCTACCCGACGCGACGCCGTCGCCGTACTTCACGAGGCTGTCGTGGCCGCTCGCGGTCGCGACTTTATTCGCATAGGTGATGCCCGCATCGATGATCCCGTATAGCGTGACGCTGCTTTGCGCGTGTGCCGCGATGCCGAACATGCCGAGAACGGCCGCCGCTACGATGTGCTTCTTCATTCTTCTTTCTTCCTTGGTGTTGTCCGCGTGAAGCGGATGCCGCTCGACGCGGCCCGGTTCAGGAATCGCCGCCACGCATTCGTTGAGCGCGAGCGCGGCCATCCCGGCTTCGCGAAGGAATTTCGCAAAGGTCGAGTGCTTCGTGATGGGTAGGGCACTTCGTCAGACGAAACGAGCGATGTCCCGTTGCAAGAACGCAGGCAAGTCGCGTTGCCTCGGCACCTTCGGCCGGCGACTGACGCTATAGCCGGTGGAATATAGCGCGTCGTCAGGTATCGGTAAATTCCGCGAAGCGCCTTGTAGCGTTTCTTCCACAGCAGCGTCACGAGCGGCACCCGATTCCATGCACCGTCTGCAACTAACGGTCCATCCCGCCGCACCACGGCCTGCGAACAGGCGCGCGCATTGCAACGCAGGGCAGGCGATCATGCAAGCAACGCGGGTGTGTCTTTAGATCGAACTCAAAAAACAAGGGAGACGGTATGACCGAGCAAAAACACCATGACGCCTGCCGAGCGGGCGTCGCGTTCATCGACGCGCAATTGACCGCGCTCCATGCCTACGCAAGCCTGCTGTCCGACTGGATCGAGCGCGGCGCGCCGCCGCCGGACTTCGCGAAGGCGCAGCCCCTACTTGCGCGCAAGCGCTCGCATCCGGAAGCGCACGCGCACAGCGAGGACGGCACGCCCACCAAAAGCCCGCCGCCGGAAGACGCGCGGTCGTGGCCATCGTTCGATACGGCCGATGCGCGCATCGCGTTCGCGCTGACCGTGCCTTGCTCGAATGCGATCCTCGCGGTCGCCGAATACTTCGATATCCATCGCTTGTCGGCGTCGCGCGCGCCCGAAGTGCAGTTCCTGATGCGTCTGCGCGATGCGGCCGTGAACGGCAATACGTTCAGCCTCGCCGGCGACGACTACATGCCGCACGCTGCTTACGCCGGCTTGATCGTCGATCACTCGCTCGACGGAACGTTGCTCTTCAGCGATGGTGTGAAGCCGGGTTTCATCGAATTCGGCGATACGGTCGGCCTATTGCGCTATCTGACGAAGCTGTTGAGGAGCATGCAAACCGCGATCAGCGCGGGCGATGCGGGATGAAGTATCCACGAACATGATCGGGCGCGAAGTTTGCGCGTATGACGGCGACACCAACCGGTCATACGAACATGGACGAATCGCTGAAACGCCTGCGGGAAAGAATCGCGAAGCAGATCGCCGAGCGCGAGGCCACGCTCGTCTCGATGCGTGAAAGCGCGACGCTCGCGCGCACGAATCACGATCGTGAACGCATTCTTCTGACGCTTGCCGTGCTCGACGAAGAGCTCGCCGGATGGAAGAAGATCGCGGCGCGTGTCGAGCAGGCGGTTCTGTTCGAGCCGCGGAATCATCGCGCCATTCGCATGCCGGCAATGCGATAAGTCACTGCCGTTCGACGAGGAGCCCGCAAGCACGCGCGTTGAAATTGCTTCAACATGTAGCGAGATCCGCTTACATGGAGAACCGCAATGACAGCTTCGAAAGGCAGCCACGATACGCCCGTCTGGTTCATCACCGGATGTTCGACCGGCTTCGGCCGCGAACTCGCTTCCGCCGTGATCGACAAGGGCTGGCGCGCTGTCGTGGCCGCGCGTAATCCGGATAGCGTCGGCGATCTCGTCGAGCGTGGCGAAGGACGAGCGATCGCCGTGCGTCTCGACGTCACGCGTGCCGATGAAATCAAGTCCGCAATCGCCGATGCCTACGCCGCCTTCGATCATATCGACGTGCTCGTGAACAACGCGGGCTTCGGCTATCTCTCGGCTGTCGAAGAGGGCGAGGAAGACGAAGTGCGCGCGATGTTCGAAGCGAACTTCTTCGGCGCGGCCGCGATGATCCGAGCCGTATTGCCGCGTATGCGCGAGCGCCGCTCGGGACATGTCGTCAATATCACATCCGTGGGCGGGCTGGTCGGCAATCCGGGCAGCGGGTATTACGCCGCGACGAAGTTCGCGCTCGAAGGTCTCGGCGAAGCGCTCGCACGCGAAACGGAAGGGCTCGGCATCAAGGTGACGGCGGTCGAGCCCGGCCCGTTTCGCACGGACTGGGCGGGCCGCTCGCTGAAGCAGACGCGCAATCCGATCGACGATTACGCGCAGACTTCGGGCACGCGACGCGCGGCGATCGCGGAGCGAAGCGGCAAGCAGCCGGGCGATCCGGCGCGCGCGGCGCAGGTCATCATCGAAGCGGTCACGTCGCCGGAGCCGCCGGGACATCTCGTGCTCGGCGGCCCCGGACTCGAACTCGTGCGCAACAAGCTCGCGAAGCTCAACGCCGATATCGACGCATGGCAGGCGCGCAGCCAGTGGGCCGATAACCCGGTGCAGTGATCATGAAGCGGCTCGCCGCGCAGGAACAGCGCATCCTCTCGCTCGTCGCCGACGATGCCGCTCTTCTGCACGTTGCAACGCCGCGCGTGCGCTTCGTGAATACGTCGAACGGACCGTGCTACGAAGCCTTGTTCAATCGCATCGAACTTGATCGCGCCACGCTCGCGTTGCCGGAGCCGTTGCTTCGTATCGTCGTGGCGCACGAAGTCGGGCACGCGACGCAACGCAAGACGATGCTGCTCGATTTCGCATGGACCGTGCTTTCAGTGATGATGCTGTTATCGGTACCGTGCATCGTCTTCGCGATTTCATCGGAAGATGATCTCTGGCGCATAACCTTTCCCGGTATCGGCTTCGCGTTCACTTTGTTCGTCTGTCTGAAGATTTGGAGCGTGCGTGCCGCAAAACGCGCCGCCGCCTTCGAACTCGATGCGGATGCGAAAGCCGCCGCGCTTTGCGGCCCTGAATCGGCCCTGACTGCGCTCGAAGCAATGGCGGCGCGCGGACATGTCGATGCAGCGCGCCTCGATGCGATGCGTGCGCGCCTCGTATCGACGTCGCAATAGTTGCCGCGCGTAATGCCTCGATGGGTAGCGTCGGGCTGGCGCTCGCGAAGCATCTCGTCGAATTGCATGGCGGCGCGATTTCCGTCGAAAGCGAAGGTCCGGGATCATCTCGTGAAGCCGGTCGATGGCGATGTGCTGGAACGCGTGCTGAATCTCGTGGCGCAACGAATCGAAGCGGCCTGACAAGACGCGTCATCCAACGAAAAGGCACGGGCGTCCTTAACGGACGCCCGTGCCTTTATGAGCCGTGCCGTCTTATTGCGTCTGCGAAGCGGGCGGTGTCGCCGACTTCTTGTGATGATGCTTCTGGCCTTTCTTTTTATAGGCGGGCCGCGGCTTGTTGTCGGGATACTCCGCGGCCGCGAACGACAGCGTCGGCGCGGCAAACGCCGCCAGCACCAGAAGCACGAGAGATTTCTTCAAGGACGTTTTCATCGGGGACTCGCTTGGAGGAGATGGCCTTAGAAAGATGAATCGACATGCGCTTGAGAGACGCGCGGCATCGCCCGGTTCCTCGTCGTGTCGACGCCGCTGAGGCAACAGTATATTGCACAAAAAAAGGCAATTCATCAGTGGGCGGGCATAAGGCGTTGAAGCAGCGGGATTTTTGTCGATTCGCACTGCTTTCATAAACGCCGATCCGCTGCCTGCCGTCCGCGACAAATGTCATCAACTGCATCTACTATCGTGCCTGTTCTCAACTCAGGGACGATCCAGTGAAAGAAGACGACATCCGCAGGAATGCGTTCGCCATGCCTGTGCTCAATCCCGCTTATCCGCGTCCACCGTTCCGCTTTCTCAATCGCGAGTACTTCATCATTTCCTACGAGACCGATCCCGACGCGCTGCGCGCCGTGGTTCCGGAGCCGCTCGAAGTGGATAACGGTCTCGTACATTACGAATTCATTCGCATGCCGGATTCATCCGGTTTCGGCGATTACACCGAAAGCGGCCAGGTGATTTCCGTCATCGATCCGGATGGCAAGAAGGGCAGCTATACGCATGCGATGTATCTCGACGACGAAGGTCCGATCGCGGGCGGCCGCGAAATCTGGGGCTTTCCGAAGAAGCTCGCGTCGCCGCGTCTTGGCGTCGATGGCAAGGACACGCTGCTCGGCACGCTCGACTACGGCACGCAACGCATCGCGACGGGCACGATGGGCTACAAGTATCGTCCGCTCGATCTCGAAGCCGAACGCAGGAAGCTCGCGGATACGCCGAACTATCTGCTGAAAGTGCTGCCGCATGTCGACGGGACTGCGCGCGTGTGCGAACTCGTGCGCTTCTTTCTGCGCGACGTGAGCGTGATCGGTGCATGGGAAGGTCCGGCCGCGCTCGAACTGCACGCTCATGCGCTCGCGCCGGTCGCTGATTTGCCGGTGCGCAAGGTCCTCGGCGCGCGGCATGTCATCGCGAATCTCACGCTCGATATCGGCGAAGTCGCATACGACTATCTCGCGCCGCCCGATGAACTCAAGCTCGCGGTCAACCAATAACAACGGCAAAGGAGTATTCACATGGCACTGCAAGGAAAAGTCGCGCTCGTGACGGGCGCTGCGAGCGGCATCGGCGAACAGACGGCGCGCAAGCTCGCGACCGATGGCGCGGCGGTCGTCATCGCCGATCTGAATCTCGCGAATGCGCAGAAAGTTGCGGACAGCATCGTCGAAGCGGGCGGCAAGGCGATCGCCGTGTCGATGGACGTGACGAGCGAAGATGCCGTGAACGCGGGCATCGAAGAAACGGTGGCGAAGCTCGGCGGTATCGACGTGCTGGTATCGAACGCGGGCATTCAGATCGTCGCGCCGATCGAAGAGTATGCATACGCCGACTGGAAGAAGATGCTCGCGATCCATCTCGACGGCGCGTTCCTCACGACGAAGGCCGCGATCAAACATATGTACGCGTCGGGCAAGGGCGGCTCGATCATCTACATGGGATCGGTGCATTCGCATGAAGCGTCCAAGCTGAAGTCGGCCTATGTGACGGCCAAGCATGGCTTGCTCGGGCTCGCGCGCGTCGTCGCGAAGGAAGGCGGTCCGCGCGGCGTGCGCGCGAATGTCGTGTGTCCCGGTTTCGTGCGCACGCCGCTCGTCGAAAAGCAGATTCCCGAGCAGGCGAAGGCGCTCGGCATTTCGGAAGAAGAAGTCGTGAAGAACGTGATGTTGAAGGAAACGGTCGATGGTGAATTCACCACGGTCGCCGATGTCGCGAACACCGTCGCGTTCCTCGCGGGCTTCGAATCGAATGCGCTGACCGGGCAATCTGTCGTCGTGAGTCACGGCTGGTTCATGCAATAACGACAAGGAGAATCCATGCGCCGCAGTCAACGCAACACACTCACGCAGGCGAATCACGTCGCGCTGCCCGACTACGATGACGTTTGCCTCGTGCTGCAAGGCGGCGGCGCGCTGGGTTCGTATCAGGCCGGCGTGTTCGAAGGGCTCGCCGAAGTGGGCGTGGATCCGACATGGACCTCGGGCATTTCGATCGGCGCGTTGAATACCGCGATCATCGCGGGCAACGCGCCCGAGAATCGCGTGGCCGCGCTGCGCGGGTTCTGGAACACGATCTGCCAGCCCGCGGATCTCGTCGGGCATGTGGGCGCGTTCATGCCCGCCGCGTTCGGCTTCGCGAATATCGGCCGCAAGTTTTCGAGCATGTGGGCCGCGGCGCGCGCGCTCACCGAAGGGCAGAAGGGCTTCTTCTCGCCGCGCGTTCATTTGCCTTTGACGCATGCGAAGAGCAGGCGCCCAAGCGACGTGAGCTTTTACGATACGTCCGCGTTGCGCGCGACGCTGCTGCAGTTCGCCGATTTCGACCGCATCAACGATGGCGCGATGCGTGTATCGGTGGGCGCGGTGAACGTACGCACGGGCAATCTCGTCTACTTCGACAACACGAAGATGCGGCTCGAGCCCGAGCACTTCATGGCATCGGGTGCGTTGCCGCCGGGCTTTCCGGCTGTGGAGATCGACGGCGAGTTCTACTGGGACGGCGGGCTCGTATCGAATACGCCGTTGACGGAGATCATCCGCGAAAGTCAGCACAAGGACACGCTCGTGTTTCAGGTGGACCTGTGGAGCGCGCGCGGCACGTTGCCCGGCGATTTTCTCGATGTCAGCGAGCGCACGAAAGACATTCAGTATTCGAGCAGAACGCGCGCCATCACCGATTTCGTTTCGCATAACCAGAAGCATGCGCGGCTCATCAAGGAGCTGCTGGAGCATGTTCCGGAAAAGACGCGCCGCTCGCATCCGCTGCTGCGCGAGGCGCAGAAGGTCGCGGATGGCGGCGCGGTGAACGTCGTGCATCTCATCTACAAGAACAAGTTTTTCGAAGGGCACTACAAGGATTACGAGTTCAGCAACGATACGATGGACGAGCACTGGGCGAGCGGTCTGGAAGACATTCGCCGTTCGTTCGGACATCCGGACTGGTTCGAGGTGCCGAGTCACGATCTCGGCTTCGTGACGCATGACGTGCATCGTTACGAACCCGCGCCGCAGGCGACCGCTGACATGCCGAAGGCGGCGGCGAACAAACTGGATGACGTGGTCGAAGGCGTTTGAAGCGTTGCGGCGTTTGAATTACTCTGGTTAGCCTCGTCACAACGCCTGCGAGGCAAGCCATGCCCGACTGGAAACCCGCGACTTACGCGTCCGTCAGTCCCTATCTCGTCTGCGCAAACGCGCCGGCGATCATCGCATTCCTCGAACGTGTCTTCGATGCACAACTGCTGCGCCGCTTCGATCGTCCAGATGGCACGCTGATGCACGCCGAATTGCGTATCGACGATAGCGTCGTGATGATCGGCGGCGGCGCGACCGATCAGCAATCGCAGGGTCCGCACATCCACGTCTACGTGCGCGATGCGCAAGCCGTCTACGATCGCGCGCTCCGGCACGGCGCGCAAAGCGTGCAGGCGCCCGCGCGCAAACGCGACGACGACGACTTTCGCGGCGGCTTTCGCGATGCCGCCGGAACGACGTGGTGGGTCGCGACGCAATGACGGGTCAGCGCTTTTTTCGCTTCGCGCGCGCGGCCGGCGCACCGAGACTTTCGCGCAACGCATCGGTCAGCGTCTTGAGAAACTGATCGACGGCAGGCGGCAGACGCCGCTCGCGCATCACCGTGACCTGCAGCAGGCGCTCGTTGAGCAAAGGCTCGTCGATGGGCGTCGCGACGAGCGTCGGCGGGCCCGGATCGCCTTCGAGCGCGACCGCGCTGCCGAGCGTGATCGCGCCGGTGAGCGCGGCGAAATGATGCATCGCGCTCGAGTTGTTGCTCGTCAGAACCGGCTCGAGATGCACGCCGCGCGCCGAGCAGCACCAGTCGATCAGCTGGCGCACCGTCGTGCCGCGATCGAGCACGGCGGTCGGGTACTGAAGCACGTCATCGAGCGTGATGCTCGCCTTGCCCGCCAGCGGATGCGTCGGTGGCAGCAGCGCGCAGACCGGCGCCTTCACGCTGTATTCGACGCTCAGCGCGGTAGATGTCGATGTCGAGAACGCAAGGCCTACATCGACTTCGCCGCTCGCCACCCAATGCTCGACCTGTCCCGGCGTACCCGAACGCATCACGAAACGCGTGCCCGGATGCGCGCGATAGTGCGACGCCATCACGCTCGGCAAAAAGCAGCGCGTGAAACCCTCCGTGCAGCCGATACGCACGATCCCGAGCCCGAGCGCATGCATCTCCGATATCTCCGCGAGCACCGCGTCGCCGTCCATGAGCGCGCGGCGCGCGTGCTGCACGAGCAACTCGCCCGCTTCCGTCAGGATCATGCCGCGCGGCATGCGCTCGAATAGCGGCGTGCCCGCCTGTTCCTCCAGCTTCGCGATCTGCCGGCTGATCGCCGACACCGCGACGTGAAGCTGTTCCGATGCCGCCGCCAGCGAACCCGAGCGCGCGACTTCTACGAAGTATTTGAGAGCGATGCCATGCAGCACGATGCCTTCCTGAGCGTTGCCTTTTTGGCAATGCTAGTCGCAAATTTTGAAATTGTCGCGAATTTTTGGCGTTTCTAGACTGGCCGGAATGAGTAGCCACAATTGCCCGGAGACGTCGTGAAAGAACATCAAGAAAGTCGTGAAGCCGCCATCGCCATCGCTTGCAAGATGTTCGATTCGGGCGCGTTCTTCGCGGATCTGCAGCGCCGCGTCGCGTTTCGCACCGAGAGCCAGAACGGGCGGAATCCCGCGCTGAATGCCTATCTCACCGATGAGATCAGCGACACGCTCGCGCGCGTCGGTTTTACGGCGCGCGTCGTCGAGAATCCGGTCGCGGGCGGCCCGCCGTTTTTGATCGCCGAACGCCACGAATCCGACGACTTGCCGACGGTGCTGACCTACGGTCATGGCGACGTCGTGCGCGGCTACGACGAGCAATGGCGCGCGGGCCTGAAGCCGTGGGACATCGTCGTCGACGAAGACCGCTGGTACGGCCGCGGCACCGCCGACAACAAAGGCCAGCATTCGGTCAATTTCGCGGCGCTCGCCGCGGTGTTGCAGGCGCGCGCAGGCAGGCTCGGCTACAACGTCAAGGTGATCTTCGAAACGGGCGAGGAGGTCGGCTCGCCGGGTCTCGATGAAGTCTGCGCCGCGCACAAGAATGCGCTCGCGGCGGATGTATTCATCGCGTCGGACGGGCCGCGCGTATCCGCCGAACGTCCGACGCTCTTTCTCGGCTCGCGCGGCGGCGTGCCGTTCGAACTGACGGTGAACCTCCGCGAAGGCGGACATCACTCCGGCAACTGGGGCGGCGTGCTGCGCAATCCGGCCGTCGTGCTGTCGCATGCGATCGCGAGTCTCGTCGACCGCAACGGCAGCATCGTCGTCGAAGGATTGCGGCCGCCGCCGATTTCCGATGCGGTGCGCGAAGCCCTCGCCGATATCGAACTGGGCCGCGACGAAAGCTCACCCGAGATCGATCCCACGTGGGGCGAGCCGGGCCTGACGCCGACCGAACGCGTGATCGGCTGGAACGCGCTCGAAGTGCTCGCGATGAAATCCGGCAACGCCGATGCACCCGTCAACGCGATTCCGCCGCTCGCGAAAGCGGTGTGCCAGTTGCGCTTCGTCGTCGGAACGGATTGGGAGAACCTGCAGACGCATCTCGAACGTCACTTCGCGCAGCACGGCTTCATCGAAGTGACCGTCAAGGCGACGCGCGGCACGCCCGCGACGCGCCTCGATCTCGACGATCCGTGGGTTCACTGGGCACTCGATTCGATGCGCGCGACGACCGGCAAGAAGCCCGCGCTGTTGCCGAACCTGGGCGGCACGGTGCCCAACGATGTCTTCGCGAAGACACTCGGCCTGCCGACGCTCTGGGTGCCGCATTCGTATCCCGCGTGCAACCAGCACGCGCCGAACGAACACGTGCTCGGCTCCGTCATGCGCGAATCGCTCGGCGTGATGGCGGGCCTCTGGTGGGACCTCGGCGAGATGGGCGCGGCGATCGTCGCCACGCGCGACGCGCATTGATCGAACGCCACTCATGACACGCTGACATCATGAACAAAAAGCCCCTGAGCCTGACGCAAATCGTGCTCGCGACTTCGGTCGGCAACGCGCTCGAATGGTTCGATATCGCGATCTATGCGTTTTTCGCGGTGTATATCGCGAAGAACTTCTTCCCGGCCGCGAACGAGACGGCGTCGATGCTGCTCACGTTCGGCTCGTTCGGCGCGTCGTATCTGGTGCGGCCGATAGGCGGCATGGTGCTCGGCGCATACGCCGACAAGCGCGGGCGCAAGGCTGCGTTGATGATGTCGGTGGGGCTGATGATGATCGGCACGGCGATCATCGCGGTGATTCCGCCGTATGCGTCGATCGGATTGATCGCGCCCGCGGGCGTGTTCATCGCGCGCCTGATCCAGGGCTTTTCGGCGGGCGGCGAGTTCGGGCCGTCGACGGCCATGCTGATCGAGCACGCGCCGGATCGGCGTGGCCTGCTCGCGAGCTGGCAATTCGCGACGCAGGGGCTCGCGACCTTGCTCGCGTCGATTTTCGGCTTCGCGCTCGCCAAGCTGATGCCCGCCGCCGAGCTTGCCGCATGGGGCTGGCGCATTCCGTTCTTCTTCGGCTTGCTGATCGGACCGGCGGGTCTTTTCCTGCGCCGCTATCTCGAAGACGCGGCCGATTACACCGAAGCCGAGCACACGTCGACGCCCGTGCGCGATGTATTCACGCAGCAAAAGGCGCTGCTGCTCATCTCGATCGGCGCGCTGACGGTATCGACGGCGGTGAACTATCTGCTGCAATACGTGCCGACGTTCGCGATCCGCGAACTGCATCTCGATGCATCGACGGGTTTCGCCGCGAGCACCGTCGCGGGCCTGATGCTGACGCTGGTGACGCCTTTCGCGGGGCATCTCTCGGACAGGATCGGCCGCGTGAAGCAGATGTCGACGGCGGCGCTCCTGCTCTTCGTGACGGGCTATCCGGCGTTCGCGTATGTCGTTTCGCATGTGTCGGTGGCGTCGCTGTTCGCGCTCGTCGCGTGGCTCGCGCTGCTCAAGGCGATCTATTTCGGCGCGCTGCCGGCGTTGATGTCGGAGATCTTTCCCGTGTCGACGCGCGCGACGGGCATGTCGATCGGCTACAACATCGGCGTGACGGTGTTCGGCGGCTTCACGCCCGCGATCATCATCTGGCTTCTGAGCGCGACGGGCAGCAAGGCCGCGCCGAGCTTCTACATGATGTTCACGGCGGTGATCAGTCTCGCGGCGCTCGCGGCGGTGAGCCGCGGCAAGGTGCAGATGCGAGCGGCGAGCGCGGCCGCCTGAGTCCGCTTCTCTTTTTGATACGAACGCGCCGATTGCCGATGACATCGACAATCGGCGTTTCGCTTTGTATCGCACTGTATCCGCACCGAATCCCGACACACGGCGTTTCATAATCCGCTTTTCGCGAAACAAGCCAGATACGTCCGCGAGTTCAAATACCTCCAAGCCGAACGATTCGCAACACACGGCGAATCGCCAAGACGGCCTTCCATCAAAATTCACTGGAGGTAAATCATGAAAGTCATCCAATCGCTGATCGTCGCCGCTGCCGTCGCGCTTCCGGTTCTTTCGTTCGCTCAGTCGAATCAGCCGATCACCCGCGCCGAAGTGCGTGCGCAACTCGTCGAGCTGGAAAAGGCGGGCTACGACCCGGCAAGCGATCAGACGCAATATCCGCAAAACATCCAGGCCGCGCAAGCGCGCGTGGACGCCGCGAAGGGCCTGACGGCATACGGCGCGCCGGCGAACGGCAACGTCGCGTCGGGCACGCGTTCGGCGGATACGGATGTCATCGGACTCGGCCCGGTTTTCGCGAAGCCGTAATCGCACGGATTTAACGAATTAGAAAGCCCGGACGAAATTGCTCGTCCGGGCTCGACGCGTTTCTGTCAATAACGTATTACGCCACGGTTTCAAGGTCCCGCAGACGATACACTCTCGCTACAAAATCCTATTTTCGACGGCATGCGACGTGCTTCGATTGGTCGAGCGCGGAAAATGGGTATCATCCATCTCCGCCCCGCGCGGATTTAGCCGAACGTAACAATGTATCGCAGTGTTTTGAGTGCGACGCCACTGATTTTCGAGGCGCTTATGCCCACAGACGTAGACAACATCACCGACGAGCAAATCGCGTCGATCGCCGATCGACTGACCGAAGAAGGTCGCAAGGTTTCTCCCTTGACGGTTTGGGCGGAGGCCGGAAACGGCTCCGTCGTCGCCATCGCGGCCGGCCTGCAGCGCTGGCGCGAGGCGCGGTCCCCGGACATGCCGCAGCAGCAGGCACCGACCGGACTGCCCGACGACCTTGCCGAGACGCTCGTGAATGTCGCGCGGCGGCTTTGGACCGTCTCGCGCGACGAAACCGAGCGGATGTCCGGACAGCGGCTGTCCGCCGTGAGCCAGCGGCTCTCGACCGCGCTTGCGGAGCGCGACGAGGCGCTCGCCGAATTCCAGAAGACCGGCGACGAGGCCGCGAAGAACCGCCAGCAAATGATGGAAATGCTGAGCGCATTGCGGGCGTCCGAGGAATCGGTCGTGCGACTGCGCGAAGAGGCCGATGCAGCCACGATACGCGCGCAGACCGCAGAGACGCGCATCGAGGAAGCGGCGCAGCGCGCGTCGGCGGAGCGGGCCCAATTGGAAACCGTGAACGCATCGCTCGAAGAAGAGCGGCGCGCGAAAGAAGCGCTGAACGCGGCGCTGGCGGCCAAGGACGAGGACATCGCACGCATCGCGCAAGAGCGCGATCAGGCACGCGAGCAGCAGGCGAATCTGCATGCGTCGCTTGCGGGCAAGGACGAGGAGCTTGCGCGCATCGTTGACGAGCGCAATCAGGCACGGCAGCAGCACGAGCAATTGCGCGCGTCGCTTGCGAGCAAGGATGAAGAACTCGCGCGTATCGCGGAAGAGCGCGATCAGGCGCGTCAGCAGCACGAGCAGTTGAGCGCGTCGCTCGCGGGCAAGGATGAAGAACTCGCGCGTATCGCGGAAGAGCGCGATCAGGCGCGTCAGCAGCACGAGCAGTTGAGCGCGTCGCTTGCGGCCAAGGATGAAGAACTCGCGCGCATCGCCGAGGAGCGCGATCAGGCGCGTCAGCAGCATGAAGCGCTTGGCCTCGTATCGCAGGAAAAATCGGCGGAAGCCGAGCGCCTGTTGCAGGACCTCAACGCGGCGTATACGCGCGCGCAGGCCGCCGAAGCGCAGGCGAGCGAAAACCTCGTCCGCATCGCCGCGCTGGAAGCGGAATTGAACGACGCGCGCAGCGCACTGGCAGCGGAGCGCGAAAGCGCGGCTGCGCGCGGCGCGGAAGTTTCGGCGCAGCGGGAACATGCCGAGCGCATCGGCGCCGAGCTGGACGAAGCCCGCAAGCAGGTCAGCGCGCTGATGGAAGAAAAGGCCGAGCAGGGCGCGGAACTCGCGCGCGTATCGAACGATGTCAACGCGTTGCGCGAACGCGCCGAAGCCGCCGAGAGAAACGCGACCGATCTCGCGAAGCGTCTCGTCGAAAAGGAGCAGGGCGACGAGTCCGAGCTGGCATCGCTGCAGCGTCAGGTGGCGGCGCAGGCGAAGGCGCATTCGAAGGCCTACGACGACCTTCGCGCCAATGCCGAGCAGTGGGTCACGTACGCGAAGGACCTGCGCCAGCGCCTCGACGTGGCGAACGAGAAGATCCTTTTCATCGATGCCCGCAGCACCGGCGAGGTCGCGCTGATGCGGCGGCTCGCGGTCGAACTGGAGCGCCTGAAGCCCGATCACGAGCTCGTGTTCCGCGAGGCGCAGCAGAAGCTGATCGGCGACAAGATGGCGCAACAGCTCGCGCAGAAGGGCTATCGCTACGATCCGGCCACGGCGGTGATGTCGAAGATCGAAACGTGACATCGGCGTGACGATGCATACGCGGACCCTCACCGTCACCGTCGATCGCGACTGGCGCGAGCTTTACGACGCGATCTGGCGTCCGGAAGTCTTCCCGACGTGGGCGTCCGGACTGGCGCAGTCGACGCTCGAAGACATGGGCGATCACTGGCGCGCACGCGGTCCGGCAGGCGAAGTGACGATCCGCTTCACCGAGCACAACGCGTTCGGAATCATGGATCATCGCGTCGGTCTGCCGGATGGCGGCGAGGTCTACGTTCCGTTGCGCGTGTATCAGAACGGCGCGGGCGCCGATATCGCGCTCACGCTGTTCCGCCAGCCCGGCATGTCCGATGACACATTCGCCGCCGACGCCGACTGGGTCCGCCGCGATCTCGCTGCGCTTGCGGCCCGTTACGGCAAGCGCTGATTCTCGCGTATCCCTTCCAGTCAACGCCGGCAAGCTATCATGTGGTCATTCCAAACATGCCGCACGGGCTGGAGAACCATATGGCTGGACCTCAGGAAAGCGTCAGCATGGCGTTGTTCTGCGACTTCGAGAACGTCGCGCTCGGCGTTCGCGATGCGAAGTACGAAAAATTCGATATCAGACCCGTGCTCGAACGCCTGCTGCTGAAGGGAAGCATCGTCGTCAAAAAGGCTTATTGCGACTGGGACCGCTACAAGGGCTTCAAATCGGCGATGCACGAGGCCAGCTTCGAGATGATCGAGATTCCGCACGTGCGTCAGTCCGGCAAGAATTCCGCCGATATCCGTCTCGTCGTCGATGCACTCGATCTCTGCTACACGAAAGCGCACGTCGATACGTTCGTCATCATCAGCGGCGATTCGGATTTCTCGCCGCTCGTGTCGAAACTGCGTGAGAACGCGAAGAAAGTCATCGGCGTGGGCGTGAAGCAATCGACGTCGGATCTGCTCGTCGCGAACTGCGACGAGTTCATCTTCTACGACGACCTCGTGCGCGAGCAGCAACGCGCCATCGCCAAGCGCGAACAGCGCGATGCGAAGCGCGCGTCCGACGAAGAGCGGCAACCGAAGCAGGAGATGGAATCGCGCAAGTCGCACGCGATCGCGATTACCGTCGAGACCTTCGAGGCGCTCGCATCGGAACGCGGCGAGAGCGGCAAGATCTGGGCATCGGTGCTGAAGAGCGCCATCAAGCGCCGCAAGCCGGGTTTCAGCGAGACGCAATACGGCTTTCGCGCGTTCGGCAATCTGCTCGACGAAGCGCAATCTCGCGGTCTGCTTGAAGTCGGCCGCGACGATAAATCCGGCGCGTTCGTGTTTCGTTCTGCTCACACGGCTCAGGTCGCGCCGATGGACGTGAGACCGAGCGACCCGCCAGCGGTCGCGCCCGCAAAAGAACACGAGGGAGCGGCGAACGGCCGGCGCAAGGAGAAACGCGGCGGGAGAAAGTCTGCACGCGTGGCGGCGCCCGAACCTTTGTTCGTCGTCGAAGAAGCGCCGGCGCCCGTCGAGGTCGAAACGCCCGAGCCGTCGCAGGAACACGCGCCCACTCCCGAGCCTGCACCGAAAAAGCCCGCCGCGCCGCGCCGGTCGCGCAAGACCGCGGCGAAACGAAGCGCCGCCGCCGACGTGCCGCATGAAAGCGCCGCGCCCGTCGCCGAGCCCGATGCCGAAGCGAAGGCGGAGAAGCCATCGCGCACGCCGTCAGCGCGGGGCAACCGCTCGCGCAAGACTGCCGACAAGCCGGTCGAATCGTGATGCCACGGCGCGTCAGCCGGTACGCTGCTCCGCCGTCGCCGACGCATCTTGCTCTTGAACGCGCACGGCGGCGTGCTCTTCGGCGCGCCAGCGCTGCCGCGAGCGATACATCGTCGCGACCGCGATGCGCGCCATCTTCACCCAGCCCGAGTGACGCGGGTCCGCGAGCATGCTGAGCGCGCGCGCATAGTCGAGCGTGAGGCCGGGCGTCCAGGCCATCGTCGCAGCGCGTTTGCGAACTTGCGCGGCGACCCACAACTCGGGCGTCGTCATGATACGCACGAGCGGCTTCCATCCGCCGCCTTTGCCCCACACGCGCGCCGACGCGCCTTCGATCGCCGCTTCCAGCGCCCGCGCCACGGAACTCGAACAGTTGCGGTACGTGAGGTTGTACGTCGTGTCGCGCCGATACTCCTGCCAGAAGCGCGCGAGCCGCGCCGGATCGTAATTGCGGATACGCACCTGCTGCGTCGACGGACACCACGCCTTCGATTCCGTTTCGTAGTCCGGCTGAAAGAGGCCGGGCACGTCGTTCTCGCGCGTCGCGCGCAACGTGCGTGAGAATTCGTCCGGCGACCGGTCGATTTCGACCGCCGGATAGAGGCTGATGTACACGCCCTCGGGCGTCTCCAGCGCCGCATGGCCGGTCGAGATCGTGCCGTTCCTGTCGACGGCGGCGATATAGCGATCGATGATCAATTGCCTGCGCGGTTGCGACTTCGCCGTGCCGACGGGCGTCCACACATGCACCGTCAGCGCGGCTTCGCCGGGCGCGGGCGGGCCGTCCCAGACCGCGCCTGCGAACGATGGCGCGGCGGGCTTCGCGTCGTCGTGAGCGGAGTGGGTTGCACCGTCATCGACGGCGGGATTCGCCGCCATGCGCCGCACGCGCGCCGCGAGCAGGATCATGTTCCAGCCGCCGAAGAAAAGCCCGAACGCGACGCAATACGCGACCGTGCCCGCATAGTGATCCGGATACGGCTGATAGAAGAAGATCGCGATGGCGATCTCGAGCACGCCGCCCGCCATCGCGATACGCCATTTGCGAAAGCGGACCACGCGCGCGGAAATGATCTGGAGCGCGCCATCGACGAGAAAAAGCGTGCCGAAGATGAGCGACAGCACGAAATTGCCGTGCTCGCCGCCGAACAGCACGAGCAGCGCCGAGAGGCAGAAAGTCGCGCCCTTCACGTAGCGCAGCTTGCGCTGGCCGCCCATGCCGGTCCACGCGACGGCCAGCGTGGCGAGGCCTTCGAGCAGCATCAGCAGCACGAAGGGGACGATGGGAAAGTACAGGGAACCGTCGAGCGCGTCGATGAAGATGACGCCGCCGAGCGCGATGCTGAGCAGGCCGAGCGTCATCACCGAGCGCCAGCGCGTGCGCAGATAGTCGACGCCGAGAAGAATCATCACGAGCCGAACCATCGCTTCCTCCGTCTGGTCATTCGACGCCTCGTGCGCGACACGCGCGGCCACACACTATATAAGCCATGGACGGCGGATACGGCAAGAAGCGCAAACCCCAGACGAATGTGCGCGGCGTCGTGCGTGCTGCACGACGCCGCGCGATTTTCACCTACTGCACCGCATGCTTCGCGGCATCTTCGATCACGGCCGCGACCTGCTGCGGCTTCGATTCGTACACGGAATGGCTCGCGCCCGGAATGACCGTGATGTGACTGTGCGCGCGTTCGTAGTACCAGCGTTCGAGATCCGGATTGATGATCTTGTCGCCGCCCGCCACGATGCCCCAGCTCGGTTTCGTCGTCCACGCCGCGGCGGAGAGCGGCGTCGTGAAGACTTGCGCCGCAGTCAGGATCTGCGAGCGCGATTCGAACGTCGCTTGCCTGAGCGGAAGATCGGCGGCGAAGTCTTTCGGGAAGACGGCGGGATTCAGATACGTGTAGCCGTCCGCGGTCTTTTCGACGGCGTTCGTCTGCTTCGCGAGGAAGCTCGGCGTCTTCTTGCCGAGCGCGCCTTCGTCCTCGCCGACGTTCGGCGCATGCGCCGCGACATAGACGAGCCCGGCGACGTTCGGATGCACGCCCGCTTCCGTGATGACCGACCCGCCGTAACTATGACCGACGAGAATCGTCGGACCGTTCTGCAGGTCGAGGACGCGCTTGGTCGCGGCGACGTCCGCGTCGAGCGAGGTGAGTGGCTCCTGCACCATCGTGACGTGATAGCCGTCGCGCGTCAGGATGTCGTAGACCGGCTTCCATCCCGAGCCGTCGACCCATGCGCCATGCACGAGGACGATGTTCTTGATCGGCGCATGCGTTTGCGCGGATACATTCGCCGATGCCAACACGCCAGCCGATAACGCCAGTGCCGACGCGACTTGCAAAATTCGCTTCATGAAAGACTCCGCTAATGCGAACGATGGATCAGCTGCCGAAGAACGGCTGGCAGAAGTCGGCCGGACCGACGCACGCGTTGTTCATCGCGGCATGCTTCGACGCGCTCGCTGCCGATGCGCTCGTGCCGGTCCGTACGCCGCCATAGGCTTGCGATGCGTCGGTGTGTTGCGCGGCGATTTTGCCTTCCGCTGCCTGAATGTCCGCGGGGTAATACGGATCGCTCGCGATCGCGGGGTTATAGCCGGCTTGCTCGACGGCGACGAGATCGGCGCGGACTTGAGCGCGCGTAACGGGGCCGTTCGATTGCGCGAATGCGATCGCGGGCGCGGCGAGCGTGGCGACAACGAGAGAGAGGCTGACGAGGTACTTGTTCATGATCGACTCCAAGGTGGATTGAGTGATGCGATTGATCGGGTATCCGAAATAATGGATGTTCTTCGGTTTCCCTCGATAAGGCCGTTGGTCTGCGTTCGCGTTTCGACCTTGACGACACTGTATCGGCCACGGAACGGCTCGACTACACCTACGAAGGAGCGTGCGTGCACCAACCTTCGATGCATCGATTAAACGTTCGCGTGGCGTGCGCGCCGTGAATCCAGCCGTCTGTCTGATGCGCTCATACGAAGGTGTTAGTTTTCGCGGGCGCAGCCGCCGCGCGCATTAAACCTTGATATAGGCCGGCGCAACCATCGGGCAGTTGGCGCGCGATTTCGGTTTCATTACCTTGGAGTGGCGATGCCGATTCCACGTATTTCTTCGACAAGGAGCCGAACATGGCTGAAGCTGCACTCGCCCTCGATCCGTGGGCGCGAACGATCTTCCTGCTGACATCGTTGAGTGATGGCGCGAGCTTCGAAGCGCCTTCGCCGAGGCGTCCTTTCGCGCAAGGCGGCGATCAACGCGTCGCGGTGAAGCTGATCGAGCGGCCATCGAGCACGACGGCGACGATCGAATGGCGCGACTCGACGCGCTGCTGTTATGGCGATCAGGTGTGGCGTGCGATGCGCGCGCGCACCGTCGGCGTATGCGCGATGAGCGGCGTCGAGATTCGTCGCGGCGATCGTGTTTATGCGCCGAATCCGCGTCCGGTTCCGGGCAATGCGGGCGCGATGATTCTCGCGTCGGTGCTCGATGAGCTGACACCGTCCTGAACTCTCAGACGAAATCAGTCGATGCCGACGCCCCAGAAACGCGTCATGCCGAATCGATCGATCCTGAAGCCCGTCACATTGCCCGCGACCGGCTGATAAACGGTCGCGTGCGCAATCGGCGTGAACGGAACCTGTTCCTTGAAGATTCTCTGCGCTTGCTGATAGCGCGCGGTGCGTGCATCGATATCGAGCGTGGCCCGCGCTTCCTTGATGAGATCGTCGTAGGGCTTGTAGCACCACTTCGCGAAGTTGCCGCCCTTCACGGCGTCGCAGCCGAGGAGCACGCCGAGCCAGTCGTCCGGATCGCCATAGTTGCCGCTCCATCCGATGAGTAGCGCGTCATGCTCGCCGGCGCGCGCACGGCGTACGTACTCGCCCATTTCGTACGTGACGATCTCCGCCTGCACGCCGATCTTCGCCCAGTCCGCCTGAATCATCTCCGCCATGAGCCGCGCGTTCGGGTTGTACGCGCGTTGCACCGGCATCGCCCATAGCCTGAGTTTGAGTCCGTTCGCGTGACCCGCTTGCGCGAGCAACGCTTTCGCGCGTGCCGGATCGTACGGCGCGTCGCGAATGCCGAAGTCGTAGCCCCATTGCATCGGCGGCATCGGATTGGTTGCGGCGCGCGCGGTGCCTTGATAGACGGCGTCGAGTATCGCGTGCTTGTCGATCGACATGTCGAGCGCGCGGCGCACGGTCACGTCGTCGAGCGGCGCTCTGGACGTGTTGTAGGCGAGATAGCCCAGATTGAACCCCGGTTGATTCACGTCTTGCAGGCGCGCGTCTTTCCTGATCGACGCGATGTCGGCGGGACGCGGATAGCTCATCACCTGACATTCGCCCTGCCTGAGCTTTTGCAGGCGCACCATCGGATCGGTGGTGATCGCGAACGTCAGCGATTTCAGCCGGACGATGTTCGCCTTCCAGTATTGCGTGTTGCCCGCGAAGCGGATCGTCGCGTCTTTCGCGTAGTCGATAAACACGAAAGGACCGGTGCCGACCGGATGCCAGTTGATGTCGCTCGCGCGGCCCGCGGCGAGCAGCTTGTCGGCGTATTCGCGCGAGAGTATCGACGCGAAGGGCATCGCCATTTTCTGCAGGAAAGGCGCATCGATTCGTGCGAGCGTGAAGCGCACCGTATAGGGATCGGGCGCGTCGATGCGCTCGATGTTCGTCGCGAGACCGAGGTCGCGGAAATACGGAAACGACACGGGATAAGCGCGGCGAAACGGATGCTGTGCATCGCGCATGCGCTCGAACGTGAACACGACGTCGTCGGCGTTGAATTCGCGCGTCGGCGTGAAGTAGCCAGTCGTATGAAACTTGACGCCGTGGCGCAGATAAAACGTGTATTGAAGGCCATCCGGTGAGCGTTCCCACGACTGCGCGAGCCCCGGCTCGATATCGCCGTTTTCCCGATCGAACTCCACGAGCCGGTTGTAGACGGTATAGCCCGCCGCGCTCGCTTCGATCGACGACGTGAATTGCGCATCGTCGAATCCGGCGGGGCTGGCTTCGGAGCAGTACACGAGGCTTTTGTCGGGCACGCGCTGCTGCGCGGCGGCGAAATCGGCAATGCAGGCTTGCGCGACCAGCAGCGCATGAATCGCCCGCCATGCGTGCTTGCTTTTGCCTGTCATATGCGTGGCCTCGCAGTGTGCCGATGGCGAATGCAGTATAGGCAGCGCAGCACGCTCTTACAATTTGCGCACGGCATGCGCGCTTCGCATGACGAACGTTCGACCATCGCGCATGAGCGCGCGAGTCGGTATAGCATGCATCGCATGAAGATACTGTTGACCGGACCGGCGGGGCTGTTTCGCGAGGGCGTCGCGGCGCTCCTGCGGGGATTCGCGCAGGATGCCGAAGTGCACGCGGCCGACCGTCTTCCCGATCGATGGCCGGACGAACGCAAGCCCGATTGCATCGTCATGGACGGCGATCGTCTGAACGATGTCCGCGCGCAACTCGACGCCGCGCGCGAACGTGTCGGAACGACGCCCGTGATCGTGCTGTTGAGCATGGCCACGCGCGAGCAAGTCGATGAACTGATCGCGACGGGCGTCGCCGGATGTGTCGAGAAATCCGCTTCGGCAGAGCTTCTTTTTGGTGCGATCGGTCTCGTGCTGGCAGGCGGCGTTTCGCTGCCGCGCTCGCTGCTTTCGTCGGAGAGAAGCGAATTGCGCATGCCGTCCGGAAACGTCGCGCCGGACCCGAACCTGCATCTGACGCCGCGTCAGCTCGAAGTGCTCGCGCTGCTCGCGCGCGGACGCTCCAACAAGACGATCGCGCGCGAACTCGATATCGCCGAGGCCACGGTCAAGACGCATCTCACGACGATATTCAAGGCGCTGAACGTATCGAGCCGTGGCGAAGCGAGCGTGGTTGCGGCGCGCATGGCGAAGATCCGCGAGACGCAGGTCGATCACGCCATCAGCGGTCAGCTTCCGGTCGCGCGCCTGCTCGCCAGAATGGAAAGCCAGCGTTTCCGGCCCGGCGAAGTGCTGTTTCGCAAAGGCGATCCGAGCGGCCAGATGTTCTACGTCGAGAAGGGCACGGTGCGGCTTTCGGAGCTCGGCATCGAACTGGGCGCGGGCACGGTGCTCGGCGAAATCGGGCTCTTTTCGCCGGAGCATCGGCGCACGTCGACGGTGATCTGCAAGACGGACTGCGAGATGCGAACCGTTTCCGCCGCCGATGCCATTCGGCTCTACTATCAGGAGCCCGAATTCGCGCTTTATCTGGTCCAGCTCATCGCGAGCCGGCTACAGGCCGACAAGGATCGAGGCGCTTAGGAACGCTTCCGTACATAGTGCGGAAAAGGCGCCTTGCTATTCACCGATGCAATGACTACGTTATGGTGTGCGGCAGACATTTCGTGACCCGAAACATCGGACGCGAGTAAAAGATGCCGGGCGTCGCGGCCATTCAAATCATCATCAAACACCGCGCGAGACCCGCGTCTGCCGTCCTGCTGCGCTTGATGCGATCTCGGTGAGAGCATGGGCCATCCGTTATCGAACGGACGCGCCGTCGATCGGTCTTGAAAGTATGAACGCGGAACTTGCCGGTACGGCCAATGTGTTGCAACGCGTCGTGCGTACGGTCCTGTTCGCCGATCTCGTCGAGTCGTGCCGGCTCGCCGAAGCGGACGAAGCGGGAACGGCCGCGCGCTGGCGCAATCTGCGCGCGGTCATTGAAAACCGCATCGTGCCGGAGCATCAGGGGCGGCTGATCCGCACCGAAGGCGACGGCCTCATGATGCTGTTCGAGCACGCGTTGCCGGCGGCGCGTTGCGCGCTCGACATTCAGGCGGCGTGCAGGGCGAGCGCGGCCGATCGCGGCGACGGCAACGCCGCGGCCGAGCCGCTCATGTTGCGCGAGAGTCTGCACGAGACCGAGCTTTTCGCGGACGAGCGGGACGTCTACGGACGCGGCGTGAATCTGGCCGCGCGTCTCTACAACCTCGCCGGACCCGGCGAAATCGTGATGTCGGATTGCGTGCAAGCGCGGCTCGCGGGCGTTTTCGACGCGTGCATCGAGGATCTCGGCGAGTGTCATCTGCGGCATCTGGCGCATCCGGTGCACGCGTTCCGTCTCGGCGGACCGGGGCCGCGTCCGGTGATCGCGCCGAACGCCATCGGCGCGGCGGTGCTGCGGCCTTCGATCGCGGTGATTCCGTTCGCGTCGCGCTGCCTCGACGCGAGCCATGACGTGCTCGGGGAGATTCTTGCCGACGACATCATCATCGGTCTCTCGGGCAGCGACGAACTGCGCGTGATCTCTCGGCTATCCACGAGCGCGTTGCGTGACCGGAGCGCGAACGCGTCGCAGGCGGGCGCGCTGCTCGATGCGCGCTACGTGCTGTCGGGCGCGTATCGCACGCATGGCGGCAAGATCGTGCTCGCCGTCGAACTCGCCGATACCAAACTCGCTTGCGTCGTCTGGGGCGAAACGCTCACCGACAGCATCGACGCCGTCATCGCGGGCGAAAGCACGCTCGTCGCGCACATTCATACGTCGGTTGGCACGCGGATCGTGTCGCACGAGCTCGAACGCACGCGCAGCCAGTCGCTGCCGACGCTCGAAAGCTCGACCTTGCTGCTCGGCTCGATTGCGCTGATGCATCGCGGCGTGCGCGACGAATTCGAGCGCGCCGGCCAGATGCTCGACGTGCTCGCGGAACGCGCGCGCGGCCAGGCGACGCCTTACGCATGGCTCGCGAAATGGCACGTGCTGCGCTTCAATC
This sequence comes from Caballeronia sp. LZ008, assembly GCF_031451435.1. Lineage (NCBI taxonomy): Bacteria > Pseudomonadati > Pseudomonadota > Betaproteobacteria > Burkholderiales > Burkholderiaceae > Caballeronia > Caballeronia sp. LZ008. The sequence continues at coordinate 850,345 of NZ_JARUXK010000003.1, read as the reverse complement.
GCGGCTGGACGACGGACCGCGTCGGCGAGGCGCATTCCGCGCTCGCCTGCTCGCGGCGCGCGCTCGACGCCGATTCGCGCTCGTCGATGGCGCTCGCGGTCGAAGGTTTCGTCCGCACGAATCTGCTCAAGCAGCTCGATGCCGGCGAGGATTGCTACGAGCGCGCGCTGGAGGCGAATCCCAACGATTCGCTCGCGTGGCTGCTCAAGGGAACGCTTCATGCATTCAAGGGCGAGGGCGACGAAGCCGTCGCGGCGACGGGACATGCGCTCGCGCTCTCGCCGCTCGATCCGCTGAAGAGTTTCTACGAGTCGCTCTGCGCGACGGCGGCGCTTTCCGCGCGCCAGTACGAGCGCGTGATCGAACTCGCGGAGCATTCGCTGCGCAACGGGCCGAATAACACGTCGACCTTGCGCGCGCTCGCGATCGCGCAGGCGGAACTCGGTCTCGTCGACGATGCGCGGCTCACGATCCGCAAGGTGCTCGCGATCGAGCCGCATCTCACCGTGCGCGGCTTTCTGGAGCGTTCGCCGAGCGCGGCGTTCGAGACGGGCCGCATCTGGTCGGACGCGCTGCGGCGCGCGGGTTTGCCGTTGCAGTAGCCCGCAGGCATTCCTGACGAAGCAAAGAGGTGAACAAATGGCGACTCTCGGCGGAGTGGGCGGCGTAGGCGGCGTAGGTGGCGTGGGCGGAGTGGGCGGCGTGGGCGGCGTGGGCGGCGTCGGAGGAGTGGGAGGCGTCGGCGGAGTCGGCAGCGCCGACATGCTCGGCGGCGCCGAATCGCAGACGATGGGTCTCATCGGCCATCGCGATGGCATCTGCGGGCCGTGGCAGCCGGGTCAGCCGTTTGGGATCAATCCCGAAGAGGACGAATTCCGGACGGACGCGAACGGCAATCCCGTTCGCAATCTCGACGACAACGGCCAGCTCTGGCGCTGGGACGACTGGGTGCGGGCGAGCGTGTTCGACTTCGAACTGGTGTCGAATCTCGCCTTCACGCTCTCGCCAAAGGATGCGGAAGAGGAGGCTGGCGGGACCGGCGTGACGCTGTGGGATCGCGGTTTCAGGATCGACCCGAACGACACCGCGCCCAAGTTCGATCCGCCCAAGCTGATCGTTCAGATGCATCGGCCGGGCAAGGACGTGTTCGTCAAGCAGCTCACGTTCATGGATCGCTACTCCGACCTGCGCGCCGAACGGGCCAATGAAACGCTGCTGCAGATGGGACCGCAAGCAGCCTTCTGGAGCTCGATTCTTTTCCTGAGTCCGCAGCGCACGCCGAAGACGCTCGAACTGCTCGCGACGGCGGTGCGTTTCGCGATCGCCGTGGAAATGCGTTTCAAGCACGCGCTCGCGTGCAGCCGCGCGATCGACTATTCGCCGCAAGTTCAGCCGATGATCCCGACGCCCGGCCACGGCTCGCTGCCGAGCGGACATTCGACGCAGGCGTACATCGTCGCGGGCGTGATGAACGATTTCTTCCGAGATTTACGCAACGCGCCGATGGCGACCGGCGCGCAGCCGTCGACGGCGCTGCACACGCAGCTTTACGCGCAGGCGCGGCGCGTCGCGCTCAACCGCACGATCGCGGGCGTGCACTTCCCGGTGGACACGGCGGCGGGGCATCTGCTCGGGACGACGCTCGCGGAGTATTTCGTGCATCGCTGCAAGATTGACGGCGATCGGGGCACCTTCACGCCGCGCACGTTCCGGGGCGACCAGTTCGACGGCGAAGAGGACTTCAACGATCAGGAGCCGCTCCTCTGGCCCGCCAACGCCACCGCCGCGCAGCAGACCGATCCGCCGACGATGGTGTCCCCCGATTACCCGCATATCTGGCTCGGCAAGCCGAAGCCGACGGGCGCAGGCTCGCCGATTCTCGCCTGGCTATGGAACGAGGCGAAGAACGAGTGGAACGGCAAGGGCTTGAGCGGAAATCGCGTGCCGACATGAACGCGATCTGGCAGGTCCATTCGGATGCCACGCCGCTGCTGGACGAAACCGAAGCCGGCGTGCTGGGCGTAACGCGCGCCGATCCATACCTCGTGTGGGCCGTTCTCACGCGATTCGCAGACCTGGGCGGCCCGCCGCCGGGCTTCGTGCCGATCGCCATCGAGACGGCGCAGGGCACGACGGCGCGCAAGCTCGCCGAGACGGTGCAGGGCAAGAGCGGGATATGGATGTCGGCGCTCTATCGTCATCCGGCCGCGGGTCTCGAAAACACGCGCTTTTGCACCGCGTTCGTGACGGCGGCGTTTCTCGATCATCTGAAGACCGATCTCGCCGGCATGATCGAGCGCTTCACGCTCGCGATGCCGGTGCTGGCCGGCGAGCCGCCGCGCAGCGATCCCGTGCCGGTCACGAATCAGGACAAGCTCGCTCACGCGCCGCGTCGCCATGGCGCGCCCAAGGTCGTCGTGGTCGGCGCATGCGACGACGCCATCGCGTTCGCGCACGCGCATTTTTACGCCGATGCAGCCGGCACGGACTCGCGCGTGCGCTGTTTCTGGAATCAGGACGATCCGGCCAACGACGCGCAAGGGCTCGGATACGGGCGCGAGTTCCTCTCGGCGGACATTCACAAGCGGATGAACGACGCGCGGCGCGACGGCGTAATCGACGAAGAGGCGCTCTATCGCGATGCGGGCGCGACGGCGCTCGCCCGCGGATGGACGCACGGCACCGCGACGCTGGACCTCGCCGCGGGCGTCGATTTGCGGCGGCCCGATCTTTCGGCGCCGAATCCGAATCGAGCGCCGGATCCGCCGCCCGAACTGGTCGCCGTGCAATTCCGTCAGCCGGGCCGGACCGTGCGCGACACGTCCGGCCTCTGGCTCGACGCGCAGGCGCTCGATGCGTTGCGCTACATCATCGCGCGCACGCGGGACATTGCCGGCGATGTGAGCCGCGCGTTCATCAATATGAGCTATGGCTATTTCGCCGGTCCGCACGACGGCACGTCGATGCTCGAATGCGCGATGGACGAGCTCTCGCAAACGCAAGCCTGCTCGATCACGCTCCCGGCGGGCAACAGCAATCTCGACCGCTGTCACGGCACGCTGTCCATCGCAAAGGACGCGACAAAAGAACTGCGCTGGCGCGTGTTGCCCGAGTGTCTGACGCCGAGTTTCGTCGAAATCTGGCTGCCCGATATAGGAGATTCGAACATCGAAGTCGCGGTGCGGCCGCCCGGCGGCGGCGCGAGCGCGGGAATCCAGCCCGGCAGCGTCGCCGCCTGGACGCTCGGCAGCGAGCGCCTGTGCACGGTCGTGCATCTCGGCCGCGGCGCGCGCGGCAAACCGCCGATGATTCTCGTCGCGCTCGCGCCGACGATGACGCGCGACCCGAACCGGCGCCCTGCGCCGAGCGGCGACTGGATGATCGAGCTGAAGAATGCCAACCAGAACAGTGACATCGAAGTCCAAGCCTGGGTGCAGCGCAACGAGACGCCCTTCGGCTTCCCCGTACGCGGACGCCAGTCCCGCTTCGACGACGATGCTTACGTGCGCTTCGACAAATACACCGCGCCGCAGGACTACGACGGCCCCAATCCGCCGAGCTGGATCCGTCGCGAGGGCACGCTCAGTTCGATCGCGACGGGCTTTCAGACGTGCGTCGTCGGCGGCTATCGCAAGCAGGACCTGGCCACCGCGCCTTACTCCTCGTCGGGCTTCGACCGCGCGGGCAAGCCGCCCGATCGCGCCGGGCCCGACGTGGCCGCCGTATCGGATCGCTCGATCATCCGCAAAGGCGTGATGGCGGCGGGCACGCGCAGCGGCTCGGCGCTTGCGTTCGAGGGCACGAGCGCCGCCGCGCCGCAAATCCTGCGCAAGATCGCCGTGTCGCCGCCCCAGGGCGCCACCTTTTCGACGACGCCCCGTCAAGACACGCGCAACAAGGCGACGTTGCAGACGATCACGTCCGCCGGCGTCACCGAGCAAGGCCGCAAGCTCGACGCGGACGAGCGGGGCCGGCGCGTGTCGCAGGGCAACGTCGGCGCGGGCATCGTGAAAACGCCGCCGACGGACATCGAAGACCGCTGACGCCCGCTCATTCGTGCGCTTCTAGCGCGAGCAGATTCAGCACGATCAGGATCGCGTCGCGGTTCTCCGGCGCGATCGCGATGCCGAGCGTGTCCTCCATCCAGCGGCCGATTTTCGTCGCGGCGAAGGATTTCGGCGTCGCTTTCTTCTTCATCGTCACGCCGAGCTTGCGGGCGCGATAGTGATACGACGGCACCTCGTACCGGTCCGCGACGGCCTTGAGCCCGCCCTTGCGTTCGCCGCACGCGCCGAGACTCCCCGCGAGGACGATCCGGTCCGGCGCATCGAGCGCCGCGACGAACGCGCGCGCGAGACCGCGCACGTCCGCCTCGCTCAGACCGAATTCGGCGAGCGCGGCTGCCACCGGATCGTCGGGAGCGTGCGCGCGCGAATCGACTTCGGCCTGCACGCCGTCGATCTCGATCGACAGATTGCGCTGCAGGCTCGCGCTGCGCAGACAGTCGATCAGGAAGCGGCGAAAGTACGCGCACAGCGCATGCGCCGTGGACGGCGCGCTCTCCGGCGACGCGTGCGACGGGCGCTGCTCGAAGTCGAGCCGCAACACGCGCGAGAAGAAGAATTGCGAGATCAGCTCCTCCTTGTCCTCGGGCAGTCCGCGCAACTCCGACGGGTAATAGCCGCGCAGCGCCGCCAACACCAGCTTGTAGATCTGGCCGATTTCGCTGTCGGAGAGACTCGTCCGGCGATGCCACAGTTCGGCGAGCGTCGACGTTTCGAGCGCGAAGGCGCTTGCGTCGCGATGAGTCAGCGCGTCCATGATGACGCTCCCGTTCCCCTGAATCCTCTGTGCGTGAACATGGCCCCTCCTGCGTTTGCTGCGCCGCCCGGCGCGTGGCCCGAGGCGTGTCGGCTTTTCAGCCGTTCCTGCGAGCCGGCGCTTTCAAATTAGTCACGGCGGGGCGCGCGCAAAATCGGCTGGATGGCCTACATCGAAAGTCGTAGAAAGGGGATGGCCATAAAGTTTTCGGCTGACCGGCCGATAGCGCATGAGGAATCGAGCGCCGGGCGTCATCTCGGCGTGGGCCTGAGGCGGTCGAACCGCAAGAAAAAGCAGTCGCAAAAGACTGACAAGAAACGAGAGAGGGCCGATGACTGGTGTCTACAATCCGCTGCTGGTCTGCCTGTCGCTGGTGGTCGCGTTCCTCGCGTCCTACACGGCGATGGAGCTGTCCGGCGGCCTGAATGCGCTTGCGAGCGCGAAACGCCGCCCCGCCTGGCTTGCCGGCGGCGCGGTGTCGATGGGCGTCGGCATCTGGTCGATGCACTTCATCGGCATGCTCGCGTTCTCGCTGCCGATTTCCGTCGGCTACGACGTGTCCATCACGGCGGCGTCGCTCGTGCTCGCGATCGGCGTGTCGTTCATCGCGCTCGCCACCGCGAGCCGGGGCGCGCTATCGTGGCCGCGCCTCGTCGTCGGCGGCACGATCATGGGCGTCGGCGTCGCGGCGATGCACTTCACCGGCATGCGCGCGATGGAGATGTCGCCGGGAATCGACTACACGGTCTGGAAAGTGGCGCTGTCGGTCGCGGTCGCGATCTTCGCGTCGATGGCCGCGCTCTGGCTCGCGTTCACGCTGCGCGCGTCGAACGTGGAGAACCGCGTCGTCAAGCGGCTCGGCGCGGCGATCATCATGGCGGTCGCCATCACCGGCATGCACTATCTGGGCATGGACGCGGCCAATTTCGCGCCGGGCAGCCTCTGCCTCGCCGATGCCAAACTCGACGCGAACTGGCTCGCGCTCGTCGTCACGGCGATGTCGTTCACCGTGCTCGTCGGCACGCTCGCGCTGTTCGCGCTCCACACGAGCAGCCTGTCGATCTCGCTGAAGCGCGCGAACCGGCAACTGCGCTATCTCGGCACGCACGACGCGCTCACGAGGTTGCCGAACCGCCAGCAACTCACGCTGCGCATCGCGCAGGCGATCGAAGACGGCGCGCGCCGCGCGTCGCCGTTCGCGGTGCTCTTCATCGATCTCGACGGCTTCAAGTCGATCAACGATTCGCTCGGTCATGGCGTCGGCGACGATCTGCTGCAGGTATGCGCCGAGCGTCTGCGCGAGGATTTGCGCCATACCGACATGGTCGCGCGGCTCGGCGGCGACGAATTCGTGATCGTGGTCGGGAACGCGGCGGACACCTCGGCGGCAATGACGGTCGCCAATGGCGTGCTGGGGCGTCTCTCGCAGGAGATCGTCGTCAACGGCTTGCCGCTGCGCGTGAGCGCGAGCATCGGCATTGCGTTTCATCCGCGCGACGGCGCGAACGCCGACGAACTGCTCCACAGCGCCGACGCCGCCATGTACGCCGCGAAGCAGAGCGGGCGCAATACGGTCCGCGTGTTCGAGCCGCAGATGAATCACACGGCGCTCAGGTCGCTGATCCTTCAACGTGACCTGCATCGCGCGTTGAGCGACGACCAGTTGAGCCTGTCGTTTCAGCCGAAGTTCAGCGTCGCGTCGCAATCGGTGACGGGCGTCGAGGCGCTGATTCGCTGGCGTCATCCGGAACTCGGCGAAATCGCGCCGCTCGAATTCATTCCGATCGCCGAGCGCTCCGGCCTCATCGTCGAAATCGGCGACTGGGTGTTGCGCGAAGTGTGCCGCAACATCGCGCGATGGGACGCGGACGGCCTGCCGGCGATCTCGGTCTCGGTGAATCTGTCGCCGATCCAGTTCAACGTGCCCGATCTCGTCGCGCGCGTCGATGCGCTGATCGCCGCGTCCGGCGTCGATCCGTCGCGCCTCATGTTCGAGATCACCGAATCGACGGCGATGCAGAACATCGAACGGACGAGCCGCACGATCGAGGCGCTGCAAGCGCGCGGCTACGCCGTGGCCATCGACGATTTCGGCACCGGGTATTCGAGCCTCTGTTATCTGCAGCGCTTTCGTTTCGATCAGATCAAGATCGACGGCTCCTTCGTGCGCGATCTCGATTCGTCCGGGCAGCGCGGCAGCGCGTTGCTGTCGGCGGTCGTGACGCTCGCGCGCGCGTTGCAGATCGAGGTCGTCGCGGAAGGCGTCGAAACGCAGTCGCAATTCCGCACGCTCGGCGAACTCGAATGCGATCAGATGCAGGGTTTTCTGCTGAGCCGGCCGATGCCCGCGGCGGAACTTCCGGGCTTCTTGAGCAGCATGGCGGGACGGATCGTCGCGTCCGGCCGCGCCTGCGCCGCGCCTATCGGCTGACGCGCGGCGCGCCCGCCCACAACGCGATCGCGCTCAGATTGTCCGCGCCGGCGGGCGCGTTGCGGCGCGCACGAGCCGCGAGCGCGGCGAGCCAGCTTGCGGCGTCGCCGGCATCGTCGATCGAATCGATCATCGACGCTTCGTCGAGATGTTCCCAGAAGCCGTCGCTGCAGACGAGAAACGCGTCGCCATCCTCGATCGGAAAGGGCACGCGCGCGGCTTCGATCTTCAGTTCGTCGTCGGTGCCGAGCGCCGTGTGCATCACGCTGCGCAGCCGGTATGGCTGCGCGCTGCCCTGATCGAGCGTCTGCAGGACGATGCGTCCGTTCCTGAAACAGTAGATGTGCGTGTCGCCGCAATGCGCCCAGTTCGCGTGTGCGCCTTGCAGGTCGATCGTGAGGATCGCGGCGGTCGAGCGCATGCGTTCGCGCGTGCCGCCGGCCGATTGCGCATCGACGATCGCGCGGTTCGCGGCGAGCATCGCATCGGCGAGTTGTCCCGTTTCGACGCTCTCGCCGCGCGTCGCGCAATCGCGCAGCACGTCGCGCATGGTGTCGACGACGAGTTGCGCCGCGACGTCGCCGCCGCCGAGACCGCCCGCGCCATCGGCGACGATGCCCGCGATCAGCCGGCGATGCGCGACCAGCACGAGCCGGTCTTCGTTGCTGTTGCGACCGCCCGGATCGGTGAAGCTGGCGAGATCGAATCGCATGGGGCTACCTTGAAGGCTTGTCATGGTTGGCGAACGTCGATGAGCGATGCGCGGGCCTTCCGCGCGGGCTACGCGATCAAGACGAACGCGCGTCCGCACTTTTGAAACTCAAGGCGCGAGCCAGCCACGGCGAATCGGCCACGACGCGGCCTTGCGATAGAGCGCAATCAGCAAGCGCATCAGCGCTTCTCCGGCACGCGCCCAGAGCGGCGCGACGAGCGCATACGCGATGCACGCGACACCGATTGCGCCCGCCATATCGAGCGGAAAATGCACGCCGATGCGGACCCGCGCCCACGCGACCGCGACGCCCGCGAGCGCGGCAAGCAGGCCGTCATGCCAGAGACGCGCAAGCAGCAATGTCAGCGCGACGCTGGCGAAGAGCGTCCCGTGATCGCTCGGAAACGACGAATCGGGCACATGCTCGATGAACGTATGGCCGAGGCCGATCATGAACGGCCGCGGATGCATCCACAGCATGCCGATCAGCTGATTGAGCCCGAGCGCGAGGAACGTGACGCAGCACGCGCGCACGGCCGCGCCGCGTTGAAGGCGGCCGCCGAAGAGCCACATGAACGCGAGCAGCACGGGAATGAGATAAACGAGATCTTCGGCGATGGCGATGGCAACGTCGATTTGCCATAGCGGCGTGGCGGCTCGCGCGTTGATCGCAAGGAACCACGCGCGGTTGAGCGCTTCGAGTGCATTCATGCGGCAGTTTCGCTGGTTACGATGATCCGGCCGATCGTATCCGGCGAAACTTATGCGACCCTTAGCCGTGGCTCGCGCGCGCTATTTGCCCTTTGAATTCTGCGCGATGGCTTCGTCGGTTTCCCAGCCGCCGCCGAGCGCGCGAAAGAGGTTGACCTGATCGATCGCGACCTGACCTTCGGCGGCCGCGACCTGCGCCGCGACGCCGGTGAGCGTGCGCGTCGCATCGAGATCGTTGAGGAAGGACTCGCGTCCCGCGCGATACAGGCGATTCGTCTCATCGGCGGATTCGATCGCCGATTTATACGCGGTGCGCAATGCATCGGCGCGCGTGGTGTCGGATGCGTAGGTCGCGAGGCTGCTTTGCGTTTCCTGCAGCGCCTTCAGCACGACGCCGTCGAAATGCGCGAGCGCGCCGCGCGCCGATGCTTCCGCCTGCGTCACGCGCGCGCGCTGACCGTTGATCGGAAAGCTCCAACTGATGAGCGGCCCGAACGCCCAGCGGTTCGTGTTCGCGCCGAACAAGTCTTCCGCGATGCCGACGGAACCCACCGATGCGCCGAGACTCACCGACGGATACAGCGCCGCCGTCGCGACGCCGATGCGCGCCGTCGACGACGCGAGCTGCCGTTCGGCCTGACGCACATCGGGACGGCGCTTCAGCAGCGCAGCGCCATCGCCGACGGGAATCGGCGCGCGCAGCTTCGGCAGCTTCTTGCAGGCGAGCGCGGCTTTGGGCAAATCGGACGGCGCGCGCGCGAGCAGCATCGCGAGCCGATACTGCGCGACGCGGCGGCGCGCGACGAAGCGCGGAATGTCGGCGGCGAGCGTATCGGCCTGAGTCTGTCCGCGCGTGACTTCCGACTGATTGCCGCGGCCCGCGTCGCGCAAACGCTGCGTGAGCTTCACGCGCTCTTTCTGCAGGTTGAACGACTTCTGCGCGATCTCCAGCTCTTCGCCCGCCGAGCACGATTCGACATACGCGCGCACGACATCCGCGACCACCGTGATGCGCGCGAGATCCTGCGCGGCCTCGACGGCTTCGTCGTCCGCGTTCGCTGCTTCGACACCGCGCTTCAGCTTGCCGAAGAGATCGATCTCGTAGGAAATGGACAGATCGAGCGCGCCTTCGTTGACGACCGGAAGCTTCTCCGACAACAGATATTGCTCGGCCGATTCCTGCGCGCGCTGAAACGCGGCCGAGGTCTTGCCGGAGAATCCGCCTTGCTTGTTCGCGAACTCGACTTCGGCGCGCGAACGCGCGAGATTCGCGGCGGCGACGCGCAAATCCGTATTCGATGCGAGCGCCTGCGTGACGAGCTGATCGACGACGGGATCGTCATAGAGACGCCACCATTTCGCGGGCACTTCGCCTTGCGTGACGGGCGCGCGATCCGCGCCGTCGATGGCCGCGTTCGCGTAGGGCGCCTTGATCGCGGCGTTATCGGGCAGCGTGTAGTTCGGTCCGAGGGTCGTGCAGCCGAAGAGCGCGAAGGCCGACGAAGCCGCGATGGCGATCGCTTTCATGATGCGCGTGCCGTTCATCGCGATGTGCCCGACGTGCTCGAAGTCGGCGCGGGCGCCGATGCGGGCGACGTCTCCGACGCCGCGCGCTTGCCGATCTTCGGCCCGATGCCCCGCACCGAAACCGTCGCCGTGCGTCCCGCGATCATGCGGAAGTCGGCGGGGATCTCATCGAGCGTGACGCGTACCGGAATGCGCTGCGCGAGACGTACCCAACTGAACGCGGGGTTCACGTTCGGCAGGAGACTCGGGCTTTGCTGACGGTCGCGGTCTTCGATCGCCGCGACGATGCTCTGCACATGACCGCGCAAAATGTTGGCTTCGCCCATGACCTTGATATCGACGGGCTGGCCGATATCGATGCCGCCGAGCTTCGTTTCTTCGAAGTAACCCTCGACGCGGAACGATTGCATGTCCACCACCGACAGCACCGCGCGTCCCGCCGACACGAATTCGCCGGTGCGCGGCGCGCGATCGTTGAGATAACCGTCGACGGGACTCACGATCTCCGTGCGCTGCAGATTCAGGCGCGCGGTATCGATGGCGACTTCGGCATCGGCGAGGGCGGCTGTCGCCTGCTCGACGCGCGAATGCGTTTCCTCGACGACTTCGCGCGCGACGAGATTGCCGAGCGCGCGATTGCGCGCATCTTCGCGACGCGCCTGATCGAGCGTGGCGCGGCGTTGCTGCGCGGTCGCCTGCGCATTGCGCAGCGCGAGCGTGTAGCGCGCCTGATCGATCACGAAGAGCACGTCGCCTTTCTTCACCTGCTGATTGTCGGCGACCTTCACGTCGGTGATGAGGCCGGACACGTCGGGCGCGACTTGAATGACATCGGCGCGCACGTGGCCGTCGCGCGTCCACGGCGCGAACATGTAGTAATCGACGAGCTTCCACAACACGACGCACGCAATCGCGACGACGATGAGCGTAAGCAGAATCTGTCCGAGAGAGAACCAGGTTTTTTTCACGAGATGAGCCGCTGCGAAACGATGACGACAACGCCCAGCACCAGAACATAGATGCCGAGATCGAAGATGGAACGGTGCCACACGAAACGATAAAAGCCGACGCGCGCGAGCACGTTGCGAATCGCCTGATTCAACAGATAGGCGATGAACATCAGCACGAGCACGGCGGGCACGAAGACGCCGAGAATGTCGATTTCGCCGATCATGTATGGCGTTCCGATGAAGAATGAGTGACGAAGATCATGCCGGCTCTTCCTGCGTCGCGGGCGGATGCAATGAGAGCCGCATGCCGACGAGCGCGTGCAGCGTGTCGCGCAGCCATCTTTCCGCGGCCGCATTCTGCGACTGCTCGAGCGCGCGCGACGTGACCTGAGCGCTCGTCGCATCGATGCTGCGAATCAGCTCGGGCGGCACCGGCTGTCGTGCGCGCCGCGCGATGCAGGATTCGAAGTAACGGCGCAGTGCGTCGAGCGTATCGTCGACGGATGTCTGTATGTCCAGCGGCAGCTTGCGGCGCGTGCGGCGCAGATCGAGTGCGTTGAGCGCGACACGAAAATCGCGAAAGCTTTCGATCGACGGATGACGATGCGAGTCCGTCGCGGCATGACGCGGCAAGAGCTGCATCAGACGGTCGAGCATGCGTGCGTAGAGATTGCGCTGATCCGCGATCAGCACCGAAGGCGACGCGCTCAGCACGATATCGGCCCACGCCGAGCGCGTGAGACGCGCGGCCGCGAGTTCGGCGCCGAACGGACGCGTCATGCGCGTCCAGATGAATGCGAAGAGCAGGCCCGCGACGCCCGCGAGATTGCTGTTGGCGAACACGAAGAAGTCCGCTTCGTAGGCGCTCTGGATGCTGATGAAGGTTGCGGTGTTCACGGCCGTGAGCATCGTGACGAGCGTGAAGCGCGGGCGCGGAATCAGCGTGCCGATGATAAGGAACGGCACCGCGAAAATCACGACGAGCATCGGGAAATCGTGTACGTGCGGCAAGACGGCGAACACGTAGAGTCCGGCGAGCACGACGCTCAGACACGTCGCGAGAAAGAACGTGAACACTTGCGGCGCGGGCTCGTCGAGCGCGGCGAAGAAGCAGCACGCGACGGCGGCGAGCGTCACGGCGGCCGCGCCGTCGTTCCATCCCGATTCGATCCACAACCCGCATGCAACGATGATCGCGCTCACCGCGACGCCGGTCGAAAAGAGCATCATGCCGCGATCGAAAAAGCGCGCGGTGCCGCCCAAACGCCAGTGACGGAAGTGCGGACGCCATTCGCTCGTCTCGTTGAGAATGGCCGCACGCAACGCGCGAATGTCCTGCCATACGTCGATGACCTGACCGAGACGCCACAGCGCATTCGAGAGCAGCGCGCCGTCCGCGCTCGCGAGCGCTTCGACGGGCGGACGCATCGCATTGATGCGCTCGCGGAAGGCATCGGGCGCGCGGTCGTTTTCGACATCCTCTTTGGCGCGCGGCGTGGGCGAGCCGACCCACGCGGCGACGTCCTTCAACAGCGCTTCGAGCCCTTCAGGATGCTTGCCGTGCTTCCCGATCAGTTCGATGAGCGGATCGGCCATCGATGAAATGAGCGGCAGAAAGATCTGCATGCGTCCCTGCAACGCGCGCGCACGCCGGATGATGTCGGGCCGCGTGTGATCGTAGGTCAATTGACTCAGCAGGAATTCGAGTCCGTTGACGGTCGCCGCGAGCCGCTGCCGCGCCGCCGATATGGAGGCGCCCGCGATATGCCCCGAGAGCGTTTCGCTCGCGTAGAAGGCGGCGTCGCGGAACCATGCGTCCGTTCGTTCGATGAGCGTCGGCGCGAGGCGGCTCGGAAACACCACGCGGCCGACGACGCTCGCCACCACGATGCCGAGCAGGATCTCTTCGGTGCGCGTGATCGCGAGATCGAAGACGGCCGTCGGATTCGTGACGGCGGGCAGCGCGATCAGCGGCAGCGTGTAGCCCGCGAGCAGAAACACATAGCTGCGCGCGCTGCGGTCGAACATCGAGAGAAAGAGCAGCGAGCCCGTCCACAACGCGACGATCACGCTGAAGAGATACGGCGATTCGACGAACGGCGGCACGATCAACACCGCGCCCGCCGCGCCGATCATCGTGCCGAGCGCGCGATACAGCGCCTTCGAGCGCGTCGCGCCGACGAACGGATTCGACACGATATAGACGGTCGCCATCGCCCAATAAGGACGCGGCAATTCGAGTCTGAGGCCGATGTAGAGCGCGATCATCGCGGCGGCGAAGGTCTTGGCGGAAAAGAGCCACTCGCGCGCGGATGGAAAGGACATGGCGCTATGCTCCGCGCTTTGCGGCGGACCGCGCCGGCTTTGCGGTTTGATCGCCGGCTTCGAGTGCCGCGAGCAGCTTCGCATCCGGCGACGCGCTGAACACGTTCAGCACGCGCAACGTCGTTTCCAGGTCTTCGCGGCTCACGCCCTTCAATAACCGCGCGCGCAGCGTGACGAGACGCTCTTCCATGCGCGCGGTGACGGCGCGGCCTTCGTCGGTAAGCGTGATGGTCTTGGCGCGCTTGTCTTCGGGATCTTCGTCACGGCGCACGAGTCCGGCCGCGCAAAGCTGATCGAGCAGCCGCACGAGCGATGGCCCTTCGATGCCGACATGCTCCGCGAGCGTCACCTGACGCACCGCCTCGCCGAGCCTGTTGGCCGTGAGCAGCGGCACGGCGCATGCTTCCGACACGCCGTACGAGGCGAGCACGCCGTGGCTCGTGCGGCGCCAGCGTCGCGCGGCAAGCACGAGCGTGCTGCTCACGGAGCGGCGCAGAAAGTCGAGATGAGTCATGCGGCGGGATTATAGCGAGAACTCTATTCGTTAGCATGCTATCGACTTATGTTTTTTCTTTCAGATTGCGTACGGTAGGCATGCCCGGAGAGGCAAATTGGCGTGCTATCTTTTCGGCTCGATCATCCTGCCCGAGCCGCCATGCCGATTGCCTATATCCGTGGCTTGACTTCGCCCAGCCGCACCGATTCCGCCAACCGGCGTCTGGGCTGCGCGCTCGCCTTCGTCGCGGGCGCCGCGAACGCGGGCGGCTTTCTCGCGGTCGGGCAATACACGTCGCATATGTCGGGGCTCGTTTCATCGATCGCCGATAACCTCGTGCTCGGCCAGATCGCCTTGGTCTTTTCCGCGATCGGCGCGGTCGGCGCGTTCCTCGGCGGCGCGGCGACTTCCGCGGTGCTCATCAACTGGGGACGGCAGCGGCGCGCGCATAGCGTGTTCGCAACGCCGCTTTTGCTCGAAGCGGCGCTTCTGCTCGTGTTCGGCATGCTCGGCGCCAATCTGGAGACGCATCGCGTGTGGGATGTGCCGTTGACCGTCGCGCTGCTTTGCTTCGTGATGGGCCTGCAAAACGCGATGATCACGAAGATATCGAAGGCGGAGATCCGCACGACGCATGTGACGGGTCTCGTGACGGACATCGGCATCGAGATCGGCAAGAGCCTTTACTGGAACCGCGGCGTCGCGCGCGACGATGCCTCTTATGTGCGCGCGAATCACGCGCGTCTCGCGCTGCTGAGTTCGCTCTTCGCGATGTTCATGCTCGGCGGTTTCGCGGGCGCGATCGGCTTCGCGCATCTCGGCTTCGCGACGACCGTGCCGCTCGCCGCGTTGCTGCTGCTGTTCTCGTCCGTGCCGCTCGCGGACGATCTCGCGGCAGGCAGACGCCGCCTGCGCCGCTAAACGGCCTCGGCCGCTTCCCGGACGATCCAGTCGCGAAAGAGCTTCATGCCGTGCGAAAGACGCCGTGACTTGAGCCACGTGAGCCAGTAGCTGCCGGTTCTCACTTCGACATCGAACGGACGCACGAGCAGCCCGGCCTGCAACTCGCGCACGAACATGCGCGGCGGCGCGAGCGCGACGCCCGCGCCTTGCACGGCGGCTTCCACCATCAGGCGCGACGAATCGAAGACGGGACCGTTCATCGTCCATGCGTCGAGGCCCGCGGCGTCGAACCAGTCGCTCCAGTCGTCCGCGCGATAGGAGCGCAGCAGCACTTCATTGACGAGATCGGATGGCGTGTAAAGACGCCGCGCGATGTCGGGCGCGCACAGCGCGGCGAGCGGCGCATCGAGCAGCAGCGCGTTATGCGTCGCCGGCCAGACGCCCGCGCCGAAGCGGATGGCGAAGTCGAGCCCTTCGGACGCGGGATCGACGAGATTGTTATGCGTGAAGAGCCGCAACTCGACGAACGGATGCGTCTCGCGAAACGCCTTCATGCGCGGCATCAGCCAGCCGACCGCGAACGTGCCGACCACGCCCACCGTCAGCACTTCGTGAAAGTGGCCCCCTTCGAACTGCTTGAGCACGGCTTCGATGCGGCCGAACGCATCGCTCAACACGGGCAGTAACGCGCGCCCTTCGTCGGTGACGCTGAGGCCGCGCGGGAGGCGTCTGAAAAGCGGCGTGCCGAGCCGTTCCTCCAGCGCGCGCACTTGCTGGCTGACGGCCGCCTGCGTGACGTTCAATTCCTGTGCGGCGCGCGTGAAACTCAGATGCCGCGCCGACGCTTCGAACGCGCGCAACGCATTCAGGGGAAGATGAGGTCGCATGGCTCGCATAAGTTTTTCTATTGCCAGCGGCAAATTATCCTCGATTGTCGAAGCGCGAAAAAGAGCGGATATTTCGCTTCGTTCCAATCATGCAAACCAGAACGAAGGATCAAGACAATGAAGTTTCGCGCGCTGAGTCTTTTGGCAGCAGCCATTTTTTCTTTTGGCGCGATGTCCGGCGCCGCCTATGCCGACGATGCAGCGAGCATCAAGTCGACCGTCGATCAGACCATCGAGCCGTTGATGGCGCTGCACGGCATTCATGGCATGGCCGTGGGCGTCGTCGTCGACGGCAAGCCTTATGTGTTCGAGTACGGCGTGGCGTCTAAGGCGACGAAGCAGCCCGTCACGCGCGATACGCTCTTCGAACTCGGCTCGATCAGCAAGACGTTCACCGCGACGCTCGCATCGTATGCGCAGATCGAAGGCGATCTTTCCTTGAACGATCCGGTGAGCAAGTATCTTCCATCGCTCGATGGGACGGAGTTCGGCAAGGTGACGTTGCTGAATCTCGGCACGCACACGCCGGGCGGCTTGCCGCTGCAAGTGCCCGACGAGATTCACGACAACGAGCAACTGATGCAGTACTTCAAAACATGGCGTCCGGCCCGGCCGCCCGGCACGATCCGCACGTATGCGAATCCCGGCATCGGCACGCTCGGTCTCATCACGGCGAAGAGCATGAAGCAGGACTTCGCAGCGCTGATGGTGACGCGTCTCTTTCCCGCGCTGGGACTGAAGCAGAGTTACATCAACGTGCCCGCTTCGAAGCAGCGCGATTACGCGCAAGGCTATACGAAAGACGACGCGCCGATACGCATGAAAGGTGGCGTGCTTTCGCCGGAGGCTTATGGCGTGAGATCGACGGCTGCGGACATGACGCGCTTCCTGCAGATCAACATGAACCTGGTGCGTATCGATCCGGCGTTTCAGCGCGCCGTCGATGCCACGCACACGGGCTATTTCCAGGCCGGCCCGATGACGCAGGATCTCATCTGGGAACAGTATCCGTATCCGGTCGCGTTACAGCCTTTGCTCGATGGAAACTCGTCGTCGATGATCCTGAACGCGACGCCCGTCACGCGCATCGATCCGCCGCAAGCGCCGCGCGACGACGTGTGGATCAACAAGACCGGCTCGACCAACGGCTTCGGCGCCTATATCGCGTTCGTGCCGAAAGCGCGCGTGGGCATCGTGATGCTCGCGAACAGGAACATCCCGAACGAAGAGCGTGTGAAGGCGGCGTATGCAATCATCACGTCGTTATCCGGCGGACGATAAACACGAGAGCCATGCGAATTGATCCCTACAGTCTCGAACTCTTCATCGCGGTCGTCGAGGAGGGATCGATTGCGCGCGCCGCGAGCCGCAGTCACATCGCGCCGTCGGCGTTGAGCAGGCGCATCGCCGATCTCGAAGCGGCCATCGGCGTCGCGCTGCTCATTCGCTCGTCCTCGGGCGTGCAACTGACCGAAGCGGGGCAGCATGCTTATGCGAGCGCGCGTTCCATTCATGGACAGCTCGAGAGCATGGCGCGCGAAGTTCAGTCGATGAGCGGCCAGATCGCGGGCGTCGTGCGTCTCTATGCCAATGCGTCGGCGATCGTCGGCTTTCTGCCTGAACGTCTCACGTCGTTCAAGGCGCGCTATCCGCTCGTCGAGATCGCGTTGACGGAACAGATCAGCGATGAAGTGATTCGCGCGTGTCTCGACGATCGCGCGGATGTCGGGATATCGGCGAGCACGAAGGCGCATGCGGGTCTCGATACATGGCGCTTCGTCGACGATCCGCTGATGGTCGTCCTGCCGCCCGGTCACGAACTCGCGCAAGCAGACGCGCTGAGCTTCGCCGAAGTGACGCGCTTTCCGCTCGTCGCGTTGCAGGCGGGCGGTTCGCTCGATCAGACCTTGAAGGAACACGCCGATGCCGCGCGCGTGCCGCTCAACGTGACCGTCACCGTCAACAGCTTCGATGCGCAATGCCGCATGGTCGAAGCGGGACTCGGCATCGGCATCGTGCCGACGAGCGCGGCGTCGGCGTTCGCGGGTTCGCGCAATTTCGTGCGCGTGCCGTTGCGCGAAACGTGGGGCAGCGGCCGATGCCTGCGCGTTCATGCGCCGCGCAAGTCTTCGCGGCTGAAGGCGGTGCAGGCGCTGATCGATACGCTCATCGGCGAGGGTTAACACGGACATCGCGTCTCGCGATGGCCCCAGTGCCGAACGAACACTTCATGCACGCGCGCGGGTGCGTCTAGATTGGCGTCGAAGGAGAATGCGATGGCCAGTCTGAATGTAAGCGGAAGAATCCTGTTTCTGAGCGCGGACGCCGCGAAGGTCGAGCAGCAACTCGCCGGCGAGGATCTCACGCTCGATGAAGCGGGCGCACTGCGCGACGATGTGTCCACCGACGAAATCACGCCGATCAGCGTGCTCACGCGTTTCGACGAGCGGCTCGGTCAATGCCCGTATGTCGGGTTTCATGCGGGCGGGCGCAATCCGATCAGCCACGATGCCGTGCGCGCGGGCCGCTTTGAGGTGACGGTCGCGGGCAATCGCTATGGCAAAGGCTCGTCGCGCGAACATAGCCCGCTCGCCGAATATCACGCGGGCATACGGCTCGTGATCGCGCGGAGCTTCGAACGCATCTATCGGCAGAACGCGGACAATCTCGGGCTTTTCACGTCGACGGATTTCGGCCTGATCGAACGCATCCGGCGCGGCGAGGCTATCGATATCGATGAACTCGTTGCGGATCGCGATCCGTTGGCGGCGGCGATCCTTACGAGCGGCGGACTGTTGCGCTATGGAAAGTTGCATATGCAACGAGTCAGCATCGGCGAAGCATCGCACGATGAAGCGCCGCGCACGCTCGTAGAGAAAATTCTCGCGCGTCACACATTGACGACCGATGTGACCAACGCATCGCTCGAAGCGGGCAACGGCATCTTCGTGCGCGCGGACTGGCGCTTCATCCACGAGTACTACACGGGCATGGCCGCGCATATGCTGCACGCGGCATTCGGCCGCCCGCTGACGCTGCACGAACCGCGCAGCATGCTCGCGTTCGAGGATCATCTGTCGTATTCGCATCGCAGCGAACTGCATATCGGGAACGGGCTGCTGCCGAACGTGCGCGAGTTATCGGACGCGCATCGCACGTTCGCGCATGACTACGATGTGCGCAATCACGGCTATCTGAGCGAAGCGAACAGCGAGCTCGACGAAGGCTCCGAAGGCATCTCGCACGCGATGATGGCCGAGCGCTACGCGTTGCCCGGCCACGTGATCGTCGGAACCGATTCGCATACGCCGCATAGCGGCGCGCTCGGATGTGTCGCGTTCGGCGTCGGCACGACGGACATGGCGAACGCATTCGTCACCGGCGCGGTTCGCATGACGGTGCCGCAATCGTTGCGCATCGAACTATCGGGACCGATTCCCGCGGGCGTCACCGCGAAGGACATCGTGCTTCACTTGCTTGCCGATTCGCGCATACGCGCGGGCGCGGGCGTCGGCAAGGTGTTCGAGTTCGCGGGCACGGCCATCGCGAGCCTCTCGACCGATGAGCGCACGACGCTCACCAACATGACGGCCGAGTTGGGCGGCTTCACGGGCATCGTCGCTCCCGACGATGAAACCGTGCGCTTTCTGAAGGCGCGGCGCGGCATCGACTTCAAGATCGAGCCATGGATGCGGAGCGATGAAGGCGCGCGCTACGCCGATGTCATCGCGATCGATTGCTCGCGTCTCACGCCGATGCTCGCCGCGCCCGGCGATCCGGGCAACGGCATCGCGCTTGAAGCGCTCGATGAAAGGCCGGTCATCGATATCGCGTATGGCGGTTCGTGCACGGCAGGCAAGCGCGAGGACTTCGATCACTATCACGAAGTGCTTTCGTGGGCGGCGAAGCGCGGCTTGCGCGTGCCCGGCAATGTGACGCTCTATTTGCAATTCGGCACGCAGGACGTGCGCGACTATTGCATCGCGCAAGGCTATGTCGATGCGTTCGAGCGCGTCGGCGCGATTCTGCTGCAACCGTCGTGCGGTGCGTGCGCGAACTGCGGACCAGGTTCGTCGACACAGGCCGAACAAGTCACCATCAGCGCGATCAATCGCAATTTTCCGGGCCGCTCGGGTCCGGGAAAAGTATGGCTCGCAAGCCCGCCGACGGTAGTTGCAAGTGCAATTATCGGCCGCATCGCATCGTTCGCGGAGTTGCAAGAACGCTTCACGCAGTAAGCACGCAGCATGACAGAGCCGCCATCGATGCGGCTTCAGAATACATTCAGGAGACAAGCAATGGTCATCATGCAGGGCACTTCGCGTCTGCACGACGCCGCCGACAGCGCGTTCACGGACGCGCCCGCCATCGCGGACACGGCGGGCATCTCGGCACGCCTCGACCGGCTTCCCGCCACGCGCGCGGTGTGGAAACTCGTCTTTCTGCTGAGCCTCGGCTTCTTCTTCGAGCTATATGATCTGCTCTTCACCGGCTATATCGCGCCGGGTCTCGTGAAGAGCGGCATTCTCACATCGACGACCGCGGGTCTCTTCGGCACGACGGGCGTCGCGAGCTTCATCGCCGCGCTGTTCTGCGGCTTGTTCATCGGCACGATCGCGTGCGGCTTTCTCGCCGATCGCTACGGACGTCGCGCGATCTTCACGTATTCGCTGCTCTGGTACGTCGCGGCGAATACCGTGATGGCGTTTCAGGACACGGCACTGTGGCTCAACTTCTGGCGCTTCGTGTCGGGGCTCGGCATCGGTGTGGAACTCGTGACCATCGGTACTTATATGTCCGAGCTTGCGCCGAAACATCTGCGTGGAAGGGCGTTCGCCGTGTGTCAGGCGATCGGCTTTTCCGCCGTGCCGGTGGTCGCGTTCCTTTCGTATCTGCTCGTGCCGCGCGCGCCGTTCGGCTTCGATGGCTGGCGCTGGGTCGCATTGGCGGGGGGCGTGAGTGCGCTGTTCGTTTGGTACTTCCGGCGCAATCTGCCGGAAAGCCCGCGCTGGCTCGCGAGCAAAGGCCGCATCGACGAAGCCGACGAAGTGCTGCGCCGTCTCGAAGACACGGTCGCGCTTCAGTACGGCAAGCCGTTGCCCGCGCCGGGTCCTTCCGATCCCATTGCAAGAAAGGCCGGGTTCGCCGATATGTGGAAGCCGCCGTATCGCAAGCGCACGCTCATGCTGATCGTCTTTCATATCTGTCAGACGGTCGGTTTCTACGGCTTCGCGAACTGGGTGCCGACCCTGCTCGTCAAGCAGGGCGTGACAGTCACGTCGAGCCTGCTCTATACGACGGTGATCGGGCTTGCCGCGCCCATCGGTCCCTTGCTCGGCTACTGGATCGCCGATCGTTTCGAACGCAAGCATGTGATCGTGTTCATGGCGGCCGTGAATATTGTCGCGGGCCTGCTGTTCAGCCAGGCGTCGGCGGCGGTGACGATCGTCACGCTCGGCGTGTTGCTGACGCTCGCGGGCAACATCATTTCGTTCACGTATCACACGTATCAGCAAGAGCTTTATCCGACGACGATCCGCGCACGCGCTGTCGGCTTCGTGTATTCGTGGAGCCGGCTATCGGCGGTGTTCAGTTCGTTCGTGATCGCGTTCGTGCTGAAGGAAGCGGGCGTGACCGGCGTGTTCGGCTTCATCGCGGGCGCGATGCTGATCGTGATGATCTGCATCGGATCGATGGGACCGCGCACGCTCGGCCGATCGCTCGAAAGCATTTCGCATTGAGTTCGAACTAAGCACCACAGGCATGAATCAGGAACTGCTGCACGGCGGTCGACGGGGCGCTCAACGTCGCGCCCTTGCGCCAGATCATGCCTGCTTCCATATGAGGAATCGCGTCGTTGACGGGCCGCGCCTCGATGCGCTTGCCTTCGAGCGACCACGGCCGAAACACCATATCCGATAGCACCGTGACGCCGAAACCATGCGCCACGAGTCCGCGCAGCGCTTCCATCGAACTCGTGCGAAACGCGATGTTCGGTTCGATGCGCTTCTTGTGCCAGTAGCGCATCGTCGATTGCTCGCCTTCATCGACGGTAATCAGAATGTAGGGATGCACGGCGATATCCTTCAACGATACCGCGTGCTGCTGCGCGAGCGGATGCATCGGCGCGACCCACAGTTGCCGGCGCGAACGCATCAAGACCTGGCTGTCGAAACGATTCGGACGCTGCAGATTCGATAGCAGCACCACGCCGATATCGACATCGCCATTCGCGACTGCTTCTTCGATTTGCGGCCGCTCCATATCACGCAGATCGAAATCGATGAACGGATACGTCGCACGAAAGCGCGCGAGCAGTTCCGGCAAAAAATACCCGAGCACCGTATAGGACGCCGCGATTCGCGCGACGCCGCGCATGTCGTGCGCGCGAAACGGCGGCATGTGCATCGCATCGCGCGCGGCGTCGAGCACGCGGCGCGCATGGTTATGAAAATCCTGACCGTCGGGCGTCAGCGCGACGCCTTGCGGCAGGCGCTCGAACAGCTTCGTGCCGAGCGCGCTTTCGAGCGCGAGCACCGCATTCGTGATCGCCGACTGCGATACGTGTTCGTTGGCCGCCGCCATCGAGAACTGGCCCGTTTGCGCGGCGGCGACGAAGTAGCGCAACTGCCTGAGCGTGAGATCGAACGCCATCTGATTTTCAGATACCGGAGTTGTGTATTCGTGATTTTACGATCGCAAATCGGCTTCCTATACTCGGCAAAAAAACTAATTCCCGAATTCCGGAGACATGCCCTCATGAACGCACCCGATCGCGCCGCACTAGCCGCTGCAACCGTAACGCTCGACGATAAATACACGCTGGAGAAAGGCCGCGTCTATATCAGCGGCACGCAGGCGCTCGTGCGTCTGCCGATGTTGCAGAAAGCGCGCGACCGCAAGGCGGGGCTGAACACGGCGGGCTTCGTTTCGGGCTATCGCGGATCGCCGCTCGGTGCGCTCGATCAGTCGCTATGGAAGGCGAAGGCGCATCTGAAGAATAACGACATCGTGTTTCAGCCGGGCGTGAACGAGGATCTCGCGGCGACGTCGATCTGGGGAACGCAGCAGATCAATCTGTGGCCGGGCGCGACACGCGATGGCGTGTTCGGCATGTGGTACGGCAAGGGACCGGGCGTCGATCGCACCGGCGATGTTTTCAAGCACGCGAATTCCGCAGGCACCGACAAGCATGGCGGCGTGCTTGTCCTCGCTGGCGACGATCACGCGGCGAAGTCGTCCTCGGTCGCGCATCAGTCGGATCATGCGTTCATCGCGGCGGGCATTCCGGTGCTGTATCCGTCGAACGTGCAGGAGTATCTCGACTACGGCCTGCACGGATGGGCGATGAGCCGCTATTCGGGCCTGTGGGTCGCGATGAAATGCGTGACCGATGTGGTCGAATCGACGGCATCGATCGATCTCGATCCGGATCGCGTGGAGATCGTCACGCCGGACGACTACGCGATGCCCGAAGGCGGCCTCAACATTCGCTGGCCAGATTCGCCGCTCGCGCAGGAAGCGCGTCTGCTCGACGAGAAGTGGTACGCGGCGCTGGCCTACGTGCGTGCGAACAAGCTCAATCGCGTCGTCATCGATTCGGACAAGCCGCGCTTCGGCATCATCACGGCGGGCAAGGCGTATCTCGATGTGCGTCAGGCGCTCGTCGATCTCGGTCTCGATGATGACACCTGCGCGCAGATCGGCCTGCGCGTGCTGAAAGTGGGCTGCGTGTGGCCACTCGATGCGCAGGACGCACGCGCGTTCGCGACCGGTCTCGAAGAGATTCTCGTCGTGGAAGAGAAGCGGCAGATTCTCGAATACGCGCTGAAAGAAGAGCTTTATAACTGGCGTGAAGACGTGCGCCCGCGCATCTACGGCAAGTTCGACGAACGCGACAACGAAGGCGGCGAATGGTCTGTGCCGCGCGGCGACTGGTTGCTGCCGGCGCATTACGAGCTATCGCCCGCGTTGATCGCGAAGGCTATCGCGCGTCGTCTCGCGCGCGCGGATCTTCCCGAAGACGTGCGTGCGCGCATGTTGTCGCGCGTCGAAACGATCGAAGCGAAAGAGCGCGAGGCAACCAAGCCGCGCGTCGATGTCGAGCGCAAGCCATGGTTCTGCTCGGGATGTCCGCATAACACATCGACGCGCGTGCCCGAAGGATCGCGCGCGCTCGCGGGCATCGGCTGCCATTACATGTCGATGTGGATGGACCGCAAGACCGAGACGTTCAGCCAGATGGGCGGCGAGGGCGTCGCGTGGATCGGCCAGATGCATTTCTCCGGCGATAAACACGTCTTCGTCAATCTCGGCGACGGCACATACTTCCATTCGGGCCTGCTCGCGGTGCGCGCGGCGATTGGGGCGAACGCGAACATCACGTACAAGATTCTCTATAACGATGCGGTTGCTATGACCGGCGGCCAGCCCGTCGACGGCATATTGACGGTGCCGCAGATCGCGCATCAGGTCTATGCGGAAGGAGCGAAGCGCATCGTCATCGTGACCGACGAGCCGCAGAAATACGATGCGAACGTTGCGTTGCCCCAGGGCGTGAACGTGCATCATCGCGATGAGCTCGATCACATTCAGCGCGAGTTGCGCGATACGCAAGGCACGACCATCCTCATCTACGACCAGACTTGCGCGACGGAGAAGCGCCGTCGCCGCAAGCGTGGCACGTATCCCGATCCGGCGCGTCGCGCGTTCATCAACGATGCGGTTTGCGAAGGCTGCGGCGATTGCTCGGTGCAATCGAACTGCCTGTCGGTCGAGCCGATGGACACGCCGCTCGGCACGAAGCGCAAGATCAACCAGTCTTCGTGCAACAAGGATTTCTCGTGCGTGAAGGGCTTTTGCCCGAGTTTCGTCACCGCTGAAGGCGCGCAGGTTCGCAAGCCCAAGGCGGCCGCAGGCGTGAAGCCGGACTTCGATGATCTGCCGATCCCTTCGTTGCCTGCCTTGTCGAAGCCTTACGGCATTCTCGTGACGGGCGTCGGCGGCACGGGCGTGGTGACGATCGGCGGATTGATCGGCATGGCCGCGCATATCGAACGCAAGGGCGTGACCGTGCTCGATATGGCGGGTCTCGCGCAGAAGGGCGGCGCGGTGCTGAGTCACGTGCAGATCGCGCCGAAGCCGCAAGCGCTGCATGCGACACGCATCGCAACGGGCGAAGCGCGGCTCGTCATCGGTTGCGATGCGATCGTGTCAGCATCGAACGATGTGCTGTCGCGCACGCGTCACGGCATCACGCACGCGGCGATCAACAGCGGCGCGACGCCGACCGCCGAGTTCGTCACGAATGCGCAATGGACCTTTCCCGCTGCGCAGACGGAGCAGGCGTTGTCGGAGAGCATCGGCGCGGGATGCGAGTTCGTCGATGCCAATGCGCTCGCGTTGAAACTGCTCGGCGACACGATCTATTCGAATCCGCTGCTGCTTGGTTTCGCGTGGCAGAAGGGCTGGTTGCCGCTCGAACTCGCGAGCCTCACGCGCGCGATCGAACTGAACGGCGTGGCCGTCGAGAAGAACGTGCTCGCGTTCAGCTGGGGCCGCTTCGTTGCGCAGAACGGCGCCGGCGATCTGCTCAAGTCCACGCAGCACGCGGTCATCGTGAAGATGCCGGAGTCGCTGGAGAACGTGATCGCGACGCGCGAAGCGTTGCTCGCGGCGTATCAGAGCGAAGCGTATGCGCGTTCGTATCGCGATGTCGTCGAGCGCATTCGCGAGAAGGAAAAGCTGCTGAACGCGAAGTTACCCCTTACGCGCGCCGTCGCGGTGAATCTCGCGAAGCTGATGGCTTATAAGGATGAGTACGAAGTTGCGCGTCTGTATGCCGATCCCGCGTATCTCGACAAGCTGCGTGAGCAGTTCGAGGGCGAACCGGGCCGCGATTACAAGCTGATGTTCCATCTCGCGCCGCCGCTTTTCGCTAAACGCGACGAGCATGGCCATCTCCTGAAGCAGCGTTTTGGTGCGTGGATGCTGCCGGCGTTTCGCGTGCTCGCGAAGATGAAGGGTTTGCGCGGCACATCGTTCGATGTGTTCGGCAAGACGGAAGAGCGCCGCACGGAACGCCGGATGATCGCGGATTACATTGCGCTCGTCGATGAATTCGTTGCGACGCTCGATGCGCAACGATGCGATGCCGCGTTGAAGCTTGCGCAACTGCCTGATGAAATCCGCGGCTTCGGGCATGTGAAGGAGCGCAACATCGCGGCCGTCGCGAAGAAGCGCGAACGGTTGATCGAAAGTTATCGCGCGCCGGTGGAGGTGGCGGCGACTGCGTGAGCGGGCGATAGGGTATCGCGAGGTGACGAATCGGAAGCTGTATCGCGGATTCGTCACCGTAACTTCAAGTGACGAATCAATTCGGATGGCAAAGTATTCTGTTGGCTCGCTATGTTCGAGAGTCAGAATATGCAATCGTCGTTGCCGTATAGCAGAGACGAGCCGTCGTTCGATTGGAAGCCTACAAAGAAGCCGATTGAGGTGGGTCGCTCGACATCCGTCCACCGTCCGTGCCGTTCAATGCGAAGCCAATCCATGACGCGGAGCTGGATGCCGTCATTGGCTATCGCGAGGAAAACGCGGGCGTATCGCGCATCTATGCGCTCGACGGGCGTATCACGATAAGCGAGAGGCGTATAGAGTCGCCGCTTACCGTCGTTCGAGAGCGCGACTACACCATTCTTCACTTCGCTTACAGACACATCCTATGAAGCAGCCCACCGTTCATACCACGGCGCATATTGATTCCAGCGCGACAGTGCAATGGGACAGCGATTGCTTCACTGTGCGCTGCGCAATCGAGTATGCGGCTTCGTCCACTTCCGTCGAAAGACGGTCAACCTAAGCGAAGAGATCGACCGGCGCTGCGATATCCATCCGCCGATCTATGTCATTACTGCGGGAACGCTATCGATGGTGTTAGATTCGGATAAGCGTCTCAAGGGGTTCGACCTCTACACAAATCCCGAAAAGTGGGTTGCATGCTCGCTGCCTTTGCGCGGCGCGGTTCAGGAAACGCCGCATATCGAGACGTCGTTCGATGCAAACGGTCACGGGAACGGGCATCGGGGTCGATGAGAATCTGGCGCAGATTTGCGTAGAGGGTTTATTTCTGAAAATAACGAAGCCGAAGCATGAAACGCTTTGGGCCACGCTGTTCGGCCGCGGTCACGCGGGAACGTGATGCGGTTCCACGGAAAAGAGGAGACATTCGCATGAAAGCCGTACACAAGCTCGCCGTCGTCGGCATCGGCAAGATCGCGCGGGATCAGCACTTGCCCGCGATCGCCGCGCAGCCGGGGTTCGAACTCGTCGCGTGCGCGAGCCGCAATGCAAGCGTCGAAGGCGTGCGCAACTATCCGGATATCGGCGCGCTGCTCGCCGCCGAGCCGTCGGTCGATGCAGTGTCGCTCTGCGCGCCGCCTCAAGTGCGTTATGCGCAAGCGCTCGCCGCACTCGACGCAGGCAAGCACGTCATGCTCGAAAAGCCGCCAGGCGCGAGCGTGAGCGAAGTCGAAGCATTGCGCGACGTTGCACGCGCGAACGGCTGCACGCTCTTCGCCTCGTGGCATTCGCGCGCGGCGAGCGCAGTCGAACCGGCGCGCGCCTGGCTCGCGTCGAAGGAACCGGGCGCGATTCGCTCGGTAGAAGTGCGATGGAAGGAAGACGTGCGGCGCTGGCATCCGGGGCAGCAATGGATCTGGGAGCCGGGCGGTCTCGGCGTATTCGATCCGGGCATCAACGCGCTATCGATCGTCACGCGCATCCTGCCGCATGAAGTCGCGCTGCGCGCCGCCACGCTCACGATGCCGGCCGATACATCCACGCCGATCGCCGCCGAACTCGATTGCGTCGCGACGAACGGCGCGCCGGTGCGCGCGGTGTTCGATTGGCGTCACGGTCCCGTCGAGGAATGGGACATCGACATCGAAACGGACGCGGGCCGCCTCTCGATGCGCGAAGGCGGCAAGCGTCTGTCGATCGCGGGCAAGGAGATCGATGTCGAAGCCGAGCGCGAATATCCCGCGCTGTACGAGCACTTTCACACGCTCATCGAAACGAAAACGAGCGATGTCGATGTGCGACCGCTGCGACTCGTCGCCGATGCATTCCTCACCGGACGGCGCATCGAAACGGAAGCATTCGGCCGCTGACGCGCGCGCATCACGAAGCGCGATACGTCGCGCTTCGAATCGCATTGATCGCGAATACATCGCCCTCGGGCGCGGCGCTCACGTTCCCGTGCCGCGCGACGAGCGGAATGCGACGCGTGCTTCCCGGCGCGAGATGAAACCAGTCGATGCGTGCGAAGTAGTTCGGATCGGCGATATGCACCCAGCGCGCGAGCTGCGCCGTTTCGACAATGAGACTGAAGCCCTCGTCGTCCTTCTCGACGGTGACGCTCAAGCCGATATCGCGCCGCTCGCCGATCGACGGATCGGGGAAGTGGAACGCTTCCGACAGCACTTCGTTCGTGTCCGCGTCGCGCAGAACGACATGCGTCGCATCGTGCGCGCGCGGGCCGAAGCGATACGCATATGCGATATCGAAGAATGCGCCGATCAGCGCATTCGACGACACACGTTGTACGCTGCGCGGTTGCAATACGACATCGCGCGAACCGCTCGCCACCTTGATCGCGCCTTCACGCAGGCACGCCAGTTCGACGCGCGCGCGAATCTCGCGCGCGGTATCGTTGACGAGATGAACGTCGAGTCCGTCGAGACCTTCATCGAGGATCAACGCCTGCACGGGTTGAAGCACGCGCGCGAGTCCATGCAGCGCGCTCTTCGGTGCGCCGAGAACGTCGATGATGCCCCAGCCCGCGCCCGGACGCACATCGAGCAGATTCCATACGATGCCCCCCGCACAACTCGATCCTTCGCGACGCCATTCCGAGAACACCGCGCCGATCACATCCGCGACGACCGCGCGCGACAGTTCCAGATAGCGCTCGGGATTTTCATAGCGCAAACGCGGCACGTCCATGCGATAGAGCGATCGCATGTAATGCTCGCGTACATCGTCGAAATCCCACGCCGAGCCGGGATCGCGCGGCACGCCTGCTTTCCAGCGCGGTTCGTGCGCGCGCGCATTCGGTATCGCGCGCAGGGCGACATCGTCGGGAACGTTGGCGAACGCGAGACATTCGGAGGCGAAGCGCACGTGCGCGCGACGCACATCGTCGAACGGGCGCTGATACGCCGGCACGCCGTAGTAATGCGTAATGCCGCCGCGCGTGCCGAAAGGCATCGACTCCTTGTCGCCGGGCGCCGCGCTCGGCGAGTTCACGACATACGCGACGTCGGGCCGCTGCGCTGCAATCGCATTCGGCAAGAGTTCGGTGAAGAGGCGCTGCTGATACGCGTCGAAGGGCAGGCCGAGCATCGCCGCCTGCTGATGCACTTCGCTTCCGCCACACAGCACCGCGAGCGATGCGAAGCGTCGCGTGCGTGAAAGGAACTGCTCGGCTTCGCGTTGCGCGCTCTCACGAAATGCTTCGTCGTCCGGATAATCGAAATTCGCGAACGCGAAGTCCTGCCACACGAGCACGCCGTATTCGTCGGCGAGTTGGTAGAACGTGTCGGATTCATAGAGCGTGATGCCGCTCACGCGAATGATGTTCAGGCCCGCATCGCGAATCAGGCGGAAGACGTTCTCGAGTTTCTCGCGCGGCGCATCGAGCGCGACGATATCGGCCGATGTCCAGCACGCGCCGCGCGCGAATACAGGCACGCCGTTCACGACGAGCTGAAAGCCTCGGCCGTCCACACCACGATCGACTTCTATCGTGCGAAAGCCGACTTCGCCGAGATCGATATCGCCGAGCTTCACGGCATAGCGCGATGGCTCGCCATGCGTGTGCGGATACCACAAGCGCACATCGGGCACGCGCACGCGGCCTTTGAGCGTGCGCGCGTCGTGCCATTCCAGCGTGGCGTGCGCGTCGCCACATTCGATGCGAACCGGCGCCTGTTCCTGTGCATGAAAGTAGCGCACGGTGACATCGAGCATGCCATCGTTGCCGTCGATGCTCGTGCGCAGATCCACGTTGTCGATGCACGCGCGCGTTTCGCCGATCAATTCGATGGGGCGCCACGGACCCGCCGGTTGAATCGTCGGACACCATCCGGACATATGCCCGAGCAGCGTCGTGCGAACGTTGCGCAACGTGGCGGGTTGCGCGAGCTTCGGACGCCAGCGCGCACGTCCGCGTTTGGCGGCAAGCGCGGGCGCGATCGAACGGAAGCACAGATGAAGCGTATGCTCGCCGTTGAGTTCGACGTCGAGATCGTGCGCGACGAACATCGAATCCGATTCGAGCAGCTTGCGATCGTCGAGCCATATTTCGGCGATGGTCGCGAGCCCATTGAAGCGCAAGCGCCGCATGCCGTCGCCCGCGAGCTTCACGCGATACCAATGATCGCAATGCGCGAACGGCTGCGCGAGCGCTTCATCGCTGACGCCTTGCGCGCGCAATGCGGATGCGATCGTGCCCGGCACGGGCGCGTCGATCCACTGCGTGACGGTGTCGAGCGATGCGGGCATCGCGCATGAGCCGGCGGGCGTGCTCACGCATTGCCAGCCTTCTGAAAGACGCCGCGCCGCGTGCGCGCACTGGTCGTGCATGAACCTACCTCGTCGATGGAATGCGAAGAACGACGCCAAAGCCGCGCGGCATGTGCGCGGCTTCGGCGTTCACAGAAAGCGCGCGGCGAGCGGCTCGATAACCTTGTCGTACGAAGCCTGCATCGAATCGAGGCAGTCTTCGCACAGGTCCGAGCGCGAGCGCATGCGGGCGCGCGCGAGTCGAAACTGCATGACCATCGCTTCGCTCGCGATCGCTTGAGCGCTCGTCTGAATATCGCTCGATACTTCCACGCCGTGCCGGTTCAGCCAGCCGAGATACTTCGACAGCAACTCGAAGTTCGAGCCGAGCTGACGCATCACGTTGAACGTGTAGAGGTGATAGTACGCGGGATCGCGTTCGAGCAACGCACGCAGATGCTCGGGAAATTCCGCGCGCCATTGCGCAACGGGATTCACCGCGGGACGTTCCGCGAGACGCAGCTTGAGCAACTCGACCGAGCGTTGCACCATCGCATCGCCTTCGAGCGGCGCACGCGCGCGCTTCACGAACTCGACGTACGGGAAGAGCGCGTGCACATCGCTTGCGAGGCCCGGCATCAGACGGAACACGCCATCGTAGTCCTCGCCCGCCAACGCGAAGTAACCCGCATTATGGAAGTACGTGATGCGCTTCGCTTCCGTGTCGATGGCGTCGATCGCGATGGTCGTCTTCGTATGCGTCTGCCGATACGCGGTCGCGCGTGTGTCGGGCAGATAGTACGAGTCCATCTCGACCACCACGATCTGCCCGCGGCGCGTCTGCTCGCGCACGTGCGCTTCCAGCGTGTCGTAGATCGCGAGCTCTTGCGCCTGCAGGCCATAGAGCCGCGCGATATCGTCGAGCGAAAACTTCGGGAACGTGAACTGATCGCCCTCGAATGCCTGCGTCACCGTGAAACCGAGCGCCGCATGCGGATCGCAGCCGTAGTGATGCAGCAACTCGATCCACAAGTCGACATAGCAGTTCGTCTCCAGCCAGACGCGCTCTTCGCGATGCAGCGCGTGCTGGATGTAGGCGGTGTCCGCAGGCATGGACGTGTCGGTCACGGCTTCTGCCGGCGAGCGTGCGTTCATGCCTTGTTTCCCAGGTTCGCGAGGCCTTCCTCGATGAGCGGCGCCTTGTCGCCCCAAAGCAACTGACGCACTTTCTCCGGCCACGCCTTGACATCGAGACCGTGGTGACGGAAGAGCGCGAGCGTCGTGCGCTCCATGCCGAAGCCGACACACGCGGTATGCGCGACCTGATCGTCGGCCTGACGGATGTGCCACAGCTCGCC
The DNA here is from genome assembly GCF_031451435.1 of Caballeronia sp. LZ008. NCBI lineage: Bacteria > Pseudomonadati > Pseudomonadota > Betaproteobacteria > Burkholderiales > Burkholderiaceae > Caballeronia > Caballeronia sp. LZ008. The sequence goes on along the minus strand of NZ_JARUXK010000003.1, from coordinate 818,659 downwards.
GAAGTGGTCCTGGTGATAGTTGAACGACAGGCACGCGGTCGGACGGTCGGGCGTCGCGACGGGCACGAGCAGCTCGAACTTCAGTTGCTGCGCGCGCTGGCTATCGGCGACGATCATGCCGCCGCGACCGAAGAACGGATCGTTCGCGAGATCGATTTCGAAAGGCAGTTGCAGCAGATTGACGAGCAGCGAACCGCGGTCGATCCACTTCTGACGGAACGCCATCACTTGCTCGGGGCTGCCGACGCGGATGTATTCGCGCATCCGGAACATCTGCATGCGGCCCGGATCGATCGACGGCTCGTGGCGGAAGCAGTACGAGAACGCATCGAAGATCGCGCCGTCAGCCGCGAGATTGCCGCGCTTCGCGACGAGCGGATAGATCGGATAGCACGCGGCCGGCGTGAGCACGAGGCGCGTCGGCTTTTGCTGATCCATCCATTCGTCGGAGCGCTCTTCCTCTTCACCGATATGCACGATCTTGTCGAGCGCTTCGAGCAGGCGATGATGCCCGCGATCGTTGCCCTGGAACGAGTGGATCGTGCCCGCCAGATTCGGGAAGCTCTTCAGATACTCGCTGTCCTCGAAATCGCGGCGGCGCATCGCGGGCGGAAAGCGCAGCACTTCCGCGTGTTGATCCGCGCCGAGCATCGTGATGGCCTGATTGAGCCGTTCGACGACATCCTCGAATACTTCGCTGCGGCCATAGAGACCGTCTTCGCCGGTATCGAGCAGAATGCCCGCTTCGATCAGGCGATCGCGCAAGGTCAAGTCCGATTTGTCGTACGGTGCCTGTGTCTCTTGTGATTGTGCTTGTGCTTCGGCCTGCATCATGGCGGCCTGTTCCGTCGGCATGTTCATCGTCAAATGGTCCCCGTTGCGGCGCGCTGCGCAAGCAGCAGGTTCGCCGTGTTCAATTCGATGCGATCGTTGCTGATCATGAGCGGCGCCGAATGCAGATCGCGCAGATGGCGCCCCACGCTGAACGGCGTGTCGTTCTTGTAGCCCGCCATGCCGCAGATCATCAGCGTCTCTTGCACGACATGCAAAGCCGACTGCGAGATCGCCAGCTTGAGCATGTTCAGATCGGCGTTGATGCCGATCGACGCCGCGAGCGGTGCGTCGTCGTCATTGCTCTGGTTCGCCTTGCGCGCCGCGCGTTCGGCCTGCGCCGCTTCGACATTGGCGAGCGATTCGCGCAGCCGCGCCTGCATCATCTTGATGAGCGTGAGCACTTGCGAAAGGCGCGCGGCCGAAGGCGGCAACGCGGGCTTGCCGCGCGCCTGATTGCGGAAGAACTGATGCCCGCGATTCGCCGCGTCGCTCGCGATGCCGCACCATACCGACGACCACAAGGTATGGGATACGGGCAGCATGCTTTCGTCGGCGATCTTCGAGAACGGCGTCGGCAGAATCTGTTCCGCGATGCCGCTCGCGACCAGTCGATGTCCTTCGCTGCATGTCCCGCGCATACCGAGCGTGTCCCACGTCCCACGCTGCTCGAGCGTGAACGTTTCGCGCGGCGCGACGATCAGCACCTGATCGGAGGGCGGCGCGTCCGGATGACGGCGCGCCGTCACGAGAATGGCGTCGGAATACTTGCCGTACGAAATGGTCGGTGCGAGCTTCTCGATGCGAAACGCGTTGTCGACGAGATCGACCGCGCACGCGCTCGTACGCATGTTGCCGCCGATGTTCTCTTCCGACGTCGCCGATGCGAGCAGCAACTGTTCGTTGACCATGCGAGCAAGGAAAGCGCGCTGCCACGGCACGTTCACGCCATGATCGACGATGCAAACGACCTGGCTCTGATGCATCGCATAGATCATCGCGGACGATGCGCAGCCTTGCGCCAGTGCCTCGCACAAGCGCGCGACGCCGGTGAGCGACAGACCGTCGCCGCCGTATTCCGTCGGGATCATCGCGGAGAAGAGACGCTCCTTGCGCATCGCCGCAACCGCTTCGGCGGGAAAGCGCGCTTCGCGATCGACCGCGTCGGCGTACTGGGCCGCAACGGCCGCGACGCGCTTCGCGGCTTCGATCAGTTCGCTTTCGCTACGCAAGATTGCGCTCTGCGCGAGCTCGGCGACTTCAAGCTCCTGAGCGGGCGCGTTCATGCTGCCGCCTGCGAACGACGCAGTTCGTCGACCGCCGATGCGAGCGAATCGACGCTCGAAAAGAGACGGCGAGTGAGCATGTGATCGGGAATTTCGATGCCGAACTCGTCTTCGATCGCCAGCATCACATGGACCGTGGCAAGCGAAGAGAGACCGGCGGCGTAGAGATCGTCGCCGTCGGCGAGCGTATCGATGGGCACGTCGAGACGAGCGGACTCGGCGAGGATGCGGCGCAATTCAGTTTTCATTGTCTATGTTTTCCCTTGTACCCGGCCATTGGTGCAACTAACCCGGGTCGCGACGATGAGTTCTTATCGAATGTCGCTAACCCCGGTGCGAATCGGCAGTGGTGTTGTTGTTGTCTCGCGAAGACGGTTCCACGAGAGCCCTCGCACGCACTGTTTTCTTATAGCTATTGTTTGATCGTATTTAACGAATTTGCGGGCCTATGCGTCCGTGCGATGGCGCACGGAGGGCTTCGTCGAGAAAGCATCGTTTTGTGCGATATCAAGCACGTCGCGATCGGATGCGATGATTCACACTCACGTCAGCGCTTCATATTCGATAAATAGGTAACTCCTTCGCATGGTCGAATGAGTGATAAGCAAAAACGATGCGTACACTGAAAGCATTTTGAAACGATAACTTTCCGGAGTGAATTGATTGGTTCTGATATCGCTGCTGCTTCTATTCATTGCGCTGTTCCTCGTTTGGAGAAAACGGCGCGGATTGATTCTGGTGATGACGGCTATCGTCTTCTGGGGGCTCGGAAGCTGGTTTCCGGGGCCGCTCGTGCGGCTCGCGAACGATCACTACGCGTCGATGAAGGATCCGACGTTCGGCCCGCGCACGGCGATCATCGTGCTGGGCGGGGGGACCTGGTACGACCATAATCGGCGTCTCGTGCCCAAGGGTGACGCGATGACGCGCATCGATCTTGCGGCGTCGCTCTATAAGCGTTGCGTCGAGATGGAGAAGGCGTGTTTTGTCATCATGAGCGGAGGCAACCCGCAGCATCACGAGCAAAGCGAAGCAGACTTATATGGAAGCCTGCTTCTCGACGCAGGCGTGAAGCGCCAAGATCTCATCCTCGAAAATCAGAGTCTCGACACTTATGAGAACGCGCGCAATACGGAGAAGATACTGCGGTCGCGGCCCTACGATACGTCGGTTTTGATAACGTCGTCGCTTCACATGCGTCGCGCGATGCTCGCGTTCGAAGCCTTCGGTTTGCATCCACAGCCGACCGTCGCTTATGTTCGTCCGCAGTTCATGTGGTGGCGTCCGCATCGAAGAGGATGGTTCGATTCGAACAGCGCGTTGCATGAGCTGGTTGGTATCGTGCGGTTTTATGTATGGAGGTGGGTCGGGTTGTATTGAGACTGGCGCGTCGGCGCAAGACCTATACTTCCGGTAAAGACGACACGGAAGGCCATCCAGTGAATCAACTCATCCACGCCGTCGCGTTCGCGGCCGACAAACATCGCAAGCAGCGCCGCAAGGATGCGGACGCGTCGCCGTACATCAATCATCCGATCGCGCTCGCTCATGTGCTCGCGAACGAAGGCGGGGTCGAAGACGAGCGCGTGCTGATCGCCGCCATATTGCACGACACGATCGAAGACACGGACACATCGCGCGATGAACTCGTGCGGCGGTTCAGCGCGGAGATCGGGCGCATCGTCGACGAAGTGACGGACGACAAGTCCTTGTCGAAGGCCGAAAGGAAGCGTTTTCAGGTCGAACACGCGGCGCATATCAGTCACGGCGCGAAGCTCGTGAAACTCGCCGATAAGATTTGCAATTTGCGCGATATTCTCGCCGCGCCGCCGTCCGGCTGGAGCGATGAGAGAAAGCGCGAATACTTCGATTGGGCGAGGCGTGTCGTCGATGAATTGCGCGGCACGCACCGGGAACTCGAAGCCGTGTTCGATGAGGTCTATCGCAAAGGCATCCCTTCAGGACACGTGGTCGCCTGAGGCCAGCGCGTCGCTCAAATAACGCGCCGTGCGGCTTGCAGCATGTTCGGCGATACGTTGCGGCGTGCCCGTCGCCACGATCCGGCCGCCATCTTCACCGGCGCCCGGGCCGATGTCGATGACCCAATCGGAAAGCGATGCGACGCGCATGTCGTGCTCCACGACGACGACCGTATTGCCCGCATCGACGAGCCCTTGCAGTTGCGCCATCAGGCGATCGACGTCGGCGGGATGAAGCCCCGTCGTCGGCTCGTCGAGAATGTAGAGCGTGTCGCCGCGATGCGCGCGCTGCAGTTCGGTTGCGAGCTTGATGCGCTGCGCTTCTCCGCCTGATAGCTCCGTCGCGGGCTGCCCGAGCCGCAGATAGCCGAGGCCGATGTCGCGCAACACGGCGAGCGCGCGCATGACGCTGGCTTCATCGGCGAAGAAGTCGCATGCCGTATCGACGGTCATGCCGAGCACATCCGCAATGTTCTTCCCATGCCATTCGATTTCCAGCGTCTGCGGGTTATAGCGCGATCCGTGGCATGTCGCGCACGACGTGTAGACGCTCGGCAGGAACAGCAACTCGACGCTGACGAAGCCTTCGCCTTCGCATGTCGGGCAGCGTCCTTGCGCGACGTTGAACGAGAAGCGTCCTGCGCCATAGCGGCGCTTTCGCGCGGCCGGCGTGTCGGCGAAGAGCTTGCGAACGTGATCGAAGAGGCCGGTGTAGGTCGCGAGATTCGAACGCGGCGTGCGGCCGATCGGCTTCTGGTCGACGCGCACGAGACGCCGGATCGTCTCCATGCCTTCGACGATGCGTCCGCCCGCCGAAGCGTCGGCTCGAGCGAAGAGCGGGTCCTGCTCGTCTTCTTCTGCATCGTCGAGCGCGCGTCCGAGCCGCTCCGCGACGAGTTCCGGCAACGCCTGACTCACGAGGCTCGACTTGCCCGAGCCCGAAATGCCGGTGACGGTCGTGAAGGCGCCGAGCGGAAACGCGGCATCGATGCCATGCAGGTTATTGCGCGTGATGCCTTCGAGCCGCAACCATCCGCGCGGTTCGCGTGCGACGCGTTCGATCGTTTGCTTCGGCGCGAACAGATGCCTGCGCGTCTGCGATTCCTCCACCGATGCGAGGCCTTCCGGCGGCCCGCTATACAGCACATGTCCGCCTCGTTCACCGGCGGCCGGACCGACATCGATCAGCCAGTCCGCGCGCCGCATGGTGTTCAGATCGTGCTCGATGACGAACAGCGAATTGCCTGCTGCCTTCAATCGCTGCAACGCGGCGAAGAGCGCTTCGCTGTCGGCCGGATGCAAGCCCGCGGATGGCTCGTCGAGCACATAGACGACGCCGAAGAGCTGCGACGCGAGTTGCGTCGCGAGCCGCAATCGTTGCAGTTCGCCGGATGAGAGCGTCGGCGTCGCGCGATCGAGCGAGAGATAGCCCAGACCCAGATCGATGAGCGTGCCGAGCCGCTCCAGCAAATCCGCCGCGATGCGCTCGGCGGCGGCGCGTTTCTCGTCGGAAAGATTGGCCGTGCGGCGCACGTCCGGCGCGGCCTTGTGCGCCGAGCCGCCTGCCGCGACGCGCTTGGCCGTCGCCGCGATGCGGTCTTTCCTCGCGAGCGCGGGAGCCGGCGCTTCATCACTGGCGGGCCATTCTCCGCGTGCGATGGGCGCAAGTAGATCGGCGAGTCGGATGAGCGGCAGACGCGCGAATTCGGCGATGTCGAGCCCTGCGAACGTCACCGATAGCGCTTCCTTCTTGAGCCGCTTGCCGTGACATGCGGGACAATCGCTGCCGACCATGAAGCGCGACACGCGCTTTTTCATGAGCGCGCTTTGCGTGTGCGCGAAGGTATGCAGCACGTAGCGGCGCGCGCCGGTGAATGTGCCCTGATAGCTCGGTTCGGCGCCGCGTTTCAGCGCGGCTTGCGTCTCTTTCGGCGTGAGACCGGCGTACACCGGCACCGTCGGCTGCTCTTCGGTGAACAGAATCCAGTCGCGATCCTTCTTCGGCAAGTCGCGCCACGGCGTGTCGACGTCGTAGCCGAGCGTCACGAGTATGTCGCGCAGATTTTGTCCGTGCCACGCGGGCGGCCAGGCCGCGACGGCGCGCTCGCGGATCGTGAGCGAGTCGTCGGGCACCATCGACTTTTCCGTGACTTCGTAGACGCGGCCGAGGCCATGGCACACGGGACACGCGCCCTGAACCGTGTTCGGCGAAAAATCTTCCGCGTACAGCATGGGCTGCTTCGGCGGATAACTGCCGGTGCGCGAATAGAGCATACGCACGAGGCTGGAGAGCGTCGTCACGCTGCCCACCGACGAGCGTGCATTCGGTGCGCCACGCTGCTGCTGAAGCGCGACGGCGGGCGGCAAGCCTTCGATCGAATCGACCTGCGGCACGCCGACTTGTTCGATGAGCCGCCGCGCATACGGCGCGACCGATTCGAAATAGCGGCGCTGCGCCTCGGCGTAGAGCGTGCCGAATGCGAGCGAGGACTTCCCGGAACCGGATACGCCGGTGAAGACGACGAGGGCGTCGCGTGGCACGTTGACATCGACGTTTTTCAGGTTGTGCTCGCGCGCGCCGCGCACGCGCACGAAACCTGCTCTCGATGCAGGCGCGGCATCGTCGCGATAGGCGGATTCGCGTTGGGTTTTGCGGGCATCCATGAGTCGGGCGGGTTGTCTGGCCGGGCGCGGCGGCGGAAGTAAGGAATTCGCATGCAGCATGCCATATACCAGATGGCATTTTGAATTACGCATCATGCATGCGATCGCATTCAGACCGGTGGTGAACCTGATCGACGAGGGAAAAAATGAGGACAATGCCGGTGCGGGTTCCGGTCGCGCTGACGGCAGGTGTGACGATAGGCGGGTCGGGCGTTGCGATGGCGCAGTCGGGCGGCAACGGCAATGGCGGATCGGGCAGGGGCAACGCTCACGGCGCGGCAACGGCCGGGCCGACCGTCGGCGGCGACAACACGTCCACGCCCGGCAGTACGCGCCAGGGCAGCTTCCACTCCAAGCACAAAAAGAAAGCGAAGCCCGCGACGACGACCCAGTGACGGGCCGATCGTAGCGGCGGGCGTTGCCGATCAGACCGCGACGCTTTCGATGTCGATATCGTCGGTGCCGAGGCGCGAGAAGATGTCGCAAACGGCCCGCATCTCCGCTTCGTCGCGAATGCTCACGATGACGCGTGTAATGCTGCATGCCACGTCAGCGTCGCCGCCGTCCGCGCCGAACGAGGGGAGGATGTCGTCGCTCGACATGTCGAGTCCGTAGGGATAGTCGTGCGTGTCTACCACGCCCAGATGTTCCCCGTGCCCCGCGTATTCCGCCGCGATCCATTGTGTCTGCGCATTGTTGCTCTGCGTTTGCGAAGTATGGAAATCCGCGAAGCCGCTCATGCTCGCCACGCGCACGCGGTCGGCCGCGATTCCTTCCGCGCGCAGGTCTTCGAGTGCTTCATCCAGCTTACGGGAGCCGTAGAACGCTCCGCTTACTTCACGCATCATTTGCTCGTCTCCTTGCCTGCCAACCTCGATGCCGCGTCTCAGTATCGCTGTGAAAATTGCGAATGTGAATACGGATGTCCACCGGTTGAGCGCCTGTCCGATGAGTGACTTGCGCGAGAGGCGAAAGACGTGTGGTGCAACGCAGAGACATGCGTGGCGATTAACCGGTGAACCGCTGTGATCGGGCTCGCGACTGCGCGAGTTGATGGCGAATCCAACGGATGCGGCATGGACTCGCGAGCCGGACGATGAAGCGAACCGCCAATGCGCGGACAAAAAGGATATTTGCCGACGTGCGGCTGATGCCGTCTGGCGGGCGCGTTTCACTTCATGCGGTACATGAACTTTACGCCGCAACGAACGGTTTATCAACGCTTTGCTTTGTCCCTATTCGGACGTTTTCGATAGGGATTTCCATCATGACCGGCACAGCGTCGAACAGAGCTCGCCGCGTTATGCGGCTCGCTCAATGAAGCGATTGTTGGTTCTAGAAATTGCCTCGATGGATCGTCGAGTTTCGCGCTGAAAACGATAGTCATCGTACAAGCTGTCCCGCGCCCTATAATTGCTCATCGAGCATACAAAGATCGGCCTTTCAATGTCCCAAGCACTCGCGTCCGGCGCGCTTCGCCGCTCCCGAAATCTCACCGAGGAAGTCGTCGCCGAGTTATCGGAGCGGATTCGCAGCGGCGCGCTTCAGCCCGGCGACAAGCTGCCGACCGAATCGGAAATCATGGCGCAACTCGGCGTGAGCCGGACTGTCGTGCGCGAATCCATTTCGCGATTGCAGGCTGCGCGCCTCGTTCAGACGCGGCACGGCATCGGTACATTCGTGCTCGAAGCGGGCGATCAGGAGCGGTTCCAGATCGAGGCCGCGGGCGATCTCACCGTGCGCGACGTGATGGCGATTCTCGAATTGCGCATCAGCCTCGAAGCCGAGGCGGCCGGTCTCGCGGCCATGCGCCGCACCGATGAAAACCTCGCGCAGATGCGCCGGGCGCTCGACGAATTCGAGCGGCTCATCGAAGCGGGCGAAGGCAGCGCGGTCGCGGCCGATGTGGCCTTTCATCTCGAGCTTGCGAAGGCTACCGGTAATCGTTACTTCCATAGCATCCTGAGCCAGCTCGGCAACACGATCATTCCGCGCACGCGCGTCAATTCGGCGGCGCTTGCGCATAACGATCCTTCTGGCTATCTCGATCGCGTGAATCGCGAGCATGAAGATATTTTCGATGCGATCGAACGCCGCGATCCCGAAGCAGCACGCGCGGCCATGCGGATGCATTTGTCGAACAGCCGGGAGCGGCTGCGGCGCGCGCATGAGGCGGCATCGAAGAATGACTGATCGCAGTGGCGTCGTTTAATCTTCTTCGAGCATGACCGAAAGCGTGCCGGCTTCGCTTTGCACGCCGGCATCGAGATCGATCTCGTGCGGCGCCATCCTGGCAATCGCGCGCAGAAGACGCGGCGAGAAGCGCGCGCCGAAACGCGCGATCTCGGCTTCGCGTGTAGCGTCATCGGCATGTGAGAGCGCGCGCAACTCATTCAGCGGCAAGCCAACGAACAGATCGAGCGCGTAAGGCGGCGCATCCGAAGCGGCCGTCGTCCGCGACGAATCCGGCGCGCGTATGCGCAGGCCCGGTTGCAAATGCGATTCGAGCTCCATCGTCACTTCATAGTTCGCTTCCAGCTCGAGTGCCGCGTGCGCTTCGTTTCGTAAAAACGGCGCGACGGATTGCAAGCGGGCCAGTTCATTGTCTGAGAGCAGCATGATTTTTTCCTCCGGATATCGGTTGAAGTTATCACGCTCGAATGATGCTTGCCGGCCGAGAAAAATCGACCGAAAGACGGCGTTGCGGTTCGTTCTAAACGCGCCTAATTACTGTTGCGATGGGTTGTCGAGCTATCGTCCAAAAGGCTTGCTTGAGCGCGTGCGCATCAAACGTTTGCGCAATCGGCCCAATTCTTATCGCATGCTTAAGCACCCGCATGTCCGACGGGTTAGTTCGGAATCCCCCAATTCCACGCTAGGATCCGAATAGCTAAGCTGACGAAATTGCCAGCTACGAGTCAACCGAACGCGTAAGTGAGCCGTTAGCCTTTCACGCACTCGGTTCACTTCGTCGAAGAATCGTTATCGACGGATCGCCACTTCGGCGCGCGTTCATCTGCTTGCATTCTTTCTTTCGATAAGCCTCGTTCGAGGCCATATCAAATTCCTTGCGTTTTTTTACGAATCGCCAAGGCCAGTAAGGTAATGTGAATATTACGAAATATTTCCGACAGGAATGTGTCGGACGTGGAGACCAGGCGTTTGAAGATCCTACATAGCGAGTCCTCGAAGGGATGGGGCGGTCAAGAAATACGGACGTTGAAGGAGATGGTCGCGTTGCGCGAAAGCGGCCATACCGTCGAGCTGATTTGCCCGAGCGATGCGCGGCTCGGGCAACGTTGCGCCGAACTTGGGTTCGCCGTTCACCACGCGCGCATGCGCAGTGGCGGCGACATGCGATCCATTCTGGCCATCAAAGCGCTTCTGCGTCGCCGCGCGTTCGACGTGCTCAACACGCATAGTGGCCACGACAGTCTCGTTGCCGGCGCGGCGGGGCGGCTGGCGCGCACGCCGCTCATCGTGCGTACGCGGCATCTGGCATTGCCCATCTCGTCGCTCGCAACTTATACATGGCTTCCGCATCGCGTGATCGCCGTGAGTCATTACGTGCGCCGCTATCTGATTTCGGCGGGTGTTGCGGAGAAGCGCGTGCAGACTATTTACGATGGCATTCCGAAACCTCAGCATGTCTCGCATTCGACTTTGCGCGCGGAACTCGGTCTCGGTGAGGACGCATTCGTTGCGTGCATGGTTGCGATCATGCGCGACAAGAAGGGACATGAAGATCTTATTGCGGCAGTGCGCCCGCTCGTCGACACGCATCCCAACCTGCATGTTGTGATGGCGGGCGATGGTCCTTTGTTCGAACGCATCAAGGGAATCGTCGATAGCTTCGGCCTCGCCGATCGCATTCGCCTGCTGGGCTTTCGCACCGATATCCCCAATATCTTTCGCGGTTCCGATCTATTCGTTCTTCCCACGCATCAAGAAGCGCTGGGCCAGGCTTTCATCGAAGCAATGGCGGCGGGCTTGCCCGTCATCGGCACGCATGTCGATGGCGTGCCGGAACTGATCGAAGACAACGTGAATGGACTGCTCGTGCCGCCGCACGATCCCGTTGCATTGCGTGCGGCGATTGTCCGCATGATCGACGATCCGGCGTTGCGCCAGCGTCTGCGCGACGAGAGCCTTCGCATCACCGAACGTGGCTTCACCATAAGCGATATGGCGGACGAAACGGCCAGTTTCTATCAGCGCGCATTGCACGAACGAGGTCATCGCAGATGAGCGCGAAGTATGCACGCGCCGTTCCCGTGCTGATGTACCACCACGTCAGCACATCGCCCGGCATGATCACAGTGACGCCCGATAACTTCGCCGCGCAAATGGACTACCTTGCGCGCGCGGGTTATCGCACCATCGGCGCGGCGCAACTCGCAGGTTTTCTGAGCGGCGAGGACGTGCCCGCGAAATCGTTTGTCATCACTTTCGACGATGGTTATCTCGACAACTGGGTGCACGCGCATCCGGTATTGAAGCGCCATGATTTTACGGCGCTGTGCTTTCTTGTCAGCAGTTGGCCCGGCGAAGGCGGCGTTCGTCCGAATGCATCGGACAACTTGGCAACGATGCCGAGATTGCTCGATCATCGTGCGGGGGAGCGCGCAATCGAAAATGGATACGCCGATGATGTGATCCTGCGCTGGTCCGAAATCGAAGCGATGCGTGAAGCCGGCACGTTCGAATTTCATAGCCATACGCATTCTCATGTGCGCTGGGATCAGGTTGCGAGTTCGCGCGACGAGAAACGCAAGGCGTTGCAGAACGATCTGAGCGCCGCGCGTGGGGCACTGCGCACGCGTCTCGGCGAAGTATCCGATCATCTGTGTTGGCCGCAAGGTTATTACGACGACGACTATCGGGAAGTCGCGTTGAATGCGGGATTCAGGCACTTCTACACATGCCACACTGGAACGAACGTCGGCGCGAATCCGCTGGATCGCGCTGCATCCGACGATGCCGAACGCACGATCAAGCGGCTCGAAGTGCGCGACCGGCCGGCTTCGTGGCTGGCATCGCGTTTATGGGTGCATACGCGGCCCGCGATAAGCCGAGCTTATCTGAAGATCAAACGCTGATTCACTGCTGAGGCGTTCGCACGAAAGCGGCGATCGCATCGTTCACTGCATCGGTCGCATCGCGATGCGGCGAGTGGCGGCACTGCGGGAGCTTGACGAACTGCGCGTGCCCGACAGCCGCCGCGATCTTGTCGAGTTGCAGCATCGACGCATATTCGTCGTCCTGGCCTTGAATGGCGAGCAATGGCCGTTTGATCGACGATATTTGTTCCGTGATGTCCCAATGCAAGAACGCGGGATTCAGCCACGCATCGTTCCATCCGTAAAAGGCTGAATCCACATCGTCGTGATAAGCCTCGAGCTTTTCTCGGAACGACGTCGTTTCATACATTTCACGCGCCTTTGTGATGCCTTCCACGGTCATCGGTTCCACGAACAAATGCGGAGCGAGGACGGCGAGACCGGCAAGCGATTCGGGAAATGCTCGGGCGTAGAGCAGGGCGATCGTGCCGCCATCGCTATGCCCGACGAGCCACATGCGCGCACGTTCCCGTGCGTCGATGTGGAGCGCATCGAGCAATGCGGGCAATACTTTTTGCGCTTGCAGATGCAGAAACTCGACCGGCCACTTTTCTTCGGCGCGCCGTGGCGTGGATCGGCCATAACCTGGCCGCGAATAGACGAGTCCCCTGCAGTTCAGGCGATCGCAAAGCATTTGCGGCCAGCCTTTCCATAGCGCGATCGAGCCCAGTCCTTCATGCAGGAACACTGCGATAGGCGCATCGGCGCGCTCCGGATTCAGCCACTGATATTCGATGCGCACCGAGGAAGCGGCGCCATTCAGTTCGACGAAGCGCGTCGTGTCGATGCTTGCTGCAGGGTCGGTCATCTGTTTGCGAATGCTGAGCGTGAAGTACAAAGATTATCAGACGGCGCGCCTGCAGCTTTGAACCCGACTAATACATCATTGGTCCTGCGCGATCTTTCAAAAAATAAATTTATTTGTCTGTTTTTTTCTCTGGACAGCGCTGAACTTTTTCTGCGAAAGTTATTCGTAAGAATCTCGCTGCACTGCAACGCAGATGCGGCCCTTATTCGAATACTTGCGTGTGCAACTATGGCGCGCCCGTTCTGGAGAGATCTGCATGAATCGACCGAAACGAATGCTTCTGGAAAACATTGCCTGGGCACGCGAGACCGCGCACGCCGACGCGCAATTTTTTCCGCGTCTCGCCCAAGGACAGAGCCCTAAAGTGCTGTGGATAGGCTGCGCGGATAGCCGCGTGCCCGCCGAGACTGTGACGAACGCCAATCCTGGCGACCTCTTCGTACATCGCAACATCGCTAACCTTTTTTCTCCATCCGATGACAACACGTTGAGCGTGCTCGAATACGCGGTGCGCGTTTTGAAGGTCGATCACGTAATCGTTTGCGGCCATTACGGATGCGGTGGCGTGCGCGCCTCGCTCCTGCCGAAATCGAGCGACCTGCCGCATGTGAATCGCCGGATCGCGCCGCTGTGCGCGCTGGGCGAACGGCATCGGCACGAACTCGATTCATTCGGCGAGCTCGACGCGCGCGCAAATCGACTCGCCGAACTGAACGTGCTCGAACAAGTGCGGCTTTTGCGAGAACACGCCATCGTGCGAGAGCACGACGTGCCGCCACGCGTTCATGGCTGGATCTTCGGCCTGCACGACGGGCTCATCAAAGTGCTCGCTTCGGGCTATGCCGAAGAGAGCGAAAGTCGCGACATTGCGAGCGCGCAGGTCACATCGCTTCGGGCCGCCTAAGCCCGCTCATTTCTAACGATCGCTTATCGATGCGAGGTCGCTTTCGCGACATTCGCAGGACCCAACTCGTTCGAAAAAAATCATGAACTCGAATAACCGTCTAGCCACTTTTCCGCGAGACATGTTCGCGGGCACTGTCGTGTTTCTCGTCGCGATGCCCTTGTGTCTCGGCATCGCCAATGCATCCGGCGTGGAGCCGTTCGCCGGTCTGCTGTCGGGCATTATCGGCGGCCTCGTCGTCGCGTTGCTGAGTGGCTCGCAATTGAGCGTGAGCGGCCCTGCCGCGGGCTTGATCGTCATCGTCGTCGATGGCATCGCCGGGCTTGGCAGCTTCTCCGCGTTTCTGCTAGCGGTGCTGCTTTCAGGCGCGATTCAATTCGGCTTCGGCATGTTGAAAGCGGGGCGCTTCGCGGCCTATGTGCCTTCGTCGGTTATCAAAGGCATGCTCGCGGCTATTGGCCTATTGCTCGTCATCAAGCAGATTCCGCTTGCTGCGGGATTCGCGAATGCAGGCGCGCCTGCAGCGAACGGTCCGGGCATGCTCGACACGCCCTTCGGTCCGATATCCGCAGCGGCGTGCATTGTCGCCGTAGTCTCGCTTGCGATGCTCGCAGGCTGGGAAACACGCTCGATGCGTCGCTTTGCGCTCGTGCGCGCCGTGCCCGCGCCGCTCGCAGTGGTCGCCTTCGGCATCGGTGCGACTCTGCTGCTCGATCTGTTCGCGCCTGGCTTCGCACCGCCCGCGCAACATCGCGTCGCGCTGCCGTCGCTGGAGTCGTTCACCGCGTTCACGAATGCGCTCGAATTGCCGAACTTCTCGCAGTTCGCGAACCCCGATGTGTGGCGGCTCGCATTCACGCTTGCTATCGTCGCAAGCCTCGAAACGCTGCTGAGCCTCGAAGCTGTCGAGCAACTCGATCCCAAGAAGCGCGCGGCGCATCCGGATCGCGAGCTGAAAGCGCAGGGCATCGGCAATATGATGGCAGGTGCGATTGGCGCGCTGCCGATCACTTCGGTCATCGTGCGCAGTTCGGCGAACGTGCATGCGGGCGCGCAGAGCCGATGGTCGTCGTTCATGCATGGCGCATTGCTACTCGTGAGCGTGTTCGCGCTGACGAGCGTCATCAACCTGATTCCGCTCGCCTGCCTCGCGGCGATCCTGATCTTCACGGGTCTCAAGCTCGCCAAGCCTTCGTTGTTCGCAGCGGTCGCGAAACAGGGCATCGAGCGCTTCGTGCCGTTCATCGCGACGATTGCCGGCGTGCTGTTGACCGATCTGCTGATGGGCATTTTGCTCGGCATTGCATGCAGTCTTCTGCTTGCCATGCGCGCGAACCTCAGCCGTCCCATTACGATTGCGCAGCACGACGATCATTATCTGGTGTCGTTCAGAAAGGACGTTTCATTTCTTGGCAAGGTCACGCTGAAACATCATCTGCGCACGATACCCGACGGCGCGACGGTGATCTTCGACGCTTCACGCGCGGACTATATCGACCCCGACGTGCGCGAGGAGATCGACAGGTTCGTGGCCGCGGCGGCTTCGCGCGACATGCATGTCGAATGCAGAAAGCTGCCGCAGCCTCGCTCGCAAAGTGGTGCGCCCGCATTGCGAGGCAGATGGCTCGGCTTGCGCAGGCAGGAGATGTCGTCGGAGTAAGAAGAAGTCGAACGAGGCGTCTCGATGCACCAACCGTTGCGGGCGCCGTTCAGGAGACGATCGAGATCGAGAATCCGTCCCACCCTTTGCTGCCGACCGTTTGAATCGCCGTGGACGTCACGTGGGTATCGGCTGCGAGCATGTCGAAGAACTTGCGCACGCCGATGACGTCCGGGTCGGCGCTGCCGACGTCCGCCACGCGGCCACTGCGGATCACGTTGTCCGCGACGATCACCGTGCCGGGCCGGCTCAGGCGCAACACGAGGCGCAAATAGGCGGGATAACTTTTCTTGTCGGCGTCGAAAAAGATGAAATCGAAAGGCGGAATGCCGTCGCGCACGAATGATTCGAGCGTATCCACAGCGTCGCCGACAATCACCGACGCAACGCCCGACAATCCGGCGCGTTCAATGTTCTTGCGCGCGACGGAAGCATGGTGCTCGACGGCTTCGAGCGTGATGAGCGTACCGTCCGCAGGCAGGGCACGCGCGAGCCAGATCGTGCTGTAGCCGCCGAGCGTGCCGAGTTCGAGAATGCGTCGCGCGCCGCGCAACTGCGCGAGCATCTGCAGCAGCTTGCCCTGGTTTGGCGCGACGTTGATCGCAGGCAGCCCTTCGTCCGCGCTGGATTTCAATGCGGCTTCGAGTGCGGCGTCCGGCGTTTGCGTTCGATCGCACAGGTATTCGTCCATCGCCAGCCATTGCTGTTCGTTCATGGCATCTCCTTGCCGTTGCGGTTATCGCGTTCTCTCGAACGATACAACACGAATGGAGCCCCGTACAAAACGCGTCTGCGCGATAAACAATTCAGATGACCTTGAAAGCAGTTCGCAATCAAGGTGACACATTCGCGCCGACCGTCTTGACGATACTGCGCGACTCGCGCCGCAACTCATGCCCGAGCTGATCGACGGTCAAGCGGATTGCGTCGATCAATGCACGCGCGGCCGGCGAGGGCGTGCCGCCTGCGCGCATCGTAAGCCCGATCTCGCGGCGCGTGGCTTGCAGCGGAATGTCCATTACGGTTAGCTGACCCGACTCGCATTCGTAGTGCAGTTGTTGTGCGGATACGGCAGCGAGCATGTCGGTATGCATCAGGAGCCCGCGAATGACCGCGAGATCGGCGGTCTCGACGGTCGGCATCGGCGGTTTCAGTTTCCATCGCTTGAACTGCGCTTCGAACATTCCGCGCGCGGGTGCCTGGCTACGCGGCAGAATCCATTGCGCAGCGATCAGCTCCTTGAGCGTCAGGCCACTTCGCGCTGCAAGCGGATGCCCGCGACGCGCGATCACGACGATATCTTCCGACATGAGGCGCTCATTGACGAGTCCGCTCGACGCATCGTTCTGACGCAACGCGCCGAGCACGAAATCGATATCGCCGGCACGCAGTCCCGCGACCAGCGTTTCATACGAGCTCTCATCCGTCACGACGCGCACGCCCGGATATTGCGCGGCAACGCGCGCGATCGCGCCAGGCAGGATCAACGTTCTGCCGAGCGGCAGCGCGCCGACCGTGACATAACCTTGAATCGTGCCGCGCAGCGCCGCGAGATCATCAGGAATGTGGCGCAGTTCGTTCAGCGCGCGCCGCACATGCAGCACGAAAGTTTCGCCTTCGCTGGTGAGCAGCAACCCGCGCGGACTGCGATAAAACAGTTGCATGCCAGCGCCGGTCTCCATGATGCGGATCGCGCTGCTGACGGCCGGTTGACTGAGCCCCAACGTCTGCGCTGCGCTCGGCATATGCCGATGGCGCGCGAGTGCCGAGAACAACTGAAGCCGCCGTGTATTGAGCAGAAAGGCCGGGAGCGTGCCGCCTGTCGCGGTCCGACGCCGTGACTGGCGCGTGGCGCACCACTGCGCCAGTTCTTCGAGTTCGGCGAAGATGCGCTGGCAGCGCAACAGCACAGCGCGTCCCGCAGGCGTGGGCAACATGCCCGACGGACGACGCTCCAATAAAGTTTCCCCGACCGCCGCTTCGAGTTCCTGCAGCGAGCGTGTGACCGCCGATTGCGCGCGGAACAGTGCCGCGGCGGCGCGCGTGGCGCTGCCCGTTTGCGCGACGAGCCGAAATGCGCGCAGATACGCGAGATTGAGCAGTTCCCGATTGTCCATATGAAGGTGCCCGATGCCATCAGTTTGATTTATCGCATCGTACAGGCTCGTGCGCTTCGCGCTCATTTTCCCCTAATTGTCGTCGCCGATCATGATGTCATGCATAGAGCGATGGATGTCATCGATTGATCGGAGGGTTGCGCCATGTATCAACATATCCTCGTCGCAGTGGGCCCGAGTTTCAGCGAAGCCGCTCTGTCGACCGCGATTGCGCGGGCGCGCGAAAACAACGCGCGTCTGACCGTGCTGCATGTGATCGAATCGTCGCCGTGGTGGGCGGGATGGCAGATGGAATGTCTATCGGACCTGCCCGCGCTCGTGAATCAGCTCGCGCTCTTGATTCGCGGCAGCAGCGAGAAGATGCTTCGGCGTGCGGGCATCGATGCGGACTGGCAAACGCGCACGTTGCCGCGAGACGGGCGCAGCGTCGGCCGCATCATCGCCGATGAAGCCAATCGCCTCGATGCGGATCTCGTCGTGCTCGGTGCAAGGAAGCGCGGCGTCTTCAGCTTCGGCATGGACCGTGTTCGTAACGTGGTGTGCCGCCATACGAATCGGGAAGTGCTGATCGCAACCGCATGCGTCGCTGATTCGGCGGACGTGATGGAAATTCGCGGCGCGGCGTTGCAAACGCATCACGCCTGATGCGTTTATGCGACGGTATCGGAAACCGTTTCACCCACGCGTAGAGAAACGCGTGCTGCGATATGTCGCGGTACAACCAGAAGTGGCTGATCGACAACCCCTCGGAGAGCGTTGATAATCGCATCGCTTCAATTTTTGCGACGACTTCGTTCTAAGAGGGATAGGGAGTGCGTAGTTTCTGTTTGGGCCAGCGCCGTTGGAAATGGCTGGCTGTAGGTGTCGTGGCTGTGCTGGCGTTAGGCGCGCTAGCCGCAAGCGTCAATGTCATGCCTTCTGACGCGGCGGCAAATGTATCGATGGAAGCGGTCGCGTCGAGCCCGGTGCTCGCTTCGGATCCCTTGAAAGGGCTGTCTGTAGTCGATGCAATCGAGGTGATTCAGGCTCAGGCCAGTGCATCGTATGCTGCGAATCCAGCCATTGAACCTCACGATGGAAAGACGGCCGGCCCCGTCGTCCCGGATGGTTTCAGCTTCGATAGGGCACCGACACCCGCATCCACGACGGTGCCTTCCATTTGCTCCAAAGCCAAGCACATCATTTGTGTCGATAAGACGACTTTCACTGCAACGGTTTATAAAAATGGCATAGCGCAGTGGTCGTATTATGTGCGTCCCGGCGATGCCCGCGGTGCGCGATATGCCACAGGCGAAGGTCGCGGACGCATAGCTTTCAAGAGCCGCCATCACGTTTCAAAGGCCTATGGAACGCCCATGCCCTATGCGATGTTCATTGCATGGGACAAGGATCAAGACAAGCACTCCGGTCAGGCCTTCCACCTCTCATACGATTTTCAGAACCAAGGATATGAGGGCGCCAGCCATGGCTGCATGGGAGTAGGATCAGAGGCAGTCATGCAGCGACTGTGGGAGACAAGTCCTGTGGGCACGCAAGTGTATGTCTATCGCAGTTCCAAAGATCCTTCGGAAGCCGTGGCTGACGGATCGAGTCCCGGTTGAAAAAAAGGCCACGCTCAAGTGGCCTTTCGAGCCTATCGGCGCGGTATCACCCCGCGGGTCTGCGTAGCTCGAAGAAAGTCGAAGTCGACGCCTTTGTCCGCCTGGGTGACGGTGTCATAGAACAGCTTGCGATAACCGCGATCCGCAGTGGGAATCGTGACCGGCGATCCTTTAGCGCGCGCTGCGAGTTCTTCATCGCTGATGAGCAGACTGATCTCGCGTTTCGATACGCTCAGGCGAATGCGGTCGCCCGTTCGAACATGCGCGAGCGGACCGCCCACCGCCGCTTCAGGCGTCACGTGCAACACGATGGTGCCGAACGCAGTACCGCTCATGCGTCCATCCGAGATGCGGACGATATCCTTGACGCCCTTTACCGCTAGCTTGCGCGGGATCGGGATATAACCCGCTTCGGGCATGCCCGGCGCACCCTTCGGCCCGATGTTCTTAAGCACGAGGATATCGTCGGGCGTGACATCGAGATCATCCGAATCGATGCGGGCCGCGAGATCGGCGCCGTTCTCGAACACGACCGCGCGCCCTTCGTGTTCCATCAACTTCGCATTTGCCGCCGATTGCTTGATGATCGCGCCGCCCGGCGCGAGATTGCCCTCCAGCACCGCGATACCGCCTTGCGGATAGATCGGCCTGTCGAAGGGGCGCACGACATTCTGCGCGAAAGCGGGGCCCGCAGCATCGATCTCTTCGCCGAGCGTGCGGCCCGTCACCGTCAGCGCGTTCAGGTTCAATAGCGGCTTCAATTCGCGCAACAGCGTAGCCATGCCGCCGGCCTTGTGAAAGTCCTCCATGTAATGCGATCCGGACGGCTTCAGATCGACGAGCACGGGAGTCTCGCGTCCCATGCGATCGAGCGCTTGCAGATCGATGTCATAACCCATGCGTCCCGCGATCGCCGTGAGATGCACGATGCCGTTGGTCGAACCGCCTATCGCGAGCAGCACGCGCATTGCGTTCTCGAATGCTTCAGCCGTGAGGATCCTGTCGATGGTGAGATTCTCGCGCGCCATCTGCACGGCCTGCGTGCCAGTGAGCTCGGCGACGCGCATACGATCCGACGTCACCGCAGGCGGCGAGGCGCCGCCCGGCACGGTCATGCCGAGCGCTTCGGCGATGCACGCCATCGTGCTCGCCGTGCCCATCACGGAACATGTCCCCACGCTCGCGACGAGTTGATTGTTCACCGCTGCGATTTCCGCTTCGTCGATCTCCTCCGCGCGAAAGCGGCCCCAATAGCGCCGGCAATCGGTGCATGCGCCGACGCGCTCGCCGCGATGGGCTCCTGTAAGCATCGAGCCGGTGATGAGTTGAATCGCGGGAATGCCCGCCGATGCCGCGCCCATCAACTGCGCGGGCACGGTCTTGTCGCATCCGCCGATCAGCACGACCGCGTCCATCGGTTGCGCGCGGATCATCTCTTCGGTGTCGATCGACATCAGATTGCGCAGATACATGCTCGTCGGTTGCGAGAACGATTCGGCGATCGATATGGTCGGGAAATCCATCGGCAAGCCGCCCGCGAGCATCACGCCGCGTTTGACGGCTTCGATGAGTTGCGGCGCATTGCCATGACACGGGTTGTACGCGCTGCCCGTATCGACGATGCCGATGACGGGCCGATCGAGCGCACTATCGGTATAACCCGCGCCCTTGATAAACGCCTTGCGCAGGAAAAGCGAGAAGCCATTGTCGCCATAGCTCGTCAGCGATTTGCGCAGGCCGCTCGGTTGCGCGGGTTCGTCATCGGACTTTTTCTTGAACGTGTCGGTCATGGTCGCCCTGCCGTGTGATAAGCGTTGAACGTCTCCGTGCCTCGATTATCACCGGTTTATCGTCGGGCGATCACGAATCAACCGTCGATCGTTTCGTGCACGCCTTGTTCGCCGCGTTTCCAGTAAGCCGAAGCGCGAATGCGTTTCTTGTCGATGCCGCGTTCGTCGCATAGCAGCTTGCGCACTTCGCGCATGAGCGTGGCTTCGCCCGCCGCCCACACATAGCCTTCGCCATCGGGCACATAGGTTTCGCGAAGGGCGAGCAGCAACGCGCCGCCGGGATGTGAGCTTTCGTTGCGATAACGCCATTGCGCGTACAGATCGGCGCGCGTGTCGAATTCGATGCGCGCGGAAGGATCGGCCACTTCGATGAGCGTCGCGACGCGCGTGCCTTCGGGCAGTTCTTCGAGACGACGCGCGATGGCGGGCAGCGCGGTTTCATCGCCGATCATCAGATGCCAGTCGAAGTTAGTTGGGATGACGAACGAACCGCGCGGTCCACCGATACCGAGATGCTGACCGGGCGCGGCCTGCGCGGCCCAGGCCGTTGCGGGACCGGCTTCGTGGAGTGCAAATTCGATATCGAGCTCGCGCGCATCACGGTCGAAACGACGCGGCGTGAAATCGCGCGCAATCGGACGCGGTTTGGCCGGATCGAACTCGGGACCGTTCGGACCCGCTTGCGGCAGCGCGGGCAGGGTCTCGCCCGGCGCGGGGAAAAACAGCTTGACGTGATCGTCGAACGATGCGCTGACGAAATCGTCGAGCGAGTCACCCGTGAAGGTCACGCGCACGAAGTGCGGATTGAGCGCCTGGACGCGCGTGACTTTCAGCAGCCGAAACTTGAGCGCGTGGCGCACACGCGTGACTTCGAGATCGGGCCGGTCTTGCAGGATGGAATCGGTCATCGTCTTTGGCTCCTTACGCCTGCTTCGGCGCCGGGTTTTGTTCGATTTCGGCCGTCGCGCGCGCGAGGATCGCGGCGATGCGGCGTTGTTCTTCCTGCGATGCGTCGGTGCGCAAGAGCAGCGCCTTCTTCAGCGCGCGGCGAGCGGCGATCAGCTCGGGCGCCCAGCCGTTGTCGGCGGCGGCGTCGTCGACTTCTTCGCCCATGTACGCGCGGCGCACGAGATCCATCTTGCGGGCGAAATGCGTGAGCTTCGCGAGCATGATGTCCACGCGTTCGCGATTGGATGCGAGGTATTCGCGGCCCGCGTCGGAAAGGGCATAGCGCTTGCGGTTGCCTTCCAGCTCGACGGTCGTATAACCGAGCTCTTCGAGATAGGTGAGCGCCGGATAGACCATGCCGGGACTCGGCGCGTAGAAGCCGTTGGAGCGGTCTTCGAGCGCCTTGATGAGTTCATAACCATGACGCGGTGCTTCGGCGAGCATTGCGAGCAGCAACAGTTGCAAGTCGTCCGACGAGAACTTGCGGCCGCGCGGCATGCCGTCTTCGCCGCCGAGCCCGCCCATGCCGCCCATGCCGCCGGGGCCGCCGCCGAAGCGACCGCCGCCGCCATGGCGATGACGGCCGATCATTCCCCAACGTTCGAAAGCGAATCGTTCGTGCCACTCTGGGGCGTCGAACGCAGAACCATCAAAGCCGAATGCGCGGAAACCGCCGTCACGCGCACGTTGAAAGCAGCGGGATTTCATAGGTAACACTCCAGATATGTCGTAAAACATATCTAAAGATATATATCGTAAGAGTGTCTGTCAAGAAGATCTTCTTAGGATCGATCGGCGGACGCGCGCATTTTGAACGCCGCATACAATGGCCCGCATTGTCTTTTGCACACATAAATCCATGAGCCATTTCCGTCCCGTCAAGCTGGAGCACGCCAGCCGCCTCATCAACCACGGTCCGACCGTTCTCGTCACCAGCGCGCACGGCGCGCGCCGCAACGTGATGGCCGCCGCCTGGTCGATGCCGGTGGAGTTCACGCCGCCGCGCATCGCCGTCGTGATCGACAAGCGCACCTACACGCGCGAGCTCGCCGCCGCGAGCGGCACCTTCGGCATCGTCGTGCCGGGTGCGGCGATGATCGATCTCACGTACGCCGTCGGCTCGACGAGCGGGCGCGAGATCGACAAGTTCGAGGCCTTCGGAATCGACATCGTGGAAGGGCCGGTGCTCGGTCTGCCGCTCATCGAAACGAATTGCGCGGCTTGGCTCGAATGCAGGCTGATCGACGAGAAGCACACGGAAGACGCCTACGACACCTGTTTTGCCGAAGTCGTCGCAGCCGCTGCCGATTCGCGCGTGTTCGTCGACGGCCACTGGATCATCGACGAATCGAATCAGCCGCTACACACGATTCACCATCTCGGCGCGGGGAAGTTCGTGCGCGCGTCGTCGATGGAGCAGGCGAAGCCGCTTGCGCGCTGACGCCGTCGATGCGCCCCTGGACACGGCTAGCAAACCTTGCCGCGCGGCAGGAACGGCATCGAATTATGGTATTAAGCACGTTGCATCCAATATTCAAAACCGTTCCATGCATTCGAGCTCGCAGGCCGCGCTCCTTTTGCTCGGCATCGTCATCATCCTGATCACGCCCGGACCGACCAACACACTGCTCGCGACCGCGGGCTTGCGTCGCGGCGTCAGGCGCGCCACGCCGCTCATGGCCGCCGAGCTCGCCGGCTACCTCATCGCAATTTCCGTCTGGGGCTATCTCGTCACGCACGCGGCCGGCTTTCTCACCTGGCTCCCGACATTTCTGCGCGTCGCGTGCAGCGTCTACATTGCCTATCTCGCCGTCCTGATGTGGCGCACTGCCGTCTCCCTGCCGACGTCCGCGCAAAAGACGGTCGGCATGCGCACCCTCTTCGTCACCACATTGCTCAATCCAAAGGCGATGCTCTTCGCGAGCGCGATCTTTCCGGCCAGCGCCTTCGGCAATGCCGTCGTTTATCTTCAGACGATGTCGATCTTCGCCGCCGCGCTGATTCCGATCGGCTTTCTGTGGATCACCTTCGGCGCGGCGCTCGGCACCGGGCGTCTCGCGTGGCTGAGTCCCGATCGCGTTCAGCGCGGGGCATCGATCGTGCTGGCCACGTTCTCCATCGCGCTTGCGTGGACGACGCTCCACTGAAGCGATAAAACGAACAGCGAAATCTGGAGACTGAATGACCTCTCATCGGCGCGATCCCCTCGACAAGAAAGCCCCGCACGAGCCGCTCACCTCCTACTACGCCGACGAATCGAAAAGGCGCGTCTGGCTGCGCGGCATCTTCGACCGCACCGCATCCGACTACGACGCGATCGAACGCGTGATGGCGCTCGGTTCCGGTTCGTGGTATCGAAATCGCGCGCTGCGATCGGCGGGACTCGCGCGCGGCATGCGCGTGCTCGATGTCGGCATGGGAACGGGGCTCGTCACGAGGGAAGCGGTCGCGATCACCGGCGATCCGGCGCTCGTGACCGGCGTCGATCCGAGTCCGGGCATGGTCGGCGAGGCGCATCTGCCGATCGGCGTGCAAACGCGCATCGGCACGGCGGAAGATCTGCCGTGCGAGAACGCCGCCTACGAATTTCTGAGCATGGGCTTCGCGCTGCGTCATGTAAGCGATCTTTCGAAGGCCTTCGACGAATACTTCCGCGTGCTCGCGCCTGGCGGACGGCTCTGCGTGCTGGAAATCACGCGGCCCGGGCATGGTATCGGCATCGCTGCACTGAAGTTTTATATGCGCGGCGTCGTGCCGACGATCGCGCGCATCGTCGGCAAGAAAGGGGAAAGCGTCGAGTTGATGCGCTATTACTGGGACACGATCGAGGCCTGCGTGCCGCCCGCCGATGTGATCGCCGCGATCGAGCGCGCCGGTTTCATCGACGTGCGCCGCGACGTCGAGCTCGGCATCTTTTCCGCTTATTGCGCGACGAAACCGGCGCGCTGAGCGGCGTCGAGAATCACCGCAGCGCGGCCGCTCAGCAGCAGCCGGCCTGCGCAGTGAACGGTGAAGCGGTAGAGCACGGTGTTGTCGTCGCCGCCCATGCGTTGGGCTTCGATATCGAGCGGGGCGTCGAGCGTGTCGAGCCGGTCGATGTGCGTTTCCACGCCACGCACGCTGGTCAGCATCCCGACGCGCGGTCTCGCTTCGTTCGATGCGACGAGCGCGCCATGCGCCGCCATCGCCTGCGCCGCGTATTCGATGCCGCATACCGACGCGAGACGTCCCTTCGAGCGCAAAGGATTATCCGGCGAAACATGACTCGTCGCGGTGCAGCGGATGCGCTTTGCATCCCACGCGACGACGCCATCCAGCAGACACATGGAGCCGCTATGCGGAATGCGCGCGGCGATCCAGTCGCGGCCGAACATCATGACGGCTCGACGCTCACGGCGAGCTGCGTGCCGTCGAGATAATCCAGCACGACGTTCGCCGCCCGCCGATGCGCCAGCGCGTCGAGCAACGGCAGCGCGCGCGCGGCGGGATTCGACAGGCGCAGCGCTTCGAGATCGGCATCGGCGAAAGCGGAAGCGTCCTCGTCCGACAGATGCGCTTCGATGCGCCCGAGCGTCCGCTCGCTCTCATGCGGCGCGAGCACCAGCGCGACGCCGAACGCATCGACGATGGGACGCACTTGGCGCAACGGCTCGGGATAGTCCGTGTCGTAGGCGACGAGCAGCGTCGCGGCGCCATCGACGCTCACTTGCGCGAGGCTTTCCAGCAAGCCGGCCGCGAAGCTGCCGTCGTACGCGCACAGCACGTTCGATGCGGCCATCGCGCGTGTCGCGATGCTCCAGTAGCCCGCGGGCGCGTTGTGGACCGAGTTGTGGAAGCGCGTCGGCGAGAGCTGCGGTTCGGCGCTCGCGAGGGTTTCGCAGATCGCGTGGAAATTCCCGCCATCGCCGCCGGATGCCGCGAACACGGCGGCGAGCGTCGCGGCGTCGCGGCCGCTCTGCGCGACCGCTTCGTGCGCGGCAGCGAGCGCCGCGCGCACGACCGGCCCGGTGCGCCGGCGTTCGGCCGGCGGCAGACCGGCGGGCGCGGGCAGCACGGTTTGAGCGGCGTCGCGAACGGCGCGCTGCGTCAGCACGTCGGCGGCATGGGGCCAGCCGGCCAGGCCCGGACCAATCACGCCGATGCCTTCGATAAATGCACGCAATGGAGTCATGCCGATGCCGCTCCCTTGCGTCCGAACACGAGACTGCAGTTCGTCCCGCCGAAGCCGAACGAGTTCGACAGCACAGCCCGCAACGGCGCGGCGCGCGTCGTCAGCACGTAGTCGGGGCCGAGCGCCGGGTCCGGCTCGGTGGTATTGGCGCCTGCGGGAATCATCTGGTGCTGCAGCGTCAGCGCGGCGATCACCGCTTCGAGCGCGCCGGCCGCGCCGAGCGTATGCCCCGTCGCGCCCTTGGTCGAGCTGCACGGCACGCGCGCGAACAGGCTCGTAAGAGCGCGGCTTTCGGCGGCGTCGTTGCTGGGCGTCGCCGTGCCGTGCAGATTCACGTAGCCGATGTCGCTCGCATCGAGACCGGCGCTGGCGAGCGCCTGTTCCATCGCGATACGCGCGCCGAGTCCCTCCGGATGCGGCGACGACATGTGATACGCATCGCTCGATTCGCCGATGCCGAGCAGGCGGATCGCGTCGTCATCGGCGGGATCGGCCAAATCGCGTTCGAGCAGCGCGAACGCCGCCGCCTCCCCGATCGAAATGCCGTCGCGCTTCACGTCGAACGGCTTGCACGGACCCGGCGCGAGCAGTTCCAGCGAATTGAACCCGTAGAGCGTCGTGAGACAGAGCGTATCGACGCCGCCGACGATGGCCACATCGATCACGCCGCTTTCGAGCATGCGCCGCGCCGACCCAAACACCTTCGCGCCCGACGAACACGCCGACGACACCGACGCCGCCGGCCCGCGCAGCCCGAAATAGGCGCGCACGAAAGCGGCGAGCGAATAGGGGTTGTGCGTGTTGGCGTAATTGAAATCGGCGGGCAGCGCGCCCGTCCGGGTGTCGCGACGCCGGTAGGCGAGTTCGGTTTCGAGGATGCCGGCCGTGCTCGTGCCCATGAACACGCCGACGCGCTCCAAGCCGTAACGCGCGATCGCTTCGCGGACGCGGTCGTCGAAGCCGTCCTGCGTCATCGCGAGTTGCGCGAGCCGGTTGTTGCGGCAGTCGAACGCGGCGAGATCCGCGGGCACCGGCGCATCCTCGATGCCCGCGACGCGGCCCGTATAAGTGGCGAGCGCGGCGCCCTCGAAGTCGCACGGCGCGAGTCCGCTGCGTGCGTCCGAGAGCGCGGCGAGCGTCGCGTCGAGCCCGCGGCCCGCGCAACTCGTCGCGGTGAAATGCGTAAGCAGAAGAGGATTCACTACGGGCTCGTTTCCCTTGAGTCGGGAGCGTTCGAAAACGATGAATTGTAACAAACGAGGCCTTTCGGACGATGCCGCCAATCAGCCGACGGGACGCGCAATCAACAGACGATTGGCGTCGTGCGCGCCGTGGCCCATCTGACGGATGGAGACCGCGAATCGCAGATCGCCGAGCAGCGCGAGCCATTGCGCCTCGCTGCGGACCGTCAGACCGTTCGCGCGCCCCGAACGCGCGATCTGCATGCCGAAATCGATGGCGCGATCGAGGCGCGCGTGCCAGCCCGCGGCGGCATCGCTGACGCGCAGCAGGAGCACGCCGTTCGCCGCGAGGCTGGCGCGCGCGCGGCGGAGGATCGACACCTGCGCGTCGGCATCGACGTAATGGAGCACATCGCAGGCGACGACGACATCGGCATCGGGAAACGGCGCGGCGCGAATGTCGTCGCACACGAATCGGATGCGCGCCTCGTGCGCCTGCAACGCGATGCGCGCGCAGGCGACGTCGCGCGGCGTCAGATCGATGCCGTGAATCGAGCGCGGCACGGGCGGCGCGGGCCAGCGCGCGGGCCACGCACGCTGGGCGTGTTCGCCATGCCACGCGTGCGCACCGACGAGGCACGCGGCGAGCAAGCCCTGGCCGCTGCCGAGATCCAGGATGCGCGCGCCATCCGGAATCAGGCCGTGCGCGAGGATATGGGCGAAGAACGGATCGCGACGCAGCTTGGCCGATGCGAAGTGCCACGCGAACCGGCCCGCCGCGCGGTAGGGGCGGCTGGCGGTTTCGATGAGCGCGGCGGGCAGCATTCGGGCGAGGGGTGAGTTCACGTATGCAACGGCCCCTGACGGGTCAGCCCTCGACTATAGATTCAATCTTTCGAAAGCGCCGGAGATCGTTGAACATGTTCGAGTCTGAACACGTTGTTTTTTCCGCATCGCGACGAAGCACATCCGCGCGCGGATCGATCGTTGCGCGAAGATTTCGGCCCTCACAGACCGTCTGCGCTCGCGGGATTCTCGAAGTGATCGACGCAAAAGAACCTGACGTTTATTCCGTTTCGCGACGCGTCAAGTGCAAGTTGCACGCGGTTTTCGACGGTCCTGCTAACGGCGGTCGTTGCTTGCTCGACTGCCGCGTCTATATCCGCTTGCGCGGCCCGTTTTTGCGTGGCCAGCATCCTGAGCGAGCTCCGCAGATGCAAGAGATCCGCCTCGGCTCTTGCGAGATATCCGTGACTTTGATGCAAGCGTTCAATGATGCTGTCGAGCTCAGGCGTCGCTTCAAGTATGGCGACGGCTTTTGCGTCGAGCAAAGACCACAGCCTCGCTTCGGCGACGGCATCCGGATTCTGAACCACGTTGCCTCGAGTGCGAAGGGGCACTGGAAATCGTGATGCTTCTTGCGCTGGCACCTTTCATTCTCCTGTTTCGGTTTTGGCTTCGAAAAATTCGCTGACTGAAGTCTTCGCTCAAATAGGACGTTGTCTATCGATCGTTCTTGGATGTTTAGAATTGCGAAGATTTAACAAAGCGAAGCGTGACACGCTACGGCACACAAATTGGTATCTCATACATCAGATACTTCGGGTTGACGGAGAAAACGCTGCTGGATACCGTGTTGTCAATATTAAATAGGTATGTTGACCATTCGATATTCGGGAGGCATTTTTGGAGCGTCAGGAATTTGGGCCGCAGGTCATTCGAACGGTGATGTGGAAGATCGTGCCGTTCGCGTTCATTCTTTACTTCTTCAACTATCTCGACCGGGTGAATGTCGGTTTCGCGGCCCTGCAAATGAATCGGGAGTTGGACATTTCCCCGACCCAGTTCGGCACGATCGCATCGATGTTTTTTGCGTCGTATCTGCTGTGCCAGATTCCGGCCAACTTCGCGCTTCAGCGCTTGGGCGCGCGCCGCTGGATCAGCTTCATCGTCATAGTGTGGGGCGCGGTTACAGCACTGACATTCTTTGCCCAGACTGCGACCCACGTCGCGATCGCGCGCCTGCTGCTCGGCGTGTTCGAAGCGGGTTTCTTCCCCGGCATGATCTTCTATCTCGCCTGCTGGTTCCCTGCTCGCGAGCGAGCCAAGGTCACGTCGTTTTTCATGATGGCGATTGCCTTTTCCTCGGTCGTCGCGGGGCCGATGTCCGGCTGGATCGTCGAGCACGTCCACATGGCCGGGTATGGCGGCTGGCGCTGGCTATTCGCGATCGAAGGCGTGCCGACCATTCTGCTGGGCGGTCTGGCTTTCTTCATTCTGGTCGACGCGCCTGCGGATGCCAAATGGCTGAACAAGGATCAAAGAGCGTGGCTCGTAGCGGAGTTGCAGCGGGAAAGAAGCGCGCAGGGCGCCGACGAACAGCCGACGCTGAAGATGGTGTTGGGCAATTCGACGATCTGGAAACTGGCGCTCTCATACATGCTGATTCAAGCGGCCTCGCAAGCATCGAATTACTGGCTTCCGGGGCAGGTGAAGGGATTCGCGGCGTCCCTGACCGATACGCAAACCGGGCTCATCATGGCGCTGCCGTATGTCTGCGCG
This sequence comes from Caballeronia sp. LZ008, assembly GCF_031451435.1. Lineage (NCBI taxonomy): Bacteria > Pseudomonadati > Pseudomonadota > Betaproteobacteria > Burkholderiales > Burkholderiaceae > Caballeronia > Caballeronia sp. LZ008. Next base: position 789,037 of record NZ_JARUXK010000003.1, on the reverse strand, counting down.
ATGATATCGATGCCGCTTTGGGGCGCGCACTCCGACCGCACGGGCGAACGCAAATGGCACGCCGCGCTACCGATGCTGCTTGCGGGTGTCGGCTTCTTCGTCATCGCGAGCGTTCCGTCCATGTCGCTTCGCATGGCTGGCATGGCGTTGTTTGGCGTTGGCATTCTGAGCTTCTACGGCCCGTATTGGGCCATTCCCCCTGCAATGCTGTCCCCGGCCGGTCTCGCGTTGAGCATCGCTTTTATCAACTCGTGCTCCAGTCTCGGCGGCTTTCTCGCGAACCAGGCGCTCGGACATGTCTCTCAGGCTTACGGATCATATGGCGTGTTCATGGTCGAGGCGGCTTTGTGCGTCGCCGCGTTCTGTGTGCTGGTCACGATGAGCATTCCTCGCCAGACACCGAAGGTCGGTCCGTCGGCGCAAACCGCGAACGCTTGACATCGTCGCATCGGGCTCCATCGAAGTCTCTCTGGAATATTGATAAATGAAAATAACGAACGTCGAAATATTCGATTGTGAAGTCAGCCGAACCGATCCGCGCATGGCGCGCTTCAATCCGGTCCTTATCCGTATCAATACCGATGAGGGAATCAGCGGCATCGGCGAAGTCGGCCTGGCCTATGGCGCGGGCGCAAAGGCGGGCGTCGGCATCGTGCGCGACCTGGCCCCGCGCATCATCGGCAAAGATCCGATGAAGGTCGAAGCGATCTGGGAAAACCTGTTCCGCGCAACGTTTTGGGGCATGGGCGGCGGAAACGTCTTCTACGCGGGCATGAGCGCGATCGATATCGCTCTGTGGGACATTCGCGGCAAAGCCCTGCGCGCGCCGGTCTATCAGTTGCTCGGCGGCAAGACAAACGAGCGGTTGCGCGCCTATGCCAGTCAACTTCAGTTCGGTTGGAGCGACACGCATCAAATGCTTACACGCCCCGAGCAGTACGCCGACGCAGCACGCAAAGCCGTCTCGCAGGGTTATACGGCGATCAAGGTCGACCCGTTGCAAGTCGACCGCAACGGCGGCCCGCCGCTCGATTGGGAAGTCAACCAGAACTACTTCGGGCTGTTACGAGCGGACCAGTTGCGCATGGGTGAGGAACGGATCGCGGCCATGCGCGAAGCTGTCGGGCCGGACGTCGACATCATCATCGAAGCCCACGCGCTGCTTGGGGTCAACGCAGCAATCCAGTTCGCGCGGGCTGTCGAGCCGTACAACATCCTGTTCTATGAAGAGCCGGTTCATCCGCTCAACATGGACAACATGGCGATGGTCGCGCGCAATACGTCTATCCCGATCGCGACCGGCGAACGCTGCTATACGCGTTGGGGTTATCGCGATCTGTTCGAAAAACAGGCCGTGGCCGTGATACAGCCGGATATTTGCCTTTGCGGCGGACTGACGGAGGCGAAGAAAATCTGTGACTATGCAAACCTGTACGACGCGACGATGCAGGCACATATTTGCGGCGGGCCGGTCTCGACTGCGGCAGCGCTCCACCTCGAAGCCGCGGTACCGAACTTCATCATTCACGAGCATCACACGCACAGCCTGAAGGATTGCGTGCGCGAGTTGTGCATTCACGACTATCAACCCGAGCGCGGCGACTTCTCAGTCCCGGATTTGCCGGGGCTTGGGCAAGAACTGAACGATGACGTCGTGAAGCGGTATCACGCCTTCACGATCGAATAAGCACACCACGCGCCCAGCGTTACTGCATTCGCGCGATGTCTGTCAACAGACGTCGCGTGCGCTCCGTGAAGCCACAGTTGATGTGTTCTGCAAGAATGATGCAGGCTCCGTCGACATCGTTTTCGACCAGCGCGCGGGTGACTGCACGATGCTCGTCAATCGATTTATTGATGTACTCGCGCGAGAACGTCAGGCGATTGCGCATCGCCAATACCTTCGTGCTTATCGTCGAGTAGCAATCGATCAGATAAGGGTTGTCCGAATGCCTGACGAGAATCTGATGAAACTCATGATCGAGCGCGCGATACGTTGCCAACTCGAACGTTGCGTGCAAGGCGCGTGCAGCGTCGAGGTTCCGGTTCAGTTCTTCCATGAGGCGGGCAGCGTTCTCGCGCATGGCGGAGCGAATGGCGGCCTGTTCGAGCGTAATGCGTAGCGTACTGATGTCGCAGATGTTCTTGTCCGTCAGCGAGAACACATACGTTCCCGACCGCGCTTTTATCTCGACGAGGCCGGCAATGCTCAATCGAAGGAGCGCTTCACGGACGGGCGTTTTGCTTAAGCCAAAAAGGTCGGACAGCCTGGATTCCGTGACTTGTTCCCCAAACTCCAGTTCTCCATTGACGATCAACTGTCGTAGCCGCTCCTCGGTGATCTCCGCCAGTGACTTCGGTGCATCAAAAGCAATTCGTTCAAGCCCTCTCACAGTCACCCCTTATCTTCGTCATCCGACATATTGTTTACGGAAAAAGACACATCGCTTCGGATCCAAGCATACTTTGCGACTGTGGCTTTTCTCTTCCGGAAGATTCTTATTTGCAATCCGAAACAATAGTGTGCGCGGAGTGAATGGGGTGCTCACCAGAATCGAGCGGAGGGGCCGCGCCGTCTATCCGACGATCGCCTCGCGCAATGTGACGGTGACAAGCCCGCGATCCGCCGCCGCGCGCAACACGGTGTCGAGCGCGGCGAGCACGACGGGCGCGCCGTTCGCGTCCCTTGCGGCGTGGCCATCGTGGACGAGCAGAATGTCGCGCGCAGCGAATCCGTTCAGCAAACGTCGCGAAACGAGCGATGCGTCGCCGGTGCGCGTATCGAAACCGCGCCGCGTCCAGCTGGCGAGCTGCAGGCCGAGCGCGCACAGCACCGGTTCGAGAAACGGATTGCGCAAGCCCGCTGGCGCGCGAAAGAAAAGGGGCCGCGTGCCTACGATTTCCTCGAACGTGGCTTGCGCAGCGTCGATCTCGCGCCGCAACGCGCCCGGTCCCATCAGCGAAAAATTATGCCGATGCCGCTGGCTGTGATTCTCGACGGCATGTCCACGCGCGACGATTTCCCGAACGATGTTCGGATAGACGCGCGCCCGCTCGCCGATGCAGAAGAACGTCGCCCGTACGCGATGCGCGTCGAGCAGATCGAGCACGCGCGGCGTCACGTCGGGATCGGGGCCATCGTCGATGGTGATGGCGATGCACGCGCCCGCCGATTCGGGGAGCGTCGTCCAGTTGTGGCCGAGCAGGGCGCTTCGCGGCCAGAGTCCCGCCGCCGTCAGCGCGAGATGCGACGCGATCACGCCGCCCGCCGCCCACGGCCACGTCGCGGGCGCGACGATCAGCGATGCCAGCGCGCCCGCGTGCACGGCCGCCGCGCCGCCGATCAAGGGCGTCGGCGTCCAGCGGCGCGGCTCGCCGGGCGCGTTCATCGCGACAATCCCGAGCGCGGCGCGAGAATCGCCGAGAACAGCAGCGCCAGAATCGCGCCGGGACCGACCGTCAACCCGAAGGTCTTGAGCATCGGCACGTTCGACAGCGCGAGCAGCCCGAAGCCGAGCACGGTCGCGAGATTCGCGATCACGAGCGAGACGAGCGTTTGCGGCGAAACCGCGTCGTTTTCGGCGTGCGCGCGATAGTTGAAGAAGAGCGCGTAATTCGAGCCGACCGCGACAATCAGCAGCATGCCGATCAGATGCAGGATCGTCAGCGACTTGCCCGCGAGCGCGAGGCTCGCGATCACGACGATCACCGCCGCGACGAGCGGCGCCAGCGTGCGCGCCGCGCGCACCGGTGAGCGCAGCGCGAGCACCAGCAGCACGACGATCGCGGCGAATCCGCCGAGCGACAGGCGAATGTCCTCGTGCACGTAGTTCCGGTAGAGGCGATCGGCTTCCGCTTTCATGTCGACGAACAGCGCGTCCGGCACGCGCGCCGCCGCGACCGCCGCGCGAATTTGGTGCACCCGCACGTCCGAGCCTTCGGCCGCGCGCAAGGGCAGCATCGCGGTCCAGCGGCCGTCGCGTTCGGTGAGGAGCGAATCGACGGCGAGCGCCATCGACGTGCCGCGCAGATCGGCGCGTCGCAAGAGCGGTTGCGCGCGCGCGGCTTCGACATCGGCGATGAAAGGCTCGAAAACCTCGGGCTTCACCTGGATCGTCTGATCGCGCAGGGCGGGCGCGAGACGCGCGCGCAAGGTATCGGCATCCGGCAGGCTCGCGATGCGCGCGCGCTGCGCGGCGTCGCTCGGCAGATACGTCGCCGGGCTTTCGAAACCGGCGATCACGCGGGCATCGACGAGCGGCTGCAATTGCCGCGCGACGGCTTCCGCGCGCTCGAGCGCGGCCTGCTCGCTCGCCGCCGACACCACGACGAGATAGCGCACGTCCGGCGCGCCGACATCCGCGCGCAGGCGTTCGTCGAGATCCTGGCTCGCCTTCGGAACCGGGCTGAGCGACGACAACTCCTGGCTCCACAAGCCGTGCCGCTGCATGAGCAGCGTCGCGAGCGCGGCGAAAAGCAGCACCGCGAGCGCCACGCGCAAGTGCGACGCGCGCGCGGCGAAACGCGCGAGCACATTGCCGAGGCGCGAGACATCGCGAATCGCGAAGCCTTGCGGCAGCAGATGCGGCAGCACGAAGCGCGTGACGATGCCCGCCGTCGACAAACCGACGATCGAATACAGCCCAAGCTGCACGAGGCCCGGAAAGCCGGAGAAGAGCATCGAGGCGAAGCCGCAGATCGACGTCAGCACGCCGAGACGGATCGTCGGCCAGAAGCCCGCGACCCAGTCCTTCAGCGATTCGCGCCGTTGAACGCCCGCCGATTGCACGAAGAGATAGATCGAATAGTCGACCGCCTCGCCGATGAGCGTCGTGCCGAAACCGAGCGTCAGACCGTGGACCGTGCCGAACGCGAGGCTCACGGCGGCCACGCCCGCCGCGACGCCGGAAAGCACCGGCATCAGGCCGAGCAAGAGCGTCGGCACCGACCGATACACCGCGAGCAGCAGCACGACGATCAGCACGATGCTCGCCGCCGACAGCCAGCGCACGTCGCGCATGATCGTGTCGCGCGATTCGACGGCGATGACGCCCGGCCCCGTCAGCAGCAGGCGAAAAGGCGTCGCGCCCGGCGCGGCCTTGTCGAACGCGGCGCGGATCGCGGCCATCGCGCTCGCTTGCGCGTCGGTGTCGGAACCGGGGCCCGCGGTCTGCGCCAGCAACACGGCGCGCTGGCCGTCGCGCGATGCCCACACGCCGCCGTGCATCGCGGGCTGCGCGCCGCTGTCGAGACGGCTGACGAGCGCGGTGACTTCGCCGGTCGGATCGTGCGGCAGCAAGTCCTTCGTCATCATGCCCGCGGACGAGGCGAGCAGGTCGAGACTGTCGGCGAGCGCGTCCTTCAGGCCGGATTCGCTGAAGCGCTCGGGCGTAACCGATGGACTCAGTCGATAGCGATGCTCGAACACGAAGCGCTCGTCGCGCGCCTGTCCGACCGGCTCGCCGTTGTTGATCGCCGAAAAGCGCTTGTCCTCGCGCAGCGTCGCCGCGATTTTGCGCGACAGGCCGGCGCGCGCGTTGGCATCGCCGCCCTCGATGCCCACGAGAATCAGCCGCGACACGAGCCCGTCGCGCAACTGCTCGACGAGCACGCGCTGCTGCTCGCTCGGCGTGCGCGGAAGGAAAGCGGAGAGATCGGCGGAAAAGCTCGCGCGCGCGATGATCGCCGCGCACGCCGCGAGAAAGCACAGCCAGACGATGACCGCCGGCTGACGCAAGGACCGCGAGACCGCGCGCATGCCGCGGTCAGTGCGCCGACGCGTCTTGCAGGCGCATCAGCGAGCGGTCGCCGTCGGCCTGGCGAATCTCGACGCGCGCGAGCGCCGCGCCCGTGCCTGCGAGCGTGATCGAGCTGACTTTCTGCTGCATGCGGGAATCGATCGGCACGAGCGTCATCGTCCAGTCGTTGCCTTTGCCGTCGATCGAAACCTTGTACGCGTTTTCGAGCGCGAAGCGGTTGCCCGCGAGCGTCGCGCGAATGCTTTCGATGAACGCGCCCAGTTCCGGATAGTTGCGCAGCGGGATCGTGATTTTGCGGCCGTTGCGGTCGACGGTGAGCATGTCGCCATCGACGACAAGATTCTCCGGCTTCGGACTCGTCGTGTGCTTTTCCAGATGATCGGGCGCGACGAACACGAGCTCGCCCGACGATTCGAGCGGCGCCTGCGCGATCTTCAGATAACGCGTCTCGGTGAAATGCGCGCGGCCCGATTTCTTCGCGCCGAGCGTGTTCATCAGGCGATCGAGCGTCCAAGGGGCGTCGGCGGCGGCACTGATCGTCGATGCAGCCGACAGCAAGGCGGCCGTCAGAACGGCGGCGAAAATTCGCATGAGTTCAGGAATCCCTCGTCGCTTCCCGCAGCGGCGCCGCGCTCGCGGGCGCGTTGTCCTGCGCGGCGCTCGTCTGCCAGAAATCGAAATAGTTGAACCAGTTGTACGGCGCGGCGCGGCAATACTTGTCGAGCAGCGCGACATAGCGCGTGAGCGCGGCATCGACGGCGGCGGCGCGCTCGCCGCGCTCGATCTTCGAGAAATCGGCGAGCGTTTCGAAATGGATGTCGTAGCGATTGCCGCCGAGATACAGCCCCGTCATGAAGACGACCGGACGGCGCAGCACCGCCGCCATATGCAGCGGCCCGAGCGGAAACGCGGCGGGCGCGCCGAGAAAGTCGCGTTCCCTGAGCGCGTCGCCGGCCTGGGGCAGCGTGCGGTCCGCGAGAATGCCGACGAGGCTGCCCGCATCGAGCCGCTCGCGCACCTTGAGCATCGCATCGACTTTGCCGAGACCGATCACATCGTGATGCGCGGCCGGATTCACGGCGGCGAGAATCGCGTTGATCTTGCGCGCGTTCTCTTCATACATCGTGATCGCGATGCGGATATGCGGCTGCGCCCGCCCGATCGCGCGCACCACTTCGAAGCTGCCGAGATGCGCGCCCATCAAGAACGCGCCGTGTCCGCCGGCGAGCGCCGCTTCGACATCCTCGACGCCGTGCGTGCGGATATCGAACAGATCGAAGCGCTCGTTGAGCAGATAGATGCGGTCGTGAATCGTCGATGCGAACGAAAACACATGCCGATACCCGTCGCGCCAGCCCGCATGCCGCCCGAGCGCGCGATTCAGATAGCCGCGCGACGCACGCCGCGCGCGCGGCGCGAACACGACGAAATACGCGGTGATGATCCGCAGCAGCACGCGCCCGATGCGCCGTCCGAAGCGCAGCGATATCCACGTCATGAAGCGCAGCAACGCGAGGTTGCTGCGTTCCTGGCGGTCGGCCCAGTCGTCGCGGTTGCGTGGCTTGTTCACGATGCTCGAGCGTCCCCGGCGGACGGCGCCGCGAGCGCGCCGCTCGCCACCGCGCGTGCCCCCGCGCGAATCGTGAAGCGGATCGCGCCGCTCGCCGCCGTTTCGTAGGCGATATCGAGCGCCTCGCCCGGTTTCGCCGGACTCAGGAATTTCGCCGATTCGATCCTGCACGCGTCAGCGCTCGTGCCGAGCGCGGCGCCGATCGCGTCGAGCGCGTGATCGAGCAGGACGACGCCCGGCACGATCGGATGGCCGGGGAAATGTCCGGCGAGCGCGGGATGATCCGGCGGCACGGTGAAGCTCAACGCCGCGCGCCGCTTGCGTTCCTGCTCGATCAGTTGCGTGAGCACGTCGCGCGGCAGCTTGCCGGTCGCGTTGCGCGGCAGCGTTTCGACGAACAGCAGCGGACGCGGCATGAACGCGGCGTCGATGCGCTCGCGCAACGCGCGCTGCAAGTCCGCCACGGCAAGCCTCGGCGCGACGACGAGCGCCATCAGACGGCGCACGGGTTCGCTGTCGGCTTCCGTTTCGTCAGGCATGTAGAACACGCCGTCGACCACGCCCGGCACCGCGTTCAGCTGATGATTCAAATACGCGAGCGACGTGCGCTTGCCCGCGATGTTGATGAGATCCGCCTTGCGCCCGTGCAGCAGAAAATGCGTCTCGTCGATGAGTTCGAGCGCGTCGCCCATCGGCACCGGCGTTTCGACGTGTCCGCCCGACGCCCACATCGTCGGTTCGCCGGGATCGTCGGCATCGTCGGCGCGTGGCGTCAGCGCGATGTCGGGAAACAATTCCCACGCGGCGGTGCGCGCAGTGCGGCGCGTCGCGATCTGGCCCGTTTCGGTGCTGCCGTAGATTTCCATCAGCGGCGCGTCGAGGCGCGCTTCGGCGTCGAGCGCGAGTTTTTCCGAAAGCGGCGCGGTCGCCGACAGCACGAGCGATGCGCGCGGCAACGCTTCGTCGTTGGCAAAGAGCGCGCGCAGATGGATCGGCGAGCTGACGAGCACGCGCGGTTCCGGCACGGCGTCGAGTTCCGCGCGGATATCGACGGGATAGAACGGCTGACGGTTGCTGAACGCGAGGCCGCCGATGAGCGCGAGCAGCACCGTCGATTCGAAGCCGTACATGTGCTGCGGCGGCACCGTGCCGATGAGCGTCGCGCGGGCTTGCCCGAGCAGGCCGAGCCGGTCGGCGGCGGCGCGCACGTTCTTCACGAGAAAGCCCCACGTCTTGCGATGCGGCACCGGCACACCGGTCGAGCCGGACGTGAACACGTACGCGACGACGCGCGCCCCGTCGATATGCGGAACCTGCGCTTCGCCGGAAACGTCCACGTGCGCAACCTCCGGATAGCGAAAGCGCGGCAGATCGATCGCGCAATCGTCGCTGTCGTGCAGGCAAAACGCGTCGGGCGCGAACGAGGCGAGGGCGCGCACCATTTCCGGCGTGTGTGTCGAAGGCAGCAGGCTCGTCTTGCCCGCGACGAGCGTCGCGCACAGGCTCACCGTGAAGCGATACCGGTCCGTACACACGTTGAACACATGCCCGCCTTCGGGAAGCGCATCGGCGAGCGCGCGGACATCGGCGAGAAAGTCGCGCACGGAGACGCTCGCGCCGTCGCGCCAGGCGATGGTCTGATCCGGCGATGTGTGGAAAACCAGCGGAAAAGTCTGCATGTGCGATGAATTCGACGGCATCACTGCGCTCCGCTGCGACGCATCTGCATCGAATGCGCGTAGGCGCGAACGGCGTCCATGATGCTCGACGGCTCCATGTCCGGCAGCGCGATGCGCCGGCACGCGTATTCGGCGACGAACATGAGCCCGACGAGCGGCAGCGCGAGATAGTTGGCGAACGTGGACCACGTGACGATCGATGCGAACGCGAACAGCATCGTCGATACGAACGCGGTCGCGACGAAGAAGAGCGTCCATGCCAAGGTGACACGCCGCGTGTAGCGCGCGACGCGCGACTCCAGCTTGCCGTGGACCATCGTCGCGAACTGCGTGCAGAGCGGCTCGCGGCCCGGTCCGAGCGTGCGGCCGAACATCCACGCGAGCGCGAGATTGAAGCTCGTGTGTTCGATCCACAGCCCCCAGCCGAAATGCGCGGTGAGCGGCGCACGCGCGAGCCAAAGCGCCATGCAGCCGAGCGCCCAGAGCGGCAAGAGCCACGCGCGCGCGTTCGAGCGCACGGCGGCGTTCAGCGCGATCAACAAAAGGGGTGCGAGCACGAGCGCGAGGCCGAGTCCGTGCGCGCCGGGCGCGGACGCGGCATGGTGCGCGCCAAGCTGATACGCGACGATCGCGGCAACGACGCCCGCCGCGCGCAGAAAGCGGGTGGCGTTCATCGGCGCGCTCCCGCGGGAGGCGACGGGCGCTCGAAAACCGCTGGTCGATGAAAAAAGGTACGCAACATGGGATGCGGCTGCGGCGCTCTTTAGTGAACGCTCGGTTGTTGAAGAAAACTCGGCAGTCGCCCGCCTGACGATCATTTTCCCGCGCCGGTGCGCGGGCGGTCTGTAACCGATTGTTCGATGATCTTACATTCGTCAGACGCGCGAATTTTACCCTACCGACGCAGGGGTCCCGTCACGCGGCGAACTCCCTGATTTTTCTCAAAATTACACCGGTGCAGGATGCCATGCGGCCAGTTACCTTTCCTACTAGGCGTCCCAAGGGGCATCGTCTAGAATTTCGCCACTGCAATTATCTCGATAACAGGCAGCCGACGACGTGCGGATAAGCGGGGCGCACGTTTTCCGAGCCGCCCTTGGCGCCTCCCTGCGCTGGCCTGTACACACGATGAATGAACTGGAAAGAGAGCTCGCCGAGCTGATCGTCGCCGAACTGAATCTCGAGGACGTCGATCCCAAGGCCGTCTCGGCCGATACGCGGTTGTATGAAGAAGGTTTCGGGCTCGATTCCATCGATATTCTGGAGATCGCGCTCCTGATCTCGAAGAAGTACGGCTTCGAACTGCGCTCGGACAATCCGGACAATCAGAAGATTTTCGCGAGCCTCGGCGCGCTCGCGGCGCACGTCGCCGCGCATCGCACGCGATAAGGCCATGCGCGCGCTCGTGACAGGCGGCAGCGGCGCGATCGGACAAGCCATCGGCCGGTCGCTCGGCGCGGCCGGACACGAAGTCTGGATTCACGCGAACGGCGGCATCGAGCGTGCTGAAAGCTGCGTGCAAGCCATTCGCGCGGCGGGCGGCACGGCGCATGCCATCGGTTTCGACGTGACCGATCCCGACGCCACCGACGCCGCGCTCGCGCGCATCCTCGCGGACGGCCCGGTGCAGATTCTCGTGAACAACGCGGGCATCCACGACGACGCGCCGATGGCCGGCATGACGCGTGAGCAATGGAAACGCGTGCTCGACGTCACGCTCGACGGTTTTTTCAACGTCACGCAGCCGCTTCTGATGCCGATGATCCGCACGCGCTGGGGACGCATCGTCAACATGTCGTCGCTGTCGGGTTTAATGGGCAATCGCGGGCAGGTGAACTATGCCGCCGCGAAGGCCGGGCTGATCGGCGCGACGCGTGCGCTGGCGCAGGAGCTCGCGTCGCGCGGCATCACCGTGAACGCGGTGGCGCCCGGCGTCATCGATTCGCCGATGCTCGGCAGCGCCTTTCCGCCCGAGCGCATCAAGCAACTGGTGCCGGCCCAGCGCGCGGGCACGGCGGAAGAAATCGCGGGCATGGTCGCGTATCTGGTGTCGGATGCGGCGGCTTATGTCACCGGGCAGGTCCTGTCGATCAACGGCGGGATCGCCTGAACAGCACACCGAGGGACGCAGATGAGTGAAACGACGCAAACCTGGGATGTCGTCGTGATCGGCGGCGGACCGGCCGGATCGACCGCCGCGACCCTGCTCGCGGACGGCGGCTATCGCGTGCGCGTGCTGGAGAAGGCGCGGCATCCGCGTTTTCATATCGGCGAATCGCTGTTGCCGGCGAACTTGCGGCTGTTCGAAAAGCTCGGCATCGCGGATGAAGTGCGCGCCATCGGCATGGTCAAGCTCGCGGCCGAGTTCGTATCGCCGCAGCACGACAATCGCATGCAGCGTTTCCTTTTCGCCGATGCGTGGGACAAGTCGATGCCGAGCGCGTATCAGGTGCGCCGCTCCGAGCTCGACGACATCCTCTTGCGCAACGCCGCGAAGCACGGCGCGCAGGTGAGCGAAGGCTGCCGCGCGCGCGATGTCGCGTTCGCGCCGGATGGTTCGAGCGCGACGATCGACGCCGAACACGACGATGGCCGCATCGAGCACGTGCGGGCGCGTTTCGTCGTCGATGCTTCGGGGCGCGACACGCTGCTCGCGAATCACTTCAAGACGAAGCGCCGCAACGAACGGCACAACTCGTCGGCGCTGTACGGCCATTTCCGCAACGCGCGCCGCAACGAAGGCGAAAACGAAGGCAACATCACCGTGTTCTGGTTCGAGCACGGCTGGTTCTGGTTCATTCCGCTCGCGGACGGCGCGACGAGCGTCGGCGCGGTCGTGTGGCCTGCGTATCTGAAGCAGCGTCCGAAGGGCACGTCGGTCGAGACGTTCTTTCGCGAGACCATCGCGATGTGCCAGCCGCTCGCCGCGCGCCTGAAGGATGCCGAACTGATCAGCGAAGTCCACGCGACCGGCAACTACTCGTACACCGGCGACATGACGCACGGACGCAACTTCCTCTTGCTCGGCGATGCGTTCGCGTTCATCGATCCGGTGTTCTCGTCCGGCGTGATGCTTGCGATGCAGAGCGCGTTCGCGGGCGCGGATGCGATCGACGCCGCGCTGACGAATCCCGCGAACGCGCAAGCCGCGCTCGCGAAGTTCGACCGCGACGTGCGTCACGGTCCGCGCGAGTTCTCGTGGTTCATCTATCGCATGACCTCGCCGACGATGCGCAATCTCTTCATGGGCCCGAGAAATCCGCTGCGCATGAAGGAAGCGCTGCTGTCGCTGCTCGCGGGCGATATCTTCGGCTCGACGCCGATCTGGCATTCGCTGCGTGCATTCAAGGGCATCTATTACATCTCGGCCGCGCTCGACTGGCGCAATTCGCTGCGCGCGTATCGTCAGCGCCGCCGCAATCTGCGCGATGCGCAACGCGCGGAGCTATCGGCCAATTGATGATGCTCGATCGGTGCCGCGATGAGTGACGCTCATCGGAAATTCGGCGCGGCGGACGGCAAGGGTTCGCTTGCCGGCGCGCTCGAATCCGCATGGCAATGCGTGGCGTTCTATTTCGCGCTCGTCGTGCTCGCGCTCGTCTGTCTCGCGTGGTTTCCGTTCGCGTGGATTCTGCGCCGCGTATTGAGCGTCGATGCGGGCCGGCGCGTCGGACGAGCCGTCGTGCAGCGCGTGTGGCACGGCTATTTCGTGCTGCTGCGCACGCTCGGCGTATGCCGCTTCGATCTCTCCGGACTCGACGCGCTCGCGGGCCAGCCCGCGATGATCCTCGCGCCGAATCATCCGTGCCTGCTCGATGCGCTGCTGATCGCGTCGCGCGTGCCCGACACCTGCTGCGTCATGAAGGGCGATGTCGCCGGCAACGTGTTTCTCGGGCCGGGCGCGCTGCTCGCGGGTTATATCGTCAACGATACGTCCGTCGGGCTGATTCGCGCCGCCGTCGCCGAACTGCAGCGTGGCAGTCCGCTGTTGCTCTTTCCCGAAGGCACGCGCACCGAAAGCGCGGCGGTGAATCCGCTGAAGGGCGGCATCGCGCTGATCGCGGCGCGCGCGCAGGCGCCGGTCCAGACGTTGATTATCGAAACGGATTCCGGTTTTCTCGGCAAGGGCTGGCAGATCTTCAGGAAGCCCGCGCTGCCGATCACCTATCGCGTGACGCTCGGCCGCCGCTTCGCGCCGCCGGGACGCGATCACGCTGCGCTGCAGGCGTTCATCGCCGAATTGCAGCGCTTTTATGCGGGCGAACTCGACGCGCATCGCATCCGCGACTGAAAGCATCGGCGTCGGCAGACTTTAAAATTCGTCGCAACTCATTCCGCTTTTTTTTTGCAATGCCTTCCACACGCGCATCGTCCACGCACTTCGTCCTCATTCCGAGCTACAACCCCGGCGAGAAAGTCGATGAAACCGTGCGCGGGGCGCGCGAGCAGTGGAATCCGGTGTGGGTGGTCGTCGACGGCAGTACCGACGGCAGCGCCGAACGCCTCGTCAAAATGGCCGAAGCCGACGACGGGCTGCGCGTGATCGTGCTGCCAGAAAATCGCGGCAAGGGCGCGGCAATTCTCGCGGGCATCGACGAAGCGGCGAAGCTCGGCTTCACGCACGTCCTCACGATGGACTCCGACGGACAACATCCCGCCGCGCTGATCCGCACGTTCATGGAAACGTCGATGAAGGCGCCCGATGCGATGATCCTCGGCCGCCCGAAATTCGATGCGAGCGCGCCGCAACTGCGCGTGCAGGGACGGCGCATCTCGAACGGCTGGGCGAATCTCGAAACGCTGTGGATGGGCATCGGCGATTCGCTCTACGGCTTTCGCGTCTATCCGATCGCGCCGCTCGCCGCGCTGATGCATGCGCAGACTTTCATGCGCCGCTTCGACTTCGATCCGGAAGCGGTCGTGCGCCTGTGCTGGCGCGGCGTGCGCCCGATCAACGTCGACGCGCCCGTGCGCTACTTCACGGCCGAGGAAGGCGGCGTCTCGCACTTCCACTACGGCCGCGACAACGCGCTGCTGACGTGGATGCACATGCGGCTTTTCCTCGGCTTCCTCGCGCGCCTGCCCTGGCTTGCGTGGCGTCGTTTCAGCGCGCGTCGCTGACCGTCGAGTTCATCGCGACGCCCGCGATCAGCGTGTTCGCAAGCACGATGTCGTGAACGTTGTACGCGTAGATCGGGCCGGGCGTCGTCGCCGTTGCGGGTCCGGCCGCGACCGGCGTGCCGAAATCGCAATCCGTGATCGTGACGCCGGTGATCGCCGGAATCGCGGGCGTCGGCGCGGGGCCGTTGTAATCGAACGCGACCGGGCCTTGCGCGACGATTGCCTGAAAACACGATCCGCTCACGCCGTTCAGCGACACGTTGCTCGCCTTCAGGTTCGAGATGTTCACGTTCTGCACGAGCGCGGGCCGCGTGCGGATCGCATCTTTCGACGGCTGATAGTCGCAATCGAACGTGATGATGCCGCCCTGCGCCGCCGATGGATTCGCCGCCGTCGCCGTCGCCACGCCGAGCGGCACCGTCGCGTTGATCGGGCTGCCCGCGAGCAGACTGCTGCCGTAACCGGAAGGCGTGAGGCTCACGCCGTTGGGCAGCGTCACGTTGTCGACGTAAAAGTCCTTCACGAAGCCGCCGCGATTCATGTTCGTCTTGATGCGGATCGCGATGTTCAGCGAATTCGTCGCCCAGAACTTGTTGAGCATCTGCAGGTTGCGCGCGTAAATTGTCTGCACGCCACCGCCCATTTCGCTGCCGAGCGTGATGCCGCCGTGGCCGCTGTTCATCGTGCAGTTCTGGATGACGTGGTTCTGCGCCGGGCCGTACTGCGTGTCGAGATCCTTGCCCGACTTGATCGCGATGCAGTCGTCGCCGGTGTTGAACGTCACGTTCTCGCAGAGGACCGTGTCGCAGGCGTCGGGATCGAAGCCGTCATTGTTCGGGCCGATGCTGTCCACCGTCACGCTGCGCATCACGACGTTGCGGCAATCGGTCGGATGATGCTGCCAGAACGGCGTGTTGTTCGTGCGATAGCTTTCCATCAGCACGTTCGTGCAGCCGATGAATTCCACCATGCACGGCCGCAGATAATGGCCGATGCCGAAGATGCGCTTTTCGATGGCGACGCCCGCTTCCGATAGCGCCGGCAGATAGTTCTGGTCCTGCTGCCACGGCGTGGCCGGATCGGTGAGCTTGGTGTAGAGCGCATCGGCGATGCCGGGCACGGCGGTCTTCAGGTCGACGTTGTTCGCATTGACCGATGCCTGCGATGGCGTCGACGAATTCACGCAGCCGTAGACGCCGCTATTGCCCTTCCACGTCCACCAGCACGTCGCGGTGTTGCCGCTGCCGGCGAATGGCGTCATCGCCTGGCCGTTGAGCACGGAGCTGTCGCCTTCGCCCGTCACCGCGATGTTCGTCTGATTGCGCGCGTAGACCGGCGGGCCGTAGTTGAGGCAGTCGTTCGCCTGCCAGCGGCTGTAGTAGAGCTTGCCGTTCGCGCCGCAATCGACCGGGCCATCCTTCGCGTAGTCGGCGGGATTCGGGCTGAAGTAGATCGTGCAGTTCGCGGACAGATGAAAGTCGACGTTCGACAGCAGCACGATCGGTCCCGCGCAATACCACGTTCCCGACGGCACGACGACGTGTCCGCCGCCCGCCGCGTTGCAGGCCGCGATGGCCGCGAGAAACGCGGGGCGCGAATCGAAGGAGCCGGGCGCGTGGGTCTGGTCCGCGCCGGTGCTCAATGGCGACTTCGCCGGATCGGTGTATGGATTCGCCGCCGCGACGACCGCGCACGTTTTCGCGCCGTAATCGGTGACGAGGAACTGGCGGCTCGGAAACATCGACGTCGAGACGCTCTGCAGCGCGTTGACGATCTGCGTCGCGGAGCCGGACGGGCCCCAGATCGGGTCTTGCGCGGCGGGCGGCGTCGGCGAGCCGGAGGCGGAATCGGAGTCGTCGTGGCCGCCGCAACCGGCGAGCGCGCCGAATGTGCTCATCGCGCCGAGCAGCGGGGCGCCCGCCGACAGCCCCGCGAACTTCACGAACGCGCGGCGCGCGCGGTTTTGTGGGTGCTTCATCGATCGTCTCCTGATCGTTTATTTATCGGATGTCGTATCAGTTTGCGTACAAGGCAAACGTTATCCAAGACGCAGGAGACGCGTCAACTCGGTGCAAACGCGTAAGGAAATATAAGACGTCGTATGTGATGGATCGGAAAAAATGTCTCAATCGGTCTTCTTGAGCGCGAGCCGCGCTTCGAGCCCGCCGCCTTCCCGATGATGCAGCGTGAGCGACGCATCCATCGCGAGCGTGAGCTGGCGCGCGATCGCGAGCCCCAGTCCGGTGCCGCCCGTTTGCCGGTTGCGCGAATCTTCGAGCCGCACGAAGGGCTCGAACACCGCGTCCAGCGATTCTTCCGGAATGCCCGGCCCGCGATCGAGCACGGAGATGACGGCGCGTCCGTCGTCGCGCGTCGAGACTTCGATTTCCGCCTCGCCGGCATACTTGATCGCGTTATCGACGAGATTGCCGATAACGCGCTTCAAGGCCTGCGGCGGCGCCATCAGTGCACCGCCGATGTTGCCCGACAACCTCACCGATTGTCCTGCATCGAGATAATCGTCGACCATGGTTTCGATGAGCGCGTCGGCATCGATGCGGCGCGGCGCTTCGTTCGTGCCGTGCAGCGTGCGCGCGTAGGTCACGCCTTCCTTCACGAGCGATTCCATCTCCTTCAGATCCTGCTGCAGCTTCGCGCCGGTCGATTCGTCGTCCATCACGTCGACGCGCAGCCGCATACGCGTGATCGGCGTCTGCAAATCGTGCGTGATCGCCGCGAGGATCTGCATGCGTTGGGCCATGTACATCGAAACGCGGTCCTGCATCGCGTTGAACGCTTTGGCGGCGCGCGCGACTTCCTCCGGTCCCGATTCCGGCAGACGCTCGGCCTTGAGATCCGGGCCGAGCGTATCGGCGGCTTTGGCGAGGCGCTTGAGCGGGCCGGTTGCGAGGCGCACCGCGAGCCAGCAGCACGCGCCGAGCACGATCAACTGCAACGTGAGCACGAGCGGGAGCCAGCCGGACATCGGCATGCCGGCGACCGGACGCATGTCGATGGTGAGCGGCGAGCCATCCGACAGCTTCAGATGCACCTGAAAACGCTCCCTGGGACCGGGAACGGCGTTGACCGTCATCGGATAACGATTGGCGATGCCCGCGCCGATCGAGTTCGCGAAGCGTTCCGACAACTCTGCATCCGGCTTCGCGCCGGTCTGATCACCCGGTCCGAGGATGAACTCGTAGCTGCGACGCGCGAGACGCGGCAGCCACTGCGCACGCTCCTCCGGCGGCAGATGATCGAGCAGCGCGACCGAGCTCGCGACCTCGCGCTCGACGTAACCGACCATCATGTTGGTCATCGATTCGTCGCGCTCGCGCATGGTCAGAAGAAACGAGAATGTCTGGGCGAGCGCGAGCCCGACGACGAGTATCAGCGCGAGGCGCGCGAACAGCGTGCGCGGCCAGTGCAGCGGTGAACTGGAGGAAACGGTGCTCATTGAGAAGACTCGACCGGTTTGACTTCGGCGGAGAAGACGTAGCCTTCGCTGCGCAAGGTCTTGATGTAACGCGGCTCGCGCGCGGTGTCGCGCAGCCGTTGACGCAAGCGCGAGACGAGCAGATCGATGGAGCGATCGAATGCATCGGCCTGGCGGCCTTGCGTCAGGTTCAGCAATTGATCGCGCGTGAGCACGCGCTGGGCATTGTCGAGAAACACGCGCAGCAGACGGTATTCCGCGCCCGAGAGCGCGACCATCGTGCCTTCCGCGTCGAGGAGATGGCGCGCGGTCGTGTCGAGACGCCAGTCGCCGAATCCCAGCATCTGCGAGGTTTCGGTGACTTCCATGCCCGGCGGCAGCATGCGCGTGCGGCGCAATACGGATTTGATGCGCGCGAGCAACTCGCGCACGGCGAAGGGCTTGGGAAGGTAATCGTCGGCGCCCATTTCGAGGCCGAGAATGCGGTCGGCTTCCTCGTTGCGCGCGGTGAGCATCAGCACCGGCACATGGCGGAACTTGCCCGCGCGCAGCTCGCGGCACAGCACGAGGCCATCCTCGCCGGGCAGCATCAGATCGAGCACGATCAGATCCGGCGCGCCTTGCTGCTCCAGCACGGCGCGCATCTGCCGGCCGTTCGCGGCGAGCGATACACGCATTCCGTTTTTTTCGAGGTATTCGGCGAGCAGTTCGCGGATGCCGCGATCGTCGTCGACGATCAAAACGTGATCAGTGGTTTCCATCGATGGATCGTTGTCGTTGACGCTTGAGTTGCATCCGGCTCGGGCTGACCAGCAGACACTGAACCGGATGGGCCATTTCCGTCGCGATCCCGCCGATGAGAAAGGCGAAGACCGCCAGCATGCGTTTCATCCGAAGCTCCCGCCGATTGCGATGACTGCGTTATAGCGCGCTTCGGCGGACGTTTTGTATCGCAGTGTATCCCGCATGTCGCGCGATACATAACATTGCGCAGCGCGCCTTTATCCGACACAAGCGGGATACGCGCGCGCAGTCCAATGCGGTCATGCCGATGCGAACGTCGGCCTGCCGGAGCGATGTGGCGATCTCACCAGCCATCTCACGCCGCTCCGATATTCACCGCATTCAAGAGGACTTCGTCATGCTCGACGCCATCAGAAACGCCGCCGTGTGCGCCGGAATCGCCGCGTGTGCGGCCATCGCGCCCGCGCAGGCCGCCGCACCCGCAAGCGCTCACACGAGCGACAACGTCGCGCCGGAATTCGCCGGCATCGACAAGTGGATCAACAGCGAGCCGCTCTCGCTCGCGCAATTGCGCGGCAAGGTCGTGCTCGTCGATTTCTGGACCTTCGCGTGCGGCAATTGCCTCAACACGCTGCCGGCCGTGAAATCGTGGAATCAGAAGTACAAGGACAAAGGACTCGTGGTCGTCGGCGTGCATACGCCCGAGTTTCCGTTCGAGCGCGATACGAACAACGTCAAGCGCGCGATCGAACGCAACGGGATTACGTATCCCGTCGCGCTGGATAACCGCTACGCGACGTGGGCCGCGTACGGCAATCAGTACTGGCCGGCGTTCTATCTGATCGACAAGCACGGGCGCGTGGCCTACACGCATTTCGGCGAAGGCGATTACGCGCAGACCGAAGCCGCGATTGGCAAGCTGCTGGCCGAGCGCTAGGCGGGGTTCTGTATCGCAATGTATCTGCAACGTGCGCGATACAAAACATTGCACAAGACCCGCATCGCCGACACAAGCCAGATACGTGCGGGCCTTCAAATACACACAACGACGGCTCACGAGTGACACCCAAGACCGACACCCGCGATGCCCGATCGCCGTAACTTACTCAACCGACCGAATCATCAGCATTCAAGGAGAAACACCATGAAATCCACGATCGTTGCTTTCGCTCTCGTCGCCGGCGCCATGACCGGTGTTGCTCACGCCGCCGTGAAGAACGTGCCGCTGAACGTGCAGACCCAACAGGCCGTCGCGAACCACGCGTATGCCGGCAAGACGCGCGCCGAAGTGAAGGCCGAGCTGGCACAGGCACAACGCGATGGCGAGATCGCGGCGTTGCGCAGTCTCTATCAAGGCAGCTAATCCATTTCCTGAATCACGCAAACGAGGTTCGAATCATGATCAGGCAATTCGTCACCGCCGCAGTCATCGCCGTCAGCGCCGTCGCCGCCGGTTCCGCCTTCGCCAGCAGCGGCTACGGCCCCGCGCCGCACTACGATCCGCTTGCCGGCGCGCCTTCGTCGCAGCGCGGCGTGAGCGCGCAGACCATCGCCAGCGAAAGCGCCGCCGCGCCGATGCAGGCATACGGCGGCATGAGCGACACGGTTTCGCAATCGGGCGCGCGCGGCGTGGCCACGAACGACGTCGCCCGGCTCTTCGCGCATCACTAAGTCAGTCAACTTTTCGAATCCAAAGAGGAACGCATCATGACCCAGATCGACACCGTCCTGTACACGGGCAAAACGCGCGTCGTCGGAGGCCGCGAAGGCCATGCGAAGAGCACCGACGGCCGTCTCGACGTCAAACTCTCGCCGCCCGGATCGGCCGGCGCGGGCACCAATCCCGAGCAGATGCTCGCGGCGGGCTGGTCGGCGTGTTTCATCGGCGCGATGGGCAAGGCCGCGGCGAAGCTGAAGACGCGCCTGCCGGCCGACACCGCCGTCGATGCGGAAGTGGACCTCGGCATGAACGGCGATGCGTATCTGCTGCGTGCGCGCCTGAACGTGAGCCTGCCGGGAATCGAGCGCGCGGTGGCGCAAGAGATCGCGCAGATGGCGCATCAAACGTGTCCGTACTCGAAGGCGCTGAAGAGCAATATCGATGTGACGATCACGGTGGTCTGACGCGTTCATCCACGCGATGCGGCCCGGTCGACCGGTGCTTGATCGATCAATCGAAAGCACTGGGCCGACACGGGCCGAATCGTTGCGGCTGTCAGCCTCGCGTGTCGATCCATTCGCGCGCCCATCGGCGCGAGAATTCGACCGCCTCGCTTTCCTTCGCGAAATAGTCGAGCGAGTAGAAGCGATACTGCGCATCCGTCGGATGTTCGCTCGAACGCTCGAGCATCAGATTGGCTGAAAACGTCTTGTCGCGGAGCCGATGCGCGGACGCGTGCACCGTATAACCACGGTAGTGATTGAGTGATGTCATTTTAGTTTTAGATGTAAATGCTTTGCGGCCAGATGCCGAAAGCGCAGGAGCGATGCGCGCTGATAACGCGATCGTCGAAAGGCTGTCAGAGCCTGGGAGAGAAAAGGCGGGAAACGGAGGCGGACAACAAGAGCGCGGGAACCGGCGTTGCGGTTCCCGGCGTGATGCGGATCTACAGCGCTACAGCGGCAGATTTACAGCGGCTTGATGTTCGAAGCCTGCATGCCCTTCGGGCCGCGCTTCGTTTCGAAGCTGACCTTCTGACCTTCGGCCAGCGTCTTGAAACCGTCCGAACGAATTTCCGAGAAGTGCGCGAAAAGATCGTCGCCGCCATTATCCGGGCTGATGAAGCCAAAACCCTTGGTGTCGTTAAACCATTTAACCGTACCGGTGTCCATAAAAATCCTGAAATGAATAGATAAGTTGCTCGATCGAGCGGGATGAAGCGGCAAGGAGGGGAATGGACAACGAATACCGGGGAAAATCGGACTATTGATGAGCAGCAATCGACTTCTTGTACTTCAACGACCATTATGCCAATTCCAAGAGAAATGGTCAACTATTCGTTTCGAAGCGAAGGTGAGCGGAACGATTCGTGCATCGCGTGTGCATCTCGTCATCGGGTTGGCACATGCGTTTTCGTCAGAAGAAGACGGCGCTCGACGGCCGCATGTCCGGCGCCGCGCGGCCCGCGCACTCATGGGCGGCGGACGTCGGACCGGGCCTCGTCACGATTGCATCGGATAACGATCCGAGCGGCCTCGCCACCTATACGCTCGCCGGCGCGTGGTACGGATTCGACCTATTGTGGGTGTGCGTGCTCTCGTACCCGTCGACCGTCGCGCTTCAATTGATCGCCGCTCGCGTCGCCGCCATCACGCGACGAGGCCTGACGACGAACATGCGCGAACACTATTCGCGGCTGTTCTTCTACTTTGCGGTCGCGCGTTTCGTGATCGCCAACACGTTCAATATCGCGGTCGATGTTCTCGCCATGGGCATCGCGCTCAGTTCGCTCGTCGGCGGTTCGCTCTTGTGGCTCACGCTTGCTTCGGGATGCGCTTCGCTCGTGTTGCAATGGTGCGTCGCTTATGCGCGATACGCGCGCGTCCTCAAGTGGCTGACGCTCGCGATGTTCGCGTACGTCGGCGTGATCCTGCTCGTCGACGTGCCGTGGCGACTGGTTGCCATCCGCTCGGTGATTCCACGCGTCGAGTGGACGGAGGGCTACATGTCGATGCTGATCGCGGTGCTCGGCACGACCGTCAGCCCTTACTTGATGTTTGCGCAAGCGGAGCAGGAGGTCCGCGACGCACGAGAGAGCGGCGATCGTGGAGAAGCGTTGGAGCGGACGATGCGCGGCGTGCGTCGCGACACGCTCTGGCGAACGGCGTGCTCGAACGCGGTTGCGATCTGCGTGATGATCGCCGCGGCCGCGACGCTCCATCTGCTCGACCATGCATCCGCCGGCGATACGGTCTCGATGTCGCGTGTACTCGAGCCGCTCGCGCACGGTTACGCGCGCCAGGTTCTCGCACTTGCGCTTCTCGGATCGGCCTTGCTGGCGCTGCCGCCGCTCGCGGGCTCGGCGGCTCAGGCCGTAGCCAGTTCGTTCCGCTGGAAACGCGGCGAACGGCGAGACCGGCGGATCGCGTATGTGCTCGTCGCCACGATCGCGCTCGGCACGATCGCAGCAGTGGTCCTCACGCACTATCACGTCGACCCGGTGCGCGCGCTCTACTGGAGCGCGGTGGTCAACGGCATGACCGTGACGCCGGTCCTCGTGCTGCTCGTGCTGCTCAGTTCGAAGCGCGAAGCCGTGGGCGACCTCGCCGCGCATTGGGCGCTTCGCGCGCTGAGTTGGCTCGCCACGATAGCGACCGCGGCGGCGGTGATCGCCCACTTCATACTCGAAGTGCAGTGACGGCATTCGCGTAAATCTCCGCCCCTACCATCCGAAAAAGTCATGCGAAGGGCGTCGCTTAGGGGCATTCCCTAGCGTCGCTTTCGAGCGGTCTCGCGGCAAACGGCGGCCACGCGCGCGCCCGTCGCCTGCAAAGCCGCGCCCGTGCTGGCTCTACGGCATTCACGCTGCGTTCCGTTTTTTTCAGGCATCGAATGCGACGGGCACATGCATTACCAGAAGTATCGAAAAGGGCTCAGAAAATGTCGGTGGATGATCGAAATTGGCCATGTACGCTTCATTCAACGCAAAGAACGCCGGGTTGTTTCCGGCAGCGACAAACTCCTTTTTGAACCTGCTAGGTGGAATGACCCGATGATTCCCAACCTGACGCTCGCACCGAACGAAGTCACGAGCACGGCTTCCGCGCAGTCCGGCACCGTATCGCCGGCGCGTCCTGTCGCGGCATCCACGACCGAGATTCTCACGGTCAAGAACCTTTCGAAGATTTTCGGCGCGAAGCCCGAGCGCGCCCAGGAGCTCTTGAAACAAGGCCTCGGCCGAAACGAAATCTTCGCGCAGACAGGCAATATGGTCGCCGTCGACGATGTCAGCCTTGCCGTCAACGCGGGCGAGATCTTCGTCATCATGGGCCTCTCCGGTTCCGGAAAATCGACGCTCGTGCGTCTGCTCAATCGCCTGATCGAGCCGACTTCGGGGCAAGTGATTCTCGAAGGCCGCGACATCGCGCCGATGAGCACGCCCGAACTGCGCGCCGTGCGCCGCGAAAAAATGGCGATGGTGTTCCAGTCTTTCGCGCTGCTGCCGAACCGCTCGGTCATCGACAACATTGCTTACGGGCTCGAAGTCGCGGGCAAGAAAAAATCGGAACGTTATGACATCGCACGCGCCGCATTGACGCGCGTCGGTCTCGCTTCTTACGAGAAGCTGCTGCCGAGCGAGTTGTCGGGCGGCATGCAGCAGCGCGTGGGTCTCGCGCGCGCGCTGGCGGTGAATCCCTCGGTGCTCTTGATGGACGAAGCGTTTTCCGCGCTCGATCCGCTCATCCGCTTCGAAATGCAGAACGAGTTGTTGCGTTTGCAGAAGGAAGAGCGGCGCACGATCGTCTTCATTTCGCACGACATCGAGGAAGCGGTGAAGATCGGCGGGCGCATCGGCATCATGAAGGACGGCCGTCTGATCCAGGTGGGCACGCCGGCAGAACTCATCCAGTCACCCGCCGACGCCTACGTGCGCGATTTCTTCCGCAACGTCGACGTGTCGCGCTTCCTCGAAGCATCGAGCCTGATGACGAAGGTCGAGCGCGGTCTCATCGCGTGCAATACCAGCGCGCCTTCCGAGCGCTATCTGAACAGCCTCATCGACAGCGGCGCGGAGTGCGGATACGTCTGCGATGAAGCAGGGCGCTATCAGGGTTGCGTGACGCCTGCATCGCTGCACAAGAGCGGCAACCGGCCGATCAGCGATGCATTGCTTCGCGAT
This sequence comes from Caballeronia sp. LZ008, assembly GCF_031451435.1. Lineage (NCBI taxonomy): Bacteria > Pseudomonadati > Pseudomonadota > Betaproteobacteria > Burkholderiales > Burkholderiaceae > Caballeronia > Caballeronia sp. LZ008. Next base: position 764,888 of record NZ_JARUXK010000003.1, on the reverse strand, counting down.
GTCGCGGCGGTTCCGCTGACAGCCGATCTGCATCAGCTCGCATCCATTGCACTGGGGCAGGAGCACGACGTGCCGGTCACGGATGAACAAGGCAGGCTCGCGGGCGTGGTGTCCTGCCGCACGATTCTCAAGCAGGTCATGGAGCGGAGAGCAGCATGAATTCCTCGATTTTTGGACGATTCGCCGAAGACGCGGTCAACTTCCTTTTCTCGCACTTTCGCGGCGGCTTCGATGCCTTCTCGGCTGCTCTTGGCGCGGTCATCAAGCTCCTCGAAGACGGTCTCGGCGCGGTGCCGTTCATCGCGATGCTCGCGATCCTCATGGCGCTCGCGCTGTGGAGAAAGGGCGTCGTGTTCGCGGTGTTCGTCGGCGCGGCGCTCTATGTCATCAACTACATGGGCCTGTGGGCGCAGACGGTATCGACGCTCGCGCTCGTTGTCGCGGCGACGTTCTTCAGTCTCGTGATCGGCGTGCCGCTCGGCATCTGGGGCGCGCGCAACAGGCGTGTCGAAGTCGTGCTGCGTTCGCTGCTCGACTTCATGCAGACGATGCCCGCGTTCGTGTATCTCATTCCCGCGGTCATTCTCTTCGGCCTCGGCCGCGTGCCCGCGGTGATCGCCACGATCGTGTTCGCGATGCCGCCCGTCGTTCGATTGACGACGCTCGGCATCCGCCAGGTGCGCGAGGAATTGCTCGAAGCCGGCCGCTCGTTCGGCAGCACCGATGCGCAACTGCTCTGGAAAATTCAGTTGCCCAACGCGCTGCCTTCGATCATGGCGGGCGTGAACCAGACCATCATGATGGCGCTGTCGATGGTGGTGGTCGCTTCGATGATCGGCGCGGGCGGCCTTGGCGAGTACGTGCTGAGCGGCATTCAGCGGCTCGATATCGGCATCGGTTTCGAGGGCGGTCTCGGCGTGGTGCTGCTCGCGATCATTCTCGATCGCCTGACGGAAAGCTTCGGCGTGAAAGCGAAGAAAAAGAAGAAGGTCATCTCCACGCCGGCGAAGCCCGCCGCGGCGCAAGCGAACGCGCAGACCTGAGCGATACGAGCATCGATTACTCAACCACAATGCTATGAAAGATACGGAGTCCGTAATGAAAAACAACCTGATCAAATCCTTGATCGTCAAGATAGTGACGCCGGCCATTGTGGCGTTCGGGGTCGGCGCGAGCCCGGTGATGTCCGCCGAGCCGATCAAAGTGGCGGTCACGAACTGGGCCGACGTGCTCGCGGTCGCCAATGTCGCGAAGTACGTGCTGGAGACGAAGCTTCAGCAGCCGGTGCAATTCGTTCAGGCGGATATCGGCATCCAGTATCAGGGCGTATCGCGCGGCGATCTCGACATCATGGTCGGCGGCTGGCTGCCGGTGACGCACGGTCAGTATGTCGCGCGCTACAAGGACACGCTCGACGACGTCGGCATCATCTATACGGGCGGCAAGAACGGCTGGGCGGTGCCCGCGTATGTGCCCGAGTCGCAGGTTTCTTCGATCGAGGATCTGAAGAAGCCTGAAGTGCAGAAGCAGCTCAACGGCGTGATCCAGGGCATCGAGCCGGGTGGCGGTCTCATGCAGGCGTCGGAGAAAACCATCAAGGCGTATGACCTGTCGGGCTACAAGCTGCAATCGGCGAGCGAGGCCGGCATGCTCGCGGCAATCCAGCGCGCATACGGATCGAAGCAATGGATCGTCGCGACCGTTTGGAGCCCGCACTGGTTGTTCCAGAAGTGGCAGATGCGCTATCTGAAGGACCCGAAGGGCACGCTCGGCGGCGAAGAGCAGGTCCATGCATTCGCCTCGAAGCAGTTCGCGGGCAAGTTCCCCCGCGCAGACGTGTTCTTCAAGCATTTCAAGCTGACGCTCGCGGACGTGGAATCGATCGAATTCGAAGGCAATTCGACCAACGACTACGCGACGGCCGCGAAGAAATTCGTCGACGCGCATCCGGACAAGGTCAAGGCGTGGCTGACACAGTGAAGGCGTACTGCAGGACGCTTGCAAAGCGCACGTTCGACGTGCGCCGCGCATGACTTCGCACGATCCATCCATCAGAGAGACAAACATGAGCTTCGAAGGCGTACATACACCGCTCGTCACCCCGTTCAAGGCCGACGGCGAAATCGATCACGACATGCTCGGCAAGCATGCTCAGAGTCTCGTTGGCCGCGTTACGGGCATGGGCGTCGGCGGCACGACCGGCGAATACTATGCGCTCAGTTTCGAAGAGCGTGTGAAGACGCTCGAGACGGTAGCGTCGGCCGTCGGCGGCAAGACCTATCTCACCGCCGGCATCAACGCGACGACGACGAAGGAAGTCGTGCGTCTCGGTAACGAAGCGAAGCGCGCGGGCTACGACGCATTGCTGGTCGCGGCGCCTTACTACGTGCAGCCGACGCAAGACGAGCTGCTCGATCACTTGCTGAAGGTCGACGACGCGCTCGACATGCCGATCATGCTCTACAACTTTCCGGCGCGCACCGGCACGGCCATTGGCGACGAAGTGCTCGACAAGCTGCTGCAACGCCCGAACTTCGCCGCGATGAAAGAGAGCACGGGCGACATCGCGCATCTGCATCATCTGGCCACGCAACTGCCGGAGCGCTTCGTTCTCAGTTGCGGCATGGACGATCAGGCGCTCGAATTCTTCGCATGGGGCGCGCGTAGCTGGGTCGCGGGCGCGTCGAACTTTCTGCCGGAAGCGCATACGGATTTGCTCGAAGCATGCGTTAAACGCGGGGATTTCAGCACCGGCCGCAAGCTGATGACGCAGTTGCTTCCGGTGCTCGAATTGCTGGAGCGCAGCGGCAAGTTCATCCAGTACGTGCGCTATGGCTGCGAGCTCGCGGGCACGAAAGTCGGCATCGCGCGTGCGCCGCTCGGCACGTTGAACGACAAAGAACGCAGCGCCTTCGCGAGGCTCGTTCAACCCTTGCTGCGCCACGCTCAGTAACGCGATACGTGAATGGCCTCGAAACTGGATTTCATGCGGCTTCCCGCACCTGATGGCGTCAACGGATGGTGGGAAAGCCTGCCGCCCGCCGCGCCCGCGAACCGCGTGACGGGCGAGCTACGCTTCGACTACGTAGTGGTGGGCGGCGGCATCACCGGTTTGTGCGCGGCGCGGCGGCTCGCCGAGCTTGCGCCGGATGCATCGATCGCGCTCGTCGAGGCCGATCGCATCGGGCGCTCGACGGCGGGCCGCAATTCCGGCTTCTTCGTCGATCTGCCGCACGACATCAGCAGCGAAAGCTATTCGCGCAGTGTCGAGGCAGACAAGGCGGACGTGCGCTTGCAACGGCACGGCATCGGCTATGTGCGCGATACGGTGAAGCGGCACGGCATCGATTGCGACTGGCGCGACGACGGCAAGTATCACGCGTCGGTCAACAAGAAAGGCCACACGGCGCTGACGCATTTCGCGGACGGACTCGCGCGTATCGACGAGCCGTGCGAATGGCTGGACCAAGCCGCGATCGCGAAGGTGACGGGCACGCGCTTCTATCAAAGCGCGCTCTTCACGCCGGGATGCAGCACGGTTCAGCCGGCGGCACTCATGCGCGGTCTCGCGGCCACGCAGCCGTCGAACGTGACGGTCTTGGAACTGAGCGCGGTGAAGAACATGGAAGCGCGCGGCCAGACGAAGCTGCTGACGTTCGCGAACGGCAGCATCGAAGCGAAGCGCGTCGTGCTCTGCACCAACGCGTATGCGGCGACGTTCGGCGGCCATCCGAATGGCTTGCTGCCGGTCTACACGTTCGCGTCGATGTCGCGCGTGATGACCGACGATGAAATCGCGCGGCTCGGCGGAACGGATTCATGGGCGCTCATTCCCGCGGACCCGATGGGTACGACCGTGCGACGTCTCGCGACCAACCGTATTTGCGTACGCAACCATTTCGCGTTCCGGCCGAATCTGTCGGTCTCGGAACATGATCTGACGAAGGCGAAGCATCTGCATCGACGTTCGTTCGATCGACGTTTTCCGATGCTCGAGGATGTCGAGCTGCAATACACGTGGGGCGGCGCGTTGTGCCTCTCGGCGAACAATGGCGCGCTCTTCGGCCAGCGCGACGACGGCGTGTACGAAGCAGTCGGCTGCAACGGACTTGGTTTGAGCCGCGGATCGGCGGCGGGCAAGCTCATCGCCGAACATGTGCTCGGGCGCTCGAACGAGCTGATCGATCAACTGCTGAAACAACCGCATCCGCGTTCTCTGCCGATGCGGCCCATCGCGGACGTGGCGGTATCGGCGGCAATCTGGATGAAGGAATTCTCGGCGGGCGCCGAGCTTTGAATCTTTGAGGACATGACATGACGACGCATCAGGAATGGAAACGTCAGGCCGAACATCTGTCGCTCGATGGCCGCGCGTTCATCGCGGGCGCACGCTGCAACGCGGCATCGAATGAAACGTTCGATACGTTGAATCCGTCGACGGGCAAGGTGCTCGCGCAGATCGCCAGGTGCGAAGCGAAGGACGTCGATCGCGCGGTCGTCGCGGCGCGCGAGGCGTTCGAATCGGGCGTGTGGTCGAAGGCCGGGCCATCGCAGAGAAAGGCCGTCTTGCAGCGTCTCGCGCAACTCATCGACGACAACGCCGAAGAACTCGCGCTGCTCGAAGCGCTCGAAGCAGGCAAGCCGATCAGCGAATGCATGGGTCTCGACATTCCGGAATCGGCGGCGTGCATTCGCTGGCATGCCGAGGTCACGGACAAGCGTTACGACGCGCTGTCGCCATCGGGGGCGAGCGTCGTGAGCATGATCACGCGCGAGCCGATTGGCGTCGTCGGTGCGGTGCTGCCGTGGAATTTCCCCGCGCTGATGCTCGCGTGGAAGATCGGGCCGGCGCTGTCCGTGGGCAATAGCGTCATCGTGAAGCCCGCGGAGCAGACGTCGCTATCGACGCTGCGTATTGCCGATCTCGCGCTCGAAGCCGGCGTCCCGCCCGGCGTGTTCAGCGTGGTGACGGGCTTCGGCGAAAGCGCGGGGCAGGCGCTCGGCACGCACGCCGATGTCGATCTCATCGCGTTCACGGGTTCCACTGAAACGGGCAAGCGCTTCCTGCGCTATTCCGCCGAAACGAACATGAAGCGCGTCGTGCTCGAATGCGGCGGCAAGAATCCGCAAGTCGTGTTGCCCGATGTCGCCAATCTCGATGCCGTCGCGGAGCAGGCCGTCGCCGCCGCGTTCTGGAACATGGGCGAGAACTGCAGCGCGGGATCGCGCATTCTGGTGCATTCGAGCCACAAGGCCGAACTGCTGCAAAAGATGCAGGCCGTGCTCGAAGGCTGGAAGACGGGCGATCCGCTCGATCCCGATGTCAAGCTCGGCTCGCTCATCGAGGAAGCGCATTACCGCAAGGTGCTCGGCCACATCGAGAAGGCGAAGGCAGAAGGCGCGCGCGTCGCTTGCGGCGGCAACGCGACGCTCGCGGAAACGGGCGGCTGGTTCGTCGAGCCGACCATCTTCGATAACGTCACGCCGGACATGAGCATCGCGCGCGACGAGGTCTTCGGCCCGGTCGTGTGCTTTATCGAATATGCTGACGTCGACGAGGCCGTGCGGATCGCAAACGATACGTGCTACGGACTCGCGGCTTCGCTGTGGACCGACAACGTGAACCAGGCGCACAAAGTGGCGGCGCGCATCCGCGCGGGCACCGTGACCGTCAACTGCTTCGGCGAGGGCGATCTGTCGACGCCGTTCGGCGGCTTCAAGCAGTCCGGTTTCGGCGGACGCGACAAGTCGGTCTACGCGCACGACCAATATTGCGAGCTGAAGACGACCTGGCTGAAGCTCGACTGATTATCGGACGAGGCAACATGCGTATTGGCTTTATCGGCACGGGCACGATCACGGAGGCGGTCGTGACCGGCATGATTCGTTTCGATGTTCCCTTCGAGCGGGTCGCGCTGTCTCCGCGCAACGCGCAGACCGCCGCGCGTCTTGCGAAACTCGACGCGCGCATCGAGGTTTGCGTCAGCAATCAGGGCGTGCTCGATGCATCGGATGTCGTGTGTCTCGCGGTCTTGCCGCAAATCGCGGCAGACGTGCTGGGCGAACTCACGTTCGATGCGCGGCATCACGTCATCAGCTTCATCGCGGCCAAGTCGCTCGATGAGATGCGCGCCCTCGTGCGCCGCGCGGCCAAGGTCGTGCGCGCGATTCCGCTACCCGCTGTTGCGTCGGGCAAGGGCAGCACGGCGCTCTGTCCGCGCGATGACATCGCACGCGCGCTCTTCGCGCCGCTCGGCGAAGCGGTCGAAGTGGACGACGAACACCAGTTCAATGCGTTATCGGCCGCCACCGCGACGATGGCGGCGTTTTTCGCGTTGCTCGAAGAGCAGGCGTCGTGGCTCGCGCGGCAAGGCGTGCCGTATGCGTCCGCGCGTTCGTTTTTGTCGGGCTATCATGTGGGCCTCGCTCATGAAACGACGCTCGATACGCAACCCTTCTCGTCGATGATCGGGCGTGTCAGCACGCCAGGCGGCCTCAACGAGCAGCTCAATCGCGAACTGTCGGAGCGGGGCACCTACGCGCACTACTCGAAGGCGCTCGACGCGATCATGCGCCGCGTGCAAGGGCGCGAGTGAACACGAAGAACAAGCGCTGATCGCGAGCCCTCGAAGGTGAGTCACATGCAGAAGAAACAGCAGTTCGCGGACAGGCTTCTCGCCAAGATGCCGTCGCTGCGCGCGCTTCGGTGCTTCGTCACCGCGGCGCGTTACGAGAGCTTCACGCAAGCCGCCGAAGTGCTGTGCGTCACGCAGGCGGCCGTCAGCCGGCAGATCAAGGAGCTGGAGGACACGCTGGAGGTCGCGCTCTTCGAGCGCACCGGCAGGCACATCGCGCTGACCGACGCCGGCCGCATTCTCTACAACGCGTCGTATCTGTCGATCATGAACATCGCGGAGGCGGCGCAGGCGGTGCGGCGCGTCGACCGGCATGCGCTCACGCTCTGCATTTCTCATACGTTTTCGGCGCTCTGGCTCTCGTTCCGATTACCCGCGTTTCGCCAGCGTTTTCCGAACATCCGCCTGCATGTGATGGTGACCGAGCACTTCATGGAGCTCGACGATCTGATGGAGCCGGATGTCATCATCACGAAGAATCCGCCGCGCGAAGCGGAGTACGAAGTCGAGCCGCTTTTTCACGACATCGTTTATCCGGTATGTAGCGTTCCGTTTTTCGAGCGCTATTTTCATGGCCGTGCGCTGAAGCCGCTCGATCTGCTCGCGCATCCGACGCTGAGCCTGTCGCTGCTCGGGCGCGCCCAGGTGTGCGAGCACGTCGACTGGCGCGTGTGGAAAAACTGGTATCAGCAAGGCGACGGTTCCGAGCGGCTCGATCAGCACGACGATTTCGAAAGCAACGACTATCGCCTGCTTGTGGCTCAGGCCGAAGCGGGCGAGGGCACCTTGCTCGGCTGGCATCACCTCGTGCATCGTCAGGTGGAGCAGAAAAAGCTGGTGCGTCCCGTCGACGATGCGCTCGTGTTCCACGATCGTCATCACTACATCATCACGCATCGCAACGCGAAAGCACGCCCGGAATACATTCAGTTTCGCCAATGGCTCGACGAGGAAATCGGCACGATGATGCAGGGATGGCCCGCCGCCGAATCGAAGGCCGTTCTATGAGCGCCGCATGAAACCGGCAACCGAAAAAACGAAGGGTTATCGGCGGCTCATTCCGTCGGTGACGGCGCTGGTGGAGTTCGAGGCCGTCGCGCGGCTCGGCAGCTTCACGCTCGCGGCGCATGAACTGGGCGTTACGCAGGCCGCCGTGAGCCGGCAGGTGCGCTTTCTCGAAGAGACGCTCGGCACGCGGCTATTTCGCCGTCTGCATCGCGCGATCGAACTGACCGACGAAGGCGAGGCGCTGTATCGCGTCGTCGCGGAATCGATGCAGAAGATCGCGAGCGTGTTCGATCGCCTCGCGCGCGGGCCCGTTCAGCAGGAACTCGTGCTCGCGGCGACATCCGCGTTTTCGCATTTTCGACTGCTGCCGCGGCTTGCGTCGCTCAAGGCGTTGCAGCCCGACCTGCAGCTGCGGCTGTCGACGCAGATGTTCACGGCCGACTTGCGGCACAAGGAAATCGACGTCGCCGTGCGCTTCGGCAACGGGCTGTGGCCGGACGGCACGGCGACTTTGCTGTTCGACGAGGAGGTGTTTCCGGTCTGCGCGCCTTCATGGCTCGGAAAGCAGCCCGCGCCCGCGACGCTCGACGAACTGGCTGGCGCGGTGCTCGTCGAGTCGGATTCGACGACCGAAGGCTGGATGGGCTGGGAAGAGTGGTTCCACGCGCTCGGATGCCGGCCGATGCGCCTGAACTTCGCGCTGCGTTGCAGCCTCTATAGCGATGCGATTCAGGCCGCGCGCTACGGCCAGGGCGTCGCGCTCGGATGGGGCCGGCTCGTTCAGGATTTTATCGAGAGCGGGGATCTCGTCAGGCTGGAAGTGGCATCGTTCAGGCCGACCGATTCGTACTTCGCCGTGGTGCCGCATGGCCGCGCTTTCACGCCTGCCATCGGCGGTCTGATCGAATGGCTGCGCGACGGCGCGCTCGCATAAACCAAAGTCATGCGACACCGAAAATAAAGCGCATTGACGCTATTTTTCAGCGATCCAATACTTGGAATATGGCGGGACCATTCGAAGTCCCGATACCCTGAACGTTGGAGAGCGACGATGTCCGAAGTGCAAATGAAGACGCATGGCGAACTGATCCGCAGCCGCGAGCCCGGGCATGGCTTGCCCGGCGAGCTGTTCGGACGGCAGGACGTGTTCGAGACGGACGTCGAGGTCTTCTTCCAGAAGCACTGGATTCTGGTCGGCGTGACGGCCGACGTGCCCGAGCCGGGCGATGTGTCGACCGTCGATATCGGCCGTGCTTCGATCATCATCGTTCGGGATGACGACGAGAACATCCGCACTTATCGGAACGTCTGCCGGCATCGCGGCGCGCGCCTGAAGGAACCGGGGAAATCGACCGTCGGCATGCTGGTCTGCCCGTATCACCAATGGACTTACGATCTCGACGGCAGCCTGCGCCACGCCGCGCACATGGGCAAGGATTTCGACGCGAAGTGCCGCAGTTTGTTGCCGGTGCATACGCGGATCGTCGGGACACATATTTTCGTGTGCCTCGCCGACGAGCCGCCGGCGGACATCGCGAAGCTCGAAGACACGATGGCGCCGCGCTTCGCGCCCTACGACCTCACGAACACGAAGATCGCGTTCGAATCGGAGATCATCGAGAACGGCAACTGGAAGCTCGTGATCGAGAACAATCGCGAGTGCTATCACTGCGCCGCGACGCATCCGGAACTCACTGCCTCGTTTTTGCCGGAAGATTTCGGTTTCTGTCCGGAGAATCTCAGCGAAGAATCGCTGCTCGAAATCGAAGCCTATAAAAAACGGAACGCGGCGTGTCAGGCGAGTTGGGAGAACGACGGCTTCACGAGCGCGACCGTCGAATGGCTGGACGAAGATGCGGTCACGCAATTCCGGACGCAACAACTCGTGATCGCGGGCTACGGCGAGTCGCAGACGATCAGCACGAAGGTCGCGAGCCAGAAGCTGCTCGGCAATCTGCAGCGCCGCGATCTCGGCGACACGCATCTCTGGACGCACAACTCATGGACGCACGTCATGAGCGACCATGCGGTGATTTCGTACATCATCCCGCTCGCGCCGGATAAAACGCTCGTGCGTTCGAAATGGCTCGTGCACGCGGATGCCGTCGAAGGCGTCGATTATCAGCTTCAGGATCTGACGGAAGTGTGGGTCGCGACGAACGCGCAGGACAAGCATCTCGTCGAAATCACGCACGAAGGCACGCAGGATCCGGCGTATCGGCCAGCGGTGTTCTCGCCGTTCACGGAAAGCTACGTGGAGCAGTTTTCGCGCTGGTATTCGGCGCGCCTGAGCGCGCACGGCGTTTGAACATCAGTGATCCGTGACGAAGGTCGGGTGGCGCGTGCGGATCTCGTCCACCTGACTGAGCGTGCCGGAAAGATGCTTGCGCAACGCGGCATCGGCGGCATCGGCATCGCCTTTTTCGATGGCATCGACGATTTCCGTGTGGTCGCGCACCACGGCCATCGTCTTGCCTTCGACCGGCAGATGCAGCCGCCGCAACCGGTCGATATGCCCGCTGAGTCTGCGCACGAGATCCCACAACTGCGGCACGCCCGCGGCTTCATACATCTGCCGATGAAACGCCTGATCGAGCGCTGAGAACTGCTCGACGTCCTGCGGCTCCATCCATTCCATCTGTTCCGCGATCGTCGCGCGCAGCCGCGCGATCAGCGACGCCTTATGCTCCCGCGCGAGCGTGCGCACGATTTCCAGTTCGATCGAGCGACGCAGAAAGTGCGCCTGCATCGCCGATGCCACGCTGATCTGGCTTACGACCGTCGCGTGCTGCGGAAAAATATCGACCAGTCCTTCTTCGCCGAGCTTCATCAGCGCGTCGCGCACCGGCGTCTGGCTCAGGCCGTAGCGCGTCGCGAGTTCGGTGCGCGACAGCACCGTGCCCGGTTCCAGTTCGAGCGACAGGATCATGTCGCGCAGCCGCTCGAACACCTGCGGCGCGGCATGACGAGAACGGTCCAGGCGATGCACGGAAGCGGAATTATTCATTTCGGATTGAAAGGAAGGCGACTGAAACATTAGTACTATAGCCGCGCCCATGCCCGATGAGTAAGCCGTTGGCGGGTCGGCGTTTACCCGACTGACACATTAATATATTAGTGCTTTACCATTCGGCCATTCCATTAATTTTCGGAACGCCCGACATGACCCGCGATATCGCCATCACCCAGATTCGAATCACGCCGATCGCATTCCGCGATGGTCCGTTGCTCAACGCCGCGGGCATCCACGAACCGTGGGCGTTGCGCGCGATCGTCGAACTGGAGACGAGCGACGGACGCGTCGGCATCTCGGAGACTTACGGCGACGAGCCGATGCTGCGGGTGCTCGATCAGGCGAAGGAGCTCGTCATCGGCCTGTCTCCTTTCGATCTGAATGTGATGGAAGAACGCGTGCGCGCGACGATCACCGCGACGCCCGGCGCGGTCGAATTCGAACTCGCGCCCGGCTCGCACGCCGCGAAAAACGCGCCCAAGGTCATCAGCACGCTCGAAGTGGCGATGCTCGATCTGCAAGGCCAGATCGTCGGCGCGCCGGTCGTGGACTTGCTCGGCGGCAAGGTGCGCGACGCCGTGCCCTACAGCGCGTATCTGTTTTTCAAGTACGCCGAGCACATCGACAAGCCGTATGCGCCCGATGCGTGGGGCGAGGGCATCAGCCCGGAGCAGATCGTCGCGCAGGCGCAGCGCATGATCGACCTCTACGGTTTCCAGAGCATCAAGCTGAAGGGCGGCGTGTTCGAGCCGGCGCATGAAATTGCGTGCATGCAGGCGCTCGCGAAGGCGTTCCCGGGCATGCCGCTGCGTCTCGATCCGAACGCGAACTGGACGCTCGAAACCAGCATCGAGGCCGCGCCGCAGCTCGATGAAATTCTCGAATACTACGAGGATCCGTGCCCCGGCCTCGAAGGCATGGCCGAACTGCAGAAGCACACGAAACTGCCGCTCGCGACCAACATGGTCATCACGACGATGGACGACTTCCGCCGCGGCTGCAACATGGGCTCGATCAAGGTGCTGCTTTCGGATCATCACTACTGGGGCGGCCTGCGCGCCACGCAGACACTCGCGCGCATGGCGAAGCTCTGGGGCTTCGGCATGTCGATGCATTCGAACTCGCACCTCGGCATCAGCCTCATGGCGATGACGCATGTCGCCGCGAGTGTGCCGAACCTCACCTACGCATGCGACACGCATTACCCGTGGCAGGAAGAGGAAGTCATCAAGGGCGGCCGCGTGAAGTTCGATAACGGCGCGGTGCGCGTGCCGACGACGCCCGGTCTCGGTGTCGAGCTCGATCGCGAGAAGCTCGCCGAATTGCACGAGCAGTACAAGACGTGCGGCGTGCGCAATCGCGACGACCTTTCGCAGATGCGCAGATATCAGCCGGAATTCTCAGGCAAGAATCCGCGCTTCTGAGCCATAGAACAACAACACAAGGCATTCAAGGAGACACCCTCATGAGCAGTTCCAGCGCGCTGTCGAGCGCCGTTCGCAAGATCAAGTGGCATGTGCTGCCGCTTTTCGTCGTGATGTTCATCGTCAATTACATCGACCGGGTGAACATCGGATTCGTGCGTCAGCATTTGAGCGCGGACCTCGGCATCGGCGCGGCCGCTTATGGCCTCGGCGCGGGTCTGTTCTTCGTGAGCTATGCCGTGTTCGAAGTGCCGTCGAACATGCTGATGCAGCGCTTCGGCGCGAAAGCGTGGCTCACGCGCATCATGATTACGTGGGGACTCGCGGCCGTGGGCATGGCCTTCGTGCAGGGCGAGACCTCGTTCTATGCGATGCGTCTCTTGCTCGGCGCGGCCGAAGCGGGCTTCTTTCCGGGCGTCGTGTTCTATTTCACGCAATGGCTGCCGCGCGATGAACGCGGCAAGGCGATGGCCGTCTTCCTGAGCGGTTCCGCGCTCGCTTCCGTGTTCTCCGGCCCGATCTCGGGCGGGCTGATGCTGATCGAAGGCGCGGGCCTGCGCGGCTGGCAGTGGATGTTCATCATCGAAGGCATGGCGTCGGTCGTGCTCGCCGGCTTCGTCTGGTTCTGGCTCGATTCGAAGCCGCGCGATGCAAAGTGGCTCACGCGCGCCGAGCAGGACGCGATCGTCACGGAGATCGAAGACGAGCAGCGCCGCCGCGACGCCGCGCATGTGAAGACGCCGTCGTCGTGGAGCCTGATGCGCGATCCGCAGATCCTGATCTTCTGCCTGATCTATTTCTCGGTGTCGCTGACGATCTATGGCGCGACGTTCTGGCTGCCGAGCATCATCCGCAAGATGGGGCACCTGAACGATTTCCAGGTCGGATTGTTCAACTCGATTCCGTGGCTCATTTCCATCGTCGCGATGTATCTGTTCGCGGCGCTCGCGGCGCGCTTCAAGTTTCAGCAGGCATGGGTCGCGTGCGTGTTGCTCATCGCGGCCGCCGGCATGTACGCAGCGGGCCAGGGCAGTCCGGTGTTCTCGTTCGTTGCAATCTGCTTTGCCGCTATCGGGTTCAAGGCTGCATCGTCGCTGTTCTGGCCGATTCCGCAAGGCTATCTCGATGCGCGCATCGCCGCGCCCGTGCTTGCGCTGATCAATTCGATCGGCAATCTGGGCGGCTTCGTCGCGCCGGCCACCTTCGGATTTCTCGAGCAAAAGACGGGTTCGATTCAGGGCGGCCTGACAGGCCTCGCCGTGATGTCGATTCTCGCTGCGGGCGTCGTGTTCCTCGCTCGCATGACGCCTCGCGAAGGGCGCGACGTCGCGGCGCTGCGGCCGGGCGTGCAGAAGTAAGGGAGGCATACAAACTGCTGGCCGTCTTCGATCGGTACATCGATCGGAGACGACAATGGCGACGAATCAGCGCCACAGACTGGGCGAATGGCTCCCGCGCGAAGAGCAGGCGATCGCGCGCTTTCGCGAGACATTCGCCGAGTACGCCCGGCAGCGCGCGGGCAGAACGAAACGCAACAGCGTCATCGAAGAGATGGCGGCTTTCATCCACGACGATCCGGTCGTGCGCATGGACTTCACGCGCGCGATCCGTCAGGCGCATGAAGCCGGATTCAAGCTCGGTTATGCGAGCATCGACGAATTCATCGTATTGCTCGATGCGATGCTGACGTACGCGCCGCCGTTCAGCGAATCGAGCCTGATCCATTGCCCCATCAACGCATTGCTAGACTGGCCGATGGTCATGCCGTCGGGCTATGCGCTCTTTCGCGATCCCGCATTCAACGCGCATCTGAAGCGCGTGCTGAACGTGTGGTCCGGCTTTCTCAGCGGACCGTATTCGCGCACGCATCTGAACACCGACGCGCCCGATGGCTGGTTCAGCAAAGAGGCCGATAGCAAGATCGGACTGCACCAGTTTCTCTGCGATCCGCATAAGCCGTATTGGGGCTTCGCGTCGTGGAATCATTTCTTCACGCGCGAATTCAAGCCTGGCGCGCGGCCTGTTGCAGAGCCGGATAACGCCAAGATCATCGTCAGTGCGTGCGAGGCTTCGCCCTATAACGTCCAGGACGATGTGCAACTGGAAGACTCGTTCTGGATCAAGTCGCAGCCTTATTCGCTGATGGACATGTTCACGGCGAAAGAAGCGGAACTCGCGAAGCGATTCGTCGGTGGCACGGTGTATCAGGCCTTTCTAAGCGCGTTTTTCTATCATCGCTGGCATGCGCCGATGAGCGGCACGATCGTGAAGGCATATCTCGTCGACGGCACCTACTTCTCGGATGCCGACTCGGAAGGCGAAGATCCCGGCAGCCTCAACGATTCGCAAGGCTATATCACTGCGGTCGCGGCGCGCGCGGTCATCGTCATCGATTGCGACGATCCGGACATCGGCGAGGTTGCGTGCGTGTTCGTCGGCATGGCGGAAGTGTCGTCATGCATGATCGAGGCGTTGCCGGGCCAACGCGTGCGCAAGGGCGAAGAGCTCGGCTACTTCCAATACGGAGGTTCCACGTATTGCCTCGTCTTCAGGCCGGGCGTGATCGAAAGCTTCGAGCGCCAGAAGCCATTCGATGACGATGCGCCGCCCGTGCAGGTCAACGCGCATCTTTGCACGGCGCGCTGAATTGCGGCCAAGGAACTGCGTTGGCTTAAGCAATTAGAAAGGAACGGCAATTGCTCGCGCATCAGGCAAATACATGCAGATAAACGCACAACGCGCGAGGCAAAGACATGGCCGAATCAGACAATGCCGTTCGCAAGAACGACGCTTATCCCTATTCGTCGGGCGGTTGGGGTTCGCTCAAAGCCGTCACCGGCGCGCTCGTTCACGAGAAGGTGCCGCTCAAGGCGAGCACCGTGCTCATGAAGCAGAACAAGCCCGAAGGCTTCGCGTGCGTGAGCTGTTCGTGGGCCAAGCCCGCCGATCCGCACACCTTCGAGTTCTGTGAAAGCGGCGCGAAAGCAACCGCATGGGATCTGACGGCGAAGCGCATGACGCCGCAGTTCTTCGAGCTTCATACGGTGACGCAGCTATGCGCGTGGCATGACCACGATCTCGAGGACGCGGGACGTCTCACCGCGCCGCTGCGTTACGACGCGGCCACCGACAAGTACGTGAGCGTCTCGTGGCAGGAAGCCTTCGAGGACATCGGCCGCGAACTGCGCGCGCTCGATCCGAAAAGCGTCGTGTTCTATGCATCGGGCAGAGCATCGCTGGAAACGTCGTACATGTATCAGCTTTTCGCGCGCATGTACGGCACCAACAATCTGCCCGACAGTTCGAACATGTGCCATGAAAGCACGAGCGTCGGACTGAAGGAAGCGATCGGCGTGGGCGTCGGCACCGTCAGGCTCGAGGACTTCGAGAAGACCGACCTCATGTTCTTCCTCGGACAGAACGTCGGGACCAACAGCCCGCGCATGCTGCATCAGCTGCAGGAAGCAAGAAAGCGCGGCGTGCCGATCATCACGTTCAATCCGCTGCGCGAGCCGGGACTGCTGAAGTTCGCCAACCCGCAGTCGCCCGTCGAGATGATGACGCCCGCGCATACGCTCATCAGCACGCAATATCATCAGCTGAAAACGGGCGGCGATACCGCTGCGTTGCTCGGCATCTGCAAGGCCGTCATTCACGCCGACGACCGCGCGAAGGAAGCGAACGAACCGCGCGTGCTCGATGTCGATTTCATCGAAACGCATACCGTGGGCTTCGAAGCCTTCGCGAATTACGTGCGCGCTGCATCGTGGGACGATATCGAGCGCGTGGCGGGACTGCCGCGCGCTGACATGGAAGCCGCCGCCGACGAATACATGCGCGCGAACGCAGTGATGGCCCACTACGGCATGGGCATCACGCAGCACAGGCAGGGCGTGCAGAACGTACGCATGCTGTGCAATCTGCTCTTTCTGCGCGGCAATGTGGGCAAGCCGGGCGCGGGACCGTCGCCGGTGCGCGGGCATTCGAACGTGCAGGGGCAGCGCACTGTCGGCATCACCGAGAAGCCGGAGCTCGCGCCGCTCGACAAGCTCGCGAGCCAGTTCGGTTTCGAGCCGCCGCGCGAGAAGGGCATGAATATCGTCGAAGCGTTCGAAGCCATGCTCGATGGCAAGGTCAGCGCGGTCATCAATCTTGGCGGCAACCTCGTGCGTTCGGTGCCCGACCGCATGCGCATCGAACCGGCGTGGCGCGGTCTGAAGCTCACCGTCAATGTCGCGACAAAGCTCAATCGCAGTCATCTCGTGCATGGCGAGAAGTCGTACATTCTGCCGTGTCTGAGCCGCATCGAGATCGATACGCAAGCGAGCGGCGCGCAGGCTGTCACGATGGAAGACAGCACCGGCTGCATTCACGGTTCGCGCGGCGTCGCGGAGCCCGCGTCGCCGGATGCGCGCTCGGAGCCGTATATCGTCGCGGAACTGGCGAAGCATACGCTCGGCGAGCGATCGACCATCGACTGGGATCGCTGGCGCAACGACTATGCGCTGGTACGCGATGAAATCGCGAAGACGTATCCCGAGAGCTTTCACGACTTCAACGAAAGAATGTGGACACCCGGCGGTTTTCCTCGCGCTCTGCCCGCGCGCGAACGCAAGTGGCAGACGAAGAGCGGCAGGGCGGAATTCTTCGTGCCGGAAACGCTCGGCGAAGACCCGGACATGCCCGAACGCGAACCCGATTCGCTGCGCCTCATGACGCTGCGCAGCGACAGTCAGTTCAACACGACGATCTATAGCCACGACGATCGCTTTCGCGGCGTCAAGGGCGATCGCATGGTGATCTTCATGTGCGAAGCCGACATGGCGCGACACGGCCTCAAGAAAGATGACCGCATCACGCTGCGCACCATTGCCGACGATGGTTTCGATCGGCGTGTGGCGGGCCTGCGCATACATCCGTATGACATACCGGAAGGATGCATCGCGGGTTATTACCCCGAGTGCAATCCGTTGCTCCCGCTATGGCATTGCGCGAAGGAAAGCAAGGTGCCGGGCGCGAAGTCGATTCCGGTGTTCATCGTCGAAGTCAACGGCGCGCCGCGCGAACACTGAATCATGCAGATCGACGGATGCGGCGCGCGGAAGCGGGCCGCAAGCAATGCGCGATCGCAAGCGCGCCAAGGGACATCACGGCGAGCGATGCGAGCGGAAACGTTCCGAACGTATTCGCCGCAATCGCAGACGGACGACTCTGTGCGACGAGTTGCATGCGGCGCTTTGTCATGCGCGCACCAAGTTCCGACAACTGCGAAGCGAGCGCGCGTTCGGCAGTGGGCAGCAAGACGGTTTCCTCATCGGCGACGTGATGCATCACTTCACGCATGAGCTGCATGAAACGCGCGTCGTAGGCGGCGTCCTGCGGACCCATCGCGCGCAGCTTCGCGATGTCTTCGCCCATCTGGTCGTGCTCGGGCTTGCTTTTGGCGAGACGCTCGTCGCCTGCCATTGCCTCGCTCAACGCGGGATAAAAGATTTCTTCCTCCAGTTGCGCGTGAATTTCAAGTGCAGTACACGCAAGCTCGACGATCGCGCGCTTTCTCCACCACGATGTCTCCGCGTGATAGCGATGAAACGCCGCCATGACATGCGTGTGATCCATGCGGATCATCGTCGTGATGGAAGGGGAACAGGAAGGCATATCCACGGTGACTCCTTGGCGGCTTTGCAGCTCTGCTGTGGTGGTGGGGAAAGACGCGTTATCGTGCTCGCTCCGGCACGACATGCGATCAGCAAGCGTTATTCCGCATCGCATGCGCGGCGGTAGCGGCACGGGACTTGCATCGTTCGTGAACTCACTTCTGAAGGAGGGGCCATGAGTATTTTTTCCAATATCCTGAACAAGATCTTCCACCACGACAGCGCACCGGCGAGCACCGGCACGGGCACGGCTGCGGGTCAGGCCGCAGCGCCGGCCGGAGGCGCTGCCGCCGCGCCGACGACGTCCACCGCCGCGTCCACGCCCGCACAACCGGCCGCACAAGCCGCCGCGCCGATGCAGGAAGTGGACGTCGAGGCCGTGCTGACGAAGATGCAGGCGAATCACGGCGAGCAGCTCAACTGGCGCACGTCGATCGTCGATCTGATGAAGCTGCTCGGGCTGGACAGCAGCCTGTCCGCGCGGAAGGAACTGGCTGCGGAACTGCACTACTCGGGCAACACGGAAGATTCCGCTGCAATGAATATCTGGCTTCATAAGCAGGTCATGCAGAAGCTCGCGGAAAACGGCGGCAAGGTGCCCGACGAACTCAAGTAAGCAACGCTTTTCATCAGACGGAAGACGCGCGCGATGGCAGGTCGAAGCGTGCGTCGTCCGCCAGACGGTCGAAACAACAAGAAAAAAACGATACGGACGACGCATTTCCGGGAAGGCACGACGCGTCCATCGAAAGGCACGGTAGCTCGAACCTTTCTTTTGCAGTATGCAGGGGAGAAACATGAACGACAGAGACCAGATTTCCGACGCGGCGCCGCTGGACACGGTGCCCAACACGTCCAGCCCGGCCTATGCGAACGCACATCCCGTCACTCGCGCGTTCGATGCTTTCGCAAGCGCAGTCACGAGATGGGCCGGCTCGCCGGTCGCGTTCGGGCTGGCGGTCATTTGCATCGTGGTCTGGCTGATATCCGGACCGCTATTCAAGTTTTCGGACGGGTGGCAACTCGTCATCAACACGGGCACGACCATCATCACTTTTCTGATGGTGTTCCTGATTCAGCAGAGCGCGAACAAGGACAGCGTGGCGATGCATCTGAAGCTCAACGAGTTGCTCGCGTCGCATCGCACGGCGAGCAATCAGCTGATCGGTATCGAAGATGCAACGGAGGAAGAACTGCGCAAGCTGGCCGCCGCTTATTTGCAACTCGCATCGGAAAAGCAGGGCGGCGAAGCTCCGGCGCGGACCGACGACGGCGCGGCCGCCGACATCGCGCGGCGTCTCGCGCGCGCTCACGCCAAGACCGCGGCCAAGCGGACACGATGAAGTCGCGTTGCGCTGGCATGCACACTGCTGTTGGTCATCCGTAACACTCCGTTTCGACAAAAACTCGCCGGAGAAGTAACGATGACAATTCAGAGAAAAATCGCCAACTGGCGCAGGGTCGGCCATTTCTGCACGAGACGCCTCGTCGACTACGGCGAGTTGATTCCGATCGAACTTGCTGAAACCAAGAAGCGCGTGCTGCATGAAGTCGTCGCACTCGTCGCGCTCGCGATCGGCGCGCTGTTCACGCTGTCGTTCGTATCGATCGCGGTGATCGTGACGGCTGTCGGCACGCCGCATCTCGTGCTGACGGCGTGGTGCGTCGCGGCTGCGTGGCTCGCGGTCGCGGTGATCGCGGTCATCGTGATGATGTCGCGCAAGCCGGCCGAGCCGTTCCAGTTGCTGCGCAGCGAGTTGCGCCGCGACGTCGATGCCATCAAGGAGGCGACGCAATGAAGCACGCCGAAGCTCAGAGCGTCGTGCTCGCGCGCATGGCGGAATCGCGCGCGGAGCTGATCGCCGCGCATATGGCCGACGAACCGATGCGAATCGCGCGTGCGCCGCGCCGCGCACTGCCGGCGAGTGCCCGTCCCGCGCCATGGTTTCTGCGCACGCCCAATGCGGAACTCATCGCGCTCGCGCTGGTGGGTGTCGCGATTCTTGGCTTGCGTCGCACGGTGCAGACGGCGGTCGGCGCGGGATTGAGCGCGTCGACTCACCGGGCGTTCGGCGATCTGCTCAACGCGCTGCGCGAATGATCGTTCGCGGATGAATGGTGTTCAACGCCGCGCGCGCCGCTTCTTCGGCTTGCGCGGCGGCGTGAGCGCGGCCGTCAAGAGAGTCGACGCTTGCCGTTTCGCTTGCGCAGTCGCGCGGCCGCGCGTCGCCCCGATGACCGCGTTCGCACCGGAAAGCCACATGCTGAGGAAAGGGTTCTTCTTCGCCCAGGGGTTTTTCATGATTCGGCTCCGGTGCGCGCTCAAGAGCGTCAATGCAGGCGCATCGTGTTATCGCCTGCGTCCTTCGGGATTTTCGCTTCGAGCTGTTCCTTGCGCTGCATCAGCTTGCTGCCGAGCGCGTCCAGATCGGCTCCGGACTTGCGCAATTTCGGAAACAGTTCCGATTCTTCTTCTTCGATATGGTGATTCACCATTTCGGACAGCACCTTGAACGTGGCGTCGAAACCCTTGTCGGACGGCTTCAGCTGCGTGAACTTCTCGATCAGCACCTTGACGAGATAGTGCTCGACGTAAGCCTCTTCGACATCGGGCCGGTCGTCTTCGTCCAGCGCTTCCTGCGCGGCCGGGTACAACAACTCTTCTTCGATCATCGCGTGAACCGTCAGTTCTTCGCAGGCGCGGCGCACGAGCGTGGCTTTCGCGTCGAGATCGTCTTTCTCCGCTTTCTCGAACGCGTCGAACAGCTTTTGCACGGCGCGATGATCGTCGGTCAGCACCTGAATCGCGTCCTGGCTGCGGGCGGTGCCGGACGGGGCGGTGGTCGTCGGCTGGGTGGAGGGTTGGCGCGGCATCGTGAACTCCTTTTCGGAATGTGGGGTGTCACGATAACGAGCAAAGAGCGGGCCTACGACGCATCGCGGGCGATGAAACCAAAAATCGGAACGATGCGTTCAGGCCGCGGGTTTGGCCAGCGTGCCGCGTTCCACGACGGGCGCATCGAGCACGAGCTCGTTATCGCCGTCCTTGCCGTCGATCAGCGCCGTGAGATGCCGCGCGGCGCGCGTGCCGATCTCCAGCGACGGAACGCGTACCGTCGTGAGCGGCGGCTGGGTGAGCCGCGCCTGTTCGATATCGTCGAAGCCCGTTACCGAAAGATCGTCGGGAACCCGAATGCCCTTCGCGCGGCATTCGTCCAGCAGACCGATTGCCTGTAGATCGGTGCCGCAGATGACCACGCTGGGCCGCGCTTCGCCGTCCCACAGTTCGCGCAGCGCCTGCCTGCCGCCTTCAAAGGTGAACGGCGCTTCGACGATCCATTCGGGTCTCAGATCGAATCCCGCTTCCCTGAGCGCGGCGCGCGTGCCGGCCTGCCGTGCGCGCACGCGTTCGTTGCCGAAGGTCGAGCCGCCGCACATCGCGACATGCCGATGCCCGAATCCGACGATGCGTTTCGCCAGCCGGTAAGCCGCGTCGAAATTGGAAAAACCCACGCAATGCGGATACTGCGTTTCATCCACCGACCACGTCAGAACATAAGGCAACGCGTACAGGCGCGTGAGTTCGAAAACTTCAGGCGGATGATCGGTGCCGACGAGCACGAGCCCGTCGACGCCGCGTTCCAGAATCGCACGGAGCAATTCTAGTTCGCGCGCCGGTTTGTATTCGTGACTCGCGATCAGCAACTGATACCCATAACCCCATAACGTCTGCTGAAGCGCCTGAATCGAATCGGCGTAAATGGGATTGTTGAGCGTGGGATAGATGGCCGCGACCGTGCGCGTCTTGCGCGAGGCAAGCGCCTGCGCCGCGCCGTTGCGCACGTAGCCGAGCTGTTCGACCGCGCGCTGCACATTGGCGAGCGTTCGCGGCTTGACCTGATCCGGCACGGACAAGGCGCGCGACGCGCTGCCGAGCGAGACGCCCGCCAGCCGCGCGACATCCGCGAGCGTAGCGCGCGTGGGTTTCATGATGGGCTGCGCGCGCGTCCATAGGCATCGGCGCGGGCGATGCCTTCGATCAGCCGCGCAGCCGTCAGCGGCGGCGACATGTGCCGGCTATAGCGCGTGGCGAGCGTGGCGTTTGCGATGAGCGTTTGCTGTGCCGATGTAAGTGGGGCGTGCTGCCCCAGTTCTGCGAGCGTGAGCGGCAATCCGGTTGCGGTCATGAGCGTGGCCAACGGTTCGATCTCTTCGGGCGATGTATCTTCGACGAACAATTGTACAAGCGTGCCGAAGGCGACCAGTTCGCCGTGCATCATGGAGGCCATCGCGGGAATCGCCGTGAGTCCGCGGATCAGCGCATGCGCGAGCGACAGGCCGCCGCTCTCGAAGCCGACGCCGCTCAACAGCACGGTCGCTTCGATCACGCGTTCGACGGCATCGGTGAGTTCGCCGCGCCGGATGTCGGCGTAGGCGCGCGCGCCGTCTTCGAGCAGGATCGCGAGCGTCGCGCGCGTGAGCAGCAGCGCGCCCGGCAGCGGCGGCGTGCCGTACGAGTTCAGGCCATCGGCGCGTTGGCATTGCGCGGCTTCGTACTTCTTGCTGAGCGCATCGCCGATGCCGGCCGCGAAGAGACGCGCGGGCGCGGCGGCGATCAACGCGGTATCGACGATCACCGCGTCCGGATTGCGCGGCAACATGGCGATGCCCGCGACGCGATGCGCGTCGTCGTACAGGATGATGAGGCGGCTCGTCGGCGCATCGCTCGAAGCGGCGGACGGCGCGATCACGATCGGCACGTTCAGCGCCCGGGCGACGCCTTTCGCCGAGTCGATCGTCTTGCCGCCGCCGATGGCCACGACGGCATCCGCGTTGAGTTCGCGCGCATCGTCGCTCAGCTTCGCGATGACCGCGGCCGTGCATTCGCCGGGAAACGTGACGATGTGCGCGTCTTCGATCGATCGCGTGACTTGCGCCGACACGCGATCGATGACCGCGCCATCGACGAGCACGAACGCGCGTCGCGCGCCGAGTTCCGCGAGCGTCGATCCGAGCGCGGACAACGCGCCCGGACCTTGCGTGTATCGCCCCGGAAAGCCGATGGTTCTCAACGGCGCGTGCGTCGTCATGTCATCAGCCATCCGCCGGCCACGTCGATCACCTGGCCGGTGACGAACGCGGCTTCATCGGATGTGAGGAACAGGCACGTCGATGCCACTTCGTCGGGCGCGCCGAGCCGCCGCAACGGCGTTTCTTGCGCGACCTTTTCGTTGGCCTCCCGCGCGACGCCGCGAACGAGCGGCGTATCGATGCGCCCCGGCGCGATCGCGTTCACCGTGATGCCGTGCGGCCCGAGCTCCCCCGCGAGATGCCGCGTCATGCCGATCAGCGCGGCTTTCGTCGTGCTGTAATGCGCGGCGACGATGTCGAGGTACGCCTTGCCCGCCACCGACGACATCGACACGATGCGTCCGAAGCGCCGCTCCACCATGCCCGGCGCAAGAATGCGGCAGAAGTTGAAGACGCTGTTCACGTTCACGTCCATCACGCGGCGCCATTCGTCGGGCGACATCTGCCAGACGGGCATCGGCTTGCCCGCGTGTTTCGGCGAAATGCCCGCGTTGTTGACGAGCGTATCGACCGGACCGAGCGCGGCCTCGATCGCACGGCACGCGGCTTCGCAGGCGGCGAAATCGCCGACGTCGGCATGGGCGAAATGCACGCCCAGGCCCGCATCGGCGAGACGTCTTGCGAGCGCCGCGCCTGTTTCTTCGTTGACATCGACGATGCCGACCGCCGCGCCATCGCGCGCATAGCGCTCGACGAGCGCCTCGCCGATGCCGCCGCTGCCACCCGTCACCAGGACCACACGCTTGTCGTGCCGCACGTTATTGGTCTCCCACTTTTAGCATGATTTTGCCGATATGCCTGCTCGATTCCATCAGCGCGTGCGCGGCCGCGACGTCGGCGAGCGGCAGCACGCGATGAATCACGGGCAGCGCGCGGCCCGCTTCGAGCAGCGGCCAGACGTGCGCGTGCAGCGCTTTCGCGATCGCCGCTTTCTGTTCGATGCTGCGCGCGCGCAGAGTCGATCCGGTAAAGGTGAGACGGCGCAGCATGATCGGCATGGCATCCAGTTCGATGCGGCTGCCTTCGAGAAACGCGATCTGCACGAGCCGGCCTTCGAGCGCGAGCGCGCGGATATCGCGCGCGATGTAGTCGCCGCCGACCATGTCGAGGATGATGTCGACGCCTTTTCCATCGGTGAGAGTCGCGATGGCATCGACGAAATCTTCGTCGCGGTAGTTGATCGTATGATCCGCGCCCGCTTCGCGACAGGCCTGCGCTTTTTCCGCATTGCCGACGGTCGTGATGACGCGCG
Organism: Caballeronia sp. LZ008; assembly: GCF_031451435.1. NCBI lineage: Bacteria > Pseudomonadati > Pseudomonadota > Betaproteobacteria > Burkholderiales > Burkholderiaceae > Caballeronia > Caballeronia sp. LZ008. The sequence continues at coordinate 740,808 of NZ_JARUXK010000003.1, read as the reverse complement.
CGCCGAATGCGTGCGCGAGCTGGATCGCCGTCAGTCCGATGCCGCTCGATCCGCCGTGCACGAGAAACGTTTCGCCCGCCTGCAGGCGGCCGCGCTCGAACACGTTGGTCCAGACGGTGAAGTACGTTTCGGGCAAGGCCGCGGCCTGCAGCAGCGTGAAACCTTTCGGCAGCGGCAGACAATGCGATGCATCCGTGATGCAGTATTGCGCGTAGCCGCCGCCGGGCACGAGCGCGCAGACTTCATCGCCGGCGCGCCATTGCGTGACCTCCGCGCCCGTCGCGACGATGCGCCCCGACACCTCGAGTCCCAGATGCGGCGATGCGCCCGGCGGCGGCGGATACGAACCCGAGCGTTGCAGCACGTCGGGTCGGTTCACGCCTGCGTAGGCGACTTCGATCAACACGTCGTTCGGGCCGGGCGAGGGCAGCGGTCCCTGCGCGAGCCGCATGCAGTCGGGCGCGCCGCCCGCGCCGTGGTCGACGTATTGCATCGATGCGGGAAGAGTGGATGTCATGGCGTTCATCGGATGATGGATTCGATGTAATCGGCGGGCAGACCGATCGACGCATAGTGCCGGCGCGCCGCCTCGATCTTCGTGAAGACGTCTTCGTAACCCTGCGCGACGCCTTGCGGATCGACATAGGTATAGCCGCCCGTGACATGGAACCAGGTAATCATCTCGGGCACGTCTTCGGGCACGAAGAGCGTGTGCGTTTCGCCCGCGGGCTCGAACGCATAGCCGCCTTGCTCCGCGACCCAGTCGTGTTCGAGGTAGTACCAGCGGCCCTTGAGCACCATCGCATGAACGGCGCCGCTATGACGATGCCGCGAGATCACGCCGCTGCGGCGCACGCGCAGCAGATTCACGTAATAGCCCTGGCTCGCGTTGAGAATGAGCGGCTTGAACGACACGGTTTCGGTCGCGGGCACCCACAGGTTGTCGTCTTCGAGCCAGTCGGTCATGACGCCGCCGTGCACGAGATCCTTCGACATGTACGGCACTTGCGGCAACTGATAGGCGATGACTTGTTCGTCGGGTTTCACTTCGGTTTGCATGAGTTTTTATCTCCGTGGTTTCTGGATGCGATGCGCCGGTTCGCTGAATCAATGACCGAGATAGGCGCGCCGCACGTGGGGACTATCGAGCAATTCTGCGCCCGTTCCGGAAAGCGCGATGGCGCCGTTTTCGAGCACGTATCCGCGGTTCGCGAGCTTGAGCGTATGGAACACGTTCTGTTCGACGAGCAGCACCGTCACGCCGCGCGCCGCGACCGTGCCGACGACTTCGAACATCTGCTCGACGAGCAAGGGCGAAAGACCGAGCGACGGTTCGTCGAAGATCAGGAGCTTCGGCGCGGACATCATGCCGCGCGCAATGGCGACCATCTGCTGCTCGCCGCCCGATAGCGATCCGGCAAGTTGCGTGAGACGCTCGCGCACGCGCGGAAAGAGTTCGAGCACTTCGTCCATGCGTTCGCGCCGCGCGCTTCGTGCGGCGTGACGAAACGCGCCCATCAGCAGGTTCTCTTCGACGCTCAGGAACGGGAAGAGCTGACGGCCTTCGGGAATCATCGTGACGCCCATCGCGACGATGTCGTGCGAGGACTTGCCGACGAGTTCCTGTCCCTGAAACGTGATGCTGCCGCCGCGCGCCGCGACGATTCCGCATAGCGTCTTCAGCGTCGTGGTCTTGCCCGCGCCGTTCGCGCCGACGAGCGTGACGATCTCGCCTTCCTGCACATCGAGCGAGACGCCGCGCAGAACTTCGCTCTTGCCGTAGCCGGCCGAGACGTTATGCAGCTTGAGCATCGAGATACCCCTTGCCGAGATAGGCCTGAATCACCTCAGGATCGTTGACGACATCGGACGGCTTGCCTTCCTTCAGCATGCGCCCGGCATTGATGACGATGATGCGGTCCGACAGCGCCATCGTCGCCTGCATCATGTGCTCGATCATCAGCACGGCGATTCCTGAATCGCGGATGCGCCGCACCATGTTGATCGCGCGCGCGATGTCGGCGGGATTGAGACCGGCCATCACTTCGTCGAGCAGAAGCGCGCGCGGGCGCGTGGCGAGCGCGCGCGCCACTTCGAGACGCTTCATGCCGCCGACCGTGAGGCTGCGCGCTTCGGCATCGAGCAAGGACGTGAGATCGGTGATCTCCGCGACTTCGCGTGCGATCGATTCCGCTTCGACGCGGACCCGCGTATGCATGAACGCGCCGAGCATGATGTTCTCCAGCACCGAGAGACCCGCGAACGGCTGCGCGATCTGGAAAGTACGGCCGACGCCGTCCTTCGCGAACGCATCGGGCGTGCGCGGTTCGGCCCAGGTGCCATCGGCGAGGCGAATCTTCACGATGCCTTCGTTCGGCCGGATGAAGCCCGAAAGCTGATTGAAGACCGTCGTCTTGCCCGCGCCGTTCGGGCCGATCACACCGAGAATCTCGCCGGCGTGCAGCGTGAGGGAAACATCGTCGGTCGCGACGAGTCCGCCGAAGCGCTTCTTCAGATGCTCCGCGACGAGCAGCGGCGTGCCGAGCGGCAACGCATCGGCGGGCGCGATCGACTTCGCCCGTGCGGGCGGCGGCGTGCGCGCGCCGGGCAGACGGTCGATGAAGCGCAGCACGAAGCCGCCCAGATGCCCGACGAGTCCGCGCGGAATGAACAGCACGACGAGCACCAACACGACACCGTAGACGAAGCCGTGCGTGCCGCTGCCGAACGAGCTGAGCCAGCCGCGCGCAAGCTCGGCGATCGGCAGCACGAGGACGGTGCCCGCGAGCGGCCCGGCGACGCTGCCGAGTCCGCCGATCAGCGCGAACATCGCGATCTGCACCGACAGTTCCAGCGAGAACGCCGCGGACGGATCGATGAAGGTGAGATACATCGCGTGGAAAGAGCCGATGAGACTCGTCAGCACCGCCGAGATCACCGCCGCGCCGATCTTCACCTTCACCGCGTTCACGCCGACCGCGCGCGCCGCATCTTCACGTTCGCGCACGGCGATCAGATAGAAGCCGAAGCGCGAGCGGCGGATGAGCCACGCGGCCCACAACGTCACCAGAAGAAAGCCGAACGCGATCAGCAGATACGCCCACTTTTCGCGGAACACCATCCATTGCAGGCCGATGTTGAGCGGCACGTTCAGGCCCGCCGAGCCGCCCGTCCAGCTTTCCTCGTGCACCGTGAGCAGGCGGCACACTTCGAGGAACGCGATCGTGGCGAGCGCGAAGAACGGTCCGCGCAGACGCAGCGTCGGATACGCGATGACGATCGCCGCCATCGCCGAGATCACCGCGCCCGCGAACATGCCGAGCCACGGCGTGATGCCGAAGTTGATGACGAGCAGCGTCGCCGCGTACGAGCCGATGCCGTAGAACACCGCGTGTCCGAGCGACAATTGTCCGGCGAATCCGCCGACGATATTCCACGCCGTCGCGAGCGCGCCGAAGATGCACACGAGCACGGCCAGGTGAAACGCGAACGGCGATTGCAGCGCGAACGGCACGGCGAGCAGCGCGACGAGCGCCAGCGCGCCCATGTAGCCGCGCGGATGCAGGAGATTGGGAAACATCGAATGCCTCGCTGAACGTTATTCGGAGCCGCGTCCGAGACCGAAGAGACCGGTCGGGCGCACCACGAGAATCACGAGGAAGATCGCGAAGTAGACGACTTCCTTCATGTCGGGCGAGATGTAGTAGCCCGCGAGACTGTCGATGAGCCCGATCACGATCGAGCCGACGAGCGCGCCCGGCAAGCTGCCGAGACCGCCCAGCACGACGATGACGAACGCGGTCAGCACGAAGTACTGGCCGACGGTCGGGAACACCGGATACTGCGCGACCAGCAAGCCCGACGCGAGCCCGACCAGCGCCGCGCCGATGCCGAACGCGAGCACGTACGTCGTCTTCACGTTGACGCCCATCAGCGAGGCCGCGTAGCGATGCTGCGCCACCGCGCGAAACGCGCGACCTGTGTAGGTGCGTTGCAGGAACAGATGCAGCCCGCCCGCGACCGCGAGCGCGGCGGCAAACGTGATCAGTTGCCCGCTCACGATGTTGATGTCGCCGAACTGCAGATGCTCGGTGCCGAAGCTCACATCGACGGGATGCACGTCCGCGCCGAAGATCATCAGCGCGAGATTCACGAGCGCGGTCGACACGCCGACGGTCGCGAAAATCTGAATGTGCGCGTCGGCGGAAAGCAGCGGCTGGATGATGAAGCGCTGGATCAGCACGCCGAATGCGAAGAGCAGCAGCGCGACCGGCACCGCCGACACATACGGATGCCAGCCGAGCTTCGCGGCGAGCAGCCAGACGGCGTACATGCCGACCATCAGCAGCTCGCCGTGCGCGAAGTTGACCACGCGCACGACGCCGAAGATCAGCGTGAGGCCGATGCTGATGATCGCGTACGCGCCGCCCAGCAACAGGCCGTTGACCAGAAGTTGCAGAAGAATGGACATGCTCGTTTCCTGGACACCGCGCAGCGCGTGTCACGCGCCCCGCGGTTCGAGTGAAAGAGAAATGCGGGTCGACAGCGGCGGTTTTACTGCGCCGCGACGGGCTTCGCGATCGCGACCGCTTCCGGATAGACGGTGACGAGCTTGCCGCCTTGCCACTGCATCACGTTGGTGGTCGCGAGCTGGTTCTGGCCGTTGTCGGCGAACTGGAAGCCCCAGCCAGCGGCGGTCGTGCCCGTCGGCTTCTTGTAGGCGAGCACGGCGGCGCGGATCTTGTCCTTGTCGGTGGATTTCGCGTTGGCGAGCACATCGAGGAACGCTTTCGCGCCGACATAGTTCACGAGGCTATGGCCCGATCGCGGTGCCATGCCGAAGTGCTTCTGATATTCGGCGGTGAATGTTTCGAGGCCGGGTGCGCCTTTCTCGTTCATCGCGACTTGCGGGAAGTCGATGTCATATACGCCGTTCATTTGCGCGCCGACGGCCTTGGCCGTATCCGAGAGCGAGTAGCCGCCGCCCGCGCCGATGACCGCCTTCGGCTTGAAGCCGGCCTGCGCGGCCTGGCGGAAGAACAGGATCGAGTCGTTCTGATACGAGGTCTGCAACACGATATCGACGTCCGCGCCCTTCAGACGCAGAATCAGCGACGACAGATCGACGCTCTTCGCCGAATACGGCAACACCTGCACGACGTTCAGACCGAGCTTCTTCGCGCCTTCCTTCTGAAAGCCGGAGACGAGCGTGCCGTACGGCCCGTCTTCCGCGATGATCGCGATCTTCAGCGTCTTCGGATCCACCTTGAGTTGCGGCGCGACGACCTTGGTCAGCGCTTCGAGCGTGCCGTCCGCGAAGGTCTTCGTGGTCGAGTTGCTGCGATACAGATACTTGAAGCCGCGGCTCGTGATGGTGTCCGCCGTCGCGCCGAGTTCGAAGAACGGCACGCCCGCGAGCTCGGTCACTTGCGTCGCCGCCGACGACACCGCCGACGAATAACTTCCGAACACCGCCGACACGTTTTCCACCGACGTCAGGCGCCGCGCTTCGCCGACGGCCTGATTGGCATCGACGGCATCGGCCTTGACGAGCACCACTTTCTCGCCGTTGATGCCACCCGCCGCGTTGCGCTCGTCGACGGCGAGCTGCACGCCGCGATAGCTTTCGTCGCCGAGCAGCGCGAGTCCGCCGCTGAAGGGGAAGAGCGCGCCGATCTTGATGTCAGCGGCGTGCGCGGCAGTGAGACTCGATGCTGCGACGCACGCGGCGGCGAGCGCGCGCAGGACAGTGCGGGGAAAGTGCGAGGACATGCGGTGTCTCCTTGTATCGTTCGAAATTGAAGCGCTTCAAATCGAAAGCAAGAAAGTTCGGTCGCGTTGCCGAATTTGCTCTGTTTGGGTTGATCGATTGGATTTGAAGCGCTTCAAGTTTGCGTCGATGAACGCAAAGACGTCAACCGAGGGTTTGCACGGAAGAGTGAGACTCGGCGCGGTCGTCTCCGAACTTTCCCTATGTCACGATCCTAACAAGAATGCTATAAACTGAGATCAATCTATCAAAAACTGTTGTGCGTCGCACAAGACGCCGGCATACCGATCTCATGCTGGAAACTGCATCGAAGTCCATCGTCGCGTGGCCCGGCAAGGCCCAGGTTCACGCCAGCGCGCGCAATCCCGGCGTGCCGTTCGATCTCGCCTGGCTCGACGGCCTGCGCGTGAATCAGTCGGCGGTGACGCGCCGCGCGTCGACGCTCGGCACGCGCCGCGCGGTCAAGAAAGACGCGCAGGCGGCGTGGCTGCTCAAGGCCATCACCTGCATCGATCTCACGACGCTTTCCGGCGACGACACGCATGGCCGCGTCGAACGTCTCTGTGCGAAGGCGCGCCGTCCATTGCGCGACGATCTGCTCGACGCGCTCGGCATGCCGCCTCTGTCGATCAAAACCGGCGCGGTGTGCGTCTATCACCGTTACGTCAGGACGGCAGTGAACGCGCTCGAGGGCAGCGGCATTCCGGTCGCGGCCGTATCGACGGGCTTTCCCGCTGGCCTCAATCCGCACGAACTGAAGTTGCGCGAGATCGAGGCATCGGTGAGAGATGGCGCGTCCGAGATCGATATCGTCGTCACGCGCGAGCATGTGCTGACGGGTAACTGGAAAGCGCTCTACGACGAGATGCGCGATTTCCGCGCGGCATGCGGCGACGCGCACGTCAAGGCGATTCTCGCGACCGGCGATATCCGCACGCTGTCGAATGTCGCGAAGGCATCGATGATCTGCATGATGGCCGGCGCCGATTTCATCAAGACATCGACGGGCAAGGAAAGCGTCAACGCGACGCTCGACGTGTCGCTCGTGATGGTGCGGATGATCCGCGACTATCTCGCGCGCACGGGCGTCATGATCGGCTTCAAGCCGGCGGGCGGCGTGTCGACTGCGAAGTCGGTGCTCGAGTATCAGATCCTCATGAAGGAAGAGCTCGGGCGCGAATGGCTAGAAGCGGATCTGTTTCGCATCGGCGCATCGAGCCTGCTCGCGGATATCGAACGCCAGCTCGAACACCATGTGAGCGGACGTTATTCGTCGTTCAATCGCCATCCCGTCGCCTGATCCAACAGACTTCACTAAACAGCCTCATGAGCGTTGCCGAATACTTCTCTTCGATGGAATATGGACCCGCACCGGAAGACGATCGCGCCGCGCGCGCATGGCTCGATCAGCATGACGGGCGCTTCGGTCACTTCATCAACGGCGCATGGCGCGACAGCGACGACGCCGCGCGCTTCGACTCACGAGAACCCGCGACCGGCCGCGTGCTCGCATCGATCGCGCAAGGCACGGGAGCGGATGTCGATGCCGCTGTGCAAGCCGCGCACGATGCGCTCGAAGGCTGGCAAGCCATCGGCGGAGCGGGGCGCGCGCGTCATCTCTATGCGCTTTCGCGCATGGTGCAGCGGCACAGCCGTCTCTTCGCCGTGCTCGAATCGCTCGACAACGGCAAGCCGATCCGCGAGTCGCGCGATATCGATATACCCCTTGTAGCAAGGCATTTTCTGCATCACGCGGGATGGGCGCAACTGCACGACAAGGAGTTCGCGGACTGGGCGCCGCTCGGCGTGATCGGCCAGATCGTGCCGTGGAATTTCCCGCTGCTGATGCTCGCGTGGAAGATCGCGCCGGCGCTCGCGCTCGGCAATACCGTCGTGCTGAAGCCCGCGGAATTCACGTCGTTGACGGCGTTGCTGTTCGCTGAATTGGCGCATCGCGCGGGCTTGCCGAAGGGCGTGCTCAACATCGTCACCGGCGATGGCAGCACGGGCGCGGCGCTCGTCGAACATCAACGCGTCGCGAAGATCGCATTCACGGGATCGACCGAAGTGGGCCGTCAGATTCGCGCGAGCACGGCGGGTTCGGGCAAGTCGCTCACGCTCGAACTCGGCGGCAAGTCGCCGTTCATCGTGTTCGACGATGCCGATATCGACAGCGCCGTCGAAGGTGTCGTCGATGCGATCTGGTTCAATCAGGGACAAGTGTGTTGCGCGGGCTCGCGTCTGCTCGTGCAGGAAGGCATCGAAGCGCGCTTCGTCGAGAAGCTGAAGCGCCGCATGGATACGCTGCGCGTCGGCACGTCGCTGGATAAGGGCATCGACATGAGCGCGGTCGTCGACGACATTCAGCTCGAACGCATTCGCGCGCTCGTCGACAAGGGCGAGCGCGAAGGCTGCGAAGTCTATCGATCGCCGCGTGCCACGTTGCCCGAGAGCGGTGCATTCTTTCCGCCGACGCTCGTCACCAACGTCGCGCCGGCATCGACGCTCGCGCAGGAAGAGATCTTCGGGCCCGTGCTCGTGACGATGAGCTTCCGCACGCCGGAAGAAGCCGTTGCGCTCGCAAATAACACGCGCTACGGCCTTGCCGCGAGCGTGTGGAGCGAGAACATCAGCCGCGCGCTCGACGTCGCGCCGCGCCTGCAATGCGGCGTCGTGTGGATCAACGCGACCAATCTCTTCGATGCGGCGGTCGGCTTCGGCGGATATCGCGAGTCGGGCTTCGGACGCGAAGGCGGACGCGAGGGCATCTACGAATACCTGAAGCCGCGCGCATGGGCCAAGCTTCCGGTTCGCGGCGAAACGAAATCGTTGCAGGCGCAACCGGATTCGCTCGTCGATGCGGGCAATGTGAGTGCGCTCGATCGCACGGCGAAGCTCTTCATCGCCGGCAAGCAGGCGCGGCCCGACAGCGGTTATTCGCGGCTCGTGCATTCGCCCGCCGGTGAGATCGTCGGCGAAGTGGGCGAAGGCAATCGCAAGGACATACGCAATGCGGTCGCGGCCGCGCGCGGCATGACGAAATGGTCGTCGGCGAGCGCGCACAACCGCGCGCAAGTGCTGTACTACCTCGCGGAAAACCTGAGCGCACGCGCCGATGAATTCGCGAAGCAGCTCGTCACGCGCGCCGGTTCGAGCGAGCGCGATGCGAAGCGCGAAGTCGATGCATCGATCGCGCGGTTCTTCACGTATGCCGCTTGGGCCGACAAGTACGACGGCGCCGTGCATGCGCCCCCGCTGCATGGCGTCGCGCTGGCGATGCACGAAGCGCTGGGCGTGATCGGCATCGTGTGTCCCGATGAAGCGCCGTTGCTCGGGTTCGTGTCGCTCGTCGCGCCCGCGCTCGCGCTGGGCAATCGCGTGGTCGTCGTGCCGAGCGAGACGTGTCCGCTGATGGCGACGGACTTCTATCAGGTCGTCGAGACATCGGATGTGCCGGGCGGCGCGCTGAACATCGTCACCGGCGATGCGCGTTCGCTGGCGCAAACGCTCGCGCAACACGATGACGTCGATGCGCTCTGGTGCTTCCACGGCGCGGCGCTATCGGCGATGGTGGAGCGCGAGTCGATCGGCAATCTGAAGCGCACGTTCGTCGATCAGGGCCGCGTGTTCGACTGGCACGATGCCGCAAGCGAAGGGCTGCCTTTCCTTCGACAGGCGGTGCAAGTGAAGAACATCTGGGTGCCGTACGGAGACTGATCAAGGAATTGACTCGGCGCGATTCCGATACGGAACGCGCTCATGCATGGAGGAGACGCTGTGCTGAAGAACATCGATCCGCTCTTGAACGCCGATATCCTGTACGCGCTTGCCGCGATGGGCCACGGCGACGAAGTGGTGATCTGCGATGCCCATTTCCCCGCTGACTCTGTCGCGCGCAAAACGGTGCTCGGCCGCGTGCTGCGCATGGACGGCGTGAGCGCGCCGCGTGCGGTGCGCGCCGTGTTGTCGGTGCTGCCGCTCGATACGTTCGTCGACGATCCCGCGGGCCGCATGGAGATAGTTGGCGATGCAACTACCTTGCCCGCCGTGCAACGCGAAGCGCAACGCGAAGTGGACGATGCCGAAGGCCGCGCGCTGCCCTTCGCGCCGGTCGAACGCTTCGCGTTCTACGAGCGCGCGAAGAACGCATATTGCGTGATCGCGACGGGCGAAGCGCGCGGCTATGGCTGCTTCATCTTCAAGAAGGGCGTGCAACTCGCGCCGGATGCGCCCGAAGCCGCGCACGGAGGCACGCGATGAAAAGCGTCGTCATTCTCGGCATCTATGTGACGGACCTCGCGTTTCGCGCGCAACGCATGCCGCTGCTCGGCGAAACGGTCGCGGGTTCCGCGTTCCAGATGGGACCGGGCGGCAAGGGCTCGAATCAGGCGGTGGCCGCCGCACGCGCGGGCGCGGACGTGATCTTCTGCACCCGCATCGGCGCGGATGCGTTCGGCGATATCGCGCAGGCGACATGGAGCGCCGAAGGCATCACATCGCGCGCAACGGTAATGAACGATGTCGCGACGGGCGCCGCGCATATCTATGTCGATGAGAACACGGGCGGCAATGCGATCATCGTCGCGGCGGGCGCTGCGGGCACGCTCGCGCCCGAAGACGTCGATGCGATCGAAGACGATATCGCGCGTGCCGGCGTCTTCGTCACGCAGCTCGAACAACCGATTCCGGCCGCGCGCCGTGGACTCGAACTCGCGCGCAAACATGGCGTGACGACGGTGTTCAATCCCGCGCCCGCCTTGCCGCTGACGGACGATATCTATCCGCTTTGCGACTACATCACGCCGAACGAAACCGAAGCGCAGGCGCTCACCGGCATCGAGATCGCTTCGGCGGACGACGCACGCCGCGCCGCGAACGTACTGCTCCAAAAAGGCGCACGCGCCGTGATCGTCACGCTCGGCGAAGCGGGCGCGCTCTTGCATACGTCGAACGAATCGACGCTCGTGCCTGCTTTCGAATGCGGCCGCGTCGTCGAGACGGCGGGCGCGGGCGATGGCTTCACCGGCGGCTTCGCGGCGGCCCTCGCACGCGGCGAAAGCCCTGTGGATGCAGTGCGCTTCGGCTGCGCGCTCGCGAGCATTTCGGTGACGCGTCCGGGCACCGCGCCGTCGATGCCGCGTCTCGACGAAATCAACGCGCTGCTAGCGGAAAGGAGCGTCACGCAATGAAAGCGTCGAAGTGGCTCGCGGATCGCCAGTTCAACTTTCTGATCGGCGTGAACGTGCTCGTGGTGATCGTCGCAACGTGGATGTCGCACGGCCAGTTCCTCGACATCGACAATCTTCAGTCGATGGGCGGCCAGTTGCCGGAGCTCGGCCTGCTTGCGCTCGGCATCATGCTGTCGATGGTGTCGGGCAACGGCGGCATCGATCTGTCGGGCGTGGGCCTTGCGAATCTCTCCGGCATGGTCGCCGCGATGATGCTGCCGCATATGGTCTCCGCCGACGATTCGCCCGCGCTCTATACCGCGGTATTCGTATGCATCGTCATGGTGATGGGTGCGCTCGGCGGCTTGCTCAATGGCGTCGTCATCGCGAAGCTGAAGCTCACGCCGATTCTCTGCACGCTCGGCACGCAGTTGCTCTTCACCGGCATCGCGGTGGTGTTGAGCAACGGCGCATCCGTGCGCGTGGAATACGTCGATCCGCTGTCGAACATCGGCAACGGCACCTTCCTGCAAGTGCCCATTTCACTGTGGATCTTCATCGCCGCGGTTCTGCTGCTCGGCTGGATTCTGAAGCGTACGCCGTTCGGCCTGCGTCTCTATCTGATGGGCACGAACCCGAAGGCCGCGTTCTACGCGGGCATTCCGCGCGCGCGCATGCTGATTCTCACGTATGGGATGTGCGGCGTGCTCGCCTCGCTCGCGGGTCTCATCAGCGCGACGCATACGTCGAGCGCGAAGTGGGACTACGGCAATTCGTATCTGCTGATCGCGATCCTGATCGCGGTGATGGGCGGCGTGAATCCGGCGGGCGGTTATGGACGCATCGTCTGCGTGTTTCTCGCCGCGACCGTGTTGCAATTTCTGTCGAGCCTCTTCAATCTGCTCGGCGTATCGCAGTTTTTCGGCGATTGCGCGTGGGGCTTCCTGCTGCTCGCATCGCTTGCATTCGCGGGCGGCGACCGCGTGCGCGCGATCTTCGGCATCGGCGGAGCCGCGCCCAAGAGCAATGTTCCACCGCCGCCCGCATCGACCGGACGTTAGTGTTGCGTGTGATGTTCAAAGAGACCAATGGATAGATAAAGGAGACAACGCAATGAAACTGAGCAAACTGGGCACCGCACTCACCGCGATCGCACTCGCGGCGGGCGCGATCGCAGCGGCGCAGGCCGCAACCAACGAAACCATCGTGACGGTCGTGAAAGTGACCGGCATCAACTGGTTCAATCGCATGGACGAAGGCGTGAAGGAGTTCGGCAAGGAGAATCCGAACATCAATGCATATCAGACGGGTCCGGGCCGCGCCGACGCCGCGCAGCAACTCAAGATCATCGAGGATCTGATCGCGAAGAAGGTCACGGCGATTGCGGTAGTGCCCTACGATCCGCCGACGCTCGAACCCGCGCTCAAGAAAGCAATGGATCGGGGCATCAAGGTTGTCACGCATGAAGCGGACAACGCGAAGAACACGATGGTCGACATCGAAGCCTTCGACAACACCGCATACGGCGCGGGCCTGAACGAGCGTCTCGCGAAGTGCATGAACAATCAGGGCAAGTGGGCGGTGCTGGTCGGCTCCCTCGGCTCGCGCTCGCAGGTGCAATGGGCCGATGGCGGCATCGGCAATGCGAAGGCCAAGTATCCGAAGATGGATCTGGTCGAACCGAAGCTCGAAACGAATAACGATGGCGAGCGCGCGTATCAGGTCGCGAAGGAAGTGCTGCGCAAGCATCCGGATCTGACGGGCTTCCAGGGTTCGTCGTCGCTCGACGTCATCGGTATCGGCCGCGCGGTCGAAGAGGCCGGCAAGGTCGGGAAGATCTGCGTGTACGGCACCGGCTTGCCGACGGAAGCGGCCAAGTTCCTCGAAAGCGGCGCGATCAACGGCATCGCGTTCTGGGATCCGAAGCTCGCCGGTCTCGCGATGAACAAGGTCGCGCAGATGCTCGTCGACGGCAAGGAAGTGCAGAACGGCGCAGACCTCGGCATCACCGGCTATAACAAGGTGACGGTCACGAAGGGCCCGGGCAAGGGCGTGATCGTGCGCGGCACCGGCTGGGTCGATGTCGACAAGTCGAACTACAAGCAATACAACTTCTGATGCCATTCGCGAGGCGCACTGCGGTGTGCCTCGCTCGACTACACGATATGACACCGCTCCTCGAAGTCGTCGATATCCATAAACGTTTCACCGGCGTCTATGCGCTGCGTGGCGTAAGCCTCTCGTTCGAGCGCGGCCAGATCTATCACTTGCTCGGCGAGAACGGTTGCGGCAAGAGCACGCTCATCAAGATCATCTCGGGCGCGCAACCGCCCGATGAAGGCGAGCTCGTGATCGAAGGCGCGCGTCACAAGAAGCTTTCGCCGCTCGAATCGCTTTCGGCGGGCATCGAAACCGTTTATCAGGACTTGTCGCTGCTGCCGAACATGAGCGTCGCGGAGAACGTCGCGCTGACATCCGAACTCGCGGAACATGCGGGCAAGCTCGCGCGCACGTTCGATCGCAAAGCGCTCGCACAAACCGCCGCGCGTGCGCTAGAAGCCGTCGGACTGCCGGGCGACGCGGATTTCCAGAAGACGCTCATCGAGCAACTGCCGCTCGCGACGCGCCAGCTCGTTGCGATCGCGCGCGCCATTGCGAGCGAAGCGAAGTTCGTCATCATGGACGAGCCGACGACATCGCTCACGCAGAAAGAAGTCGATAACCTCATCGCCGTGCTTGCGCGTTTGCGCGCGGATGGCGTCGCCGTGCTGTTCGTGAGTCACAAGCTCGACGAGTGCTATGCGATCGGCGGCGAAGTGATCGTGCTGCGCGACGGCCAGAAGATGGCGCAAGGTCCGATCGAAAACTATACGAAGGCGCAGATCAGCGAGCTCATGACGGGCAAGCATCTGTCGACGGAACGCTATCGCGCGGAAGGTGACGGAGGCGCGTCGCAGATCGTGCTCGACGTGCAAGGTCTCGGCCGCAAGGGCCAGTTCGCCGATGTGTCGTTCAAGCTGCACAAGGGCGAGATTCTCGGCGTGACAGGTCTGCTCGATTCGGGCCGCAACGAACTTGCGCGTGCGCTTGCGGGCGTCGCGCCTGCGGACACGGGCACGGTGACGCTCGACGGCATGCGCGTGCGTCTGCATTCGCCCGCGGATGCGAAGGCGCAACGTATCGGCTATGTGCCCGAAGACCGCCTGAACGAAGGGCTTTTTCTCGACAAGCCGATTCGCGACAACGTCGTCACCGCGATGATCGCGAGCCTGCGCGACCGCTTCGGTCAGATCGATCGCAAGCGTGCGCAAGAGCTTGCCGAGCGCACCGTGAAGGATCTGCAGATCGCGACGCCCGATGTCGACAAGCCGGTGCAATCGCTTTCGGGCGGCAACCAGCAGCGCGTGCTGATCGGCCGCTGGCTCGCGATCGATCCGCGCGTGCTGATCCTGCATGGTCCGACCGTGGGCGTCGATGTGGGATCGAAGGACATCATTTATCGCATCATGCAGCGGCTGTCGAAGGAGGGCATCGGCATCATATTGATCAGCGACGACCTGCCCGAACTGCTGCAGAACTGCGACCGTATTCTGATGATGAAGAAAGGCCGCGTCGCGAACGAATATCGCGCGGATCGCTTGAACGAGGCCGATCTTTATCACGCGCTACTTTCAGAGGCAGCATGAGCATGAGCGAATCCATCCGCCGCACGGGAAGCGAGACGATGCCGCAACACGCGGCCCAGGTCGCGCCGCGCGTGCGCAAGGGCAATCTGTATGCGCAACTGATGCGCAATCCGGAGTGGTTCACGGTCGGGCTGATCGTGGTGACGTGTCTCGTCGTGGGCAGCATCAATCCGCGCTTCTTCCAGTTCGCGACACTGTTCGACATGCTCCATTCCGCGACGACGGTCTCGCTCTTCGCGCTCGGCACGCTCGTCGTGCTGGCGTCGGGCGGCATCGACGTGTCGTTCACGGCAATCGCCGCGTTGACGATGTATTCGATCACGAAGGCTGTCTTCGCTTGGTGGCCGGAGTGCCCGTTCGTGCTGATTCTGCTTGCGGGCGCAATCGGCGGCGTGATTCTCGGCGTCATCAACGGCATGCTCGTGCATCGATTGAAAGCGCCCTCGCTGATCGTCACCATCGGCACGCAATATTTGTATCGCGGATTGTTGCTGACGTTCGTCGGCACGCAGTTCTTCATGAACATTCCGCACAGCATGGATACGTTCGGGCGCCTGCCGCTGTTTTTCTATCACACGCCGGATGGCTTGCGCGCGGTTTTGCCGGTGTCCGTGCTCGCGCTCGTGATCGCGGCGATCGTGACCTGGTGGCTGCTCAATCGCACGATGATGGGCCGCGGCGTCTATGCGATGGGCGGCTCGCTCGCCATTGCAGAACGTCTCGGTTATAACTTGCGCGCCATTCATCTTTTCGTGTTCGGCTATACCGGCTTGCTGGCGGGCGTGGCGGGCATCCTGCACGTGTCGACGAACCGGCTTGCGAACCCGTTCGATCTCGTCGGCACGGAACTCGATGTGATCGCGGCGGTGATTCTCGGCGGTGCCCGCATCACGGGCGGTACGGGAACGGTGGTGGGTACGCTTTTGGGCGTCGTGCTGGTGACGCTCATCAATAGCGTGCTGATTCTCATCGGCGTGCCGAGCACCTGGCAGAAGGTCATCATCGGCGCGTTCATTCTCGTTGCGGGGACGTTGTTCGCGCTGGGACGCAGACAGTAACGCCCTTCGAAAAGCGGAACAAAAAAGGCTCGTTCGAAACCTGAACGAGCCTTTCCGATTTTTATCGGAACGATTCAGACGCGTTTGCGGAGCTTCTGACCTTCCTCGGTAATCACCGAATCGAACTCGGAAAGCTGCGAGAAGCGCACGGCCTTGACCTTGCCGAACTTGCTCGCATCGACGACGAGATGACGTTCCACCGAACTCGCCATCGCGGCTTGCTTGATGGCGACTTCATGAAAGTTCCAGCACGTCACGCCGCGCGCTTCATCGACGCCGCCCGCCGACATGAACGCCTTGTTGATGCCCATGCGCCGCAAGGTTTCGACGCTCTCGTCGCTGGCGAACGATTCCGATGACGGCACATAGACGCCGCCGAGCAGGATCATCCGCACGTTGGGCTTGCGCCGCAGAATTTCCGCGACATTGAGCGAATAGCACACGACAGTGAGATGCATCTCCGTGGGAATCTGCCGCGCGAGCGTGGTCAGCGTCGTGCCGCAATCGATGAAGATGGTTTCGCTATCCGCGAGCAGACGCGCCGCGTGATTCGAAGCGACCGCCTTCGCTTGCGCGAAATGGTCTTTCTCTTCCTCGATCGTGTAGCCCGCGTTGGGGACATCGGCGGCGCTGACGATATAGCCGCCGAGATACGTGAACTGGCCGGGATGCGCGGCGATATCGCGGCGCACCGTCATCTCCGAAACGCCGAGCAGCGCGGCCGCATCGCGCAGACGCATCACGTTCTGTTTTTCGAGCGCGCCGGAAAGGGCACGCAGGCGGTCGTTCTTGGCCATCGGAGCGGCGCGAGGAATGATGTTAGCTTTTATTCGCGGGATGAAAGAATTATAACAATGCAAGCCGCATTTTTAACGGCTTGCATGCGTGGCGCGGGTAAATCCCGAGGTTCAGGACTTGCGCGTATAGCGCAGCCACACGACGTCGTGTTCCAGTTTTTCGATGGAATCCAGCTTGAGGTAGGCGGGCGTTTTCCACTTGTCCATCGCGACTTCGAACGACGACGTATGCGCTTCGCGTCCATCGACGAGCGGCATGATCAGCACGCTGACTTCATCGGCAAGCTGCGCATTGACGAACGCGCCCGACACATGTCCGCCGCCTTCGACGATCAGCTTCTTGATCTTCAACTCGCGTTCGAGCGTTTCGACGACGCGCTTCAGTTCGATATCGTCCTTGCCGCCGAACACATACGATGCGTCGATCGATTGCAGATACGCGAGGTAATCGTCATCGACGCTCTCGCTCAGCACTTCGACGATATGCGATTCGAGCGCCGTATTGCTCTTCCAGGCGACACGTCCCTTCGGATCGATGGAAATCGCGTACTGGCTCGCGTCGCGTTTCGCGAAATGATCGGTGCGTGGAATCGGACCCTTCGCGAGCCCGCGCGGATAGTCGCGGTCCTTGCCATGCGAGATTTCCTGCATCGTGACGCGGCCGCATACCCACGCATCGGCGTTGAAGCGCGCGGCGGTGTCTTCGTAGGTGGGCGACGCGAAATCGAGGTTCCAGTTATCGGTGAGACTGCGGCCGTCGATCGACGACATCATGTGACAGACGATATGCATCTTCTTCTCCGTGCAGGAAAGGGCTTCGATGCATCGGCCGATGCAAGCGCTGTGCCGCCTGCGAAGATCAGCCAAACGCGAGAAAATAAGTAGCTCTTCCGCATTTTTTCGAAACGCTTATCGTCATGTCAGATCTCGCTACTCCTCTTGCACGCCGCGCGGATATCGATCCGAAGCCGCTCGGCATCGCCGCGTTGTTGATCGTGCTCGGCGCGGTGTATCTCGGGCAAACCGTCGGCGCGCGCCAGGCTGCGCTTTACGTGGTCGGCGCGCTGCTCGGCGTCTCGCTTTATCACGCGGCGTTCGGTTTCACGTCGGCGTGGCGCGTGTTCATCTCCGATGGCCGCGGCGCCGGGCTGCGCGCGCAAATGCTGATGCTCGCGGTCGGCGTCGCGCTGTTCTTTCCCGCGCTCGCGGCAGGGTCGCTTTTCGGCACGCCGGTGACCGGGCTCGTGTCGCCGGTAGGGACGTCGGTGGTCGTGGGCGCGTTCATCTTCGGTATCGGCATGCAACTGGGCGGCGGCTGTGCGTCGGGCACGTTGTACACCGTCGGCGGCGGCAGCACGCGAATGATCGTGACGCTCGCTGCGTTCATCGCGGGTTCCGTCATCGCGACCGCGCACATGCCGTTCTGGACCGCATTGCCGCAAATGCAACCGGTATCGCTCGTGAAGACGCTCGGCGCGGGGCCCGCGCTCGCCGTCAACTGGATCGTGTTCGCGCTGATCGCGGCGGTCACGGTCGTCATCGAGAAGCGCCGTCATGGCAAGCTCGTCGCCGCGCACGTGCAGCCGGCGCATACATCGCCATGGCTGCATGGACCGTGGCCGCTCGTGGCAGGCGGCATCGCCCTCGCCGTGCTCAACTTCGCGACGCTCGCACTGTCCGGGCGTCCGTGGGGCATCACGTCCGCGTTCGCGTTGTGGGGCGCGAAAGCGGCGGCCCTGTTCGGCGTCGATACCGCGAGCTGGCCATACTGGATGAGCAAGGCCAACGCGGCCGCGCTCGCCGCGCCGATTTCTCACGACGTTACATCCGTGATGGATATCGGCATCGTGCTCGGCGCGATGCTCGCCGCCGCGCTCGCGGGCCGCTATGCGCCCGTCTGGCGCGTGCCGATGCGCTCGCTGATCGCGGCGATCGTCGGCGGCTTGCTGCTCGGTTATGGCGCGCGGCTCGCGTACGGCTGCAACATCGGTGCGTATTTCAGCGGCATCGTATCGGGCAGCCTGCATGGCTGGCTGTGGCTCGTCGCGGCCTTCTTCGGCAATGTAGTCGGCACGCGACTGCGTCCGTTTTTCGGACTCGAAGTCGAGCGCGTGCGGCCGACGGCTTGCTGAGAGTCACACCGCGCGTGACACGTTCGTTCCGTTTTTTTGCGGAACGGAGCGGTCCGCGCGATATGCGAAAATCGCCGGCATGAAAAAGACTACCTTGCTCATCGTTCCGGCCTTGCTGATCGCGCTCGGCCCGTTGGCACATGCGAGCGTCGAATCGGGCGCCCATCAGTTCAAGGAAGACGTGAAATCGGCCGGGCGCCAGACCGGACATGCGGCGCGCGATGCGGCGCACGCCATCGGCGACGGCGCGAAATCGGCCGGACATGCCATCGCCGATACGTCGAAGCGCGGCTATCACGCGACGAAAAAGTGGGTCACGGGCAAAGAATAAACGCCGCCAGTTCGTCCATTTTGTGCTCGCCGATGCGCCACACGCGCATCGCATTGTGTTCGCGCGATCGCACCACAGCGTTCCACTTTTAAGCGTTGCTTGACAAGCTTGCGGAGCGTTATTGATAATTATTATCATTTACGCCGCGCAACGCGGACCTCAACGCGCCTGATTCCGTCTCGTCGTTGCAGACGTGCATCCGGCCAATCTTTCGCATAAGAACGCCTTGAAAGCCTATGACGCGCCGACGCGTACACGACCAATGAGCGCGCTCGTCCGGCACGGCCCGCTCGTCTCTCGCATCGTGGCCGCGATATTCGGCGGATACGCGCTCGCCGCGCTCGCGAGCGTCGCGGCACTGGCCCTGCCGATGAGCAAGCCGCAAGCCGTGCTCACCGGCATGCTCGTGAGCTTCGTCGTCTACGTGTGCGCGGTGATCTGGGTGTTCGCGGTTCGCAGCGCGCGTCGGGCATGGAGCGGGCTCGCGTTCATCGCCGTGCCGCTGTTGATGGCCGCATGGACGGTATGGCCGGGAGGACACGTCTCGTGAAAAGCGCGCGCGATTCCAAAGCGAAAGGCCGCGGCATTCGCCAGAGCATGTCCGATCTGCATACGTGGGCGGGCCTGCTCGCAGGCTGGATTCTCTACGCGATGTTCCTTACCGGGACCGTCAGCTACTTCAAGGACGAAACGTCGCAATGGATGCGGCCCGAGCAAGCGCAGCAGCGCGACATGCCGGATGCGGCGCTCGTCGCGCAACGCGTCGTCGAGACGCTCGGCAAGATCGCGGCGGGCAGTACGCAGTGGAGCTTCGCATTGCCGGACGAACGCACGAGCGTCATCGATTCGTTCTGGCGTGCGCCGGGCGCATCCAAGGGCAAGCGCGCATTCGAATCAGCCCGTTTCGATCCGGTCACGGGCGAGCGCACGACCGCGCGCGAGACCCTCGGCGGTGAATTTTTCTATCGCTTTCATTTCCAGTTTTATTACATGCCGGTGTTATGGGGGCGCTGGCTCGCGGGCCTGTGCGCCATGTTCATGCTCGTCGCGATCGTGAGCGGCGTCATTACGCACAAGAAAATTTTCGTCGACTTTTTCACTTTTCGATGGGGCAAGGGTCAGCGTTCATGGCTCGACGCGCATAACGCGCTGTCGGTATTCGGTCTGCCATTTCACGCGATGATCACCTACACCGGCCTCGTCACGTTGATGGCGATGTACATGCCGTGGGGCGCGCAGACCGCCTTCAGGACACCCGCCGAACGCGCCGCAATGATTTCGCAACTCAGCGCGTTCATTCAGCCTCGCGAGTCTTTCGGACAGATCGCGCCGCTTGCACCCGTCGATGCGATGGTGCGCGAAGCGCAAGCGCGCTGGGGCCGCGACAAGGTCGGTCGCGTGACGATCACCAATCCCGGCGACAGCACCGCGCGCGTGGCTGTTTCGCGAGGTGAGGCGTCGCGCGTGTCGATGAGTCCGCAGTACATGCTCTTCGATGGCGTGACGGGCAAGCTCATCGAAGTGAAGGACAGCGTCGGCGGCGCGGCCGAAACGCGCGGCGTGCTGTATGCGCTGCATCTCGGACGCTTCAGCGATATGCAACTGCGCTGGCTGTACTTCATCGTCAGTCTCGCGGGCACGGCGATGGTCGGCACGGGGCTCGTCATGTGGACGGTCAAGCGCCGTCAGAAGCTGGCCGACCCGGCGCGGCCGTACGTCGGCTTCTGGCTCGTCGAACGTTTGAATATCGCGAGCATCGCGGGACTTTCCATCGCGATGACGAGCTTTCTGTGGGGCAATCGGCTGCTGCCGCTCGGCATCGCCGCGCGTGACGATGCCGAGGTCAATGTTTTCTTCGCGATGTGGGGCGCGACGCTGCTATATGCGTTCGTGCGTCCCGCAAGGCGCGCGTGGATCGAACTGCTTTGGCTCGCCACGGCGATGCTCGCGCTCGTGCCGGCGCTCAATGCGCTGACCACGAACCGGCCCTTGTGGCGCAGCATCGCGCAAGGCGATTGGGTGTTCGCCGGCTTCGATCTGATGATGTGGGCATTCGCCCTGCTGCATGCGGCATTGGCGATACACGTGACACGCCATCGTCCGCGCACGAAGCCCGTTGGCAAGCGCATCGCGGCGCGTGCCGTCATGCCCGAGCGCGAAAAGGAAAGCGCATGACGCATCTCTTGAGCATCGTTTTCTGCCTGATGGCCTTCGCTTGCCTCGCGGTCTCGATGGATCGTCATCAGATGATGCTATTCGGCCGCGCGCTTCGCGCAGGGCAAACGCGCGGCTTTCGAATAGCAGGATGGTGCGGTCTCGTGCTCGCGCTGCGCTTCATCGTCGACTATCAAGGATGGGCGCTCGGCCTCGTCAGCTATAGCGGCTGCACGAGTGTTTCGGCGGGAATCGTGTTTGGCGGTCTCATCGTTTATGAGCGGCTTTCCGCTCGTCGATCTCACCAGCCGTGAAAGCGCGGCCATGCGATGGTGCTGCCGTCGGCGGCTAACGCCTGGTACTCGGGGTATTGCGCGCCCGTCGCGCATGCATGATTCGGCAGGACGCGCAGCTTCATGCCGATGGGAAACCGCTTCGTGATCTCATCGCGACATTCGACGGCGAGAATGCCGTGCTCTTGATTCGCACCGACGAGTTCGCAGCCTTCGAGAGGCGTACCGTCGAGCGCGCATGCAAGTCCATAACCGTAATCGTGCGTCTGCTTCGACGTGCCGCGGTCGCGGCTCATCGCCATCCATCCCGCATCGACGATGACCCAGCCCTTGTCGGGTTGATGACCGATGACGCTCGTGAGCACGCTCAACGCGATATCGTTTGCATCGCAAACACCGACGTTCGCCATCACGAGATCGAAGAACACATAAACGCCGGCGCGCACTTCGGTGACGCCTTCGAGATGCTTCGCGGCGAGCGCGGTCGGCGTCGAGCCGACGCTCACGGTCCTGCATGCGATGCCCGCAGCGCGAAGCCGTTCGGCCGCGCGCACGCATCCCGCGCGCTCCTGTTCCGCGAGCGCGGCGAGCGCTTCTTGATCGTTCAATTCGTAGCTGGAGCCAGCGTGCGTCATCACGCCGCCGACTTCGATGCCGCCTTCATGAAGCACGCGGCCGATCTCGATGAGCGCGTCGTCATCGGGCGCGAGGCCTGAGCGATGACCATCCGTATCGATTTCGAGCCACACTTCGAATATGTCGTTCGCGTGCTTGCAATACGCGACGATCGCCGATGCCGCCGCCGCGTTGTCGGCGATGATCTTCAGATCGCAGCCTTTTTGCTTGAGGGCCATCGCGCGCGGCAACTTCGCGGGCACGATACCCACCGCGTAGACAATGTCGTCGATGCCCGCCGCGAAGAATGCTTCCGCTTCTTTCAGCGTGGATACGGTGATGCCTTGCGCGCCTGCTGCAATCTGCGCGCGCACGACGCCGGCGCATTTCGTCGTCTTCACATGCGGCCGGAACTTCACGCCGAGCGCGTTCATGCGCGTCTGCATCCGGTCGATGTTGTGCTGCATTCGCGCGATATCGATGATCGCGGCGGGCGTGTCGAGTGCTTCGAGATTCATGATGTCCTTGGTCGAGCGATGATCAGGCGATCGGTCCCGTCGGCAGCGCTATCGCCGTTGCGTGGCAGCGCCAGGTCTGTCCCCTGAAGCCGAGCCGCTTCACGCGATCGATCATCGAGCGCTGGCCGACAGCGCACATCGCCACGGGCGGAATCAGGCCGAACAACATGCAAAAGAACGTGAGCTCGTTGGTGGGATAGCGCAGCGCGATGGCTTTCGCGAGCGGATCGACAATTGCGAGGCACAGCATCGATGCAAGGATGAAGCCAATGCTCGCGAGCGGCCGCGGGTTCGTGCGCGTGACGGCGGTGGAAGGCATGACGCTGATCGATGGGACGAATCTTCGAATCATCGCACGAACGCGTTCTTGCCGGATTCTCTACGGGAAAGCCATTATTTTTGATCGGTTGACTCGGCGAAAAGTCCTGCTAGCATACGAACAACAGATTCATCAGCATACTGATCGATTTTCGAAGGGGCGACGAATGGCACTCAAGTTCGCGGCGAAGCTCGCCGATCTAGTGGAAGACGAACCGCTCGGCGTGACGATCGGCGAAGAGCGCATCGCGCTCTATTTGCTCGACGGAGAAGTGCATGCCACGCACAACGTTTGCACGCACCAGTTCGCGCTCTTGAGCGACGGCTATATGGAAGACGGCTGCATCGAATGTCCGCTGCATCAGGGGCGTTTCGATATCCGCACGGGCGCCGCGCTTTGCGCGCCGGTCACGCAACCGATTCGCGTATACGGCGTGCAGGTGGAAGGCGGCGAGATCTACGTCGATCTTTGATGCACGCGCAAATCATGACTCGGACTGCATTGATCATCGGAGCGGGGCAGGCTGGCGCGCGCGCGGCAGAAGCGTTGCGCACGCATGGTTATGAAGGGCGCATCGTGCTGGTCGGCGATGAGCGTCATGCGCCGTATGAAAGGCCGCCGCTGTCAAAGGATGTCCTCATCGCGAAGGACGATGACGATTGCTTCAACGGCTGGGTGCATGCCGTCGAGCGATACGGCGATGCGCGCATCGAATGGCTCAACGATCGAGTGCTGCGGCTCGATACGCAATCGTGCGTCGCAACGCTCGAACGTAATGGCGAACTGCGCTACGACCATTGCATCCTGACGACGGGTGGTCGTGCGCGGCAGTTGCCGGGCGCGCCGGAAGGTCCGCATACGTTCTATCTGCGCACGCTCGACGATGCGATGCGCTTGCGTGCGCGGCTCGCAACGGCGCAATCGGTGGCTGTGATCGGCGCTGGATTTCTAGGGTTGGAATTCGCGGCGAGCGCAAGAACGCGCGGCCTCGACGTGAGCGTGTTCGAAACGGCATCGGGCTTGCTGAGCCGCGCGCTGCCGCCCATGTTCGCCGAACGTCTGCGCATGAAGCACGAAACTCACGGCGTGCGCTTCATATTCGACGTGAAGCATCTGCAAGTCACGGAGCACGCGGACGGCGTGCAAGTCGATGCAACGCCGTTCGACTTGGGCGTGATCGCTATCGGCCAGGAGCCGAACGACGAACTCGCCAAAGCTGCGGGCATGGCGACGAACAACGGCATCGTCGTCGATCGGCATTGCCGCACGTCCGCCGAGAATGTCTATGCGGCAGGCGATTGCGCCAACTTCCCATACGGCGCAAACGGTCGCGCGACGCGTCTCGAATCGTGGCAGAACGCGCAGGAACAGGCGATCGTGGCGGCGCGCAACATCGCCGGAGAAGAGATTGCTTATGCACCGACGCCGTGGTTCTGGACCGACCAATACGACTGGAACATCCAGATGCTCGGCCTGCCCGATGGCGAGATCGATCAGTGGATCGAACGCGCGGGCGTCGATGACAAGACCGTGCTGATGGGTCTGCGCGGCGGCGTCATCGCGCATGTGCTCGCGATCAATCAAGGCGGCGAGTTGCGCGCCATCAGAAGGCTCGTCGAAGAAGGCGTTGCGGTCGATCCCCGCATGCTCGCCGACCCCACGATCAAGCTGCGCCAGCTCGACAAGCTGGTTCGCTCAACACACTCGGGAGATCAAGGTGTACTCGTCTGAAACGATCATCGGCATTCATACGCATCAATCGAAAAACCCGCCGATAGAAGGGCTCGTTTGGCCCGAAGAAGGGCTGCAATGCATCCCGGACTGGGTGTACACGAGCGAGGCGGTCTATACGCGCGAAGTCGAACGGATCTTCCACGGGCGCACCTGGAACTTCGTCGCGCTCGAAGCGGAAGTGCCCAATTCCGGCGATTTCAAGCGCTCTTATGTCGGCCCGACGCCGGTCGTCGTATCGCGCGCGGAAGACGGCTCGATCAACGTGTTCGAAAACCGTTGCGCGCATCGCGGGGCGGAGTTCTGCCGGCATAGCCGCGGCAACAACAAGGAGTTCGTGTGCCCGTATCACCAATGGTCGTATGACCTCAAGGGCAATCTGCAAGGCGTGCCGTTCCGGCGTGGGGTGAACAAGCTGGGCGGCATGCCGAAGGATTTCCGCAACGATGATCACGGTCTGCGCAAACTTGCGGTTGCGACGCGCAATGGGGTCGTGTTCGCATCGTTCGCGCAGGACATGGAATCGCTTGAAGACTATCTCACGCCCGAGATACTCGAGGACTTCGACGCAGTGTTCAACGGCAAGCGCCTGCGCGTGCTCGGCTTCTACAAGAACGAGCTGCCGTGCAACTGGAAGATGTATCACGAGAACTTGAAGGACCCGTATCACGCGACGTTGCTGCACTCGTTCCTCGTCGTGTTCGGCCTGCTCGTGGCGGGCAATCGTTCGGCGATGGTCGCGGACAGCAAATACGGCATTCACGGCACGATGGCCTCCGCAAAAAGCGATTCGCTCTACGCCACCATCGATGAAGACAAGAAGAAGGAGATGCGTTCCTTCCACGACGGCATGATCTTGCGTGACGAGCGCTTCCTCGAATTCATCAAGGAGTTCGATTCCGAATGGTCGGTGACGATGCAGACCATCTGGCCGAACCTCATCGTGCAGCGCGAGATGAATACGCTCGGCATTAGGCATATCGTGCCGAACGGACCGAACAGCATGATCATGCTCTGGACGATGTTCGGTTATGAAGACGACACGGAAGACATGGTGCGTCATCGTTTGCGTCAGGGCAATCTGATGGGACCGTCGGGCTTTCTCGGCCTCGAAGACAACGAAGCGATGAAGTTCGTTCAGGAAGGCGTGCGCCGCTCGGTGAGCGACCGCAGCATCATCAAGCTAGATGGCGACAAGATCGGAACGGCCGACAACCTGATCTCCGAAGCCGCCATTCGCGCCATGTACAAGCACTATCGTCAAGTGATGGGGTTCTAGATGCTGCCAGGATTCGAAAAACAAAACATCGCGCACGACAAGGCGCTGATCGCACGCGCGGCGGTCGAAGACTTTCATGCGGAGTATTGCGCGGCGCTCGATGGCGGGGACATCGAGCGCTGGCCTGAATTCTTTACCGAGAACTGTCTTTATCGCGTGACCGAATACGAGAACGCGGCCAATGGATTTCCCGTCGGGCTCGTCTACGCCGAAGGACGCGACATGCTGCGCGATCGTGCGGTCGCGATTGCACGCACGCAGATGTTCGCGCCGCGTCAAATGCTGCACTTCGTTTCCAACGTGCGTATCTTGAACGCGACCGACGAGGAAATCGTCGCGCAGAGCAACTACATGCTGCTGCAAACGCTCGTCGAAGGCGCGACTACGCTGCATCAGGCGGGCAGGCTTTTTGACCGCTTCGCGCGCAATGGTAACGTTCTTCTGCTGAAGGAAAGACAGGCTGTCTACGACACCGCGATGATCGCGAACGATCTCGCCTACCCTGTCTGAACATCGTTGGGAGAGAGCGCATGAGTGACACGGAACACATGGAAGCGCCAGCCGAAAGCGGTGGCGTCGGCGTGCGCGTGAGGCGGCGCGAAGACGAGCGGCATCTTCATGGCAAGGGCAAGTTCGTCGCCGACTACACGTTTCCCGATCTGCAGGAGGTCGCGTTCTTGCGCAGTCCGGTTGCGCATGCGCGTATCGTGCGTATCGGCAAGCCGGCGAGTCATGCGGCACAGGTGATCGTGCGCGACGACATGCACGACGCCACGGATATCGTCGCCGATTCGAGCCTGCCGACGTACAAGCCTTCGTCGCATCCGCCGCTCGCATCGGGCAAGGTGCGCTTCGTCGGCGAGCCGGTCGCGATGTGCTTCGCGAAGACCCGCGCGCAAGCCGAAGATATCGCCGAGGAAATCGAGCTCGATCTCGACGAGCTGCCAGCCTTCGCCAGCGCGTTCACCGCTCGCGAACGCACCGACGTGCGCGTGCACGATCACTGGACGGACAATCTCTTTCTGGACCTCAAGGCAGACATCGACTTCGACGAGCGTTCGAAGGACGCGCCCGTTGTCGTCAAGCAGAAGGTCGATCTCGCGCGTCAATGCATGGTGCCGATGGAAGGCAAGGCCGTGCTCGCGTATTGGGACCATACGCATTCGCAACTCGTGGTCATCACCTCGACGCAAGTGCCGCATATGATTCGCACGGTGCTGTCGCAATGTCTCGGCATCGATCATGCGCAGGTGCGCGTCATTTCGCCCGATGTCGGCGGCGCGTTCGGCTACAAGTGCGTGTTGCAGCAGGAAGAGCTGTGCATTGCGTGGCTCGCGCTGACGTACAAGAAGCCTTTTCGTTTCATCGAGGATCGGCGCGAGCATTTGATCGCGGGCGCGAACTCGCGTCAGCATCACTACGAACTCACTGCGTATGCCGATACAAACGGCCGTCTGCTCGCGCTCGATGCGGAGCTTTTGATCGACGGCGGGGCGTACTCCGCATGGCCCTTTACGATCGGTCTTGAAACAGGGCAGGCGCTCGGCAACCTTCCGGGGCCTTACGATTTCAGCGGCTATCGCTGCCGTACGCAATGCGCCGCGACCAACAAGCCGGGCTTTCTGCCGTATCGCGGCGTAGCGCGCACGGGCGTGTGCTTCGCAATCGAACTCACGATGGATGCGATCGCGCGCGCGGTCGGACGCGAAGCGTGGGAAGTGCGCCATGACAATCTCGTGCGTGGCGCGGACATGCCTTATACCAATGTCGTGAAGAAACACTACGACAGCGGCGACTTCCAGGAGAGCCTGCGACGCGCAGTGGCGCAACTCGATGTGCCGAAGTGGCGCGCACGGCAGAAAGAGGGCGAGAAGGATGGGCGTCTCGTCGGCATCGGATTCGCGACGTTCACCGAGCAATCGGCGCATGGCACGGCCGTGTTCGCATCATGGGGCTTGCCGGTCGTGCCGGGATACGATCTCGCGACCGTGCGTATCACGGCCGATGGAGGACTCGAACTGCGCGCGGGCATCCACTCGCACGGACAAGGCATGGAGACGACGCTCGCGCAGATCGCGAACGAAGTGCTCGGCGTGCCGCTGCAAAAGATCAAGGTCGTGCATGGCGATACCGCGCTTACGCCGTATTCGACAGGCACGTACGCATCGCGCAGCATCGTCATGGCTGGCGGCGCAGTGGCCGCGACGTGCCGCGAACTCGTGCCGCGCCTGCTCTTCATCGGTGCTCATCTGCTTGGGGAAGAACAGGAGGTGGTGCGCTTCGAGAACGGTGAAGTGATCGGCGTAACGGGCCGCGTGACGATTCAGGAGATCGCGGCTGCATGGTATCTCCGTCCCGAGCGCTTGCCTGCGGGCGTGAATCTCGCGGGTCTCGAAGCGACGCAAGGCTTCAAGCCGAAGGTCGATACCGGCGCGTTCAGCTATGCGACGCACGCGGCGGCAGTCGCCGTCGATCCGAGGACAGGCGACGTCGAGATTCTCGACTATGTGATCGTCGAAGATTGCGGTCGCATGATCAATCCGATGGTCGTCGAAGGGCAGACAATCGGTGGCACGGCGCAAGGCATCGGCACCGCGTTCTATGAGGAAACGCTCTACGACGACAACGCGCAACCGCTCACGTCGACACTCGCCGACTACATGTTGCCGGGACCGACCGAGTTGCCGTCGCTGACGATCATCCATATGGAAACGCCGTCGCCTTATACGGAATTCGGCGCGAAGGGCGTGGGCGAGGGCGGAGCCATCGCGCCGCCGGCTGCACTCTTCAATGCAGTGAACGATGCGCTCACGCCCATCGGCGCGCTCGTGTCGGAAACGCCGTTGACGCCGCGCCGTTTGCTGGCCGCGATCGAGGCCGCGAAGGCTCGCAAGGCGGCGCGCAAGGAAGAACTCAGTCAGGAGGTGGCGGGATGAAAGCCGCTGCGTTCGAGTATGTAAGGGCGATGTCATTGCCCGACGCGCTCAAGGAGTTGACTCGCGCAAAGCCGATATCGGGCAGTCAGTCGATGGGCCCGATGCTTAACTTGCGGCTTGCACGGCCTGGCCGCGTAGTGGATGTATCGCGCATCGCGGACCTGCGCAGTGTCTCCGACGCGGGCGATCACGTGCGTATCGGCGCGGCGGTCACGCATGCGGAGATCGAAGACGGCAAGCACGCACTGCTGCGTCATCCGTACATGCAGCATGTGGCGGGCGGCATCGCGTATCGTGCGATTCGCAATCGCGGGACCATCGGCGGCAGTCTTGCTCATGCCGATCCCGCCGCCGACTGGCCGCTTGCATTGTCCGCTGTCGATGCCCGTCTGGAGCTATCGAAAGCAGGCGGCGCGCGGCAAGTCCGCGTGAGCGAATTCATGCTGGGTGCGTTCACGACGTTGCTCGTTGACGGCGAGATCATTACCGCCGTGTTGCTGCCGAAGTTCGGTCCGACGCTTCGCTGGGGTTATTACAAGCTGTGCCGCAAGACCGGCGAATTCGCACATGCAAGCGCAGCGGCTGCATTCGATGCACGCACGGGACTCGCGCGCATCGTGCTCGGCGCGCTCGATGGCCCGCCGGCCGCACTCGATGATCTCGCACGGCAGATCGCGCAACGCGGCCCGTCTGCCGCCAACGGCGAAGCGCTCGCGCAAGCCGTGACGAGTGCGATGCCGAACGCGGATGGCATCGATCGGCAGATTCATACCGCAGCGCTCGAACGTTGTCTTCTGCAGGCGTTCGGCGTGTCGAACGCGAATACGGTTTAAAGAGACTGCCATGTCCGTCATCGAACTTACTATCAACGATCGATCCGTGCGCGAGGATGTCGAATCGCGCGTGCATCTCGGCGACTTTCTTCGCGATGCACACAACCTGACCGGCACGCACCTCGGTTGCGAGCACGGCGTGTGCGGCGCCTGCACCGTGCTCGTCGATGGCGAGCCGGTGCGCTCGTGCATCACATTCGCCGTCGCTTGCGATCAGCAGAAAATACGCACCATCGAAGGCTTCGAGGACGACGAACTGATGAAGCGTCTGCGTCGTGCGTTCTCGATCCATCACGGCCTGCAATGCGGTTATTGCACGCCCGGCATGCTGATCACCGCGCGGGATATCGTGCGCCGCTTTCCCGATGCGGACGAAGCACGCATCCGGCTCGAACTGTCGGGCAATCTGTGCCGCTGCACAGGCTATATGGGCATCGTCGCTGCGATCAAGGCGGTTCTCGCCGATCTGAAAGCGGAACCGATTGCGGATGCGCCTATCGCACGCGCAATAGTTAGCGATGCAACTATTTCGGCGCCAGCGTTTCAGACGTTCGCCGCTACACCGGTTGCCGCGCCGCAGGCACCCGTGGCCGCGAGCACTGCATCGACGGATCAACCCGCCGCGCAACGCAAAGGGTGGACCGCAATAGACGACAGCTTCGTCGTTCCCTTCGCGCTCGACAAGGTGTGGGCGTTCATGGGCGATCTGCCTTCGGTCACGTCGTGTCTTCCGGGCGCGGAACTCGTGGAGCACGACGGCGAAAGCGTGAAGGGCAAGATCGCGATCAAGTTCGGACCGATGTCGGCGAACTTCGCTGGCGCGGCGCGCCTGGAACGCGACGATGCCGCGCATCGCGCGGTCATGCGTGGAGCGGGGCAGGACAACATCAGCCGTTCGCGAGCGAATGGCGATGTGACATATGCATTGACGAGCGAAGGCGGGGGCGCGCAAACGCGGGTCGCGGTCACGCTCGAATACATGTTGCAAGGACCGCTCGCGCAGTTCTCGCGTTCGGGCCTCGTGAAGGATTTCGTGCGCAGGATGATCGCGGATTTCGGCGCGCGCATCACGGCGCAGCTCGGCGGTAACGCGGCGCCCGAGGCGGCGCTGTCGTCATCGTCCGCGAAGTTCAATGCGGGCAGCCTCGTGTGGAGCGTCATCTGGGCGCGCATCAAACAGCTTTTCGGAAAGGGCGATTGAGCACGCGAGATGAGCCGGTCCCGGCTCGTCGCACGATCATATCGTCAGCCTACTGATCAAATGGAGTTCAAATGAACAAGCGGATTCGCAAGATCGCCCTGGAAGAGCATTTCAGCACGCCCGGTTTCCAGAGCTATTCGAAGAGCTTCACGCAGCACATCGCGCCTGAAGTCCTGCGCGATCTCGCCGCGCGCCTGACCGATTTCGACGAACAGCGCATCGTCGAAATGGATCGCGCGGGCATCGACTACACGATACTTTCGCAAACGGGCCCGAGCGTGCAGGGCGAGCCGGATGCGGCGCTCGCGATCAGCCGCGCGAAGGCGAGCAACGACTTTCTCGCGCAGCAGATCGCGCGTCATCCGTTGCGCTTCGGCGGCTTTGCGACGTTGCCGATGCATACCGCGAAGGCCGCATCCGATGAACTGACGCGCGCCGTGCGCGAACTCGGCTTCAAGGGCGCGCTCGTCAATGGTCACACACTCGGCACCTACTACGACGACCGCGCTTACGATCCCTTCTGGGCGACGATGCAGGAACTCGACGTACCTTTATATCTGCATCCGACGGATGCATTCGTGACCCCGCGCGTGCTCGACGGTCATCCCGAACTCACCGGCGCGACTTGGGGCTGGGGCATCGAAACCGGCAGCCACGCATTGCGCCTGCTGTTCAGCGGCGTGTTCGATCGCTTCCCCAATCTGAAGATCATTCTCGGGCACATGGGCGAAGGTCTGCCGTTCTTGCGCTGGCGCTTCGACAGCCGTTTCGCGGTTTATTCGCATGGCCTGAGTCTTGAACGGGCGCCTTCGGATTACATCGGCACCAACATCCTGATCACGACCTCGGGCGTGTGCTCGGCCCCGGCGCTCATCGGCGCGATCGGCGAAATGGGCGCGCAAGCGGTGATGTTCTCGGTTGACTATCCGTATGAATCGACGGAGATCGCAGCGGACTTCATAGAACACGCGCCGCTCGACGACGCCACGCGAGCGCTCGTCTGTCACGGCAATGCGGAACGCCTCTTCCGCCTTTGACCACCCCGAAGAACACAAGCACATGGAGCAGCACATGACCAAGCACTACCGCATCGGCCAGATCGTGCCGAGTTCGAACACGACGATGGAGACCGAGATTCCCGCGATGTTGCTCGCGCGCCAGACGATTCGCCCCGAGCGCTTCACGTTTCATTCGAGCCGCATGCGGCTGAAAAAGGTCGTGAAGGAAGAACTCGCCGCGATGGATGCTGAGTCGGACCGCTGCGCAGTTGAACTCTCCGATGCGCGCGTCGATGTGCTCGGCTATGCGTGTCTCGTCGCGATCATGGCGATGGGTCATGGCTATCATCGCGTATCGCAAAAGCGCTTGCACGAGCGCACCGTCGACAACGGCGGCGATGCGCCCGTCATCACGAGCGCGGGCGCGCTGGTCGATGCATTGAAGGTGATCGGCGCGAAGCGCGTG
The DNA here is from genome assembly GCF_031451435.1 of Caballeronia sp. LZ008. Taxonomy (NCBI): domain Bacteria; kingdom Pseudomonadati; phylum Pseudomonadota; class Betaproteobacteria; order Burkholderiales; family Burkholderiaceae; genus Caballeronia; species Caballeronia sp. LZ008. The sequence goes on along the minus strand of NZ_JARUXK010000003.1, from coordinate 708,523 downwards.
GTCGTCGTCACGCCTTATATGAAGCCGTTGACCGAACTCGTGGTCGACTATATCCGCAATGAGGATTACGACGTGATCGACTATCGCGCGCTCGAGATTCCCGACAATCTCGAAGTCGCGCGTCATGATCCGAGCCGCCTTCCCGAGATCGTCATGTCGATGCGATATGAGGAAGCCGATGCCATCGTGCTGTCGGCATGCGTGCAGATGCCTTCGTTGCCGGTGATCGCGAAGGTCGAGGCAATGACGGGCAAGCCGGTCGTCACCGCGGCCGTCGCGACGACCTATGCGATGCTCAAGCAACTCGGTCTCGAAGCCGTCGTGCCGGGCGCGGGCGCGTTGCTGTCCGGCGCATATTGAGCGAGGGCGACATGTCGACTTATCTGTACGGCGCGAACGTTCAGGCGAATGGCATCCGTCAGCACTATCTGCGTTACGGTGGCGCACGCACGGGACTCGATCCGGTGATCATCGTGCCGGGCATTACGAGTCCTGCGGTGACGTGGGGCTTCGTCGCGGAGCATATTGGCCAAGTGTTCGATACCTATGTGCTCGATGTGCGCGGACGAGGCTTGTCGTCGGCATCGGATTCGCTCGACTACAGCCTCGACGCACAAGCCGCCGATCTGGTTGCGTTCGCAACTACCTTGGGATTCGAGCGCTACAGCGTCGTCGGTCACTCGATGGGCGCGCGCATCGGCATACGCGCTGCGCGTTCGGAGCCCGCAGGCATGACGCGTCTCGCGATGATCGATCCGCCCGTTTCGGGACCGGGACGTCGTGGCTATCCGTCGCAATTGCCGTGGTACATCGATTCGATCCGGCAGTCGCGCGAAGGCATGACCGCCGACGCAATGCGCGCCTTCTGCCCCACATGGACCCATGAACAACTCGCGTTGCGCGCGGAATGGCTTCATACATGTGACGAACGCGCGATACGCGCGAGCTTTGAAGGCTTCCATACCGACGACATTCACGCCGATCTCGCGCATCTGCGGATTGCCGCGCTGCTCGTCACCGCGGGCAGAGGCGACGTTGTGCGCGACGAAGACGTCGAAGAGATTCGCGCACTCGTGCCGCATCTTCAGCACACGCGCGTGCGTGACGCTGGTCACATGATTCCGTGGGACGACGAAGCCGGCTTTCACGCCGCGCTCGGCGATTTCCTCGGCGCATCCATTCCGACGCTCGTTGAAGGAGGCAATCATGCCAGTCAGTGACTATCAGATGGTCGATGCGTGGACGAAGGTGCTCGAGCTCTCGCGTCTCGAAGCAGGGCAGACCGTCACCATTCTCACGAGCGCGTCGACGCATCCGCAAACGCTATCGACCGCACTGATCGCGACGCAAGCGATGGGCGCAATCGTCAATCGCCTCGACTTGCCGCCGGTGAACGGCGAGAAGGCGTTGAGCCGCGATTCCCTCGCGTATCTCGGCACGACGCCGTTGACCGGCAACCGCGCCGCGATTGCCGCGTTGAAGGAAAGCGATCTCGTGCTCGATCTGATGACCTTGCTGTTCTCGCCCGAGCAACTCGACATACTCAAGGCCGGCACGAAGATCCTGCTCGCGGTCGAGCCACCCGAAGTGCTTACGCGCCTCGTGCCGACACCCGCCGATCGCGAACGCGTGCTCGCCGCACGGGCGCGCATCGCGCGCGCTAAGGAGATGCATATCGTCTCCGCCGCGGGGACGGATTTTCGCTGTCCGCTCGGCGAGTTCGAACCGATCGCCGAATACGGTTTCGTCGATGAACCGGGGCGCTGGGATCACTGGCCAAGCGGATTCGCGCTGACGTTTCCTAACGATGGCAAGGCGCATGGCCGCATCGTGATCGATCGCGGCGATATTTTGTTGCCGCAGAAAAGCTATGTGCAGGAACGCATCGAACTGACCGTCGAAGGCGGTTATGCAAAGCGCATCGGAGGCGGCATCGACGCGCAATTGCTAAGCGAATACATGGCGACGTTCAACGATCCAGAGGCCTACGCGATTTCGCACATTGGCTGGGGCCTGCAGCCGCGCGCTCACTGGTCGACGCTCGGGCTCTACGATCGCGAGGCGACCATCGGCATGGATGCGCGCGCGTTCGAAGGCAACTTCCTGTTTTCGCTCGGACCGAATAACGAAGCCGGCGGCAGCCGCTCGACGACCTGTCATATCGACATTCCGCTGCGTCATTGCGATGTATTCCTCGATGGCGAAGCCGTCGTGCGCGATGGCGTGGTCCTCGACCGCTGACCCAGGAAAACCACGCACATGTCCCACGATATCGAAACCTACAAGCGTCAGAGCTTCGGCTCGACGCTCGAACCGAAAGCGCCGGTCGGCCTTTTGATCGTCGATCTGGTGAACGGCTTCGCGAATCCCGAAGTGTTCGGCGGCGGCAATATTCCGCAAGCCATCGAGAACACCGTGCCCTTGCTTGCGCATGCGCGCGAGAAGGGCTGGCCGGTTGCGCATAGCCGTATCGTCTTCGCCGACGATGACTCCGATCACAACGTCTTCACGATGAAAGTGCCGGGCCTGCTCGCGCTGAAGGAAGATTCGCACGACAGCGCGATCGTGCCGCAGCTCACGCCGCGCGCAGGCGAACTCGTCGTGCGCAAAACAGCGCCATCGGCGTTCTTCGGGACGTCGCTCGCGGCATGGCTCACGCAGCATGGCGTGCGAACGCTCGTCGTCGCGGGTGCAGTGACGAGCGGTTGCGTGCGGTCGTCCGTCGTCGATGCGATGCAATACGGATTTCGTCCATTCGTGTTGTCGGATTGCGTCGGTGATCGCGCGATTGCGCCGCACGAGGCGAATCTCTTCGACATGGCGCAGAAATACGCTGCCGTGATGAAGCGTGATGAAGCGCTCGAATTGCTCAAAGATCTTTGATCATCTCGTAGCACGGCTCGCCTGATGCCAGGGCGCATGGGATCGACATGGCCACGTCTCTTTCGGAGCGGTCGCACCGCGCAGTCACGCGTCATGAATTCACGCTGATCGTCGCGTCTTCGTTCGGTGCGTTGCTCGAATGGTATGACTTCTATATCTACGCTGCGCTAGCGGGCACGTTCAGCACGTTGTTCTTTCCGAGCGGCAACGATACGGTGGCCTTTCTCGCGAGTCTCGCGACGTTCGGTGCGGGCTTCCTCGTACGTCCGCTCGGCGCGCTCTTCTTTGGCAGGCTCGGCGATCGCATCGGGCGAAAGTACACGTTCATGGCGACCATCGTGTTGATGGGCGTCGCGACCATCGGCGTGGGCTTGCTGCCGTCGTTCGACAAGATCGGCATGCCGGCGCCTGGCTTGCTCGTTGCGTTGCGGCTCTTGCAAGGCTTCGCGCTCGGCGGCGAAACGGGCGGCGCGGCGACCTATCTCGCGGAACATTCGCCTGTGGATCGGCGCGGCTTTTATACGAGCTCGCTGCAAACGACAGCGACGCTGGGCCTGCTCGCATCGATCGCGGCGGTCAGCATCAGCCGTGCATCGATGGACGAAGCCGCATTCCAGAGTTGGGGCTGGCGCGTGCCGTTCCTCGTGTCGATCGTGTTGCTCGCGATCTCGGTGTATCTGCGCACGAAGCTCGCCGAATCGCCGACCTTTCGTGAGATGAAGCGCGCGAACAGGTTATCGACTTCGCCGATAGGCGAGAGCTTCGGCGAATGGGCGAACCTCAAATACGTGTTGATCATGCTGTTCAGCACGGCATCGGGCGTGGGTGTCGTCTTCGGCACTGGACATTTCTACTCCATGTACTTTCTGCAGAACACGCTGAAAGTCGCGCCCAATACGGTGAACCTGTTCCTCGCGATTGCATTGATCGCGGTATTTCCGTTCTACCTCGTGTTCGGCTGGCTATCGGATCGCATTGGACGAAAGTGGATCATGATGCTCGCGTGCCTGTTGCTCGCCGCGACGACGCAACCGATCTTTCATGCGCTCACGCACTACGCGAATCCTCGGTTGGAAGCGTTTCAGAAGAGCGCACCTGTCACGGTCCACGCGGACGATTGCCGCTTTACGCTGTTCTCCGCGCCAGTGACGGAATGCGATCGCATACGCTCGTTTCTCAGCGCATCGGGTGTTTCGTATGACCGCGCTCCGTTGCAAGCGGGAGAAGCGGCATCGACGCAAATCGGCTCGATCGTCGTTCATGGAAGCGACAAACGCGAACTGGAAAACGCGTTGATCGCCTCGGGCTGGTCGGCGCATGCGGATGCATCGAAAATCAACGCGCCAATGGTCGTATTTCTGATGTGGCTTCTGCTGCTTTATCTCGCGATGGTCTACGGCCCGATGGCCGCATTCATGGTCGAGCTGTTTCCGGCGCGCATTCGATATACGTCGCTATCGTTGCCGTTCCATCTGGGTTCGGGCTGGTTCGGGGGAATGCTGCCGTTCGTGGTGTCGGCGATGGCTGTGGCGCGCGGCAACGTCTACTTCGGGCTCTGGTATCCGATCGTGATCGCGGTAGTGTCGTTCGCGGTCGGCGCGCTATTCGTGCCCGAAACGTACCGCCGCGATATCACGCGATAGTCAGTCGAAATGCTTGAGGGAAGTGCGGCCGTACTGATTATTGCCTTCGACGAGCTGCATCATCATTCGCACGAAATGAGCGCGATCTTCGGGGCTCAGCGGGCCAAGGAATCTGACTTGAGCTTCACGCATGCTGCCGTACATGTCCTTCATCGTGCGGCGTCCTTTCGCCGTGATGTTCGCGATCTTGAGGCGCCCGTCGTGCGGACTCGGCTCGCGCTTGACGAGTCCGCGTTCCTCCAGACGGCGCAGCACGTCGGCCATCGTCGTGCGATCGACGCCCACTTCCGCACACAGCGATGTCTGGTCGAGACCGGGCCGCTCGCTCAATGTGGTCAGCAAGCCGTACTGCACGGGCGTGATGGCGAAGTCCTTGCAGCACTCGAAGAAGAGCGCGATATGGATCTGATTGAGCCGCCGGATCAGAAACCCCGGCCGCTGCCACAAGTGTCCGGTCTCGATGCCGCCATCGGAAACAGCAGCTTTTTTATCGGCAACGGTACTCATCCTTAACCCTTTATCGAAGAAGTTTTGCCACGCAGGAATCTAAAGATTGTAGGTGCAATCACAGTTGCGCTCCCAATTTTTTCCGGATACAAATCTGTCCGTCAGCGTACTGACGAAATGCTGATGGCTGGAGCGCCGGATGTCAATGATTGAAGTCAATACGCGAAGTCAATAGAACGATGCGTCGCACGGTCATGCGCAGGTGAAGAAGGCGCGCATGAATAATCAGCATGCTGATTAAATGGCGAATGCGTTGAACGTCACCTCACTCAGAGTTTGGAGCCAAAGATGAGTTCTACCCCGGTACAGACGGACGACGTCGCCATTCATGGGCGGTCGATGTCACGCAACGATATCAAGACGCTGATGCTGGCGTCGCTAGGCGGCGCGCTGGAGTACTACGACTTCATCGTCGCGGTGTTCTTCACGAAGCTGCTCGCCACCGTGTTCTTTCCGCCGCAGACGCCCGAATGGCTCGCGCAGCTCGAAGTGTTCTGCATCTTCGCAGCGGGTTATCTCGTGCGTCCGATCGGCGGCATCTTCTTCGCGCACTTTGGCGATCGCATCGGCCGCAAGAAGATGTTCGCGCTGAGCCTTTTTCTCATGGCCGCGCCGACGTTGCTCATCGGCTTGTTGCCGAGCTATGCGACGCTCGGCATCGTCGCGCCGTTGCTCTTTCTCTTGTGCCGCGTTTTGCAGGGTCTTTCGGTCGGCGGGGAAGTGCCGGGTGCGTGGATCTTCTGCTCCGAGCATGTGAGGCGCGATCGTATCGGTCTCGCATGCGGTCTTCTGATGTCGGGTCTTTGCACCGGCATTCTGCTCGGCGCGCTGTCGGCGAAGTTCCTCATCGGCAACATGGAGCCGGCGGATCTGAAGAGCTGGGGCTGGCGTCTGCCGTTCATCGCGGGCGGCGCGTTCGGTCTGATCTCCGTTTATTTGCGCCGCTATCTGCAGGAAACGCCGGTGTTCGAAGCGCTGCGTGCGAAGCGTGAAGCGGATGCGCGTCTGCCGCTCGCGGTCGTGCTGAAAGAGCATCGCGGCGCGGTAATCGTCTCGCTGCTGGCGACGTGGGTGTTCTCCGGCATCTTCGTGCTGTACTTCCTCTACACGCCGACGTTCCTGCAATCGCAGTTCCACTTCGCGCCGAAGGATGTCTTCACGAACAACTCGTGGTCGATCTTCGGGCTGATCGTCGGCAGCACCTTCGCTGGATGGGCAGCCGACAAGATCGGCGGCGGGCGCGCGTATGCGATCGGCAGTGTCGCGATGCTGCTCGTCACCGGCGCGTTCTACATGAACCTGAACGCGGGCAGTCAGTCCGTGTGGGCGCTGTATATCCTCGGCGGCTTCCTGATCGGGACGATCACGCTCGGGCCTTACATCATCGTGAAGAGCTTTCCGCCGGAAGTGCGCTTCACCGGTTTCGCGCTCTCGTACAACACGGCGTATGCGATCTTCGGCGGCACCGCGCCCGCAATCGCCTCGTTTCTGGTAGGGCGGCAGGGCATCACGATGGCCCCCGCCTGGTACATTGGCGCGCTTTGCGTGCTCGGCGTGATCATCGGTCTCGCATGGCGTGCGCCCGTACATGCCGAATCGACGGCGCATTGAGGCCGGCCCTTCAATCCGCAGCGTTTTTCTGCGTCGATGCCGACGCGAGAAAACGCTTCCGTTCGAGCGAGACACATGTCTGTTGGCGGCGCTTCCGATAGCGGCATCGGCCGGTCATGGCTTTTGTACTTTTCGCTTGCGTTCGCGAGCATGACCTTTTCCGCGACGGGACCGGTCGCGATCATCATCGCCGCGTCGCGCGAGGGCGGCTTGAGCTTCGCGCAGACATCGTCGTGGCTGTTCGCGTCGATCGGCATGAACGGGCTGGCGAGCATCGTCATCAGCTGGAAGACGCGTCAGCCTTTGCTCTTTCTGTGGACGATTCCCGGCGCGATTCTCGCCGCGCCGGTGATCGCGCAATACGGATTCGGCGCAGCCGTGGGCACGTATCTCGTGTGCGCCGCGGTGCTGCTCGTGCTCGGCGTGACGAACCTCGTCGCGCTGCTCGACCGATGGGTGCCCATGGCGATCGTCATGGCGATGATCGCCGGACTCTTCATCAAGTACGTGCTGGCCGTCGTGCATTCGACGATAGCCGCGCCGCTCATAGGCGCCAGCATGTCGATCGCGTTCTTCGGGCTGATGTGGCTCGAGCGACGCAACGCAGCGCCCATGCCGCCGCTCATCGGCGCGATGCTGGCAGGCGCGGCGATTCTCTTCGCAACGGGCTTCCGTTTGCCGAGTCACAGCGGCGGTGCATGGACGGCGACGCCTGGGCTGGTCGCGCCGCGCTTCGATATTCACGCGATCTCGCAACTCTTGTTGCCGATGCTCGTCACCGTGATTTTCGTGCAGAACGCGCAGGGAATCGCGGTGACGCGGGCATCGGGATATCGCACGTCGTTGCGGCTCGTGACGATCTATAGCGGCGTGCTGAGCGCGATCACCGCGCCGTTCGGCGGCTGTCCTTCGGTGCTTGCGGGGCCGAGCAATGCGATTCTCGTGTCGGGCGGCACGCATGGCCGGCATTACATCGGCGCGTTGATCGCGGGCGTCATATGCGTGGCGATCGGCGTGTTCGCCACGGCATATGTGTTTCTGCTGGCGAATCTGCCCGGCGCGTATATCGCGATTCTCGCCGGGCTCGCGATGATGGGCGTGCTCGAAAAGTCTTTCGTCAGCGCGTTTCGTTCGGCGTTGCCGCTGAGCGCGATGATCGTGTTCGTCGTTACGCTCAGCGACGTGACCTTGCTTGGTATCGGCGCGGCTTTCTGGGGCGTCGTGGCGGGGTGCCTCGCTTACTACGCCGTGGAAAAGCCGCGCTCGGGCGACGTGCCCGCGTGAATCAACGCATCGCGCCCGCAAGGTTCTCCGCTTCGAGTCCAACGATCAGATCGACTTCGCCGTTGGCAAGCGGTTGCGTCGCCGGCACGCCCGCTGCTTTCAGCGCGGCGCCGTCGAGCCGCGACGCATCGCCGAGCGCGACGCGCAAGCGCGTGGCCGCGAGCGGTTCGAGCTTGAGGATATTGGCCGCACCGCCCAGCGCCGCGCGAATCTTTTCCGCGCGCGCCTTCTGCTGCGCTGCATCCTGCGCGGGCGCCGCACCCGGGGCGCTCATCGCGTCGGAAGCTGTGGCGGTGGATGCTGCGCCCGCCACTGGCAGATCGGCGTCGCTTCCCGCGGTCTTCAGATAGTCCTGCATGTCGGTCTTCATGTTCTCCGACAGCGGCCCGAAAATCGCCTGCACGCCGTTGCCGACGCGCACGACGCCCGCAGCGCCGAGCGCCTTCAACCTTGCATCATCGACGAGCGACGGATCGTTCACCGTGATGCGCAGGCGCGTGATGCACGCATCGAGGCTCTTGATGTTCGAGCGGCCGCCGAACGCGAGCACGAGATCGCGCGAGCGTCCGCCGACGCCACTGGAACTTACCGCGGCAGTGGCCACCGTATCGTCCTCACGTCCCGGCGTCTTGAGATTGAAGCGCGTAATCACGAAACGGAACACGACGTAATAGATCGCCGCATAGATCGGCCCGAGGATGAACACGTACCACGCGTGCGTCGCCTTGTTGCCGATCAGGTTGAACATCAAAAAGTCGATCGCGCCTTGCGAGAACGTGAAGCCCATGTGCATGTTCAGCGTATTGGCGACGAATTGCGCCGACGCCGCGAGACACGCGTGAATGAAGTACAGCACGGGCGCGACGAACAGGAACGCGAACTCGATCGGCTCCGTGATGCCGGTGAGGAAGGAAGTCAGCGCTGCCGACACCATCATGCCGCCGACCGCAACCTTCTTTTCGGGTTTGGCGCAATGCCAGATCGCGATCGCTGCGGCGGGCAGGCCGAACATCTTGAACAGGAAGGCGCCCGACAGAATGCCCGCGGTCGGATCGCCGGCGAAGAAACGGTTGATGTCGCCATGAACGATCTTGCCTGTCGTCGGATCGAGGAAGCTGCCCGCCTCGAAAAAAAACGGAACGTTCCAGATGTGATGCAAACCGAACGGAATCAGCAGACGTTCGACAAAACCGTACACGGTGGCCGCGGTGCGGGGATCGGAGACCGCCGCCCATTGCGAGAACGCCTTGATGACACCGCCGATCGGCGGCCACACGACCGACAGCACCGCGCCGAGCACGATCGCACCGATGGCCGTGACGATCGGCACGAAGCGCTTGCCGGCGAAGAAACCGAGATAGGCTGGCAGCGTGATGCGGTAATAGCGGTTGAACATCCACGCCGCGAGACCGCCCGCGAGAATGCCGCCGAACACGCCGGTCTGAATCGACGGAATGCCCATGATCATCGTCGGCTCGACGCCTTCGAGCTTCGCGATGACGCCGAGCGTCGCCGTCATCACGAGATAGCCGATGGTCGCCGCGATTCCCGATACGCCATCGTTTTCCGTGAAGCCGAGCGCCACGCCGATCGCGAAGATCAACGGCAGATTGCCGAAGATCACGTCGCCGGCGTTCTTCATCAGTTCGAGGATGATGGCGGGCACGTAGCCATGAAAATCGGTCGCGCCGAGACCGAGCAAGAGGCCGGCGACGGGCAGCACCGCGACCGGCAGCATCAGCGACTTGCCGACCTTCTGCACCACGCCGAATGCGTTTTTGAACATTTTTTTGTCTCCGCTTGTTCCGCTTATTCCGCGTACGGGGCGAGCAGGGCGCGCACTTCGGCGGCCGTGCCCAACGTGATTACCTTTGCCGCGAGCTGGCGGGCTTCGCCCATCGTGAGGCGCGCGAGTTGCGCCTTGATCGAGCCGACGGCAGGCACGCTGACCGACAGCTCGTCGATGCCGAGGCCGACGAGCACCGGCACCGCCATCGCATCGGACGCGATGCCGCCGCACACGCCGACCCACTTGCCATGCTTGTGCGCGCCATCGACGGTCATGCCGATCAGACGCAGCACCGCCGGATGCAGCGCGTCCGCCTGTTTCGCGAGCTTCGGATGTCCGCGATCCATCGCGACCGTGTACTGCGTCAGATCGTTGGTGCCGATGGAAAAGAAATCGACTTCGCGCGCGAGCGGCTCGGCGATGAGCGCGGCGGACGGCACTTCGATCATCACGCCGACCTTGACGCTGTCGATGCGATCGCCGGCTTCTTCCTGAAGAAGCCGCTTGGCCGCGCGCACTTCCTCGATGGACGCGACCATCGGGAACATGATGTGCAGATTGCCGATCGGCGCGGCCCGCAAAATCGCGCGCAATTGCGTGCGGAACATATCGGGACGATCGAGGCTCACGCGCACGCCGCGCAGCCCGAGGAACGGGTTGTCCTCTTTCGGCAGCGGCAGGTACGACAGCGGTTTGTCGCCGCCGACGTCGAGCGTTCGCACGACGAGCGGACGCTCGCGGCCGAGCGCTTCGGCCACGGCGCAATATTCGGCGGCCTGTTCGTCTTCCGACGGCGCGGTGTCGCGGTTATCGAACAAAAATTCGGAACGCAGCAGTCCGACGCCTTCCGCGCCCGCCGCGACCGCATCGCGCGCTTCCTGCGCATTCCGGATATTTGCAACGACTTCGACGCGATGCCCGTCCGCCGTGACGGCCTGCTTGCTCGCGGCGACTTTCTCTTCCTCGCGCTTTTTCGTCTGACGGTCGATGCGCTCGCGCGCCTTGGCCAGATCGTCCGCACTGGGATTGCGCCGCAGGCTGCCGTGCGAACCGTCGAGCACGACGAGCGTGCCATCGGGCAATTGCAGCGCATCTTCGTCGATGCCGCAGATCGCCGGAATGCCGAGCGAGCGCGCCAGAATCGCGACGTGACTCGTCGCGCCGCCGGTCGTCGTGCAGAAACCGAGCACCTTGCTGCGATCGAGCGAGGCCGTGTCCGAGGGCGAAAGCTCCTCGGCGATGAGGATCGATTCGTCCGCCACGTCGATATGCGCCTGCTTTACGCCCGCGAGCAGCGCCAGCACGCGGCGGCCGACATCGCGGATATCGCCCGCACGCTCGCGCAGAAGCGCGTTGTCGACCCTCTCCAGATTGCTCGCCTGCGTCTCGAACGCGGCGCGCCACGCAAAACCCGCGCTCTTGCCGTCGCTGATGCCGGCGATGGCCGCGTCCGTGAGATCGGGATCGTCGAGCAGTTCGAGGTGCGCGTCGAGGATCTGCGCCTTGGACGGATCGGTCAGATTCGCCTTCAGCGCCTCGATTTGCTGACGCGCTTCGTGATGCGCGGCGTCGAGCCGTGCGCGTTCGCGTTGCGGCGATTCGCCCGCCTCGGCCACGTCGATGACTTCGCGGCGGAACTGCACGATCTTGCCGACCGCGAGTCCCGGCGACGCGGATACGCCCGTGAATTCGTTGGCGTTCGTGGACGGGGCGCGCGCCGGTGCGACCGGTTCGGCCGCGGCAACGGCGGGCGCGGGCGCGTCGCCGGGCTTTTCGCCCGAGCCCGACGCGAGCAGGCGCGCGAGCGCGGCGGCGGCTTCACCGGCATCGGGGCCGGCGGCCTCGACGCGCAATTTGTCGCCGAAGCTCGTCGCGAGCGCCATCAGCGCGACGACGGATTTCGCGTTCGCGCTGTCATCGCCGCGCAGGACGCGAATGTCGGATTTGTATTTCTTGGCTTCGGCGGCGAATACCGCAGCGGGCCGCGCGTGCAGGCCTTGCGGATTCGGCAGCGTGATTTCGTCTGACCGGATGGCGCCTGCTGGGCCGCCGCTCGCGTCGTCCGCGGCGGCGCCGACGAATTCGACCGTCAACGCGACGTCCTTGCCCGCCGTGACGAGGCCCGTGGCGGGCACGTAGCGGGTCACGAGCTCACCGTTGGCGATGACCATCTGCGTGAGCAGGCTCACGGCCCGCGCGCCGACGACGACCGGATCGAAGCGGATCAGCGGCTGGCCGGTCGTGACGGTGTCGCCTTCCTTGACGAGCGGCGTGAAGCCTTCCCCGCGCAGCATCACGGTGTCGAGGCCGATGTGGATCAGCACCTGGAGACCGCTTTCGCCGGTGATCGTCGCCGCGTGCGCCGCTCGATGCAGCTGCGTGACTGTCCCCGAGAGCGGGGCGAGCAATTCGTCCGAAGTGGGATCGATCGATACGCCGTCGCCGACCATCTTCTGCGCGAAAACTGGATCGGGCACGGTGTCGAGTTGGACCATCACGCCTGACAACGGCGCTATCAACTCGATTCGTGCCAAACGTTGAGGAGCTTTCATGTGAACGACTCCTTGTCCTTTGACGATGAGCTGGAACCGGCCTGAGATCAATCATAGGCAACGGCTCCATGATTCGCTGACCGAATGGATGTGCGTTCGCAAAAGCACGCAGTACGTGCCGGAATGCCCACATCGATTCGGATTCTGAAACGCCGCGTTCTGCTTTCAAGAGCAGTGGCGGCAAAAAGCGCGCTATTGTTTCGCGGCGCAATGACGATTTCTAGAGACGACATTCGAATCGCGGCGATCCGTCGCAGGTAACGGGGGCTCGCGCTACTAAGCTTGTTAAGTAACAAATGCAAGAGAAAGGAGCGCAAACCATGACCTACCGCAACAAGACTGAAGCTTATTGGGAGCCGCTGTTGACAATCGCGCGCGACGAGCTAGGCATTCAATCGTTCGATCCGATCGGCAAGCCGAGCGCGGACATCCGCATGTGTCGCGTCGACGAAATCGGGCGCGCGCTCGAACGCGCTTACGACTTGGGTCTTTTGGTCGGAAACGGCGTGAAGCGCGCGGCGAGCACCGTCTGAAGACGGTTGGCGAGACGGTTTCTGAGGTCGCGAGCCCGTGCTCGAGCCGCTCGAATCGGCCGGGAATCCATACCCGTGCAACTCCCGATATAGAAGTAAGCAGCCGCTGGCTAAGATCGCTGGTTGATCATCGCTTAGGCCGCACCGAGTACATGAAGGACGAACGCCTCGTCGAAATGAGGATTTTCAAGGCCGTCGCGGAAACCGGCGGATTCACCGCTGCGGCGCTCATGCTCAACCTTCAGCAGCCGTATGTCAGCCGCGCGGTCTCGGCGCTCGAAAAGCGCCTCGGCGTCGCGCTGCTCAGGCGCTCGACGCGCAGTCTGCAGGTCACGCAGGAAGGCAACGAATATCTCGCGCTGTGCAAGCGCATTCTCGACGACATCGACACCGGCGAAGCCCAACTCGCGCGCGCGGGTCAGCACATGACCGGCAGTATCCGCGTGACGGTGGCGACTTCGTTCGGCATGGATCAGATCGTGCCGCTCATTCCGGGCTTTCTGGAGCGCTATCCCGGCCTGCGGGTGCGCCTGTCGCTGTCGGATACGCTCGCGGATGTGATCGGCGAAGGATTCGATGTCGCGATCCGCATGGGAAGCCTGCAGGACTCGAATCTCGTCAGCCGCAAGCTGTGTCATCTGCAGCGCGTCGTGACCGCGTCGCCTTCGTATATCGCGCGGCACGGCGTGCCTTCGGTGCCGGCGGATCTCGTCAACCACAATTGCCTGATGTGGGAGCCGCCGATGGATCATCTCAACCATTGGCCCTTCATGGTCGATGGCGAGCGCACGTCCATGCTCATCGACGGCAACTTTCAGACGAGCAGCGGCGTGAGCTCGGTGTACATGTGCCTCGCTGGCGTCGGCATCACGCGCATGGCCGAGCATATGGTGCTTCCGTCGATTCGCAGCAACATGCTCGTGCCGCTCTTGACCGACTTCCAGCCGAAGGACGAAACCGCGATCTATGCGCTGTATCCGCGCGACTCGTCGCTGCATCCGCGTGTGCGGGCGTTCATCGACTACGTGACGGAAAGGCTCAAGCGGCCGCCGTGGGCCGCCTGAGCCGGCGTTTCACTTGTCGTCGAGCGTCTTCGGCAGACGCATGGTCATCGCCGCGCCGAGCACGAGAAACGCGGAGATCACGTACATGCCGATTTCCGCGTGACCGACCATCACATTGAGCATGCCGACGAGATAAGGCGATACGAAGCCCGCGATATTCCCGACCGAATTGATGAACGCGAGCGCCGCCGCGACCGATGCGCCGACGAAGAGGCTCGTCGGCAGCGCCCAGAAGAGCGCGACGCACGAATAGACGCCCGCCGCCGCGATCGACAGACAGAGCGTCGTCATGATCGGGCCTGCCGAAAGCCACATGCTCGTGGCCAGTCCCACCGCGCCGATCAGCATGAAGAGGGCGAAATGCGCGCGGCGTCCGCCGGTGCGGTCGGCGCTGCGATTCGACACGAACAGCGCGATCGCCGCCACGACGTTCGGCACCGCCGAATACAGGCCGATGGACAACGGATCGGTCACGCCGCTGCGCTTGATGAGCGAGGGCATCCAGAAGCCGAGCGCGTAGAGGCCCATGATGAGGCAGAAGAAGATAGCGCAGAACCACCACAGCTTCCGGTTGGCGAGAAACGCGCGCACGCTCGGATGATCGATCTTGCCGGCGTTCTCCGCGCGAATTTCGGCCAGCACGTTCGAGCGCTCGTCCTCGCTGATCCATCGCGAGCGCGCGGGATCGTCATCGAGAAAGGCAAGCACGACGAACGCGAGCACGACGGCCGGAATCGCTTCGATCAGAAAAAGCCATTGCCACGCAGCCATATGCGCGTTGCCGGAGAACGCATGCAGGATGTAGCCGGAGATCGGACCCCCGACGACGAACGCGAGCGGCGCGCCCATCACGTAGATGGACATCGCGCGGCCGCGATAGCGGGCCGGAAACCACAGCGTGAGCAGATACATGATCGCGGGCGCGAAACCGGCTTCGGCGGCGCCGAGCAGAAAGCGCGCGATGTAGAACTGCATCGGCGTCTGCACGAAGATCATCGCCGCCGAGATGACGCCCCACGTCAGCATGATGCGGGCGATCCACTTACGCGCGCCGACACGGCGCATGATGAGGTTGCTCGGCACCTCGAAGAAGAAGTAGCCCGCGAAGAAGATGCCCGAGCCGAGGCCGTAGATCGCGTCGTCGAAACGCAGTGCGTCGAGCATCTGCAGTTTCGCAAAGCCAACGTTGACGCGGTCGAGATAGGCAACGAGATAACAGATCAGCAATAGCGGCAACAGCCGCCAGTAGGCTCGGTAGTAAGTGCGGCTCATGTCCGTCTGTCTGACGGCTTCTTCGCCATATAGCGCGTCCATGCGTGTCTCCAATATAGATTTTCTTGACCGCTCTCGGGCGGCATGCGCGGGCAAGTTGCGACATGGCGCATGCCGCCGCCGTACCTCGCACACCGATGGGTCAGTCGAGGTAATCCGGCTCCTGCTCGTTGATTTCGTAGAGCATGGTCTGGAAATGCAGCCAACTGATGAACGAATTGCCCAGATGGCGATGCGAATACTCCGCGAACTCCGGATCGATCTCGATCGGGCGCGACTCGGCCGCGTCCATCAGCAGTTGCATCCTGCAGCAATGATCGAGCGCGATGAACGTCCACACGGCATCGTCGATACTGTGACGGCTCGCGGTCAGCAGCCCGTGATTCTGGTGGATGATGGCCTTGTGATCGTTGAAGGCGCGCGCGATCGGATTGCCCGATTCATTCGCGACCGGCACCTTGCCCGCGCCATCGCGCACCACCGTATGGCTGCCGTAGAACATGCACGCGTCCTGCGTCACGTAGTCGAGCGGCTTGCCCATCGCGGCCCAGGCGTCGCCGTTGACGGTATGCGCGTGACACGAGCCGATGATGTCGGGGTTCTCCGCGTGAATCGCCGAATGCAGCACATAGCCCGCGCGATTCACGGCGTACTTGCCTTCGATCACCGTGCCCGAATGATCGACGAGCACCAGTTGCGATGTCTTCGTGCGCGACCACGGCACGCACATCGGATTGGTCCAGAAAAGCTCCGGATGCTCGGGATCGCGCACCGTCAGATGGCCTCCGAAGCCGAAGCTGAAGCCATGACGCGCGAAGATCCGGCACGCGGCCGCGAGATGCTCCTTGCGATAGCGGCGTTCCTCGGCGGAACTCGAAAACGTCGGTTCTTGCGGAAAAATCAGGTCGTCCTGTGTCGGACTGTAGACCGAGTCCTTGGCGTCCATCAACATCGTTTCGTCTCCTCGTGAAGGTATGGAATGCCAGTATAGAAGCGGACTTTCGGCGGATTCAGGGGCTATCCGGAATAGGATTTATGCATATCGTCCGGCCCGCCGCTTCACCGGCGCCTGTGCCGCGCGTGCGATTTCGGCCATCCGGCGATTTTTGTCCACCGTTGACAAGGAAAAATTTGACGCATTAGACTGGGCTCCATACCTCGCGGCCTGACAAAGATGTCCGCCCGAGGATCCGGCACAGAAGCCCCCTGACGAACCCGCGGTTCGTCAGGGGGCTTTTTTTTGTCCGCGTTTTTCCCCCTGTTCTAGCGCTCATTTCTGGAGAATCCGCATGTTGCTGAAGCCGTCGGGCTGGATGCGTCTCGCCCTTACCGCAGGACTTGCACTGACTTCGCTCGCATCGAGTGCCGCCGATCCCGTGAAGATCGGCCTGCTGGAAGATGCCTCGGGAAACTTCGCACTGGCGACCATTCCGAAAATTCACGCCACGCAACTCGCAGTCGATGAGATCAACGCGAAGGGCGGCATCCTCGGACGTCCGGTCTCGCTGATCGCCTACGACACGCAATCCGACAACACCAAGTTCCAGGAACTGGCACGGCGTCTCGTTCAGACCGACAAGCCCGATGTGATCTTCGGCGCATTCTCGAGCGCATCTCGCGAAGCGATTCGGCCGATCATGGACCGCGCGAAACAGCTTTACTGGTACGACAATCAGTACGAAGGCGGCGTGTGCGATACCAACACGTTCGTCACGGGCGCCGTGCCCGAACAGCAATTCTCGACGCTGATCCCGTGGATGATGCAGAAGTACGGCAAGAAGGTGTACACCATCGCCGCCGACTACAACTTCGGGCAGATTTCCGCCGAGTGGGTCCGCAACATCGTCAAGGAGAACGGCGGCACGATGGCCGGCGAGGAATTCATTCCGCTGTCGGTATCGCAGTTCGGACAGACGATCCAGAACATCCAGAAGGCGAAGCCCGACTTCGTGGTGACGTTGCTGGTCGGCGCCAATCAGGCGTCGTACTACGAGCAGCAGGCGTCGGCACATCTGAATCTGCCGATGGCGAGTTCGGTCAACGTCGGTCAGGCGTATGAGCACAAGCGCTTCAAACCGCCTGCGCTGAAGGACATGTACGTGACGGCGAACTACGTCGAAGAAGTCGATACGCCCGCCAGCAACGACTTCAAGAAGCGCTTCCACGCGAAGTTCCCGAACGAGCCGTACATCAATCAGGAAGCAGCGAACGCGTACGACGCCATCTATCTCTACAAGGCCGCCGTCGAAAAAGCCAAGACGACGAATCAGGACGCGGTGCGCAAGGCGCTCGAAAGCGGCATCTGCACGGAAGGCGCGCAGGGCAAGGTGTGCATGGACCCGAAGAGCCATCACGCGAGCCACACCATTTACCTCGTGCATGTGAAGGACGATCACTCGGTCGATATTCCGAAGGTCTGGGACGACGTCCAGCCGTACTGGCTCGGCAAGGTGGGCTGCGATCTGCCCAACAAGCCGGATCATCGCCAGTACACGCCGTCGAACCTGCCCAAGAAGTCCTGATCGTCCTGATCCGGGCCGGCGCGCGCGCCGCACACGACGGGCGCGCGCAGGTCTCTTGAACGTGGAGCATGCATGGCCACCTTTTCGGTTCTCTATTCGCTCGTCTATCAGTTCGGCGACAGCTTCGCCTATCTGGTGCTCGCGGCGCTCGGTCTCGCGGTCATCTTCGGCATGATGGGCGTCATCAATCTCGCGCATGGCGAGTTCATCATGTGCGGCGCCTACGTGACGATCATCGCGGCCAAGCGCGGCTTGCCGCTTCCTCTCGCCATGCTGCTCGGGGCGCTCGCGGCGGCGTTCGCGGGCGTGGTGATCGAGCGGCTCGTGATTCGCCACTTGTACGACCGCTTGTTCGATTCCGTCGTGGCGACGTGGGCAATCAGCCTCATCGTGCAGCAGACCATGCTGCTCGTCGCCGGACCTTCGATAGAAGGCATCGGCACGCCGTTCGGATCGTTCTCGCTCGGCGACTATTCGTTTTCGACGTACCGCGCCGTGCTGCCCGGCATCGCGCTGGCCATCCTGTTCGCGCTCTATCTGCTGTTCTTCAAGACGAACTACGGCGTCTGCGCCCGCGCGACGATCCAGAACGCCAGCATCGCGCAATGTCTCGGCCTGCGCACGGACCGTCTCTATACGCTGACGTTCGCGCTCGGCGCGGGACTGGCGGGCCTGACCGGCGCGCTCTATGCGCCGACCATGACCGCCGTGCCGACGATGGGCAGCAACTTCATCGTGCAGGCGTTCGTGTCGGTGGTCGTCGGCGGCGCGAACGTGATCGCGGGGACGACGCCCGCCGCGGCCGTGCTCGCCGTCATCCAGACCGCGCTCACGGCCTCGTATGGTCAGTTGTTCGGGCAGATCGGCTTGCTGGTGACGGTCATCGTCGTGATCCGGCTGATGCCGCAAGGTCTCGGCAACCTCTTTTCCCGCGCGCGCTAGGAGGCAATGTGAAGCAAACGAAAGAGCCTTCGCGGCAATCTCCCGCGAGCGCCACGACTCGCGCGGCGCACTACGTGCCCTGGCTCGTGGCGCTCACGCTGCCGCTCGTCGTGGATGCCACCACGAGCGGCAATCTCGCGTACTGCCTGTTGTGGGCGTTCGGCGCGGTCGGCCTCGCCGCAATGTGGGGCTATGGCGGCATCCTGTCCTTCGGGCAGACCGCCTTCTTCGGATTGGCGGGCTACAGCTACGGCATCTTCACGCTGAATTACGGCGATGCCTGGTTCGATTCGTGGCTCGGTCTCGGCGCGGGACTGGTGGTGAGCATCGTCGCGGCGGCGCTGATCGGCTACATGATCTTCTATGGCCGCATCAAGGGCGTGTTCATCGGCATCGTCACGTTGTCGGTGACGCTCGTGCTCGAAACGTTCATGTCGCAGACGGCCGGTCCGCAATGGGCGATCGGCGAAGCGCGCCTGAACGGCTACAACGGCATGGGCGGCATGCCGCCGCTCACGGTTCCCTGGCCGGGCGGACCGCTCACGCTGGAGAACGCGAGCTTCTACTACCTCGTGCTGATTCTGCTGATCGTCGTCTATGCCGCGATGCGCAAGCTGCTCGACGGCACGTTCGGCCTCACGCTCATCGCCATTCGCGAGAATCCGCAGCGCGCCGAGATGCTGGGCGTCGATATCCGCCGGCATCAGTTGCTCGTGTTCGTGCTCGGCTGCGCGCTCGGCGGATTGTCGGGCGCCCTGTACACGATCTGGGGCTCCTACATCACGCCCTCGACGATGGGCCTCACGTCCGCCGCCATGCCTGTGATCTGGGTGGCGACGTCGGGCAGAAAGAGCATCGGCGGGACCATTCTCGGCACGGCGCTCCTCGTGTGGCTTTCGCAGAATCTCGCGGTGTACGGCAGCCAGTACGCGCTGATCCTGCTCGGCGCGATCCTGTTGATCGTCGTGCTCGCGGCGCCGGAAGGTCTGCTGCCGTTCGTCGCGCGGCATCTGCGGCGTATGCAGGGCCGCGCGGGTCAGGATGCGCCTCGCGGCGGCGCATGTCTCAAACGGGAGGAGGGCAAGTCATGACCACGCTGCTGGAAACGCGCGGACTCAAGAAGCACTTCGGCGGCGCGCACGTCATCAACGGCATCGACTTCCGCATCGATGCAGGCGAGATTCGCTGCGTGATCGGGCCGAACGGCGCGGGCAAGAGCACGTTCTTCAAGCTCATCACGGGGGAGCACCGGCCGTCGGAAGGCAGCGTGATGTTTCTCGGCCAGGACATGAGTCATGTGCTGCCGCACGAACGCATTCGCATGGGCATGAGCATCAAGTTCCAGATTCCCGGCGTGTTCCCGGACCTGAGCGTGCGTCAGCACTTGCAACTGTCGCTGCATCGCGCGAAGGACGATCGCCCCGAAAGCCTCGATGAACTCTTGCAGCGCTTCATGCTGGAAAACGAGGAACATGTGCTCGCGCGCAATCTGTCGCACGGCAAGAAGCAATGGCTCGAAATCGCGATGGCCGTATCGCTGCGTCCGAAGCTGCTCTTTCTCGATGAACCCGTCGCCGGCATGTCCGTCGAGGAAACCCATGCCACCGGCGAGCTCATCAAGCGTCTGTCGGCTGCGGGTCTCACGATGATGGTGGTCGAGCACGACATGACCTTCGTCAAGCAGATCGCGTCGCGCGTGACCGTGTTGCACGGAGGAAGCCTGCTCGCCGATGGCCCGCTCGACGAGATCCTCGCACGCGACGATGTCGCGGAAGTCTATCTGGGGAAGAAGAAATGAGCGCGTTGCTTCAAGTGTCGGGCGTGGAAGCGGGATACGGCGGCGGACGCGTGCTCAACGGCGTGTCGTTGAGCGTCGGGGCGGGCGAAGTGCTGGCGCTCATCGGGCGCAACGGCGTCGGCAAGACGACGCTGATGCGCGCGTTGATCGGGCTGATCGATCTCGATGCGGGGAGCATCGAACTCGATGGCGAATCCATCGGCCACGAAAAGCCGTATGTTCGCGCGCAGAAGGGCATGGGCTACGTGCCGCAAGGCCGCGAGATTTTCGGCGCGTTGACGGTCGCGGAAAACCTGCAGGTCGGCGCGCAGGCGAATCGCGCGCAGGCGGCGCAGATGAAGGACAAGGTGGTCGGCTATTTTCCGATTCTGAAGAAGCGCTACCAGCAGAAGGCCGGAACCATGAGCGGCGGCGAACAGCAGCAGCTCGCGATCGCGCGGGCGCTCATCAGTTCGCCGAAAGTGGTATTGCTCGATGAGCCGTCCGAAGGCATCCAGCCATCGATCGTCGATCTGATCGGCGAGACGCTTCAGCAGATCGCGCGTGAAACGGGCATCGGCGTGGTGCTGGTCGAGCAGGACATGGGGATGGTCGAACGCATCGCGACGCGCTGCTGCGTGATGGACAAGGGCCGCATCGTCGAGACGCTGAGCCCCGCGCAGCTCGCGGACGAACAACTGATTCGCCAGTATCTGGCACTGTGACGGAGACGAAACATGAAATGGCTTGAAGACTCGATCATGATGAAGCGTGGCGTCGGCGCCGATCGCGAGCCGGTGGAGCACCATCTGACCGAGGAAATGCAGAAGACGTATCACTACACGATCGGCCCGTACTCGCAGCCGGTCTTGCATGTGAAGCCCGGCGATCGCGTCGTCGTGGAAACGCGCGACGCGTTCGAAGGCAAGATCAGGGAGGAGACGGACAAGCCGTCGCAAGTGCTGCAGGTGCCGTTCCTCAATCCGCAGAACGGGCCGATCATGATCGAGGGCGCGGAGAAGGGCGATGTGGTCGCCGTCTACATCGAAAAGATGGCGCCGCGCGGCGACGATCCGCACGGCTTCTGCTGCATGATCCCGAACTTCGGCGGATTGACGGGCACGGACTACACCGCGCTCCTGAACGAGCCGCTGCCCGAAGTGGTGCGCAAGATCAAGATCGACGAAGAAAACGTCTACTGGAGCAAACGCAACACGCTGCCGTACAAGCCGCATATCGGCACGCTGAGTCTTTCACCCGAAATCGATTCGATCAATTCGCTCACCCCCGACAATCACGGCGGCAACATGGACGTGCCCGACATGGGGCCGGGCAGCATCACGTACTTGCCGGTGCGCTCGCCGGGCGGACGGCTGTTCATCGGCGATGCACACGCCTGTCAGGGCGACGGCGAAGTCTGCGGCACGGCCGTCGAATATCAGAGCACGACGACCGTGCGCGTCGATCTCATCAAGAAGTGGCAGATCGACTGGCCGCGCCTCGAAAACGAAGATGCGCTGATGAGCATCGGCAGCGCGCGGCCGCTGGAAGACGCGACGCGCATCGCGTACCGTGAACTCGTGCTGTGGATGGCCGCGGAGTACGGCTTCGACAAGTGGGACGCGTACATGATGCTGAGTCAGGTCGGCAAGGTTCGACTGGGCAATTTTGTCGATCCAAAATATACGGTTGGCGCAATGGTCGCCAAGCACTACCTCAAATAACGCGTCAGTCAGACGAATCCAGAGCAGTTGGTATCACGCGCGGGGCCGCCGTTCCGCGCGCATTCGGGAGCGTGTCACGAAATGGCTTTGTCCGATCCCATCCGAGTGGGCCTGTTGTGCTCGACGAGCGGCTCGACCGCGTTGCTCGAGCAGTCTCAATGGCGTGGTGCGCGCCTCGCCGTCGAAGAGATCAATGCGCGCGGCGGCATAGGCGGGCGCGAGCTCGTCGCCGTCCACTACGATCCCGCGTCCGATCCGGCTGCGTTCCGCGAGCTTGCGGAGCGTCTGATCGTGAAGGACGGCGTCAATACGATTTTCGGCGGATACACATCGACGAGCCGCAAGGCGATGCTGCCCGTCGTCGAAAAGCACAACCGTCTGCTGATTTACGCGCAGATGTACGAGGGCTTCGAGTATTCGGACAACATCATCTACAGCGGCGCGTCGCCCAATCAGAACGGCGTGCAACTCGCGGACTTCATGACGGAGACGTTCGGCGCGCGCGTGTATTTCGTCGGTTCGAGCTATGTCTATCCGTACGAATGCAACCGCACCATGCAGGAGCTGCTGCTTCAGCATCCGGAAGGCGCGATCCTCGGCGAACGCTATCTTTCGCTCGACGCCACGCGCGAGCAGTTCGAACAGGTCGTCGCGGACATCCGGCGCAAGTCGCCGGACTGGATCTTCAGCACGGTCATCGGCGCGACCGTGCCGTATCTCTACGATGCCTACGCGCACGCGGACTTCGATCCGTCGCGCATGCCGATCGGCAGCCTGAACACATCGGAGACGGAAATCCACGCGATGCAGCGTGGCATCGCGGCGGGGCACATCACGGCGGCGCCGTATTTTCAGAGCATCGACACGGAAGAGAATCATCGCGCGGTGGCGCATCATCAGTCGCGCTACGGCTCCGATACCCCGACCGACATGAACTGGGAGGCCGCGTACTATCAGATGCACATGTTCGCCGAAGCCTACGCGCGCTCGGGCTCCGACGAGATCGGCGCGATCATGCCGCATCTGCTCGGCTCGGAATACGCTGCGCCGCAAGGCCGCGTGCGTATCGATCCGGTCAATCATCACATGGCGCTCTATCCGCGCATCGGCCGCGCGAATGCCGACGGCCAGTTCACGATCCTGCGCGAGTCCAAGTTCGCCGTCGGCCCCGATCCCTACATGACGCGTCAGACGCTCGGGGACTGGGTCACGAAGCTGAGCACGCGAGAGTACTGACGTGAGCGCGCGAACAGACAGAGGCCAGCGAAGCCTGACGGGTTCGATTCTCGAGCGCAATGCGCGCGTCGTCGTGTTTCATCCCGATGACGATGACGGACTGACGCTCACGAATCATCTGAGGCGCATGGGCTTTCAGGTGGAGCGATGCTGGCCGCCCACGGACACGCTGCCCGAGAAGACCGATCTGGTGTTTCGCGCGTTGCTGCCCGAAGAGCGTGCGCCGAAGGGCGAGTGGAGCGGTCCGGATGCGCCGCCCGTCATCTGCGTGGTGGCGTATGAGAACCCGACGTTCATCGATCAGGCCATCAAGCTGGGATCGGACGGCATCGTCACGACGCCCATTCGCGCCTCCGGTCTCTTGTCCACCGTGGTGATGGCGCTCTATCACGCGAGGCGCGCGCGTCAGCATACGCAACGCATCGCGAGGCTCGAACAGAAGCTGCTCGACAGCCGGCATCTGCAGGAAGCCAAGAACATTTTGATGATCATGCATCGCGTGAGCGAGCGCGAAGCGTACGACATGCTGCGCGCGCAGGCGATGGAAAAGCGCGTGACCATCGACGATATCTGCCACTCCGTCATTCAGGCGGGCGAAGTCCTGCAGATCGCGCGCGGACTTTCAACGGAGGACGGGCGCGACCGGGAGTGAGCGCGTCGTGCCGCCATTTTCATCGACGTACAAAGGAGCGACGAACATGGACCTGCAACTGAAGGGCTTGAAGGCGATCGTCACCGGCGGAACCAAGGGCATCGGTCTCGCGATTGCGCGGACGCTGGCTGCCGAGGGCGCCGACGTGGCCATTTGCGCACGCGACGCGGCCAGCGTCGCGGCGACTGCGAGCGCGCTGTCCGAACTGAGCGGCGCTCGGGCATCGGGCGCGGCCGTCGATGTGTCGGATGGCGCGGCGCTCAAGGCGTGGGTCGAGCGCGTGGGTGCGGAGTGGGGCGGACTCGATATCGTCGTGGCCAACGTGAGCGCGCTTGCTATCGGCAACGACATCGAATCGTGGCGCAAGGAGTTCGAGACCGATCTGCTCGGCACGGTCAATCTCGTCGATGCCGCCATGCCGCATCTCACCGCGAGCAAGGCCGCTTCGATCGTCGCGATTTCGAGCGTATCGGGACGCGAGATCGACTTCGCTGCGGGACCTTATGGCGTCTTCAAGGCCGCGCTCGTGCATTACATGCAGGGGCTCGCGAATCAACTCGCATCGAAGGGAATTCGCGCGAACACGGTTTCGCCGGGCAACGTGTACTTCGAAGGCGGCGTGTGGGACTGGATCGAGCACAACGATCCGGCGCTGTTCGAACGCGCGCTGGCGCTCAATCCGACCGGCCGCATGGGCAAGCCGCAGGAGATCGCGAATGCGGTGGCGTTCGTTGCGAGTCCGGCGGCGAGCTTCGTGAGCGGCGCGAACATCGTCGTCGATGGTGCGCTCACGCGCGGCGTTCAACTCTGACAAACCGGGCAACTCAACGGGGGCATCGAATGGAAACACGCAGTGCGATCGACATCGATCTCGTCAACCTCACGGTCGAGAGCGTGCAGGACGGATTCAAGCGCGGCAAGTTCACGGCCGAGCAACTGGCGCGGGCCTGCTTCGACTGGATCGAGCGCCATAACGGCACCTATAACGCGCTGATCTTTCTGAATCCGGCGGCGCTCGACGATGCCCGCAGCATCGACGAACGGCGCGCGGCCGGTGAAGCATTGGGGCCGCTCGCGGGCGTGCCGGTCGTCATCAAGGACCCGATGGACATGGTCGGCTTCCCGACCACCGCGGGATGGTCGAAGCTGTACAGCAAGACGGACGGCGTCGATCTGATGCCCGAGCGCGATGCGCCGGTCGTCGCGCGCATGCGTCGTGCGGGCGCGATTCTGCTCGGCAAGACGAACGTGCCGATCCTGAGCCACACCGGCTCGCACGCCAACGATAGCTGGGCGGGCCCCACGATCAATGTCCCAATGCGCGACCGCGTGCCGGGCGGCAGCAGCGCGGGCACGGCGTCGGCGGTGGCATCGGGCATGGCGGTGCTCGGGCTCGCCGAGGAAACCGGCGGATCGATCCAGAATCCCGCATCGGCGCAGGATCTCGTGGGCATCAAACCGACCATCGGTCTGGTGCCGAATGCGGGCGTGGTGCCGTTGTCGGGCAACCGCGATGTCGTCGGGCCGATCGCGCGCAACGTGAGAGACGCCGCGCTGTGTCTCGACGTGCTCGCCGGCTACACGAGCGAAGACCCGAAGACGCTCGCGAGCGTGGGCCGGCAACCGGAAGGCGGCTATGCGGCCGCGCTGGACGGCAACGCGCTGCGAGGCAAACGCATCGGGCTCTACGGTCCCGGGTGGCGCAATCAGCCGCTTTCCGACGAAGCCGCCGCGTTATACGAGCGTGCGAAGGGCGAACTGGTATCGCTCGGCGCGACGCTGATCGACGATCCGTTTCAAGGCTCGGGCTTCGCCGATTTGCGCAAGACGACGGCGCCGCTGGCCAATTTCGATGCGCGCGGTCTCGAATCCATTCCCTACGATGTCGAGAAGTATCTCGAACGGCTCGGCAAGGGCGCGGCGCTGAAGACCTTCGCGGAGTTCGCGCAGGCCACGCAGGACGAAGACGCATTCGGTCCGGACGGCGTGTTGAACTTCATGCATAACCTGGCGGATTTCAAGGCCGCGCTGGCGAATCCGTCGCTGCCGCCGGAGATGCCCGAATTCGTCGCACTGAAGGCGCGTTATCTGCGCATCTTCGACAAGGTGTTCGACGAGCAACGACTCGATGCCCTTGTCTTCCCGCAGATGCGTTGCGAGCTTCCGCCGCTACACGGCAAGGACACCATTCAGGAAACGACCGTGGGCGAGATCAATATCGCGGGTCTGCCGGGCGTCGCGGTGCCGGCGGGTTATTACGCGTCGGGCTCGCCGTTCGGCCTCATCTTCGTGGGCCGCCAGTGGGACGAAGGCGCCTTGCTCGCGTTGGCCTATGCGTATGAGCAAGGCGCGGGCAAGCGGAAGGCGCCTGTGCTCGCCTGACGCGGGTTGCACGCGCGTGCGTCGAATGGCTCGCCTTTGCGGGCGGGCCGCACGAATCCCGCGCTAGCCGCCATCGCCGCTGCTGCGATTGACGACAAGAAGTATTCCCGCGCCGGAAATCACCGTGCCGAGAGCCATCAGCCACGATAGCGGCTCGCGAAACATCGCCCATGCCCAGATCAGCGTGACGGGCGGGCTGAGGAACAGAACGCTCGTCACGCGAGCAGACGATGTCCGCCGCAGACACGCCCAGTAAAGACCGCATCCGCCGAGCGTCGCGAAGATGACGCTCCACGCGACGCTCGCCGCGAAACCGGCGGACAGCATCGGTGCAATGCGGCCTTGAGATGCTTGCAACGCGAGAAAGATCGGGCACGACACCAAGCTCTGCAGCCAGAGCATGCCGAGCGGAGTCAGGGTGCCGCAGTGCGAAGAACGTTGCTGCCAGACGGTGCCCGCCGCGAGCGATAGCATCCCCGCGACCGGCAGTCCATAGGCCCATGCGGGCGCGCTGCCGAGAGAAAGGGCATCGCGACAGACGATCAGCGTCCCGGCAAGACCGAGCCCTAATCCGGCCCACACGACAGCCGGGCTGCGCTGGCGAAAGAGACACGTGGTAATCAGCACCACCCCGACAGGCAACAAGTCCGCGATGAGGGCCGCGAGACCGGCGGGCACGCCAAGCTGCACGCCACCCGCGACGCCTGCAAGATAGCCGGCCATCGCCAATGCGCCGATGCATGATTGCCGGATCAGAACAGACTTGGGCGCATGCCGCATCTCCCGCGCCACAAACGGAAACAAGCCGATGGACAGCGCGATGAACCGCCACAACGTCACCAGGTAGACCGGCGCATAGTCCGCCGAGAACCGCATTCCGATGAAGCCCGAACTCCAGGCGAGCACCATTGCCGCTTCGAGAAAAGGCAGCGGCATGGGGCTCCGTCCCGGCACGGGCTGGTCTGTGTATGTTCTCGCCATGCATCCACACTAGCGCGCCGCCGTGGATTCGAAAATCAAAATATACTGATCCGGTCGTTCAACAACGCTAAACCACCCGGGATCACGCGATGAGCACAGTGCTAGACATCGAACTGCTGCGGACCTTTCACGCGATAGCGCGGCTGAGGCGCTTCCGGGCGGCGGCCGAGCACGTCAACCGAAGTCCGGCGGCGGTCAGCCTTCACATTCAGCGTCTGGAAGCCGCTGCGGGCGGCAGATTGCTGGAGCGGGACAATCAGTCGGTCACGCTGACCGTGTTGGGCAAACGGTTGCTGGCGAGCACGGGCGAGTTGCTGGCGGCTCACGACCGGATAATCGACGAGATCAAGGGCAAACGGCTGGCGGGCCGCGTCGTGCTCGGCATCCCCGACGAATACGCTGCTCATGTGATTCATGACATCCTGCCGGACTTCGCGACGAGCTGGCCCGACGTGGTGCTCGAAGTGAAGACCGCGCCGAGCTTCAAGCTGCGGGATCAGATCGCGCGCGGCAAGCTCGACTTGGCGATCTTCGTTCAGCCCGCGCACCGAAGCAGATCGGCGAACGTATTGACGCTGACGACGCCCGTCTGGGTCGGCAGTCCGACGTTCGCGCTCGACGAGTCACGTCCGGTTCCATTGGCGCTGTACGCCGAGCCGTGTCCCTATCGTTTGGCGATGACAGACGCACTGGAAGCCGCGGGGCGCAAGTGGCGAGTCGTGCTCGACAGCGCATCGACGCAAGTCATCAAGGCGTGCGTCGAATCAGGGCTCGCGGTGACGCTGCTCGACCGGGCAAGAGTCACCGCGGACATGCGCGTGATCGACGGTCTTGCGCATGTAGCCGATCACGAGGTGGTGTTGATGCGCGGTGACACCGGACGCGCAACCGAGGCCATCGATCTGCTCGCAACGGCGCTGCGGCAGCAGTTCCGGCTTTAGCGCCGCGCACGATTCGAGCATTCAAGCGCCGGCTCTTTGGAGAAACTTCGCCCGCATCGGCTTCAGCACGAACATCGCGAGCACGGCCGTCACGATGTCGAGCGTGATCCCGACGCTGAACACCGGCACCCAGCTTTCCGCGTGCTGATGCAAGAGCGCCGCGAGCGGACCGCCGAAGATCGAACCGATGCCCTGCGAGATATACAGCCAGCCATAGTTTTCGGTGGCGTGGCGCGTGCCGAAGGTATCCGTCAAGGTGGACGGGAAGAGCGAGAAGATTTCGCCCCAACCGAAGAAGACGACGCCCGAGAGCAGCACGAACAAGACGGCGTTGTCACGCGTCAGGAGCCACAGCGCCATCGCCACGCCTTCGAGCGCGAAGGCGAAGAACATCGTGTTTTCACGGCCGAATTTGTCGGAGACCCAGCCGAACAGCGGGCGCGTGAGTCCGTTGGTGAAGCGGTCGATGGTCAGCGCGAGCGGCAGCGCGGCCATGCCGAACACGACGACCTTCGTGATGCCGAAGTCCGCCGCGAAGGTCGCCATCTGCGATGTGACCATGAGGCCCGAGGTGGACATCATCGTCATCATGGCGAACATGAGCCAGAAGAGCGGCGACTTCATCATTTGCGAAGGACGCAGATTCGGCACGTTCGATACCGCCACCGCCGATGCCTTCGCCGGCGCTTCGTCACGCGGCACGCGCAAGCCTTGCGATGCGACGAAGCCCACGACCGCGAACGCGATGCCGTAGATCCACAGCGTCGCATCGAGACCGCGCGCCGCCAGCGATGCCGAGATCGGGAACGTCGTCACGATTGCGCCCATGCCGTAGCCCGCGGCCACCGCGCCCGCCGCGAAGCCGCGCCGGTCGGGGAACCAGCGCACCATCAGCCCGACCACGCCGACATACACGATGCCCGTGCCGAGCCCGCCCACGAGACCGTAGGTGAGATACAGCATCGATGTGCTCGCGGCCATCGACGAGAGCACCCAACTCAGGCCCGACATGACGGTGCCGAGCGAAATCAGCAGGCGCGGACCGAAGCGGTCGATCAGCTTGCCCTGAAACGGCGAGAAGAACGTCTGCAGGATGATGAGCAGCGAGAACGTGACCTGCAACTCGGGCAGCGGCACGCCGAGCTTCGCCGACAGCGGTTTGGTCAGCAGCGTCCACACGTATTGCGGGCTCGAAATCGACATCATGCAAAGCAGGCCGAGACCGAGTTGCAGCCAGCGGTTGTGAGCGGCGATCGCGGGCGCGGCCGCATCGTCGTGCAGTGTCTGGATGCGTGTGTTCATAGGCGTTCCCCGGTTGATGTGCGGATAAAAAAGGATGAGTCGTGCCCTCCGGTTCGACGAGCGCGGAACCGGATCACTTCGAAGCAAGAGCGTGTTGAGCGTTACCAGCCGGCGGCTGAGCCGTCGCTGCGTGGATCGTGACCGGCTTCGAATAATCCATCGGGATACCGAACGATTGCGCCGGCGTGCCCCATCGCTTCGTCGTAGGCGGCGAGCACTTCGACGTCGTGACCGAGCGCGCGCAATGCGTCGATGGTCTCGTCGGGAAAGCGCGCTTCCAGCTTGAGCGAGTCGGTCGACTGGCCCCACGTGCGGCCAAGCAGCCAGCGCGGCGCATCGATCGCGGCCTGCGGATTCCAGCCGAATCGCGCGATGCGCGAGAACACCGCACTCTGCGATTGCGGCTGGCCGTCGCCGCCCATGTTGCCGTAGACCATCGTGCGGCCATCGGCGAAACGGGCGAGCGCGGGATTGAGCGTGTGGAACGGACGGCGGCCCGGCATCAGCGGATTGAGCGACGACGGATCGAGCGAAAAGCTGCAACCCCGGTTCTGCCAGTTGATGCCCGACTGCGGCAGGACGATGCCGCTGCCGAACTCGTGATAAATGCTCTGGATGAAGCTGACGGCAACGCCATCGCCATCGATGACGCCCATCCAGACCGTATCGCCGGGACCGCGGCCACGGCCCCAGGGCGCGGCGCGCGACATCGACACTTGCCGGGCCATCGCATCGAGCGCGGCGGGATCGAGTTGCGTGACGGCATCGATGCGCATGTGGTCCGGATCGGTCACGTGTTCGTCGCGCACCTTGAAGGCGAGCTTCGTCGCTTCGACGCATGCATGGACGAACTCGGGGCCGAGCGGGTTCATGTCGTCGGTCAGCACGCGGTCCAGCACGCCGAGAATCAGCAGCGACACGAGACCTTGCGTCGGCGGCGGCATGTTGTAGACGGTGCCCAGCGTATGCGTGAGCGCGAGCGGCGTACGTTCGCGAGCCGTGTGCCGTTCGAGATCGGCGAGGGTGATGAGCGTTTCCAGCGACGACAGGTCGTGCGCGATGCTGCGCGCCAGATCTCCGCGATAGAAGTCGTCGAGACCGGCATCGGCGAGCTGTTGCAGCGTTGCGGCGAGACGCGCGTTGACGAAGCGCTCGCCGGTGCGCGGCACGCGGGCATCGGGCATGAAGGTTTGCGCGAAGCCCGGCACGTTTCCGAGTTCGCCGCACTTGCCCGCCATGCAGTCGGACTGACTGCGCGTGACGGGAATGCCCGCCTTCGCATAATGAATCGCGTCTTCCAGCAGACGCGCAACGGGTAGGCGTCCGCCGAGCGTGTTCTTCGAGAAGCGCTGCGCGAAGTCCCAACCGGAGACGGTGCCCGCGACGGTGTTGGCCGCGAGCGGGCCGCGTGCAGGAATGGCGTCGAGGCCCAGCGCGCGATACGTGCCGATGTCGGCGCGCATCGCTGCCGCACCGCACGCCTCGATGCCGATCGGCGCGTGACCCGGACGCGAGATCAGCCAGAAGCCGTCTCCGCCGATGCTGTTCATGTGCGGATAAACCACCGCGACGGTGGCGGCGGCCGCGATCATCGCTTCGACGGCGTTGCCGCCTTCGCGAAGGACGGCGAGCGCACTTTGCGATGCAAGCGCATGCGGCGCCACGGCCATGCCGCGCGAGCCGCGTGTGGGATTGAGTGCAGCAGAGACTTCCAGAGACATCGACGTTTCCTTGTATACAACGAAATCGTCAATGCGAGTTCCGTGCCAGGCGTCCGTGAAAACCCTATGGAGCCTTGCTGGCTATGCCTTGCAGCGTGGTTTGCCGCATGTTTGAAGGAAGTGCGGCGATGCCGTCAGATGGTGCGCCGCGGTCGCGCCGGTGCGTGCGCGACGCTCGAACGCCCCGCTTCGGTGCGGGCGCCGAGCAGGCGCTGCATCGTGAGGCCGCTCACGCTTGCCTGGCTGCCGCTGATATGACGCGACATCAGTTCGACGCTCGATGCGCTGTCGCCGCGACGAATGGCATCGAGAATGGCGGCATGCTCTTCATACGTCTCCGCGATGCCATCGCCCTTCACGAGATCGAGCCGGCGCACCACGCGGATACGGTCGGTGACGCGCTGCATCGTCGCGGTGAGTTCATCGTTGCCCGCGGCCGCTACCAGCGCATGATGCAGCGATTCGTCCAGTTCGACGAGCTTTCGTCCATCGACGACCCGGCGCGCACGGCCAACGCGCCAGATGCGATCGAGCGCATCGAGCAGCAAGTGAAGATCGGCTTGCGGCGTTTCGCCATTGCAGAGCTTGCGCACGGCGAAGACCTCGATCATCTGACGCATCTCGTAGAGGTCGTCGAAACGCTTGTTGTCGATGGGCACCACTTCCCAGCCGCCGCGCACATAGCCTTGCATCAGGCCATCGCTTTGCAGGCGTTGCAGCGCTTCGCGTGCAGGCGTACGCGATACGCCGAAGCGTTCCGCAATGGCGCCTTCCGTCAGCCGGTCGCCGGGCAGGATCCGCATGTCGAAGATTTCCTCGCGCAGCGTGTAATAAACGTGATCCGCGCGCGACAGCGCGGCGTCTTGCGCGTTGGCAAGGCTTGCGTCGGCCATAACGGTGAGCGGGGTAGCGTGCATGGACGGGAAGCTTATCAAAGGGCTGCGCGTCGCCAGAATTGCCGGACGGCAAAAATCGCTTTGTGAATAAATGGCGCGTTCGCCAGCGAAGCTGCCGCGCGATTTATCGCTTCAATTCGAAGATGCTGTCGATCTCGACCGGGATGCCCATCGGCAACGTATGCACGCCGAGCGCGCTTCGAGCGGGAAGCCTTTCTTGTCCGAACAATGTCAGCAAGAGGTCGCTGGCGCCGTTGGCCACTTGCGGATGTTGCGTGAACGACTGTTCGGCGCGCACGTAGACCGTCAGCCGGCTGCATCGCTCGATGTTGTCCAGACCGCAGGCTTGATCGACGCAAGCCAGGATCATCAGCATCGTCAGATGCGCCGCGTGGCGCGCCGTTTCGACAGACATGTCGCCGCCGACCATTCCGACGATTGGCTTGCCGTTTTCGAAAGGCCCGAGACCGGAAACATAGACCTGACTGCCCGCAATCGACACCGTTCGATAGGAGCCGAGCGGCGCGATGGGCGCCGGCAGTTCGATCCCCGCTTGTGCAAGGCGTTCGGATACGTTCATGTTCGGCTCACCGTGATGTGATCAAAACACTAGCGTAACCCGGTCAATATCCTCGGCTATCGCGATCGCGATTTGTATTTCCAGAAGGGCGGCCCGTCCTGCGCGTCACTGCTTCGCTCCGATCCCCTCGATGCGCCACAACTGCGTCTCGAGGCGCGGGCCTGTCTCGGGCTTGAACCAGCTCATGTCCTGGATGTGGGAACTCGTAACGTAGAGGGTCCCGTCGGGGCCCTCGGAGAACGTATCGGGCCAGCGCAGCCGCTTGTCCTGCACGAGGGTCGTGATGCGATCCCCGTCACGGACTCTGACTGCGTCCTGCTCGATCGCGCTCAGATAAAGCCGCCCGCGCTCATCGATCCAAAGACCGTCGGTCGGCTCCGTCTCGGCGACACGCTCCACGCGCGCTTCGAGGTCCTTCTCCGACAGACGCGGGTTCTGCAATGCGTTTGTCGCGATGCGATAGAGCGTGCGACCGGTCAGTGCTTTCCAGTAGAGCGTGCGGCCATCGCGCGAAAGCGCGAGGCTGTCGGCGGCGAATTCGACTCCGCGTCCGTCGGGTCGGCGTAGCGGCTGCCCGTCGATCCTGACGACCACTTCCTTTTCCGGCTGCGTGCTCGGATGGCCGCCGAGCACGCGCCTGGCCTTGCCGGTCTGCAGATCCACGACCACGAGCGCTCCCTTGGCCCCGGCATCGGTCAGATAGGCATAGTGACCATCCGGCGAAAACCGCACATCGTTCAGATAGCTTCCCTGGGGCGCGACGCTCTCGTCGAAGCGGATCACCTGCGCGACCTGGTTCGCCTTGAGGTCGATCTTGACGAGCTTGGGTCCGCCCGGCACGAGCGATGCCGTGGCTGGCGCGGCCGGATCGACGACCCAAAGATTGCCGTGTGCATCGGTCACGACGCTCTGGACGCACACGAAATGATCTCCGGCGGACATCTGGTTCTTCTTCTCGTTGCGCCATGCATTCCACTCGTCGTCCGGGTAGGGTTTGATCTGGCCGTCGCGCGTCACTTCTGCAACCGAGACCGGCGCATCTTCTGTCCAGCGCGGAAAATTGACGAAGATGCGCCCATCCTTCGAAACGGTCACGCCCGTAACCTGGTGCTCGAATTTTGCGACCGGTTGCAGTTGTGGCGTATCGGATGTAGGCCCCGCGTGCTGCTGTGCGATGGATGCATTGGCGAGAAGCGTCATCGCCACGATGGCGGACGCGGCTGCGATTCGGATCATGGTCGTTTCCTTTGCATGGCGGCACTCGGGATGCGCGGCGAATTCAAGGCGCGAACACGGCGCGGACGCAGCCGTCGGTCTTGTGCTTGAACATGTCGTAGCCGCGTGGCCCGTCCTCCAGCGAGAAGCGGTGAGTGGCGAGGTAAGCAGGGTTCAGCTCGCCTTTCTGAGCGTGCGAGAGCAGCCGATCCATATAGGCTTGCCCGTGCTGCTGCGCGCTGCGCACCGTCATGCCCTTGTTCATGATGGCGCCCATCGGGAACTTGTCGATCAGCCCGTAGACGCCGAGCACCGACAGCGTGCCGCCTTTGCGGCAGGCCATCACGGCCTCGCGCAGCGCCTGGCCGCGGTCCGTCTCCAGACGCAGCGCCTGTTTGACGCGGTCATACGCGTATTGCGGCCCGGTGCCGTGCGCTTCCATTCCTACCGCGTCGATGCACGCGTCGGGGCCCCGCCCGCCGGTCATCTCCATGAGCGTTTCGAGGACGCTGTCGACCGCCGTATAGTCGATCGTCTCGGAGCCGGCGTGCTCGCGCGCCATCTGCAAGCGCTCGGGAAAGCGGTCGATCGCGATGACGCGCTCCGCGCCCATCAGACGCGCGCTTTGCTGCGCCATCAGCCCTACGCCGCCGCAGCCCCAGACCGCGACCGTGTCGCCCGGCTGGATGTTGCAGAAGTCGGCGCCCATGTAGCCGGTCGGCGCCGCATCGGAGAGGAACAGCGCCGTATCGTCCGCGACGCCGTCAGGGACTTTGAAGCAGTCGTTGTCGGCAAACGGTACGCGCACGTATTGCGCGTGCGCGCCCGCATAGCCGCCGAACGCGTGCGTGTAGCCGTAGATGCCTGCGGTCGTATGTCCGCCCAGAAGCGGTGCCTGTAGCTCGGGCTTGGGATGCGTGTTGTCGCACAACGAGTAGAGGGAGTGCTGGCAATACCAGCATTGCCCGCAAACGATGAATGAAGGAACCACGACGCGGTCGCCCTTTGCGAGGCGCTTCACCTCGGGGCCGATCTCCTCGATCACGCCCATGAACTCGTGGCCGATGACATCGCCCGACTTCATCGTCGGGATGTAGCCGTCGATGAAGTGAAGATCCGAGCCGCAAGTCGTCGACAGACTGACGCGCAGGATCGCGTCGCGGGGATTGATGATCTCCGGGTCTTTCACAGTCCCGACGCGCAGGTCGTTTACCCCGTTCCAGTACAGTGCTCGCATGCTCACTCTCCTTAACGCGTGGTTGCGCGAGCAGCGGGCTGCCGCTCAGTGGTGGGAATCTCGCCGGTCTCGACGAGGCTCTTGAAGCGCCGCAGCGCGTTGTCCGCGACCAGATTCAGCGGCGTGGTCCCGAGAAGTTGCAGCAGGCCTTCACCGAGCGCGCCGCCGGGCGGGTCGAACCGGACGTGCAGCGTCGCCACGGTGCCGCGGTCGTTCGGGGCGGCGTCGAAGCGGACGGATCCCTCGTTCGGAATGGCGGCGCCAGGCAGCGAGCGCCAGCCGACGCCTCCGCCGGGGCCGTCGACGATCTCCGATTCCCATTGGTAGGCGCGACCGAGCGGCGTCCTTATTTCCCAGCGCATGCGGCCGTCGCCCGCCGGGTGCAACGTCGCGAAGCCTGCCACGAGTTGCGGGAGCGTCCCGGGCGCAAGCCAGAGCCGACGAAGCTCGTCCGCAGTCTTGCCGATGGTGATTGCGCGCTCCACCTCCGGCGTCGCGCCGGCGATCCCACTTCGCCCCTTGTTGTCTGTCCGTCCGCGATGGAGCGGGACACCGTAC
Source organism: Caballeronia sp. LZ008 (assembly GCF_031451435.1). Taxonomy (NCBI): domain Bacteria; kingdom Pseudomonadati; phylum Pseudomonadota; class Betaproteobacteria; order Burkholderiales; family Burkholderiaceae; genus Caballeronia; species Caballeronia sp. LZ008. The sequence goes on along the minus strand of NZ_JARUXK010000003.1, from coordinate 672,719 downwards.
CCGGCACTCGCCGCTGCCATGCCCGCGCAGGCAGTGAGCGCGAGAGCCACGGCGCCTTTCTTTCGTCCGGCGAGTCCGGACACGATCAAGGCCGCGCTGAGCGCGACGGGGATCCAGCCAATGCCTTGCATGGCTTCTCCGGCCGACACGCCCGAAGAATGGCCGCCGCGCCTCAGTGATTCGCGCGGCCGGATAGCAAGAATGTTGCTTGCCATAACAAATGCTCCAAAGGTTACTGATCGCCGTGGTGCCCGCTACGCGGTTCGTACCGTGCAGCGGGATCGACGAGACATGTTGGCGACGCTCGAGCCCATTGCACGCGTGGCAATGATTGAGCGATGAGCCCGAGCGCTCATGCAACCACGATCGCTGCGTCGCTTCGCTAGCCTCCCGGATGCAAGACCACCTTGGTCCAGCCGTGGTCGCGCACGTCGAAGTGCTGATAGGCGTCAGGCGCCTGGTCGAGTTTCAACTCATGCGACACGATGAACGATGGCTTCGCGCGGCCCGCGTGTATCAGATCGCGCAACTGCCGGTTGTATGCCTTGACGTTGCACTGGCCCGTGGCGATGTGCTGCCCCTTGAACCAGCACTTGCCCCAGTCGAACGCGATCTGACCTTTCTTCGCCAGTTCGTCCTGCGCGCCCGGATCCTCGGGAATGAACACGCCCACCACGCCGATCCCGCCGGTGAACTTGACCGACGACACGAGGTTGTTCATCGTGAGATTGGGGTTCTCGTGGCGTTGCGGAGCCGGATCGTGGCACTGGTAGCCAACGCATTCGCATCCCACGTCCGCGCCCATGCCTTGGGTGAGATCCATGACCCGCTGCACCGGATCTTCCTTCGAATAATCGATCGCGATCGCGCCGATGGACTCCGCGAGCTTGAGCCGGTCGGGATGGCAATCGACCACCATGACGCTGCGGGCGCCCTTGATCATCGCCGAGTGCGCGGCCATCAGACCGACGGGGCCGGAGCCGTAGATCACCACGGCGTCGCCGGGCCTCATGCCGGCGAGTTCGGTCGCGTGCCAGCCGGTCGGGAAGATGTCGGCGCACATCACGTAGTCGGTCTGCTTCTGCTGGGCGTCAGGCGGCAGCTTCAAGGACATGAAGTCGGCCCAAGGCACCCGGAGATATTCGGCCTGTCCGCCCGGCCACGGACCCATGTCCGCAAAGCCGAATGCGCCGCCGGCGATTCCCGGCTGGTTCGCGCTCAGGCAAAACGCCGTGAGGCCGCGCTCGCAGTTCATGCAGTGGCCACAACTTACATTGAATGGCAGGCACACCCAGTCGCCGGGCTTGATCCGCTCCACGGCAGGCCCGACCTCCTGAACGACGCCCAGATTTTCATGACCGAAGATGCGGCCTTGCTCGAAGTCGGTTCGGCCCTCGTACATATGCAGATCGGAACCGCAGATGTTGGTACTGGTGATTCTGACGATGGCGTCGGTCGGACGCTCGATCCTGGGATCCGGAACATTCTCGACCGTAACTTCACGAGGACCGCGATACACAACGGCTTTCATATGTTTCTCCCGAGAGTTCAACTGCGAAGAGCCTGAGCCGCGAAACCTTCGGCGGCTGTCGGCGTCGACAAACCCGCAGACCCACCTGCGGTACGTCCCTCTCTCATGCAGACCGGCACTTTGCAGACAGCGTCTGCTATTGCTGGTTGAAGCCGGACAATCTATCGCCATCCTAAATAGTGAGTGCCATGCGCTTCCGGATTCTTGGTGACGGTGCGCGATGTAAGGGCAGCTATCCGCGTGCCCGATTCGGGTCGACAGAGGCGACTCGCGGATGAGCATCGAGATCCAGTGCGATTGATACGGCTATCTAATCGATGCGTGGGGGTGACGTGTAATCGCGTAGTCGCGGAGAACTTGCACCGGGCTGCAGATCTTGCAAGAGCGGCCTGGTTCGAGAACCGGAAGGGTCGCTATTCGGTCAGTTGACTCGCGGGCTTAACCTGCATCGCCGGGCGCTTATCGAAGCGATTGTCCATGACAAAAAAGCTCGGCGCGCCCGCAGATCGGACACGGCAGCGCATAAGGACACTCATTGACATGGACACCGATGCAGGACCAGCGACTCCCGATTCCCGGCCGGCGTCGATGGCCCGATGGACAACCAACGATGCGGGCAAGACAGCATGCGTTGAACGGAACGTCGAATGCTGTTTGCGTGGCGGTTGCCGCGTTGCTGTGAAGCGAAGAGGATGCCGCGCGATACAACCGCTCACTCACAATGGAGGCTAGCGATGAGAGCGCTCATCTGGGAAGGCAAGAAGGACATCCGGTGCGAGTCGGTTCCGGACCCGGTCATAGAACATCCCCGCGATGCGATCATTAAGGTAACGACATGTGCCATCTGCGGCTCGGACTTGCATCTGTTCGATGGGTTCATGCCCGGCATGGAATCCGGCGACATCATGGGCCACGAATTCATGGGCGAGGTGGTGGAAGTCGGCAACGCGAATAGCACGCTGAAGATCGGCGATCGGGTCGTCGTTCCCTTCACGATCATCTGCGGCGAATGCGAACAGTGCAAGCGCGGCAACTTTTCCGTCTGTGAGCGGAGCAATCGGAACCAGGACGTCGCGAACAAGGTGTTCGGCCACACGACTGCGGGCTTGTTCGGCTATACGCATCTCACAGGCGGCTATCCGGGCGGTCAGGCCGAATACGTGCGCGTACCGTATGCGGACAGAACGCACGTGAAGATTCCCGACGGCCTCACCGACGAGCAGGTGCTCTTCCTCGGCGACATCTTTCCGACCGGCTGGCAGGCGGCGGCTCAGTGCGACATCGAGCCGACAGACACCGTTGCGATCTGGGGCGCAGGGCCCGTCGGCCAAATGACGATTCGCAGCGCCGTTCTGCTCGGCGCGAAGCAGGTGATTGCAATCGACCGGGTGCCCGAGCGTCTCGCCATGGCGCGTGCGGGCGGGGCCACGGTCATCAACTTCGAAGAAGAGAGCGTCCTCGAGCGCTTGGCCGATCTCACACAAGGCAAGGGCCCCGAGAAGTGCATCGACGCGGTCGGCATGGAGTCGCATGCGACCCGCTCATTCGATTCCCTGTACGACCGGGCCAAGCAGGCCGTGATGTTGGAAACGGACCGGCCGCACGTATTGCGGGAGATGATCTACGTCTGCCGTCCGGCGGGCACGCTGTCGGTTCCAGGCGTGTACGGCGGTCTCATCGACAAGATTCCGTTCGGCGCTTCCATGAACAAGGGGCTGACATGGCGCATGGGCCAAACCCATGTGAACCGCTGGACGGACGACCTGTTGCGGCGCATTCAGGAAGGGCAGATTGATCCGTCGTTCGTCATCACGCACACGGTGCCGCTCGATCAAGGACCCGAGATGTACAAGACATTCCGCGACAAGGAAGATGGCTGCATCAAGGTCGTGCTGAAGCCTTAGTCGGGAAGACGGCGGCTTGCCTGAATCCGCTGGTGCGGAGGTTCCGCCGTGACCGTTGAAACGGTCGCACGATCATGGACGGAAGCACCGCGAATGTCACTGCCGCAAGCCGCCTTCTTCTATGGCGCGGCGACCGCACTGTCGACGGCTTGAGTCAGTTGCGCGATATCGACCGGCTTCGTGAAGTGAAAATCGAATCCGGCGTCTGTTGTGCGCGCCCGGTCCTGTTGCTGACCCCAGCCGGTGACGGCAATGAGCGTCACGTCGTGCGTCGAGGGCGTTGCCCGTATGCGGCGCGCGACGTCGAGCCCGCTCATGCCCGGCAAGCCGAGGTCGAGCAAGATCACGTTCGGGTTGTATTCGCCGAGGAGTTCGATCGCCTCTTCGCCGGAATAGACTGTTCGTACATCGTGTCCCTGCATCTCCAGAAACGCCGTCATTGCGTCCGCTGCATCGACGTTGTCGTCGACGACCAGGATTCGGCGCTTCGGGGCCGACGCGTGAACGGCAAGCGCAGCGCGTGTTGGCGCCGGCATAGGCAACACGCGCGACGTCGCGGGCAGATGAATGGCAAAGCAGCTCCCCCGATCCTTTCCGCCACTCGACGCGGTGAGTCGGCCTCCATGCAGCTCGATGAGCGATTTGGACAGCGCGAGTCCGATGCCAAGACCGCCCTGCCGATGCTGATCGCGATTGACCTGCGAAAACATCGCGAAGATCGCCGACAGTTTGTCCGGCTCGATGCCGATACCGTTGTCCGTGACCGACAGGACGATCTCGGCGTCGTCAGCCGTCGCCGCGAGTTCGATGCGCCCGCCCGGTGGCGTGTACTTCGCCGCGTTCATCAGCAGGTTGGCCAGCACTTGCGCGAGCCGGAGCCGGTCCGCCTCGATATGCAATGGTCTGACGGGCGGCTTGATGACGAGCTCGTGCCCCTTGCCTGCGAGGATCGGTCTCGCGATTTCGACCGCTTCGTCGACGACTTCGCGCATCGCCACGGCCTCTTTGCGCAGCTTGAGCGCGCCGCGCGTGATGCGCGACACGTCCAGCAAGTCGTCGAGCAGAAGCGCCATCGCGGCCGACTGCCGGCGCAGCACGCTGATGCACCAGATCCTGCGCTCTTCCGTCAAGTTCGGCTGTTCGAGTATCTCCGCGACGTGTCGGATCGGCGCCAGCGGATTACGCAATTCATGTGCGAGCGTCGCGAGAAACTCGTCCTTGCGGCGGTCAGCCTCCGAAAGGGCCTGTTCGGCCCGCACGCGTGGCGTCACGTCTCCGAACCACGCCACGACCGAACCGTCCAGAGACGCCGCGACGACGTGAAACCACTGCTCGCCGTTTTCACCCGATACGCGTATGTCGAAGGCCTCTCTTCCCGGGCGCTGGGCGAGCGGTGTGAGCCGCTCGAGCAGCATGTTCGCCTCCCACCCGGCCGGACGCACATATGCCGTGGAACTGCCGATCACGACTGCGGCGTTCTGATTGAAAAGCTGGGCGGCCGCCTTGTTCAGATAGTCCCATCGAAACTCGGCGATGCGGCCCTCGCGAACGACCGGGGTCAGGATGACGAACGGCACGCCTGCGCTGTCCAGGGCCACGTCGAACCGGTGTCGCGCCTGGCGCTCGACCTGCAGAAGGCGATCCGTGGCCTCCTGCGTAGCGGCTTCGGCGCTTCCTGCACGCCGCGCCACCTTGGCGAGTTGCTGCCCGGCCGCCACCAGAAATGCCCCGACCAACGCGTATGCCACCAGCACGATGCGGTCGTCGTGTTGCAGAACGGCCAGACTGCCGACGGGCGGCATCCAGAGCGCGCCGAAGGCCATGCCGCTCACGAGAAGCAGCGATCCCGACCACGCGCCGAACAGCACCGTGATCAACGGAAGCGTCGCGCTGAAGAAGAGGAATGTCAGCCGTCCGTGGGCAACCATCGTCAGCGCCTGCTGAGCTGTCACGATAACGGCGGTAGCTGCAATACCGAAGACCAGGCGCTGTTTCGGTGGATATTGGGCGATGCGTACGATCATGGTCGTGACTCTATTGGGCTGGTTGTTATCCTGTCCACTGTGCAGTCTTTGTTCCTATCTTCTCGCGACTTGCAGAGCGTTGGAATCCGCTGCCGGCGGAACTCGGTGCCCCTCGCTCGGTCAGCGAGTCGGGTCCGAGTCGCCAACAAAAAAGCGCCGACTCCATTACGGGGGCGGCGCTTGAAAGTCCGTCAAAGAAGCGAGATTCCGACGAACCTGAGAGACCTGAATTCTAGGCAGAAAGGTCCACCGGTTCTAATAGCATCGCGTGATGGCTCGGATAAAACTTTCTTATATCGGGATTACACAGGATGACTCTTGCCTTTCTTTTTGGTGCCTTGGCTCGGCACGACGAAGCCGGCCCGCCACCCGCCATCACCGCAGCGGCGCGATCCCGTCCGCGACGCCGGCTGGCATGCAGATATGCTTGAGCTCGGTGAAATCCGCAAGGGCATCATAGCCATGAAGCCGTCCCAGCCCGCTTTGACGATAGCCGCCGGTTTCCGCCTCGGCGAATAGCTTGTTGTGATCGTTGATCCACACCGTCCCGTTGCGCAGCGCCCGCGCCATGCGAAACGCGCGCGGACCATCGTTCGTCCACACGCTCGCGGAGAGGCCGAAAACCGTATCGTTGGCTTTCAGAATCGCTTCCTGCTCGTTCTCGAACACCTCCAGCGTGACGAACGGACCGAATATCTCGTCCTGACAGAAGAACGCCTTGGGGTCGGCATGCTCGACGAGCGTCGGCGACAGAAACGCATGTCCCGATGGAGCACCGCGCAGCAGCACGCGATCGGCAGTCGCGCACGCACGTTCGATCGTGTGCTCGACGGAATCGCGCGTGGCGGCGTCGATGAGCGCGCCGATATCCGTCGCCGGATCGATGCCCGGCCCCACCTTCAGCGACGCGAGCGCCGACGCGAGCTTCTCGCGCATGTCCGCCGCCCGCGACGCATGAACCAGCACGCGGCGCGCCGCGGTGCATTGCTGACCCGAGATGATCGTCGCGGCCCGCGCGAGACGCGGCGCGATGGCGTCGATATCCGCATCGCCGAACACGACGCAGCACGACTTGCCGCCGAGTTCGAGCGACAGCTTCTTGATGCTGTCCGCCGCCGCGACCATGATCTTCTTGCCCGTCGCGGTCGATCCCGTAAAGCTGAGGACATCGACGCCGTGTGAATCCGCGAGCCGCTCGCTCGCCGCATATCCGCGCTCGTTGACGAGATTCACGGCGCCCTTGGGCAACGCGGTGAGCTCGAAGCAGCGCATCATCGCGGCCGTCACGAGCGAAGTCTGGGCGGCGGGCTTGACGATCGCCGTGCAACCGGCCGCCAGCGCGGGCGCGAGCGAGCGCACGAGCAACACGGCGGGCGCGTTCCACGGCACGATGATCGCGACGACGCCGGCCGCTTCGCGCAGCATCGTCGATATCGTGCCGGGCTCAGGCTCCAGCACATGCCCGGCGATATGGCGCGCAAGACCCGCGTAATAGCGCACCTCCGAGATGGCGCCCGCGATCTCGCCACGCGACTGCGCGATCGTCTTGCCGTTCTCGCGCGTGAGCAGCGTCGCGAGCGACTCGCGCTCGTGGTCCAGCGCCGCGGCCCACGCCAGCAGCACGTCCTGACGCAAACGCGCGTCCTGCGCCCACGTCGTGCGATCGAACACATGTCGCGCGGCGGCGATGGCTGCGTCGGCTTCGTGCGCGCCGCCGTCGGCATATTGGCCGATGGCTTCCCCCGTCGCGGGGTCGATGCTGTCGAGCGTCGGCGTGCCGGTCCATTCGCCGGCGATCCAGTGTCGTGCGTTCATGCGGAGCTTTCCTTGATTAAGGGGGAGGGTTCGTCACCCGAAAAGTTCGACGCCCGATGCAACTCGTCGCCGATGATCGCGATGAGCGCTTCGGCCGCCGCGCTCAACGGGCGGCGCGGATGGCTCACGCAGAGAATGTGTCGCACGATTCGCGGCGCGAGAATCGGACATGCGCGCAACGTGCCGTGCCGCGCGGCCCGCTCGACGACGATGCGCGGCAGGATCGTCGCGAAGCGCGTATTTTCGACGAGCTTGAGAATGGTCGACAGCACGTCGATCTCGAAGCGCGGCGCAAGCAGGATGTCTTCGTGCTGCGCGGCGCTGTCGAGCACGCCGCGCAGACCGTGGCGCTTGGTCGGCAGCACGAGTTCCAGTTCCGGCAGTTGCGCGAGTTCGATCGCGTGCGGCAGATCCGGTCCATGCGTCGCACTGGTGGCGAGCACCATCTCTTCGTCGAGCAGCGGGCGCGAGTCGAGCGAAAGACGCGCGCGCGGCTTGTTGATGATGGCGGCATCGAGCTGGCCGCCCGCGACCCAGTCGATGAAGGTGGCGCTGTAGCCATCGGCGACGGTGACTTCGACATCCGGGTAACGCGCGTGAAAGCGCGACAGCGAATCCGCGAGCACGCTCTCCGTCACCGATGCGATCAACCCTATGCCGACATGTCCCGTGACCACTTCGTCGCGCTGCACGAGTTGCTGCCGCGCGTGGGCCAGGTCCCGCATGATCGGCAAGAACAGGCGGTACATCAGCCGTCCCGCGGCGGTCGGCGCCATGCCGTGCGCGCCGCGCTCGAAAAGCTGCTGATGCAATTCGTCCTCGAGCTTCGCGATCTGCATGCTGAGCGCGGGCTGCACGATGTTGAGACGCTTGGCCGCGCGCGTGACCGAGCCGTCCTCGAACAGCGCGATGAAGTACTGGATTTGCTTGAGGTCCATGTTCCGTGGGGTATCAGCGATGCTAATAGGCGACCGCACCGTTATCAGACTGCTTCGATGGACCGCGCCGGGCGTTTGTTCAGGCTTGCTGCTCAAGCGCCCATTCGCGCGTGCTCCATTGATACGTGACCGTAACAACCGTGTCATCCGGGCTAGCACCGATATAAGCACGAATGATTCGGCGCATCAATAAACAGTATTAGCCGTTATGGGGGTGATCTCGCTACGCTTCATCCAATGCGCTGGCTTTGGCAGGCGCGCCCAGATGGAGACGCTGATGAACACACGCGATGCCGCAACGAACGGCAATCCCGCATTCTCGTGGGCCCCGGATCGCACCGATACCGGCTCCCTTTCGCTGCGCGACTGGCTCGCGCATCTTGCGCGGACCGGCCGCGTCGCGACGATCGACAAGCCCGTTGCGCTCGAACATGAACTCGCTGCCATCGCCAAGCGCCTCGACGGCACGCAGGCGGCGTTCTTCACGCAGCCGGGCGGTCACGCGGTGCCTGTCGTCAGCGGCTTCATGGCGAAGCGTGCATGGATCGCGGAAGCGATGGGCGTCGACGAAACCGAACTGCTCGCCCGCTTCTCGGCTGCTGCTGCTGCGCCGCTTCCATCGAAACGCGTCGAACGTGAAAACGCGCCGTGCCAGCAAGTCGTGCATACGAACGGCATCGACCTGCACGCGCTGTTGCCGATTCCGACGCATAGCGAACACGACAACGGCCCGTACATCACCGCGGGTCTCGTGATTGCACGCAATCCGCGGACCGGCGTGCAGAACGTTTCGATCAACCGCATTCAGGTGCATGGCCGCGACCGCATGGCGATCCTGCTGCTGCCGCGCCACCTCTATGCCTTTCAGCGCGCGGCGGAAGAAGCCGGCGATGCGCTGGATGTCGCCGTAGCCATCGGCGTCGATCCGCTCACGATGCTCGCTTCGCAAGCGATCACGCCGATCGATCACGACGAGCTGGAGATCGCGGGTGCGCTGCATGGCGCGCCGCTGCCCGTCGTCGCGTGCGTGACGAACGGCGTGCATGTGCCGGCGTTCGCGGAGATCGTGATCGAAGGGCGCATTCTGCCGGACGTGCGCGAGCCGGAAGGCCCGTTCGGCGAATTCCCGAAGTACTACAGTGCAAAGGAAGCGCGCGAAGTCATCGAAGTGACGGCGGTGACGCATCGGCTCGATCCGGTCTTTCATACGATCGTGCCCGCCGAGATGGAGCATCTGCTGCTCGGTGCGATTCCGCGCGAAGCGACGCTGCTCGCGCACCTTCAACGCAGCCATCCCAACGTGAAGGACGTGCATCTTTCGGTGGGCGGCGTGTGCCGTTATCACCTGTGGGTGCAGTTCGACAAGAAGCGCGAGGGCGAAGCGAAGAACGTGATCCTCTGCGCGTTCGGCGCGCATTACGACATCAAGCAAGTGGTCGTCGTCGATCCCGATGTGAACGTGCACGATCCCGCCGAAATCGAATGGGCCATCGCGACGCGTTTTCAGGCGGACCGCGATCTCGTCGTGATCGCGGGCGCGCAGGGTTCGCCGCTCGATCCGTCGACGACTGTCGGCCAGCCCGCCGATGCGCCCGCGCATCTGCAAGGCATGAGCACGAAGATGGGCCTCGATGCGACGCGCCCCGTCGTCTATGCCGAGCACGTCTTTACGCGCGTGCGCATTCCCGGACAGGACGCAGTCGATCTGGACGCGCTCGTCGCCGCCGACAACAGCGCACTGGACGCCTACCTGGCGCGCAATCATGGCTGAGCAGAAGAAGCGCATCGTCGTCGGCATTTCCGGCGCGAGCGGCGCGGTGATCGGCGTGCGCCTGCTCGCTGCGTTGCGGCGGCTCGGCACGCACGAGACGCATCTGATCGTGTCGGCATCGGGCGCGGTGACGGCGGCGCAGGAACTCGGGCTGACGCGCGGCGACATCGACCAGCTCGCCGACGTCGTCCACAACGTGCGCGATATCGGCGCGTCGGTCGCGAGCGGATCGTATGTCAGCGACGGCATGGTGATTGCACCGTGTTCGATGAAGACGCTCGCGGCCGTCGCCAACGGCTTCGCCGACAACCTGCTCACGCGCGCCGCCGACGTGATGCTCAAGGAACGCCGCCGCCTCGTGCTCGTCGCGCGCGAAACGCCGCTCAATCTCGCGCATCTGCGCAACATGACGCTCGCCACCGAAATGGGCGCGATCGTGATGCCGCCGGTGCCCGCGTTCTACGCGCATCCGAAGAGCATCGACGATGTGGTCGATCACACGGTCGGGCGCATTCTCGATCTCTTCGGCATCGAGCATCAGGAGATCGCGCGACGCTGGAGCGGCCTCGCCGATGCATTCGGCCGCCGCGCGCAAGATGAGGAATGATGCGATGAATCAGCGCGATACCGCCTTCGCAGATATCAATGCACGCGTCGCCGACGACGCCGTTGCCACGCCGCAGCGCCACGTCGGCCGCGCCATGCAGCGCCTCGAAGATCCGGCGATTCTCACGGGCCGCGGCCGTTACGGCGATGACATCGCCGTGAAACCAGGCACGCTGCACGCCGCGATCCTGCGCTCGCCGCACGCTCATGCCGACATCGTTTCTATCGACACGGACGCCTCGTTGAAGCTGCACGGCGTGCATGCGGTGCTCACGCGCGACGATCTGCGTGCGTGGTCGCGTCCGTTCGTCGTCGGCGTGAAATCGCCGATGGAACAGTGGGCGCTCGCCATGGACCGCGTGCGCTATGTGGGCGAGCCGGTCGCGGTCGCCATCGCGGATTCGCGTGCCCTCGCGGAAGACGCGCTCGATCTCATCAAGGTCGAATACGCGACGCTCGATCCGGTCACGTCGATCGAGCAGTCGGTGCGGGACGACGCGCCGTTGCTGCACGAGCGCGTCGGCAGCAACGTCGTCAGCGACCGGCATTTCCGCTACGGCGAGCCGGAAGCGGCGTTCGAGAACGCGCCGCATCGCGTGAAGCTCGTCGCGCAGTATCCGCGCAACACCTGCGCGCCGATCGAGTGCGGCGTCGTGATCGCCGAATATCTGTCGGGCGACGAAGGCTACGACGTCACGTCGAACTTCATGGGGCCGTTCTCGCTGCACGCCGTCATGGCGATGGCGCTGAACGTGCCAGCGAACCGTCTGCGTCACAAGGCTCCGCGCGATTCGGGCGGCAGCTTCGGCGTGAAGCAGGCCGTGTTTCCGTATGTCGTGCTGATGTGCCTCGCGTCGCGCAAGGCGGGCGCGCCGGTGAAATGGGTCGAGGACCGGCTGGAGCACCTGAGCGCGGCGACCTCCGCGACGGCGCGCCTCTCGACCATCGAGGCGGCGGTGCAAAGCGATGGCCGCATCGTCGCGCTGTCCTACGACCAGCTCGAAGACGTCGGCGGTTACGTGCGCGCGCCGGAGCCCGCGACGTTCTACCGGATGCACGGCTGTCTGACGGGCGCGTATGCGATCCCGAATCTGCTCGTGCGCAATCGGGTCGTGCTCACGAACAAGACGCCGACCGGCCTCGTGCGCGGCTTCGGCGGACCGCAGGTGTACTTCGCGCTCGAGCGGCTGATTCAGCGCATTGCCATCGAACTGAAGCTCGACGTGCTCGACGTGTATCGCCGCAACTTCGTTCCCGCCGATGCGTTTCCGTATCGCGCGGCGGCCGGCGCGCTGCTCGATTCAGGCAACTATCAGGAAGCGCTGCGCCGCTCGATCGACGAAGGCGGCTACGCCGAACTCGTCGCACGCCGCGATGCCGCGCGCAGGGAAGGGCGGCTCTTCGGCATCGGCTTCGCGGCGATCGTGGAGCCGTCGGTATCGAACATGGGCTACATCACGACCGTCATGCCCGCCGACGCGCGCCGCAAGGCCGGGCCGAAGAACGGCGCGATCGCGAGCGCCACAGTCAGCGTCGATCTGCTGGGCGGCGTCGTCGTGACGATCGCATCGACGCCCGCGGGGCAGGGGCACATGACGGTGTGCGCGCAAGTCGTCGCCGATGTGCTCGGGCTGGACCCGAAGGACATCGTCGTCAACGTCGAATTCGATACGCACAAGGACGCGTGGTCCGTCGCGGCGGGCAACTATTCGAGCCGCTTCGCGGGCGCGGTGGCGGGCACGGTGCATCTGGCCGCCACGCGCGTGCGCGAGAAGCTGTCGCGCGTGCTCGCGAAGCAGTTCGGCTGCTCGCCCGACGAGATCCGCTTCGAAGGCGCGCGCATCTTTCCTGTGCACGCCGAGGATCGCGCGCTGCCGTTCGCGCGCGCCGCGAGCAATGCGCCGCACTGGGCGCCCGCGCTTCTGCCCGAAGGCGAGGAGCCGGGCCTGCGCGAGACCGTGTTCTGGTCGCCGCCGCACATGGACGCGCCCGACGAGGCCGACCGCATCAACACGTCGGCGGCGTATGGCTTCGCGTTCGACATGTGCGGGGTCGAAGTGGACCGTGCGACCGGGCGCGTGCGGATCGACCGTTATGTCACCGTGCACGATGCCGGCACGATCCTCAATCCCGCGCTCGCCGATGGCCAGATTCGCGGCGCGTTCGCGCAGGGCGTCGGCGCGGCGCTGATGGAGGAGTTCCGCTACGGCGCGGACGGCAGCTTCCAGTCCGGCACGCTCGCCGACTATCTGATGCCGACGACCTGCGAAGTGCCCGATCCGGTGATCGTGCATCTGGAGACGCCGTCGCCGTTCACGCCGCTCGGCGCGAAAGGGCTCGGCGAAGGCAACAACATGAGCACGCCGCCGTGCATCGCGAACGCGGTGGCCGATGCGCTCGGCGTCGAAGACATTCGCTTGCCGCTCACGCCGTCCAAGGTCATGGCGATGATCGGCATCGACGATCCGGAGCCGTCGCGCCCCGAATATCGCGAAGCGCCGGCGGCGAAGCCCGCGACGCCGGGCGGCGGACGCGCACTGACGGCGCAGGGAAGCGTCGATCTGCCCGCGACGCCGGAAGCCGTGTTCGCCGTGCTGCTCGATCCGAAGGCGCTCGCTAACGTGATTCCGGGCTGTCATGCGCTCGAAGAAACCGCGCCGAACCAGTATCGCGCGGACGTGACCGTGGGCGTCGGCCTCATCAAGGCACGTTTCGAGGCGCGCATCGGCTTGTCGGAGATCGACGCGCCGCATCGTCTGCGGCTGGCGGGCGCGGGCACGTCGCCGCTCGGCAGCGCGCGCGGCAGCGGTCTCGTCGAACTGAAGCCGCAAGGCAGCGGCACGCGGCTCACGTACGACTACGAAGCGCAGGTGTCGGGCAAGGTCGCCGCGGTCGGCGGCCGCATGCTCGAAGGCGCGACGAAGGTCGTGCTGAATCAATTGTTCGAATCGCTCGGGCGGCAGGCGGCGGGCAAGCCGGTGCAGACGCGCGGATCGTGGCTCGCGAGATTCCTCGCACGTTTCAGGAGGCGCGCATGAAGCCCGTAGCGTTCGATTATCTGCGCGCGCCGACCACGCAGGACGCGCTCGACGCCCTTGCGCAATACGGCGAGGACGCGCGCGTGCTGGCGGGCGGACAGTCGCTGATGGCCGTGCTCAACATGCGGCTCGCGCAGCCGAAGATGCTCGTCGATATATCCCGCACCGCCGAACTCAGTGCCGTGCGCATCGACGAGAAAGCGGGGCGGCTCGTCGTGAGTGCGGCCGCGACGCAAGGCAGCGTCGAATGGCGCGCGACGCTCGCAGAAGAAGTGCCGCTGCTCGCGATGGCCTTTCCGCATATCTCGCATTTTCAGATCCGCAATCGCGGAACGGTGTGCGGATCGATCGCACATGCGGACCCGAGCGCGGAACTGCCGCTCGTGCTCTCGGCGCTCGGCGGCGACGTGATGCTGCGCTCGAAGAAGAAGCGGCGCACGCTCGCCGCGCAGGATTTCTTTCAGGGCATGTTGATGACCGCGCGCGAGCCGGACGAACTCGTCGAAGCGGTGCGCTTTCCGCTGCGAAAAGCTGGCGAGCGCTACGCGTTCAGCGAATTCTCCGCGCGTCACGGCGATTTCGCGATCGTCGCGTGCGCGGCGGTCGTATCGGACGATGCGATTCGCATCGCGGTGGGCGGCGTCGCCGACAGGCCCGTGGTCGAAAGCTGGCCGCGTCTCGCAGGCGACGACCTGGGCGGCGCACTGAACGATTTGAGCTGGAAACTGAACGCGCAGGACGACGCGCATATCAGCGCGAAATATCGCCGGAATCTGGTCCGGCAACTCGGATGGCGTGTGATCGAGGAGGCGAAGTGAGCGACATGTCGGCAAACATCATGCGGCGGGACGAACGGCAGCGCATCGCGCTGACGCTCAACGGCCGCGAGCGCAGCGGCCATTGCGAGCCGCGCGAACTGCTGTCGGATTTCATCCGGCACGAACTGGGCGCGACCGGCACGCACGTCGGCTGCGAACACGGCGTCTGCGGCGCATGCACCGTGCACGTCGATGGCGTTGCGGCGCGCGCGTGCCTGATGCTCGCGGTGCAGGCGGACGGACGGCGTATCGATACCGTCGAAGGTCTCGCGCCCGAGCAGACGCTCGGCGACCTGCAGCAGGCGTTCCAGCGGCATCACGCCTTGCAGTGCGGCTTCTGCACGGCGGGCATCCTCATGTCGTGCGCGGATTATCTGCAACGCGTGCCGAATCCGACCGAGGAGCAAGTGCGCGAAATGCTGTCGGGGCATATCTGCCGCTGTACGGGCTACACGCCGATCGTGGCGGCGGTGCTCGACGTGGCGGCGCGCCGCCGGACGCAAGCGGACACGAGCGAGGTCGAACATGCTTGATCTCGGCCGCACCTTTCTGCAAAGCGTCGAGCGCAGTCCGAACGCGCTCGCGCTCGTCGATGGCGAACTGCAACTGACCTATGCACAGTGGCATCGCGTGATCCTGAATGTCGCCGATGGCCTGCGCGCGCTCGGTCTCGAACGCGGCGACCGGCTGCTCGTCGTGCTGCAGAACCGCTGGGAAATGGCGACGCTGCATTGGGCGGGACAATTCGCCGGCATCGTGATCGTGCCGCTCAACTGGCGCGCGAAGCCGGAGGAACTCGACTATTGCGTGACCGATGCCGGCGTGAAGGCGATCGTCTACGAGCCCGTTTGCGCCGATGCCGTCATCCAGAGTCCGGCTGCGCAGAACGTGCCGCGCATCGGCCTCGACGATGCGCCCGGCCGCAACCTGGGCTTCGATGCGCTCGTTGCCGACCGCAGCGAAGCGCGCCACGACGCGACGACACGCGCCACCGCCGACGACATCTCGCTGATCCTCTACACGTCCGGCACCACCGGCAAGGCCAAGGGCGTGCCGCGGCGTCATCGTCACGAACGCGCGGGCGCGCTCGCGCATGTCGCGCAGAACCTGTATCGGCGGGGCGAGAGAACGCTCGGCGTGATGCCGCTCTATCACACGATGGGCGTGCGCTCGCTGCTCGCGATGGCGCTCGTCGACGGCCTGTTCGTCTGCGTGCGCCGCTGGAACGCGAAGCTCGCGCTCGAATCCATCGCCGCGCACGGGCTCACGTGCCTCTACCTCGTGCCGACGCTCTATCACGACCTGCTCGCCGACAAGACGTTCGCGGCCACGGACACGTCGTCGGTCAGGAAGCTCGGTTTCGCGGGCGCGCCGATGAACGACGGCCTGCTCAAGCGCCTGTCCGCCGCCTTCGAGCCGGAACTCTTCGTCAATCACTATGGCTCGTCCGAGGTCTATACGTTCAGCATCGATCAGGACGCGACGAAGAAGCCCGGCAGCGCGGGGCGCGCGGGCATCAACACGCGGCTGCGCGTCGTGAAGCTGGATGCCGTATCGCCCGATCAGATCGCCGCTGCCGGCGAGGAAGGCCAGATCATCGCGGACCTGCTCGGCGACGAGGCTTTCGAAGGCTACTGGAATCGCCCGGACGCGAATGCGAAGTCGCTGCGCGAAGGCTGGTACTTCACCGGCGACACCGGCTACTTCGATGCCGACGGCGACCTGTACGTCACCGGCCGCGTCGACGACATGATCATCAGCGGCGGAGAAAACATCTCGCCCGTGGATATCGAATCGGTGCTGTCGCTGCATCCGGCCGTCGACGAAGTCGCGGTCGCGGGTGTCAAGGACGAGCGATGGGGCCAGCGCGTCGTCGCGTTCATCAAGCGCCGCGAGTTCGTCGATGCAGAAGCGCTCGACGGCTGGTGCCGTCAGTCCGATCTCGTCAACTTCAAGCGGCCGCGCGAATACGTGTTCGTCGACGACATACCGAAGTCTCCGGTCGGCAAGATCCTGCGCCGCAAGCTGCAGGCCGGCGAATACGCGAGCGAGACCCACGCAACCTCTACAGAGACCACCAAGGAGTAACCGAACATGAGCGATTTGAACCATCGCGGCCAGACGCTGCTGCAAGACCTGGACGGCTTTTCAGTCGAGATCGACGCCGCCCGCGAGCGCGCCGACATCATCCTGCATCGCCCGCCGTTCAACGTCATTTCGATGCACGCCCGCGACCAGTTGCGCGCTGCATTCGAGGCGCTCGACGAGGACGACCGCGTGCGCGTGATCGTCGTGCGCGCCAAGGGCGAGCACTTCTCGAGCGGCGGCGACATCAAGGGCTTTCTCGAGGCATCGCCGGAACATGTGTCGAAGCTCGCGTGGAATATCGCGGCGCCCGCGCGCTGCTCGAAGCCGGTCATCGCGGCCAATCGCGGATTCTGCTTCGGCGTGGGCTTCGAGTTGTCGCTCGCGTGCGATTTCCGCATCGTCACCGATACGACGTTCTATGCGCTGCCGGAGCAGAAGCTCGGGCAGATTCCCGGCTCGGGCGGCTCGGCGCGCTTGCAGTCGATGGTCGGCATCGGCCGCACGAAGGACATCGTGATGCGCTCGCGCCGCATTCCCGGCAAGCAGGCGTACGAATGGGGCATCGCGGTGGACTGCGTGGCCGACGCGGAACTCGAATCGGCGACGGATGCGCTCGTCGACGAACTGCGCGCGTTCTCGCCGCTGGCACAGCGCACGGCGAAGAAGCTGCTGAACGACTCGGAAGACGCGCCGCTTTCGATCGCGATCGAACTCGAAGGCCATTGCTATAGCCGCCTGCGCTCGTCGGACGATTTCCGCGAAGGCGTCGAAGCGTTCCACGGCAAGCGCAAGCCGGTGTTTCGCGGGTCCTGATCCCGCGCTTTGCACAATAAAAGGAGACAGGCGATGGAGCGCTTCGATGTCGTGATCGTGGGCGGCGGCTCGGCGGGATGCGTGCTGGCGCATCGGCTGTCGGCGGTGCCGTCGCTGCGCGTCGCGCTGATCGAGGCGGGCGCGGATACGCCGCCCGGCGCCGTGCCCGAGGCCATTCTCGACAGCTATCCGATGCCGGTCTTCTGCGGCGATACCTACATCTGGCCCGACCTGAAAGCGAAGGCCACGAAGGATGCCGCGCCGCGCGTCTACGAGCAGGGCCGCGTGATGGGCGGCGGCTCGAGCATCAACGTGCAGTCGGCCAATCGCGGCCTGCCGCGCGATTACGACGAATGGGCCGCGAACGGCGCCGATGGCTGGGCGTGGCTCGACGTGCTGCCGTACTTTCGCAAGCTCGAACGCGACGTCAACTTTCCCGACGGCGAGATGCACGGCAGCGACGGCCCGGTGCCGATCCGCCGCATCATGCCCGACGACTGGCCGGCGTTCTGCCACGCGTTCGCAAAGGGTCTGCGCGAGAACGGGGTCGCGCAGTTGCAGGACCAGAATGGCGAGTTCGGCGACGGGTTCTTTCCCGGCGCGTTCTCCAATATCGACGATCGGCGCGTGTCCACGGCCATCGCCTATCTCGACGAGGCCACGCGCAGGCGTCCGAATCTCGCGGTCTACGCGAAGCTGCGCGTGGAACGCATCGTGATGGACGGCGCGACGGCGCGCGGTGTCGTCGCGATTGCGGAGAACGGCGAGCGCGTTCAGTTCGATGCGGACGAAGTCGTGCTGAGCGCGGGCGCGCTGCAGTCGCCGGCGATGCTGATGCGCGCGGGCATCGGCGATGCGCGCGAGCTCGCGGCGCTCGGCATCGCGTGCGAAGTGGACTTGCCGGGCGTCGGACGCAATCTGCAGGATCATCCGTCGCTGACGTTCTGTCATTTTCTCGAGCCGCGCTTTCGCATGCCGCTCGCACGACGCCGCGCCAGCATGATGGCCGCGCGTCTGAGTTCCGGCGTCGCGGGCTGCGATGCCTCGGACCTGTATCTGTCGAGCGCGACGCGTGCGGCGTGGCATGCGCTCGGCAACCGGCTCGGACTCTTCTTTCTGTGGTGCAACCGGCCGTATTCGCGTGGCCGCGTGCAGCTTGCATCGCCCGATGCGGCCGCCGCGCCGCGCGTCGATCTCAATCTGCTCGACGACGAACGCGATGTGCAGCGCCTCGCCGCGGGCGTGCGGATTTTGGCGAGCGTGGTCCACGCATCGGGACTCGGGCGCAGTTCGCGCGACTTCTTTCCGGCGGCGTTTTCTGCGCGCGTGAAGGCGCTGAGCCGGGTCGGCGAGGGCAATGCGCGCCTCACGTCCGTTCTCGGCGTGCTGCTCGATGCGCCCGCGCCGGTGCGCCGTTTCCTCATCGAACGCTTCTTCACGCGCGGACTGAAGATGGACGCGCTGCTCGCCGACGACCGCGCGCTCGCCGCGTTCATCCGCGCGAACGTGTTCGGCGTGTGGCACGCGAGCGGCACATGCCGCATGGGCGGCGCGGAGGATCGCGATGCCGTCACGGATACCGAAGGGCGCGTGCACGGCGCGCGCGGCTTGCGCGTCGTGGATGCATCGCTGATGCCGAGGCTGCCATCGGCCAATACGAACATACCGACCATCATGATCGCCGAGAAGATCGCCGACGCGATGGTCGCGCAGCGAAGCGCGAGCATGGCACCGCCGCTCGCCGCCGCGTACTGACACTGCTCGAGCAATTTCGTTTTTCAATCGTAACAAGAGCACGCATCCATAAAAGCGTGCCTGCGGTAATCCAAAGGAGATACACATGTCCGTAGCAGCGCAAGACGGAGCCGCCGTGCTTCCGGCAAATCAGCGGCAGATCATGGGTGCAGTGATGGCGTCGTGCATCGGCTGGGCCCTCGATCTGTTCGACTTGTTCGTGTTGTTGTATGTGGCGCCGGTTGTCGGGCGTCTGTTCTTCCCGTCCGAACACGCGATGCTCTCGCTCGCGGCGGTCTACGCTTCATTCGCGGTGACGCTGCTGATGCGTCCGCTCGGCTCCGCGCTCTTCGGCTCGTATGCGGATCGTCGCGGCCGCAAGGGCGCCATGATCTTCGCGGTCGTCGGCGTCGGGTTGTCCACTGCGGCTTTCGGCGCGCTGCCGACGGTCGCGCAGGCCGGCATCGTCGCACCGATCCTCTTCCTGCTGCTGCGTCTCGTGCAGGGCGTGTTCGTCGGCGGCGTGGTGGCGTCGACGCATACGATCGGCACCGAATCGGTCGCGCCGAAATATCGCGGCGCGGTGTCGGGGCTGATCGGCGGCGGCGGCGCGGGACTCGGCGCGCTTCTGGCATCGCTCACCTTTCTCGCGATGTCCGCGCTCTTTCCCGGCGATGCTTTCGTCGTGTGGGGCTGGCGCTGCATGTTCTTCACCGGGATCGTGAGTTCGGTGCTCGGTCTCTTCGTCTTCAACAGTCTCGAAGAGTCGCCGCTGTGGAAGAAGCTCGCCGCCGAAAAAGCCGCGAAGGCCGCGGCGAATACCGAGCGCGCAAAGGCCGAAGTGGTGCGCTCGCCGATCCGCACGCTGTTCTCGCGCGAGTACCGCGGCGTGTTGTTCGTGAATCTCCTGCTGACCATCGGCGGCGGCAGCGGCTACTACCTCACGTCGGGCTATCTGCCGACGTTCCTCAAGGTCGTGAGCCACGCGCCGAACGGGGCGGCCGCCGCGATCCTAATGATCTGCAGCGTGGCGGTGGTGATCGCATCGGTTTTGGCGGGGCATCTCAGCACGTTCATCGGGCGCAAGGGCGCGTTCATCTGGATCGGCATCATCCGGCTCGTCGCCTTGCCCGGCCTCTTTCTGCTGTTGCCGACGGCAGAAAGCATCACGATGATCGGCGTCTATGCGGTGTTGCTGTCCGCGCTCGGCAGCGCCGGTTACGCGCCCATACTGATCTTCCTGAACGAGCGCTTTCCGACCGCGATTCGCGCGACCGGAACGGGCCTCTCGTGGAACATCGGCTTCGCGATCGGCGGGATGATGCCGACCTTCGTCTCGCTCGTCGCGAAGGATGCGAGCCAGTTGCCGTCGACGCTCGCGATTTTCGTCGGCGCGATCAGCGTGATCTTTCTCGTCGGCGCGTTCGTGGTGCCGGAGACGCTCGGCAAGCTCGAGAACGGCAACGCGGGCAGTCCTTCGTGACCTTCACGGCGCGCGTCATTCCGGCGCGCGCGTCGTCACGCGTCCGATCTCCTCGGCGATGATCGCGATCAATGCCTCGGCGGCCGGCCCGATCGGCCGCTTCGGATGCGTCACCTGAATGATGTGGCGCACGATGGGCGGCGCCGAGATCGTGCGTATGCGCAAGCGGCCTTCGTCCGCTTGCGCCTGCACCACGACGCGCGGCAGGATCGTCGCGACGCTGCTCTGCTCGACGAACTGCACGATGGTACTCAGCAGATCGATCTCGAACTTCGGCTGGATGACGACATCGGCCGCCATCAGGGCGGCATCGAGCGCGCCGCGCAGACCGTTGCGCCGCGTAGGCAACACGAGCTCGATGTCCGGCTGCCCGGTCAGATCGATCGTGCCGGGAAGCTCGGGGCCG
Source organism: Caballeronia sp. LZ008 (assembly GCF_031451435.1). Taxonomy (NCBI): domain Bacteria; kingdom Pseudomonadati; phylum Pseudomonadota; class Betaproteobacteria; order Burkholderiales; family Burkholderiaceae; genus Caballeronia; species Caballeronia sp. LZ008. Next base: position 651,750 of record NZ_JARUXK010000003.1, on the reverse strand, counting down.
TGCAGCGCGCTCGTCACCAGCACCATTTCTTCGACGAGCAACGGCTTGACGTCCAGCATCAGGCGTCCGCGCGGCTTGTTGATGATGGCCGCATCGAGCCGGCCCGATTCGACGGCGTCGATCAGTTGCGCGCTGAAGCCATCGGCGACGGATACTTCGACTTGCGGGAAAAGCGCATCGAAGCGGGCGAGCGATTCAGGCAATACGCTCTGCGCTTCCGACGAGACCATCCCAAGCGACACGCGGCCCGTCACGATGACATCGCGACGGCTCAGGTGCTCCCTTGCGTGGTCGATGTCGCGCAGGATCGGCGTGTAGAGGCGGTACATCAATCGTGCGGCTTCGGTGGGCGCCATGCCGTGCGGCCCGCGCTCGAAGAGCTTCTGCCGGATCTCGGATTCGAGTTTGGCGACCTGCATGCTGAGCGCCGGCTGCGCAATGTTCAGCCGCTTTGCGGCACGCGTGACGGTGCCTTCCTCGAAAAGCGCGATGAAGTACTGAATCTGCTTCAGTTCCATGAGACGGGGTGTGCGGGACGGTCCGTGAACATAGTACCGCGCGCCGTCTTTCAGGGGGGCGGCGTCGCGTCGCCAACCGGAGAATCGAGTCGCCGGTTGCCTGCAACGAGACCGCCCCGGCCGCCGTCAGCTCATCGCGATGACGGCGATCTCCACCAGCAACGCAGGCGACGCGAGCTTCGCTTCCACGGTCGCACGCGTCGGCGCGCAGCCTTCGGGAACCCACGCATCCCACACTTCGTTCATGCCCGCGAAATCACGCGCGATGTCCGACAGCCACACTTGCGCCGACACGAGACGGGTCTTGTCGATGCCCGCCTTGTCCAGGAAGCCATCGATCTTTTCGAGCACCTTTGCCGTCTGCAGCTTGATATCGGGCGTCTGATCCGCGGACGTCTGCCCGCCGATGAACACGAGTCCCGCCGCCTTCACGACGCGGCTCATGCGCTGATTGGTGTCGATGCGAACGATATCGCTCATTACTTGTTCTCCTTACGAAAGGGTTGGGGAATACGGATCAGTGCGTGACGAGCGGCAACGCATCGGCGGCTGCCGACGTGGCGCGCGCATGGAAACGGTCGATGGCGAATGCATCGAGCGACAGCGACGGCTCGCCGTCGAGCATGAGTTCGGAGACGAGCTTGCCGCAGCCCGGCCCGAGCTGAAAGCCGCTGCCGCAATAGCCGAACGAGTAGTACAAATTCGACGCCGTGCGGCTTGCCGAAATCACCGGCAGTTCGTCTTCGGTAAATGCTTCGACGCCCGCCCACGCGCGATTCACGCCGAGATGACGCAGATGCGGAAAAAGATCCGTGACCGTCTGCGCGCTTCTCACGAGGCGCATGAAATCGACTTCGCCGTGACGGTTCGCCAGTTCCGCGATGCCGATCAGCTTGCCGCCGATCACGACCGTGCCGTTGTCGAATTGCTTGAAGGACAGCGGACGGCCCGTCGCGCCGAGCGTCGCGCGGCAGAAGGGCGCGACCCGGTGCGTGACCATCAGCATCAGGCCTTCGGGATGCACGGGCACCGGCTCGCCCGCCTGCTTCGACAACTCGCCGGACCACGCGCCCGACGCGATGAGCATCTTCTGCGCGCCGAACGTGCCGCGCGGCGTCTGCGCGAACCATCGCTCGCCGCGCTGTTCGATGCGTCTCACCGGCGTGCCTTCCAGAAAGCGCACGCCCAGACGTTGCGCCGCGAGCCTGAAGGCAGTCGTCGTGCGGTACGGCAACGCGTAGCCATCGCGCTCGACCCAGATGCCGCCGGTCACGTGCCTCGCGAGCGCCGGTTCCAGTTCGAGCACGGTTTCGCGATCGATGATCTTCTCGTGCGTGAAGCCATGCGACGCCAAAAGCGCGACGCGTTCGCGGCAGGTTTCGAGCTCGGCTTCCGTTTCCGCGATCTTCAGTTGCCCCGACGGCACGAAGCCGCCATCCTCGCCCAGCAGATCGGTCATGCCGTGCCATATTTCGCGCGACATCAGCGCGAGCGGAATTTCGGGCAGCGGACGCCCGAGCGTGCGCACGCCGCCCGCGTTGACGCCCGACGAATGACGCGCCACGTAATCCGCTTCGAGCACGATGACTTTCACGCCGCGCTTCGCCAGATGCAACGCGCTGCTGGTGCCGTGCAGACCGCCGCCGACGACGATCACATCGGCTTCGCTGATTTCATTCACCGGCGAGTTCTCCGAGCGTGAGCGGTTTGATCGGCGGCCGAATGCGGTAATAGCCGACCTCGGCAGGCGACACGCGCCGCGCATCCGCGATGACTTCCGTCACCGTCAGCCCGCACATGCGGCCCTGGCACGGTCCCATGCCGCAGCGCCCGAACGACTTCGCCTGGTTCGGCCCGACGCAGCCCAGCTCGACGAACTTGCGCAACTCGCCCGCGGTGACTTCCTCGCATCGGCAGACGATGGTTTCGTTCTTCGGAATGCGGTTCACATCGCGCGGACGATACAGCGAATCGAGGAACGGACGGATGCGCAGGGCGCCCGCGAGATCGCGCCTGAGCGCCATCGCTTCGAGGTCGCGCTTGCGGGTATCGATCGCGCCGAGCTGCGCCGCCACCGCGACGCCCGCGAGCGCGCCCTGCAAGGCCGCCGCCTGCGCGCCGCCGATCCCCGCGCCGTCACCCGCGACGAAGATGCCGGGCACGTCGAGCTCGCCCCATGCGTCGGTCTTCGGCGTGAAGCAGAGTTGCGCGTTATCCCAGCGATGCGTCGCGCGCAACGCCTGCGTGAACTGCGTATTCGGCACGACGCCCTGATGCAGCAGAATCACGTCCGCTTCGATGCGGTGCGCCGCGCCCTGCGTCGTGAAGCCGAGCGCGCTCGCATGCTCCACGCCGTCGGCGCCGGTGCGCGATTCGACGCGCAGGTCGTCGGCGGCCTCGAACATCGGCACGCCCGCTTCGCGCAGCGTGCGCATCAGCTGCAGTCCTTTGCTGAGATACGGCCACGCGCGCAAGGCCGACAGCATGTGACGCTTCGCGCGCCAGCGGTCTTCGTGGCGCGTCGTGTCGACGAGCGCGCGAATCGGCACGCCCGCGCGGATGTACTGCCAGCCGAGCAGATAGAGAAGCGGTCCGCATCCCGCGAGAATCGGCGGCGCGGCAGGCACTTCGCCCGCGCTCTTGAGCAGGATTTGCGCGGCGCCCGCCGTCAGCACGCCGGGCAGCGTCCAGCCGGGAATCGGGAAAGGCCGCTCCATCGCGCCGCTCGCGAGAATCACTCGCTGGGCGTCGAAGCTGCCGATCCTGCCGTCCTTCAGATAGTTGATGCCGCGCTCGCGCGTGACCTGCCACACGGTCGCGCCCGTCAGATGCCGCGCGCCCGATGCCGCGAACGCCTGGGCGATCGCGCCGCCCGCCGCGTAATCGGGACCGAGAATCTCCTTGCGGCGCGCGTCCGCCCGGCCGATGCCGCGATAGATCTGTCCGCCGGCGGCGTCCTGTTCGTCGATCAACACGGTCTTGAGGCCCGCGCGCGCGGCACGCGTCGCGGCGCTCATGCCCGCGGGACCGGCGCCGATCACGACGACATCGACAGCTTCGGCATGCGACGAAACGAGTTCAGCGGCCATGTGCGTTCTCCAGCGATGCGTCGGCGGTATCGGTTCCGATCGAAGGGGGCAGATCGCGCGCGCCTTCCTGCGACCGGATGCGCATGCCGGCTTTCACTTCGACCATGCAGCTCTGGCGGCTCGGCACGCCGTCGATCTCGACGAGGCATTCGAAGCACGCGCCCATCATGCAGTAAGGCGCGCGCGGTGCGCCCGAAACCGGCGTCGCGCGAAACCGCGACACGCCCGCCGCGAGCAAAGCCGCCGCGACGGAGCGTCCGCCTTGCACGGTCAGCGCCCGGTCGTTGAAGAAGATGTCGATGCTCGCGCCGTCCGCGCCCGGCAGCGGCTTGAAAAGCGTAGGTGTCGATGAAGTCATGTCGTGCGTGCTCAATGTGCGGAGATGAGTTCTTTGGCGTGCTCGAAGCGGCGCGCGGAGAAGGTGGGCAGTTCGTCGGGAACCGGTGCGCCGAGAATCCACGGGGCGATGCGCATGGCGTGCGCGGCGGCGAGCGTCACGCCGCTGTGGCAGGTCACGACGAACGCGCCGGGATGCCGCTCCGACTGGTCATAGACGGGAAAGCCGTCGGGGCTGTAGACGCGCAACGCGGCCCACATGCGGACGAGGCGCACATGCTCCAGCAGCGGGAAGGCGCGCACCGCACGCCGGGCGATATCGGCGAGGACGGGCGTGGTCGTGAAATCGTCGAAGCCCACTTCTTCCATCGAATCGCCGAATTGCAGGCTGCCTTCGTCGGTCTGACGCACGTTGAGCGTCGGATAGTGCAGGAACGGCGCGACGCGCTCGCTTACCAGCACTTGTCCGCGATTGGGCGCGACCGGCGCATTCAGCCCGACGAACGGCGCGAGCGTGCGATTGCCGAGACCCGCCGCCAGCACCACGCGTCCCGCGCGATACGTGCCGCGCTTGCCCTGCACGACGAAGCCGTTCGCTTCGGGCACGATGCGCTCGGCGCGCTCGCCGGAAACGAGGCGCACGCCGCGCGTCTGCATCGACGTATGAAGGCCGCGCAGCAGTTTCAGCGGATTCACTGGCCGTCCATCGGCGTATAGCTCGCGCCGATCACCTTCGGCCCGACTTGCGGAATGCGCTCGCGCACTTCGGCGCCGGTGAGGATCTGATACGGGTAATCGCCGAGTTCGGCTTGCAGCGTCGAAAGGCGCTTTTCGCGGTCGGCGAGTTCGGCGTCGTTGAAGCAGAAGTGGAAGCCGCCGGGCTGGCGCAGCGCCACATCGACGCCCGATTCGGCGTGAAGCGACTCCGCGAGCGCAGGCCAGCGCACCGCCGACGAACGCGACCAGCGCGCATACGGCGACAGGCCGTAGCCCTTGCCCTGAATCCACACGAGGCCGAAGTTGCCGCGCGAGGCACGCAAGCCGCCGTCGTCTTCATCGAGCACGGTCACGCGCGCGCCTTCGCGGGCGAGACCGTAGGCGACGGCGGATCCGACGAGGCCGCCGCCGAGAACGAGTACGTCGGGACTAGCAGAAGTCATCGGGCTTCTCCGATCAGAATACGGTCGAGTCCGACCATGCGGTCGAGCAGAATCATCAGGAGCACCGTGCCGACGATCAGCACCGCCGAGACGCTCGCGACCAGCGGATCGATCGTCTGCGCGATCTGGTTGTACATGGCGACCGGCAGCGTCGTGGTGCCGGGCGTGGCGACGAAAATCGTCATCGTCAGTTCGTCGAAGCTCTGGATGAAGGACAGCACCCAGCCGCCCGCGACGCCGGTGCGGATCATCGGCAACACGACGCGGCGAAACGCGGTGAAGCGGCTCGCGCCACAGGACAGCGCCGCGCGTTCGGCATCGCGGTCCAGGCCGACCGCCGACGAGAGCGCGAGCCGCAGCGCATACGGCAGCACGATCACCACATGCGCGCACACGAGCGACCAGAACGATCCCGACAGGTTCAGCATCGACAGGAAGCGCAGGAACGCGATGCCGAGCACGACGGCGGGAATCATCATCGGCGAGAGGAAGAAGCTCGTGAGCGCGGCGCGGCCGGGAAAGCGGTAACGCGCGATCGCCAGCGCGGCCGGCACGGCGAGCAGTACGCCGATGGTCGCCGCCGCGAACGCGAGCTTGATCGACAGCCAGAACGCCGACACGATGTCGCCGTTCTCGATGATCGCGTGGAACCAGCGCAACGATGCGCCGTCGAAGGGCATCGAAATGAAGCCCTTGTCGGTGAACGAGACGAGCATCACCACGACGAGCGGCGCGAGAATGAAAGTCAGGAAAAGCGCGTTGAATACGAGCGCGAGCGGGCCGTTCTGCTTCATGTGCGTGTCCTCGCGGTCAGTCGAAAATATGCTTGAAGCGGCGCTCGGCGAGACGGCTGCATCCCATTACGATGGCCACGTTCGCGATCAGCAGCAACACGGCGATGCTCGCGCCGAGCGGCCAGTTCAGCGTGCCGAGAAACTCGTCGTAGGCGGCGGTCGCGACCACCTTGAGCCGCCGTCCGCCAATGAGCGCGGGCGTGGCGAACGCCGACGCCGACAGCGCGAAGACGATGATCGATCCCGACAGCACGCCCGGCATGATCTGCGGCAGCACCACGCGGCGAAACACCTTGAGCGGCGATCCGCCGAGCGAGCGGCCCGCCCATTCCACTTGCGGGTCGAGCTTCTGCATGTTGGCCCAGACGGACATCACCATGAACGGCACCAGCACGTGCGTCAGCGCGATGATCATGCCGGTCATCGTGAAGACGAGGCGGATGGGTTCCTCGGTGATATGCAGGGCTTGCAGCACGTTATTGAGCACGCCGTTGTTGCCGAGCAGAATCTGCCAGCCGAGCGTGCGCACGACGACCGAGATCAGCAGCGGCCCGAGCACGATCAGCAGACACAGCGATTGCCACGGCTTCTTCATGCGCGCGAGGATGATCGTCTCCGGCACGCCGAGCACGATCGACAGGAGCGTCACGCCCGTTGCGAGGCCCGCCGTGCGCAGAAAGATCGTGCCGTAGTACGGGTCGCTCACGACTTCCCAATAGTTCGACAGCGTGAACGCGCTGGTGATGCCGGCCGTATCGCTGAAAACGCGGAAGGAGAGGACGAGCGTGAGGATCAAGGGCACCAGCAGCAGGCCGGTGAACAGCAGCAGCGCGGGGCCGGACAAGAGCCACGGCGCAGCGCCGGGGCGAGCGTCGTCAAGCGTGGCCATGCAGCGTCTCCTTGCCGTCTTGCGTGAGCACGCGCAGGTCGTCGTCGGTCCAGTCGAGACCCACTTCGTCGCCTTCTTGCGGCGGCGGCGCGCCGTGGTTCGGCTGCGCGATGCGCAACTTGCCGAGCGCCGTCTCCACTTCGAGCAGCCATTGATTGCCGATGAACACACGCGTCGCGATACGTCCTCTGATGCGCGCATCGCCGTTGGCGAGATGCACTTTCTCCGGGCGAATATAGACATTCACCGCGCCATCGACGTGACGGCCTTCGTGCGGCACATGCAGTTCCGTCCCGGCGACGTTCACGACCGCGCAACGCGGATTGCGCTGCAACACTTCGCCCGCGAACGCATTCGTGCGGCCGAGAAAGGTCGAAGCGAAGGGCGTCGCCGGACGCTCGTACGCATCGTAGGGCGTGGAGAGTTGCGCGATCTTGCCGCCATGCATCACCGCGATGCGGTCGCTCATGGTCATCGCCTCGACCTGATCGTGCGTGACGAGGATCGTCGTGATGCCGAGACGCTTCTGGATCGCGCGCAATTCGATGTGCATTTCCTCGCGCAGCTTCGCGTCCAGATTGGACATCGGTTCGTCGAGCAGCAACAGTTCCGGCTGCATGGCGATGGCGCGCGCAATCGCCACGCGCTGCCGCTGCCCGCCCGACAGTTCCTTCGGATAGCGATGCCCGAGGCCCTTGAGCCGCACCAGAGCGAGCGCCTCCTCGATGCGCTCTTCGCGCTCGCGGCGCTTCACCTTGCGCATCTCCAGCCCGAAGCCGACGTTGCCCGCCACCGTCATGTGAGGAAACAGCGCGTAGCTTTGAAACACCACGCCGATGCCGCGCTTCTCCGGGCGCTCGTTGGTGATGTCGCGGCCATCGAGCAGGATGCGGCCGCTCGTCGGCGTGACGAAGCCCGCGACCATCTGCAGTGTCGTGGTCTTGCCGCAGCCGGACGGACCGAGCAGCGAGAGAAATTCGCCGCGTTCGACGGACAGATCGACATGTTCGATCGCCGTGAAATCGCCGTAGCGTTTGGAGATGCCCTGAAGCGTCAGGAATGCCATGCGCGTGACTCCTTCGACAGATGCGGATGCGCGGCTTTAGCGCTCGACCGAACGGTTCCAGCGTTCCGTCCATTCCGTGCGATGCTGGTTGATCGTCGCCCAGTCGACGGCGGTGAGCTTCGACACCTGCTCGGGACCGTAAGGCACGCGCGCGGCGACTTCCGGCGCGAGCTTCACGGTCTTGTTGACCGGCCCGAGACCGATGTTCTGCGCTTGCAGCAGTTGCACTTCGGGCGTCAGCAAGTATTGAACGAATTCCTGCGACAGCTTGGGCTGCGCGTTTTCCGCGAGCACGCACGCCGCCACTTGCAGCGCGACCGCGCCTTCCTTCGGATAGACGAACTTGAGCGGAAACCCGGTGTTCTGCAACGCGACCGCGCGACCGCTGCCGTAGGGCGCGAGAATCACGTCGCCGGATTGCATCTGGCCATCCATTTCGCCGGGCGTCGGGGCCCACGAGAGCACATTGGGCGCGACTTGCTTGGTCATCGCCGTGAAGCCGGGATCGATGTTCTTCTCGCCGCCGCCCGAGAGACGCGCGAGCATCACGAGGGTATGCAGGCCGTAAGTGTTGGTGATCGGCGGAACGCCGAGCTTGCCCTTGATGCGCGCATCGGTGAGCACTTTCCACGAGTCCGGCGGCGGCAGGCCGGCCTTCTTGAACGCTTCCTCGTTATAGCCGATGCCCGTCGCCACCATGCCGACGCCGATCGCCGTCGGGCCGAGTTTCGCGAGCGGATACACGTCGTTCATGATGGGCGCGTCGTCGAGCTTCGCGCACAGGTTCATCTGCATGGCCTGATACATCGGGCCGTCGTCCATCACCGCGACATTGATCTGCTGATGGCCCTTTTGCGCCTGCAACTTCGCGAGCGTGTCGCTCGAATTGCCCGCCACATAGACGACCTTCACGTTGTGCGCCTTCTCGAACGCCGGAATGATTTTCTGCCGATACAACTGTTCGTTCGAACCGCCGACATTGGCGACGTACAGCGTCGTGTCGGCCTGCGCGAGCATCGGCGCGGCAACGGCCGCCGAGAACGCGAGAGCGGCGATGACGCGACGTGCGGGAAGAGCGGACGGACGGCGATGCAACGCTTTTTTCATGACGAGGATCTCCATTGCGGGGGCGTGGGCGGGTGGGATTTGGAAGACATCTGGCCCATCGACGGATCGAGTGTCGCGCTGTCAATTCATATCGTCCAATACAAATAAAATACCTACCTATACATGGTTGATATACATTTCATCGTGTCATGGTGACTACTTAAGGGAAAGCGCGCATGAACCTGAAGCACATCGAGGCGTTTCGCGCGGTCATGGTTTCCGGGTCGATGACGGCCGCGGCCAAGGCGCTCTTCACATCGCAGCCGAACGTCAGCCGGCTCATTTCGCAACTCGAACGCGACACCGGTTTGCAGCTTTTCCAGCGCAGCGGCGTGCGTCTGATTCCGACCAGCGAAGGCACCGCGTTCTTTCGTGAAGTGGAGCGCGCGTTCGTCGGCTTGCAGGGTCTTGCGAATGCGGCGGCGCAGATCCGCAATCTCGGCAGCGGGCGGTTGCGCATCGCGGCGATGCCATCGGCCGGCATGACGCTCGTGCCCCATGCGATCAAGCGATTTCATGCGCTGTTTCCCGACGTGACGGTCTCGCTGCATGTCAATACGTCGGGGACGGTGAATCACTGGACGGCATCGCGCTTTTGCGATCTCGGGGTCGCGGTGTATGTGAGCGAAGCGTCCGATTGCGAGGTCGAGCAGTTATCGAACGTGGCCGCCGTGTGTGTGATGCCGGCGAATCATCGGCTCGCGGCGAAGCGCAACATTCGGCCGAAGGATCTCGAAGGCGAATCGTTCATCTCGCTCTGTCACGGCGATGGCACGCGCGCCGTGATGGATGAAGTCTTTCAGCGCGCGGGAGTGCAGCGCGTGCTGGCCATCGAGGCGCAATACACGGCCATGTGCTGCGAGATGGTTCGGCACGGCATGGGCGTGACGCTCGCGCATCCGATCGTGGCGCGAGACTTCGTCGGACCCGACATCGTCATCCGGCCGTTTCAGCCGGTCACGCGCTTTCCGACGTATCTGCTGTTTCCGCCGCATCGGCCGCGTGAGCGGCTTGCATCCGCGTTCGTGGAGGTCCTGCGCGAGCTGCACGACGAACTGCTCGATGGGATCGTCTAGCCGTCGAACGGTGCTCATCGGCTCGGCGTATTCACCGCAATCCTTTCACGAAGTACGCGGTCGCCTTTCGCAAGAATCTCGATACGGGGTCTTGCACTGTCCGGCCACGCCGTGACGGCGTTTGGCTCCGCGGCACGCGGCATGCTGGCAATCAGCATTCCAGAAAGGAGATTCCATGAACACCACACCGACTGCGACGGCCCTGGACGTGGGCGCGCCGCATGCGCAGCGCGTCGCCTGTACGCTCTCGATCAACGGCGGGACGCAGACCTTCGACATCGAGCCGTGGACGACGCTGCTCGATCTTCTGCGCGAGCGGTGCCAGCTCACCGGCACGAAAAAGGGCTGCGACCACGGGCAGTGTGGCGCTTGCACCGCGCTCGTCGATGGCCAGCGCATCAATACGTGTCTCGCGCTCGCCGTTTCATACGACGGCGCGGAAATCACGACAATCGAAGGGCTCGCGAGCGGCGACACGCTGCATCCGATGCAGCAGGCGTTCTTCGACTGTGACGCGTTCCAGTGCGGCTACTGTACGCCGGGCCAGATCTGCTCGGCGGTCGGCATGCTCGCGGAAGGACATGCACACGACGCCGCGGAAGTGCGCGAGGCGATGAGCGGAAACGTCTGTCGATGCGGCGCGTATCCGAACATCGTGCAGGCGATTCTGCAAGTATCGAGCGCGAACGGCGTCGATGAGACCGCCGTCGAGAACGGGGAGACGCACTCATGAACCGGTTCTCCTACACGCGCGCGAACGATGTGTCCGCGGCGCTCGAAGCGCACCGCGCACCGTCGGCGCCGTTTCTCGCGGGCGGCACCAATCTCGTCGATCTCATCAAGGAAGGCGTCGCGCGTCCCGAGCGGCTCGTCGATATCCGCCGCCTGCCGATAGCGGCGATTCAGCCAAGCGCGGACGGTGGCATCGAAATCGGCGCGCTCGCCACGAACAGCGCCGTGGCCTACGACGAACGCATCCAGTCGCGCTACCCGCTGCTGTCGAAGGCGATTCTGTCCGGCGCTTCGGCGCAGATCCGCAATGTCGCGACGGTCGGCGGCAATCTCCTGCAGCGCACGCGTTGTCACTATTTCTACGACACCGCCACGCCATGCAACAAGCGCCGGCCCGGCAGCGGCTGCGGCGCGATGAATGGCGTCAACCGCATTCATGCCATTCTCGGCGCGAGCGAGCATTGCATCGCCGTTCATCCGTCCGATATGTGCGTGGCGCTCGCCGCGCTCGACGCCTCCGTGCGCGTGACAGGCGGCGAAGGCGAGCGCGTCGTGCCGTTCGACGCGTTTCACCGGCTTCCCGGCGATGCGCCGCATATCGATACGAACCTGCGCGACGACGAGATCATCGTCGCTGTCACGTTGCCCGCCGAGGGCTTCGCCGATCGCTACGCCTACGTCAAGGTACGCGACCGCGCGTCGTTCGCGTTCGCGCTGGTGTCGGTCGCGCTCGCGCTCAAGCTCGACGGCACGCGCATCGAAGCGGTCCGCTGCGCGCTCGGCGGCGTGGCGCACAAGCCGTGGCGCGATCGCGATGCCGAAGCCGCGTTGCGGGGCAAGACGCTCGACGCTACGACGGTGCGCGATTTCGCGAGCGCGATGATGCGCGACGCGCGCGGCCTGCCCGGCAACGCATTCAAGATCGAACTGACCGCGCGCGCCATCGAGCGCGCTTTCGAGCAGGCATCGGGGATCAGCCTCGCCGCCAGAGAGGACGACGCATCATGAACTTTCCAAACGAACTGGAACGCATCGCCGAACGGGGCGCGCATGTCAGCGGCAAGCCCGTCAGCCGGGTCGACGGCAGGAAGAAGGTGACGGGCGAGGCCCGCTACGCAGCCGAATTTTTTTCCGATGCAATGACCTACGGCTTCGTGCTCCCGAGCCGCATCGCGAGCGGGCGCATCGTGTCGATCGAGTCGCGGCGCGCGCTGGAATTGCCGGGCGTGCTGATGGTGCTCACGCACGAGAACCGGCCCGAACTGCCGCTGCGCGACGCGGCGTGGCAGGACCAGTCCGCGCCGGGCGGCATGCCGTTTCGGCCGCTCTGGGACGACCGCATCTGGTACAGCGGCCAGCCGGTCGCGCTCGTCGTCGCGGAAAGCCATGAACTGGCGCGTCATGCCGCTTCGCTGATCGAAGTCACCTACGAGCGAAGCAGCCACTGCACGGATCTGCGCGAGGTGGAAGCCGAGAGCTATCCGCCATCGACCGAAAAGGGCGGCTTCGAGCCTCCGCCGCCGCCTCGCGGCGATGCCGACGGCGCGCTTGCCGCAGCCGCCGTGAAAATCGACAGCCGCTATTCGACGCCGGCCGAGTATCACAACCCGATCGAATTGCACGGCTGCACGGTGATTCCCGAAGCCTCCGGCAAGTTCGTCGTGTACGAGAAGACGCAGGGCGTGCTCAACACGAAGCAGTATCTGACGAAGCTCTTCGGCTTCGACGACGACGCGCTCGAAGTCGTCTCGCCGTTCGTCGGCGGCGCGTTCGGCTCGGCGCTGCGTCCGCAATATCATCTGCCGCTTGCCGTCATGGCCGCGCGCGATCTGAAGCGGCCCGTGCGCCTCGTGCTGACGCGGCAGCAGATGTTCACCTTCGCGCATCGGCCGATGAGCCTGCAACGCGTCGCGCTCGCCGCGAATCGCGACGGCAAACTGCAGGCGGTCATCCACGAGGCGGTGTCGGAAACCTCGCAATACGAGGACTATTGCGATGTCATGGTGAACTGGGCCGGACAGCTCTACGCCTGCGACAACGTGCGGATGGACTACAAGGTGAGCAAGCTCGACGTGCCGACGCCCGCCGACATGCGCGCGCCGGGCGCAGCGCAGGGGCTCTTTCCGCTCGAAATGGCGATGGACGAGCTCGCCGAGGCGCTCGACATGGACCCGCTGAAGTTGCGCCTCATCAACTACGCGGAGCGCGACGGGAACAAGAACCTGCCGTTCTCCAGCAAGGCGCTGCGTCAGTGCTTCGAAGAAGGCGCCGCGCGCTTCGGCTGGGACAGGCGCCCGCTCGCGCCGCGTTCGATGCGCGAGGGTAACGAGCTCGTCGGCTGGGGCATGGCGACGGGCATCTGGGACGCGATGCAGAACGAGGCTTCCGCGCTCGCGCAAATCGGGGCGGACGGACGTGTCGTCGTGGCGAGCGCCACGGCGGACATCGGCACCGGCACCTACACGGTGATGACGCAACTCGCCGCCGATGCGCTCGGCGTGCCGCTCGAGCACGTCGATTTTCGTTTGGGCGACAGCCGTCTGCCGAAGGCGCCGCTCGAAGGCGGATCGTGGACAGTGTCATCGGTCGGCAGCGCGGTGCACGCGGCCTGTACGCGTTTGCGCGGGAAGCTGACGGCGCTCGCGGCCGAACACGGCGGCGATGCGTTCGCTCGCGCGCAGCCCGACACGATGCAACTCGACGGCGAATACGTCGTTTGCGGCGAGGGCAAGGCGCAACGCGTGTCGCTGCGGGAACTGATGACGCGCGCCGGCCTCGACACGCTCGACGCGCAGGTAACGGTCACGCCGCACGACAGGCAGCAGTCGTATTCCATTGCCACGCACTCGGCGGTATTCGTCGAAGCGCGCGTCGATGCCGCGCTCGGCACGGTGCGCGTGACGCGCGTGGTCAGCGCGGTGGCGGCAGGACGCATCGTCAATCCGAAGACGGCGGCGAGTCAGATATCGGGCGGCGTGGTTTGGGGCATCAGCATGGCGTTGCACGAGCACGGGCAGTTCGACCACGAGCTCGGCCGGCAGATGAACCACAACCTGTCCGAATACCACGTACCGGTGAACGCGGACATCCACGACATAGATGTGCTCTTCGTCGACGAGCATGACGACATCGTGAATCCGCTCGGCGCGAAGGGCGTGGGGGAGATCGGCGTGGTCGGCGTCGCGGCGGCGGTCGCCAACGCGATCTGGCATGCGACGGGCAAACGCGTACGGGATTTGCCGATCACGCTGGAGACAGTCTTCGCATGATTGGCAGGCCGGCGATCCTCGCATGGCAGAAACCGCCGCGAAGCCGCTTTCTGCAGACAATTGTGCGACGGCGCACGTCAGGCCGGTGCGCCGAGCGTTAAGTTAGCGCTTCCAAAACTGATGCGTCCCAGCGCCGCGGTGGTCCGCGATGTCTTCGGGGCAACGGACATGGCCCTCGTCAAGATCACCGCCCGCGAACTGCAAATTGGTACGCCGCTTCCGTTCGCCGTGTATTCCGCAGCCGGCAAGCTCCTTCTGGCGCGCGGATATCGGGTTCAGTCGGAGAGCCAGCGCGACCGGATTCTGGCGGCCGGGGGCTTGCGCAGCGAGGATGCGGTGACGAGTGCATCGAGCGAAAGCGCACCCCGGCCAGCCGGAATACTCATCTCGACTGCCAGACATGAAGAGGAATCGGGCGAGGCCATCCTCGACGAGCCCATAGCGAACACTGGAATGCTGCCGAAGACGCTGGACAGCATCCAGGTGACGGTCGACGGAAGCGGAACGCTGCGTTGTCAGACCGACTTCGTTGGTTCCATTACCGGCCGCGCGCTGCTCGTGACCGCTACGGACGGACACGAGTTGTTCGAAACCGGCGCCGAGGTCGCTTGCAGTGCGCTCAGAGGGCGTCACATCCATCAGTTTCGCAGCACCGTGATCGGACGAAGCGAGACGCCGGTACGCGTCATCTATCTCGCATGGCCCGAGTCCGTGAAGACTCAGGTCGTGCGCAACCATGTGCGCGTTTCGACGGAGATGCCGGGACGACTCATTAGAAACGACTGTATCGCCGCCGGGTTCGACATTTCGGTCACGAACGTGAGTCTGGGCGGAGTCGCCTTCCGTGCCTCCGACGCCCTCGTCAACGTCGCCGAACACTTCCGGTTAGGACTGCGCCTGCGCGCCGGAGGTAAGTCTCACGCGGTCGTGTTCAACTGCATCGCGCGCAATGTCAGGCGCGTCGACGGCGGCGTCCTGATAGGCGCCGAGTTCAGCAGCCAACAGGCGGATACCATGGCGCTTCTGAGGCATCACATGTTCGAAGCCGCAACGGGCAGTGCGGCGCAGTTGCGCTGAACACGACGCGAATCGCGGAGCGCCGCCGACATCGACGTATCGCGCCGCCTGGGTCATCGATGAATGATGCGCGTCGCCCGAAACGGCCGACGAGCCTTGCCGCTCGTTCGCATCGGCATGAAACCAATGCAGGGCTTTTCGGTCGACCCTATGTCGATCGATAACGCGCGTCACTGCGCACGTACCTGGAAAGGCGAACCATTCACATCATGGACAAAAGAGCACTCATCATCGGAGCCACCGGCATCGTCGGCGGCAATCTGGCCGACCATCTGCTCGCATCCGGCGACTGGCACATCACCGGACTCTCGCGCGGACGTTCCGCCTTGCGTGACGGTGTCGAATCGATTACGGCGGATCTCACATCGGCCGAATCGGTGCAGCGCGCGTTGAGCGGGAAGCAATTCACGCATGTGTTTTTCACGGCATGGTCGCGACAGGCGACGGAGCAGGAAAATATCCGCGTCAACGGCGCGATGGTTCGTCATGTACTCGAGGCGCTCGGACCTTCCGGCACGCTGAAGCACGCTGCGCTCGTCACAGGGCTCAAGCACTATCTGGGGCCGTTCGAAGCCTATGCGAAGGGCAGCGTGCCGCTGACGCCGTTTCGCGAGGAGCAGGGGCGGCAGGACGTCGATAACTTCTACTACGAGCAGGAGGATCGACTGTTCGACGCCGCCAGGCAGTTCGGTTTCGGCTGGAGCGTTCATCGTCCGCATACGGTCATCGGCTTCGCGGTCGGTAATGCGATGAACATGGGCGTGACACTCGCGGTGTACGCGACGCTCTGCAAGGCGAGCGGCGCGCCGTTCATATTTCCCGGGTCCGCAGCCCAATGGAACGGCCTTACCGACATGACGGATGCCCGCCTGCTGGCGCGTCATCTGGAATGGGCGGCGACGTCACCGAACGCCCGCGACGAAGCATTCAACGTGGTCAACGGCGACGTGTTCCGCTGGAAGTGGATGTGGTCGCTCGTCGCGAATTACTTCGGAATCGAGCCGGTGGAATTCGACGGCACGATGCGTCCGCTCGAAGATCGCATGCGGGATGCGGGCGAGGCGTGGCGTGAAATCGCCGCGCGCCACGATCTTGCCGAAGCCGATATCGTCAAGCTCGCGTCCTGGTGGCACACGGACGCCGATCTGGGGCGGCCCATGGAGGTGCTCACCGATATGAGCAAGAGCCGTAAGGCAGGCTTTCTCGACTATCAAAGCACGCCCGACTCTTTCATTGCGCTATTCGATCGTTTGAAGACGCTTCGCATCATTCCGAGCTGAAGCCTCCGATATGCCGGACGTCTCGTCGTCCGGTACAAAACCGCACCGAGCGTCCTGGAACTTTCCCTTACCGAATAGCTCAGTCCACATCTGAATTGCGATAGGCAATATCGCTATTGCATTCATTGCATTGCCAGAGTGTGCGCGGAATCGTATCTTCGTCTCCATTCGAGGAGACATGTATGAAGATCGCATTTCTGGGCGCGGGCGCGCTGGGCTGCGCCATCGGCGCCGCGTTGACCGAAGGGGGTCACGAGACGTGGCTCGTCGACAAGTTCGCGGCGCACGTAGAGGCCATGTCCCGCGACGGCCTGCAAGTCGACGACGAACGCGGCACGCGCCGCGTCAAGGTGCGCGCGACGATGAACCCCGCCGACGTCGGGCCGGTGGACGTCGTGATCGTACTGGTCAAATCCTTCCACACCGATTCGGCGATGCGCGGCGCGCTCGACCTCATCGGCCCCGAGACCCTCGTGCTGTCCCTTCAGAACGGCCTCGGTCACGAAGACGTGCTGAGCGATATCGTCGGACGCGAGCGCGTGCTTGCGGGCAAGACCTACGTCGGTGGCGTGTTGCGCGCACCGGGACACATCCAGTCCGGCGTGACCGGAAAGATCACCATCATCGGCGAACTCGACGGCCGCGTGACGCCTCGCGCCCAAGCCGTGGCGGAAGCGTTCGACAGCGCGGGGCTCACGACCACGGTCAGCGACAACATCCTCGGCACGATGTGGGACAAGCTGCTGATCAACGTCGCGACCGGTGCCATCACAGGCATCACGCGTTTGACGTATGGGCAGCTTTACAGCGAACCGGTGCTGAAGGCGACCTCGCTTGCCGCCATCGAGGAAGCGATGGCCGCGGCGAAGGCGGCCGGCATCGAACTTTCCATCACGCGTGCGGAAGACGCCTGGAACATGGCCGCCGAAGGACTGCCGGCCGCGTTCAAGACCTCCATGCTGCAAAGCCTGGAGAAGTCGTCCGTCACCGAAATCGACTTCATCAACGGCGCGGTCGTGCGATGGGGCGAACGGCTCGGCGTGCCGACGCCGGTGAATTCGACGCTCGTGGCGTGCATAAAAGGCATCGAGCGTGGCATGACCGACCGCCAGAATGAGGAGCGCGCGGCATGAGCGCAACCAAAGCCTATCTCGAACACGTCGCGATCTGGGTGAAGGATATCCACTGGCACATTCGCTTCTTCGAAGAAGTGCTCGGCATGACCATGCGCGAAGTGGACGGCCCGCGCGACGAGCCGCGTCAGTACTGGACACTCGGCGGACTCCAGTTCATCAGCGATCCGACTTACGACGGTCCCGAAGGCCGGCTCGCGCATCTGGGCGTGATGTGCGAGGACCTCGAAGCCGCGCTCGCCGCCGCGCAGCCGTTCGGCGTCACGGAGATGACGCAGGGCCGCAACTGGCTGCGTCTGCCCGACGGGCTCGCCGTCGAACTCATTCAGGCAAGACCCGCCACATGCGTCGCGCAGGCGCTGTCGATCAATCCACGCGCGGAGGCGTGAGCATGAGCACCATCAACATCACCGAGAAATACTGGGACGATGCGCAGGAAGGCGACGCGTGCGTCAGCCCGACCTACACCGTCACGAAGGAACGCATTCTCGCTTACGCCGATCTCACGGGCGACCATACGCCGGTGCATGTCGACGAGGACTATGCCAACGCGAGCCACTTCGGGTCGATCGTCGCGCATGGCCTGTTCGGGCTGTCGATCGCCGATGGCCTCAAGACACAGAGCGACTATCGCTTCCTGCCGGGCATGTCGCTCGGCTGGACGTGGGACTTCGTGCTGCCGATCAAGGTCAACGACGTGCTGCATGTGAAGTTTCGCGTGACGTCCATGCGCGCGAGCAAGAGCCGTCCGGGCTGGGGCATCGTCGTGTTGCCGTCCGAACTGATCAACCAGAACGGCGAAGTCGTTCAACGCGGCGAGCATCGTCTGATGGTCCCGCGCCGTCCGGGAGCCTACTGATGCAAGCCCGTCCCCTCGAAGGCTTTCGCGTCGTCGACTACAGCCACTTTCTCGCCGGTCCCTATGTCGGACGCTGTCTCGCCGCGCTCGGCGCCGAAGTCATCAAAGTCGAGCGTCCCGGCAGCGGCGATGCAGGCCGCCAGCACGCGACGATCCTCGACGACCAGCAAAGCGCCTACTTCCTCCAGTTGAACATGGGCAAGCGCGGCGTGAGCGTCGACATGAAAGATCCGCGGGGCAAGGCGTTCATGCAGCGCCTGTGCGATTCGGCGGATGTGTTCATCGAGAACTATCGCCCCGGTGCGCTGGATAAGCTCGGCCTCGGCTATGCCGCGCTCTCCGAGCGCAATCCGGGTCTCGTCTATTGCTCGATCTCGGCGTATGGTCACACGGGTCCCGACGCGCATCGCGCAGGCTTTGGGCTGATCGCGGAAGCGAAGAGCGGCATCATGCAGATGATCGGCAACCCGGGCGAGCCGCCGCCGCTCATGCGGATTTCGCTCGGCGACATGTACACCGGCATTCATGCGGTGGCCGCGATCAACGCTGCCTTGCTCGGCCGCGTGAAGAGCGGACGCGGCCAGCATATCGACATGGCGCTGTACGACACGCTGTTCTCGATGCACGAATATGCCGTCCAGTGCTACACGATGCAGGGCGTGGTCCCCGAGCAGACGGGTCATGACATGCCGACATCGACTTTATACGGCGTGTTCCGCGCAAACGATGGCGACCTGGTCATCGCCGCGCAGGTCGACGAGTCGTGGAAGCGCTTCGCCGCGGCCGTCGAGCAAAATGGCGGCCCCGCGGGCTTCGCGACCGATGCGCGGCTGCACAGCCTGAATGGGCGCAATGCGAACCGCGAGGCCATTCTCGCGGTCGTGAAGCCGTGGGTCGCTGCACGCAACGTCGCCGATGTGCTCGCGCTGCTGGACAGCGTCGATGTGCCCTGCGCGAAGGTGCAACGCATCGACGAGGTCGTGGCCGATCCGCAGATCGTCGCGCGCGGCATGGTGATCGAACAGGAGCATCCGCGTCTGGGCACGCTGCGTCTGCCGAACCTGCCGTTTCGCTTCTCGGACTGCGATACGTCGATTCGCGAGGTCGGCCCCGATCTCGGGCAGCACAACGAGGAAGTCGCGCGGTCGCTGGGCTTCAGCGCGGCCGAGATCGATGCGATGCAGACCGACGGCGTGCTGTTCTCGAAGCCGGGGGCATGATGAGCGATCGATACGCGGTCATCGGCAATCCGATCGGGCACACGAAGTCGCCGTTGATCCACGGCTTCTTCGCGCAAGAGACCGGCCAGGACATGAGCTATGAGGCCATCGAAGGGCCTGTGGAACCTGCCAGCGGCTTCTCCGATAGCGTCAAGCGCTTCATTGCAGCGGGCGGCCGCGGCATGAACGTGACCGCGCCGTTCAAACTCGCTGCATTCGCCATGTCCGATGAGCGCAGCGAACGAGCGGAGCTCTCGGGCGCGGTCAACGCGATGAAGTTCGAGGGCGGCCGAATCATCGCCGAAAACTTCGATGGCGTCGGACTCGTGCGCGACATCGAAGTCAACCTGCATCAGCCGATGGTCGGCAAGCGCGTCCTGATCCTCGGCGCGGGCGGCGCTGCGCGCGGCGCGTTGCTGCCGTTCGTCGCGGCACGGCCTGCCGAGCTCGTCGTCGCCAACCGGCATGTGGACAAGGCGCGTGCGCTTGTCGAACAGGTCGCCCGATCGAACACTGCTGGCGGATCGCTCACCGCGTGCGGGTATGCGGACCTGGGGGCACTGGGGCGCTTCGACCTCGTCATCAACGCTACATCCGCGAGCCTGACCGGGCAACTGCCGCCGGTGCCAGCGAGTGTCTTCAGCGCCGGCGGAAGCGCCTATGAACTCGCTTACGGGAAGGGGCTCACGCCTTTCTTGCGGCTGGCGCGCGATGCAGGGGTGGAAAGTATCGCTGACGGCGTGGGCATGCTGGTCGAGCAGGCTGCGGAGGCGTTCGCGTGGTGGCGGGGCGTGCGTCCAGAAACGCGCGCGCTCATCGAGCGGCTGACCGTTCCGCTCGATTGATCCGGCGAAAAGAGGCGCAGCGGTCGAGAAGACATCGGTGGAATGAACATTAACGGTCTGCAATTAGACTCGGACGAAAGAATGAAAACGTTTCTTATGCTGCATGGTGTCAACCACAACATGTTCGGCAAGCGAGATCCCGTTCAGTACGGCACGGCCACGCTCGCCGACATCGATGAGAAATTGCAGGCGCTCGCGAATCAACTCGGCGTAACGGTCGAAAGCTATCAGAGCAACAGCGAGGGCGACATGTGCGAACGCATCCATCAGGCGTTTGCCGACAAGGTCGATGGCGTGCTCATCAATGCGGGCGCATGGACGCATTACAGTTACGGCATCCGCGATGCACTCGCCATTCTGACCGTGCCCGTCGTGGAGATTCATATGTCGAACATCCATGCACGCGAGGCTTTCCGTCATCATTCGGTGTTCGCGGAAATCGTCAAGGGGCAGATATGCGGGTTCGGTATCGAAAGCTATTCCCTTGGTCTGCGCGCGGCGGTGTCCGCGGCAGCGTGACAAACCAAGTCAGGTCCGGTGTGCGTCATCTCTGATGCAATGGTCGCGAGAGCGACATTGCGTTCTACAATGGATGCATGACCACGCCCGATCTGCCCGACCTCAAGCTGCTTCAGCTCTTCGATCTGCTCTATGACGTTCGCAGCGTCACGCGTGCAGCGGAGCAGCTTGGACAGGCCCAACCGACCGTTAGCATCTGGCTCGCGCGCTTGCGCGAACATCTGCAGGATCCCCTTTTCATTCGCACGCCAGGCGGCATGACGCCCACGCCTCAGGCGGATGCGCTGATCGGTCCGTGCAGGGAAATCCTCGAGTCGCTTCGCAGATTCTCGTCGTGGGAGATTTCTTTCGATCCGGTCACGGCGAAGCGACGGTTTCGCATCTGCATGACCGACGCGAGTCATATCACCTTGCTTCCGCGGATGCTGGCCTATGTGCGCGCCAAGGCACCGGGCATCCGTCTGGAGGCGGCGCGGATCGACGGCAACACCGAGCGCGCGCTCGAATCTGGCGAGGCCGATCTGGCGATCGGTCATGTTCCGTGGCTCGGCGGCGGAATGTATCAGCAACAGCTCTATATGCAGGATTGGGTGTGTCTCGCCAACCCGGACCATCCGCGCGTCCGCGCGAAGCTGACACTGAAGCAATACCGCAGCGAAGGGCACGTCATCATCGCCGCAGGCACGGGTGCGCAGTTACTCGAACAGGCATTATTGCGCGATGGAATCGAACGTGATGTCGTGCTGGAGCTTCCGGGAATGCTTGGGCTTGGATCGATTGTCAAATCAACCGACCTGATCGCGACGCTGCCGCGAAACATTGGAGAAACCTTGGCAAAAGTGAATGGCCTTGCGGTTCACTCTTGCCCGTTCCCGGTAGAGAAGTTCGCGGTGCGGCAGCATTGGCATGCGAAGTACCACGACGAAGCGGGAAACCGCTGGCTTCGATCTGTCGTCGCTGAGCTGTTCCTCGCGAAAAACTAGACGGGCGAATAGCAATCGTCGTTCCGCCGGGCGCAGGAACAACGGTTGCAGCAAATTCCTCTCCGGGGCGGCGTGCCCTGCCACGACCTAGGAGACGAATATGGCTCACTTGTGCGACGTATGCGGCGCACGGCCCGCGACCGTGCGCCTCGCGGTGCTGCGCAACGGCCGCCGTCACGTCATCGACGTGTGCGATTTTCACTATGCGCAGCTCACGCGGCACCAGCGCGCGCTCTCGCCGCTCGAATCGCTGTTCATGGGCGGCGCGCCCGGCGAGGCGTCCGCGCCCGAAAGTGCCGCACAGCAAGAACCGCGCGATGCCGGTGTGCGGCGCAACGAAAACGAAGGCGCGAACATCGACCGATACTTCAGCGACGGCGCGAAAGAGATGCTGATGCGCGCCGCCGAGCGCGCCGTGCAATCCGGCTGCTCGCAGGTCGACACGGAACATCTGCTCTACGAGCTTGCAAACAACGCCGTCATCGAGTCGATTCTCAAGAGCATCGGCATCGATGCGGCCGAAGTCCGCGGCTTCATCGACGCCAACGCGCAACGCCGCGAGCGCGCGAGCCCGCCGCCGGACGGCATGATCGCCGTGTCGCCTCGTCTGAAGAGCGCGCTCGACCGCGCTTTTCTCGCATCGCGTCAGCTGCGGCATAGCTACGTCGCGCCGGAGCATTTGCTGATCGGCCTTGCCGATGTACCCGACAGCTTCGCGGGCCAATTGCTCGGCAAGCTCGGTGTCGATCAGCAGGCGCTCAGGCAGCAGACCGCGCAGACGGTCGGCGCGGGCGGACCGCCGCGCGGCGACGGGCCGCCGTCACGCACGCCGCATCTCGACAAGTTCAGCCGCGATCTCACCGCGCTCGCACGTGAAGGGCATCTCGACCCCGTGATCGGACGCGCGCGCGAAATCGAAACCATGGTCGAAGTGCTCGCGCGCCGGCGCAAGAACAATCCGGTGCTGATCGGCGAGCCGGGTGTGGGCAAGACCGCGGTCGTCGAAGGGCTCGCGCAGCGCATGGTCAACGGCGATGTGCCCGAGTCGCTCCGCGACAAGCGCCTCGTCGAGCTGAACATCAACTCGCTGGTTGCGGGCGCGAAGTATCGCGGCGAGTTCGAGGAGCGCGTGAAGCAGGTCGTCGATGAAATCACCGCGAATCGCGAGAAGCTGCTGCTGTTCGTGGATGAAGTGCATACCATCGTCGGCGCGGGGCAGGGCGGCGGCGAAGGCGGACTGGATATCGCCAACGTGTTCAAGCCGGCGATGGCGCGCGGCGAGCTGAACATGATCGGGGCGACCACGCTTGCCGAGTATCAGAAGCACATCGAAAAGGACGCGGCGCTCGAGCGGCGCTTTCAGCCGGTGCTGGTCGCGGAGCCGACCGTCGCGCAGACCATCAATATCCTGCGTGGACTGCGCGACCGGCTCGAAGCGCACCACAAGGTCACGATCCAGGACGATGCGATCGTCGGCGCGGCGGAACTGTCGGATCGCTATATCACGGGGCGCTTTCTGCCTGACAAGGCGATCGATCTCGTCGATCAGGCCGCGGCGCGCGTGAATCTGTCGGCCACATCGCGCCCCGCCGATATCCTCGAACTGGAGTCCGAGCTCGCGCAATTGCGACGCGAACAGGACTATGCGGCATCGCGCAAGCAGTTCGACCGCGCGCATGCTTTGGACAGCGAGATCGCGCAGAAGGAAAAGCAACTCGGCGATGCCACGGATAGCTGGAAGCAGCGCGTCGGCACGAACACGTCGACGGTGACGGTCGCGCACGTCGCCGAGATCGTCGCGACGATCACCGGCATTCCCGTGACTCAACTGACCGAGGAGGAGCGTGCCCGTCTGCTGCAGATGGAAGAGCGCCTGCACAAGCGGGTGATCGGGCAGCAAGAAGCGGTCGTTGCGGTGTCGGACGCGGTGCGGCGCGCACGTACCGGCTTGCAGGGCCGCAACCGGCCGATCGCCGTGTTCCTGTTCCTCGGGCCGACGGGTGTGGGCAAGACGGAGCTTGCGAAAGCGCTGGCGGAAGTCGTCTTCGGCGATGAAGACGCCATGCTGCGCGTCGACATGAGCGAATACATGGAGCGTCACGCGGTGTCGCGGCTCATCGGCTCGCCGCCGGGTTATGTCGGCTATGACGAAGGCGGGCAATTGACGGAGCGCGTGCGGCGTAGGCCTTATAGCGTGATCCTGCTCGACGAGATCGAAAAGGCGCATCCCGATGTGTACAACGTGCTTCTGCAAGTCTTCGACGACGGGCGCCTGACCGACGGCAAGGGCCGCGTGGTCGATTTCAGCAACACGCTGATCATCGCGACGAGCAATCTCGGCTCTGAGGTGATCGCCGGTCAGAAGCGCGCGACGCTCGGATTCACGACCAACGCGAGCGATGCGGACGCATCGGTTCAGAATGGCGTGATGAGCGTGCTGCGCCAGCATTTCAGGCCCGAGTTCCTGAACCGGATCGACGACATCATTCTGTTTTCCTCGCTCGGCCGCGATGAGGTGCGCCAGATCGTTCGGCTGATGCTCGATCAGGTGCAGCGCCTCGCGCACAGCCAGGACGTCGTGCTGGAGTTCGACGAATCCGTCGTCGATCATCTCGCGGACGTCGGCTACCGTCCCGAGTTCGGTGCGCGCGAACTGCGTCGGCAGATCAGGCAGTCGATCGAAAACCAGTTGGCGAAGGAAATGCTCAAGGGCGACGTTACCGAGGGCGCACAAGTGAAGTGCCACTACGACGCGGAGAACAAGCGGCTCGCGTTCGATGTGAAGCGCGCGGGACTGGCGAATCAGGCGGGCGAGGGCACGCCGCCCACACCTTGACCGCGAGCATCACTACGCCAAACCTCGCGTCTTTCAAGCCGACGGGCGACGGTCGCGTCATGATGCGGCAGGGTTATCCCCGATCCATTCGGAGAGAAAACATGTAATCATATATATGAATTCGATGGAGACGATCATGCAGGCCGATGGCCGCTTACCCCGTTATCAGCGCCTGCGGGATGAAATGGTTGCCCTGATCGCGGCTCGTGAATGGCGCCCGGGCGAAGCGATCCCGACCGAGCAGGCGCTTTCTCAAAGCTACGGCCTTGCTGTCGGCACAGTGCGAAAGGCCGTCGATCTGCTCGTCGCGGAAGGCATGCTCGAGCGCTTTCAGGGAAGAGGGACCTTCGTACGGCGCGCGAACTTCGACGGCTCCCTGTTTCGCTTCTTCCGCTTTCAAACACGGCAAGGCGAACGGCGCATTCCGGAGAGTCGCATACTGCGCCGGGACGTGGTCGATGCGCCATCGGCGGTAGCCGCGAGACTGCAGATATCGAGCACGGCGCGCGTGATCCAGATGTCGCGCGTGCGGCTGATCGACGGCGTTCCGATGCTCGCTGAAGAGATCTGGTTGCCCTACGCACGTTTTGCGGCGTTTGCGAAGATGGACGTGGGCGAGATCGGCGACCTCCTTTACCCGGTGTACGAGACGCAGTGCAATCAGATCGTGGCATCCGCCACGGAAACCCTTACCGTCGAAGCCATCGGCTCGCGACACGCGAAGCTTTTGAACATCGAGCCGGGGACGCCTGCCGTGGTCATCGAGCGTCTCGCCTTCGGCTACGATCGGCAGCCGCTCGAGTGGCGCCGTTCGCGCGGACCCGCCAGCGAATTCATCTATCAGGCGGAGATCCGCTAGCCAAAGAACCGCGATTGGGAGACGGCATGCGCAACCGGTTCAGGGCCGTTCGCCTGAAGCCGACGCGACCATGCTTCCCTTTCCGAGCACGATCGATTGACGAGCACGCTCGGCAAACCATTCCAAACCTAAGATTCATTCCATGACCAGTCTAGATATCGATTTGTTGCTGACCGCGCTGATCAGCGTGGTGCTGCTTGTCGCGCTCATCGTGTCGCGCGTCAAGATGCATCCGCTTCTCGCTTTGCTCGTCGTTTCAATCGGCGTAGGGTTCGCAACCGGCATGGAGCCGGGAAGCATCGTCAAGCATCTGACCAACGGCGCGGGCAAGACGTTGGGCGCGGTGGGCGTCGTCATCGCGCTGGGTGCGATGCTCGGCAAAATCCTCGCGGATGCGGGCATTACCGAGCAGATTGCCGAGGCCATTCTGAGGCGCGCCTCCGACCGTATGATTCCCTGGGCGATGACCCTCGTGGCTTTCGTGGTCGGCATTCCGATGTTCTTCGAAGTGGGGCTGGTCGTCATGCTTCCCTTGATTTTCAGCGTGGCGCGCAAGCTGGAAAGCCATGCCCGGTTCAAGGGCTCGGCCTATGTGTACGTCGGCGTGCCCGTGATTTCGGCTCTTGCCGCGATGCACGGCATGGTGCCGCCCCATCCGGGTCCTTTGACGGCTATCGCCACGCTCAAGACTTCGGTGGGGCCGACCATGCTGTACGGCTTTCTGGCGGCCATTCCCGCGATGATTCTGGGCGGCCCGCTCTATGGCGCGTTCATCTCGCCGCGCATGAGCACCAGGCCCGATCAGGCCTTGCTGGACCAGTTCACCGTCGTCGAACAGTCCGACAATGGCCACCGCGCCGGGGTCGGTCTCGGCGTGCTGGCGGCCCTGTTGCCCGCCATCCTGATGCTGGTTCATGCGGTGGCGGAGATGGTGTTGCCGAAGAACGCACCGATGCTGCACGTTGCCAGCTTCCTCGGCAATCCGCTGATAGCCATGCTGCTGGGCGTACTTTTCGCAGTTGCGGCGCTGGTCCTCGCCCGGGGCGGCGATGCCGAAAAGCTGCGTCACGCGCTCGGCAACAGCCTCAAGCCGATTGCTTCCATCATCATGATCATCGCCGGCGGCGGCGCGTTTCAGGAAATGCTGACCAGTGCGAAGGTGGGTGAGGCGATCGTGCATCTGACGCAGCACTTCGCTTTTCCCCCGCTGATCCTCGGATGGCTGATCGCGATGTTGCTGTCCGTGTCCACCGGATCGGCGACGGTGGGAATCGTCGGCGCGGCGGGTCTGCTCGCTCCGCTGGCCGGCGCCGATCCGAGCCTTAACCTGCCTTTGCTGGCCTTGTCCATCGGCTGCGGTTCGCTGTTCTTCAACTATGCGAACCACGCCGGCTTCTGGATGGTGAAGGAATCGTTCGGCATGACGATGGGCGAAGCCACCAAAACGATCTCGGTGGTTCAATCCATCGTGGCTGTGGTTGGCCTGGTGATGGCGCTGATCTTCAACGCGGCAGTCCACGTTGGCTGAACTGCAGGGAACACGCCGGCAATCAGTCATCGGAGCGCTGACGACTCCAGACGAAGCGCGTGATCACCGCGCGTGCGCAGCTTCGTGACGGCCACGGCTACAACCGTGCCCAAAGCCCAGCCTAGGGTGGCCAGGCTGCCTAGGCCTCGCAGAATGGCAAGGGCGAAGGTCCAGGGATTGTCGCTGCCGATGTTCGGACCGCCGAAGCGAGCGCGTTGAAACTTTCGTTGCGGCACAGGTTCGTTGTCGTCGATGGTTTCGCAAGTCAGTGCGTCGCTTCGCTTACGGTCGGCATTCCAATGGTTCCGTCTTCCGTCCATCGCGCACCTCGGCGATTCCCAACGCGGCACGGGGCGCTTGGCGGCGTGCAGCATCGACGTATAGGCATCGACATAATTCTGCGCCATCCTGCTGGCGCTGAAGCGGCGCTCGAATTGCGCGCGGACGCGGGGGCGCGACAGCTCGTCGATCCGATGCAGTGCGCCGACCGCGTCTTGCACGTCTTCGCAGATGAAACCGGTCACGCCATGATCGATCACCTCGGGCACCGCTCCGCGCTTGAACGCAATCACCGGCGTCCCGCACGCCATCGATTCGATCATCACCAGGCCGAACGGCTCGTTCCAGTCGATCGGAAACAGTAGCGCCTTCGCACCCGACAGAAAATCCGGCTTCCGCGTTTCGCTGATTTCACCGATGAATTCGACGTGCGCCTGCGAAAGCAGCGGCTCAATCGTCGACGCGAAATACTTCTCATCAGCCTTGTCGACCTTCGCCGCAATCTTCAGCGGCAAGCCGCTTCGCGCCGCGATTTCGATGGCGAGATCGGCACGCTTTTGCGGGCTGATGCGGCCGAGGAACGCCAGATATTCCGGCTTCTTGTGCGGCTGCGGCGTGAGCAGGCCGTCCGGCAAGCCGTGATACACCGTCTTCAGCCAGTTTGCGCGCGGCAAGGGGCTACGCTGGTCGTCCGAGATCGAGATGATGTTCGCGTGCGTGAACGTCGCGAAGATCGCGCGCAGCTCGGGCAGATCGAGACGGCCGTGCAGCGTCGTGACGAACGGCGTATCGCTTTGAGAGAACAGCGGGAACGGCAGGTACTCGAGATGGAAGTGCAAGACGTCGAACTCATGCGCGCGGCGGCGAACGGTTTCGAGCAGCAGCATGTGCGGGGCAAGCGAATCGCGGATGCCCGGATCGAGCCGCAGCGCGCGCGGCCAGGCTGGTTCGAGCCTCGCGCGGGTCTGCGAATCGCCGCTTGCGAACAAGGTCACATCGTGGCCGAGGTCGACGAGTGCATCTGTCAGATACGACACCACGCGCTCAGTGCCGCCGTATAACTTCGGGGGAACCGCTTCGTGCAACGGTGCGATTTGTGCGATTCGCATAGGTTGGTTCTCCAGTGCGGCCCGCCTGCGGTTTCGTGCAATGCGAGTGCTCAGACATGCTCGCGACGCTCGCACCCATCCCTGCGGGACGTCCCCTCTCATGCAGACCGGCACCTTGCAGACAGCTTCTGCCATTGCTGGTTGAATCCGGACAATCTATCGCCATCCTAAAAGTGAGTGACAACGCCGCGCATTATTCGTGACGGTGCGCGATGAAACCGGCAGCTATCGGCGTGCCCGATTCATGTCGACAGAGTCGGCTCGCGGATGAGCATCGAGATTCGGTGCGATTGGTATGGCTATCTAATCGATGCGTGGCGCGCGACGTGTAATCGCGTAATCGCGGAGAACTTGCACTTGGCTGCAGATGTTGCAACAGCGGCTCGGCTCGCGAACCGGAAGGGTCGCCATTCGGTCAGTTGACGCGCACGCATAGTCTGCATCGGTGATGCCTTGTCATGAGCACGTGTCCAGGACGACGAAGCGCACCGATCTGGTGACGGGCCGCGGATCAGACACAGAGACGGGCCGTTTCGCGAACCGCTCACATCGCGTAGCACACGGAGATGCTTCCCCTGGCGTGGACACCGATGCAGAGCCACCGGCCACCCGTTGCCCGTGGCCGCGATGATTCAACGCGAAAAGAAGATCGGTGCAAGAGAGCAGGCATTTAACGGAACGTCGAATGCTGTCCGATACCACCGCTCACTCACGATGAACGTTAGCGATGAGTCAGGCATCCGTTTCATCGCGGCCGGCGAATTAGCCGACACGCCGCACGGAGGAACACGTTCGAAAGAGACTTGTCAGGAGATGCCCCTCGACACCCGGCGGTTCGAAAGAACTCAGCGCTGTGCGCCATAGGTATCGAATCGCCCCAACCGGAGACGATTGATATGCCAGCCCTTTGCGAGATTTGTCATGCCCGTCCGGCGGTTGCGCAGGTAACCGTCGTGCAGAACGGCCGCCGCAAATCGATGTCGATTTGCGAGTACGACTATCGCCAGTTGATGCGGCATCAAACCATGCTGAATCCTTTCGATTCCTTACTGGGCGGCGGAGGGCTGTCGCGTCTGATGGGTGACACGGACGGCACTGGCGAGGAAGACGAGGACGATATCGTCGCTTCGGTGCCGCGCGAGTCCGTCGACGTGACCGATGCCTTCAGCGAGCAGACGATGGAACTTCTGCAACGCGCCGCCGAAAAGGCGCACGAATTGCAGAAGACGGAACTCGACACCGAGCAGGTGCTTTACGTGCTGGCCGACATGGACGTCGTGCAGGCGCTCTTCAAGGAGTTGAAGCTTTCTGCCGACGACATCCGCCGCTATATCGACGAGCACGCGCAAAAGGGCAAAGCCGCGCCCGATACGCCGGTCGAAAAGATGACGATCTCGCCGCGCTTGAAGAAGGCTTTTCAGTACGCGTTCCAGGCCTCGCGAGAACTCGGCCATTCCTATGTCGGTCCCGAGCATGTGCTGATAGGGCTTGCGTCCGTGACCGACAGCATCGCCGGGGGGCTCCTCAGAAAGTACGGCGTCACGCCCGAGGCGCTTCGCCAGAAAGTGGTGAAGGTCGTGGGCAAGGGTGCGGAAGACGGCCGCGTCGATACGCCGACCGGCACGCCGACGCTCGACAAGTTCGGCCGCGATCTCACCGCGATGGCGCGCGCAGGCAAACTCGACCCGGTGCTCGGACGCGCACAGGAAATCGAAAGTACCATCGAGGTGCTCGCGAGGCGCAAGAAGAATAATCCTGTGTTGATCGGCGAGCCGGGTGTGGGCAAGACTGCGATCGTCGAAGGGCTGGCACAGCGCATCGTGAACGACGACGTGCCCGAAGACTTGCGCAACAAGCGGCTCATCGAGATCAACATCAATTCGATGGTCGCGGGCGCGAAGTATCGCGGCGAATTCGAAGAGCGCGCAAAGCAGGTGATCGACGAGATCACTTCGAAGCAGGATGAACTCATCGTGTTCATCGACGAGTTGCACACGATAGTCGGCGCGGGTCAGGGCGGCGGCGAGGGCGGACTCGACATCGCGAACGTGCTGAAGCCGGCGCTCGCGCGCGGCGAGCTGAGTTTGATCGGCGCGACGACACTCAACGAATACCAGAAGCACATCGAGAAGGATGCGGCGCTCGAGCGGCGCTTTCAGCCGGTACTCGTGCCGGAGCCGACGGTCGAGCAAACCATCGTCATTTTGCGCGGCTTGCGCGACAAACTCGAAGCGCACCATCAGGTCACTTTCGCCGATGAAGCGTTCGTCGCGGCAGCGGAGTTGTCGGACCGCTACATCACATCGCGTTATTTGCCCGACAAGGCTATCGATCTCATCGATCAGGCTGCGGCGCGCGTGCGAATCGGCTCGAAGTCGCGCCCGCCCGAAATGCAGGAGCTGGAAGCGGAAATCGCCCAGTCGAAGCGCGAGCAGGCCTATGCCTCGTCGCGCAAGCGTTTCGATGAAGCGAAGAACTTCGAGGAACGCATCAACGAGAAGCAGACGAAGCTCGACGACCTGACCGAGGCATGGCAGCGCAAGACCGGATCGGAGACGCTCGAAGTGACGGTTGCAGCGGTCGCGGAAGTGGTCTCGCGTCTCACCGGCATTCCCGTCACCGAACTCACGCAGGAAGAACGCGAAAGACTGCTCGAGATGGAGAGCAAGCTGCGCGAACGCGTGATCGGTCAGGACGAAGCCGTGGTCGCGGTGAGCGATGCGGTGCGGCTGTCACGCGCGGGCATGGGGCAAGCGCACCGGCCCATCGCGACGTTCCTGTTCCTCGGACCGACGGGCGTCGGCAAGACCGAGCTTGCGAAGGCGCTAGCGGAGACCGTGTTCGGTGACGAGCAGGCGGTGATCCGCATCGACATGTCCGAGTACATGGAGCGCCACGCAGTCGCGCGGCTGATCGGCGCGCCGCCGGGATACGTCGGCTATGACGAAGGGGGACAGCTGACCGAACGCGTGCGCCGCCGTCCCTACTGCGTGATCTTGCTCGACGAAATCGAGAAGGCGCATCCCGATGTGAACAATGTGCTGCTGCAAGTATTCGACGATGGCCGCCTCACCGATGGCAAGGGCCGCGTCGTCGACTTCAGCAACACCGTCATCATCTCGACCAGCAATCTTGGCGCGTCCATCATCATGGACAACCTCGAGAGAACCGAGAAGGACCGCGACACCGAGGCAGCCATGCGCGAGAAGCTCATGGACGTGCTGAAAGGCCACTTTCGCCCCGAGTTCCTGAATCGCATCGACGAAATCATCGTGTTCCACGGGCTTTCGCGCGAGAACATCCGCTCGATCGTGCAGATACAGCTGGACCGCGTCGCGCGCACGGCGGCGGCTCAGGACATCACGCTCAGGGTGCAGGACTCGGTCATCGATCATCTTGCCGATGTGGGTTATCGGCCCGAATTCGGCGCACGCGAACTGAAACGCCAGATCCGCCAGCAACTGGAGACCCGGCTCGCGAAGGAGATTCTCGGCGGCAAGCTCGCTCCGGGCGACACGGTAGACGTGAGCTACGACAAGGACAAGGACGCGATCACGTTCGCCAAGGTCGAGGGCGAAGCGAAGCCGAAACAAAACAAGTCCGGTCCAGCGAGCAAGAAGAACGGGGCAAAGTCGGCGGAACGCAGCAAGGAGTCGGCCAAGAGCGAACATTGAACGCGGCCGTTGCCAATGCCGTCCGAAGCGCGCACGGTCGGGTTCGACCGGGCGCCCCGCGGCACGTACGGATAGACGATTCGCTAGCTGTCGCAATTCCAAGTACGACATTTCAATTGAGCCTCGGCATCAATTGTCAAAGCAAAATTGAAATGTCGTACCACCGGCTAAATACAGATGTCGTGTTTTTGATGTGTGATTGGCTCTGTTTTCAACGGTTTGAATCCACGTAG
>NZ_JARUXK010000003.1:277454-587616 GCF_031451435.1 Caballeronia sp. LZ008 | reverse complement strand
GCTCCTGCAGTGGTGCAGTCAGTCGCCAGCTTGCCAGTGGTCGCAAAAACACGACATTTGTATCTTGCTAGAACACGACATTCTCATGTTGCTCCTACATCAATTCCTGCGCTAATTTGCATTATGTCAATCACGATTAACTAATCGCTACACGCATCCTCCGACAACGATGGCAAACTGCGCAAGTTCCGCGCGTTGCCGCATTCAAAGCGGTACGCCGCTTGCGCTCAAAGCACGACCTGCCTTTTCGGCCCGAGTCCCCAAGCCGACCCACGTCCCGATGAACACACGCCTGCTCGGTCTCACCCGCATCCCGTTCTTCCTGCCGCTCTCCAGCGCGACCCTGATGCTCGGCGTCGCGATGTCGTTCACCGCGCCGTATCTGTCGCTGTTCAGCGTCGAACAGGCGGATATGAGCCCCTTGAAGCTCGGCGTCTTCATGACGGTCATCGCCGCGAGCGGCGTCGTGGCCAGCGCGTTTGCCGGAAAATGGTCCGACAGGCACGGCCATCATCGGGAATTGCTGCTCGCGGCGCTCATTGCTTCATCGCTCGGTTTTCTGTTGATGTGCGTCGTGCGCAATTACACCGCGCTGGTCGTGATCGGCATCCTGTTTCTCGGCGCAGGCGGCTCCGCGATGTCGCTCGTGTTCTCGTTCGCGCGCGCGGCGTTGCCCGCCGACGACGAAGCCGAGCGGTCCCTCGCGCTCGCCACCTTGCGAACCGTTCTTTCGATGGCGTGGGTCTTCGGACCCTCCGTCGGCGCGCTGGTGCTCGCCGGCGCCGGCTTCTACGGCCTGTTTCTGTTCGCGGCGGCCTGTTTCGTCGCGTGCGGCGCGATCGTCTGGCGCATGCACGGCTCGCCCAGGGGCGACCCGCACAGCGCACCGGCGCACTACGCCGGCGACCCGACATCGCTGCTCGAAGTCACCGCGCCCGACACCGAGGAGCTCGTCCCGCCGCACCCCGGCGCGTCGCACTCTCGCGCCGAGATCTGGCGCGCGACCGTCGCGATGACGCTCATCGGGCTCGCCGCGAGCGCTACGATGATCGTCCTGCCGCTCTACGTCGTGCACGGCATGCACGGCACGCGCATCGACGTATCGATCATGCTGGGCCTCGGCGCATTCCTCGAAATTCCGATGATGCTCGCGCTCGGCGCGCGTGCTTCGCGTCTCGACAAGCAGCGATGGCTCGCGTCGTGCGCCGTCGTGCATCTGATTTATTTCATTGCAGTGGCGGCGTCGCCCAACGTCCAATTCCTCATTCCGATGCAAGCCTTCAACGCCTTCGTCGTCTCGGTGACGTCGTGCCTCGGCATGACGTACATGCAGGATCTGATGCCGCAAAGCCCCGGATCGGCGACGGCGCTTTTCTTCAACGCGTCGCGCGTCGGATCGATCCTGTCGGGCGTTCTGTCCGGCGCGCTCGTGGCCGCGCTCGGCTATCGCGGCACGTTTCTCGTGTGCGGATGCATCGCGTTGAGCGCGGCGGTGCTGTTCGCCAATCCGCCGTTCGCGCTCATCGCGCGGCGCATTCTCGACTGGTGGCAGGCGCGGCGGCAGACATCGGCCTGACCTCTTCGCTGTCGGGGAATGGCAATATAGGCGCACCTTTCGTCGATTCCCACGCGACCATGTCTCAGCGCCTCCCGCCGCTCAACGCCCTGCGTCTCTTCGAAGCCGCCGCGCGCCATCGCAGTTTCAAGCTCGCGGCCGCCGAACTCAACGTGACGCCGGGTGCCGTGAGCCACGGCATCGGCGCGCTTGAAGCGATGCTCGGCGTCGAGCTTTTCGTGCGCGAGCCGCGCGGGCTGTCGCTCTCCGCCGCCGGCGAACACTATCTGCCGTACATCGCCGAAGCGTTTTCGCTTATCGTCGTCGGCACGCAGTCGCTGCCCGACAGGCGCAAGCGCCGCGCGATCTCGGTTACGTGCGCGCCGACGCTCGCGGCCCGCTGGCTCGTGCCGCGCCTCGCCGATTTCCGCGCGCGCTGGCCCAACATCGACGTCACCGTGGACACTTCGCGCCGCCAGGCGGGCTTTCCCGTCGACGGCTTCGACTTCGGCCTGCGCCTCTCGCGCGGCCCGGTCGATGGCGCATCGTCGTGGCAACGTCTCTTCGGCGAGCGGCTCGTGCCGGTGTGCAGCCCCGCCTATCACGCGATGCTGACCGGCGCCGGCGCCGTTCCGGATCTCACCCGCGCCGCACTCATTCACATCGATACGGCCAGTCAGGACTGGCAAGCGTGGATGGACGGCGCGGGCATCGACGGTCTCGATCTGCACGGCGGCCTTCGCTTCGATACCGTTCAGCTCGGCTTCGATGCCGCCGCGGCCGGGCTTGGCGTCGTCATCGGCAGGCGTCCGCTCGTCGATCGCGAGCTGGCGGCGGGCACGCTGGTCGAAGCGTCCGCGACGAGCGTCGAGACGCAAACCGCCTACTGGCTCTGCGAGACGCCGCAAGCGAGTGCGCGCGCGGATTTCGTCGCGTTTCGCAACTGGCTGATCGAACAAGCGGCCGGTTTCGTCGATAACGGTTGAACTGCGCTCATCCGACGGCGAAATCTTTTCGTTTGTCAGCACGGACGTTCGCCTGCGACGATGGCCGCAAGGAGGAACGAGCCATGTCGTCTTTATCGACCACACGATCGGCCACGGACCGCGCGACGACGTGGGTGCTCATCGGCGCGGCCGCGCTGATCCTGAGCGCCGCGATGGGCGTGCGCCAGACGTTCGGGCTTTTCATCGGGCCGTTTTCGTTCGATCGCGGCATGCCCGTCACGCTGATCGCCTTCGCGATCGCGCTGCACAACCTCGTGTGGGGCTTCGCGCAGCCGTTCGCGGGCGCGGCCGCCGATCGATACGGCGCAGCGCCGGTCGTCGCGACGGGCGCGGCCACGTTCGCCGCCGGGCTCGCGCTCGCCGCCGCCGCGACTTCCGGCTG
This sequence comes from Caballeronia sp. LZ008, assembly GCF_031451435.1. Classification (NCBI taxonomy): domain Bacteria; kingdom Pseudomonadati; phylum Pseudomonadota; class Betaproteobacteria; order Burkholderiales; family Burkholderiaceae; genus Caballeronia; species Caballeronia sp. LZ008. The sequence continues at coordinate 584,672 of NZ_JARUXK010000003.1, read as the reverse complement.
GATGCTCGTGCTCGGTCTCGGCTTGCTCGTGGGCATCGGCATCAGTTGCACGAGTTTCGGCGTCGTGCTCGCGACGGTCGGACGCGTGGCGTCGCCGCAAACACGCAGCGTCGCGATGGGCCTGGCCAGCGCGGGCGGCTCGCTCGGCCAGGTGCTGATGGTGCCGTTCGCGCAGGAAGTGCGCGTGCATGCGGGCGTGCCGGCGTCGCTCTATGCCCTCGCCTTCGTGCTGCTGCTCGCCGCGCCGCTCGGCATCGCGCTCGATCGCGCGAGCCGCCGGAGCAAGGCATCTTCGGCATCGCACGAAACGCACGCGCAAGCCGCCGCGATGCCGTTGCGCGAAACGCTCGCGTATGCGTCGCGGCATCGCGGTTATCGGCTGCTGACGCTCGGCTTTTTCACTTGCGGCTTTCAGCTTGCGTTCATCGCGACACATCTGCCCGGCTATCTGATGCTGTGCCACATGCCGGTCGGACTCGGCGCGACCGCGCTCGCGCTGATCGGCCTCTTCAACATGATCGGCAGTTGGGGATGCGGCTGGCTCGGCGGACGCTGGCGGCAGCATCACGTCCTCGCGTGGCTCTATCTGATTCGGGGCGGCGCGATCGCCCTCTTCGTCCTGTTGCCGACGACGAGCGTATCCGTCGTCGTCTTCGCCGCCGTGATGGGCCTGACGTGGCTGGGCACGGTGCCGCTCACCAACGGACTCATCGCGAAGGTGTTCGGCACGCGGCATCTGGGCACGCTATTCGGCGTCGTGTTTCTCAGTCATCAGCTCGGATCGTTTCTCGGCGCGTGGCTCGGCGGCTACGTGTTCGACACGACCGGCTCGTACTCGCTGATCTGGGCCGCGACGGCAATCGCCGGACTCGTCGCGGCGCTGCTGCATTTTCCGATCGATGACCGGCCGGTCGCGGAAGCATCGCTCGCGGCGAGTTGATTTCGCGTCCGAAAAAAAACGCGCCACAATCGGCGCGTTTTTTTTCGATCGATTCACACGCTCAGCCGTGCCGCGCGACGGCGGCCTGCGCGTGGGCTTCGCGCGTCGAGCCTTTCGCCGGACGTCCCGCCCAATAGCCCGCGAGCATCGACCCCGACAGGTTGTGCCACACCGAGAAAAGTGCGCCGGGCAACGCCGCGATCGGCGTGAAATACAGCTTGCCGAGCGTCGCCGCGAGCCCCGAGTTCTGCATGCCGACTTCGATTGCCAGCGTGCGGCAGACGGCTTCGTCGAAGCCGAGCAGACGCCCGCCCCAATAGCCGCCCAATAGACCGATGCCGTTGTGCAGCACCACGCCCACCGCGACGACCATGCCCACCGACGCGATGCTCTTCTGCGTGCCGCCGACCACCGCGGCGATGATGAGCAGGATCGCCACCATCGACACGAGCGGCAGCATCCACTCGATCTTGCGCACGAGCTTGCCGAACAGATGGTTCACGACGAGGCCGATGACGATAGGCAGCGCGACGATCTGCACGATGCTCATCAGCATGCCGTGCACGTCGACGGCGATGGAGGCATCGACATAAAGGCGCGTGAGCAGCGGCGTCGCGAACACGCCGACGAGCGTCGAGAGCGCGCTGATCGTGACGGACAGCGCCACGTCGCCACGCGCGAGATAGATCATCACGTTCGACGCCGTGCCGCTCGCAACGCTGCCGACGAGCACCATGCCCGCCATCAGATCGGGCGGCATGTGCAGCGCTTTCGCGATGACCCACGCGGCGAGCGGCATCACGAGGTAATGCAGCACGATGCCCGCGATGACCGGCGCGGGCCGCGTGAACACGCGCCTGAAATCGTCGATGGAAAGCGTGACGCCCATCGACAGCATGATGATCGTGAGAAGCGTCGTGACGTGCGGCGCGATGCCCGTCACGGATGAAGGCGCGCTATAGGCGGCGATGGAAACCAGCACGGCCCAGAGCGGGAAAAGGCGGGTGATGCGGGCAAGCATGAAAACGATCCTCGAATGTCGTTGCGTGTCGTGTTTGGTTCAGCGAAAGCGGCGGTGCGCGGGTTGACCGGACAGGCGCAGACGGACGAAAGCTTGCCCTCGTGGGGCGGACGCTGCCCGCGATGCCGGCGCGCGCGGGTCACGCGCGGCCTCTCTAGCCGATCGTCGGGCAGGCGCCGCATTTTACCCGTCGCGCGACGGGTTTTCGGAATTCGCTTAATTCCCGCGACGCGCGCATACGCTCGCCAACTCATTCGCGGCTCATTCTCCGGCGTCATCATGCGCATCAAACAACCACTTGCAAGGAGATGATCATGACGCCAATCGCCATCGCTCAAGGCACGCCGACGTGGGTCTGGGTGCTGCTCGCATTTCTTTTGTATCGCGGCATCAAGGCGATGCAGGCCAGCACCACCCCGCTGTCGAAGCTCGCACTCGTTCCGATTATTTTCGCGGGCATGGGCATCGCGCATCTCGTCGCGTCGCCGCTCGCCGGATGGATGGCCGTCGCCGTGTGGATCGCCACGCTGGGGGCGGGCATCGTCGGCGGCGTGTTCCTTGCGAGCCAGAGCCGCTTCATCGTCGATCCGATCGCGCGAACCGTGATGCTGCCCGGCTCCATGTTGCCGATGCTGCTGATCCTCGCGACGTTCATCGCGAAGTTCTGGCTCGGCTTCGAGATGGCGACCGTCGCCTATCTGCCCGCGCTCACGACCTATGCGGCAATCGACGCTGCCGTGTCGGGCATCGTCGCGGGCATCTTCGCGGGACGCTTCTTCACGTACTGGAAAACGATGCACGCGCTGCGCGCTTCGTGGGCTTGACCCTGATTGCTGCGGTCGCGCGTCGGGCCATCGGAACGCGCGATCGGGCAAATGGCGTCACACTTGTTACTTTCCGTTTTCCGCTATCCGAGTCAGACTGAATCACGGCAAACAACGAGCAAGAGTCCGACTCAGGAGGTTGCAAGGCCATGACTACATCCGACGAAACAGGGATGCGCACGCCGCCCGTCGTGTCGCAGGAGCAATGGGAAGCAGCGCGTCAGCAGTTGCTGGTGAAGGAGAAAGCCCAGACGCGCGCGCGCGACGCGCTCGCCGCTGAACGCCGCCGCATGCCCTGGACCGCCGTGAAGACGGACTACATGTTCGAAGGCCCCGCGGGCAAGATCGGCTTTCTCGATCTTTTCGATGGCCGGCGTCAGTTGATCGTCTATCGCGCGTTCTATGAGCCGGGCGTCTTCGGATGGCCGGAGCACGCGTGCCGCGGCTGCTCGCTGGTCGCGGATCAGGTCGCGCATCTTGCACATCTGAATGCGCGCGACACGACGCTCGTCTTCGTATCGCGCGCGCCGCAGCAGGACATCGCGCGGCTGAAGGAACGCATGGGCTGGACCATTCCCTGGTTCACGCTGACGGATCGCTTCGATGCCGACTTCGGCGTCGACGAGTGGCACGGCACGAACGTGTTCTTCCGCGAAGGAGACCGTGCATTTCGCACGTACTTTCTCAACAATCGCGGCGACGAGCAGATGGGCAATACCTGGAACTATCTCGACATCACGCCGCTCGGCCGACAGGAACTCTGGGAAGACTCGCCTGAAGGCTATCCGCAGACACCGACCTATAAGTGGTGGAACTGGCACGACAGTTATGTCGACGATGCGCCGCCCGATAAAAAATGGGTCGAAATCTCCGATGCCGGCGAAGCGGCATTCCGTGCTGAAAGCGCAAGGAACAAGGTCTAAAAACGAGCGATGTTGAATGCGGAACCGGTCATCATTTCTTGCCGGTTCCGTTCCGCATTTTTGTGGAACGATTTAGCTAAAGTTTTCAGCAAACGTTTCCGTAAACACAATCATCAACAGCGACGCCTCCGTCGCGCACGGCTCTCCCGCACCAGCCGGCACTATTCGCCGCTTTCGCCTGGACGCCCTCTCGTCCATCTCCTCCACGGATAATCTGCAATGAAGAAGTCGTTGGCCGCATGCGCGGCCGCTATCGGCACGCTCGCCGCGCTTGCCGCTCCGCTCTCGCACGCCCGCGAAATCTACGGTCAGATCGGCACCGAAGGCGTGGGCATCGGCTACTCGGAACCGCTCGGCACGCGCGACAACGTGCGCGCCGAATTCAACGGCCTGAAGTTCTCGCATAACTTCGACGCTGGCGGTCTTCACTACGACGGCACCGCGAGCATCTATCACGGCGGCTTCTATTTCGACTTTTTTCCCGCGCCGGGAACGGTCGGTTTTCGCATCACGGCTGGCGCGCTCATCGGCGGCGATCATGTCGATGGCACCGCGACCAGCATGAACGGCACCTACACCATCGACGGCATCGCTTATCCGACTTTCGGGGAAAGCATTCACGCCAAGGCTAAGTTCCCGGCCGTGCGTCCGTATATCGGCATCGGCTTCGGGCATACGCCTGTTGCCGAGAAAGGCTTCTCCGCGTTCTTCGATGCAGGCGTCGCGTATGGCCGCCCGCGCGTCACGCTCGACGTTCCGGCGGATATCGTCGCGGCGGCGGGACAGGAAAACATCGACGCCGAACAGCAGGATCTGCAGAACAAGGCGGACAAGTTGCGCTTCTATCCGATCGTAAAGGTGGGCGTCACTTATCGCTTCTGATCGCGCTTCTGATAGCGCTTCTGATCGCGTTACTGGATTGCGTCCGCGAACGTCAGCCATTCGCCGACGATCGCTTCGGGCGCATCTTCCTGCATCAGATGCCCTGATCCGTGCACGCGCGTAAAGCGCGCGCCCGGAATCAGCGATGCGAGTTCGACACCGCGCTCGACCGGTATCCACTCGTCCTCTTCGCCCCAAAGAATCGATACGGGGCATTTCAATTCGCCATAGCGCGATTGCACTTCATCGGTATAGCGCTGATCCATCTGCGCGATCTGCCGATAGAACGCGGCCTGCCCGACTTTGCCGGTCCACGGCCGCGTATAGACGCGCAGCGTCTCTTGCTGCAACCGCCGATGCGCCGCACCCTGCAGATACGCATCGAGCATCGCCTGATGCATGTACGGCGGCACACCCGCAAACGCGGCTTCATGCTGTCGCACATGACGCACGAAGGGCGATCCCCACGGCGCGACGGCGACCGGATCGACGAGCATCAGCGAACGATACGCGCAGCCGTCGATCAACGCGGCTCGCAGCGATGTCGCGCCGCCGAAATCGTGTGCGAGCACATCGGGCAAGGCACCGTTCCACTCACCGCACCAGTGCGCGAGAAGCGCCGCGAGCACGCGATTCTGCACGCCGAGCGATACGTCCTGCCCCTCGCGCATCTCCGACGCACCGTAGCCCAGCAGATCGAAGTAATGCACACGCCGCAAACGCGCCGCTACCGGTGCGATGCGTCGCCACACCTGCGATGAAAACGGCGTGCCGTGCACCATCACGAGCGGCGCGCCCTCGCCGATCATGCCGTAGCGCACGGCTTGTCCTTCGTATTCGAAAACGTGATCGAGTGGCAGCGTATCGTTCGATTCGTTCATGGCTCAACGCAGATTCGTGCGCGCGAGTTCGACGATCTCATCGCCGCGCCCGCTCAGGATCGCTCGCAACATATAGAGGCTGAAGCCCTTCGCTTGCGACAGTTCGATGGTCGGCGGCATCGCGAGTTCATGCTTCGACGTGACGACATCGACGACCGCCGGTCCCTTGTGCGCGAACGCTTCGCGCAGCGCGTTTTCGAGTTGCTCCGATTCCTCGACGCGCACCGACCAGATGCCCGCGCCCTTCGCGATCTGCGAGAAATCGGTCTTGCTGAGATCGACGTTGGTGTCTAGATAGCCGCCAGCCTTCAGTTCCATCGACACGAAACCGAGCAGGCTGTTGTTGAACACGACGACCTTGATCGGGAGATCGAGTTGCACGGCCGAGAGCAGATCGCCGAGCAGCATCGACAAACCGCCGTCGCCCGATAGCGAAACGACTTGCCGTTGCGGCCGCGCGGCCTGAGCGCCGAGCGCCTGCGGCATTGCGTTTGCCATCGAGCCGTGATTGAACGAGCCGTGCAACTGGCGCTTGCCGTTCATTGTCAGATAACGCGCGGCCCACAGTGTCGGCGTGCCGACGTCGACGGTGAAGATCGCGTCGTCGGCTGCGATTTCATCGACGAGCTTCGTCAGATATTGCGGATGAATCGGACGTCCCGGCGCGGATGGCGTCGCGAGATCGTCGAGGTCCTTGCGGGCGGTCGCATAGTGCTTCAATGCGTTCTCGAGAAAACGCCGCTCGTCCTTGCGTTGGAGCTTCGGCAAGAGCGCCGCGAGCGTTTCCTTGATCGTGCCGACGAGCCCCATTTCCAGCGGCGCGCGGCGTCCGAGTTGCGAGCCGCGCCAGTCGATCTGCACGATCTTCGCTTGCGGCGGATAGAACGGGCGATACGGAAAATCGCATCCGAGCAGGAGCAGCGTGTCGCACGACATCATCGCGTGATAGCCCGAACTGAAACCGATGAGCCCTGTCATGCCGACATCGAACGGGTTGTCGTACTCGATGAACTGCTTGCCGCGCAACGCATGCACGATCGGTGCTCCGAGCGTATCGGCGAGCGCGACCACTTCGTCGTGCGAGCCGGCGACGCCGCTGCCGCACATGATCGTCACCGCTTCGCAGCCGTTCAGAAGGCTCGCGAGCTTGTCGAGATCGGCGTCTGCCGGCACGATCGCGCCCGGCGCGCTCGCGGTCCAGCGCGGCTCGACGGCCGGGCCTTCGCTCAATGCGACGTCGCCCGGCAACACGATCACCGCGACGCCGCGCTGATCGATCGCCGCACGCATCGCGCGTTCGAGCACGCGCGGAAACTGCGACGCATTCGACACCAGCTCCACGAAGTGACTGCATTCCCTGAACAATTCCTGCGGATGCGTTTCCTGAAAGTAGCCGAGGCCGATTTCCGTCGATGGAATGTGCGCCGCAATGGCGAGCACCGGTTGATGATTGCGATGACAGTCGTAAAGACCATTGATGAGATGCAGATTGCCTGGGCCGCAACTGCCCGCGCATACGGCGAGTTTGCCTGTCGCGGCGGCATCGGCTCCGGCCGCGAAAGCGGCTGCTTCCTCGTGACGCGTATGCATCCAGCGGATCGAGCCGACACGATCGAGGCTGAACGCCAAACCGTTCAGGCTGTCGCCCGTCACGCCCCAGATTCGCTCTACGCCCGCCGCCGCCAGTGTCTTCGCCAGATAGTCCGCTATCGTGCCCTTGGCCATGATGTGTCCCGTGATGAAGAGAGGATGTCCAGTGATCGACGGAGCCGCGCACGGAATGACGTGGCGCGCATCCGTGTTGGCTCAATGCATGCAGGATTCAAAACGCAAAAGGAGTGTACGCCGGAGCGCGGCGGTTTGTCCTGAACCGTGTCGAGACCGCGTGGTGCGGGCGTTCAGGATAGGCGATCGCGGTATTTTGAATGCATCATTCCGGAATGAATCCGGTATGCGTAATGCAAACGACAACGGCGGCGGATCGATGACCCGCCGCCGTTGCGCATGACTGAAGCGAGACCCTGCGCTCAGGCGCCCTTGCGCATGTTCTCCGGCAGATCCCGTCCGTGATACTTCTTGTAGATCGTGTTGAGGTTGCCGCTCTTCATGTTCGCGCCGACCCAGTTGTTCACCCATTCCTTCAGGCGCGGCTGGTCCTTGTTCATCGCGATGCCGAGATCGAACGTCTTCTGCTCGAACTTCATCTCGATGTTGCGTTGCGGAGCGCGATCCTGCATCTCCTTCAAGTTCGAAGGCGTGCTGGAGAAGATGTCGACCTGTCCCGTGACCATCGACGTGATGAGCGTCGCATCGTCTTCATAGCGCTGAATCTGTGCGCCCTTCGCCTGCTGTGTCGTCAGCGTGTCGTTCACCGTTGCACGCGTGAGGCCGATGGTCTTGCCGTCGAGATCCGCATAGCTCTTCACGTTCGCCGTCTTCACGCCGCCAACGATGATCGAGATGACCGCATACGGGTTCGAGAAATCGACGACTTTGGCGCGCTCCGGCGTGACCGACAGCGAGGAAATCACGAGGTCCGCGCGCTTCGCCTGCAGCGTCGGAATGCGCGCGGCGTTGGTGATCTGCACGAGTTCTAGCTTCACGCCGAGATCCTTCGCAAGCGCGGCGGCAGTATCGACGTCCGATCCCGCGGGCTTCAGGTTCTGGTCGGCATAGCTGAAGAGCGGCGTGCCGATGGCGATCGCGACGCGCACGACGCCTGCCTTCTTGATGTCGTCGAGTTCATCGGCCATCACGCTGTGAACCGCGCCTGCCATCATCAACGTTGCGAGCGTTGCGCGTGCAATGATTGATTTCGCTTTCAAGTTACGTCTCCGTCGTTATTAATGTTGCTGAATTGATGCTGCGATTATCAAAGTCCGTTATCGAGGAATGCGCGCAATTCGGGTGTGCGCGGCGCATCGAGCATGCTTCCGTCGCCCACTTCCCAAACCGTTCCCTGATGCATGTAGATGATGCGATCCGCCACGCGCTTCGCGAAGGCCATCTCGTGCGTGACGAGCAGCATCGTCATGCCGTCGGCAGCGAGGTCTTCCATCACGCGCAGCACTTCGCCCGTCAATTGCGGATCGAGCGCCGAGGTCACTTCGTCGAACAGCATCACCTTTGGCGACATCGCGAGTGAGCGCGCGATCGCCACGCGCTGCTGCTGTCCGCCCGACAATTGCTCGGGATACGCATCGGCCTTCTGTCCGAGACCGACTTGCTCCAGCACGTTCATCGCAATGCGCCGCGCTTCGTCGCGCGACATCTTCTTGACGTGACGCAGCGCGAGCATGATGTTCTCTTCGACCGTCAGATGCGGAAAGAGGTTGTAGCTTTGAAACACGATGCCCACTTCGCGGCGCAACAGATGCAGATCGACCTTCGGATCATGGACGCGAATGCCGCACACTTCGATTTGCCCTTGGTCGATCGTCTCCAGCCTGTCGATGCAACGCAACGCCGTGCTCTTGCCCGAACCGCTCGCGCCGATCACGGCGATCATCTCGCCCTTGTTGACTTCGAAGGAAACGCCCTTGAGAACATGATTGGAGCCGAAGCTCTTGTGAATATCGCCGACCTTAACGATTGCTGACATTGAGCTTGTTCTCCATCGATTGGCTCCAGCGCGAAAGCGGATAGCACAGGACGAAATAGAAAGCGCCGACCAGACCGAAGATGAGGAACGGCTGGAAGATCGAGTTATTGATGATCTGCCCCGCGCGCGTCAGCTCGATGAAGCCGATCACCGAAGCAAGCGACGTCATCTTGATGAGCTGCACGAGAAACCCGACGGTCGGCGGCAGCGCGAGACGCATCGCCTGCGGGATGATGACGAGGCGCAGCGTCTGCCAGCGCGTGAGCGACAGGCATTCCGACGCTTCCCACTGCGGCTTGGGCATCGCTTCGATACAGCCGCGCCAGATATCGCCGAGATATGCGCTCGAATAGATCATCAGCGCGAGGCCGGCCGCGACGAGGGCGGGCACCTGATAGCCGTACACCGACAGGCCGAAGTACACGATGAACAGCAGGATCAGCAGCGGTATGCCCTGAATCGCCTCGATATACACGAGCGCCACGCGCGCAAGCCATGCGCGCGGCGAGATGCGCGCGAGCATCACGGCAAAGCCGCCGATACCGCCGAGCACGAACGCAAGCGCGGAAAGCACGAGCGTCCAGCCGATCGATTGCACTAGATAGACAAGGTGCGATGACGTGAATCCGCCGCTCATGCCGCACCTCCGGGAATGACCGTATCGATGCGCTGCGGATCGGGCGGCGTCTTGCCGGCGCGTTTAGCAGCAAGCCGGATCGCGCGGCGGCGCTTGAAGAGATGCTCTCCCACCGCCCACGCGATGAGCTTGATGACGAGCGACAACGCCAGATACAGCGCCGCGACCACGATGTACGTTTCGAGCGAGCGGAACGTATCGGACTGCACAGTGTTCGCGACCGCCGTGAGCTCTTCGGCCGAAATCTGCGAGGCGATCGCGGAGGCCTGCATCATCAGCAGGAACTGGCTCGTCAGCGCGGGATAGACCTTTTCGATCGACGGCTGCAACATCACATGCCAGCCGATGCGCCACTTCGGAAGCCCGAGGCATTCGGCCGCTTCGATTTGTCCGCGTGGCACCGATTCGAGTCCCGCGCGGATGATCTCGGCCGCATATGCGCCGATGTTGATCGTCATCGCGAGCGCGGCGGCCGCGAACGTCGGCATGCGCAAGCCGATGCTCGCAAGACCGAAGTACAGCAGAAAGATCTGCACGAGGAACGGCGTATTGCGCACCGCCTCGATATAGACGATGCACAGGCGCGTGAGGACCGGCACTTTCGCGCGCTTCGCGAACGCCACCAGCATGCCGAGAATCAGCCCGAAGAACACAGCCACGCAAGTCATCTTGAGCGTGAGCCATGCGCCCAGCAGGAACGTCGGCCAGTACGGCAGCAGCGGTGAAAAATCGAGAGAGAACATGGCGGCAAGAGTTCCTGTCGGGTGTGGGCGCTAACACGCTGTGCGCCCGCTCTGGATGTATGACGACATACTACGAGTGCCGTGATACTGCATTTCGCATGCATTAAACCGGATCGAACGGGCCAGTCGTCGTGAAGGCACCGCCCTGCAGCACCGCCACCGGATCGGTGGGCGCCGGCGGCGGCGTCGCTTCGACCTTTTCGCGGAACTGCTCGGACGAGTCACGCGGAACGAAGCCGAGATGCGCGGCGCAGCGGTTGTCCCACCATGTATGCGCGTTCGCCGACATGCCGAAGACGATCGTGTGGCCGACGTCTTTCGTGAAGAGACTGCGGCGCAACAGGTCATGAAAATCGTCGTAGCTCATCCAGCTCGCCATCATGCGGCGGTCCTTCGGCTCCGGAAACACGGAGCCGATACGAATGCTCACCGTCTCGATGCCGTACCGGTCGAAATACATTTGCGCCATGTCCTCGCCGAAGGACTTCGACAAGCCGTAGTAGCCATCGGGGCGCTTGCGCGCAGTGGCGTCGATTCGTTCGTCCTGCCGATAGAAACCCGTGACGTGATTCGAGCTTGCGAACACGATGCGCTTCACGCCCTGACGGCGCGCCGCTTCGTAAAGATTGAAAACGCCCTTGATGTTGGCTTCGAGAATCTCTTCGAACGGACGCTCGACCGATACCCCGCCGAGATGAATGATCGCGTCGCAGTCCATCGCAAGCGCATCGACGGCGTCGCGGTCGGCGAGATCGCAAGGAGCGATCTCTTCGTGAGGCGCGGCGTCGCCCTGCAACACGCCAGGCAAGTCGGAGATCCGCACATGCCGCGCGAACTCGGCGACGCGATGCCGGATCGCGCGGCCGATTCCGCCGGCGGCGCCCGTCAGCAACAGACGATCGAATTGCGCATCTTCGTCGGCGGACGGCGTGCTGGTTTGTTGTTCCATCGTGTTGTGTCTCCTGAAGGCTGTCGTCGCTAGGGATTACCCTGCGCGCATCTTCTTGTACGTTGTCATATCACTGCATGACGCATATCATCATTTGCCGAACGATTTGTCAATGTGTGTAAAACCCACGCCAACGAGAATACCGTGACGCTATCGCCCGATCTTCATGCCGGCACCGACGCATCCTCGATTGCATCGCCGCAAGCGCGACGCAGTCTGACCGCGCAACTCGTCGACGCCTTGCGCGCCCAGATCGATGCACAGGAACTGAAGGGCGGCAGCAGGCTCGCGACGGAAGCGGAAATGGTTCAGCGCTTCGGCGTGAGCCGCACCGTCGTGCGTGAGGCGCTGTCGCGTCTGCAAGCGGCAGGACTCGTGGAAACGCGGCATGGCATCGGTACGTTCGTGTGTGAAGCGGGCATGTCGCCTCTTCTGCACCTCGATCCCGCCGATGTCGCCGGTTCGATCGATGCGCTCGCCATCCTCGAATTGCGCATCAGTCTCGAAACCGAAAGCGCGGGACTTGCCGCAATGCGTTGCGATGCCGCGCGTCTTGCGACGATGCGCTCGACGCTCGCGGACTTTTCAAGAAATGTGGGCGAAGCAAGCGATACCGTATCGCCCGATCTGCGCTTTCACATGGAGATCGCGCATGCAACGGGCAATCGCTATTTCGTCGAGATCATGGAGCATCTGGGCACGCGCATGATTCCGCGCACGCGCATCACGGCGACGCCGATTCCGCGCGATCAATACGCGGATTACCTGATGCGCGTGAATCGCGAGCATGAACAGATCGCGGACGCCATTGAACGCGGCGATGCCGATTCGGCGCGCACCGCGATGCGTCTGCATCTGATCAACAGCCGGGAGAGATTGCGACGCGCGCAGTCGTCGCTTGAATGAATACGCGAGTACCGCGCGTTGGCGCGGTACTCGCGATGCAACATCAACGCGCCATGTTCGGCTCGCCATCCTCGACGTCATGCGCGCCGGAAATCGTCTCCAGTGCCTGATCGTGATGCAGCAGCAGGACCGCCGCCACGCCGACCATGCCCGCCCCTGCCAGGCACAGCAGGCCCGCGCCGAAGCCGCCCGTGCTGTCCTTGATCCAGCCCATCGCATAGGGACCGAAGAAGCCCGCGAGATTGCCGAGCGAGTTGATCGCCGCGATGCCGCCCGCCGCCGCCGCACCCGAAAGGAACGAGGCCGGCAGCGTCCAGATCACCGGCAGGCAACCGAAGATGCCGAAGCCCGCGATCGACAGCGCGATCATCTTCATCACCGGATCGTCGAGGCCCGCCGATGCCGCGATGCCGCCCGCCGCTACCATCAACGCAATCGCGACATGCCAGCGCCGTTCGAGCTTGCGATCCGAATGACGGCCCCACAGCACCATGCTGATCACGCCCACGGCATAGGGCAATGACGTGACGAAGCCGGTCTGCAAGTTGGAAAGACCGAACGATTTGACGATCTGCGGCAGGAAGAAGCTCAGCCCATAGTTCGTGGCATTCGCGCCGAAGTAGATCAGGGCAATGGCGAGCACGCGCGGATTGAAAATGGCTTCCTTCACGCTGAACGCATGCACGGATTCGCGATGCGCGCGCTCTTGCGCCTGACGATCGACGAGCCAGTCACGCTCTTCTTTTGCAAGCCAGTGTGCGTCGGAGGGCTTGTCGGTCAGATAGAAGTACACGACGAACGCGAGCAGCAACGCGGGAATCGCTTCGATCAGATACAGCCACTGCCAGCCCGCCATGCCGTTGATGCCGTCCATCTGCAAGAGCGCGCCGGAGATCGGTCCGCCGATCACGGTGGACAGTGGAATCGCCGCCATGAAATAGCCGACGACGCGGCCGCGATACTTCGCCGGGAACCACAAGGTCAGCAGAAAGATGATGCCGGGAAAGAAGCCCGCTTCCGCGACGCCGAGCAGGATGCGCAAGCCATAGAACACGTATGCGTTGGAGAGGCCCGTCGCCTGCGCGATATGCGGAATGTAGGCCATCGCGGCTGCGAGGATGCCCCACGTGAACATGATGCGTGCGATCCAGCGGCGCGCGCCGAATCGTTCGAGCAGCAGGTTCGAAGGAACCTCGAAAAAGAAATAGGCGATGAAGAAAATGCCGGCGCCGAAACCGAACATGCTCGCAGTGAAACCGAGCGCCTTGTTCATCTGCAATGCGGCAAAGCCGACGTTGACGCGGTCCAGATATGCGATGAAGTAACACAAGATCAGGAACGGCACGAGGCGAACCATCACGCGCTTCATGGTGCGAGCTTCAAGGTCCATCAATGTCTCCTCCGGATTAGAGAATCTGTTGATCGCGGGTGCTTGAGATACCTGCGGAGACTACTCTTTCAGAAGGACTTGCAGCATTGGTGTTTGTGCTTGGTATCGGTTCCGAAGGGGGACGTGTCCATCATTTCGATGCGCGCCAATAAAGTGCGCTCGAATCGTTTGCGTCCCAAATCATGCGAAAAAAATGCGGACGGGGCGAATGATCGCCCCGTTTTCGTGAAGTTTATGCTACCGGTAACAGCGCGGCGTACTCCGGCTCCGGTAATCCTTGCACGCCGGGGTTCAATGCGAACACGTGACCGTCGTCGTCAGTGGCATTCATTGCCGGACGAATAGTCGTGACATAGAGCGTTTTCAGATCGCTGCCGCCGAACGCGCACATCGACGGCTTGCTCGCAGGCAGCACGATCTCGCGATCGAGTTCGCCGCGCGGTGTGAAACGCAGCAGGCGGCCGGCGTCGTTCGCACACGTCCAGTAGCAGCCGTCCGCATCGACCGCGGCGCCATCGGGACGGCCCGCGTAGTGATGCAGATCGGCATATGCGCGCTGCGCGTGCGGCGTGCCGGTGTCGGGGTCGAAGTCGAATGCCCAGATCATGCGCCGTTGCGGATGCGAGTCCGACAAATACATCGTTCTGCCATCCGGCGACCATGCGAGGCCGTTCTGCGTGATCAGACCATCGACGACCGGCTCCGACAAAGCGCCCTTCTCATCGAAGCGATACAGCGCGCCGACGGCACTCGCGAGCGACATGTCCATCACCATCGTTCCGGCCCAGAAGCGCCCTTGCCTGTCGCAGCGGCCATCGTTGAAGCGCATGCCCGTCGCGGGAAACGAAGGCGCTGCGAGCTTCACGGCGTGCGCCTGGTTCGCGTCGGCGAGCGTCACGCCGAACATGCCGCTTTCCATGCCCGCGACGACGCGCCCAGCCTTGTCGAACGCAAAGCATGCGACCTGTTCGTCGAACGCCCATTCCGTACGTCTCGCGCTTTCGATCTCGAGCCTGACGATCCGTCGCGCGGGAATATCGACCCAATACAGCGCGCCCTCTTGCGCGCGCCATACCGGACATTCGCCGACGGTCGCGCGCCCGGCCGCGTCGATGCGTTCCGCGCGCACGGCGGCGCTCATCGCTTGCGCTCCATCGGCTCGCCCAATACGAACGGGCCGCCCTGGAAGCGCTGCGCCGGATCATCGCGATCGGCGCTCGGTCCGGTCACCGGAAAGAGCCCGTCGAACTGGGCCGAGCTGTCTTGCGGATTGAAGCCGAGGAAGCCCGCCTTCGAGTTGTCCCACCACTTCACCGGATTGTCAGAAGCGCCGTACACCACCGCATGACCGACGCGATTCGTGAACAGCGAGCAGCGCACGAGCTCGATGAAATCGCGGTAGCTCAGATACGTGACGAGCATGCGCGGATTCTTCGGCTCCTCGAACGACGAACCGATGCGCAGGTTCACCGTCTCGATGCCGAAGCGATCGAAGTAATAGCGCGACAGCGATTCGCCGAAGCACTTGGTCACGCCATAAAGACTGTCCGGGCGATGGGGCGAATCGGCGTCGAGCACTTCGGTGACTGGATGAAAGCCGATTGCATGGTTCGAGCTCGCGAACACGATGCGCTTCACCCCATGACGGCGCGCCGCTTCATAGATGTTGTACGTACCGCGGATATTCGCTTCGATCAGATCGTCGAACGGCGCGTCGATCGAGATGCCGCCGAGATGCACGATCGCGTCGACGCCCTCGACGAGCTGCATCACCTTGTCGCGATCCGCGAGATCGACGGCGCTGATCTCTTCATGGCTCGCTGCATCGTCGAGCGGCGCGATGTCGGAGAGCCTCACGACGTCGGCCCATTGAGCGAGCGCGCCGCGCAACTGACGACCCAGATTGCCGGCCGCGCCGGTCAGAAGCAGACGCTTGAACGGCTTGGCCGCTGCGTTTGGCTGATTCATCGAGACTCCTGTCAATACGTACTGATGCGTTGAAAGCAATAAGGAAGAAAACGTTTTCGGGACTATATCGATCGGCGCGACGCGCCGTCAATCGCCGTCTGGCATGCAAAACGCCGCATGCAAAACGCAAGTTTCGATGTCATCGTTTCCCGAATTTCTGCGACAATCCGTTAACAGTGCGAAAACGTTACCCTCCGAATGAAAAAAATTTCCCCGACCATTCGCGACGTCGCCGCTGCGGCGGGCGTCTCCGTCGCGACCGTCTCGAAGTACATCAATGGCGCGCAGCGCTTCTCCGCGCCGGTCGAGGCCAAGCTCAAGGAAGCCATCGATTCGCTCGGCTACCGCTCGAACCCGCTTGCGCGCTCGATGATTACCGGCAAGACGCGCACCATCGGTCTCACGATCCTCGACATCAGCAATCCGCACTTCACGCATGTCGTGAAAGGCGCGAACCGCATTGCGCTGCGGCACGACTACACGCTGCTGCTCGTCGATATCGACGAGAATCAGGCGCGCGAGCGGCCGCTCATCGAAGCGCTCGCGCAACGCGTGGACGGCCTGCTCGTCAGCTCGCGCCTGGCAGACGAAAACGCGCAGTGGATGCTCGATCTCGACAAGCCCGTCGTGCTGCTGCGTAACGCCGAGCTGCCGATTCCGAGCGTCGGCATCAACAGCCGCCTCGCTACTTACATGCTCGCGCGTCATCTGCTCGATCTCGGGCATCGCCGCATCGCGTATCTCGGCTTCGAGCACGCGCGCATCAACGATGAACGCATTCGCGGCGCGCGCGAGTGTCTCGCCGAAGCGGGCCTCGAACTCGACATCTACGAAGCCCATGCGCCAACGTCGCTTGCCGGCGAACAGGCTTGCTCGCGCGTGATGCTCGGTCCGAAGCGCCCGCAAGCGGTGATCTGCTACAACGACCTGATCGCGCTCGGCTTCATGAAGGAAGCCGCTTCGCTCGGCATTCGCGTGCCGCAGGACGTCTCGGTGACCGGCATCGACAACGTGCCCTACGGCGCATACGCCGCGCCGGGACTCACGACCGTCGACATTCAGAGCGAGAAGATGGGCGAACTCGCGATGCAGAAGCTCATCGACGCCCTCGCCGGTCATCCCGATCCGGGCAACTCCATGTTCGAGCCGCGGCTCATCGTGCGTGAATCGACTGCTGCCGCTGCATGACGTACGCCGCGCTGCCTGCAAGTTGCGAGTGCGGGCGGCGCGGCGCATGTCTTGACTAATAATCGCTAATACGAATTACGCTGCGAGCTTCGCCGGCGTCATCTTCGGCGTGAGCAAGTGCATGATCCCGAAGGCGATGAGATACGCCGATGCGCCGATCGCGAACAGCACCCAGTAGTGACCCGTGCGTTGCAGCACCTGGCCGATCACTTCCGAGAACAGCACGCCGCCGATCGAACCGGCCATGCCGCCGATGCCGACCACCGCGCCCACCGCACGTCGCGGGAACAAGTCCGATGCCGTCGTGAAGAGGTTCGCCGACCAGCCCTGATGCGCTGCTGCGGCGAGACCGACGATGGCCACCGCGACCCACAGGTTTTCTGCCTGCGAAACGAACGCGATCGGCAACACGGCGCATGCGCAGATCAGCATTGCCGTCTTGCGCGCCGCATTCACGGTCCAGCCCGCGCGCAGCAGCGCGGAAGAAATCCAGCCGCCGCCGATGCTGCCGATGGTCGTGATCGCGTAGATCACGACGAGCGGCAAGCCGATGTGCTGCATGTCCATGCCGCGCGATTCGTTGAGCCACTTCGGCAGCCAGAACAGATAGAACCACCACACCGGGTCCGTCAGGAACTTGCCGACGATGAATGCCCACGTCTCACGCTTCCTGATGAGTTCCTTGAACCCCGGCGCGCGCGCCTTGACGTTGGCCGCGTCGGCGGCGTTGGTGTCATCGCCTTCGTCGGCGATTTCGTCGTCGTGCGCGCGGCCGTCCGGCTGGCGGTACATCACGAACCACACGACGAGCCACACGAGGCCGATCGCGCCGACCATCACGAACGCAGCGCGCCACCCGAAGGCCACCGCGAGCGCGGGAATGAGTGCCGGTGCGAAGACCGCGCCGATGTTCGCGCCGGAATTAAAAATACCAGTCGCGAGGGCGCGCTCACGGCGCGGGAACCATTCGGCGGTCGTCTTGATGGCCGCGGGGAAGTTGCCGCCCTCGCCGATGCCCAGCAGCGCGCGGACCATGGCGAAGCCCATCACGGAGCCGACGGCCGCGTGCAGCATCGCGGCGATGCTCCAGACGAACATCGCGAGCGCATAAGAGATGCGCGTGCCGAGCCAGTCGACGATACGCCCGAAACACAGCAGGCCGATCGCATAGAAAGCCGAGAACGCGATCACGATGCGGCCGTACTGCACCTGCGTCCAGCCGATGTCGTGCTGCAGCATGGGGGCGAGCAGACCGAGGATCTGCCGGTCCATGTAGTTGATGACCGTGGCGAAAAACAGCAGCGCGCACACGGTCCAGCGATAGCGGCTGGCGGTACGCACGACGCCGGCAACGACAGTGTTCATGTAAGTCTCCGGACGCGGCGGCGCTCGTCGTGCCGCGTTTCTTGTTGCGTGAACGGCGACGAGCGCCGTGGGCGATGGCTTTGCGCCGGTTAAAAGCGCAAGCTCGCCGAGGTTTTGGAAAACGTTTTTTCGAAGAATAGTGGGTTTGCTGCCTACTGGCTATCCTAGTATTTGCCCTAATCTGTGGCAGAACTGTTGCTGACGGGCGAGTTGGAAGCCCTTTCAGCACCCGTATCGACGCGTACGAAAAGTTAATCGTTTTCTGAGATTTGTCTTGGTAAACAGGAGCCGCTCGGCGCACGCGAAGCCATCGCAATGGCTTTCATGCCTGCGGCAAATTAAAGTTTCTTAAGCATCTGCCGATAAGGATCATCACAACTCTTATCGCCCAGTGATTCCCCATGTTTCGTAATGTTCTGGCCCGGACCAACGTCGGGACCAAATTCGCCGTGCTCGCCTGCGCGCTCACGGCAGTCGTCGTCGCGTTCTTCACCATCGCCGTCACGCGCAGCGCGGGCGAGCAAGTCGATACGCATGCGCTCGCGCGCGTCGAAAGCGAGAATCGCTCGATCGCGACGATGATCGGCCTCTTCGACAAGGCCGTGAGCGCGGAAGTCACGCGCTTCATGACGATCTTCGCGCATCGTCTGCCTTCGACGTTCGCGCTCGATGAAACCCGCACCGTGGACATCGACGGTAAAGCCACGCCGACTTTCCTCGCGGGCGACAAGGCGCTGAACAACGACTTCACGATTCCCGACGCTTTCCTCGAGGAAAGCGGCGCCATCGCGACGATCTTCGCCCGCACCGGGGACGATTTCGTGCGCGTGACGACGTCGCTCAAGAAGCAGGACGGCACGCGCGCGATTGGCACGCTGCTCGACCGCAAGGGCCCCGCGTATGCGCCGATCCTTGCAGGCAAGCCCTATATCGGCATCGCGGCGCTTTTCGGCAAGCAGTACATCACCGCGTACAAGCCCGTCACCGATGCATCGGGACGCATCATCGGCGCACTTTTCGTTGGCGTCGACGTGACATCCGAATTCGCAGCGTTGCAGGACACCATCGCGAAGCTCGCGATCGGCGCGAGCGGCTATCACTTCGTCGTCGATGCATCGACTGGCCCGAACCGCGGCAAGCTGCTCGTGCATCCCGGTTCGAAAGGCGAACTGGCCGATGAGCGCGTTGCGCCCTTCAAGCAGATGCTCGACACGCACGAAGGCGAGCTCTCGTTCGACGGCCCCGATATCGCGGGCGCGGATTCGCGCGTGCATGGCGGCAACAAGGAAATCATCTATATGACGGTGCCGCAATGGCAATGGATGATCGGCGGCATTGCATATCGCGACGAAGTGCTCGCCGACGTTCACGCGAGCCGCAATCGCTTCCTGGTTCTCGGGCTCGTCATCGTGGCGCTGCTCGTCGGCGTGCTGCTCTATGCGGTCACGCGACTCGTGGGCCGTCCCATCGACGACGTGACGCGCGCGTCGGAACGCATCGCCGCGGGCGACTTGACCGTGCGTATCGACAGCGCGCGCGAGGACGATATCGGCCGGCTGATGCGTGCGATCGACGGCATCGCGCGCGGACTCGCGGGCATCGTCGCGCAGGTGCGCAGCGCATCGGCGGACATGAACGAAGGGACGGCGCGCATTGCATCGGGCAGCAGCGATATCGCCACGCGCATCGCAACCCAGGCCGCGAGCGTCGAAGAAACCGCTGCGAGCATGGAAGAAATCACGAGCACCGTGCAGCAGAACGCTGCGAATACGGCGCAGGCGGGGACGCTCGTCGCGTCCGCATCCGATGCCGCGCGCGCAGGCGGTCATGCAGTCGGGCGCGTGGTCGCGACGATGGGCGAGATCGACGCATCGGCGCGACGCATCGCCGACATCACCGCGACGATCGAAGGCATCGCGTTCCAGACCAACATTCTCGCGTTGAACGCTGCCGTCGAAGCCGCGCGCGCGGGCGAGCACGGCAAGGGCTTCGCGGTGGTCGCATCGGAAGTGCGCGCGCTCGCACAACGCAGCGCGGGCGCAGTCAAAGAGATCGAAGTGCTGATCGCCGAATCGGCCGCGAAGGTCTCGCACGGCTACAAGATCGCCGAGGAAGCGAGCAGCACGATGGGCGGCATCGTCGAGCAAGTCTCGCGCGTGAATGCCATCGTCGATGAAATCGGCGTTGCGTCACGCGAGCAGGCAAGCGGCATCGAGCAGGTGAACAGCGCGGTCATGCTGATCGGCGAAGCGACGCAACAGAACGCCGCGCTCGTCGGTGAAGCGGAGCATTCCACCGCCGAACTGCGCGATCAGGCCGAGCGGCTTGCGCGCGTCGTCAGCATGTTCCGCGTTTAAGCCTTCGCGCATTCATAGCGGTTCAAGCGGACGTGGCGCGTCGTCGTGCGCGCCACATACCGACGTCGATCGTCGACGGGGCATCAGACCTCGATGAAGATGCGGCCATCCTCGACTTTCGCGGGATACGTCCGCAGCTTTTCGCAAACAGGCGCGCACAGCGGACGGCCGTCGCGAATGTCGAAGCGTCCGTTGTGCTTCGGACATTCGATGACGTGGTCCATCACGAATCCGTCACTCAGATGAACGTGCTCGTGCGTGCATAGGCCATCGCTGGCATAGACGGCATCGTTCACACGATAGATCGCGAAGGTGCGGCCATCGTGATCGAAACGCATCACGTCTTCGTCTTCGATATCTTCCATCGCAGCTGCATCGATCCATTGCGTCATCGGAACGTCCTCCTTGGTCATGCCTGCGTCGCGGCGGGCATCGGTCTTTCGACGTGATACGACGGATCGCGCGTTTGCCGCACGAGCGCCGGAATGATCTCTGCATATGCCGCGATCGTGCTCGTGTAAGGCGGCGGCATGTCATGCTTCACCGCTTCGTGCAGGCGCGGCAGCGCGTAATAAGGCACCATCGGGAACATGTGATGTTCGACGTGATAGTTCATGTTCAGATACAGAAAGCGGAACACGGGATTCATCATCACCGTGCGGCAGTTCTTGCGATGATCGAGCACGTTCTCAGGCATCCCCGCATGCTGCGTGAGGCCGAAGAAGAGATAGAGCCACGCGCCGTACAGACTCGGCAAGCCGATATAAAGCAGGGGAAGGATCGAATGAGACACGAAGCATGCGCCAATCACCGCCGCATAGATCGCGAGCGTCACGCGCGCTTCAAGAATGACTTTCGGCCATTCCGATTCCGGCACGTAGGTCTTTTCTTCGTCTCCGATATTGCCGAACGCGGATGAAACGATCTTCGGCACTTCGCCCGCTGCGTGCTTCAGCGCAAAGACGTTCAATGCGAGACTCAGCCAGTCCGTCGGCAGCGGCACGGCAATCTCGCGATCCCTTCCGACGACCAGCGTATCCGTGTGATGACGCGCGTGACTCCAGCGCCAGATCGTCGGCCGGCGAAACACCTGAAACGACGCGAACTGATAGAGCGCCTTGTTCATCCACGACGTCTTGAATGCGGTGCCGTGACCGCTTTCGTGCCAGCGCGAATCGGCGGGGCTGCAATAGAGCGTGCCGTAAAGAAGAAATGCGGGAATCGCCCAGAGCGAATGCGCTTGCCATGCGAACCACGCCAGCACGCCGCTCGCGATGATCGACGCATACCAGAGCAAGGTGTCGCGGATGGCGCGTGCATCGCCACGCTGCATCAGGCTCTTCATGACCGGCCGCGGCACCGCGCACTTGTACCAGTCCGCATTGACCAGGCCCGACGCTTTCGCACGCTCGCCTGCGCCGCCGATGAGCCGGTAATCGCGATAGCCGTCCCGCGCGCCCGCACCTTGCGCCTGCTCGGAATCCATCATGTCACCTCAAGCGATGATTGGATTTGCATCATTCGTCATTGCTGATTCGATGATAAAAGCGGATGCATCGCCCGCGCAATCTTCACGCGCATTTGCTATCTTTAGGCATCATCGCGCGAATTGAAAACCCATCAATTACATCAAAGATGAGCAAGCGTCCCACGCTTCAATCCGTGGCCGAGGCTGCCGGCGTCAGTCCGGCAACAGTGGATCGCGTCTTCAACGGACGTCTCAGCGTGCGCGAAGGCACTGCATTGCGCGTGATCGAGGCAGCCGAGCGCATCGGCTATCACGGCGCAGGCTTGATGCGCGAACGTCTGCGCGCGCAACGCGGCGAGCGCCATGAACGCTATGCCCTCGGCTTCTGTCTGCAGAAACGTGCGGATCCCTTCTATCAGACGTTCGCGCGCATTCTGACGGATGCCGCCGCGCGCCACGAACCGGAGCATTGCAACGCCGTCATCGAGTACATGGATGAACTCGATCCGGCTTCCATCGCACGCACGCTGCTTACGCTCGGCGAGCAGGTGGATGCGCTCGGCGTGGTCGCAGTGGACCATCCGCATGTGACCGCCGCAATCGAAACGCTTCACGGGCAGGGCAAGCCGACGGTCACGTTGCTATCGGATCTGAGTGCGCCCTTACGCGCGGGTTATATCGGCGTCGATCCGCGCAAGAGCGGACGCACGGCCGCGTGGGCCGTGAGCCGCCTCACGCGCCGCGACGAAGGCACTGTTGGCGTGTTCGTCGGCACGCCGCGTTATCTCGGTCAGGAAAGCTGCGAGATCAGCTTTCGCTCGTACTTGCGCGAACATGCGCCCGGATTGCGCGTGCTCGATACGCAGATCAATCTCGAAGACAAGCAACTCGCTTACGAGGCGACGCTCGCGATGCTCGCGCGTCATGCCGATCTCGCCGGCCTCTATATCCCCGGCGGCGGCGTGGGCGGCGTGATACGCGCGCTGCGCGAAGAGGCCGCGGGACGACGCATCGTCACCGTGTGCAGCGACCTGATGCCCGACCGGTACGAGGCGCTCGTCGAAGGCGTCATCGATCTCGTGATCGACACGCCGCTTCAGCGCATCGCCGAGACGGCCATTCAGGCAATGCTGCGCGCGTTGCAAGCGCTGCCGGGCGAAGCAGCGCAGGCCAGCCAGTATCCGCTGCCGGCGCAGCTTTATACGCCGGAGAACGTCTGAGCTTGATAGCGTGCCGCTTCAACCGAATGCGTATTTTTTTCTTCTTCGACCTCATGACGCCAAAGTCATGAGAAAAATATGCAGTGCATTGCTACAGTCGCTTGCACGCAGAAACCGTTTGTCACGACTGAATGCTGAAGATGCTCGGGCATGTGGCCGAGCGCACCGAACTGCGACCATCGACTCAGGACGATAACGTTTGCGAGCCATCCTGCGTCGCCGATATGAAGCGGCGGCGATGAAATCCCAGCTTCACGCGGCCGTTTTTCCACTAGTATGTCCCGGTGGACTGCATTTGCCTGCACGCTGAAAGAGGCGAGTGTCATCGCTTCGTTGCTTTGAAGGACTAGCATGCAGTTGCTCGGGGAACCCGCCCGGCAAAAACGGCTCTATTAACGATTGTTCCATCGACATGCACGTCAGGCCGGGGTGTCCGGGGCCCGCCATATGACGTGACATGCTCCAACAATAATGCGCTGCCAGAGCTTCCCGTCTTGTACGGTGATCGAGCCAGCCTCATCCATCAGACCAGCTGCATGTCCGGTCGTGCCGCAATCAATCACAAGGTGATGCGCGTTTGCGCGCGGCGGCACGGCGGGACATCGACAACGGCTCTTCGCATGGTGCGTGCGGAGAGACAGAGCCCAATCAATCGACGGAGAGCGTCATCCATGCCGTTTGAGAGTGACTCCTTGCGAGACACCAGTCCGCTGCTCAGCATCGTCGTGGCGGCTTATAACATCGAGGGATACATCGAGGAAGCGCTCGAATCCCTGCTGTCCCAACCTCATATCGACGCGATGAAGGTCATCGTGGTCGATGACGGTTCTCGCGATGAGACCTATGCGGCAGCGCGCTCGGTCGTGGAGCGCGATCGCGGCGTGCACATCGAATTGATACACCAGGAAAATCGCGGCCTGAGCGCCGCGCGCAATACCGGCCTCGCGGCGGTGCGAACGCCTTATGTCGGCTTCCTGGACGGCGACGATATCTATCTGAAGGGCTTCACCGAAGCGATGATCCCGGTGCTCGCCGAGCGCAAGTGGGATGTGGTGGAGTACAACGTCAAGATCATCGATGACGACGACCGCGAGCTCGATAACATCGAACTCGTCGACCATGCGACGAGCGGCGGTCATCCGATGGATCGCGCGGCGCTGCAGCAGTTTGCCGATCGATTCCATACCTTTGCGTGGGCGCGCGTCTATCGCACCGACCTGTTCGACGCAGCGCCCTTTCCCGAAGGACGAAACTACGAAGACATGGCCCTCGTGCCCTCGACTTATCTGCGCGCAAAAAGCATCTATCGGATTCCCGCGCCGCTGATCGGCTATCGGCGGCGCTTCGGCAGCATCACGCAGACAGCCAAGCTGCGCGACATGCACAATCTGCGCCTCACAGGGCAGGAAGCGCTCGCACGTTGCGACGGCAGTGACATGGACGATTTCTGGCTCACCGTCTTCGACAAGCTCTTTCAGCGTGCGTGCCACGTTTGCGCGCGCGTCGATCGCGCTTCGTTCAAGCAGGCGTCCGAGACGCTCACGGCCATGGCCGTCGATCATCGGAAGATGCGCGAGAAACTCACCGAAGGCGGCAAGCGTCAGGTTGTCGAGCTGAAGCCGTTCGATCTGAACGTACGCGCGGACCGCTCGATCCACTTCCTCAAGGGCCTCGTGAAAAAGGTGTTGCGCCGCAGCCTCGACCATCATCAGCGTGCGCGGCGGCCGAGCACGTCCAATCAGTTGAGCGGATGACGCGGCCCCCCTTTCACGCCTCTTCGATGGCGCGCAAGCTCATTCGCTTATAGGCATCGACGAGCAATGCGCCCTCACCGCGCTTGTGCGCGACGGCAGGGCGCATTGTTTCTTCGCCTGGCTGCCAGATCAGGAACGCGAGCGCATTGACGCGCTTGCTGTCCGCACGCGGCATCACGCGCCGGATCGCCGACGCCAGCAATGCGCCGCACGCGCGGCTCTCCGCGATCTCGATGTATTCTTCGACGCGTCGTTGTCGAGCGGCGCCGAACGCATCGTGCTGTTGTCGGGACGTGGCGAAGAAGAAGCGCAGGCGGCGGAAGAAGCGCTGCAACGCTCCGGGGCGAGCTGGACCATCCTGCGTTGCAGCTGGTTCATGCAGAACTTCAGCGAGAGCTTTCTGCTGGATCCGATCCGTGAGGGCACGCTCGCGCTGCCCGTCGCCGATATCAAAGAGCCTTTCGTCGATGCGGAAGATATCGCCGATGCAGCCGTCGCCGCACTCACGCAGCCAGGCCACGAAAAGCGGCTTTACGAACTCACCGGACCTCGCGCGATCACTTTCGCCGAAGCGCTCGCATGCATCGCGAAAGCGACGAGACGTGACATGCGGCTCGTGCCCGTGCCGCCCCATGCATTTCGCGACGCTCTGCTCGCGGCTGGCGTGCCGAAGCCCGAGACCGACCTGATTCTCTATCTCTTAACGACCGTGCTGGATGGCCGCAACGACAAGCCCGCCGATGGCGTGCGCGCCGCGTTGCATCGCGAAGCCTGCTCGTTCGAGGACTACGCCACGCGAGCCGTGGCGAGCGGCGTATGGGATGTGTGACGCACGAAGCCGCCACTGTTTCGCGGTAGACTTGAGGGATGGAAAAATGTCCCTACTGCGAGCGAATCCGTGACGAATGGGACTGTCACGGTCAGGAATGCCGCACCGCCATCGCCCGCGCGCTGCGTCGACAACGCATGGGATTGCCGATGGTGCCGAAGGTCATTCGCAATGAGATTCCGCCGGGCGCGTCGACGGGCGAAGTGATCGCTCAGCTATCGCGTCAGCGCTTGCGCGCACGGCGCGCGAACGAGGAACGCCGCGCACGCAAGGAAGCCGAAGACCTCGATCTATAGCGTAGCGGCGCAGCGCATCAAACGCGTGCGGGCGGATCGGCATTCGATCCGCCGTTCTGCGCAAGCGCACCTTCCTCGCGCCATGCACGCCGCGACTTGCGCATCTTCGTAAGCGCCATGCGCGCGACCTTTAGCCAGCCATAGGGACGCGGATCGGCAACCATGCTGAGCGCGCGCGCATAGTCGAGCGTGAGGCCGGGCGTCCAGGCCATCGTCACCGCGCGCTTGCGTATCTGCGCCGCGACCCACAGTTCCGGCGTCACGATCATCCTGACGAGCGCGCCCCAACCCGCGCGCGAACCGTAAAGGCGCCCTGCCGCCCCTTCGAGCGCGGCGTCGAGTGCGCGCGACACGCTGCTCGAACAGTTGCGGTGCGTGAGGTTATAAGTCGTATCCGCGCGATAGTTGCGCCAGAAACTATCGAGCCGCGCCGGGTCGTAATTGCGGATACGCACGCGCACGGTCGATGGACACCATGCCTTCGATTCGATCGCATAACTCGGCTGGAACACGCCGGGCACATCGTTCTCGCGCGTGGCACGCAGCAGGCGCGCGAAGTCATCGGGCGAGCGGTCGATTTCAACCGCGGGATAGAGACTCACATAGATGCCTTCCGGCGATTCGAGCGCCGCGTGTCCCGTCGAGATCACGCCATTGCGATCCACCGCGGCGATATAACGATCGACGATCGGGTGCCATTGCGTTTCGGCCTTCGACGATCCGACCGGCGTCCACACATGCACGGTGAGCGCCGGTTCGTTATCGGCGGGTGGGCCGTCCCATTCGCTGGCTTGCAAGACGCGCGCTTCGTTATCGGGCGCCTTGTCCGCAACGCTCGCCGCTTCCGCGCTTGCATCGCCCCATACGGCCGGATTGCTCGTCAGCTTGCGCACGCGCATGCCGATCATGATCAGATTCCAGCCCGCGAAGATAAAGAACGCACCGATGCAATACGGCACCGTGCCTTTGTAATGCGTCGGATACGGTTGAATCATGAAGATGCCGAGGACGATCTCGAAGATGGCGAAGCCGAGTGCGACACGATAGCGCCGGTAACGCACGACAAGCGCCGATGTCGCCTGCAACAGGCCGTCGAAGATAAACGCGAGACCAATCAGGATCGAAAGAATGAAGTGACCGTGATGATCGCCTTCGAAGATCAACGCGGCAGTAAGAACGAATGCAATGCCCTTCGCATAGCGCAGTCTGCGCTGTCCGCCGACGCCCGCCCACGCGACGGACAATGTCAGCGCGCCCTCGATCAGCAGCAGCCAGCCGACGAACGCGACCGGAAAGCCGAGCGCGCCGTCGAGGGCATCGATGAAGACGCCGATGCCGACGGCCAGAAGCAACCAGCCCGTGACCGTCAGGCTGCGCCAACGATTGCGCAAATAGTCGACGCCCAGCAGAATCATCATCAGCTTGACCATCGTTCTCTCGATTCAAAGCGTGACGGTAAGTGTTCGTATGTTAATGCACTCGACACAGAAAACCGTTTTCCTACGACCGTTCGTTGCCCTGCACTGCGTCACGCGCGGCAGCATGACGGCTTGCGCGCCGTGAAATACTTGCGCTGCCATCTTCACGCGACGCCAGACGCCATGTTCGAGCAATGCCGATGGATCAACGAGCCCGCGCAATGGCGCGTCGACAACGACACGCTCATCGTCACCACCGACACGAACACCGACTTCTGGCGCAAGACGCATTACGGCTTCGTGCGCGACAACGGCCATGTTTTCGCGGCGAGCGTGGAAGGCGACTTTACGGCGGAAGTCGCCGTCGCTGGCGATTTCTCCGCGCTATACGATCAGGCGGGCCTGATGATCCGCGAAAGCCCCGAGCGCTGGATCAAGGCCGGCGCCGAATACAACGACGGCGCGCTCACGTTCAGCACCGTACTCACGAACGACCTCTCGGACTGGTCGCTCGGCTCGCGTGCCGGCGCAAACCGCTTCCGGCTTCGCGTGACGATCGCGCAAGGCGTGCTGAAAGTGCAATGCAGCGCCGATGAACGCAACTGAACGCTCATGCGTCTCGCGCCTTTCTCATCGAGCGGCGCGAACGCACGATGGCTCGTCGGCCCGATGTGTTGCACGCCCGAGCGCGGCGGTCTCACGGTCCATTTCTCAGACTTCACGATCGGGCCGCCCATCGTGAAAGACCTGCACGACATCTCGATGTAAGGCACACCGGCTCGCAAAAACACTCATTTGCAGGGCCAGGCCGCGATTCCTGCAGCAGACCGACATGGGCAAACGCGGCTGGTTCAGGCGCTTCGACGCGAAGGAGTCATCACGCCTCGAAATCGATGCCTCGCGCGCGCAACTGGCGCATGCCACTCGCGAGATGCGCCCGCGCGCTTTCGGCATCGCCCGCGCGCATCTGTTCGTACGTGCGCTGCGCGATCCCGTGCGGCACCGGCTTGAGCGGCCGGTTCGCGCTCATCGCGCGCAATTGCACTTCGGCCGCGCGCTCCAGATAGTAGAGATCGTCCCAAGCCTCCGCGATAGTTGCGCCTGCAACCATCACGCCGTGATTCTTGAGGAACAGGATATCGGCGTCGCCCATCGTGCGCGCGATGCGATCGCCTTCCGCGTTGTCGAGTGCGAGACCGTTGTAGTCCTCGTCGACCGCCGTGCGGCCGTAGAACTTCAGCGACGTCTGCCCGAGCCACAGAAGCGGCGGGCCGTCGAGCAGGCACAGTGCGGTCGCGTTCGGCATATGCGTATGAAAAGCCGCCTTCACGCGCGGCATCAGCTTGTGCACGCGTGCGTGAATGTAGAATGCGGTCGCTTCGGGCTCGCCTTCGCCGTCGATTACATTGCCGTCGAAATCGCAGATCAGCAGACGCGACGCCGTGATCTCGCCGAACGCATAGCCGTAGGGGTTCACGAAGAACAGATCGTCGTGCCCTGGAACCATCGCGGAAAAATGATTGCAGACGCCCTCTTCGAACCCGTTCAGCGCCGCCAGCCGGAAGCAGGCTGCAAGCTGCCGGCGCGCTTCGGCGATCCCGGGCGCGTCGAGCCGTGCGGAAGCGGACGCGGCGCGCGGTGCGCCGCTGGAAAGCGTATGTGCCATATGAGCTTGCCTTTGTCGTTTGCGTGACCGTGAAGGCGAGGATAATCGAACGGACGCGCGCATTATGTCCGACAAAAAAAATCAGCGCGACCGGCGCCTGAGCGCGGAGTATGACGCGTGTATGTCATGTCTCTTAGCAGAAACGCTTATTTGAACTCCGACTTGTGGCATGGTAAAACTCTATGCCGCTCGAAATTCGAAGCGCATCTTCAACGTAATTCGTCTCAATAGGGTTTGGAAAAATGGCAACAGGTACTGTGAAGTGGTTCAACGATGCAAAGGGTTTTGGCTTCATCACGCCGGACGACGGCGGTGAAGACTTGTTTGCACATTTCTCCGAAATCCAGTCCAAGGGTTTCAAGTCTCTCCAGGAGAATCAAAAGGTGAGCTTCGAAGTCAAGCAAGGCCCGAAGGGCAAGCAAGCTTCGACGATCCAGCCGCTGTAAGTTTCAACGCTGGCGCCTCCGGCACGAAACGGCCCGTATGGGCCGTTTTTGCATTGGTGCACGCGGAGATTATTTATCTACCGGATGGTCGGGATTTTCGCGCCAGCGCAAACTGACCTCGGCGCGCATGTCCTTTGAATAAATCAGTAGAATAAATACTGTATTTGCAGCGCCGTTCTCATTGACGGTAATGCGAAATTCTTTCCTCTGATTCACGTGAACTCGGCAAGCAATCGGAAAAAATGCCGTCCGCTGGTTCGGCACAAAACAAAAGCATTGCTCGTCCTCGTTTGGTTCCTGACTTGCGATGCGCGCGCGCAATCGTTCGCGGCGAATCAAAATGCCGCGCGTTTCGTCTCGGAGGTTGTGATGAACGACTTTCGCACCGCGCAGGCGGGCGGCGGTTACGTGTTTTCCTACGATAGCCGCGAAACCGAAGCGTCCTTGTCTGCCAGGCTCGATCGCTGGCTTTCGGGCGCCGATCCCCAGGCCATCGCCATGGACCCAGCGGAAAAGCAGGCGCTCTTCGGCTTCTACTGGGCCGCCAGCATGATGCCGGCGAATTCGCCGTGCTTCCGCGACATCGCCGACCCGGCTTGCGGCGCGGATCTGTCCAAGTGGATGGCGCGCGAACTCGACGACGATCCGCGCTTCATCCGTGCCTACGAGTCCGCGAGAAAGCCGCTCGGCCTGCCGCCAATCGAACGCAACGCGCACTAAGCGGCATACGGGCGCGATGTGTTTCGTCGCGGATTCTCGAGCGAAAACATCCGATTCGCGCGCGCCTGATCGATGCGGATTTCGGCGTTTCGGGCTCGTCTTCCTCGCGCGATCCGTGCAGCAGCACGATCTTCGCCGCGATGCTTGCGAGCAGCGATAACGCCCCGATAGTCTCAAGCAAGGCGGGAATCATGTCGGTCTCCCTGAACGTCGACGCACTCGATCATCGATGCGAGAGCATCGGCCCGTAGGTCTTTACGAAAAATGCAATCGTGATACCGGCGCTGACGATCAAGGTGCCCGCGCGAACCCACTGCGGCGGCGCGCGCCGGCCGATCTGCGCGCCGCCATACCCGCCGGCGATCGCCGCGAGCAGCATCGCGATCGTCTCCGGCCAGCGCACTGCCTGCGCCGCCGCGAACGTCAGCACGGCCACCGAGTTGGCCGCGCTCACGAGCAACGTGCGCGGCGCATTAAGGCTCTTCAGGTCGCGCGAATCGAGCAGGCCCCAGACGGCCATCATCATGATGCCGACCGCGCCGCCGAAATACCCGCCATACACGCCGAGCGCGAACTGGATCGACAGCACCGCCGCCGCGCCGATATGCCAGCGCCGCCGCAACATCTCGCCCAGCTTGCGGCCGAACGCAAGCGTGAAGCTCGCGCACAGAAGCAGCCACGGCAGCACGAACGAAAACGTCCGCGACGACGTGGACAGCAACAAGACTGCGCCGACGAGCCCGCCGG
The DNA here is from genome assembly GCF_031451435.1 of Caballeronia sp. LZ008. Taxonomy (NCBI): domain Bacteria; kingdom Pseudomonadati; phylum Pseudomonadota; class Betaproteobacteria; order Burkholderiales; family Burkholderiaceae; genus Caballeronia; species Caballeronia sp. LZ008. The sequence continues at coordinate 553,533 of NZ_JARUXK010000003.1, read as the reverse complement.
CGAGCGTCGTCACGAGCATCTTGCGGATCGACACCGAGCCGACCGGACCGAGCCCGTCGCGATAGGCCCACGCGCTCACGACACCGCCCGGAAACAGCGCGACGGTGCTCGAAGCGTTCGCCTGAACCGGTGGCAAGCCGGCGGCGATCATCGCGGGGAGGCTCACGAACGAGCCGCCGCCGGCCAGCGCATTCATCGCGCCCGCAAGAAAACCGGCGCCGATAACGACAATGAAGGGTTCCATGCGACAGATGCTAGCGACGCGGCCGTCCCCTTACAATCTGGCATTTCCAATGCGAGGCTTCGGCCAATCCGAAGGAAGCGCGATGCGTTTCGATCTGACCGACATGCGGCTTTTCCTGACCGTGGTCGAGCGCGGCAGCATCACGGCGGGCGCTCAGGCGATGCACCTCGCGCTGGCCTCGGCGAGCGAGCGCATCGCGGGCATGGAGGCCGCGCTTGGCGCGCCGCTGCTCGAGCGCAACCGCCGCGGCGTGCAGGCGACCGCCGCCGGCGATGCCTTCGTGCGCCACGCGCGCGCGATTCTCGGCCAGGTCGAGCAGATGCGCGGCGAGCTGCGCTCGTTCGCAACCGGCCTCAAAGGCCGCATCCGGCTGATGTCCAACACGGCGGCGCTGGCCGCCTTCCTGCCGCCGAGACTCTCGCGTTTTCTCGTCGCCTATCCCGATCTTTCGATCGATCTCGACGAACGCCCGAGTGTGGAGATCGTGCAGGCGCTCGCGGAGAGGCGCGCGGATCTCGGCGTCGTCTCGGACACGACCGATCTTGGACAATTGGAGACGCATCTGCTCGCGAAGGACCGACTCGTGGTCGTGGCGAATCGCGCGCATCGGATTGCGGGAGAAAGCGAGGTGGCGTTCGCGGAAATCGTCGGCGAGGCATTCGTCGGGCTGTCGGATGCCGCGCTCGAATTGCATCTTGCGGAGCGCGCCTCGCGACTTGGCCGCCAGATTGCCTACCGAATCCGCATGCGCAGTATCGACAACGTCGGGATGCTCGTCGAATCGGGCATCGGACTCGCGATTCTGTCCGAGGCATCGGCGCGGATGCTGGAGCGGCCGACGCTTGCGGTCGTGCCGCTATCGGAGCCGTGGGCGACACGCCGTCTGCATCTGTGTGCCCGCGACTTCCGCGCGCTCACGCCGCACGCGCGTTTGCTCGCCGAAACGTTGATGGACGGCGCAACCGCAAGCTAGAACGGACGCCCGACGATAAACGGATCGACCGCGCCGATCGCTTTGAGATCGCGATTCGCGTAGGGCAGCTTGTGCAGCACATAGCGCATCGCGTTGAGGCGCGCGCGCTTCTTGCAATCGGAGCGTACGACGGTCCAGGGCGTGTCCGCGCTATCGGTATGCGCGAACATGGATTCCTTGGCGTCGGTGTACGCGTCCCACTTGTCAAGCGACGCGAGATCGACCGGACTCAGCTTCCATTGCTTCAGCGGATGAATCTCGCGCTCCTTGAAGCGTCGGCGCTGCTCGGCGCGGCTCACGGAGAACCACAGCTTGATGACGTGCGTGCCGCTCTGCGAAAGGTGCCGTTCGAACGCGGGCACCTGCTGCATGAAGTCTTCGTATTCGCGCGGCGAGCAGAAGCCCATCACGCGCTCGACGCCCGCGCGGTTGTACCACGAGCGGTCGAAGAGCACGATTTCGCCCGCCGTCGGCAAGTGTTCGACATAGCGCTGGAAATACCATTGACCGCGCTCGCGCTCGGACGGCTTTTCCAGTGCGACGACGCGCGCGCCGCGCGGATTCAGATGCTCCATGAAGCGCTTGATGGTGCCACCCTTGCCCGCCGCGTCGCGCCCTTCGAAGAGGATGACGACGCGCTGACCCGTGTCGCGCACCCACGCCTGCAACTTCAGCAGCTCCACCTGAAGGCGATACTTCTGCTTCTCATACGCGCGCCGCGACATCAGGTTCCGATACGGATAGCCGCCATTGCGCCACGACGGCGACAGTTCGTCGTCGGGATCAGGCGTGCCGTTGGCGGCCCGCAGCATCGCGTCGCCATCGAAAAGATGGGCGCGCAACGCCGATACTTCATCCGGCGACATACCGCCGATCAAGGTTCGGACGGTATCGACCAGCGATTCAGCTTGTGCGCCGTCTCGCGCGTCGAAGCGCTTCAGTATGTCGTCCAGGCTGCTCGTCAGCAGGTCATGCGCCGCTTCGACCGCGCGGCCCGTTTCTTCCTGTTCGATGGACGGCGGCTTCGTTCGCGCCGCGACGCCGCCGTCGCTCGATTCGGCAGTGTTACCTGGCGATATCAACTTCATTCCTTCCTCGATGTTGTTGCTCGGAGTCTCTGGCTCTCACGTCGTTTTGTCTTCAGGCGGCTTCGTGCGCCTTTCGCAAGACCGTGTAGAGCTTGTCCTTCAGCAGCAGCTTTTCTTTTTTCAGCGATTCGATGGCGAAGCCATCCGCAGGCGTGACACCGGTCTCCATGTTGTGGATCTGATGATCGAGTTCGTTGTGGCGCTCGAAGAGCCGCGAGAAGTGGCCGTCTTCGGTCTTCAGGCGCGAGATGAGATCGCGATATTCGGGAAACATGCTTGATCCTCCGGTTGATAAACAATTAGCAATTCGAAGTACATATTACCGACCGGAGAGGGCCTTTTCTTAGACAAATATCAAGCGATGCTGTGTCAGACCGCCGCGGATTGCATTTGCAAGCACCTAGGCAAAACCCTCTTTCGCCCGGGTATCGTCCTTGCACAGAATGATGTCGCCGGCCGGGCATCCGCGCGGCCGGCGTGAGCCAAGGAGGCCGACATGAAGAAAAGCCGCAATTGCGCGCAGGGACGCGCCCTGCACATTGCGTTGATCGCCGGCGCTGCTGGCTTGTGCTTCGCCACGGCGGCCAGCGCGGACAGCCAAGCCGCGAAGAAGATGGGCCAGATGGGCGTCATCAACCAGACACTGCAGCCGAAGCCCCTGAAGCCGGCGACGCCGAACACGCCGAACGCGAATACGACGACGCCGAACTACAACGCGAACTCGAACTACAACCCCAACGCGGGCAATACGGCAAACGGCGCCGTGCCCGGAACGCCCGCCGCCGCGGGCGCGCCCCCGAGAAAGTAGGCGCCATGTGCGCGTCGGGCCGCTCGTTGGATCGGGAGCGGCCCGAGCCCTTCCCAGCGAACCGGCGCGCGCGTTCGCACGGCCGCGCATTGTCGATCTCTTATACTTGGCTCAGGCATTGCCATTCAAAGCGCACATTCCTGAGTCCATGAAAAAGATCAAACCCGGTCTCGTGCTCGAACTCGTCGCTAACCTGCTGCTTCCGTGGCTTGCGTACCGGCTCGCGCTGCCTTACTGGGGCGATGTCGGCGCGCTGTATGCATCGGCCGCGCCGCCGCTCATGTGGAGCGTCGCCGAATTCGCGCGCTCGCGCCGCGTGGATGCGCTTTCCGCGCTCGTGCTGTTCGGCATCGCGCTATCGATTGTCATGCTCGCGATGGGCGGCAGCCCGCGCATCCTGCTCGTGCGCGAATCGCTCGCGGCGGGCGCAACGGGCATCGTTTTTCTGATCTCGCTGTTTTTCGAGCGCCCGCTCGTCTTCTATCTCGCCCGCGCGACCGTCACTCGCGAGCAGGAAGACGGTGCGAAACGTTTCGAGGCGTACTGGAGCGAGAGCGCTTCGCTGCGCATGTCGTTGCGGCTGATGACGCTCGTGTGGGGCGTCGGGCTCTCGCTCGAAACCGTGCTGCGCTTCTGGTTCGCGTGGACGTGGCCGGTCGAGCGTTATCTGGTTGTCTCGCCGGTCGTGAGCTACGTGATCTACGGCGGATTGCTCGCGTGGACGTTTTGGTTCCGCGCGCGGCTCATCGAGCGTCAGGGAGAAAGCGCGTCGTCGCGCGACGGTCTGCTCGGCTAGCTAGGCCAGCGGCGCGCACGTCGCCATCGCGATGTGATCCGCGATCGCCGCGTTCACCGCACAGGCATGCGTGAGCGGCCCCATGTGTCCCGCATCCGGCACGACGATCAGCTTCGCCGCCGGCATCAGATCGGGCAAGGTTTCCGCGATCAGGCGCGTCGGCGCGGGCGCGTGCTCGCCGCGCATGACGAGCGTGGGAATGCGCAGCTTCGCATACGCGCTCGCCGGCGTCGGCTCGTGAATCAGCGCGCGAAAATCGAGCGGCGCTTTCGGCACCCAGCGCGTGAGCATCGCCTGTACGGACGGCCGCAACGCCGACCATGCGCCATGTCCGCCCCAATAATCGACGAAAGAACGCGCCGCGCCGCGCAGATCGCCGGCGACGACGCCCTCCGCCGTGCGCGCCGCGATCGCGAGAATCTCGGCGAATTCAGTCGCACCGCGCGCGCCCATGCTCTTCAGCAGATGAAACGCCGACGGCTCGTAAAGCGTGATGCTCGCGACGCCGTGCGGCCGTTCCAGCGCGGCGCGCAACGCGACGCCGCCGCCATACGAATGTCCGACGAGATGCACCTTGCCGCGCTGACGATCGATGATGTCGATCGTGCGGGCTGCTTCGTCCGCGAGCGTGAAGGCGCGCTCGCCGCTCCACGGTCCGACGCTGTCGCAACCATAGTGCTCCGGCGCCATCAACGTGTAGCGCGCGTGATCCGCGTTGAGTGCGTCGAGCGTTTCGCCGAGCTGGCGCCATTGATTCGCGCCCGCGCCCGAGCAGTGCAGCGCGATGACCGCTGCGGCGGTGTGTTCGTCGTTCGAATCCATCATCGTTCGTTCTCGCTTTCGTGAGTGATCAGGCGTCGCCGTCGCACGCGCGCATACGGCGTTCGAGCTCGCCGATATCCGCGCACGATCCGAGATAGGCGTCGCGGCGGCTATGCTCCGCACGTTCCAGCAGCATCCCGGTCCAGCAGATCAGATGCGGCAGCATGAAGTCCTTTCCGACATTGATTAGGTATCCCAACATGATTCGCTCCACTTGCACCGACGAGACCTTCCATGAAATGCCGGCTGAGCGAACGTGCAAGACGGATGAATCGGAGAGTCGCTGAGGCGGCGGGTGTCGATGCAATGCAGCGACCGTGCCAGTTTCGCCGAGGCCTTGCCAGTCAAGGCTCGGGGCGAAATCAGCCGCGCGCAGGCCGACGCGAGTGTCGGGCGCGAGCCAACGCTTCGTCTTCGGAAAGACGGCGGACGTCGAACACGTCGCCGGACCTCGTCGGAAGCGACTCCTTGCGTGAGATACGGAAAAGGCCGCGAGAATATTCCCTTCGCATGGGATCAAGCTTTCGCGCCGCCGCGCCGTTAATACGGCTGATTGCCGCGAAAGTCGCTTCGCCCGGCGCGCCTGCCCGTCGACCGGCCCGCTTCGGATGGCGCGATAAGATACGGCAGCGTTCGATCTTAGCGTCCCGCAATCGCTCATTCGGAGACAAACGGCTTGCACAGTCGCCACTCGCTCACTTTCAGGATGACGGTGTTCATCGGCGTCGTCTGCGTGCTCCTCATCGGCACCGATCTCTGGCGCAGCGTCGCCGCACGCCGCGCGCAGATCGACGAGATGACGACGGCGACGTCCAACCTCGCGCGCGCGATGGCGCAGCACGCGAACGACGCGTTCAAGGAAGCCGATACGACGCTCATCGGCATGGTGGAGCGCGTCGAGGAGGACGGCACGTCGCCGGCCGACCTCGCGCGCCTGCACCGCTCGCTCGTGTCACGCGTGCAGCAGTTGCCGCAATTGAACGGGCTCTTCATCTTCGACAAGGACGGCGCGTGGATCGTCAATTCGCAGGCGAAGCTCGACTCGCGATTCAATAACTCGGACCGCGAGTACTTCGAATATCACCGCACGCATACCGATCAGGGCTCGCACATCGGGCCGCCGGTCAAGAGCCGTTCGACGGGAAAGTGGATCGTGCCAGTATCACGCCGCATCGACGCGCCCGACGGCAGCTTCGCGGGCGTCGCGCTCGCGACCATCGACATCGATTTCTTTTCGCGCTTCTACGACAGCCTCGATCTCGGCCAGTCGGGCGCGGCGGTTCTCGTGCTGAACTCGGGCACGATGATCGTGCGCCGCCCTTTCGAGGATCGTTTCGTCGGCAAGAACGTGAGCGACACCGCGCTTTATCGCTCGCATCTGGACGGCCGCTCGGGCGTGTTCACGACTAAATCGTCGCAGGATCACGTCACGCGTCTGAACAGCCTGCGGGAATTGCAGGACTATCCGCTCTTCGTCGCCGCAGCACTTTCGGAAGATGAAATCCTCGGCCCGTGGTGGCGCGATACGCTCTGGCACGCCTCCGTCACGACCGTGCTCGCGCTCGTCATCGCGATGTTCGGCGCACGGCTCGTGCGTCAGGTCACGGCGCGCACCCACATCGAGCAGGCGCTCGCCCGCAGCCTCGCGACGACTCAAACCGTCCTCGACACCGCGATCAGCCCGATCATCACCGTGGACGAGCGCGGCGCGGTCCGCTCCTTCAATTCGGCCGGCGAAAAGGTATTCGGCTATAAGGCGAGCGAAGTCATCGGGCAAAACATCCGGATGCTGGTGCCGCCGCCCCATCTGGATTTGTATAACGAATACATAATGCAATTCAAGGGGGAAAGCGGCGTCGCGACGGCCGACTGCGAACTCGCCGGACAGCGCAAGGACGGCACGTCGTTTCCTGCGCATGTATCGACGGGCGCGATGCGTCTCGATGGCGCTTTGCATTTTGTATCCGTAATTACGGATATCTCCAGGCAGCGGAAGGAACGCAGCGAACTGGCGCACGCGCGCGACCAGTTGCTTCTCGCTGCCGACATTGCCGAACTGGGCATCTGGTCGTGGGATCTGGTGACGGACAAGCTGCACTGGAACGCGCGCATGTTCGAGATTTATCACTATCCGCCGGAGATGCTCGATAACGGGCTGCACTTCGAGCACTGGCGCCTGCGCATACATCCCGAGGATCACGACGCGATCATGGCGAACCTGCGCGCGGCCGCTGCAGGAGAGATCGAGACCTTGCAGCCGTTCCGGATCGTCCTGCCAGACGGGACGACGCGGCGCATCCAGAGCGGGCTGCGCACGCAGCGCAACGCGAATGGCACGCCCGTCGTGATGACCGGCGTGAACTACGACGTCACCGACCAGTACGAACTGGAGTTCCATCTGCGCAATGCGAAGGAGCAGGCGGATGCCGCGAGCGCGGCGAAGTCTTCGTTCCTCGCGAACATGAGCCACGAAATCCGCACTCCGATGAACGCGGTGCTCGGCATGTTGCATCTCGTGCAGCTGACGGCGCTCAATGCGCGCCAGCAGGACTATGTGAGCAAGGCGGAAACCGCGGCCAGATCGTTGCTGAATTTGCTCAACGATATTCTCGATTATTCGAAGATCGAAGCGGGCAAGCTGCAGCTCGACAGCCATCCGTTCGAGCCGGAAAAACTGATGGAAGAGCTCGGCATCGTGCTCTCGGGCAACCAGGGCGCGAAGGATGTCGAAGTGCTGTTCGATCTCGATCCGTCCGTGCCGACTGTGCTCGTCGGCGATAGCTTCCGCCTTCAGCAAGTGCTGATCAATCTCGCGGGCAATGCGCTCAAGTTCACGTCGGCGGGGCAGATCGTCGTGAGCGTGCATCGGCTCGACGATTCGCCCGATGCATCCGGCGATGCGGTGCGCTTGCGTATCACGGTCAGCGATAGCGGCATCGGCATCAGCGAGGCACAGCTCGAACGCATCTTCGAGGGCTTCACGCAGGCGGAGGCATCGACTTCGCGCCGTTACGGCGGCTCGGGCCTTGGGCTCGTCATCAGCAAGCGGCTTGTCGCGATGATGGGCGGGCAGCTCGAAGTCGAAAGCCGTGTGGGCGAAGGCAGCCGCTTCTGGTTCGACATCACGCTTGGCGTCGAAACGGCGAGCGCGTTGACGCATGACGAAAGCGCGAACCTCGAACATGGCGCGCGCATTCTCATCGCCGATGACAACGCGATCGCAGGCGAGATCATGGCGCGCACGGTGCGCTCGCTCGGCTGGCGCGCTGACATCGTGACGAGCGGACGCGAAGCGGTCGAACGCATCGGCGAAGCTGCGCTGAACGATGCGCCCTACGACATCGCCCTCCTCGACTGGCGCATGCCGGAACTCGACGGGCTCAACGCCGCCAGGCAGATTCACGCGATGAAAGGCCGCGCTGCGCCGCCTCTCGTGCTGCTCGTCACGGCATTCGGCCGCGAGGTGTTGAAGGAGTCGCAGGAAGGCGGCGACGCGCCTTTCGCCGGCTTCCTGACGAAGCCCGTGACGCCGAAGCAACTCGCGGCGGCAATCCGTGCCGCGCTGCCTCGCGACACGGAAACGACGCGGCCCGTCACGCCGCTGCCGACAATGAAAGCTCGCCGCCTTGCGGGACTCGCGTTGCTCGTCGTCGAAGACAATGCGCTCAACCGCCAGGTTGCCGAAGGCGTGCTGCTCGCTGAAGGCGCATCCGTCACGCTTGCGCAAAGCGGCCGTGAAGGCGTCGATCGGGTCATCGCAGCAAACGCCTGCTTCGACGCGGTGCTCATGGACGTGCAGATGCCCGATCTCGATGGACTCGAAGCGACACGCCTCATTCGCGCGGACGGTCGCTTCGCCGCGCTGCCCGTCATCGCGATGACGGCCAATGCATCGGGCGCGGATCGCGATGCGTGCATAGCGGCCGGCATGAACGAACATGTAGGCAAGCCAATCGATGTGGAGCGGCTGGTCGCGGTGCTGCGCGCGCACACCGAACGCACGCTGCAAGCGCCGGATGCACATCACGCGAATGCCGATATCGAATCCATCATGGAGCCGCGCGATTCGATCGTCGCGCGTTTCGGCGGCAACGTCGATCTGATCCGCAAGGCGATCGACGGCCTCGACGCGCAGACTGGCAAGCAACTCGCGATGCTCGCCTCGGCGCTCGCGGCGCACGACGTGCGCGGCGCCGCGGCGATGCTGCATGCGATCAAAGGCAGCGCGGGCACGATCGGCGCTGCTGCGCTCGCGCGGCTCGCGAGCACGCTCGAGAAGGACGCGCATCTTCTGGAAGCTGCGCGCGTGGCGTTGCCGCGCATGCAGCAGTTGCTTGCATCGAGCGTGGCGCAACTCGTCGATGAATTCGGTCGGCCCCGATCGCCTGCACGGAACACTTCCAACGTTTCACCGCTGCAAGACTACGACTGGCGCGCACGCCTCACTGCTATCGTCGAATTGCTCGATGCATCGAATCTGCAGGCGATCGCGCTATCCGAGAACTTGTCGCCTTATGCGCCGAGCGCGTATCGCGAGCACTTCGAGCAGTTTCTCGCGTGCGTGCGCGCACTCGAATTCGCGCGCGCATCGGAGATCGCGCGCGATATGCTCGAACAGGTTTGAGCCGAACGAGAACGCTAGACGTTAGCGGCCATTTGCATCGCGAACATACACCGGAAACGGATGGACGTTCGCGCCGCATGCCGAGTCCAGCATCGCGCGCAATTCTTCCCGCGCCTTGCGCGCAGAAGCCAGCGCGCCCTGCACGCGCGCCTGCAACACGGCGGACCTGGCCGGCTTTGCAATGACATCCGCCGCGCCCGCATCGAGCGTGCATTGCTCCGTTTCGACATCGCGCGCATCGGCCAGCACGACGATCGGTACGTGGGCCAGTTCCGACAACAATGCGCGCACCGCCGCGCAAGGGTTATCGCAACAACGCGCATCCAGCACGATCGCATCCGGCTCCTTGCTTTGCGCAAGACCTAGCGCGGCATTGCAATCCTTCGCGAGATCGAGTGCGCCGATGCCTTCGAGCGCATGCCGATGCGCCTCGATCGTGTCGTCCCCGAGGATGCCGAGCACGCGCACGCCCGTAGGTTTCGACGCCGCCGCTTTACCCTGCTCGTGCCGACGCGCCTGCGCCTCCATCACGCGATGCCGCAGACGAAGCTGTGCCCGCACACGTGCCTGCAGGCGCGGCGCGACCAGCGGTTTGATGACGTAATCCGCCGCGCCGATGTTGAAGGCGTCGACTTCGAGCGCGGGCGCGTCGTGACTGGTGACGAATATCACCGGCACGCGCGCGAGCTTCGCATCGCGCTTGAGGATTTCGCAGACATCGAAGCCCGTCATGTTGGGCAGATTGGCGTCGAGAAGGATCAGATCCGGCGTCGACTCGCGCGCCAGCGCGAGTGCCGCTTCGCCAGTGATGGCAAAGCGCTGGTTGGGGAACTCCGCGAGCATGTCCCCAATGATGCGAATCATCGCCGGGTCGTCGTCGACGAGAAGCAAACGCGGCTGGTACGTTGAGGTGGAGTTCTCTGCTTTATCCATATTCGAACGGTCATTCATCAGACGAGATGCACCTTTATGAACTCTACGCCCGCAATGCGTGCGCCTCAAATTGATATGCGTGGAGGTATTAATTATCTGATATTTCAGTGCTCGCAGATTTCTGTTCCGCAAATACTTTCGTGCATGGACATATTCATAAGTGAATAAGTAACTTGTTCCGAGCGCTCCGTGCGCGCCCGTCCGTGTCATTTAGGGCACGGCCGGATAAAGCACGTTCGTTCCGCAGGTTTTCGCACGGGCGTCCCGCAAAAAATGCTATGACGTTTTTAATCGAATCCGCCGATCAATGTAAACATTCAAAAACGGCTTATCGTTTGCGAGGCTTTTTACATTGCGACCTCAGGGCGCATACTTGCCGCAATATCTATAAAAGCCGGGAAAAAGCCATGTACGGGGAAGCCAGAACGCTCTACTTCGTGGGCCGCGCATTATCGGACGATGTCTCCGAGCGTTTGTGCGCTCGTGGCTGGACCGTCGAGCGCATCGACCCGGCCAAGCCGCCCAAGTCCGCCAAACACGGCAAACGCGCAGCGGCGGGTATCGTCGATCTCACCAGTCGCGGTTTTGCACAGGACGCGGCCGCGCTCACCGCGATGCTCGCAAGTTATCAGATCGGCTGGGTCGCGACGGTCGACGCCGAGCATGTCGATAACCCCGATATCTGCCGCCTCATTCGCGATTTTTGTTTCGATTATGTGACCGTGCCGTCCACCGCCGATCGAATCGTCGATGCAGTGGGACACGCATACGGCATGGTTTCGCTGCACGATGCCGCGAGCAACGATCCGCGCAAGGACGAATGCAAGGAAGGCAGCATGGTCGGTTCCTGCGATGCGATGCAGGCGCTTTATCGCTCGATTCGAAAAGTCGCGATGACCGATGCGCCCGTCTTCATCTCCGGCGAATCGGGCACGGGCAAGGAACTCACCGCTGTTGCGATTCACGAGCGATCCGTGCGGCGCGAGCGGCCTTTCGTCGCGATCAACTGCGGCGCGATTCCCGCGCATCTGTTGCAGTCGGAACTCTTCGGTTATGAGCGCGGCGCATTTACCGGCGCCAATCAACGCAAGATTGGTCGCGTTGAAGCGGCCGACGGCGGCACGCTCTTTCTCGATGAAATCGGCGATCTGCCGCTCGAAAGTCAGGCGAGTCTGCTGCGCTTTCTTCAAGAGCGCAAGATCGAGCGTCTCGGCGGACAAGGTTCGACGGACGTCGATGTACGCATCATTTCGGCGACGCACGTCGACATGCAGACGGCCATGCTCGAAGGACGCTTCCGCGCGGACTTGTACCATCGCCTGTGCGTATTGCAGATCGACGAGCCGCCGCTGCGCGTGCGCGGCAAGGATATCGAACTGCTTGCGAATCACATGCTCGATCGCTTCAGAAAAGACGCGAGCCGGCGGCTTCGCGGCTTCGCGCCGTGCGCGATTGCAGCGCTGCATAACTATGGCTGGCCCGGCAATGTGCGCGAGTTGATCAATCGCGTGCGTCGCGCAATCGTCATGTCGGAAGGAAGGCAGATTCTCGCCAGCGATCTCGAACTGGGCGAATATGCGGAAGCCGCGCCGATGACGCTCGCACAAGCGCGCGAAGCAGCCGAGCGACAGGCTATCGACGTGGCGTTGTTGCGTCATCGCGGACGTCTCGGCGAAGCGGCGGACGAACTGGGCATCTCGCGCGTCACGCTGTATCGCATGTTGACTGCCTATGGCTTGCGCGCCAAGGCCGACAGGCCGCTGGAGGCATCAGGCGGCTGACCGGTGCGCGAATCATGATTCGCTTAAAGGGGCAATAAGGAACCTTCATTCGCCTTCGCCGCTCCAATCACGGCGTCATGAAAGCGTGAAGCGGCATTCACACCGCATTCGTACCTCACGCACGTCGCAGTTCCTCTCGTAGCGCTCCCGCGCTACGCAGTCTCGTTTCAATCATTTGCGGCCCGCCTGCGTATCTTCGGCGCGCTCATTCTGCGCTAATGCGCCATGCCATAACATTCATTCGCACGCATGATGCGTCGCGAATTCTTATGGGCGTGCCTAGCGAGTAACGTCTGGTTGTCAGTCATGGCTTTCAATAACAACGCTTCTCTCATTCGTCAATTTTCGAACTATGCAGTGCCCACCGTGCTAGCTGCATGGGTGTACTGCATGCACTCGGTCATCAGCGGCATCTTCATCGGACGCCATGTCGGCCCAGATGCGCTTGCCGCGTTGAATGTGCTCGTTCCGTTGCTCTATCTGCCTTACGCATTCAGCGTGATGATCGGCGTCGGCGGATCGACGCTCGTCTCGAGATTGCTCGGCGAGCAGCGCGAACGCGATGCCGCCGAAGCATTCACACAGGCGCTCTGGCTGCTCGGTCTATGCGGCGTGACATTCGCGATGGCGATCCATTTTTATGCCGATACCTTCGTGCAATGGACGGGCGCGCGCGGCGAGCTTGCGCTGCTCGCGAAAGACTTCCTGCACGCCTATGCGCCTTTCGTTCTGTTTCCGACCGCATGTTATGCGCTCGAACTGTTCTTGCGAATCGAAGGCGCGGCGAAGTTCGGTCTCGTCTGCCTGATCGCGGGCGGCATCGCCGATGTCGCCTTGACATGGTGGATGGTGAGCCACATGCAATGGGGCATGCGTGGCGCGGCGCTCGCATCGGGCATCAGCCAGGCGCTCGCCTGCATGCCGATGCTCGCCTACCACTTCGTCAAGGCCCGGCACGTTCGGCCTGTTGCCCATGCTTTCACGCGGCTCGATCACGCATGGCGCATGGCTTATAACGGGGCATCGGAGTTTCTCGGCGAGATCGCGCCAAGCGTCACGCTCTTCGCGTTCAATCACGCTGTATTGCGCTGGCTCGGCGACACCGGCCTCGTTGCGTTCGCAGTCGTGGAATACATGACGATGATCGCGTCGGTCACGATGGTCGCGCTCGTACAGAGCATGCAGCCTATCGTGAGCTTTCAGCGCGGCGCGGGCAACGCGCATGCCGTGTCGCGCGCGTTTTCGATCGGCGTCATCGTTACGGCAGGCTTCGCACTCGCCGCCGCTTTCGCGATCCTCGCGCTCGCGCAACCGCTCGGGGCGCTCTTCGTGCCCGACAGTCCTGCAGCACAAGCGCTTCTGGGCGACGCATTGCCGTGGTGCGCGCTCGCGTTCCTGCCTGCCGCGATCAACGTAGCGATCAGCGGCTATCTGACGGCCATCGAAGCGCCGCTCGCGTCGATGATCGTCGCCCTGTTGCGAAGCTGGCTGCTGCTCTTGTCGATGCTCTGGCTTCTGACCGAATGGTTCGGGCCGCGCGGCATCTGGATGACCGTCGCCATCACCGAGCTTGCGACGCTGGCTCTGAGCATCGTGCTGTATCGCACGCGCGGAAGGCGGTTCGAATTGCCCGCGCCAGCGACGACGAATCAGGCGCTTTTGTAGGCAACGAGTCCGACCCACTCGCGGCCATCGAGAGGGAAGTATTCCGGATTCACGCCGCGAGGACACGGCGTGAATTCCACGCACTCGATGCGAAAACCCGCGAGCATGAATTCGCGGGCGAGTATCGTCGGGTCCATGAGGTTGACTGTCGCGGGCAATAGCTTTGGCGCGAGTGCATAGCGATCCGAATCCTCCGTCAATCCTGGCCATGCATTGCCCGATACGATCGCCCGCTCGTAGTCGGAAATCATCTTCGCCATGAAACGATGATACGGCGTGAAGCACAGCACGAATGCCTTGCCGTTGGGTTTGAGCCAATCGAATAGCCGGGCGACGCCCGTACGGAAATCATCGGGCGCGAGGAAATGGAGTACGTGAGACGCGAGAATCACGTCGAGAGAAGAGGCTTCGAGTTCGTAGTGCGGGAACGCGCCTTCCAGCAAGACGAGATTACTGACGTACGCGGCTGGTGCAGCCTGCCGGATTTGCTCCAGTTGCGCCCGGGAAATGTCGTTCGCGATCACGCGCGTGCGTTTGCTTAACGTAGGCAGGGACGCGGTTCCATAACCTGCGCCGATATCCAGCACTACGCCACCCCGCTTGCGAGCGAATCGAATGAACGCGCGCGTGTACTTTGACAGCGGGAAAGCCGAGCCATGCCGGCTTTCCGTCAGGCGTTCTGCGCTCATGCTTATCCTCGCAATCAGGCGTCGCGCGTCAGATGAAAGCGTCGATCGACCGATGCGAGCAGGCGTCTCGACAAGCGTGTAGCACGCCCTTGAATCAGCCGGTCCGACACACGCGACAATGCATAAGAGACGACGAGCACCGCGATCAGCGTCGCGCCGAACAACGCGAGCGACGTCTCTCCATTCTTCTGTCCGAATGAGCGATCGAAGAAATGAAACGTCACGTAGACGCAGATGAAGTGCCAGAGATAGATACCATAACTTTCGCGGCCGAGCGCGGCGGCGGCGCGTCGAACGAGTGTGATGGGCGGCACGGCATGCTTGTTATCGCGATGCTTGCGGGCATGACGTGAACACACGAAGAGCAGAAAGGCCACGGCGCTGCATGCCGCGAATACGGGCGCGAGCGCATGCGCCTTGTCGAGCCACACGCCGAGCGCTGCGGTCATGAGCGCAAAAGCCAGCGCCAGTGAAAAATACAGTAAAGACACGCGCGCCGTCACGTCGGACACGCCGAGAAGATGCGAGCGAAATGCATACCACGCCCACATGCCGACGATGAAGCACGGACCCTGCACGGGCGGCCAGAAATAGCTGAACGTGTTATTGGCGACATTGCAATCGAGCGTGCCGTTGCAATCGGCCATCGACATCACGGCATACGAGAGGCCGAGCAACAACACCGTAGCCAGCAAGAGGCGCGCGCGATTCATCGCGAGAAAAAATAGAAGTGGCGCAATCAGGTAGAACAGCATCTCCACGCCGATCGACCATCCGCCTGGCACGACGTTATTGATCGCTGTCGGCGAAAGCGCATGCAGAAAGACCAGGTTGAGCAGCACGTCCATCGGCCCATGTGCGCCGAGAATCCATGCGCGTTCGATGCCCGAGCGCGTCGCGCCATAGCTGATGAGTCCATAGACCGCGATCGCCGCGTAGTACATCGGCGCTATGCGAAAGAAACGCTTGATATAGAAGCGCAACGTGACATGACGCGCATCCGCGCAGCGCGCGTGATCCACTTCGAGCGTCATGAAGATCGTGATCGCGCTGATCACGAAGAACAACTGCACGCCGTATTGGCCCATGCGCGCAATGAGCGTGACGGTGCCCGGCAGATTGGGAAACTGAAACGACAGGTGTACTGCGACTACCCCGACGATCGCGAGCGCCCGGCCAGCGTCGAGCGCGGCAACACGTCCTTTATCCATCGATACTCTCCTCGCGGTTCATGCCGACCTACAAAAAAGGCCGCGAGGCTCGTGGACAGCCGCGATTTCAATGAAGTTCCGCCAGACAACTCATTCAGATGAGACTCTTACAACAAGAAACTTCATACACGTATGGATACATTTCTATGGCGCATTCTGACGGAGAAACCGCAGTATGCGGCTGACGACCGTGCTCGGCTGCTCCTGCTGCACCCAATGCCCTGCGCCTTCGATCAGATGCGTCGCGCGAAAATCGGTGCAGGCCAGCACGCGCATCGCTTCGAAATCGCCCGGCCGCTGGTAATAGCCCCAGTCGCTCGCGCCTGCGATAAAGCATGACGGCACGTCGATAGTGCGCCCCGACCACATCCGCAGTGCAGCAGCAAGACTCGGATCGGTGCCGCACCGATACCAGTTCAGTCCACCCTGAAATCCCGTGCGCGCGTATTCGCTCGCATAGACGTTCAAATCGCGGTCGGACAGCCAGGCACATCCGGCGATTTGATCGGCGTCGGGCGAATGTTCGGCGACGGTTTGCGGCATCGTCGCATCCGCGTTCATTACGTAGTACGTGGGCAGCAAAGCCAGTTGATCGGCAGAAACGGATGCGAGCGGATGCGGATCATTGTCCGGCCAGTCCGCGCTCTTCATGTGGTAATACGCGCGCAAGAACGCGGCGAGTCCTTGCGGCGGGTGCCACATGTCGTCATTCGCCTGCGCGCCCGAGTAATACCATTGATAGTGCTTGCGCGGCGGATCGAGCGACGCGAGCCCGGCGACCGCTTCGGCCATGATCGATTGCGCCGTCTCGACGCGCGCGAGCCTTGCATCGTCGTTCGCGGTATTGAAGGCGAATGCGGGCGGCCCCGCAAAAGGCGCGCTCATCATCACGACCGATGCGAATACATCGGGACGAATCAATGCACACCACGCGGCAACGGGCGAGCCGAAATCGTGACCGATAACCGATGCGACTCTGCGATAACCCAGCGCCGACACGAGACCCAGTACATCGCGGACCAGATTCGGAAATGTGAACTCTTCGAGATCGGTATCGAATGAAGCAATACCGCCGATAGTGCGCCCATAACCGCGCTGATCCGGCGCGACGACATGAAAACCCGCATCGGCAAGCGGTTTCATGATCTTGCGCCAGCTATAAGCGAGTTCGGGAAAGCCGTGAAGGAGCACGATGCAAGGCCGACCGGGGATATCGAATCCGGCTTCGAGCACATGCATCGAAAGGCCATTGCCATTGTCGATCATGCGCGCGCGAATGCCGTCCGGTAGCGGCAGATCGTTCGATGTTTCATTCATGCGTGTCTCCTTGCGATGCGATCATGCGCTCATGCTTCGAGCAAGGCCGCGAAGCGATCCGCGAGCGTCGGGCGGGAACGCATCGGCCATATTGCGCTGAGTTCGAATGGTGGCAGGTTATCGCCGTCGCGCACGTCGCAGAAGCGCACGCCGGCGAACTGCAACGCAGTCACGGATTGCGGCAGGAGCGATGCGCCGCATCCGGCCGCGACGCAAGCCAATACCGTCAGAGAACGATTCGCGTCCTGCACGACGTTGGCTTCGCAACCCGCTTTACGAAAAGCACTGAGGATGCCCGCGCGAACTACCGGCAATTGATCGCTCGGAAACCATACGAGGCCTGCATCGGATAACTCCTTCAAACCGACTTTTCCATCGTCGCCAATAACAAAAGACATCGGCAGTACCGCGAGCAAGCGCTCTCTCACGATCAACTTTTCGCGCATGCGCCCGCCCACGGCAACAGGCGTATGCAGCAAGCCGATATCGATCGTTCCTTTCTCCAACGCGCTTGCCTGCTCCGCATTGCTCATTTCTCTCAGCATGAGTTCGACGTTCGGCACCTCTTCGCGCAGCGCCGCAATCGCGCGAGGCAACAGGCTGAAAAGTGCCGCCGATGCAAAGCCTATCGTCAGGCGGCCGCCGCGCTGCGCACCGATTTCACGCGCACGATGCGATGCCGCGTCAATGCGCGCCACGCTCAATCGAATGTCTTCGACGATTGCGTCGCCCGCCGGAGTCAATTGCGCGCCACGTCGCGTGCGCTCGAAAAGCTTCACGCCAAGATCGCGCTCCATGCGCGAAAGCGCCTGACTCAACGCGGGTTGCGCAATATCGAGTACCTCGGCCGCGCGCGTGACGCTGCCTGCATCGACTACCGCGAGAAAGTATTTGAGGTTGCGCGTCTCCATCTTGCGAGCATATCAAAATGCTATGAAAGATGAACGTATCCATAGTATGCGCGGCCGCGATTCGTTTTTAGAATTCAGTGGCATATTGAACAAGAGCCGGCCAGAGGCCAGCACAGGAGACGCGAGATGAATTGGTACCGTGAAATTTCCACGGCGGAAAGACGCACGCTTTGGGGATGCTTTGCAGGCTGGGCGCTCGACGGCGTCGATACGCAGTTATTCAGTCTCGTCATTCCGACACTCATCGCGACATGGGGCATCGGAAAAGGACAAGCCGGTCTGATCGGCGGCGCGACGCTCGTCGCGGGCGCATTGGGCGGACTCTTCGCGGGCGTGCTTTCCGATCGAATCGGACGCGTCAAGGCCTTGCAAGTCACGGTTCTCTGGTTTTCGCTTTTCACGTTTCTCAGCGCCTTTGCGCAGAATTTCGAACAGTTGCTCGTGCTCAAGTCGCTTCAGGGACTCGGCTTCGGCGGCGAATGGACGGCGGGCGCAGTATTGTTGAGCGAGACGATTCGCGCGAAACATCGCGGCAAAGCTATGGGCATCGTGCAAAGCGCATGGGGCTTTGGCTGGGCCGGTGCGGTTCTGCTCTATGCAATCGTGTTTTCATGGGTATCACCCGACTGGGCCTGGCGCGTGCTGTTCGCCGTCGGCCTCATTCCGGCTGTGCTCGTCATTTATATGCGCCGCAATATCGAAGAGCCGCCGCGTGAATCGAAACCTGCCGAAAAGGAACATGCACAACGTCAGAGCGCTCTCGCCATTCTCGCTGGAATCTTTCATCCTTCTGTGCTGCGCACGACGATCGTCGGCGGATTGATCGGCCTCGGCGCGCACGGCGGCTATCACGCCATTACCACATGGCTGCCCACCTACCTGAAAACCGAGCGGCATTTGTCGGTGCTCGGCACGGGCGGCTATCTGGCTGTCGTGATTACGGCATTCATCATCGGATGCTTTGTCAGTGCATGGCTGCAAGACAAGATCGGTCGCAGGAAGAACGTGATTCTCTTCGCTGTCTGTTGCGCGGTCACGGTCAACGTCTATGTGTTCCTGCCCATCGGCGATATTGCCATGCTCGTATTGAGCTTCCCGCTCGGTCTGTTCTCCGCGGGCATTCCCGCAACGCTCGGCGCGCTCTTCAACGAGCTCTATCCGCAAGGCGTGCGCGGTACGGGCGTCGGCTTCTGCTACAACTTCGGACGCGTCGTGTCGGCGGCGTTTCCGGTGCTCGTCGGCCACATGGGCAATTCGATGCCGATCGGACAGGCAATCGGCATCGACGCGGGCGCGGCCTATGGACTCGTCGTCGTGGCCGCGTTGCTCTTGCCTGAAACGAAAGGCCGTCGCATTG
Source organism: Caballeronia sp. LZ008 (assembly GCF_031451435.1). Lineage (NCBI taxonomy): Bacteria > Pseudomonadati > Pseudomonadota > Betaproteobacteria > Burkholderiales > Burkholderiaceae > Caballeronia > Caballeronia sp. LZ008. The sequence continues at coordinate 534,314 of NZ_JARUXK010000003.1, read as the reverse complement.
CTGCTGTGCCTGGTCAAGCTGCATCGAACGAGCGTTCGCCCAAGCATGTCTGAACTTTCCATGACGCGTTCACTTCATTCCACGCTCGGCGATGAGCAATGGCTCGAATCGAAGCCTGCCGCCATCGAAGCGATCGACAGTCACGCGCATGTCTTCGTGCGCGGCCTGCCGCTGGCACCGCATCGTCGACACGCACCCGACTACGACGCAACGCTCGATGCCTATGCGGAACACCTGCGCACCAACGGCGTCTCTCATGCGGTGCTCGTGCAACCGAGTTTTCTCGGCACCGACAATTCGTTTTTTCTCGATATGCTGCAGCGCTATCCGCAACGCTTTCGCGGTGTGGCCGTTATCGATCCTTCGATCAGCGACGCGGAGTTGTATCGCCTCGCGGCACTCGGCGTCGTCGGCATGCGGCTCAATCTGATCGGGCTTGCGTTGCCCGATCTGCGTGAAGCGCGTTGGCGAGCGTTATTCGAGCGCGTCAACGCGCTCGGCTGGCACGTCGAGATTCATCGCGATGCCGTGGACTTGCCGATGCTTATCGCGCCATTGCTCGAACAAGCCTGCACAATCGTGATCGATCATTTCGGCCGTCCCGATCCGGCATTTGGCGCCGACGATCCGGGCTTTCGCTATCTGCTGACGACGGCGCAATGCGGCCGCGTGTGGGTCAAGCTATCGGCGGCTTACCGCAGCGTGGAAGGCGAAACCGGCACGTCGCTCGGTCAGACGCTCACGTCCGCCTTGCTCGATTCATTCGGCGCAGCGCGGCTCGTGTGGGGCAGCGACTGGCCGCACACGCAACATCAAAGCCTGATGGACTACGGCGCATCGCGCGATGCGCTCGACCGCTGGATTCCCGACGCATCGCTGCGTACCATCGTGTTGCGCGATTCGGCGCGTGCGCTGTTCCGCTTCGAATGACGTTCGTGCGAGCGCCGAAGCGCATCGCGCGTTAGCATTGCAGACGCTGGCGCATGCATCGACGCTGAACACGAACTATCTTTCCGGAACCTTAGCCATGACCACTTCATCCTCGCGCCGCCGCGCGGCCTTTCGCGAACGGGTCAACGCTCGCAGCGCCCTGCTGCTGCCCGGCGCATTCAACGCAATGAGCGCGCAAGTCGCCGCCGATCTCGGCTTCGAGGCGATCTACATCACCGGTGCAGGTGTAACCAACATGTCGCTCGGCCTGCCGGATCTCGGCTTCATGGGACTCGCGGAAATCGCGGAGCATACGTCGCGCATCCGCGATGCAGTGGACCTGCCGCTTATCGTCGACGCGGACACGGGCTTCGGCAATGCGCTCAACGTGCGTCACACGGTACGCACGCTGGAGCGCGCGGGCGCGGACGCCATTCAGCTCGAAGATCAGGTTATGCCGAAGAAATGCGGGCACTTCGCGGGCAAAGCCGTGATATCGACGAATGAAATGGTAGGGAAGATACGCGCAGCGGCGGATGCCCGCGAAGACGATAACTTTCTGATCATCGCGCGCACCGATGCGTGCGCGGTGGAGGGCTTCGATGCAGCGATCGTACGAGCACGCGCATTCGTCGAAGCGGGCGCCGACATTCTCTTCGTCGAAGCGATCGAAACGCCGGAGCAAATCGCGTCACTGCCGAAGCTGCTCGACGCGCCGCAACTGATCAACATCGTGATCGGCGGAAAGACGCCTGTTACCGACCGCGCGGATCTCGAACGCCTCGGCTTCAGCCTCGTGCTCTATGCAAATGCGGCATTGCAAAGCGCCGTGCGCGGCATGCAGACCGCGCTCGGCGCCTTGAAATCGCAGGGACGTCTCGACGAAAATCCCGCTGTCGTTGCGCCTTTCGCCGAGCGTCAACGGCTCGTGAACAAGCCGCTCTTCGATGCACTCGACCGCAAATACGCTGCGGACTGAATGCATCGCCTGAGGCGGTCATATAGACCGCTTCAGTCATTCACGCATTTAGCGCGAGTACATTGCGTTCCACTCGGACTGCGACACACGTGCGCTACCCGATTGCGATGCACCGTTGGCCGCGCCGCCATAGGCCGTCGCACCATCGCGTGCGGCGAGCTTCGCTTCGGCCGCTTGAATGGCTTCGGGATAGTGCGCCTGATCGCCGTCGCCGACGTGGTAGCCGACGCTCTCCAATGCCGCCAATTCCGCGCGCACTTGAGCGCGCGTGATCTGGCTTTGCGCGAACGAAGCGACGGGAATGACGAGAGCGGTTGCGACGAGTGCTGCGCGGATGATCGACTTCATGATGAAACTCCAGTGTTATGAGGTGCCCGGCTTCGAACACAGTGCCTTTCGAAGCAGTGAAAGCAGTTTATGACGCAGGTGCTCTCGGGTTAACCCCTAGCGCAAGAAAGCACCTTTCACCGAAACGCGCTTAATCGAGAATTTGCTATGCTGTCCGCCGGACTGAATGCAAATGCACAGTGCGTTCGCCTCATGGCGCAAGGCGCCCTTCAAACACTGGAGATAAAGATGGCAAAGGGATATTGGGTCAGTGTGTACACAAAAATCATGAAGCCCGATCAGGTTGCGGAATACTCGAAGATCGCAACGCAGGCTATTGCAGAAGGCGGCGGCCGTCCGCTCGTGCGCGGCGTTGCGTCGATGGTGCAAGGCGAAGGCGTGCTCGAGCGCACCGTCGTCATCGAATACGATTCACTCGAAGCAGCCGTCGCCGCCTATAACAGTGCAACGTATAAGCGCGCACTGGAAGTGCTGGGCGATTCCGTCGTGCGCGACTTCCGCATCGTCGAAGGCGTCGCTTAAATCCAGCTCGTCATTGGCCGATGCTCGCAGCGCTCACGCACCCACGGCATCGGCCAATTCGTTCATATCCTTGGCAACGACATCCCAATCGCTTTCGGCTTTTAAATCCACTGTCTGAGCGGGACCGCGTTCATAGGGCCGTGCGATGAACGCCGTGCGCAACCCACACCTTCGTGCCGCCGCGAGATCGTCGTTATGCGCGGCGACGAGACATACTTCTTCCGGCGTCAGCATCAACACTTCGGCCGTGCGTAGATACGCCTGCGGATCGGGCTTATAGATTTGCGCAATCTCCGCGCCGAGAATCGCATCCCAAGGCAGACCGGCGCGCTTCGCCATATCGACCATTAATCGAATATTGCCGTTCGAAAGCGGCGCGATGATATGGCGCGCCTTGAGCCGTTTCAAACCCGTTATCGAATCCGGCCACGGATCGAGCCGATGCCATGCAAGATTCAACTCTTCGAGCGCTTCGGCAGCCACGGCATTCGGATCGATGCCGAACTCCGGCAGCACGTCGAGCAGATTCTCGCGATGCAGCACATCGAGCCGCACGAATGGCCGCTCCCCGTTGATCACCTTGCGCATCGCAGGCACGTAGCGGCTTCGCCATGCATCGGCGAACGCTTCGGGCGTTGCGTCGATTGCGCCGTGGCGTTGAAGAAATGGCGCAGCCTCGCGTGCAACTCCGCCGCGCCAGTCCACTACCGTGCCGAATACGTCGAACACGAAGGCCTTTACGTTTTGCAGCGTCACGTCGTTTCTCCTATCGGTGATTCATTCGTCTGATCGATTTCGCTGCGGCCCATTTGTTCCTCGCACGCAAGACTGATTGTCCATCACGGGTGTACGCAAGGAATCTCGAAAGGCCTAGATTACGAGCCATCGGAGCCGTCGGTCCGATCCGCAACAGGCCCAAACCAACATTCATCGAGGTTCATCATGAGCAACGCAAGCAAAGTCGCTATCGTTACCGGTGCATCGCAAGGCATCGGCGCTGAAATCGTCAAGGCATTCCGTGCGCAAGGTTATCGCGTCGTCGCGACCGCCCGTTCAATTCAGCAACCGGACGATCCGAACGTCGTCGCTGTCGCCGGTGATATCGGCGATCGCGCCACCGCGCAGCGCGTGGTCGAAGCGGCAATCGCAAAGTTCGGCCGCATCGATACGCTCGTCAACAACGCCGGCATATTCGTCGCAAAGCCTTTCACGCAATATACGCAGGAAGACTATGCCGCGGTTCTGAACGTGAATGTGAATGGCTTCTTTCACATCACGCAACTGGCTATCGAGCAAATGGAAAAGAACAAGAGCGGCCACATCGTCAGCATCACGACGTCGCTCGTGGATCATGCGGTAAGCGGCGTGCCTTCGGTATTGGCGTCGCTGACCAAGGGCGGTCTGAATTCCGCGACAAAGTCGCTTGCTATCGAGTATGCGAAGTCAGGCATTCGCGCGAATGCAGTGTCGCCCGGCATCATCAAGTCGCCGATGCATGCGCCCGAAACGCACGACGCGCTCGGCGCACTGCATCCGATGGGACACATGGGCGAAATGAGCGACATCGCGAACGCGGTGCTGTATCTTGATGCGGCGCCGTTCGTGACGGGCGAGATCCTGCACGTCGACGGCGGTCAAAGCGCGGGACATTGATCGATTCTTTACCCGTTGAGGATGCGCCTCTCGCAGGCGCTTCGTCGTTTCCCACTCAAGGAGATCGTCATGCCGATCGTAACGATTCAGGTGACACGCGAAGGCAACAAGCCCGGCACGAACGCGGTGACTGCCGAGGAAAAGAAGCAACTCATCGAGGGCGCGAGCCAACTCCTTCTCGAAGTATTGAACAAGCCGCTCGATACCACGTTCGTCGTCATCCAGGAAGTTGAAATGGAGAACTGGGGCGTGGGCGGCATGACAGTACCGGAATATCGGCGGCAAAAGCAGGCGAAGAAGGATTGACATGAACCGAAACGCGGGCATCGCTACATGACCTTTGACGATGCCCGCCGTTTCATCGGCTCATTGCCCCGGCGAATAGAGATCGAGCAGTTTCAGCGTCACGCCATTCGTCCATCCGAAACCATCCTGTAACGGATATTCCCCACCTCCTCCGCCGCCCGTTCCACTACCTTCCACGATGTACTTCTCAACGAGCTTATGTTGAGTGTTATAGACGTTATTCACGTCGGCAAGAAAGCGCGTGCCGATCTGTTGCGCGAGATCGCTGCGCCCATAGCGCTTCAATCCTTGCACGGCGATCCAGTGCAATGGCGCCCAGCCATTCGGCGCGTCCCATTGCTGCGTCGTGTTGTACGTGGTCGTCGTGAGTCCGCCCGGCTTGAGCAAGATCGCTTCGACGGTTTCCGCGGTCTTGTGCGCGCGCTCCGGCCACGCCACGTTGGCGAAGAGCGGATAGAGCATAGCAGCCGATGGGTTGTTGCGCGGCTGACCGAGTTTCCAGTCGTAATCGCCGTAATACCCGTTCTTGTTCCAGAGATATCTGTTGATGCCGATCGCGCGTTTGGCCGCACGCCCCACGAATTCGCCGACACAACGGAAATCACGCGCCTCGCCGCAACCGATTGCGATCGTCGTTTCGAGGTGGAACATCAGGCTATTCAAATCGACGGGGATGATCGATGTCGTGCGGATCGTCGCAAGCGTCATATTGTCGCCGAACCAGCGCGAGCTGAAGTCCCAGCCGCTTTCAGCCGCCGCACGCAAGTCGCGATACACCTCGTTCGCCGGACGGTTCGTGACCAGCTTGGCGGTCGCCACGTCTTCCGAGTAGGACTCGTCGCGCGGCGTATCGCGTTCGTCCCAATACCGATTGAGCACGGTCTTGTCCGGCATCATCACGACGTTGCGTACCGCGCCGCCTGGCTGCAGCGTATCCGCTCCTTGCATCCAGTAATCATGTTCGCGGCGCAATTGCGGCAAATACTTCTGATAAACACGTCCACCTTCCTTGTGCGCGGCAAGTTCGACCATATAGGAGAAGAACGGCGGCTGCGAACGGCTCACATAGTATGTGCGATTGCCATTCGGAATATGGCCGATCGTGTCGATCAGATACGCGAAGTTATCGAGCATATCGTCGACGAGATCTTCGCGGCCTGCCTCCTGCAGACCGAGCATCGTGAAATAGGTATCCCAGTAGTAACCTTCCCGAAAGCGTCCGCCAGGCACCACGTACTGCTTTGGCATCGGAATCAGGGAACTGTTGGCGGGTACGTTCGCGGTCGTCGTCAGACGCGTGAGTTCGGGCCAAAGCCAGTCGATATGTTCGCGCAGGCTCTGATTCGGCGGCGGCGTAATCACCTGATCCGTTGGCGGCGTGAAGTATTGTGCGACGAACGTCGCGAGCGAGAAGCCCGGCACCGACATCTGCTGATGATAAGCCTGCACGATCTGCGCAGGGTCTATCTTGGGTATGGCATCGACGAAAGTCTTCTGATCGGGATAGACGCCCTGCGTCTGCACGGCGACGAAAAGGTCACCGTATAACTCGCTGGGTGGCGGCAGAAGCGTATACGCCGTTTGTGCGTCGGCATAGGCGACATTGGCAGCCGAGCTCATGACGAGCCAGGCGCACAGCATTCCGCGTGCCTTTATGCGGAAGCGCCGCGACGCATCGTGCGCCGCTCGATCCGATGACAGTACGATCATGTTCACTCCTTCGAAGGGTGATTGAACCGGACTGGTCTCGCTCGGGCCTTGCTTGTTGTTATCGATTTACAGCACGGCGAAGCATCGCACGCTTGTACGAAGCTGGCAACCCTCGAAGAAGGAAGCGAACGGGCTATTGAATGGCCAGCGCCTTGTGCGCTTCCGCCTGGAATTGGGTCGGCGTGACGCCGGTCTGCTTGCGAAAATAGCGGCTGAAATAAGCGATATCGGCAAAGCCCAGTCCATGTGCGATCTGCTTGACCGACATGCTGGAATAAACGAGATCGCGCTGCGCCTCGCGCACAAGATGCTCGTTGATCATTGCGAGCGGCGAACTCGAGATCTCTTCGCGGCATATCCGCCCGAGTTGTGTGACCGTCATGCCGAGCTTCTGCGCATAGAACTCGACAGGTCGATGCTCGCGAAAATGCGCGGCCACCAGTTCCCTGAAGCGCTTGATCTGCTGCGCCCGCCTTTCGGTCGATGCGACACTCGGCGCAGATGCGCTTTCGCATAGGCGCACGACATGCACAAAGAGTGCAATCAATAACGACATGCCCGCCGCCATGTGACCGCGATTCGTCGCGCGGAATTCCTTCTCGAGCAATTCGACGATCGGCACGAATGCGCTTTCCTTCACGGAGTGGGCACTCATGCGCGAGACGCCTGCGCGTTGCAACACCGGAACGAGTCCCGGCGCCGCGATCGATGCCAGCGCCTCGATCGATCTTTGCGCGACGGTCACGACGAGACCATCCACGTTCGGCGCGAAGTTGAATCCATGAACCGTTTGCGCGGGCAGCATGATGACGCACGGCGGCACGAGATCGATCATGCTGTTCTCGATCAGCACTTGCCCGCCGCCGCCGCGAATGTACAGAAATTGCAAGAGCGCGTCGTGGCGATGCGCGTCGATATGCCAGTCGTTGGGCGCGCTGCGCTCGACGATCCATTCGAAGTTGAACGCGTCATACCACGGCGGACGCGCCGATTCCCCGTACAAGTTGTAGTTAGGGATTTTCCTCATATCCTGCGTCTCCTGATGCACAAATTGTCCTGTCGTCTGCGTCCTTTGTCCAATCTTTCGTGCATGGCCGTGAATATACTTTTTTCACAGGCAAGGCTATCGGCGCCTTTGCATCGAACGAACTCAGGAGACAAGGATGACTAATCAGGCCGCGCGGGATCACACCGCGCAGCATTGGCTCGGCCTCGAATCGAGCGTATGCGTAGTGACGGGTTCGGCCGGCGGAATCGGGCGCGCCATTGCATCGACATTCGCCGATGCGGGCGCAAGGCTCGCGCTACTCGATCGCGATGAAGCGGGCTGCAACGATGCGGCGCAAGCATTGCGCGCAACTGGCGTCGATGCTATCGCCATAACTTGCGATATCGGCGATGCAACGAGCGTGAACCGCGCACGCGATCAGGTTGCACGCAAGTTCGGTCAGGTCGATGTGCTCGTCAATAACGCAGGCCTGTTGCGCGCGGGCGGCATCGAAGATATCGGCCTCGATGCATGGAATGCGATGCTCGCCGTCAATCTCACCGGCTACATGTTATGTGCGCAGGCATTCGGGCGCGACATGCTCGCGCGCGGCGCCGGAAGCATCGTGCATATCGCATCGGTGGCGGCGCATCATCCGCAGACGTGGAGCGGCGCATATAGCCCGAGCAAGGCGGGCATCGCAATGTTATCCCGTCAGATCGCCGCCGAATGGGGCGGGCGCGGCGTGCGCAGCAATACGGTCTGCCCCGGCATGATCCGCACGCCGCTTTCGATGGCGTTCTATGAGCAAGGCGATGTCGAAGCGCGCCGCAGCGCAATGATCGCAAGCCGGCGCATCGGCGAACCGCGCGATATCGCCGAGGTGGTTGCATTCCTCGCAAGCCAGCGCGCGGCCTATGTGAACGGCGCGGAGCTTGCCGTCGACGGCGGCTTCGAATGCATGTTGATGGATCTCGTTCCACGTCCCGGCTTCGAAGCGCCGCGCAACGCCTGACACGCTGCTTCTCATCTCACGGGCGTGCGAAGCGCCCGGCTTCAATCAAAGGACTTCATCATGACTACCGTAACGCGGTCGTCCGATCTCGCTTGCGATGTGCTCGTGATCGGCTCGGGCGCCGGCGGCCTTTCCACGGCCATTACAGCGAAGAAGCAAGGGCTCGACGTGATCGTCGTCGAGAAGGAGGAATACTTCGGCGGCACGACCGCGTTCTCGGGCGGCGTCTTGTGGATACCGGGAAATCGCCACGCGAAAGAAGCGGGCGTGCAGGATACGCGCGAAGCCGCAGTTCGATACATGCGCAGCGAAACGGGCGCGATGTATGACGAAGCAGCCGTCGAAGCGTTCCTTGAAAGCGGCCCACGCATGATCGAATTCTTCGAGCGCGAGACCTCGGTCGAATTTCTGCCGACGCTCTACCCCGACTATCATCCCGATGCGCCGGGCGGTGTCGACGTGGGACGTTCCGTCGTTGCAAAACCGTTCGACGCACGCGCGCTTGGCTCGGACATCGTGCGCCTGCGCCCGCCGCTCAAGACGATAACTTTCATCGGCATGATGTTCAATTCGTCGAGCGCGGATCTCAAGCATTTCTTTAACGCGACGAAATCGATCGAATCCGCGTGGTATGTCGCGAAGCGACTCGCGAGCCATATCCGGGAACTCGCACAATACAAGCGCGGCGTGCAGATCACGAGCGGCAACGCACTCGCCGCGCGCCTCGCGAAATCCGCCCTCGATCTCGGCATTCCGATTCACACGCGAACGGGCGCGAAAGAACTGATTACGGTGAAGGGCCGCGTGACCGGGGCGATCGTGATTGCGAACGGACATGAAACGCGCATCGTTGCGCGACGCGGTGTCGTGCTGGCGTGTGGCGGCTTCTCTCACGATGTCGCGCGCATCGCAAAGGCCTATCCGCATGTGCGGCGCGGCGGCGAACATGTATCGCCTGTGCCGGCAGGCAATACCGGCGATGGCGCGCGCATGGCCGAGCGCGTGGGCGGACGTGTCGATATTCGCTATCCGCAGCCCGCTGCGTGGATGCCGGTCTCGCGCGTGCCGCTAAAAGGCGGCAAATACGGCGTGTTCCCGCATCTGCTCGATCGCTACAAGCCGGGCGTGATCGGCGTGACACGCAGCGGCGTGCGCTTCACCAACGAATCGAATTCCTACCACGATGTCGGCGCAGCGATGATCGAAGCCTGTCGCGATGAAAGCGAAACAGCCATGTGGCTCATCTGCGATCACGCGACGATTCGCAAATACGGCCTCGGCTTTGCAAAGCCCGCGCCGCTACCGGTCGGTCCTCATCTGAAGAACGGTTATCTCGTCAAAGGCCGCACGCTCGCGGAACTGGCACGGCAGACAGGCATCGACGCCACAGCGCTCGAAGCGACGGTCCGCGACTATAACCACGATGCCACGCAGGGCAAGGACACTGCTTTCGGCCGTGGCACGACATCTTTCAACCGCTATCTCGGCGATGCCGCTCACAAGCCGAATCCTTGCATCGCACCGATTGGCGACGGTCCGTACTACGCGCTCAAGGTCGTTATGGGCGATCTCGGCACCTTCGACGGAATCGCGACGAATCCGCATGGCCAGGTACTCAAGGGCAGCGAGCCGATACCAGGGCTCTATGCCGTCGGCAACGACCGCGCGAGCGTCATGGGCGGCAACTACCCCGGCGCGGGCATCACGCTCGGTCCAATCATGACGTTCGGTTATCTCACCGGATTGCATCTCGCGGGCAGCGTCGACGCGCACGCGAAGTCCAGCGAATTGAGGAGCGCAGCATGAGCAAGCCTTTCATCGATCACCGCATCTATACGATCAAGCCGCGCGGCATGTCGGAATTCATCGACGTATTCGAGCGTCTAGCGATGCCTATTCAGACCAGATATCTCGGCGCGCCCGTAGGTTTCTATATGAGCGATATCGGCGCGTTGAATCAGGTCGTGCATCTGTGGGGCTACGAGAGCATCGCGGATTACGACCAGCGGCGCACCGCGCGCGACAACGACCCCGAATGGCCCGCTTATCTGCATGCGTCGGCGCATCTCATCGTCGCCCAGGAAAGCCGCATCATCAGGCGCGTCGAGTTCAAGAGTCTTTCGCCAGCGGTTCGATAAGCGCGCGGCATAGCGGCACGACGAAGGCCGCATTCTTCCGCTTGCACATGAACGAATGGAGACATAACGGCATGGAAAAGAACGTCGGGACCATCGAGGTCCAGAGCTTTATCGACGGCGAGCGCTTCTCGCCCTATCAATGGGTCATTCTGATCCTGTGCTTTCTCGTCGTCGCGGCCGACGGCTTCGATACCGCGGCAATCGGTTTTATCGCGCCGTCGTTGATCGGCGACTGGGGCATCACGCGCGCCGCGTTAGGCCCGGTGATGAGTGCGGCGCTCGTCGGTCTCGGCATCGGCGCGCTCGTGGCCGGGCCGGCCGCCGACCGTATCGGACGCAAGGCGGTGCTTGCCATTTCCGTGTTCTTCTTTGGCGTATGGAGCCTCGCATCGGCACAAGCAAGCTCAGTCGAAACACTAACCGCGTGGCGCTTTCTCACCGGCCTGGGTCTCGGCGCGGCAATGCCCAACGCGGTCACGCTGATGTCCGAATACGCACCGGCGCGCGTTCGTGCTATCGCCGTCAATGCGATGTTCTGCGGCTTCTCCGTAGGACTATCGCTTGGCGGGCTCTGCGCCGCATGGCTCATACCGCATTTCGGCTGGCAAAGCGTGCTCGTCGCCGGCGGACTCGGTCCTATCGTGCTCACCGTGCTGTTGCTCGTTCTGTTGCCCGAGTCCGCACAGTTCATGGTCGTGAGACAACGCCCTACGCGAAAGATCGCGCGCGTCCTGCGCCGCATCTCGAACGATCCGCGTCTCGCGGAAGGCGCGCGCGTCACGTTCACTTCTGCCGATACGCGCACGGCCGGCGCCGACAAATCTTCGCTCGGCATCATCGTCTCGCGTCCCTATCGCTTTGGCACGTCCATGTTATGGCTCGCCTATTTCATGGGGCTGATGATCTTCTATCTGCTGACGAACTGGCTTCCTACGCTCTTCAAGGATGCAGGCTTCTCCGCCGAGCGCGCTGCGCTCACGACATCGCTCTTTCCGCTCGGCGGCATTCTCGGCAACCTGTGCCTTGGCTGGGTGATGGGCAAGGCCAATCCGCGACGCGTGAACGCGTGCGCTTATGTGCTCGCAGCGGCGATGGTGCTGACAATCGGACGCGGCATCGCGGATCAGTTCTGGCTTGCTCTGCTGATCTTCCTGACCGGAACAGCGGTGACGAGCGCGGTTACATCGATGTCGGCGCTCGCCGCGTCGTTCTATCCGACGCGAAGCCGCGCGACCGGCGTCGCATGGATGCTTGGCATCGGCCGCATGGGCGCGGTCGCGGGCGCAATGACCGGCGGCGTGCTCATGAGCATGGGGCTGCAATTTGGCGCGGTCTTCACGCTGCTCGCGATTCCCGCAATCATCGCCGCGTTCGCGTTGGGCGCGTTGAGCCGGCGCGATAGAGCGAGTGAAGCCACTCAACGTTTGATGACTTGATGTGCTTTCGAGGCATCGTCGGTATTTGCAAGCGCAACTATGTTGACGATGCCTTGACGCGCCATCTTCGTATAAGGGCAAAAGCGTTCCGTGCTGCGCACGAGTTCCTCAGCTACGCTGCGTTCGATGCCGGGCATCTGCACGCGTGTGTGGGCGGTCAACACGAAGAGCCCGTCCATCGGATCGCGGCTGAATTCGACCGTGACGTACACGCTTGCAGCCTCGACAACGATGCCGGCGCGCGCCGCAAGCAGGACCATCGCGCCATGAAAACATGCAGCGTAGGCCGCGGCGAACAGTTGCTCGGGGTTCGTGCCGCCGCCGGGACCGCCGAGCGCCTCGGGCATACGCAGGTCAAGAGCGAGATTGCCGTCGTCGGATCGTGCCTCGCCCGTCGCGCGGCCATGTCCCGCATCGCCACCCGTCACCGCGACGGTCGTCGAATACAGGGGTTGCACGTCGCGTCCTTGATACCTGTCGAGCAGGCTGACGGGCGGCGGATCGATATGCTCCATGGCGGTCATCCATTCTTCGCGCGAACGTTGCACGATCGCTCAAGGCGCCGCGACCTCGCGCGCGTCCTGCAACCCTTCTTGCAGGCCCTTTCCTGTCATCGTGTCGACGCCTGATGCCGGCGATGCCGCGATTACTTCGTGCCCGCGCGCGCGCAGACGCTCCACGACCTTGCTGCCGATGAGTCCGCTTCCGCCGATGACTACGGTGTTCATGATTTCCTCCTCGAAACGATGCGCGAATGCGCGATGATGACGCATCGTAGGCGTGCAGGCGTGCATCCGGTAGCGCCTCGCACGGATGCGCAGTGTTGCCTTCGATGCATCAATCGGTTGAGACGAGCTGCTGCACGCCCGCACGTGGGTTCGTGATGAACGTCGTCAGGCAATGCAGATCAAGCGCGCGCGTCTGCTCGGTCATGTAATCGACGAATACACGCACGCGCGCGGGCAAATGCTTGCGGCTGAGATAGCAAAGATAGTGGCCGCCATCGTCGGGCGCGTATTGCGCGAGACACGTGACGAGGCGCCCGGCCTTGAGCGAATCGCAGACGAGATACGCAGGCAGTTGTGCGATGCCCTGCCCGTCGAGCACTGCTTGCAGCATCAGGTCGATATCGTTGAAGGTTTGCCGGGCCGCGGGCGAGCGCTTTCGCGCGAGGCCGTCGACCTTGAATTCCCATTCAGCGATGCGCCCCGCCGGCGCGCGGAAATTGATGCAGCGATGGTCGTCGAGATCGTCGACATGACGCGGCAGGCCGTGCTCGCGCGCATACGCCGGCGATGCGCAGACGATCATCTGCATCGGAATCAATTGCTTTGCAACGACTTCGCTATCTTCCATGTGACCATCGCGAAACGCGACATCCACCCTATCTGCCGTGAAATCGCACGGACGATCGTTCAGCAGCAGTTCGAGTGCGATGTCCGGATAGCGTGCATTAAAGCCGGCTAGAAGCGGCGCGACGACCTTGCGGCCGAAGCCCGGCGCCGACGCGATGCGCAAGTGACCGCGTGGCGGCCCGTTGCGCAACTCGCGCATGTCCTCCAGCGCCTGCACGATGCGCTCCACGCCTGGCTGACAATTCTTAAAGAAGAGCTCGCCTTCGCGTGTGAGCGACGTGCTGCGCGTCGTGCGCAGGAAGAGACGCGCATCGAGCTGTGCTTCCAGCTTCTGTACGTTGCGGCTGACGGCGGAACGGCCGATGCCCAGGCGGTCGCTCGCTTTCGCGAAGCTGCCTTCGTTGGCGACGGCAAGAAAAGAAACGACGCCCGCATAACTCGCTACGAAGCTATACGCGAGAGAATCGTCGGAATGACACACAAGGTCTGATGGCATGGCGGCACGAAACGTAGTGGCTCTGTCCAACAAGACGTTTGCGCCACACGGTTTGTGACGCGCCATGCCGAATTTTTTATTTAACGGGCGTCAGAACGGGCTTGTCCTTGTCTTTGAGAAGCAGCACGATGAATTTCGCGCGCTTCGTGTTGCTCGCGTTGCGTCCCACAGTGTGAATGTCGTCAGGGCCTTCATAAAAGGTATCGCCGGCTTTGAGCGTCACGGCCTTGCCGCCGCGAACCTGCATGACGATCGTACCTTCCAGGACATATACGTAGGCATGAGCGTCGTGACGATGCACGGGATCGACCGCGCCCGGAGGATACTCCACGCTGATCATCAGCGCCTCCTTGCCGGGATATTCCGGAAGCGGCTTCGTCATGAGTTCCTTGACGATGGCCTCCGGCGCCGCGTGCGCCGTGCTCGCCGCGAGCGCCGCGCATCCGAAGACGAGTGCAAGTCCCACGCGTTTGATGCTGTGCATGATCCGTTCTCCCATGATCGAACGACGGCGCGAACGCACTACGACAGGTTTGCCTTGTCTAGGCCGAAAGCTTTATCCGACGAACCCGGAACCGTCTGAAACGCGACATTCGCACGGTTCCACCCATTGATCTCGATGATGATATACGTCAGATCCGACAACTCCTTCTCCGAAAACTGCTCACGCACGCGTGCAAAGAGATCGTCGGACACGCCATGCTCGGGAATGCGCGTCAGCACTTCGGTCCACGCGAGCGCGGCACGTTCGCGCGGCGAAAACAGCGGCGATTCACGCCAGATCGCAACGTGATGCGTGCGCAGTTCGCGCTCGCCATGAATCTTCGCTTCCTTCACATGCATATCGACGCAAAACGCACAGCCATTCATTTGCGATGCGCGAAGCGTCACGAGATCGCGGGTCGTCTGCTCGATCGAGCATTCACGCACCGCCTGACTGAACTCATAGAACTTCCGGAAAAGCTCGGGAGATTGTTGAATGTAGTTGATTCGCTGCGTCATGATGACTCCATGTCTGGTTGAAGATGGATGTCATCCTAGGTTTGCGCGGCTTGTCGCGGTAGACATGCGAACGTGCCCACGCTGTTGCCTCGCATGCATCAATCGAATCGCGAGCGTTCATGCATTGCCATGGCGAGCCGCAATGCGTTCGAGCTTATCCGGATTGCGCTGCACCTGTATGCGTACGATGCGTTCATCTTCGATATCGAAAGTCTGCGCGGATTCGAGCTTGCCGTCGATGAAACGCAGCAGCGCCCATTGCTCATTCAGCATGACGAGTTCGAGACACACGCCGTTTCCATACCGCAGAAAGGCCGCATAAAAAAGCTGCGCGATGCGTTTGCCGCCCAAAAGCGGTTTGGGGAAACTCTGCACGCGCCCGCCGCCATCGCCGATCAGCATGGCGTCCTCCGCGAGCATCGCGTGAATCGCTGCGAAATCGCCGAGCTCCATCGCGTGCGCGAATGCATGCAGCAAGCGCCTTTGAATCTCTCGCGACACCGAACGTCGCGGACGCTCTTCGCGTAGTTGTGCCTTGGCTCGGCTCACGAGCTGGCGGCATGCGGCCTCCGTCTTGCCGATGATGTTCGCGACCTCCGCATAGTCGGCGTCGAAGACCTCGCGCAACAGAAACGCCGCGCGCGCTTCGGGCGTGAGGCGTTCGAGCAGCATGAGGAACGCGACGGATACGTCGTCCGCGCGCTCCGTGACTTCCTCCGGCGTTGCCGGCGGCTCGGTGATCTGCGGCTCCGGCAGCCAGATGCCGGTGTAGTGTTCGCGCTGCAACTTCGCGGCGCGCAACCGGTCGATCGAATGGCGCGTCGTCACTGCGACGAGCCACGCCTCGGCATTCTCGATCGCTTCGCGAGCCGCCGCATGCCAGCGCAGCCATACGTCCTGCACGATATCCTCGGCTTCGGCGACCGAACCGAGCATGCGATACGCAATGCCCTGCAGACGAGGGCGCAAGCGGTCGAATTCGCGCGTGGCGTCATCCATGAAGGCGATTCCTCGTTACTGAACGTCTGTGAAGTCATCGGCTTGAAAGGAGATCGTATATTACGCGTGCGCGATATTCCTTTAAAGATATGAATAATACGGCCGTTAATATCGATGGCCGGAATCGAACGCGCCAATCTCATTCATGACTGAAATCGAACGTCCACAAGCGCCCGCGAATCTGACCCGCATCATCGTAGCGACGGTGATCAGCAATGGCTTCGTCGCATACGACTTCACTGTGTACGGCTTCTCCGCGGCGATCATCGGGCGGCTGTTCTTTCCCGCGCATGATCCCGCCTCGTCTCTGCTGCTATCGCTCGCGACATTCGGCGCCGGCTTCGCGATGCGTCCGCTCGGCGCAGTGCTCATCGGACGATACGCGGATCGATGCGGACGCGAAGCCGGCATGCGGCTGTCGATCGCCGTGATGGCGCTGGGTACGTGGCTGATCGCATGCTTGCCGACGCACGCGGCGATCGGCGCGAGCGCGACGGTGCTGATCGTGGTCGCGCGGCTTTTGCAAGGACTCGCGGCGGGCGGCGAGATCGGACCGGCATCGGCGCTGCTGATGGAAGCCGTGCCTTATGAACGGCGCTGCTTCATCGTCAGCTGGCGTGGTGCGAGTCAGGGCGCGGCCGCGTGCGTGGCGGCGCTCGTCGGCGCGTGCACATCGGCGCTTCTGTCGCCGGAGCAACTCTTGCAATGGGGATGGCGCGTGCCCTTCTTCATCGGCGGACTGATCGCGCCGCTCGGATGGTTTCTGCGCCGCATGCCGGGCGACGCATCCACGTCGAAGCCCCGACCCGCGCGCACGCCGCTCGCAACTGTACTGCGCGAGCACGCGCGCCCGCTCGCATGCGGCATTCTGATGATGGCCGCGCCATCGTCGAGCATCTACATCGCCGTGCTGTACATGCCGAGCTATCTGACGCATACGCTGCAGCGGCCGCCTGTCATCAGCTTTCTGATCGCGTCGCTCTCCGGCCTCGTTATTCTGATCGTCACGCCGCTCGTCGCGCTTGCGGCCGATCGGCTGATGAGCCGCAAGACGCTGCAATATGCCTCGCTCTTCGCCGCGCTCGCGACGGCTTATCCCGCGTTTTATGCGCTCACGCGAGGCGCACCGGATGCGCTCGCGCTCGTCATCATCCTGCTCTATGTCGCAGTCGCGCTGAACAACGCGGGCGCCGCTTCGGTGCTCATGCTCGAAGCCTTCCCGAAGCATCGGCGCGCGGCGAGCCTCGCCGTGATCTATACCTTCGGCGTCGTCATCTTCGGGGGATTCTCGCCGTTGACGGTCGCATGGCTCGTCGGCGCGACGGGCAACGTAATGACGCCCGCGTGGTATCTGCTCGCCGCGAACTGCCTGACGCTTCTTGCGCTCAGCCGCTTTCCGGAAGGCCGCGCGAGTGCGCGGCGCGCATCCGCATGACGGGATCGCCACTCGTCGCGCGCAACAGTTCGAGCGCGCGCAGGCGCATCTCGAGCGGACTGACGTCGAACGCGCGGCGAAACGCGCGCGTGAAATCCGATGCGCTCTTGAAGCCGAGACCGAATGCGATATCCGCAATCTGCAGATTGGGAAACAGCGCGAGTTCGTCGGCCGCTTCGCGCAAGCGGCGAAGTCGAATATATGCGGCGAGCCCGCCCTCCTGCTCGAACCACCGATAGACTGTCGCGCGCTTGAGCCCGAGTGCCTCGACGATCGCGGTCGGCGTGAGATCGGCCTCATGCAGGCGCGTTTCGATGTAACGCTTCACCTGGCTCTTCACGGCCGTTTGCAGTGCGGCGCGTGAATCGCTCGCGGCATTCGGCTTGTCGGCGAATGCCCCGAGCAGGAGCCGCGCGCCGGCATCGAGCGCGTCAGCGGCGTCGGGCCGGTCGAGCACGGGCAATTCTCGCGCGGTGGCCTCGAAATGTTCGAACACGAAATGCACGAGCGGCGCTTGGTCGGGCAGCACGCGACCGTGCAACGCGTCGCAGTCGCCGATATGCGCGGCGACGATTGCACGCGGTACGAACATCGTCAGCACGCGGCACGCCGGACGTTCGACGCGAAAGCGCTGATTCAGATCGAGTGCGATGATGCCGCGCACAGAGCCAGGCGCGCTGCGCTTGACGCTCAGCCCGCTGACGTGACCGGTCTCGCCTTCCACATAGACTTGAAATGCGAAATCGCGACGCGTGTCAGTGGAGACGCGCGCGATAGATCGCTCGAGCACGAGCGCGTCGGTGCGCGCTTCCGTGAACACGAGGCCGCCCGCCGCATGCAGATCGATGCTGCCCGAGAAGCCGCGTGCAATCTGATCCTTGTCCGGCACGACATCGACCACATGCCCGACCCGATCGCGCCATGCGAGCAATTGACGCTCACGCGGACAGGCGCGCGTCGAAAAGTGCGTGGAAATCTTCGGCGGATCGGAATCTGCGGGCATATGCGGCAGTCGATGTTGGCGGGTCGTCCTTCGCGCTGTGGCGCGCACGATACGCGCCAGCAAATGAGACGCATGGTAAAGCGTATTTTGAATGCCGGTATATCGTGCTGGACGAGGAGCAGCGTGTGCGGCGTCGTGGGCGGCCAGGTCGGCGATTCCTTGCCTTCATCCCGCCGTCACATTGCTGACTCCCCATCCTAGGGTTTACGGCTAGTCAAGATAAAAAATTCAGCCGCACATAAAGAGAGAAAAGACGTTTCGGGGCGTCACACATGGAAAAGTCGAAAATTGTGCAAGTCGGGCGCGCCGCGCAGGCCACGCGAGCGATGCTCAAGCCCGCGCGTCTCGCGGACACCCAGCTCGATCATCTCGAGCACATGATCCGTTCGCTCGCGCTATCGGGAAATTCAAAGGCGGTCGACCAGTTCGATCATGCCTACTGGAAAAGGCGGCTCGCCGCGGTCGGCGACGAAAGCGATCTCGTCTCGACGCAACGCGCCCGCGTGCTGCGGCTCCTCGATCTTCTCGAACAGAACCGGGCAGCAGACTCCGACAAGGCGGCCGCCTAGCGCTCCGCCAGCAACGCATGCGAAATGCAAAACACGACAAGGCATTTCGAATGCAAAACGCAAAATTCCGTTTGCGCCGAACGAATTCCGAGGGCCAGCCTGAGAGAGAGCACTCGACGCGGAGGCCGATTCCGACCACCGCGTCGAAAAGTGCCTCTACGTGTGGCTTCGCGTCCCGGGGTACGATTCGCACCCGACTCATGCGCTAACGCACACCGATCTTCCAGACGGTGACTTCGTGATACTCGTCGCCGGGCTTGAGTTCGGTCGATGGGAACGTGGGGCGGTTCGGCGAGTCCGGGAAATGCTGGGTTTCTAGCGCGAAGCCATCCGTTTGTCGATACGCCACGCCCGACGTGCCGATCGCGCTGCCATCGAGACCGTTGCCCGTGTAGAACTGCAAGCCGGGCTGCGTCGTATAGACATCGAGCACGCGGCCGCTCGACGGATCGTAGGCGCGCGCGGCAAAGCCGGGTTCTCCATTGCGCTGTCCGTTCTTGTTGAGCTTCCAGTTGTGGTCGTAGCCGCGCGCATAACGCATCTGCTGATTCGACGAACGCAAACGCGCGCCGATCGGCGTCAGCGCTCGCAGATCCAGCGGTGTGTTCTCGACGCTCGCCATCTCGCCGGTCGGAATCGAATCGGCGCGCGTCGGCGTATAGCTCGATCCCGCGATCATGATGAGCTGCCCTTCGACATTGCCGCTGCCCTCGCCCGCGAGGTTGAAGTAGCTATGGTTCGTGAGGTTCAGGACGGTCGGCTTGTCCGTCTTCGCACGATAGTCGATACGCACTTCGTTATCGTCGGTGAGCGTGTAGGTTACGTCGACAGTAAGCGTGCCGGGAAAGCCGTTCTCGCCATCGGGACTCACATAGCGAAGCTGCACGCCCGCGCCTTGCGCGCCCTGAAACGTCTTCACCACGGTCCAGACTTTCTCGTCGAATCCATGCGGACCGCCATGCAGTGTATTCGGTGGCTCGTTGACGGGCAGCTTGTAGTCGCGGCCATCAAGTTCGAACTTTCCATCGGCGATGCGATTCGCATAACGCCCGATCAGACCGCCGAAATGGATCTTGCCGTTGTACTTCTCATAGTCGTTGAGCGAGCCAAAGCCGAGCACGATATCCGCGCGACGCCCGCGCCGGTCCGGCACATCGAGACGCGTGACGATGCCGCCATACGTGATGCAGTTCATCGACACGCCGCGCGCATTGGACAACGTGAATTGCGTGACCGCCTGGCCTTGTTGGGTCGCGCCATAGGGCGCGGAGGCAATCGAAGCAGCGAAGCCGCGCGGCGATAACAAAATCATGCATGCGATAGCGGCAAAACGAATGAGCGTGTTTTTCGCGAACTGCATAAGAGCAATGAGAGAAGAACGTTCGATCGATACATCGGAGTGTGAATTGAGCATCGGCTGTACCCGGTACGGCGGGCACGTCGGATGCGACCTCTTCATGTCATCCGACGAACACGACAAGGAGCCGCTCATGAATCAGCAAACCGATCGACCGACGCCGCCCACCCAAACGCCAGAAGATCCGAACATGGCCGACCGCCGCTTGTCCGACGAGCAAAAGCGCACGATGAGAAATGAGCCCGAGCCGCCGAAGCGCACCGATCAAAGCAAGGAAGAAAAGCTGCCGAATCCGAAAGACGTAGGTGAGGCCGGCTGATCTTGCGTGCTTGCTATCGTCCAATGAATCAATAAGGCGACGCGCTGATTCATAAGACGAAACATTCTTTGATACGCATAAATTACATATAACCTTTCGGAGCGGTGATGGCTGCATCGCCGTATCGCGATGAAGCCCATCGCTTTTGTTGTATGGTATCCCTAAGCTATCAAAGCCTTGGATGGCGTGCGCGGCGACGCTTTTCGCCGGAGTAAGGAAGCAAGGACGCCATGCACGATCCTGCTCATTTCCTGCCGTCGTTTGTGTGGCGCGCGGCACGAGACGGGGTAATCCAGTACGCCAATCCGTGGGCTTGCCGGTATCTCGGCATTCCGTTTGCCGAACTGGTCGGGCAGCATTGGAAAGCTTTTGTTCACCCCGACGACATCCCGCCGGTTCTCGAAGCACTGCGTCAGATGCGCGACGGCACGCTGCTTCGCAACGTCGATGTGCGCCTGTTACGCAACGATGCCGCGTTCCGCTGGCATACGCTCCATCTTCAGGCGCGGCGCGATGAGGAAGGGCAGATCGGCGAGACGGTCGGTGTGGCCATCGACATTCATGAGTGTCGTCACGCATGGGCAATGTATGAAGCCAGCGAGCGGCGCTTGCAGGCCGCTTTCGCGGGCGCACGCATGGGCGCGTGGGAATGGGACATGAAGACGCGCGTCGTACGCATGACCGCACAGCTCGCCGCGCTCTATTCTTTTCCGCCCGGAACCGAAGCGGTTCTTCTTTCGGAAGTGTGGGACCGCGTCGCGCCCGAACATCGCGAGCCGTTTCAGCGCAAGTTGACCGAAGCATTGCGCGATGGCGGACCATTCGAATTCGACTTCGTTCTGGAAAGCGAACAAGGACAACGCCGATGGCTGCGCATGCGCGGGCATCCCGAGTTCGACCGTCATGGCGTGCTCACGCGCGTCTATGGCGTGAGCTTCGATATCAGCACGCAACGCGCCGATGAAGATCGCCTGAGCCTTTCCGAACGACGCTATCGGGCACTCGTCGAAACGACGGGCGCGCTCGTCTGGTCCGCCGATGCAAACGGCGAAATCCGTCCTTCTGGCGGCGAATGGGAACAGTTCACTGGCACATCGCCGGACGTGTTGTCCGGCTGGGGCTGGCTCGATTACATCCATCCCGACGATCGCGAGCGCACGCATCAGGCATGGCTCGATGCATTGCGCGACGGCGTCGCTTGCACGCTCACCTTTCGCATGTACCGTCGCGACGGCGTTTATCGCATGGTGCAGGCGCACGCCGCGCCACTCTACGACGACAAGGGTAGCTTGCAGGAATGGTTCGGCACGACGACCGACGTCACGCCGCGCTTCGAAGCGCAAGCCGCAATCGAGGCGCGCAGCTTGCGCCTCACGGTGGCGATGCAGGCCGCGAACATTCATATCGCGTCGCTGGAACTCGCGACGTGGACGTTGTCGCTCGAAACCGGCGGCGAGCGTCAGACCACCGAAACGCTCAGCTATGAGGCAGCGCTCGCACGCGTGCATCCCGATGACAGCGCCATGCTCGATCGCTATGTGCGCAGCATCGCGGCCGGTGAAGACGCCGAGGGACATTTCGAGTTTCGCGTGCGCAACATGCACGGAGAACAGTGGATGCAAGGCAGCGCCCTGCTCCAGCGCAGCAAGGACGGCGAGCCGCTGCGCATCATCGGCAGCGTGATAGACATCACCGAACGCAAGCATATGGAGCTGATGTTGCGCGAAGCGGGACGACGCAAGGATGAGTTCCTCGCGATGCTCGCGCATGAACTGCGCAATCCGCTTGCGCCGCTGCGAACGGCCATCGCGCTCCTGCAAAAGGATCAGGATGGCGACACGCATCCGCGCGATCTTATCGATCTCATGCGCCGGCAAGTGGAGCACATGACGCGCATCGTCGACGACTTGCTGGAGGTTTCGCGCATTACGCAGGGACGCATCGCCTTGCAACTCGAACCGATTCTCGTCGGCACGGCGGTATATCACGCAGTCGAAGCCATTGCGGGCATGGTCGAGTCGCGTTCGCAAAACATTCAAGTCGATGTTTCCGATGCGACGACATGGGTCTGCGGCGATCCCACGCGTCTCTCGCAGATCCTTGTCAACGTGCTGAACAATGCGAGCAAGTACACACCGGAGCAAGGCCGTATCAGCGTGAGTGTGCAGGCTGCCGACGATTCGGTGTCTATCGTCATCGCCGATACGGGCACGGGCATTTCCGCCGACCTTCTGCCGAAAGTATTCGAACTCTTCTCGCAAGGCGAGCGCACGCTCGACCGCTCGAACGGCGGCCTCGGCATCGGGCTTTCTCTCGTGAAGAAGCTCGTGGAAATGCATAAAGGCACGATCACCGTGCAAAGCCCGGGACCGGGCCTCGGCACGACGGTGACCGTGCGGCTGCCGCGTTTGCATCATCACGAAAGGCATTCCGCGCTCGCACTTTCGGAGACGAGCATGCGCGAGACGCGCACGGCGCTGCGCATTCTCGTCGTGGACGATAACCGCGATGCCGCCGATTCGCTCGCGATGCTGTGCGAGTCGGAGGAACATGTCGCGCGCGTCGCGTATTCATCGGCGGAAGCGCTGGAAGCCGCGCCGCTCTTGCAGCCCGATGTGGCGCTGCTCGACATCGGCCTGCCAGATATCGACGGCTACGAACTCGCGCGTCGTTTGCGTCGCAAGGGAGACACGACGCCTTTGCTGATCGCGATCACGGGTTATGGCCAGGCCGAAGACCGATTGCGCGCGCAATCGGCAGGCTTCGACTATCACTTCGTGAAGCCCGTGAATGTCGAGAGCCTCTTGAAGCTATTGTCGTCGCTCACAGTCACGCGTTGACGAACTCTCGCTCTACAATGGGCGTTCGATCAAGCCTTCGAGGACGTCATGACGCCAAAGCCCATCAGCCGCTATCCCGTTCCCGATCCGAAAGAATGGCCCGACGATATCCGCGCACGCATTCTCGAAGTGCAGGACAAGGCGGGGTTCGTGCCGAACGTGTTTCTCACGCTTGCGTACCGGCCCGATGAATTCCGCGCGTTCTTCGCTTATCACGATGCGCTGATGCTCAAGGAAGGCGGCCTGAGCAAGGGCGAGCGCGAGATGATCGTCGTCGCGACGAGCGCGGTGAACGATTGCCTTTATTGCGTCGTCGCGCACGGAGCGATTCTGCGCATCTATGAAAAGAACGCGCTCGTGGCGGATCAGGTGGCGGTGAATCATCGCAAGGCGGATATCACGCCGCGTCAGAAGGCGATGCTCGATTTTGCGCTTAAGGTATGCCGCGCATCGGGCACGGTGGATGATGCCGACTTCGCGGCATTGCACGCGCATGATTTCAGCGATGAAGATATCTGGGATATCGCCGCGATCACCGCATTTTTCGGGTTATCGAATCGCATGGCGAATGTCATTTCAATGCGGCCCAACGACGAGTTCTTTTTGATGGGGCGCGTGCCGAAGGAGCCGAAGTAAGCTTCCATGCGCCTTCCTCCGCTCAAATCCATCATCGCGTTCGAGAGCGTCGCGCGCACGAAGAGCGTCAACCGCGCAGCCGACGAACTCGGCCTCACGCCTTCGGCCGTCAGTCATCAACTGGCGAATCTGGAGAGCATCGTCGGGCGGCCGTTGTTCACGCGGTTCGGCCGCGGTCTCGTCCTCACGCCGACCGGCACGCAATATCTTGCCGACGTCACCGGCGCGCTCGCCGAATTGAATCGCGCGACGGAACGCGCATCGAGCGAAACATCCGTCGAGATACTGCGCATTCATTCGAGTCCGAGCTTCGGCCTGATGTGGCTATTGCCGCGTCTCGCCGCGTTTCAGGAAGCCAATGGCGATATTCAAATGAACCTCGCGTGCTCGTATGAAGACGTGTCGTTCACATCGGGTTACTACGATATCGCCGTGCGTCATGGCTATGCTCATTGGACCGATGTCGAAGTGAAGACGCTGCGGCATGAAACCATTGCGCCGCTCGCTTCGCGCGCCTATCTCGAACGCTTTCCAGTCGCTACGCCCGATGATCTGCTCGACCGTCGTCTGATTCTCTCCGAATCGCCGCTCGTTCAATGGCAGCAGTGGTTCGGCAAGTTCGGCGTCGCGGTGAAGCGCAAGGCATTCGACTTTTCATTCGACCGCTCGTACATGTCGCTCGAAGCGGCCGCGCTCGGTCACGGCATCGCGCTCGAAAGCACGATGCTCGCGTCCGGGCATCTGGAACGCGGTTCGCTCGTGCCTGTATTCGGCAAGGAATACGCGGTCGAAGTCGGCGCGCATCATCTCGTTTACCCGAGTCAAAACGCCGGATTGCCGCGCGTCGCAAAGTTTCTGGCGTGGATGGATCAGCAAATCGAGCGTCGCGGCGATACCTGAAAATTTCTCAGCAATAGTTGAGCCAAACTGCGTTGATCGTCAGGTCGAAGGCGGAGAAACTGCGCCTACACCAGACAACCAACGGAGACAACGATGTTGCTCGAGAACCAGGTAGTGATCGTCACGGGCGCGGCTTCGGCGCGCGGTATCGGCAAGGCAACGGCGAAGGCGCTTGCGGCGCAAGGCGCGCGCATCGTCGTGCTGGATCTGAAGGAAGCAGACGCGCAAAGCGCCGCGAACGATCTGGGCGATGGCCATCTCGGTCTCGCTTGCGACGTCACCGATAAGAACGCGTGCATCGCGGCCGCCAATGCCACCATCGATAAGTACGGACGCATCGACGCGCTCATCAACAACGCGGGCATCACGCAGCCGATCAAGACGCTGGAGATAGGCGCCGATAACTTCGATGCCGTCATCGACGTGAATCTGCGCGGCACGCTGTATATGTCGCAAGCCGTGATTCCGCAGATGAAAAAGCAGAAGAGCGGCAGCATCGTATGCATGTCGTCGGTGTCGGCGCAACGTGGCGGCGGCATCTTCGGCGGGCCGCATTACAGCGCGGCGAAGGCCGGCGTGCTGGGCCTCGCGAAGGCAATGGCGCGTGAATTCGGCGCCGACGGCATCCGTGTGAATTCGATCACGCCGGGCCTCATTCAAACCGACATCACCGGTGACAAGCTCACGCCCGAAATGCGCGCGGACATCATCAAGAGCATTCCGCTCGCGCGTCTCGGCGATGCAGCGGATATCGCCAACGCGTGCCTGTATCTCGCGAGCGATCTTTCTTCCTATCTCACTGGCGTCACACTCGATGTCAACGGCGGCATGCTGATTCATTGATTGCACGTACGGGCGCACCTGGAAACCAGGGCGCCGAACATGGATGGAGACACACATGAAATCAAAGTTATCCGCGGCGGCGGTAAGCGCTGAGTTCACATCGTCCGACGATGCCGCCAGCTTCGAAGCAAAGACCTATGCCAAGGTCGGACGCCGCCTGATTCCCTTTCTGATGCTGTGCTATCTCGGCGCGTATCTGGATCGCGTGAACGTCGGCTTCGCCAAGCTGCAGATGCTCAACGATTTGCGCTTCTCCGAAACCATCTACGGCATCGGCGCGGGCATCTTCTTTCTCGGCTACTTCCTGTTCGAAGTGCCCAGTAACGTCATCCTTCATAAAGTGGGCGCGCGCAACTGGCTCGCACGCATCATGCTGACGTGGGCCGTGATATCCGCGAGCTTCGTGTTCGTGAAGTCACCGACAGTCTTCTATGTCCTGCGATTTTTGCTGGGCGTCGCAGAAGCGGGTTTCGCGCCGGGCGTCATTCTCTATTTGACGTACTGGTTTCCCGCCGCGCGCCGCGCCAAGGCGCTCTCGCTGTTCTTCATGGCGATTCCGCTCGCGGGCATCGTCGGCGGACCGCTCTCGGGCTACATCATGCATGCGTTCCAGGGCGTGCAGGGGCTCGCCGGATGGAAGTGGCTCTTCATGCTCGAAGCGCTGCCTTCGCTCTTTCTGGGTGTCGCGATCCTGTTCTACCTCGACAACGGCATCGCCGGCGCGAAGTGGCTCAGCGACGAAGAGAAAGCATTGCTTCGGCGCAATGTCGAGAAGGACAACGCGCAGACGGTGAAGCACGTATCGATCCGCGCGTTCATCGGCGATCGTCGTCTTTGGCTGATGGCCGCGATCTACTTCTGCGTCGTGATGGGTCAATACGGACTCACGTTCTGGCTGCCGACCATCGTGCGCCGCACCGGCGTAGCGGACCCGCTGTGGGTCGGCATTCTCACCGCGATTCCGTATCTCTGCGCCATCGTCGCGCTGCCGCTGATCGGTGCAAGTGCCGACAAGCGTCGCGAACGCCGCCTGCATCTCGCGATTCCGATGCTTGTGTCCGCAGCCGGCTTCGCCACCTTGCCGATGCTCGGCAGCGTGGGCGCATCGATCGTCTGCGTGAGCATCGCGGCAGCAGGCATCCTCGCGTCATCGTCGCAATTCTGGTCCTTGCCTACGGCTGTGCTGGGCGGCATGTCGGCGGCGGCGGGCATTGCCGCGGTCAACTGCTTCGCCAATCTCGCGGGCTTCTTCTCGCCTGCCATCGTCGGATGGCTCAACGACTTCACCGGCAAATCGACCGCGGGCCTGATCTTCATTTCCATAGCCATCGTGATCGGCGCGGCGCTCGTGTTCTTCGTGCCCGCGAAAACGGTCAATCGCTAATTTTATTAATCAAGGAGACAACGCATGAATGCTCCCGTTATCGAAGAGGTGACGCTCGCCGAGCGCGCCTATCGTATCCGCCGCAATGCCCTTCTGATGGGCGAAGTGCAAGGTCAAGGTTACATCGGCCAGGCGCTCGATATCGCCGATGTGCTGGCCGTCGCCTACTTCGGCGCGATGAACTACCGCCCCGACGATCCCGAATGGGAAGGCCGCGACCGCTTCCTTCTGTCGAACGGTCACTATGCAATTGCGCTGTATGCCGCGCTCTTCGAAGCAGGCATCCTGCCGCAAGAGGAACTCGAAACGTATGGCAGCGACGATAGCCGTCTGCCGATGTCCGGCATGGCAAGCTACACGCCCGGCATGGAAATGTCCGGCGGGTCGCTCGGGCAAGGTCTCACGATCGCTGTGGGCCGCTGCCTCGGTCTGAAGCGCAAGGGCTCGAAGTCTTTCGTGTACACGCTCTTCTCCGATGGCGAGCTCGATGAAGGCTCGATCTGGGAAGGTTTGATGTCGGCGGCGCACTGGAAGCTCGACAATCTCATCGCAATGGTCGATGTGAACAATCAGCAGGCGGATGGCCCGTCGACGCAGATCATGTCGTTCGAGCCGCTCGTCGACAAGCTCGAAGCATTCGGCTGGTACGTGCAGCGCGTGAACGGCAACGACATCGATGCGGTGAAGAACGCTTTCGACAACGCGCGCAATCTTGAGGACGCGAAGCCGCGCATCATCGTATGCGATACGCAGATGGGCCGTGGCGTGCCCTTTCTCGAACAACGCGAGAAAAACCACTTCATCCGCGTCGATGCCCATGAATGGCAACTGGCGCTGCAAGCACTCGAAGCAGGGAGACAAGCATGAGCACTCGTTTGAAGACATCCGCGATGATCGCGTCGATCGCAAGCGAAGGACAGGTCACGCGTTCGGCGCCCTTCGGCCATGCGCTCGTGGAAGAAGCGCGCACGAAGACGAATATCATCGGCATGACGGCCGATCTCGGCAAGTACACGGACCTGCATATCTTCGCGAAGACATTCCCCGAGCGTTACTACCAGATGGGTATGGCCGAGCAATTGCTGATGGGCGCGGCTGCGGGCTTCGCACACGAAGGCGCGCAGCCGTTCGTCACGACGTACGCGGTATTCGCGACGCGCCGTGCGTATGACTTCATCCATCAAACGATCGCGGAAGACAATCTCGATGTAAAGATCGTCGCCGCGCTGCCGGGACTCACGACGGGTTACGGCCCGAGCCATCAAGCCGCGGAGGACCTCGCACTGATGCGCGCGATGCCGAACATGACCGTGATCGATCCGTGCGATGCGCTCGATATCGAACAGATGGTGCCCGCGATCGCCGCGCACAAAGGTCCGGTGTATGCGCGTCTCTTGCGCGGCAACGTGCCCGCCGTGCTCGACGAATACGACTATCGCTTTGAACTCGGCAAGGCGAAGCTGCTGCGCGATGGCCGGGACGTGCTCATCATTTCGTCGGGCATTCTGACGATGCGCGCGCTCGAAACCGCGAAGGCATTGCAAGCCGATAACGTCGATGTCGCCGTGCTGCATGTGCCGACGATCAAGCCGCTCGACACGGAGACGATCGTCCGCGAAGCGAAGCGCTCGGGACGTCTCGTCGTGGTGGCGGAAAACCATACGGTGATCGGCGGGCTCGGCGAAGCGGTGGCAACCGCACTGCTGACGGCGGGGGTCGCGCCGGCTTATCGTCAGATCGCATTGCCCGATGCGTTCCTCGATGCAGGCGCGTTGCCTACGCTGCACGATCGCTACGGCATTTCGACGAACGTGATGTCGAGCACGATCAAAGGCTGGCTCGCGTAACAGACTGCACGCCGCGCGATCGATGAATCGCGCGGCGCTTCATCACTTCTTCTTGCGTCCGCCCTTCTTCGCACCCGACGCTTCTTTCGCGACGGTCACAGTCGGCCCGTTCAACTCTTCCATCCACGAAAGCGCATCGACGTAGGCAAGAAATTGCTGGAGATAACCCGGCGATACTTCGCGCATCAGCGACAACGAACGATGCACGAGACTGCTCGAATTGAGCGGTCCTGCGTTTCGGGGCACCTGTGCGAGCGAATCGCGCAACTGCTTTTCCGCACTGACTTTCGACCATACCGCGCGAAAGTAATCGAGCAACTCCGCATGAGATGTTCCATGCATCGAAGATGCTTTGGCGATGTCAGCGATCAGCGTTGCCAGCGGACCGCGCACATCGGCATCGCTTATCGGTGCATCCGAAGATGCAGCACGTTCCATATCGCTTCGATACGCATCGAGCAATTGCGCGACACGTTCATCGAGCAGGCGACGCGCCTCGCCTTCATACGCGGCCGCGCGCTTGTCCAGCGCATCGATCAGATGGAAGCGCACGGGATTCGCGCGATCGTCGCCATTCGCGCGCCATGCTTCGAGTATCGCGCGTGCAGAGGCCACGTTACTCATGCGCCTTCACCGCGCCATCCGACGAACGCGGCACAGCTGAAATCTCCACGCGACGATTCTTCGCGCGCCCGCTTTCATCGGCATTGGAACTCACCGGCTGTTCCGAGCCGAACGCCGCCGCGAACACCGACGACGAAGGCACGCCCGCATCGATCAACGCGCGCATGACCGTCAGTGCGCGTTTCGCTGAAAGCTCCCAGTTGTCCGCGAATCGGCGGTTGCCTTCGTGGACTTGCTGATCGTCGGCGAAACCGCTCACCATGAGAATCTCTTCATGCGCACGCAGATACGTCGAAAGCGGCGCTGCGAGACTCTTCAGCACATCGCGGCCCTGCGGCTGCAATTGATCGGAATTGAGCGCGAAAAGCACGCTGCCGCTGATGCCGATGCGACCGTTCACGAGCGTCACGCGTCCCGATGCGAGCGGTCCCGCGAGCGCCTGTTCCAGCGTCTTGCGGCGCTGCGTCTCTTCCTGACGATGCTTCACCTCTTCGTCGAGCTTGTTCTCCAGCTGCAACTGCACGCCGATCACGCCGACGAGTATCAGCACGAACGCGCCCAGCAGCACCGACATCAGATCGGCGAACGCGGCCCAGATCGGCGCGGCGTGTTCCGCGCCGCCGTCGATTTCCTCGTTCATGCGGCGCGCGCTCCGGCCACGCGTTGCCCGGCGATATGCTGCAAGTCCTCGACGATCTGCTTCTGCGACATCATGCTCAGATCGATCACTTCCTTCGCCTGCGCAACGTAATACGCGAGCTGTTCATCGCTGCGCGCAAGCGATTTGTCGAGCGCGCTTTCGATGCGTTCGAGATGCGCGACGAGCTTGTCGTTCGATTCGCCGAAAGACTGCACGGCCGCGCCGAACGCATCCGAGAGGCTCGCCATTTCGACGGCGCTCGTCGTCACTTGCGCGGCCATCGAAACGAGTTTGCCGGCCTCGGCTTCGACCGTGCCGGTGAACTGCGCGCCGACGCGTTCGAGCAGCGTCGCCGATGTGTCGACGAGCGCATCGATCGCGGCGCGTTGCTCGTTCGATGCGAGGTTCACCGCGCCGAGCAATGTCTCGACGGTGGCGAGCAAGCGGCTGCGTTCATCGAGCATCGCGGTATCGCGGACCATCGAATCGGACAGCTTCTGACGCATTTCGGCGACGACTTCGGCGGCTGCCTTCGGTGCTTCCGATGCAGCCTGCACGAGCCGCTCGATCTCCGCGATGGTCGCGCTCGCGTGTGTCTGCGATTGCGCGGACATGTCGCGCGCGGTTTGCGCGAGGGCATCGCAGATGTCCTTCTGACGATTCGCCGCGACGTCGCTCGTTTGCTGCCATTGCTCGCGCAACGAACCGGTCATCGAGTCGAGCGCGCTGCTCCATGCGGCGAGGCGCTCTTCCCCGCTTTGCGCGAGTTCGGCGCGTAAATCCGCATGCGAACGATCGACCGATTGCACGAGCGCCGCTGCATGTTGCTCGAAGCTGGCCGCCGCGGTCGTCAACGCGTTCCGGTTCTGCGCGGCTGCCTGCTCGCTCGCGCGCGCGTGCTGTGCGAGCGCATCGGTCCACGCTTGCGACATGTTGCCCGTCGCGGTTTCGAGGCGCGCGGACACATCGTCGATCAAGCCGGACGAACGCGTATCGAAAGTCTGTGCGAAGCGTTCCAGCGATGCATCCATGCGTGCGACGAGCGCATCGCGCGATTGCTCGTGCTTCGCAACCGACGACGCCAGCGCGCCCGACACGCGATCCATTTGCGCGGACACGCCATCGACGAGATGCGTCGAACGTTGCTCGAATGCTTGCGCGAAGCGATCGAGCGACGCGCTCATCTCGCCGACGAGCGTTGCGTTCGACTGCGCGTGCTTCGCGAGCGATGCGTTCCAGATGTCCGCGACCTTCGCCGACGATGCCTCGAAGCCGCTCGACAAGCCTTCCAGTTGACGCGCCACCGCCTGCTCGACATTGCCGTGCAACGCGGTGACTTCGCGCGCGATGCCATCCATCGTCGCCTGCATGACGGGCTGCAACGCGGCGCTCGCGGCGCGCGCGCTATCGGCAACGCTTTGCTTCAACGACAGTTCGACCGATGTTGCGAGCCGCCGATACGACGTCTCCGCTTTCGCATGAAACGCATCCTGACTCGCGATCTGACGCTCGCTCGCGGCGAGGCTTTGCTGTTCGATTGCGATCGTCATCGACTGAAGACGATCGACGAGCTTCGGCATCAGTTCGGTCTGAAGCTGCAGCAGCTTGAACGTTTCGTCGCGTTGATGCGCCTGCGTGAAGACGCGAAGTGTCGTCGCGATCTTCACGTCGAGTTGCTGCGTGACATGAAGACGCTCGCGACGGCACAGCGCCGACAGCAGGCCGAGCATCGCGGATGTCGCGACACCCGCGATCGACGTGCCGAACGCGAAGCCCAGCCCCGTCACGGGCGCGGAAAGCGATGCGCGGATCGCCGTCAGATCGGATGCGCTTTGCAGCGCCGTGCCGGTGCCGCGCAAGGTCGCGACCATGCCGAGCAGCGTACCGAGCATGCCGAGCAACACGAGCAGACCGACGAGATACGGCGCGAGCACCGGACCGGGCAACGGCGCGCGCTCGCCTTCGACACGCAGACGCACCGCATTGCGCAGGCTCGGATCGAGGCTGTCGAGCCACACGGCGAGGCTGCGCGGCGCGGTCGAGAGTTGTGCGACGGCCTGTTCGAGCGAGCCGGTGATCTGTTGATAGCGGCGCAATTCCGCCGCGCCCGCGAGATAGCATGCGGCGATCACGAGCGTGACGGCGAACGCGATCGCATTCGACGTGACGTATGCAATGCCGATGCCGAGCACCGCGGCGAGGCCAATCGAAAATACAGCGATGTTCAAAAGATTTCGGGGCATAGCGAGCCAGTTAGCGGGGCCGAAGAGCCGCGAGCAAGCCTTCGATCGGTTGAAAACGAACATCCAGTTCGGCGAGCAGCACGCTCTGCAGATCCTTGCGAAACACGTCGAGCCATGCATTCGGCGCCGATGTCTCGACAGCGGCTTGAGCGCGCTTCAGACGCTCGAAATACTTGCCGAGCAGCGCGGGCACGTTGCCGAGCAGACTGCGTTCGCGCGCGCTCAACGCCTGTTCCATCACGGCATCGACGACGGCGAGACGCGCCATGTCCGGCGATTTCGTCGCGAGTGTCGATCGCAGACGCGTGCGCAGCGCACCGATGTCGGATTCCATCGCTTGCTGCAAGGACACATAGCGCTGACGAAAGTCCGCGTAGTCGATGGGCGCATCGTCGGACGACGGCTTCACCGGCGCACGATTCCTGCGGCGCACGGCCGCTTCCTCGCGTGCGAATGCGCCTGCGAGCGAATTGCGCACGCGCGCGCACTCTTCTTCCACCTCGCGCGCAACGGATCGCGCGCCCGACGCGGCGGGCGGATCGGATGCGAGCGCAGTGGACAGCGCAATCGCATCGGTCCAGCCGAGCCATTGGCTCAGGCGGTCCGCGAGCGATTGAGCGGGTTCGTGAACGTCGAGATCGGCAAAATGTGCCAGCAGGCGAACGAGCGCCGGGCCGCTGAATGCCGTGCGCTTCATGCCTTGCACAGGATCACCGGGGGCAAAAGGACACTATTTTACCTGCGCGGGCGAAATCGATGCCCCGTTTCGTGCGGAGCCGCGACAACGTCGAGGCAAATGCTGGCTCATGGCGCCTTCGCGGGCATGAACGCGAAAGGCTGCGTCGCGACGAAGCTGCCCGCCGTCTCGCCGGAGAAGACCTGTCCCGAATCGATCGTCAGCTTCATCACCGGCGCGCCTGGATTCAGGTTGAGCTTCTTGAGCGACACCCAGAACGTATCGGGCCGCGTCGCTGAATCGAAGTAATAGATCAGGTTCTGCTGATCCGAGACCGTGCGCCATATCGTCGACGACAGATTCGGCTGCTCCGGCGTGCTGATGCCGAGCGGCACGCTCACCGAACGCATGAGACTCATCACGCTCGCGACGGCCTGGAACGCGTACGACTGCTGCGGCACGCCCGCCATGTAATTCGCATCGGCCTGCTTCGGAATCGCATCGAGCAGAAACGACGCGCGCACGAAGCGGTCCGCCGCGCGATTCGTGCCCGGCAAGAAGCCCATGCCGCCGACGCTTCTCCAGTAAGTATCGATAGCAAGCTGTTCATCGTAGATCGGCGAGTTGGTCATCACCTTGTACTTCTTGCCTTGATGAATGATGAGCTTGCCGTTGATGTACTCGAAGATCGCAGAGTCGCCGCGCGCATCGGAAAGAGAAAGATGGATCGTCAGCGGCTTGCCGTTGGGCAGGGGCGGCGCGATGATCTGGAACGGTTCGCGCGACATCACATACACGGCTTGCCCGACGGTCGCGAAGTTATCGAGCGCATATTGCGCCCACAGACTGATAGACATCGGATCGCGCTTCGGGTCGGGCTTGCCGTAATCGGTCTCCGCGAGATAGAGCGCATTGGCGACGAGCCCGCGCTCGTTCATGCCGTCCACCGTGCCAATTTCATAACCCGACACCACCACGCTGCCGTACTTCGATTTCCATTTGATCGAGCGCGGCCCCGCGTTGCCATCGCGTTCGATGCCCGCGGGCATCACCCAGAGATTGGAACGCATGTCCTCGGACCAGTCCATCGAACGGCCGGTGATGACGAGGCCCTTGTCGCCGACATAGAGCGTGCGCGTGCAGGCAAGCGCGAGCGACGTGGAGAGCAATGCCAGCGCGAAGAGGAAAGCGAACGTTCGAATCAGACGGGTCATGGCCGTGTTCCCTTTTCGTTGGTTCGTGAAGCCGCCTTCAGAAATATTGGATTCGCCCTGCTTTGTAAAGCGCACCGGTGGCAACAAGGGCGTCGTCTTTATGATTACCCGATGGTGACAATTACCTGAAGACATTCGATCGGGGCATGGGCTAAGGATTTATTTCCGATTCGTCCGTCTGCGAAGAGGAGATGTGAGGCGCCCGGCTATCATGGATGTCCCCCCATTTGTTCATTGCATGCGTTATGCAGAATGCCATCATCCCGCCGATCAGACGCCTGACGCCCGCCGACGCACAAGCGTTCCGCGATATTCGTCTCGAAGGCCTGCAGCGTTATCCAACGTCGTTCGGCGCTTCGTATGACGACGAGCGCATGCAGACGCCCGACTGGTTCGGCGCGCGCATCGCGGATCACGCGGTGTTCGGTGGCGACGGCCGCGATGGCATGTTAGCCGGGGTAGCCGGGCTGCTCGTGCCGACGGGCGCAAAGCTCCGGCACAAAGGCGTTCTCTGGGGCATGTACGTGCGCGAGAGTGCGCGCGGCACGGGACTTGCCGCTGCGCTCGTCGATGCCGTGCTTGCGTACGCGCGGGGCATCGTCGACGAAATCAAGCTCGAAGTCGCGCCGGACAATCTCGCTGCAATGAGGCTGTATCGCGCGGCGGGATTCGTCGAATACGCGCGCGAGCCGCGTGCGCTGAAGATCGACGGCACGTATCACGATTCGGTCCTCATGACGCTCGACTTCGCGCGCGGTGCATAGCGCGTCGATCAGGAAATCACGAAGAAGGGAATCCCAGCGCAGTTGCCTTGGCGCGCAAGTCGGCGAAGCGCCCGCCGGGCGTCGGCGTCTGCGATGCGCCCTCCGCTGCTTCCGCCGTCCGCGACTTGTCGATGGTCTCGAGACCCGATCCTGTCGACGCCGTGTTCGAGCATTCGAGTCCGAACGGCCCTTGCGCCACCGTAATCGCGGGCGCATCGGTGCGTGGCGCATCGCTCAGATCGAGCGCGTAAGCCATGTTGAACGTGGTCGGATCGCTCGCGCGCACGCCCAGCGGATCGAGCCCGAAGCGCCAGGCAAGCAGTTGATGGATCGAACTCGGATCGAACGGATAGCGCGCCACGTTGTTCGCGCGCACGCGCGGTCCGAGCAATACGCATGGCACACGAAAACCCAAGCGGCCGTCGTTGCCGAGCTTCTGTTCCGCCTCCGACAGCGACTTGACCGGCGGCGCGACATGCTCGAAGAATCCGCCCCACTCGTCGTAGACGACGATCATGAGCGTCTTGCTCCAGTTCGGGCTCGTGCGCAGCGCTTCGTAGATTTGCGCGAGCAGGACCTGGCCGTTGCGGACATCGGCATGAGGATGATCGTCGTTGGACGTGCCGTTCGCCTCGCCGGCAAAGCTCGGATCGACCATGCAGAACGACGGCAGATTGCCGCCCGCCGCATCGGACAGGAAATCGGAAAAGAGCTTCGAGCGGCCGACGTAACGCGTGCCGTAAAGCGCCGTGAACGGCACGTCATGAAAGTAATACTTCGACGACACGTTCTTCGCATCGAGCCGGTCCCAGATCGTCGATAGAGACGACGTATCGAGCGTATCGCTCAAGCGATCCGTTTCGCCGCTATGCAGATAGACGCGGTTCGGAAACGTGTCGGCGAGAATGCCGCTCATGTAGTAATCGCAGACGGTGTATTGCGTCGCCGCCTGTCGATAGAACTCGAGATCGCTGCCGGTGAAGTAACCGATCGGCAGCAGATCGCCGCGCGTCTTGTTCGTATCCGGCGTGAGCAGGAAGCCGTTCATCGCGCCGTTCGCGAGATGCGTGCGGCCTGCGTCGTAGGCGTGATCGGGATCGGCAAACTGGCAGCCTTGATAACCAAACGCAGCGTTGGCCGACAGCGCGAATGTCGATTGCACCGTGCCGAACGCATCGGTGAACTGCTTGCCAGCCTGCACGCCCTCCGCGCCCGGCACCCAGCCGAGCATGTGATCGAAGGAGCGGTTTTCCATCGTCACGAGCACGATGTGATCGATGCCCGAAGTCTCCGGCGCGGGCAACGCCGGACGCGGCAGATTCGCGCGATCGGACGGAATCGTGCCGATGGGACTCGTGGGCGTGACGGTGCCCGAGTCATCGTCGCTGCCGCCGCCACCGCAGGCCGACAGCATCGCCGTGCTGGCGAACGCGGCAAGCAGACGCCGGCGTACCGCGTCGGGTTCGTTGGAAGGCTTGTGTGCCATGACGGCGCTCCATGTGAGTGTTGTTATCGAACGCCGTTCTCGGAAACGCGGTTGCGCCTTGAACATCGAACGCGAACGGCTTGTGGGTGCCGGGTTGTAGCACGCCGCGTTCCCGGCACCCTTCACCCACATGGCGACGCTGCTATGCGCGCCCCACTACCGAACTGCTCGCGCCGTCCTTGACGGGTGCATCGAGCGAATACGCATCCACGCCATCGACACAGCCGAGGTTCACGCGCCATTCAGCAGGATTCGAACGCGTTTGATGGAACGTGTAAATTCCACAGCGCTTGCAAAAGTAATGCTTCGCGACCTGCGTGTTGAATTGATAAAGCGTGAGTTCGTCCTCGCCCGACAAGATGCGCAACTTCTCTTTGACAAAGGGCGGCGACATGACCGCGCCGCGCCTTCGGCAGAAACTGCAATTGCAGCGCGCGGCGGGTTCCGGCGAAGTTTCGACTTCGAAGGTGATCGCGCCGCAGTGACACGCGCCTTTCAGGGTCGTCGGGTTCATCGTGGATACGGCTCCTTTGCGGTTTTCGGTCAGGCCGCGTCCTCCACGTACTGCGCGAGTCCGCGTCCGAACGACCAGTCTTCGCGGCGATTCGGCGCGAGCGCGATCATCACGTCGTCGGGCCGCAGTCCGGGCGATGCCGCGAGCTTCGCCACCAGTGTCTTGTAGAACGCTTTCTTCGTCGCCGTGTCGCGCCAGTCGCTCGCGGTGATGTGGATGAACACGACGTCGTCGCTGCGTTCGACACCGAGATAACCGGGATCGTAAATGAAGTGGTCGCGCTCGTGTTCATCGATCAATTGAAAGCGGTCGTCGGCGGGGACCTTGAACGCTTCGACGAGCGCTTCGTGCACGCCGTTCGAGATCGCGCGGATATGCTCGCGCGGCTTGCCTTTCATGAGCGAGATTCTGACGAGCGGCATGATGAAACTCCTTCGAGATCGAGTTCGGGTGATCTCGACTCTACGCCGCACAATGCATGTTGAATATTGAATACTTTCGGAGCGACCGTTCGACGAAACGGGATCATCGCGCGCGCAGCGCGTCCACGATATTCATCCGCGACGCCCGCATCGCCGGCAGGAATCCGCCGACGAGTCCCATCGCGAGCGAGAACCCGAGTGTCTTTCCGATCACCGAAGGCGTCAGGATGAAGCGGAACGACAAGTCCGCGAAGGTCTGAAAATTGGTCGTGGAAAACGAAGCGAACTGCATCAGCGCGGCGCACGAAAGTCCGGCCACGCCGCCGACGAGCCCGAGCAACAACGCTTCGAGCAGGAACGCCCCGAGCACGTCGAAGCGCTTGAAGCCGAGCGCGCGCAACGTTCCGATCTCCGCGACACGATTGGCCACCGACGCGTACATCGTGATCATCGCCCCGATCATCGCCGCGATCGAAAAGATGATCGACAGCGTGAAGCCGAGGATATTGATGAACGTCGACAGCGCCTTCGACTGATCGCCGTAGAACACCTGTTCGCGCTTCGCTTCGTCGGCGAGGCGCGGGTCCACGTCGATATCGCCGCGAAAGCGCTCGAATGCATCGCTGCGGGCGAGCCGCACGACCATCGACGAATAACTCGTGCGCCGGAACGATTGCATCAACTGATCGACGTCGCCCCATATTTCCGAATCGAAGCCGCTGCCGCCCGCATCGAAATGGCCGACCACGGTCCAGTCGCGCTGCGCGAAACGCAGGGAGTCGCCGATGCGCGTGCCGCCGAACCCCTTCGCGATGCTGCTGCCCACGATGATCTCCGACGAGCCGCGCCTGAACATGCGCCCCGCCGTGAGCTTCACTTGCGGACGCAATTGCACGCCCATCGGCGAGACGCCGCGAATCACGACGTTGGCGGGCGTGTTGGTGCCGAGCTTGGTGAGCGAGATCAGCACGACGGTTTCCTTCGATGCGAGCGGCTCGCCGTCGCCGTTCATCGCGACCGACGGATGCATCTCCATCACGTTCGCCTGATTGCGGTCGATCGCGCTCTGTATCTCCGTCTCCGCGCCCTTTCGGATCACGACGACGTTGTCCGCTTCGCCCGTCGATACGAGCGTTTTCTTCAGTCCCGCGTCGAGCATCAGCACGGTCGCGAACACGAACACCACGAGCGCGAGACCGCCTGCCGTCAGCATGGTCGTGAGACGGCGCGCCCAGAGATTGCGTGCGACGTAGGAAACGGGAATGGCCATCGCGCGTCCTCAGCCGATCGCCCGCAGGCCTTCGACGATGCGCACGCGGCTCGCCTGCACCGCCGGCACGATCGCCGCTGCCATCGCGACGGCG
Organism: Caballeronia sp. LZ008; assembly: GCF_031451435.1. Classification (NCBI taxonomy): domain Bacteria; kingdom Pseudomonadati; phylum Pseudomonadota; class Betaproteobacteria; order Burkholderiales; family Burkholderiaceae; genus Caballeronia; species Caballeronia sp. LZ008. Next base: position 495,357 of record NZ_JARUXK010000003.1, on the reverse strand, counting down.
AACGCGCATGCGGCCTGCAGAAGCATCGTCTCGTGCGACACCATGAAGACCGGGAACACGCCGCCTGTGGCGTGCTTGAAGACTTCGGCCATCGGCGGCGTCGCCAGGATGCCGATGCCACCGCCGATCGCGCAGATTGCCATCGATTCGCCGAACACGAGCACCGATAGAAATGCGGAGCCGAAGCCGAGCGCCTTCAATGTCGCGTATTCGGTGATGCGCTCGCGCGCGCTCATTGCCATCGCGTTCGCCATCACCGCCATGATGATCAGGATCACTACATATGACACGACGCGTATCGCCGCGATGATCTGATTCGACATTGCGACGAAGCCGAGCTGAAACGCCTGCTCCGTTTCCGTCAGCGTTTCGGCGAGCGAGTTCTTGAAGACATTGTCGATCTTGCGCGACACGACAGCCGCTTCGTCCGGATCCTTGATGCCGACCACGTACACGCCGACCTGATCGACATTGCGCTTGGTCGTCTTGCGGATCGTCTCGTTCAGATAGTCGTAGTGAAAAATCAGTTGCCGCGTAATGGTCGATTCGTCGCGCCCTTCCATGATGCCGCGCACGACGAAGTCCCATGTTCCCGGATAGATCGTGCCCTTGAGCGGAATGACGTCGCCGACCTTGAAGCCGTATTGATCCGCGAGCTGCCGGCCGATGAGCGCGCCTTTGCGATCGCGTCGATAATCGGCGCGTTGCTGCTCGGGCACGATGAACTCGGGATAGAGATCGAGATAGTTGTCGGACACGGCGAACTGCGCGAAGAAGTTCTTCGGATCGCGATACACGCCGCCGAACCAGTTCGAGCGCGCAACGAGCGTCACGCCCTCGACGCCGCGTATGCGGTTCTCATAGGCGAGCGGCAACGGAAACACGAGCGAGATTGCATTGCGCGTGACGAGCCGCGCGTTCGATGCAGCCGCGGCGCCTGCATACCACGCATCGACGACGGTATGCAAAAGACCATATGCGAGCACCGCGATGGTCAGCCCGAGCACCGTCAGCGTGGTGCGCAGCTTGTGCCGCAGCGCGTTGCGCAGGATCAGCTTGAACACGAACATGATGGCTTAGCCCACGGTTCCATCGATCAGCTCGCCTTTCTCCAGATGCACGAGCGCCTTCGCCGCGCCGGCCGCGTGCGCGTCATGCGTCACCATGATGATGGTCTTGCCGAGCTTGTCGTTGAGACGTTGCAGCATCGCGAGGACATCGGCGGCGGAGCTGCGGTCGAGATCGCCGGTCGGTTCGTCGGCGACGATCAGCTTCGGGTCCGTGATCAGCGCACGCGCGATCGCGACGCGCTGCTGCTGCCCGCCCGACAGCTCCGACGGATAGTGACTCATGCGATCGGCCATGTTGACCATGTCGAGCACCATCGCGACGCGTTCCTTGCGCTCGTGGCGCGTGAGGCGCGTGAGCATCAGCGGCAACTCGACGTTCTCGAACGCGGACAGCACCGGCATCAGGTTATAGAACTGGAAGATGAAGCCGACGTTCGCCGCGCGCCAGTCGGCAAGCGCGGCTTCGGGCAGGCGCGTGATATCGAGTCCGCCGACGAGCAACTCGCCGCTATCGGGCCGGTCGATGCCCGCGATCAGGTTGAGCAGCGTGCTCTTGCCCGAACCCGACGGCCCCATCAACGCGACGAAATTGCCTTCCGCGATGGACAACGTGATGTCGGTGAGCACCGGCACGGTCTGCACGCCGCGCCGATACGACTTCGCGACGTGGCTGATCTGAACGAGAGGCGTCGTGCTCACGTTATTTCTTCGCCAGCGTGACTTTGGCGCCGTCCTTGATCTTGTCGCCGGGCGCGAGCACGAGCACGTCGCCGGGCTTCACGCCCTGCACGGCTAGCAGATCGCCGATGCGCTCGCCCGTCGTCACCGGCACTTCGCGCGCGGCGTCGTGATCGACCACGTAGACCACTTTCCTGCCATCGCGCGTGACGACCGCCGATGGCTGCACGGCGACAACCGCCTTCTTCTCCTCGGGCGGCACCGGCTTCGACAGGAACGCGACTTTCGCGGACATATCGGGCAGCACGCGCGAATCGCGTTCGACGAAACGCACTTTCACGAGCACGGTGGCTTTGGATCGATCGACCGTCGGCACGATGCGCGACACGCGGCCCGCGAAGCGCGCGTCGGGCAGCGCATCGAGTTGAATCTCGCACGGCTGATCGACAGCGATGCGCGCGATGTTCGACTCGGCGACATCGGCTTCGACTTCGAGCGTCTTCATGTCGGCGATGGTGACAACCGCGCCCTTGCTGTCCGACGCCGATGAGAACGGCGTGATGTTGTCGCCGACATTCGCGTGCTTCTCGATCACGACGCCGTCGAAGGGCGCGCGAATCACGGTTTGATCGACGGCTACTTGCGCTGCCTGCGCGTTGGCTTGCGCGGAGACGATCGCGGCTTCGTCGCTGTTGATCGACGCCTTGGCCTTGTCGAAGCGGGCGAGCGCGGCATCGTACTGTGTCGCCGGAATCGCGCCTTGCGGTGCGAGGATCTTGTAGCGCTTGAGATCGACTTCCGCGTTCTTCAGTTCGGCGCGCTGCAACTCGAGATTCGCCCGCGCGACCTTGACCTGCGCCTGGGCCTGCGCGAGCGACGCAGCCACGTCATTGCTCTCCAGCCGCGCGATGATCTGCCCTTCCTTCACCGGCGTGCCTTCGAGCACGCCGAGCCATTCGACGCGCCCTTGTCCTTTCGATGCGACTGCGGCCTTGCGTTGCGGCACGACATAGCCCGTGGCGTTCAGAAGCGTATAGCTCTGCGACGGATACACCGACGTGACCGTGGCGGTTTCGACGGCCTGCGGGCCGGTGAGACGAAACGCCACGCCGATGAGCGCGAGCAGAATCGCAACGATGATGGCGTAACGAAGCCAGTTGCGCCGGCGCCGCGGCATCGCGGCAGACGGACCCCGGTCGATCTTGAGTTTTTCTAAGTTGTGTTCAGCCAATTTTGGACGTGCGCCGCGGAATGGGCCCGCGGATCGGCATGCGGTGAAAGGATGGTCAGTATAGCGCTGTCCTTTCAATCAGCTTCCCAAGGCCACCCGCTCCGGCTCGTCGGGCTCGAACCAATCGGGATTGCGTTCCGCGATCGGATGCAACGACACCAGAATCTCGCGCAGATGCGCGCGCATCGCTTCCTCGGCGCCATCGGGATCATGCGCCTTCAACGCGCTCACGATGCGCGCATGCTGCTTGATGAGCAGATCGAGCGGCGATACATCCGGCAAGCTCAGATAACGCACGCGATCCATCTGCGCCTTGATGTCCTGGATCGTGTCCCATGCAGCGACGCAGTCGATCGATTGCGCGATCTGCATGTGGAACTGTTCATCGAGTGCGAGAAAGGCAGTGGTGTCGTTCACTTTCGATGCGCTCTTCTGCTCGCGAAGATTCGCGGCGAGATCGTCGAGTTGCGAATCGGTGATGGCGACCGCGGCCTTGCGCGCGACCGCCGTTTCGATCGCCTCGCGAATGAAACGCCCTTCGCGCACCTGACGCGGCGAGATCTTTTTCACGAAGGTGCCGCGCTGAGGCAACACTTGCAGCACGCCCGCCTCGACGAGCTTGATGAAGGTCTCGCGCACCGGCTGCCGCGAAACCTGGAACATCTCCGCGACTTCCTTTTCGGAAAGCGGCGTGCCGGGCACGAGTTGTCCCGCGAAGATAGCCTGACGCAGCGCCCGAAAAATCTGCTTGCCGATGGGCTCATGCGAGTCGTGCGATATCGCCGAAGTCAGATCGGGCAATTCGAACTTCTGCGATGCGAGCGGCCTGCGTACGCGCGCACGCCGCACTGCAGCCGAGCCATTCGACACGATACCGTCTTGCATGATTGAACCTGAACGCTAATGAGGAGAAAGCGAGCCACGTTCGCGCGCCTCGCTTCCCGATACTATCACGCAGCACTCGCCGCGCTTTCACGCTTCGCGCGCGCTTTCGGCTCGCGAATCCATACGAGCGAACACAGCGCGCCGAGCACCGCGATCGCGCCGGCCAGAACGAAGGCGCTGCCATACGCGCCGTGCGTCGCCTCGACGATGAAGCCCGTCACCGCCGGTCCGATCACGCCCGCGAGATTCGCGAGCAGATGCACGAAACCGCCCACGCCGCCGACGTTTTCGCGCCGCACCGTGTCCTGAATCACGGCCCAGTACACGGACCCGGTTACATAGAGGAAGAAGATCGTCACGGACATCAACGCCACCGCGCCCTGCGTGCTCTCCACGCGCCCCGCGAACGCGACGCACAGCGCCGCCATGCCGAGGCACACGGTCAGCACGATGCGGCGCGACATGAGCGGCTTGCCTGTGATACGCAAAATCGCATCGGTGATGAAGCCGCCCGCCGCGAGCCCGATGCTGCCGAGCAGCCACGGAATCACCGTCGCAAAGCTCATGTCGCGCAGGGACATGTGATGCGCTTCGGTCAGATACGTCGGGAACCACGAGAGAAAGAAGAACAGCACGTAGTTGTATGCAAAAAACGCGAATGCCGTGGCGAGGATGATCGGCTGACGCAGATAAAAGCCGAGGTTCGCCTGCTTGCCGTGCATGCCGTGCTCCATCGACGCGGCGTCCTGCTGGCCCGCGACGATCAGATCGAGTTCGGCCTGCGTGACGCGCTTGTTCTGTTGCGGATGCTCGGTCGTCGAAAGCGCCCAAGCACGAGCCACGCGAAGCCGATCATCATGATGATGACGAACGCCCAGCGCCAGCCGAACTGGATCGCCATGTAACCGACGACCGGGCCGGCGAGCGCGCCGCCCAGCGGCGTCCCCGAACTGATGACCCCGATCGCGCTCGCCACTTCACGACGCGGAAACCAGTTGTTCACCATCTTGCTGTTCGACGAGCTGAACGGTCCCTCTCCCATGCCGAAGAGCACGCGCAGTACGATCAGCGACACGAGACTGCTCGCCAGCGCAGTCGCACCGCAAAACAGCGACCAGATGCCCATTGCGCCGCCGAAGACTTTCTTCGCGCCGATCCTGTCCGACAGCACGCCGCCGACAAAATTGAATAATGCATACCCGATGAAAAAGCTGCTGAACACGATGCCCATCTGTGCATGCGTGAAATGCAGGTCTTTCTGGATGAGCGGAGCGGCGATGGAAAGCGCCGCGCGGTCGAGATAGTTGACGACGCCCGCGAGGAACAGCAGGCCGACGACGAACCACCGCTGACTTTTGATCATGTCGAGTCTCCGATGCACCGCTTCTTGTGGCCTTCCGGTCCGGCGGTTTCATGAATGATGAATTTTGAATGCCGATGCCAAGTGGCGCCCGTCAGTCGAACTGGAGATGCACCTTCATCGATTGAGAGCGATCCAGCGCGACTTCGAATGCACGATTCGCTTCGGCGAGCGGAAATGCGTGCGTCATCAGCAGACGAAGGTCGATGCGCTGCGAGGCGATTTCATCCGCGGCGATCGCGTATTCATCGGTGAAGCGGAACGAGCCCTGATAACGCAGCTCTTTCGCCATCACGAGGTTCGCCGCGACCGGCGACTGACCGGCCGGCAGATTTCCGAGCTGGATCACCGTGCCGCCCGCACGCACCGAGCGCAACGCGGTGTCGAGACCGGCGGGGCTGCCCGATGCCTCGATCACGACGTCGAAGGTGCCGCGTTCGCGCGACCAGGCATCGATGCGCGCCTGATCGTTCGCGAGCACGGTCTCGTCGGCGCCGAGCGACGCCGCCATCGCGAGCGCCTTGTCAGCAAGATCGAGCGCGACGATGCGATGCGCGCCCGCGCGCCGCGCGGCGGCCAGCACGATGCAGCCGATCGGCCCGCAACCCACGAGCAGCATCTTCGCGCCGACGAGCGGGCCGGCGAGCTTCAACGCGTGCAGCGCGACAGCAAGCGGCTCGGCCATCGACGCCTGCGCGAAATCGAGGGTATCCGGCACCGGGACGCATTGCCGCGCGGCTGCCGTGATGTATTGCCGGAACATGCCCTGCATATGCGGGAACGTCGACGCGCTGCCCATGAAGCGCATCTTCAGGCAATGGTTCGGCATGCCTTTCACGCAAAAGCGGCACGTTCCGCAATTCAGGCCCGGATTCACCGCGACCCGCTGGCCGACTGCAAGGCCCGTCACGCCCTCGCCCAGCGCGGCAATCTCGCCCGCGACTTCGTGACCGAGCACGAACGGCTCGCGCACGGCGAAGTCGCCGCTTTTGCCCTTGAAGTAATACGAAAGATCCGACCCGCAGATGCCGCCCGCGCGCACGCGAATCTGCACCTGTCCGGGTTCTGGTTCGGGCGTGTCGATCTCGTCGATGACGAGCTTCTTCGGTTCGTGTAGAACGGCTGCGAGCATGATCTATGTCCTGGAATCTGCAGTTTGCACTTTGTATAAAGCGTTTCGCATGCAATCAACGGCGGGCGGCGAGCGCCGGTTCTGCGTTCGATCCGGCGATCGCGGCATCGTGTTGCGGCGCGCCCCAGTCGTGCAGATCACGGCCGACGCGCGCCGGCGCGGTCTCGGGCAGAAGCAGAAGCGAGATCGTCGAGACGATGCCGAGCGCGGCAACGTACACGATGAGACCGATCGAGCTTCCGCCCGTCGCCTGAATCAGCTTCACCGCGACGAGACCTAGCACGCCGCTGCCGATCAGCGAACCGATCTGCCAGATGAGCGCAATGCCGCTGCATCGCACGCGTGCCGGAAAGAGCTCGGGAAAGAGCGATGCTTGCGGCGCATAACAAAGGCTGTGGCCGACGGTGATCGCGAGAATCATCACGGTCTGGATCGCGAGGCGGCTGCCGCTATCGATAGCGTGAAAGAGCGGCATGACGAGCAGCACATGCAGCACTGCGCCCGCGATGAATGTCGCGCGCCGACCGATGCGGTCCGACAGTGCGCCCGCGAGCGGGATCGCAATCAGTTCGAGCACGACCGCGACGATGATCGTCTGCAGAAGCAGCGAGTCGGCGATGCCGTGCGCGCGGCCGTAGGCGAGCACGATCATCGTGTACATCGCGAACGTGCAAGCCTCGATCAGCTTCGCGCCGACACCCTTCACGATCGTCGCGCCGTGCTGCTTCACCACTTCCACGACGGGCCGCGATTCGACCGCCTTGGTCTCGCGGATCGCCGCGAACACCGGCGATTCGTCGGTGCGCAGTCGAATATAAAGCCCGACGACGACAAGCACGATGCTGCCGAGAAATGGCAGACGCCAGCCCCAGTCCATCAGTTGTTCGTGCGTGAGCATCGCGGTCAGAACGGCGAAGATGCCCGATGGGATCAGAAAGCCCGCGGGCGCGCCGAGCTGCACGAGGCTCGCGAAGAAGCCGCGTTCGCGCGGCGGCGCATATTCGGCGGTGAGCAAGACCGCGCCGGCCTGCTCGCCGCCGACGCCGAAGCCTTGCAGCACGCGGATCAGCACAAGCGCCGCCGGCGCCCAGATGCCGATCTGCGAGTAATCCGGCAACAAGCCGATGGCGAACGTGCCCAGACCCACGATCAGAATGGTGCCAATCAGCGCTTTCTTGCGGCCGATCTTGTCGCCGAAATGCCCGAACACGATACCGCCCACAGGCCGCGCGACGAACCCGACCGCATACGTGGCGAACGCGGCCAGCGTGCCGATCAGCGGATCGTGGCTCGGAAAGAATTTTGCGCCGAACACGAGCACCGCTGCCGTGCCGTACACGAAGAAGTCGTAATACTCCGCCGCCGTGCCGATGGTCGATGCCGCTGCCACCCGGCGCAGCATCGCGCTGGTTTCCCTGTGTGCCATGTCTGTCTCCGGTATCTTGTGTTTTGAATGCCTTAAACCAAACGCGATTACCAGTTCCAGAGCGTGCCGTCTTCGAGGCGCGCCACCGGCAAGTACGCCGGATCGTACGGATACCTTGCGGCGAGCTTTTCGTCGATGTCTACACCGTGCCCCGGCGCTTCGCCCGGGTGCATCATCCCGCGATCGAACGACCATGCATGCGGGAACACATCGAGCGCTTCCTTCGGAAAGCCCATGTACTCCTGCACGCCGAAGTTGGGCACCCACAAGTCGAAGTGCAGCGCTGCGCCCATGCAGACCGGCGACAGATCCGAAGGACCGTGGCAGCCCGTGCGGACCTGATACAGCGATGCGAAATCGGCGATGCGCTTCAGATGCGTGATGCCGCCCGCATGCGTGAGCGTCGCGCGGATGTAGTCGATCAGTTGCTCTTCGATCAGCTGCTTGCAGTCCCAGATGCTGTTGAACACCTCGCCCACCGCAATCGGGGTCACGGTGTGCTCGCGGATCAGACGGAAGCCGGCCTGATTCTCGGCGGGCGTCGGATCCTCCATCCAGAACAGGCGATACGGCTCGACCGATTTGCCGAGCCGCGCCGCTTCGATCGGCGTAAGCCGGTGATGCACATCGTGCAGCAGATGCGTGTCGAAACCGAACTTGTCGCGCACGGCTTCAAAGAGTTTCGGCACGAAATCCAGGTACTTTTCGGAGGACCAGCTCTGCTCCTCGACCGCACCCTTCGTCGCCGGCTCATACATGCCGTCGCCCTTCGCGACGCCATAAACCGAACGCATGTTCGGCACGCCGCACTGGATGCGAATCGCCCTGTAGCCCTCTTCGATATGCTCCGCGTAGCGGTCGAGCGCTTCGGGGATGTCGCGGCCGGTTGCGTGTCCGTAGACCATCACGCCGTCGCGCGACGCACCGCCGAGCAGCTTGTAGAGCGGCATGTTCGCGGCCTTGCCGAGGATGTCCCAGAGCGCCATGTCGACGGCGGCGATTGCGGTCATCGTGACGGGGCCGCGTCGCCAGTACGCGCCCTTGTAGAGAAACTGCCAGGTGTCTTCGATGCGGCCCGCTTCGCGCCCGATCAACAGCGGACATACGTGATCCTTCAGATACGACGCGACAGCGAGTTCGCGGCCATTGAGCGTCGCATCGCCGATACCGTAGATGCCCTCGTCCGTTTCCACCTTCAGCGTGACGAAGTTGCGGCCGGGGCAAGTCACGATCACGTCGGCGCGGATGATCTTCATAGGTATTTCCTTGAATGGGCATTCGATGTGCCGGATACTACCATACCAGTATGTTACGACGTCAATAACGGGTTTTCCCCATTCCTAATTCAAAATGCCATCGAAAATGCCTGAGACATCAATGCTCTCCCGTACATCGCTCAATGCACTCGAAGGCCATTGCCTGTCGCGCGAGTGGCACGAGCCAGCTATCGGCATCGTGCATCTGGGCATCGGCAACTTTCATCGCGCGCATGAAGCGCTCTATACCGAAGAGGCGATGCTCGCCGAGCCGGGCGATTGGGGCATTTGCGGCGTCACGCTGCAGGGCGACGTCACCAAGCGCGATGCGTTGATGGCACAGGACGGCCTCTACAGCGTCGTGGAACGCGGGCCGGACGGCGTGCGCGTGACGGTCGTGCGTGCATTGCGCGAAGTGCTGGCGATGCCCTTCGATCGCGCACGTCTCGTCGAGCTTTTCGCCGACGAACGGGTCCGCATCGTCTCGCTGACGGTTACGGAAAAAGGCTACTGTCGCGATCCGCGAACCGGCGATGCCGACTTTGCGCACGCGGGCGTCGCGCACGATCTCGCGCATCCGGACGAGCCGTCCACCGTGCCGGGCATACTCTGCGCCGCGTTGCGAGCGCGACGCGACGCGGACGCCACGCCCTTCACCGTGCTTTCCTGCGACAACCTCTCGCACAACGGCGATGCATTGCGTCAGGCGGTGTGTTCGTTCGCACGCAGGCTGGACCCGGCGCTCGCGACGTGGATCGAGACGCGCGTCGCGTTTCCGTCGACGATGGTCGATCGCATCGTCCCCGCCACGACCGACGCGGATCGCGAAGCCGCCCAAGCGGCGCTGGGCGTGGGCGATGAAGTGCCCGTGCCGTGCGAGCCGTTCAGGCAATGGGTCATCGAAGATCGCTTCCCCGCCGGGCGTCCTGCGTGGGAAACGGCAGGCGCGCAACTTGTCGACGACGTCGCGCCCTTCGAGATCGCGAAACTGCGCATGCTCAACGCGACACACTCGACGCTCGCGTATCTGTCCATGCTCGCCGGTTTCGACACGATCAGCGACGCCGTCGGCCACCCGCCGCTGAAGTCACTGATCCACGCGATGATGACGCGCGAGATAGCGCCGACGCTCGCGGTACCGGCATCGTTCGATCTCGCCGCATACCGCGACGCGCTCCTCGACCGCTACGCGAATCCCGCGCTGAAACACCGTTGCAGCCAGATTGCGATGGACGGTAGCCAGAAGATGCCGCCGCGAATTTTGTCGACCATTCAGGCAAGGCTCGACGCGGGTCAGCCGTTCGAACGGCTCGCGCTTGCGGTGGCGGCATGGTTCACGTTTCTCCGCGGACGAGCGGACGACGGCACCCGTTACGCGATCAGCGATCCGCTGGCCGAACGTCTCACGAAAGCGGCGGAGGATGCGACCACGCCGGCAGGCCTCGTCGATGCGCTCGTCGGCGCAAGCGATGTTTTCCCCGCATCGCTGGCACGCAATCCGGTTCTCCGGGAAGCGCTTCTGCGCGCCGCGACAAGGCTCGCGAACGGCGCGCTCACGGCGATCGACGAATATGTGCGGTTGGATTGAATTCATTATCACGCATGCAAAATGCCGAACAGTCCGCTTCGTTTTAAGATAGCCACTTCCATCATGAGCGGCCCTGACGCGCCAGGAGTGGCAGGTGTATTTATTGAAACGTGGATGTAGCTCTGCTCTGTGCATCGCATGCGCGCTGTCGTGGGTATCGGTATCCGCTCTGGCGGCCGCGCCGCAGCCTGGCCGTGCAGCGAGCGCTGCCGACATCGCGAGCGGCGCCAAGGCGCAAGGCATCATGTCGGTCGACGCGCTTGCACCGAACTTTACCGGCGACGATCCGGAACACGTCCGCGATGCGCTGGCAGGTCATTCAGCACCGGGACAGCCTGCATCGATCACCGGCCGCGTAGGGGCGTTTCTTTCGCGGCCCTTGACCAAGGCGCAGCATGCCGCGAGCCAACCCGGCGCGCAGACAGATCGCACGTTCACGTTCGTCATTCCGGTTTCATACGGCGTGCGCTATCTGTCGAAGAAGAAAGTGCTGACGGTGAACGTCTCCCTGGCGGCCTCTCACGATCCGGATGCCATCCTGCTGAAGGAAACGGTAAAGGGGCAAAGCGGCCGCAAGCTCGTTGTTGCGCCTGAAGCCAAGGAAAAGGGTTTCGTTCAGACCTTCGACAGCATTGAACTGAAGCAGGAAGGCAGCGCGAGAACCACGGTCAGAGGCAGCATCGTGCTTCCGAACTTCGACCGCGCGCATGGCAGCGATGACTTCGCGATCGTGCTCATCTGCACGCTCGCGCCACCCTACCTGACGGACGACATCGAGCATAACGCGCCCACCGATGAAGAACCCACGGATATCACGCGCAGAACATCGATATTGATGGGCCATGTCGATGCAGCGTGGCTCATCGATCGCAAGGAAGGCACGATCATTACGAAGCGGCTGCGCCTCGTGAAGTGAAAGGCGCGCCGCTCTTCTGTTCGATCAATATTCGACGTTCGAATCCAGCGGATAGACGGGCCGCTTCAGGTTCTCGAATGCGAAGAGTCCATAGTCCGAACTCGTGACACCGCGGCTATCGCATTCGACGAGGCCACCCGATATCGGCACGAAGACGGGGCGGCAATACATGCGCGACTTGAGAATCAGAAAGCGCGCGCCGCGTGGATCGATGCCGACACTCTCGAACACGCCCAGGTCCCACGGCTCGTGCGTGCGTTCCGTTACAAGGATGCGCGCCGCGGCGGTCTCGATCACGGCCGCGCGGCCCATGAACGCACGCTGTCCCGTATACGTCGGTCCGCTGATGATGTATTCGCCATCGGTCAACGCCCGCACTATGCCGGTAACCTCGAGCGGCGGCTTTGCTCGCGACGCCACGCTCGCTAGCTTGTTGCCGACGCCGATCGTGACCGTTGCGCCCTCGCCGGCTGCGAAGAGTTGCGCGACAGCTTCGGGATCGCATAAAGGTCCGACGACGATGCCATCGAGTCCTTGCTTCAACGCTTCTTCGAATGCGTCGGTCGTGTCGCACGTTCCGCCCGACATGCAGTTGTCGCCGTGGTCGAGCAGCAGCACGGGCTTGTCCGTTTCGCGTGCGAGCGCAGCGCCCTCGCTGATCGATTGCGCGAGCGGCACGCTGCGATAAACGAACGCGTCACGCTCGTTCCAGATTTGCCGCGCGATGCGGTCCGCCACGCTCTGCGCCTTCGCGCGCTCGCCATCCGCCACCACGACCACGCTGATGCAAGGCGCGGCGATATCCGCCAGCGAGAAACCGGATAGCACCGACACGGCCAGCACGCCATCTTCAGCTTCGGCTGCGCGCGCGGCATCGACTGCACGTTTCATTGCACCGTCCGCTGTCGAACTCCTCAGCGTATGCGTGAGCAGCGGCGGCTGCGCCCAAGCGATCACGGGCTTCGCCTTGTCATGAATCAGATCGAGCAGCAGTCGCGCCGCATGCTCACCGCTCTCGTACATATCGACGTGAGGATAGGTCTTGAAGCTCGTGATCACGTCCGCGTTGTCGATCATCTTCTGCGTGACGTTCGCATGCAGATCGAGCGATACGGCAATAGGCGCATGTGGCAGCGCGCGTCGCACGCGTTCCAGCAAATCGCCTTCGCCATCGGGCGAACTCTCCGCGACCATCGCGCCGTGGAGGTCGAGCATCACGGCATCGCAGCCTTCTGTTGCATCGACGATCGACTGGCAGATCGCGTCATAAGCGGCGGCGGCGACGCGACCGCTCGGATTTGCCGAAGCGGATATCGGCGTCACGATGTCCGCATCTTCGCGCTTCGCAGCATCGATGAATGCGGACATCGCCGTACGCATGCCGGCATTCTCGTTATACGCTTCGGCGCCATGACACGGACCGTCGCGCCCGAATGCTTCGAGCGGCGTCGCAACGGGCGAGAACGTGTTGGTCTCGTGGTTCATGCGGGCGATGAGTATCTTCATGCTGCGTCTCCTTCGGACGCGTTGGCTGCGCGCAGCATCGCTTGCAGAAGCACATTGCAGCCTGCTTCGAGATGATCGGCGCGCGCATCCTCGATCTCGTTGTGGCTGATGCCGTCCTTGCACGGCACGAAGATCATCGCTGCCGGCGCCACGCGTGCGAGATAGACGGCGTCATGACCCGCGCCGCTCACAACATCCATCGACGTGAAGCCGAGCGCATCGGCGCTCTCGCGCACCGACGCAACCAGCGATGCGTCGAACGGTTGCGGCGCGAAGTAGACAACTTCGTCTACCTTGACCGTCAGATCCGCTTGCTCGCATGCGTCGCGCATTGCACGGTCCATTGCGAGAAGCGTCGCGTCGTCTGGCGCGCGCAGATCAACGGTCAGCTTGACGCGCCCCGGAATGACATTGCGCGAGTTCGGATGCACGTCGACCCAGCCGACCGTTCCGCGTCCATGCGGCGCATGATCGATTGCGATGCGATTGACGGCGCGAATGAGATCTGCCGCGACGAGCAAGGCGTCGCGGCGCAGTTCCATCGGCGTCGGACCCGCGTGCGCTTCCATGCCTTCGATCGTCACGTCGTACCAGCGTTGACCGAGCGCGCCTTGCACGACGCCGATCACCTTGTCCTTCGCCTCCAGCACCGGACCCTGCTCGATGTGCGCTTCGAAATACGCACCCACGTCATGCGCCTCGACGCGATCTCCCGCATAACCTATCGATGCCAGCGCGTCCCGCACGGACACGCCGTCGCGATCCTTCTGCGCGAGTGCATGATCCAGCGTGAACGCGCCCGCGAATACACCGGAACCCATCATCACCGGCACGAAGCGCGAGCCTTCCTCGTTAGTCCAGACGGCAACTTCGAGCGGCGCAACCGTACGCACGTTATTGTCATTCAGCGTGCGCAACACTTCGAGGCCCGCCAGCACGCCATAGTTGCCATCGAACTTGCCGCCCGTCGGTTGCGTATCGATATGGCTGCCCGTCATCACAGGCGGAAGATCGTCACGCGTGCCCGCACGGCGCGCGAAGATGTTGCCGATCGCATCCACGCGCACGGTGCAGCCGATTTCCTTTGCCCACGCGATAAAAAGATCGCGGCCTTGCTTGTCGAGTTGCGTCAATGCGAGACGGCACACGCCGCCCTTCTCCGTCGCGCCGATGCGCGCGAGATCCATCAGACTGTTCCAGAGACGCGCACCGTCGATGCGCAGAGCGGCCTGCGCCGGCATATCATGAGCTTGCATTCGAGGTTCCTGAGCTGAGTGATGCAGATATGAGGTTCAGACGACGCCCACGCCAAGATAGCGATCCTTGATCGATTCATCGGCGATGAACGCATCGTTCGTTCCTTCGTACACGATGCGCCCTTGCTCGATGATGTAATGGCGGTCGGCGAGTTGCGTGCAGACTTCCAGATTCTGTTCGACGAGCAGAATCGTCACGCCCGCTTGGCGAATCAGCTTCAGTTGCGCGACGATTTCCTCGACGATCACAGGCGCGAGTCCTTCCACCGGTTCATCGAGCATCAGCAAGCGCGGATGATTCATCAATGCGCGGCCGATCGCGAGCATCTGCTGCTCGCCGCCCGAGAGTTGGCCACCGCCGTTCGTCCGGCGCTCCTTGAGACGCGGAAAGATGCGATAGATATCCGCGAGTTGCCATGGAGAATCTTTGCGCGCGCCGAGCCGCAGATTCTCTTCGACGGACAAGAGCTTGAAGATACCGCGATGTTCCGGCACGAAGCACACGCCGCGCGCAGCGATCTTGTGCGGCGGCATCTTCGCGAGCTCGACGCCCTTGAACTTCACGCTGCCGCGCTGCGGCGCCACGACGCCGGCGATGCTTTTCAGCGTGGTCGATTTTCCCGCGCCGTTACGGCCGAGCAGCGTGACGGTTTCGCCTTCGCCCATCGTGAGCGAGACGCCTTGAAGAATATGGCTCTTGCCGTAATAGCCGTGAATGTTATCGACATCGAGCATCATGCGCGTCCTCCGGTGATCATGTTGCCGAGATAGGCGCTGCGCACACGTTCGTCCCCGCGGATATCGGCGGGCTTGCCTTCGACAAGCACGCGGCCTTGCTGCATCACCGTGATGATGTCGGAGATGTCCATCACGATATCCATGTTGTGCTCGATCAGCACGACCGTGTAGTCATCGCGCAGACTGCGGATCAGATGCTTCATGTCGTCGAGATCGTCGATGCCCATACCCGAGGTCGGCTCGTCGAGAAAGATCGCCTTGGGCCGGGCGGCGAGCGCCATGCCCACTTCGAGACGCCGCTGCTGGCCATGCGATAACGCGCTCGCCTGCGTCGACGCCAGGCGTTGCAGCGCGAGACGTTCGAGAATGCCATCGACCGTATCGCGATGTTCCAGCGCGCCGCGCGGCGGCGTCCATGCGTTGAGTGCGCGCTTCGAGTCCACGCCTTGCGCGGCGAGCCGCAGATTCTCACGCACCGACAGATTCGTGAAGAGGCTCGTCACCTGAAACGATCGTGCGATGCCACGCTTCACACGACGATGATCGGGTTCCTGTGTCACGTCGTGACCATCGAACACGATATTGCCCGCGGTGATCGGCACGGTCCCGGTCAACACATGAAACAGTGTGGTCTTGCCCGCACCGTTCGGTCCGATCACGGAATGCACCGTGTTCCTTGCGATGCGCAGATTCACATCGGTTAGCGCGGCGAACTTGCCATAGCGCTTCACGACGCCCTTTGCTTCCAGTATCGACGCGCTCATGCCGGCTCTCCTCGATCGCGCTTCATCGCGCGCCAGATGCGTTCACCCAGACCCCACAAACCGCGCTGCATGAAGAGACTTACCGCGATCAGCACGAGCCCGAGCAACAGCAGCCAGCGCGGCCATAGCGTTGAAAGCCAGTCGGCGAATAGCACATAGAACGCTGCGCCCAGTACGGAAGAAAAGAGATTGCCCGTACCGCCGATAACGGTCATCACGAGAATCATCTCGCTCGTGTGGTAGTCGATGTTCGACAACGGCGCGATGCCCGTCATCATCGCGTGCAATGCCCCGGCCAGGCCAGTGACCGCACCCGATACGATGAACGCGGCCAGCTTGAAACGCTTTACGTCATAACCTACGGCAGCGGCGCGCGCCTCGTTATCGCGGATTGCGAGCAGCGTGCGGCCGAAGACCGAATGCGACACGCGCAACATGAACCAGAATGCGATCAAGAACAATACGGCGACGAACGCGTAGTACTGCCACGGCGACACGAGCGAAACGAGTGGCTGCCCGAAGAATGACAACGCGGGCCGCGGAATATCGAGCAAGCCGTTGTCGCCGCCGGTGAGATCGGGTGTCGTATAGGCAAGGAAATAGAACATCTGCCCGAATGCGAGCGTGAGCATCACGAAGTACGCGCCGCGCTGACGAATGGAGAACCATCCGACGAGAGCCGCGGCGAGCGCACCCGCGATGATGGCGCCGAGCAATGCCGCAGGAATCTGAAGCCCTGACTTCGTGAGGATCAGACCCGCGGCATAGCTTCCTAGACCGAAGAATATGCCTTGTCCGAACGACAGCAGGCCCGTATGCCCGAGCAGCAGATTACAGCCGAGCGCGGCGAGCGCATAGACGAGCACTTCGGTTGCGAGCGATCCGGAGCGGATCGTCAGCGGAAGAACGCAGACGACGATGGCCGCGAGCAACAGAAAGCGATAGCGATGAAGCGACTGCCTGAGAGATCGCGGTGGCGCGCTCATGTCCATTGTCTTCGAATCCAGTTTGGAATTCACGCGGTCCTCCCGAGTAATCCGTTCGGACGCAGCAGCAGCACCGCGGCCATCGCCACATAGATCATGAGACGCGCGCCTTCCGGCCACAGCGTACTCATCACGCTCTGCACGATGCCGACGAGCAGTCCGCCGACGAGCGCACCCAGAAAATTGCCCATGCCGCCCACGACCACGACGACAAATGCGACGCCGAGTGCTTCGATCCCCATGAACGGATCGACGCCGCGTATCGGCGCGGCAAGCACGCCCGCGAGTGCCGCTGTTCCCGCACCGAGCGCGAATACAAGACTGAAGATGCGCGTCACGTTGATGCCGAGCAGCGATACCATCTCGCTCGATTCGCTGCCCGCTCGCACAGCGCTGCCGAGCCGCGTGCCTTCGAGCACCCACCATAGAATGCCCGCCAGCACCGCCGTGAACGCGATGACGAAGAGGCGATACTTCGGGTAGATGAAGCTGCCCCACATCACAACGCCGTTGAGAACGTCCGGCACCGGGACGTTATCGCCGAGCGGTCCCCACGCGATGATCGCGCACTCCTGAATCACGAGCGCAAGGCCGACTGTCGCGAGAATATGAAACTCGTGTTGCTGTGCATAGACGTGGCGCAGCACGACTTTCTCGACGATCCATGCGATCACGCCGACGACGATGGGCACGACAACGAGCGCACTCCAGAAGTTCATCGACCACTGCATCGCCTGATAACAGAAGTACGCGCCCAGCAGATAGAAAGCGCCGTGCGCGAAGTTCACGAAGCGCAGCAACCCGAACACGATCGACAACCCGACCGCGAGCAGAAAATACAGCATGCCCACGCCGATGCCGTTCACGACCTGCAACAGATAAACGTTCATGGCCTTGCATCAGAAGAGTGGCAACGCGAATGCAGAACTCGCCCGCATTCGCATGAAAACAACGCGCGTCACAAGATCAGGCGATCACGCAAGCTTGCATTGCGTCTTGTCGAGCGGCAGGAACGACTGGCCCGAACTCACGATGTCGGCGTAATCGTCTTTATCCTTCATCTTGCTCTTGGGCTTGCCTTTGAGAAGATAGTAGTTCTTCAACACCTGATGATCGCCCGCGCGAATTTCCTCCGGCCCGGTCAGGCCCGAGTACTTCATGCCTTGCAGCGCAGCGACGACTTTTTTCGGGTCGGCGGTGCCCGCTTTTACGATGCCGTCGAGCAAAATCTTCGTGCAGATGTACGAACCCGCGAGGCTATAGTTAGGGTTCGACTTATAAGCCGCATTCACGCGCTTGACGAGGTCCTGATTGAGCGGCGTATCGACCGCATGCCAGTATTGCGCGCCGAAGTAGACGCCCTCGCAGATTTCCGGTCCGAGTGCTTCGAACTGCTCCAGCCCCGACGCCCATGCCATCAGGATCGTGCAGTTGTTCTTCATGCCAAAGCTCACGGCCTGACGCAACGTGTCCGATGATTGCGAGCCGAAGTTGAGGATAAGAAGAACATCGGGCTTCGCCGCGACAGCATTCGTCAAATAACCGCTGAACTCTTTTTCATTGAGCGAGTGATAGCTGTTGCCCACATGCTCGATACCCTTCTCTTTGAAGATGTTCTTCGCCGCCGATAAAAGCCCGTCTCCGAACACGTATTGCGGCGTGATCGTGTACCAGCGCTTTGCATTGGGCATCGACTGAATGAGCGGCCGCACCGTTTGCTCGATCGCGCCGAAAGTGGGCACCGACCAGCGAAACGTCGCGCTGTTGCAATCCTTGCCGGTGAGTTCGTCGGCGCCCGCAGTCGTGATGAAGATGCCGCCGGCCTTCTCCGCTTCCTTGCCCATCGCGAGTGCTTCCGACGAAAGAATGCCGCCCGCGAAATAACGTGCGTTCTTCTGCTGCGCGATTTCCTGCACGCGGCGCACGGCCGTTGCGGGTTTTCCCTCGGTGTCGAGCGTCGCATAGGCGAGCGGTTGACCCAGCACCTTGCCGTATTGTTCGATAGCCAGCTTCATGCCGAGATCGGCGTACTTGCCATTGGCCGCGAACGGACCGGACATCGGCACAGGGCATGCGAACTGGATCGGCGAGCCCTGCGCAAAGGCGCTTCTTGCGACGAGCGCTTCGAACGATCCTGGAATGGCCGACAGCGCGGCCAGCTTCAACATGTTTCGGCGATTCAAAATTGACGCTCCTTGAGAAGATGACCCGCGCAGCCGCCCCGCTTTTTTTTCGTGGTAGGTTCAAGCCTCGGCTCGGTTCATTCTATTTATCATGATAAATAGAATGAACCTGATGCTAGGAACAATAAATTCGGGTGTCAATAAGGCAATATTCCAGTCTGCGAATTCGCGACACGCGCGCGTATAAAGCAGACAAAGACAGGGAGCATCGACATGGTGATGGAGCGTGCAAAACGCACCGGGGCGGCAATCGAAATCGCGCAGCAGCCGATCAAACAGCCCAAGCGCGCGGATCTCGTCGCCGAAGAGATCAAGCGGCTGATCACGGAAAAGAACCTGAAGCCCGGCGACAAGCTGCCGCGTGAAGTGGAATTGCAGCAGCTCTTTTCCGTCAGCAAGAGCACGACGCGCGAGGCGCTCAAATCGCTGGAAGTGCAAGGGCTGATCAAAGTGACGACGGGACCTTCGGGTGGCGGCACGATCGTCGAGGTGCCGCTCGATCGCACCTTGCAACTCTTGCAGAACTATCTGTTCTTCAAGGACGTGACCATCGACGATATCTATACGGTGCGTCAGTTGCTCGAACCGGAGCTCGCGGCAGGCGCAGTGCCGCATCTCACCGACGATGACTTCAACGCGCTGGAAGCGAACATCGCTTGTTGCGACGAGCCGGCCTCGGCGCACGCGAATCGCGACATCGTCCGGCAACGACAGGAAGACGTGAACTTCCACGATATTCTGGCCGCTGCGAATCCCAATCCGTTTTTGCGCTTCACCTGCGAGTTGATCAACGAAATGATCCGGCAACTCATCGAGTTCAGGAACGACACGCCGCAAGCCGAACATGAACGCTTCGGCCGCGCGAACGTGAAGATTCACAAGGCGATCACCGAAGCGGCGCGCGCGCGGGACGCGGACAAGGTTCGAGAACTGATGGTGATTCACATGACCGAGGCGCCGCGCTATGTGAAGCGCATGAAGGGCAAGCTGCGCGGGCGGCTCATTCTCGACTCGGAGATTCGCAAGCGCATGGGCGGGCGCGGCGGGTGATTCGAGCATGGCCGTGCAGAAAGGATTGAGCCTGAGCGACTACAATCGGGGTGCAAATACGCGCGGCGCTGTTCACCACATAGCGCATAAGATGCAAACCAATCCATAAGATACGGAGTTTTTCGACGCATAGCGCAGTCGCGCCGCACATCATGTCTTGCCCGGATGTGCGGAAATCGCGCCGCGCGGAGAACCTGAATGCCCGCCAGATTAAAAGCCGTTCGTAAGACCGGACGCATGGTCAGTCGCCGGTTGATGCGACGCAACAGCACCGCCGCAATCCGCTTCGCCGAAGTGTTTTCGCACTTTCCGGCGCTCGCTGGTCTTATCGGCACCGCCATCGCCATTTGTATGGCCGTGTTGTCGTTTGCCGCGCTGTGGCAGGGACGCGCGCAAGCGCTGCAAAACGCGCATCAGGCTGCGGCTAATCTCGTCGCCACCTTGAGCGCTGATATCGCGCGCAATATCGAATCGAGCGACCTGTCGCTGCAAACCATCGTCAATGGCGTTAGAAACCCTGCCGTAATGGGGCTTCCGCCTGATCTGCGCAAGCTTGTTCTATTCGATGGCGCCACCGGCATGAACTCCGTCGGCGGCGCATTCGTGATGAATCGCGAGGGACGCATCGTCATGGAACGCGATCCTTCCGATCATGCGGACTTGCTCTTCAACGATCGCGACTACTTCAAGGTCCACGCCGAGCACCCCGACGCCGGTCTCTACATTTCCGGACCCTATGCGTCGCGATTGCGCAAGGGCGCGGCTTCGCTCGCATTGAGCCGGCGCATCGACGCATCGGATGGCTCGTTTGCGGGCGTCGCCGTGATCGCCTTGAATGTCTCCTACTTCAAGGACCTGCTGTCGCGCGTGAAGCTCGGCACTTCGGGCGCGGTGTTCATCGTACAGCAGGATGGCGTGATGATCGCGCGCAAGCCTGCGCTGCCAGGCGATAGCGACGGCTACGTCGCGAAATCGCCGACCTTCTCCGCGATGCGCGACGCGGCTTCAGGCTCATACATCTCACGGTCTCCGCTCGATGGCGTCAGGCGGCTCTATACATTCCAGCACGTACCCGGCACCCGATTGATCGCGGCGGTCGCGCCCGCCGAGGATGACGTCCTCGCGGCGTGGCGCGAACGCAGCCTCGTCATCGGCGGATTGACGATGGCGTTCGGAGGCGGCTTCATCGTCATCTCATGGCTGCTCGCAATTTCACTGCGCTCGCGAGCAATTGCGCAAGAGAAGCTGCAACGGCTCGCGGGTACCGATGCGCTCACCGGACTATGCAACCGCCGCGCGCTGGACCGGCAGCTCGACGAAGAATGGCGGCGAGCGCGCCGCGTCGATCAGCCCCTGTCCGCGCTATTCATCGACGTGGACCACTTCAAGCTCTATAACGACACCTACGGTCACGCGATGGGCGACGACGCGCTCATCGCCGTGGCCGACTGCATACAAAATGCCGCGAAGCGCCCCGGCGACATCGTCGCGCGCTATGGCGGCGAAGAATTCGTCGTGGTTTTACCGGGCGCCGCGGCGAGCGGCGCGCTCACATTTGCCGAGCGTCTGCGCGAGAACGTGGAACAACTCGCCATTCCTCACAGCGCGGCGCCAAGGAGCGTGCTGACGATCAGCATCGGCATTGCCACGGCCTCGCCACGCCATAACGACGACGCGCTCAAGTTGCTGAACAATGCCGACGCCGCGCTCTATCTCGCCAAACGCAGCGGGCGCAATCGCGCCATCCACGAAGACAGCGTCGCCGGCAGCGGCGCCTGACGCGATGCACGTGAAGTCGGACGTATCATGCGTCGTGAATGCAATCCGGCGTTTTGCATGCCGCATTCAAACTGCACATCCGAAGGAGTTATTCCGATGACCGCTTCGACCGCCGTGCTCGCGATTCTCTTTTCACTGTTGCTGGGCGCGATGATTCCGGGCCCGAGCTTCGTAATCGTGGCGCGCAATGCCATCGGCATATCACGCGCCGATGGCCTCGCGACCGCGCTCGGCATGGGCGTGGGCGGCATCTTCTTCGGCGGCGTCGCCCTCGCGGGACTGTACACGCTGCTCGTTGCCGTCGAGTGGCTCTATCTCGCGCTGAAGGTCGCCGGTGGCCTGTATCTGATTTATGTGGCGTCGAAGATTTGGCGGGGCGCCGCGCAGCCGATGGAGATGCCGGCAACGGACGGCGCGTCCCGGCTCACCGGGCGCGCTCGAAAGTCCTTTTGGCTTGGCCTCTCGACGCAACTGAGCAATCCCAAGACAGCCATCTGGTACGGCAGCATTTTCGCGGCGCTCTTGCCGCAGCATCCTCCGCTGTGGTGCTACTTCGTATTGCCGCCTATGGTCTTCGTGATCGAGACGGGCTGGTACACCATCGTCGCGCTTGGCTTCTCAAGCAAGCGTCCGCGCGAGATGTATCTGCGGGCGAGGAAGTGGATCGACCGTTTCGCAGCGAGCGTCATCGCGATGCTCGGCCTGCGCCTCGTGCTGACGGCGGGTCGAACCGGCCTTTGATTTCGCATGCAAAACGCGTAACTCAAAAAGCCTTCGGAAACTGTGAATGCAAAAGGCAAAAGGCAAAAGACAAAAGACAAAAGACAAAAGGCCGGCCGCGCCGCGAGGCTCGTCCGGCCTCCCTGCAAGCAGCATCGATGTGCGCGAATCACAGCGGATGCAACTTGCCGTCAAGATCCATCGTCCACTTCGAGCCGTCCTTGAACGTCAGCACGCCGCTCTGAGCGTCGATATGGATGGGTCTGCCGGCTGGCTCCTTTTTGTCTCCGCCGATGATGCGCTTCATCTCGGAAGCGGAAAGCTCCTGACTATGTTGCAGATCGTCGAGCTTCAGGTTCGTCATGGTGTTTCTCCTTACGGTGCGTGAGCAAGCGTTCGTTTGAGTCGAATCGAGCGTGTGTCGGCGCTCGCCTGGTCTTTTGCATTGGATATGCCAACGCGCGGGCGCAACGCTCGAATGCCCGCAGCGCCTTGCGCGGCGCGCTCGCAGAGTGCAGACACACGTGCTCCGTCAGCGCGTCGAGTCATACGCAGCCCAACACAACGTCCGCGGAGCTGTCGGCGTCACGATGACATCCCGCATCCTTTCGATTAGCCAACAACAGCCGTCGACGGCGCTCATTGGCGCAGGACTTGCTTTTCTCCCCGCTCAAATATCCGGCGACATGACCGGCACTTGCACAACGGAGGAGACGATGCAAGACGACATCCACGAGATCGCGGCTACCCACGATGAACGACAGAGCGCCTGGCTGATTCCCGCGATACGCAAGGCGCACGAACGCTCCGAGACATTCGGTCTGAACGCCGCGACACGACCCGACTACGACGTGCTTACCGAAGGCGAGTTGCTCCTCAAGCTCGAGCAGAACCGCGTGCTATGCGCGCACGCGACGCCGGTGATGGAAACGCTGCGTGAACAGATCGTCAACACGCAAAGCATGATCGTACTGACCGACGCACAAGGGCTCATCCTCCACTCCACAGGCGATGACGACTTCCTCGCACGCGCAGAAAAGGTCGCGCTCAGGGCGGGGGCGAACTGGGCCGAGGAACGGCAAGGGACCAACGCCATCGGCACGGCCATCGCAGAACGCTCGCCGACGGTCGTGCACGGCGATCAACACTATCTTGCGGCCAATCGCTTTCTGACCTGCTCCAGCGTGCCGATTCTCGATCCGTACGGCGATCTGATCGGCGTGCTCGACGTCACCGGCGATCATCGCAGCTACCATCGACACACGATGGCCCTCGCGCGCATGTCCGTGCAGATGATCGAAAACCACCTGTTTTCCAGCACTTTTCAGGGGATGTTGCAGATCGCATTTCACAGCCGCCCCGAGTTTCTCGGCACGCTGATGGAAGGGATCATGGCCTTCACCTGCGATGGACGTTTTCTCTCCGCCAATCGCAGCGCGCAGTTTCAGTTCGGCTTGCCGCTCTCGGCGCTGCGCGCGCATACGCTGTCGTCGCTCTTCGGACTGACCAGCGCGCAACTGATCGATCGTTCGCAAGCGAGCCGCGCGCCGCACATGTCGCTCGATCTCAACAATGGCGCAGTCGTATGCGCCCGCGTGCGCCTCAACCGCGCGCCTTTCGTCGAAACTGCGTCCACGTCCGTGCCGATGAGATCCGCGCCGCGCGCATCGGCTGCGATCGATTCATCGTCGAAGCTCGCATCGCTCGACACGGGCGACCCGAAAGTGGCCGCGGTCATCGGCAAGGTACGCAAGGTCATCGGCAAGGACATACCGATACTCATCACCGGCGAGACCGGCACCGGCAAGGAACTGCTCGCACAAGCCATTCACAGCGATTCGCCGCGTCGCGCGGGGCCGTTCGTCGCGGTGAACTGCGCATCGATCCCGGAGAACCTGATCGAATCGGAACTCTTCGGTTATGAGGAAGGCGCGTTCACGGGCGCACGGCGCAAGGGCGCGGCGGGCAAGCTGCTACAGGCCAATGGCGGCACGCTCTTTCTCGATGAAATCGGCGACATGCCGTACCCGCTGCAAGTGCGCCTCTTGCGCGTGCTGCAAGAGCGCGTCGTCGATCCGCTCGGCTCCAGCAAGTCGATTCCTGTCGATGTCGCCATCATCTGCGCGACGCACCGTAACCTGCGCGAGATGATCGAGCAGAGTCGCTTCCGTGAGGACTTGTACTACCGTCTGAACGGGCTCGTCGTCAAACTACCGCCATTGCGCGAACGCACCGATCTCGCAGCCGTGATCACGAAGATGCTCCACGCCGTAAGCGCCGATGATGGGAGCGGCATGCGCCTGTCCATCGACGATGACGTAATGGCGCTCTTCGAGCGCTATGCGTGGCCCGGCAACTTCAGGCAACTGTGCAACCTGCTACGCACTGCTGCAGCGATGGTCGACGACGACGGCTGCATTCGCCGGCAACATCTACCGGAAGACTTCTTCGATGAACCTCGCGCCAACGTGCATCGCGTGTCCGAAGCATGCGCTCCATCGGCGCTCGCTTCGGGACGCCTGCAGGAAGTCACGGCATCCGTGATCGCGGCGGCGCTCGCGCAACATCGTGGCAATGTCTCCGCCGCCGCGCGCGCCTTGGGCATATCGCGCAACACCATCTATCGAAAGATGCCCGCATGTTCATCGATGGAGCAATGAGTTGTTCAGTGCAGTGTTTCACTTCGGTACACCCTTGTTGCGAAGCGGAACAACATCGTCACATCCATTGCGCGTCATCGAAATCGAATTGAAAGGCAAGAGCGTGCATGTGCACTGTCGATGATCGAAGGCATGGACCTTGCATTTCGAGGTCCGGTCGCGAAACGGCTCGCGATCCAACTCGAACATCATCAAGGAGATGAACATGCAATGGACGACACCCGCCTTCACCGACCTGCGCTTCGGCTTCGAGATCACGATGTACATCGCTACACGTTGATCCTTCGATGACGGCAAGCCTGGGGCGAATCTGCCCCGGGCCTGCACCCTTCCCTTTCCGTCCCACATGAACTCTACGACCGCGCATGCGGACGCATGCACGCGCCCGCGCCTGCGTGCGTCATTCAAGCTGCATTGGCATGCGGACATGCAAACGTGCGAGATCGTTCATCGGCACGGCAGCGTCGAACTGAACCGCAGCGCGGGCGAGATACTCGCACGCTGCGATGGCACGCGCGCGCTCGACGAGATCATCGGCGAACTGGAGACGCGCTTCGGCATCGCAGGTCTCGCCGCGGATGTCTATCGCTTCGTCGATGCAGCACGTCGACTAGGTTGGCTCGCCTGAGCTCGCGTTGTCACATCGGGCAACACGTCAAACGTCCCACTGCTCCACGATGCAACACCTCTTCAATAGCGCCTCAATGCGCCCGCATCGAGCGCTTTGGACGCGACAACCGCGTACAGCAAGGCGATTGCGCGTATCGGTCGTCGATGGCACATGACTTGCCTTGATGACGTCGCAACTGTTTCGCATCGCTATCGAGCTTCAATAAGACGTTGCATCGACAATATCCAGGAGACAACGATGAACATTCGCTTCAGTCCGGCCCTGCGCGTCGCGGCCCTTGCAGCAGGTGCCGTCGCTGCGTTCGGCGTGGCGCAGCATCTTGCCATCGCGGCGGAAGGCACACCGGCGCAGTACCCGGACGTCAGCTATGAACGCCTCGCGAACGCGCAAGACGACCCCGGCTGGCTCACGTATTACCGCACGTATAACGGTCATGGGCATTCGCCGCTCAAGCAGATCGATACGAGCAACGTGAAGAACCTGAAGCAGGTGTGGAGCTACAAGTTTCCAAAGGACTTGCAGCAAGGCTTCGAGGCCACGCCCATCGTCAACGGTCGCTTTCTCTTCGTGACGACGCCCAAGGACAACGTCTATGCATTCGATGCCGCAACGGGCAAACAACTCTGGAAATACGAGCCGAATCTCGATGCGAAATCGTTCAAGACCGCATGTTGCGATGTGGTCAATCGCGGAGTCGCGTTATACGGCAAGAACGTTTATGTCGCGATGTTGAACGGCGAAGTGGCCGCGCTCGATGCGCAAACGGGCTCGCTCGTGTGGAAGAAGGCGATGTTCGATCCGGGCGTCGGATATGCGTTCTCGCTCGCACCGCTCGCACTCGATGGCGCGCTCGTCGTCGGCAGCTCGGGCGGCGAGTATGGCGCGCGCGGCTTCATCGCAGCACTCGATCCCAACGACGGCAAGGTGCTGTGGAAACGCTATACGGTGCCCGGCGCGAAGGAGCCCGGCGGCAACACATGGCCCGATGGCATGCAGGAGCATGGCGGCGCCCCCGCGTGGCTCACCGGCACCTATGATGCGGCGAGCAAGACGCTTTATTGGGGCGTCGGAAATCCGGGACCGTGGCTCGCCGATCTTCGTCCTGGCGACAACCTCTATTCCGACTCGTTGCTCGCGCTCGATCCGAAGACGGGCGACCTCAAGTGGCACTATCAATACACGACGAATGACACGTGGGACTATGACGGCGTCAATACGCCGGTACTCGCGAACATCAAGTATCAGGGCAAGGACTACGACGCGATCATTCACGCAGACCGCAATGGCTTTTTCCATGCGATCGATCGCAGCAACGGCAAGCTAATCTATGCGCGGCCCTTCGTCACCGCGACATCGGTCACGGGCTATACGGACGATGGCAAGCCGATTCAGGATCCCGCCAAGTATCCGAAGACCGGCACGACCATCGAAACGTGTCCGAGCTTCCTCGGAGGCAAGAACTGGTGGTCCGTTTCATACGATCCGCAGAAACATATAGCCTTCGTGCCGGCGCTGCATGCGTGCATGTCCCTGTCCGGCAAATCGGTGAACTACATGGAAGGCCTGCCCTATCTCGGCGAAGGCTTCGAGATCAAGCCGGAACCGAACAGCAAGGGCTACGGCGAACTGCAGGCGATCGATGTCGACACCGGCAAGAAGATCTGGAGCCACTGGACCAAGCTGCCTTGGAACGGCGGCGTCGCGACGACGGCGGGCGGCCTCGCATTCAGCGGCTCGCTCGACGGCCATCTCTACGCGTTCGATGAAAAGACCGGCAAGGTCTTGTGGCAAAGCCCCAAACTCGCGAGCGGCATCATCGCCCAGCCTTCGGTGTACGAGATCGACGGCAAGGAATACGTTGCCATTCTCGCGGGATACGGTGGCGCCAATCCGATCTGGGGCGGACCGATGGCGAAGGCCGCGGACAAGGTGCCGCGCGGCGGCACGCTCTATGTGTTCGCGCTCAATCGCGCCTGACCCATGCTGATCGAACCGCGAGCGCGCATCGCCGCGCGCTTGCGGTGCTCACCGACATCACCGGACGCTTCGACATGAATCATTCGCTCAACTCCATTCGCGCAGCAGGCATGCTGGCCGCATGCATCGCGCTCGCACCATCGGCTTCCGACGCGGCCGTGAAGATCTGCACGTTTCCCGGCAGTCCTTCGGCCGCGCTGGACCGCAGCGTCGCGCAAGCGGTCTTCGCCCGCGCCAACATCGCAGCAACGTTCGTATCGCACGGTATCGGCGAAGGCGACGACGACGGCGTGTCGCTTCACGAACTCGACAAGACGCTCGCGCGCGATTGCGATGTGATCGCTGGCTTTCCCCGTTCCACCGTCGCCGATGCATCGGGTGGCAAGATGCAATTCTCGCGCGGCTATCTGCGTGCGGGCTATGTCAGCATCGAAGCGCCTGACGTGGTCCTGAACGATGCCGCAAAGCGCACGGTCGCCGCGACCTATGCAAGCCCCGCACAACTGATCGCCGTGCAGCAGCGCGACGTGACGCTCGATCTGGAGAACACGTCGGCATCGACCGTCGATGCAGTCGCGAACGGACGCGCTTATCGTGCGATCGTGTGGTATCCCGCTGTCGTGGCTTATCGCATTGCGCATCCGCAACAGAGCTTCACCGTCGCAGCCGCGAATTCGCCCTACGCGGACTGGCATCTGGCATTCGCATTCGGCGACAGGAGCGCTGCGTTGCGTCCGCGCATCGACGATGCGCTCAAATCGATGATCGACGAAGGCCGCCTTCAGGCGCTCACGAAACAGTGGACGTTGCCCGTGCAAACTGCATCGTCTTCTGCAGCACCGTCGAAGCACTCGGGCATCATGCTCGCCGACATGAATGGCGCGCGCGCCGGCCGCTTCATCAAGGTCGCGAATGAGGGAACCGTCGAGCCGCCGACGTTCGAACAAGCGCAAACGACGCACGGCAAGGCGCTTTATTCGAGCTCGTGCGCGAAGTGCCATGGGGCACAGTTGCAAGGCATCACAGCGCCCGCGTTGCAAGGTCCGTCGTTCGCACCGCCGTCGAATTCGCATCTCACCGTGGGCGGCATCTTCACCTACATGGCCACCAACATGCCCGCGGACCGTCCAGGCAAGATGAAGGACCAGGACTATGCCGACATCATGGCCTTCCTGCTGATGTCGAACGGCTACAAGCCCGGCGGTGCAAAGATGACAGCCGACAGTGCCCGCGCGTCGAAACTCCCGCTCAACGCCGGGCCGGCCCGATAAGGTCGCCATGCCAGCACCGGCCACTCAGGCTCATATAGCGACGCTGGTGGAAGCCGTGCCGATGCTTACGTCGCGACACGAAGGCGGCACATGTGCCCCGGAAACATCGGGCATATGTGCCGCCTTGTCTTTCCCTTCCTGAACAGCTTCATTTTTTCGCACCGTGCACATTGGCATAATGCAGCACGGGCGCGCATGCTTCGCGTCTCCTTCGCTTGTCCCATTTCGTCAACGACCGAGACCGCATGACTTCGATCACTCGTACTCGAGTTCAGGTGCGCGCCTTCTTCGGCGCACCCGAAGCAAGACGCCTTCTTCGCACACTGATGAGTTGCGCGATCAGCTATGCCGCCGCAAGACTGGCCGCACTGCCCGAAGGTTACTGGGCACTTATCACGACGCTCGTCATCGTGACGCAACCGAGCCTCTCGCAGGCGGTCGATATTGCTCGCGATCAGATCATCGGCGCATTCATCGGCGCCATCGCGGGCGTGCTCGGCATTGTCGCGATGAACCGCGGCGCGCCGCCGCTCGCGGTGTTTTCGGTCGCGCTCGTGCCGCTTGCCGCGTTGAGCGCGAAGCGGCCTGCGTTCAGGCTTGCGTGCGTGACGCTCGTGATCGTCGTGCTGATTCCGGCGGGACCGGGATCGCCTTTCGAGCGGCCGATGCATCGCGTGCTCGAGATTCTGATCGGCGCGGCTTCGTCGTTCGTCGTGTCGGCGCTCTGGCCCAATCGTGCGCTTACGGCCGCGCATCGCAGCGTCGCCGACACGTTGAAGAGCCTCGGACAGTTGATCGCGCTCCATCTTTCGGGCGAGCGGGATGATGCTCGCGCGACGCGCCTCGAAACGCAAAGCACCGAGGCGCAAAAAGCCTTCGACGATGCGTTGAAGGAAGCCGAACGCGAACACATCATCGTGCTCGTGCAGAACCGCCGCTCGGATGCCATCGACAAGGCCGCACCGTTTCTGCGGCGTCTCCATAGCGATGCGCTCTTTCTCGCGAAAGCTGTATCGCGCCTCGATCGCGATACTTGCGCGGCTCGGCTCGGCGCGGCCGGTCGCGAATTGCAGGCTTTGTTCGAGACGCTCGCGAGCGTGCTTGCAGCGAATCGTCAGGACGATGAGAAGCTCGCGCGCGCACGTTCCGCCGTGAACGAACTCAAGGCCATGCTCGAGCAACAGGAAGCGACGCACGGCGCGCAGGAAGTGGCGCAGTTCGTGATCGGACTGATCGTTGCCGACGTCGATGCGCTGATCGCCACGATCTATCCGCCGAAGGAGTCACGGGCTTAGCGCGAAAGACCGCGCGCGTCGATCGGCCATATGTCGGTCACGCGTTCGCCTCGATAGCAGACGTATTCATCGTAGAGATTCACGGTCGGATCGCAATGACCCGGCGGCAACAGCACACGCTTGCCGACGAGATCAGCGAAATCGCCTTCAGCATCGTGCTGGGCTTGCAGCATGCCGTGCTCATCGTTCGCGGAGATATAACTGAACGTGGGCTTGGCGCCCGCACCGAGCCAGTTCACGCTGCGCGGCAAGCCCGAATCGACCGCGAGCCCTTTCAGGCCGACATCGCATACGGCCATGCCGGGGCGCGTGGCGCTCATGACCGTCGACAGCACGAAGAGACTGTGACGCCAGCGCAATTCGCCGCCCCAACCGATGCCGCCATAGTCGCCGTCCATGAACAGATACGAGCCCGGCTGCAATTCGGTGAAGACGCCACTCGCAGCATCGAACTCGACAGTGCCTGTGCCGCCGCCCGTCACGATGCCGCAACGCACGCCGCGAACATCGAGCGCGCGGACGTAGCGCGCGGCGATATCGGCGGCGCGGCTTGCTTCGGCCTTGCGTGCAATCCAATCCGCGACGTGCTGGATGCCGCCGTGATACGCCTGCAGTCCTGCGAAGCGCAGCGCGCTCTGCGCTGCGATGCCGTCGACGAGCGCGAGCAGCGCATCTTCGCTCGTCACGCCGCAGCGATGCTGACCTGCATCGACTTCTGGCAGCACGTCGATCGTGACGCCCGCGCGTGCCGCTGCGTCGCCGAGGGCCTGAACTTGCGGCAACGCATCCACGCATACCGAAAGATGCACATGCGATGCGAGTTCGACGGCCATCGCGAGTTTGTCCGCGCCGACGAACTCATTGCTGACATGAATGCTCGCGATGCCCGCCGCCGCGAACGGATACGCCTCCGACAGCTTCTGACAACACACGCCGACCGCACCCGCGCCGACCTGACGCTTCGCGATCTCGCTGCACTTGTGCGCCTTCGCATGCGGACGCAACGCGACGCCATGACGCGCGGCGAACGCCGACATCGCCGCGAGATTGGCGTCGAAGGCATCGAGATCGATCATCAGGGAAGGCGTGGCGACCGAAGCGAGCGAATCGCCCGCGCGAGCGGCGGGAGGAGGTGCGAGCGTCATGGCAGAGGGTGTCGATGAAGTTGGATCAGACATCGATCATAGCGCTGCATACTGCGTGATGAATGCATAAAACCATTTGCTCGCCCGTCGCTTTCACGCGGGAACCTCCGTTTCCAGAATCGCGCCTTCGTCCTTGAGCGCCTGAATGCGCGCCTCGTCGAAACCGTATTCGTCGAGCACTTCGCCGGTGTGCTGACCGAGCAGCGGCGCGGGACGCGAAGCCTTCGTGCAGCCTTCGGAGAAGTGAATCGGCAAGCCGATGCCGCGCATCGGGCCGGCAAGCGGATGCTCCGTTTCGATGATCATCCCGCGCGCCATGGCCTGCTCGTGCGACGACGCTTCCGGCACGCCCAACACCGCGCCGCTCGGCAATCCGATGGCATCGAAGGAAACGAGCCACTCGTCGGTCGTGCGTTCGATGAGACGCGCCGTCAGGATATCGACGAGCGCCTCGCGATGCTTCAGACGTCCCGCGTTGGTCTGGAAGCGCTCGTCCTCAGCGAGTCCCGGAATATTCAACACGCCGACGAGACGCTCGTAGTTGCTCTGATTCGCCGCGCCGATGTTCACCCAGCCGTCCCGCGTGCGAAACGCCTGATACGGCGCGCTCGTGGGGTTGGCCGAGCCGGCTTTAGGCAGGACGGTGCCATCGGCGAAGTAGTTGGCGAAGGCCCAGTACATCTGCTGCAGGCCGGCTTCGAAGAGCGACGTATCGACCATCTGCCCGAGACCGGTCGCCTGCTTGCGCGCATA
The DNA here is from genome assembly GCF_031451435.1 of Caballeronia sp. LZ008. Lineage (NCBI taxonomy): Bacteria > Pseudomonadati > Pseudomonadota > Betaproteobacteria > Burkholderiales > Burkholderiaceae > Caballeronia > Caballeronia sp. LZ008. The sequence goes on along the minus strand of NZ_JARUXK010000003.1, from coordinate 463,101 downwards.
AGCCGCACTGATGCCGAGCGCCGCGAGGATGCCCGCGTTGATGTCGGTGACGGGCGAGCCCGCCTTGATCGGCGCCTGCCCCGGCTCGCCCGTCATGCTCATCAAACCGCTCAGCCCTTGCGCGATGAGATCGAAGCCGCCCTTGTCGGCCATCGGCCCGCTGCGCCCATAGCCCGATATCGCGCAGTAGATGAGTCCCGGATTCACGGCCTTCAGCGTTTCGTAGCCCATGCCGAGCTTTTCCATCGTGCCGCGCCGATAGTTCTCCGTCACGACGTCCGCGCTCGCGAGCATCTTCCTCAGCACTTCCTTGCCGCCCTCGGTCTTGAGATTGAGGGCGATGCCGCGCTTGTTGCGGTTCACGATCATGAACGACGCGGATTCGCCGCTCGCAAGAATGGGTGCGAAACGACGGCAATCGTCGCCGCCGGGGATCTTCTCCACTTTGATGACATCGGCACCCATGTCCGCGAGCATCATCCCGCAGATGGGCCCCGACATGATGTGCGCGAGTTCGATCACGCGCATCCCCGCAAGCGGTCCCGCGCCGGGCGCTACTGTCGATTTCGTGTCTGCCATGTCAACGTCCCTTGAATTGCGGTTTGATCTTGTCGAGGAAGGCCTGATAGCCGATGCGAAAATCCTCAGTGCCGAAGCATGCGAAGCCTTCATCGCGCTCTTCGTCGGTAAGCGGCTGAGGCTCCATCACGCGGCGCACGAACTGCTTGTGCCAGCGCGCGACGAGCGGTGCGCCGTCCGCGATGCGCCGCGCGGTTTCATACGCGTGCGCCGTCACTTCCCCATCCGCGACGACACGCGTGACGAGTCCTTTTGCAAGCGCTTCCTTTGCATCGAAGATGCGTCCTTCGAGAAGAATCTCGAGCGCGACGGCAGGCCCCGCAAGACGCACGAGCCCTTCCATTTCCGCATGCGCCATCACGAGGCCGAGATTCTTGATGGGGACGCCGAAGCGGCTCGATTCGCCGCAAATGCGCAGATCGGACATCGCCGCGATCTCGAGACCGCCGCCGACGCAGATGCCATGAATCATCGCGACGATAGGATGCCGGCACTCGCGTAATGCATGCAAAGTGCGATGCATGATCGCGCCGTACGTACGCGCCTGTTCGACGTTCGAGCGATCCGTGCGGAACTCCGCGATGTCGTTGCCCGGCGAGAACGCTTTCTCGCCCGCGCCGCGCAGCACGATGCAGCGCAGCGTGTCGTCGCCGGAAAGCGTCTCGATGGTCTCTCCGAGCAAGCGCCACAAGTGCTTGGTCATTGCGTTGAGCTTCTCGGGCCGGTCGATCACGACTGTCGCGATATCGCCGTCACGCTCGATCAGGATGGATGGTTCCGCCACGTCGCCTCCAAGAATTGAATGCTGCATGCTGAATGCTTTATTCGATGCGGTTCAATGCATGCAAAATGCACCGAACCGCCGCGTGCGCAGAGTCAGACGAACTTGCGGGTGTCTGCCGCGTCGCTCTTTTCCTCTTCGACTTCCAGAGCACGGTCCGGGCGCATCATGAACGAAAGGACGATGCCGGCCGCCATCAGGATCATCGACACGGTGAACGGCAGGTTCCAGTTGCCTGTGCGGTCGATCAGCCAGCCGCCCACGACCGGGCTGATGATCGCCGCAAGCGCCGAACCGGAATTCATGATGCCGGCCGCGGTGCCCGAATGCTTGGGCGCGATATCCATGGGCACGGACCACATCGGGCCGATCGTCATTTCGTTGAAGAAGAAGCCGGCCGAGAGGCACACCGCCGCGAGCGTGATGGAGATATTGGAGATCAGCATGATCGGCGCGAGCGAGAGCAGCGTCAGCAGCATGCACACGCCGACCATCACGTTGCGCGCAAGCCGCACATTGCCGCTCTTTCTCAGGATGCGATCGGTGAGCGAGCCGCCGAGCCAGTCGCCGAGTACGCCAGCGAAGAACACGCCCGAGGCGAACAGCGCCGATTTGCCGAGCTGCATGTGATAGCTGTGCAGAAAGTATTGCGGAATCCAGCCGAGAAAGAGCCACAGGACCCAGCCATAGCAGAAATACACGGCCGTGACGGGCGCCATGCGGCCGAGCAGCGTGCGCCACGGCACAGGCGTGCGTTGCTTCACACCCGAATACGTCGCGAGCGTCGCGCATTCTGTTTCCGTGATGCGCGGATGATCGCGTGGGTTATCGCGGAAATAGAAGACCCATGCGAGCGCCCAAAGGAAACTGATGACGCCGGTGATGATGAACGCGCCGCGCCAGCTCGTCGCGACCATCAGCCAGACGATGAGCGGCGGCGCCACTGCATTGCCGATGCGTGATGCTGCATGCGTAATGCCTTGTGCAAAACCACGCTGATCGGCGGGCATCCAGTTCGACATTGCGCGCGTCGCGGTCGGAAAGGTCGCGCCCTCACCGAGGCCGAGCAGCACGCGAGCCACGATCAGCGACACGAAGCCGCCCGCGAGACCGGAGAGGACGGTGGCGCCCGCCCAGATGATTGCGCATAGCGTGAGCGTTCGCCGCGGTCCGAACCGGTCGCCGACCCATCCGCCGATGATCTGAAACACGAGATACGGATACGCAAAGGCGGAAAACACGAAACCGACTTGCGTGTGCGAGAGGCCAAGCTCCGCGCCGAACTGGGCCGCCGCCGTGCTGACATTGACCCGGTCGATATAGGTGATGAAATACATCGCGCATAGCAATAGTAGAACGCGCGTCGTGGCTCGACGGAACATCATCGTCTCCTTGTTGGCCGCGTGCGTGCGCGAGCCACCTTCGAATGTCGAAAGGCGCCCGATGTCACGGCATGCGGAACTTCACGTGAATACGTCGGATGAGGACTGCAGCTCGGTATGAGCCTGCCTATTGCGTTCTGCGGCGCAGTTTGCGAATGCGTGGTTTGCGCGGTGATGTCATGGTTCGTCTCCTGATCGCGGCTCGTCGATGTCCGCTTTTTTTGCTTCGGTGAATGAAACGCTTGTCCTGCTCTTTTCAATCCATCGCATCGAGCGCCATGGCGAGAACTCGCGCGACATGAAGCGCCTCACGTTGTGCACCATCCGCGATCTGGTGACGGCAACTCGTGCCGTCCGCCACGATCAGCGCATCGTGTGCGGCGCGAACAGCCGGCAGCAGCGACAACTCCGCCATCGCCTGCGATGCGTCGTAATGTTCCGCTTCATATCCGAAGCTGCCCGCCATGCCGCAGCATGATGATTCGATCGTTCTCACATCGAGCCCCGGAATCCAGCCGAGCACTTTCTCGATGGGACGCACGGCATCGAATGCCTTCTGGTGACAATGTCCGTGCAACAGAGCCTTGGATCGACCGAGCGGTTTGAGCTTCAGTTGCAATCGCCCTTCCGCTTCTTCGCGCACGAGAAATTCCTCGAACAGAAACGACGCTTGCGACAGCTTGCGCGCGGCATCGCCATAGCCGTACCCGAGAAACTCGTCACGCAGCGAGAGCAGACATGAAGGCTCCAGGCCGACGATCATCACGCCGCGCTCGACATAAGGCATGAGTGCGTCGAGCGTGCGGCGTGCTTCGACCTTCGCTTCATCGACGAGACCGGCGGAAAGAAACGTGCGCCCGCAACAGAGCGGCCGCTCGCCCGCCTTCACGTTCAGATGAACCGCATAGCCTGCCGCTTCGAGCACGCGCTTGGCTGCGCGCGCGTTCTCGGGTTCGATGTAGTTGTTGAACGTGTCGACGAAGAGCAGGACTTCGTTAGTTGCAGACGCAACCGGTTTGTCCGTGGCATTCGCGAGAAACGGCTTTTCGAAACGTGGAAACGCACGTTGCCGCGCGAGGCCGAGTTTCGACTTCAGCCAGCGCGCCACGCCCGGCATGTTCGATTCGAAAACATGCGACAGCGCAGGCATGCGGCTCGCATACGGCGCATAGCGCGGCAGGAACGCAATCAGGCGCTCACGCAATCGAACGCCATGACGCTGCGTCCATGCGGCGCGTGCCTCGATCTTGATGCGCGCCATGTCGACACCGGTCGGGCAATCGCGCTTGCAACCCTTGCACGAGACGCATAGATCGAGGACGTCCTTCACATCCTGACTCGCGAGGCCGTCATCGCCCAATTGTCCCGACAATGCGAGCCGCAACGTGTTCGCACGGCCGCGCGTGAGATGCTGCTCGTCCTTCGTGATGCGATAGCTCGGGCACATCGTGCCTGCATCGAACTTGCGGCAATGGCCGTTGTTGTTGCACATCTCGACCGCTTTCGCGAGCCCGCCCGACAGATCGCCGCCCGATCCCGGCACGCCGTGCTCGCCCGTCAATGGATCGCGGGTGACGTTCCATGCCGACCAGTCGAGACGAGGGGTCAATCCACGCTCGCGATAAGAAGGCGGAAAGCGGAAGTTGCGCGCATCATCCATCTTCGGCGGCGCCACGATGCGATCAGGGCTCAGCCGGTTCTCCGGATCGAAGAGCCGCTTGATCTCGCGAAATGCCTCGTTGATGCGCGGGCCGTATTGCCACGCCACCCATTCGCCGCGGCACAGACCATCGCCGTGCTCACCCGAGAACGCGCCCTTGTATTCGCGCACCATCGCCGCGGCTTTTTCGGCGATCGCGCGCATCTTGATGGCCCCGTCGCGGCGCATGTCGAGGATCGGCCTCACATGCAGCGTGCCGACGCTCGCATGCGCGTACCACGTTCCTTCGGTTCCGTGCTTCCTGAATACATCGGTCAATCGGCTGGTGTATTCGGCGAGATGTTCGAGCGGCACCGCGCAGTCTTCGATGAAGGACACCGGCTTGCCATCGCCCTTCATGCTCATCATGATGTTGAGACCGGCCTTGCGCACTTCCCACAGGGCCTTCTGCGGCCCCGCATCGGGCATTTGCACGACCGATCCCGGCAAGCCGAGATCGCTCATCAACTCGACGAGCTGCGCAAGCTTTGCTACTTGCGTATCGCGATCCGCGCCCGCGAACTCGACGAGCAGAATCGCTTCCGGCTCGCCGACCAGAGCCTTTGCGATGACGGGACGAAACGCCGGATTCGACATCGCGAGGTTGATCATCGTGCGATCGACCAACTCGACCGCCACCGGCCCCAGCTTCACGATGTGCTGCGTCATGTCCATCGCATCGTAGAAGCTCGGGAAGTTCACGACGCCGAGCGTTTTGTGCGCGGGCAACGGCGCGAGCGTCAATGTCAGTTGACGGCTGAACGCGAGCGTGCCTTCGGAGCCGACCAGAAGGTTTGCAAGATTCGGCTCGCCGTCGTTGGTGAATGCAAGCGGGCTCTGACAATCGAAGAGATCGAGGTTGTAACCCGCGACGCGTCGCAGCACCTTCGGGATGCGTTCGCGCATCTGCTGTTGCTCGCGCATGGCGATGCCCCGCACGCCATCGACGAGATCGCGCATGCGTGCATCGGTCGTCATCGACGACAGCTTGCCGAAGCGCGCTTCGTGACCGTCGGCGAGGATCGCGTCGATCGCGTCGACGTTATGCACCATGATCCCGTATTCCATCGATCGCGAGCCGCACGAGTTGTTGCCCGCCATGCCGCCGATCGTGCATTGCGCGCTCGTCGACACGTCCACCGGAAACCAGAGGCCATGCGGCCTGAGCCACGCATTCAGGTGATCGAGCACGACGCCCGGTTCGACCGTGACCGTGCGCGCGTCCTTGTCGAAGTGAATGATGTTGTTGAGCCACTTCGTCGTGTCGATGACGAGCGCTTCGCCCACTGTCTGCCCGCATTGGCTCGTGCCTGCGCCGCGCGCCAGCACGCTCGCGCGGCTGTCGCGGGCAATCTGCAACGCAACGCGCAAGTCGTCCTGATCCTTCGGCACGACGACGCCGAGCGGCACGATCTGATAGATCGACGCATCGGTCGCATAGCGTCCGCGCGATGCGCGATCGAACAACACATCGCCTTTCAGCTCGCGCTGCAATCGCGCCTGCAGCGGTGTCGCCGTTGACGCGACCCGCGCACGCGCGGAAGCGGGCATCAGATGAATCGGCTTGACGAGCCGGTCTGTGGGGGAATTGAGCATCGTCGCTGTCGGTGAGTGCCGGAGTGCCTTGCGGTTCCTGGCCTTATGAATGCGTTATGCGAAATGCAATTCGACGGCGGGCAAGCCTTCGATCGCGCCGATGGCCGTGCCGGGCACATCCGGAAACGCCATGCCGGTGTAAGAACCCGCCGTGAGCACGGTCCCGCGTTCGACCGCGAGCCCGCGCGCCACGCTGTGATTGACCGTCCACGCGAGCAGGCGCCGCGGGTCGCCCGCAGGATTCGCCGGAACGCCGTCGAAAAGCGACGCGCCGTCGAACGTGAACGCCATCGCGGGCGATACGAACGGGAACGCCGCGTCGTAAGGCACGCCCTCGCCCACGATCAACGCGCCGTGATTCTGCAAATCGGCGAGTTGCCACGGCTTTTCGACATCGGGCCACGCGGCGAAACGGCTCGCGACCACTTCGATGGCCGCATGCACGGACTCGATCGCAGCGACCACGTCTTCATCGCTATACGGTCCGCTGTTCGGTTCGAAGCGCCGGCCGATCCTGAATGCCACTTCGAGTTCGAGACCGGCCTTGCCGAACGCGAGCATCGAGAGACGCGCACCGGTTTTATGCATGCCATCGGCGGGAAGCGGTGCACCCTGGATCGGCCCGTCGTGCGTCTTCGCGCCGACCTTCCATCCGCCGATGTCTGCGTTCAGCGCACGCAGCGTCGCGTCCTGCGCCGCGTAGGCATCGTCGGCGTCGGACGGACGTGCGCCCAAGGGCAGCGCGTCGAGCTTCGCCCGATGCGCGCGCGCGTCGACGAGAAGCCGCGCGAGCGCATCGGCGTCGAACGCGGCGCTCATGCGGCCGCCTTCAACGCGGGCTTCGCGACGTGGCTCGTCAGATAGTCCATCGCCGCCGCCACGCCGCTGTCCTTCAACGCGATACCCGAGAGCTTCAGTCCCATCTCGCAACCGGTGAGCGCGGCCATCAGCGTGAGGTCGTTGCAATCGCCGAGATGACCGATGCGGAACATGCGGCCCTTCGCCTTGCCGAGCCCCGTACCGAGCGACAGATCGAAATGCTCGTAGATGAGCTTGCGCACCGCATCGGCATCGACGCCTTCGGGTGTCATCACGCCCGTCAGCACCGGCGAATACACGGCGGGATCGGCGCATTGAATCTCCAGTCCCCACGCGTTCACCGCCGCGCGGCACGCGGCCGCGAGCCGTTGATGGCGCGCGAACACGTTGTCGAGCCCTTCGCCAAGGATCATGTCGAGCGCTTCCGAGAGGCCGTAGAGCAGGTTCGTGTTCGGCGTGTAAGGCCAGTAGCCTTGCTTGTTCATCTCGATGATGTCGGTCCAATCCCAGAATGCGCGCGGCAACGTGGCGCGCTTCGACGCCTCGCGCGCCTTCTCCGATACCGCATTGAAGCTGATCCCCGGCGGCAGCATCAAACCTTTCTGCGAACCGGAAACGGTCACGTCGACGCCCCATTCATCGTGACGATAGTCAGCCGATGCCAAACCCGAGATCGTGTCCACCATCAACAGCGCGGGATGCTTCGCGGCGTCGATCGCGCGTCGCACGGCGGCGATATCCGATGTCACGCCCGTCGACGTTTCGTTATGGACGACACACACGGCCTTGATAGCGTGATTCGTGTCGTCACGCAGACGCTTCTCGATCATGTCGGCCTGTACGCCGCGCCGCCAGCCTTCGATGCCGGGCAGACCGAGAAACTCCGGCTTCAGCCCGAGGCTCTCGGCCATCTTCTTCCATAGCGTTGCGAAGTGGCCCGTCTCATACATCAGCACCGTGTCGCCGGAACTGAGCGTGTTGCAAAGCGCCGCTTCCCATGCGCCCGTGCCCGATGCCGGATAGATCACCACCGGTTGGCTCGTCTTGAAGATCTTCTTGATGCCATCGAGCACCTTGAGACCCAGCGCGCCGAACTCCGGCCCACGGTGATCGATCGTCGGATAGCTCATCGCGCGCAGGATGCGATCGGGCACAGGGCTCGGCCCCGGGATCTGCAGGAAGTGACGGCCAGCAGGATGGAAATCGAGCTTCAACATGGGGTCCGCGTCCTTGTAAATGTAATTTTGCATGCAAAATACAATAACGCAGCGAGCACCGCAGGTAAAGGAATACATAGGCCGAACGGCCTAGGGATAACCCGCTGGCGGTTTTTTCCGCTGACACTGCGTTAAAATTGCCGCAAATAGATTGCGAGGTATTGAATGCAAAATCCCGATTTACCCGAGGTGCACGTTTCGTCCTCGCTCCCGAAGCTAGAGCGCCTGCGTCTGCACGACACCGTCGTCGATCACTTGCGCGGCTTCATCGTCGAAGGCTTGCTTGCTCCCGGCGTCAAGCTCAACGAGCGCAAGCTGTGTGAGACGCTCGGCATTTCGCGCACGCCGCTGCGCGAGGCGTTGAAGGTGCTCGCGGCCGAAGGGCTGATCGAGATTTCGCCGAACCGGGGCGCGTCGGTATCGCAGATGAGCGAGTTCGAGATTCGCGAGATGTTCGAATTGATGAGCGGGCTGGAGGCGTTCTCAGGCGAACTCGCGTGCGAGCGCATCACGCCGCTGGAGATCGCCGAGATCAAGGCGCTGCATTACGCGATGCTCTCGTGCCGCGCGCAGAACGATCTCTCCGGCTACTACAGCCGCAACCAGGCCATCCACGACAAGATCAACGAAGCGGCGCGCAATACGGCCTTGCGTCAGACCTACGTATCGATCAACCGGCGTCTCATGGCATTGCGCTTTCGTTCGAATTTCCAGACACCGAAGTGGGACAGCGCGATTCGCGATCACGAAGAAATGATCGAAGCGCTCGAAACGCGCGATAGCCGACGCATGGGCGAGATCCTGCGCAAGCATTTGCTCTCCAAGCGCGATGCGGTGCTCGCGGAGCGCACGTTGACGACGGTGAAGCCGGCGCCATCGAGAAAGCGCTCAACGGCCAAGCCGACGCCGGACGGGCGGTAGCGAATAGAACGGTCGCGTGATTTCGCGGAAGGTAAGGTATGGCGCGAAGGGCGTCAGAGCCTACCATCGGGGAAAACGATGACCAAGATTCGAGGGGCATGCATCGCACTCGGCGCGACGTTCGTCATCACGAGCATTACTTTCTATCTCTCGACGGACTTCGACACTGCCCAAGCGGGAATGGACCGCGAGACCGTCGACTGTCTAACACGCGGACTCACGCGTGACGAGAAAGTCCGCATCGCCCGACTCACCACGGCGCACGACCGCGAAGGGCTTGATGCGATCTACGGCGATGTGCTCGCGCGCTGCGTCGTGCGCTCCGATCAGTGGGAGCGTCGCCCGCAACTGCTCACGAGCGCGCGCCAGATTCTTTCCCACGATCCCGAATTCAGACAGATGCTCAACGCGAGCACGATGGAACTGGCGACGCGCCGCTGATCGGCGCATCGATCACGCCGTCAGTCCGGTACCCGAGCCGATTTGGACTTCGGCGCGCGTGTTCGCGGCATGGGCGCTCAGCACGGCGATCTCACGCTGCGTGAAGTGCGTGACCGGCGCGATGGCCGCGAGCGCAGCGGTGATGACGATGGCGACGATGCTGATCGAGATGACGTTCATGTTCGGCTCCTTCGGTTGGCTGAGATGGACTAGCTGCTGTCGATGTGAGGCATTGTCGTCGCCGAGGGTTAGCGAAGAATGAGCTTGGCGCCGCGACGGGCATCCGGTTCGCCGGAGTAACATTCGCATTCATTCGACCATCGCGCATTCGGCATTCAAAATGCATTCGACCATCAGCACATCGACCGCCACGCTCGAGCTGCCCTTCAAGCGGCCTTTCGACTGGACGCGGATGCTGAAATTTATCGGCGGTCGCGCGTCGGCGGGCGTCGAGTCGGTCGAGGACGGCGTGTATCGGCGCGCGATCGAATGGCAAGGCGCCGAGGGCACCGTCGAAGTCCGGCCGCATGAACGCAGGCATCGGCTCGTCGTGAATGTCGAGGGTGCGGTGGCGCAGCACGCCGGCGACCTCGCCGCGCCCCTCGCGCGCATGTTCGATCTGCACGCCGATCCGCACGAAATCGCTCGCTGTCTCGCCGGCGATCCGGTGCTCGCCCCGCTCGTCGAAGCCGCGCCCGGCCTGCGCGTGCCGGGTGCGTGGTCCGGCTTCGAACTTGTGGTGCGGACCATCGTCGGGCAGCAGGTGAGCGTCAAAGGCGCGTCGACGATCATGAACCGCATCGTGCAGCGCGCGGGCAAAAAGATCGAAGGCCATCCGCATGAGGGCACCGGGTGGCGCTTTCCGACGCCCGCCGAACTCGCCGCAGCGGATCTGGAGAAGATCGGCATGCCGACCAAGCGCATCGAGACCGTGCAGCGTTTCGCGCACGCGGTCGCAACCGGCGCGCTTCCTCTCGATGAACCCGGCGCCGATCCCGAACGCGTGAAACGAGACATGCTCGCCATGCCAGGCATCGGACCGTGGACCGTCGGCTATGTCGCGATGCGTGCGCTGCGCGATCCCGACGCCTGGCCCGAAGCCGATCTCGTCCTGATGCAGGCGATCGCGCGCCGCGACCCATCGCTTGTGAAGCCCGCCCAGCAGCGCGCGCGTACCGAACGCTGGCGGCCCTGGAGAGCGTATGCGGCGATGCATCTGTGGAACGGCGTGGCAATGGAAACAGGACTTGCACACGGCGGCTGAACTCTCGGGCATGCAATCGACCGCTGTTGCATCCTGCATTCGGCATCATGCATGCAAAGTGCAAACACGGCGCCGATCATTTCGCACTATTGTCTAAAAAATGAACTAATCTGCTTCGAGCGGCCGGGCCGCTGCCGAAGCCGCAAAGCCGTGTACGTGAAAAGCGCTGACGAACCGTCATCGGGAGACGCTCATGGACGCATCATCGCAAACGACGCCCGCGCCCGAACTGCCGACAGCGCCGCGCGTGCAGAAGATCGTCGTCGCGATACACGGCATCGGCAATCAGTTGCACAGTGACACGGTGCGCTCGGTCGCGAGCCAGTTCGGCGCGCGTTATGACCCGCCGCTTCCCGTGATGCCACTCGGCTACTTCGATATCGCGGGCGTCGGCGAAGTCGACGTGCGCCAGCTCGATCTGCCGCCGGGCGGTCCCTATACCGCGGAGCAACGCGACTTCTATTCGGCGCTCGGTTTCGCGGAAGTGTATTGGGCCGACATTCCGCGCGAAGTCGTGAAGCAGGACGACACGCTCGAAGAGAGCAAGGCGTGGGGACTGTCGATCGTGAGTCGCGCGCAAGCGACCTACATGCTCAACGTCGATGAACGCAAGCTCGAACCCGCGGACTTTTCGCTCGCGTCGGGCGTCGTCGAAGAGATCGTCGAAACGGTGGCCGTCATGCAAAGCCTGCTCGCGGTGACGGAGAAAGCCGGCATTTTCAAGTTCGATCTCGCGCCGATGCTGCGCGATTATGTCGGCGACGTGCAGCTCGTCGCGGATTTCAGGCAGCATCGAGAGACCATCGTCTTTCGCTTTCATCGTGTGATGGAGCGGCTTGTCGCGCTCGCCACCGCGCGTTGTCAGTGTGCGCCCGAGGTGTATATCGTCGCGCATAGCGAAGGGACCGTGATCAGTTTTCTCGGCATCCTGCAGGCGCTATCGAGACCGACCGTCATCGACCCGAAGGACGGCAAGCAGATCATCGGTACTGACTGGGTGCAGAGTCTGCGTGGCTTCATGACCATCGGCTCGCCGATCGACAAGCACATCCTTTTATGGCCGAAGCTATGGGAAGGCATGGCGCTAAGGAGCGAACGCAAGGGCGATGCCGTCACGCAGATCGAGCGTCCAGGCGGCCCGATCACGCTGCCTTCACGCATCAGGTGGCGCAACTATTATGACTTCGGCGATCCCGTCGGCTTCGCACTCGATACGGCGCGCGCCTATCTCGGTCGTCATGGTTGTCTCGCATTCGAATTCGAGCCGGTGCATGACATTGGCTTTTCGCGCTACTGGCTGCCGGGGAAAGCGCACACCGATTACTGGACCGACGGCGATGTCTTCGGCCACTTCATCGAGAACGTCGTGCTCGACCGAAGCACCGCGAAAACCCCTCAAAACAGGCATTTTCGCGGCATCGTGAGCACGGCAATTCCTTATCTTCTGAGCTTCGCGCTGCATCTGCTCGCGGTGTTCTTCATCTATAAAGCTGTCACCGCAACTTCCGATTCGGGCGCGGGCGGCACGAGCACCGCGCCCGAATTCATCTATCTCACGCGCTCGGTGTTCGCGCTCGCCTGCCTTTTGATGGGAACGACGGTTGCCGCACGCCTTCCGCGTCTCGTCAAGGCGCGAGGCACAAATCGCACGGCCGCATGGCTGCGTTGGCGCATCGTCGCGCTACTGTCGTTCGTCGCGGGTGCGCTGATCTTCTGGTTCGTGCTGTTGAGCGGCGTGGCGGCTTTTCTCGCGAGCCCGTTCGCCGATATCCTGCATCGCGATAGCGCCGATCCTGTCGTCGGCAAGGCGGTCTTCGTACTTGCGGGCCTCGTCTGCGCAATAAGCGGCTGGCTCGCGCCGCGCAAACCGCACTGGGGACGGCGTATTCTCGTCGCGCTCGGCACGCTGATGATGGTGCTGATCGTGGGCGTCAGACTATGGGGCGATCTCGCGGGCAAACCCTTGTGGCCCGTCGTGCTTGGTGGCGCTTTCTTTCTCTATGCGTGGTGGCTCGCGATCCTGATCTTCGATCTCGCATTCGTGTGGCATCGCTATGTGCGCAATTCCGTCGCGCTCGATACGTTGCGCGCGTGGCGCGAAGATCGATGCGACGCGCAGCCCAAGCCCATTATGTCGATGCGATCGAAGCCCTCGAAGCAGTGATGCGATCACCCATGCAGTAGGAGCTTCTGCACGCGCCAATTGAGCAACTCCGCGACGAACAAAGTGCCTTCTGAAGGACACGCCATTTCATGAATCCATCCGAACTGCTTCAATTGCTTGCCGGATCGTCCGAGTACGCCGAGCAATTTTCCGTCGAGCGATAACTTGTAAATCCGGCCGGGAAACGCATCGGCGGAATACAGCACTTGATTCGGCCCCGGCGAAATGCAAATGGCCCAAGGTGAACCCGGCGCAAATGTTCCCGCTGCTATCGCCGCTTCGTCGGGCATGTTGCCGATAGCCGGACGCGCATCGGGCGGCACGGGTACATCGATCGTGAATTGCCGCTGAAAATTGCCTTCGCGGTCGAATACCTGAATGCGCCGGTTGCTTCGATCGGCGACATAGACAAGCCCGTTTCTATCGACAGCAATGCTATGCGGCGTATGGAATTGCCCCGGCTCCTTCCCGCGCTCGCCCCACGACTTGAGCCAGTTGCCGTCCTTGTCGACCTTCGCGACGCGCGAGTTGATGTATCCGTCGCTGATATAGGTATTTCCCGATGCGTCCCACGCGACGTCGGTGACTTGCCGGAAACGCCCCGGCTCCGAAGGCAGCGGCGGATTCGGATGCTTGAGCGGCGCAGTCTCTTCGTCCGACGCTTCCTGCTTGCGACCGAACACCATCGCGACGCGGCCTTCAGGCGTGAACTTGATGATCATGTCCGAGCCCTTGTCCGTTACCCAGACATTGTCTTGCCGATCTACTTTCACAGTATGGGCGAACGACCAGGCATAAAGGTTATGGCCGATTTCGCGCACGAAGCGTCCATTGCGATCGAATTCGAGCAGTTGCGCGGCGGCGGCGCCATAAGCGGGACCCGTGCTATTGCCGCGGGATAACACGAAGATATGCCCGGCCGAATTCAACGCCACGCCCGAGCATTCGCCGAAGTACATATCGCGAGGCAGGCGTACAGGGTCGGGGACGGAATCGTAGGCGATGGACGGTACGTCGTTATCGGCGTATGCGAGATGCGGAAAGAGCGCGAGCGCGGCGGCGCTTTGACCCGCGAGCGCAAGAAAGCGGCGGCGGCTTGCGGCGTTCGGCGCCATGTCGCAACATGGGCAATAGATCGAATGTCGAAGACTCACTGTTACTCTCCTCTTGTTCGATTCGCGATGCGAGAGGAAGTGTAGTGCATGAACTGCATTATTCACACGCGAAGTTATCAATAGCTTTCAACATGAAAAGGGCGTTATGACCGAATCCTTGCAATATCAAGTTCGAATCCGTCTCGCGCCCGAGTATGCGATGCTGGCGCGTCGAGATCCGGCAAACGAAAAGCTCGCGGCGATCAATGCGCTGCTGATCGAACACGACGCTCAATTGAAATGCCAGTACGACGCCTTCGTGGATTACGTCGCGCAGGCCGAAAGGGATGGCATCGAGCACTATCCGCTTTATCGGTGGACACGCGAAACCATCGAAAACCCGGCTAAAAAAGCGAAATATCTCGAAGCGTTCACGCTCTACGTGAATGGCGACGAAGTCTATGACAAGGCACTCGCCGATGCGCTCGAAGCCGATCTTCGATCGCTCGCGAGCGCTGCGATCACCGATATCCGCAAGTTCGACACGAACCCCGCGCATAATCCGCAACCACCGTCGTATGACAATTCATAAGGTTGACGCCGTGCATCGCCCGCGCTAAGGTTTGGTAATTCAACCAAACGTGGATCGCGCCCTGTGCAGGATCGTCGACAGACCATACTCGAAGCCGCCCTTGCCACTCTGCGCGAAGAAGGTTATTCGGGCTTCACGCAACCGCGCGTCGCTGCACGCGCGGGTCTGCGCCAGAGTCATCTGACTTATTATTTCCCCACGCGCCTCGCGTTGATCGAAGCTGTCGCGCGTACGGCCATCGATGGCCAGCTCGCCGCCGTCGATGCCTTCGCGGGCGAAGCATCGCCCAAGATCACAGCTGCATCGATCGCCAATGTCGCGATGCGCCACGAAAACACGCGCGTATTGATGGCGCTCGCGCAAGCCGCCGACGAAGAGCCAACCATTCGCAGCCTCTTTCGCGAGCTCGCGGAAGGCGTCGCGGTACGCATCACGCGCATGCTCGAAGCAATGGGTCTCGCCGTCACGAAAGAACATGTGTCGATGGTGCATGCGCTTGTCGTCGGGCTTGCGGTCATCGATCTCGCGATGGGCCGCGCGGATGGCAAGCGCCGCGCGAGCGCCGCGATCGAAACGTTGTTCTCGCTTCTGCCATCCGACAAATCGGACGCGTCGTGATTCAACCCTGACGCGCATCGAGCCATTCGACGATATTGCGCACCGTATCGCCATAAAACGTGCGATACAACTCTTCCGCCACATAGCCGATATGCGGCGTCGCGAGCACGTTCGGCAGTGAACGCAGCACGTCGTTCGCAGCGAGCGGCTCTTCATCGTAGACGTCGATTGCCGCGCCCGCGAGCTTGCCCGACTTCAACGCATCGACGAGCGCGGCGCTATCGACGATCGGTCCGCGCGACGTGTTGACGATGCGGCTCGTCGGCTTCATCTGCGCAAATTCCCGCGCACCGACGAGATGATGCGTGCGCTCGCTGAGGCGAACATGAATCGAGAGCACGTCGGAGGTCTTGAAGAGCGTGTCCTTGTCCACTAGTTGCACGCCCTTTTCTTCCGCGCGCTCACGTGTGAGGTTCTGGCTCCACGCGACCACGTTCATGCGAAAGGCGCGGCCGATCACGCCGACGGCCGACCCTACGCGACCGAGACCGAGCAAGCCGAGTGTCTTGCCCGCGAGTTCGGTGCCGAGCGCAATCTGCCAGCCGCCCTCCTTGAGCGAGCGATTCTCGGCGGGGATGTTGCGCATCATCGAGAGAATGAGCGCCCACGTGAATTCGATCGTCGGTGTGGACGTATAGCCCGTATGCCGCACTTCGACGCCGCGTTCGGATGCGGCATCGAGATCGATCGATGCATTCGCCGCGCCCGTCGATGCAATCAGCTTAAGGTTAGGCAGGCTCTCGATGATGTCGCGCGAGAACGGCGTGCGTTCGCGCATCGCGCAGACAACATCGAAGGGGCGCAGACGTTCGAGCAACGCGCCGCGCTCCGCGATGTGATCGTTGAACACCGTAATTTCAGCGCGAGCCTCGAGCGGCGACCAGTCGGCCATCGAGAGCGCGATGTTCTGATAATCGTCGAGAACGGCGACTTTGATCGGAGTAGATGTGGCCATGATGATTTCGATTGTTATGACGATTAAGCCGGACGGCAGCAGCAAGTGTGACGCAATGCGCGAAATCGTGTTGCGCGCGCACTTCGCAAAGTTATTGGAAATGCTGCAAAAGCCCGTGCCATAAGGCATAGCACGATGCCATCAGCCATGACATGGCGTGAAATAAGTTACCGCGGGACTTCGCAAGACCGTTTCTCTATAGTCACTTCCGTCGCCACTCGAAACGCAACGTGGCCTAAGGAACCGAGAAGGACATCCCGTGAAAAACAGATCGACTTTCGCTTCAAACGCCCACGTTGCGTTCGCCTCCGACGCGCCCTCAAGCAAGCGCCGCGTGCGCAAGTTGCTCGTCGTCGCGGCGGCCGCCGCGCTTACGCTGTGCAGCAGCTCCGCCTTCGCGGGCTGGGCGCGTGGCGGCACGGCCTACACCGGTCGCGGCGAATATCAGGGCGCGCACGTCGGCTCGTGCGGCGGCGGCAGTTGCTCGCATGCGGGCGGCGTCGAGAATCCATGGGGCCGCGTCGGCACCAACTCCGGAACCGTTACGCGTACCGCGCCGGGCCAGTTCTCCAACTCCGGCACCGCATACGGCCCGAACGGCCGCTCGGTGCAACATGCGGGCGACACGAGCTGCGCGGGCGGCAGTTGCTCGCACACCGGCAGCGCGACCGGCCCGAACGGCAAGAGCGCCACCGGCAGCGATACCGTGACGCGTACTGCGCCCGGCCAATACTCGTCATCGGGATCGGTGACGGGACCGAACGGCAACACGTCGACGCACTCAGCATCGACGAATTGCGCGGGCTACACCTGCAATCGCTCGGGCACGGTCAACACGGCCAACGGCGGCACCGTCACGCATTCAGGCAGCGCGACGAGCGTCGCGCCGGGCGTGGTCACGACGTCGGGCACCGCGACGGTCTCGAACGGGTCGCATAGCACGACGGTAGTCGGCGGCGGCACGGTGACGTCGAGCACGACGGTGGTCGCGACGGCGCCGGTCGTCACCGGAACGACCGTCGTCGCTGCGCCCGTGATCGTGCCGCCGCCCCCGCCGCCTGCGACGACCGTGGTGGTCGCACCGCCCCCGGCTTCGTCGACGGTCGTCGTCACGCCGCCTCCGCCGCCGCCCGCCAAGACGGTGGTCGTCGCTCCGCCACCGGCCAAGACCGTGTACGTCGCGCCCGCGCCGGCTCCAGTCAGGACGGTGTATGTCGCGCCGCCCGCGAAGACCGTCTACGTGGTCCCGCATCGCGCGGTCCTGATTCCGGGCCACTGGGTCGGCAGGTTCTGGATTCCCGCACACTGGGCTTGATCGAGGATCGATTGAAAGCGAAGGCCGGCCGCATGCGAGCCGGCCTTGTCGTTTTGACCGCGCCGCGCGTTACACTGCGAAGCAACGCCGCTTCCGACATAGGCACGACATGCTCGATGTCTTTCCAGTCACGCAAGCAGTCACGAACGCACGCTCATGACGAGGCATCGCATGAAACGCCCGCATCTGCCTCGCGATCATGCGAAAGGCGTCCTGCATGACATCACATGGACGGCCGGTCCTGTCTTGCTGGTCATTGCGATCGTCGTCGCGCTCGTCTACTGGCTCGTCGATCCGGCGCCGCCCAAAACCATCACGATGAGCGCGGGTCAACCCGACAGCTCGTTCTACGTCATCTCGCAGGAATACGCGAAACTGCTCGCGCGTAACGGCATCACGCTGAAGGTGCTGCCTTCGGATGGCTCCGTGCAAAATCTCGAACGCTTGCTCGATCCGAAGCAGCACGTCGACCTCGCGCTCGTGCAAGGCGGGATCGCGACGAAGGAACAGGCATCGCAACTGATGTCGCTCGGCAGCGTGTCGTATGTGCCGCTTGTCGTGTTCTATCGAGGCAAGGGTCTCACCCTCCTCTCGCAACTGGAAGGCAAGCGCATCGCGATAGGCCGCGAAGGCAGCGGCACGCGCACGCTGTCGCTCAAGCTGCTGGAAGCGAACGGCATCTATCCTGGCGGCGACACGCAGCTTCTTCCGAGCGACGGCCTGCAAGCCGCGACGCAACTCGTCAGCAACGAGGCCGACGCAGTGTTTCTCTCCGGCGATTCCGCAACGCGCGGCCTGATGTTGCGCCTCTTGCGCGTGCCCGGCATCTCGGTGATGGACTTCAAGGAATCGGGCGCCTATACGCGTCTTTTTCCCTATCTCGACGATATCGAATTGCCGCCCGGTGTGCTCGATCTCGGCCGCCGCATCCCGCCGGAGACCGTGCATCTGATCAGCCCCACGGTCGAACTCGTCGCGCGGCCAAGCCTGCATCCGGCGCTATCGGACTTGCTCATCGAAGCCGCGCAGGAAGTGCACGGCTCTGCCGGTCTGCTGCAACGCGCGGGGCAATTTCCGAGTCCCGTCGCGCATGAGTATCCGATCAACGAAGACGCGAGCCGCTATTACCGCTCGGGCAAGAGCTTCCTCTATCGCACGCTGCCGTTCTGGCTCGCGAATATCGCGGACCGCGCCCTTGTGCTGTTGCTCCCGGTCGCCGTGCTCATCTTTCCTGCGCTGCGGCTCGTGCCCGCGCTGTATCGCTGGCGCGTGCGCTCGCGCATCTATCGCTATTACGGGGCGCTGATCGCGGTGGAACGCGGCGCGATGCGCGTCACCAGCGAAGACGAACGGCGGGCGCTCGTCATCGAACTCGATTACATCGAGGAATCGCTCGATACGCTCAAGCTGCCGCTCGCCTACGCCGATGCACTCTATGTGCTGCGCGAGCATGTCAGCTTCGTGCGCGCGCGTTTGAACGAAAATTCGCGGAAGGAAAAGAACATGGCATAGTACGGACTCCGTAATTGAGGTCACGCAATGAAACTTCGCACTTGGATCGCCTTTGCTTTGACACTGTTGATGAGCGCATGCGCGAGCCTTCCGCCGCAGACAGGACGCGTGCAAACGCATGCACTGGCCGACACCGCGAACACGCGCCTCGGCACGACCTTCGCAGCGAGCGAAGCGGCGCATCCCGGCGACAATGCGTTTCATTTGCTAGCGAACGGCATGGACGCGCTCATCGCGCGCGTGATTCTGAGTGAAGCCGCGGAGCGCACGCTCGACCTCCAGTACTACATCTGGCACGACGATCTGACTGGCCGCGAAATGGCCGCATCGATCATGCGCGCCGCCGATCGCGGCGTGCGCGTGCGCCTCCTGCTCGACGACCTCGGCACCAATGCGGACGATCAGTTCCTGCTCGCGCTCGCTTCGCATCCGAACGTGCAGGTGCGGCTTTTCAATCCCGTATCGAATCGCACGTTCAAGAAGCTAGGCTCCGCGATCGAGTTCTTTCGCGTGAATCGGCGGATGCATAACAAGGCGCTCATCGCCGATAACCAGGCCGCGATTCTCGGCGGACGGAATATCGGCGACGAATACTTCGGCGCGTCGAGCACGGTCGCGTTCGGCGATCTCGATGTGCTCGTGCATGGCCCCGTCGTGCGCGACGTATCGAGCGCATTCGACCTGTACTGGAACTCGGATGCAGCCTATCCGATCGATAACCTGATGCGACGTCACGCCGACCCCGGCGCGCTCGCCGGTTATCGCCAGAAGCTCGACACGTATTTGTTGTCG
The DNA here is from genome assembly GCF_031451435.1 of Caballeronia sp. LZ008. Lineage (NCBI taxonomy): Bacteria > Pseudomonadati > Pseudomonadota > Betaproteobacteria > Burkholderiales > Burkholderiaceae > Caballeronia > Caballeronia sp. LZ008. Next base: position 443,360 of record NZ_JARUXK010000003.1, on the reverse strand, counting down.
GAACAGAGTTCGCCCTATGTCGCGCAAGTTCGCGAGCGTTACACCAAAGTTATCGAGGCGCACGACACGGCTTTTTCGTGGGGCAAGGCCACGCTTCTGTATGACGATCCCGCAAAGATCACGCGCGCGCCCGGCGACAGCGAAGGCCATCTGATGTCGCAATTCAAGGCGTTGGATTTCGAACCCGCGCGGGAAATGCTGATCGTGTCGCCATACTTCGTCCCGCGCAAGGAAGGCGTGCGATGGCTGCAATCGATGACATCGCGTGGCGTGCGTGTCACCGTGCTCACGAATTCTCTCGCCGCCACCGATGTCGCCGCGGTGCATGCGGGCTATCAGCGCTATCGAAAGGATATGCTCGAAGCCGGCGTGAGGCTATATGAGCTGAAGCCCGTTGCATCGAGCGACGCCGACAAGACCGCGAAGAAAACGACATTCGGATCGTCGAAGGCGTCGCTCCATGCGAAGACATATGTGTTTGATCGCAAGCGCATCTTCATCGGCTCGATGAATCTCGATCCGCGTTCCGTTGAGTTGAACACGGAAATCGGCGTCTATTGCGAAAGCGCGGATGCGGCCGAGTATGTGGCTGACGGCATCGGCACGAACATCGATCACATTGCGTGGCGCGTCGAATTGCACGATGACGGCAACGGCGGCAAACGCATGGTTTGGATCGACACCGACGCAAACGGCAACACGACCGAACTCGATAGCGAGCCGGACGTGTCTGCGCTCAAACGCGCAGGGATCTGGATGCTCGGGATCTTGCCGATCGAATCGCAGTTATGATTCGCGTCATTTGAAACCGGACACGGCATGCGGCACATACGGTGCTTCGAGTTGCGCGATCTCGTCCGCCGTGAGATTCAGCGATAAGGCCGCGACCGCATCGCTCACATGTCCCGGTTTCGATGCACCGATGATCGGCGCGCTCACTGGCGCCTTCTGCGCAACCCACGCGAGCGCCACTTGCGCACGCGGCACCCCGCGCGCCTTCGCGACTGCAGCCACGGCTTCGACGACCGCGCGATCGGCATCGTCGGTGCGATACAGCGTGCTGCCGAAGGTATCCGATTCCTGACGCGCGCTCGTCGCGTCCCATTCGCGCGTGAGACGGCCGCGCGCAAGCGGACTCCAGGGCAACACGCCGATGCCCTGATCCCTGCAAAGCGGCATCATCTCGCGCTCTTCCTCGCGATACAGCAGATTCAAATGATTCTGCATCGTTTTGAACTCGGTCCATCCGTTCGCGCGAGAGGTATAGAGCGCTTTGCTGAACTGCCACGCATACATCGACGATGCGCCGATATAACGCGCCTTGCCCGCCTTCACGACATCATGTAGTGCTTCGAGCGTTTCCTCAATCGGCGTCGTGTAATCCCATCGATGAATCTGATAGAGATCGACGTAATCGGTCCCGAGCCGCTTCAGGCTGTTATCGATTTCGTTGAAGATCGCCTTGCGCGAGAGCCCCGCGCCATTCGCACCGGGGCGCATGCGGTTGAATACCTTCGTCGCGATGACGATGTCGTCGCGCTTCGTGAAATCGCGCAGCGCACGTCCGACGATTTCCTCCGACGTGCCGTCCGAGTAAGTATTGGCCGTGTCGAAGAAATTGATGCCCGCGTCCAATGCTTCCTTGATGAGCGGACGGCTCTTTTCCTCATCGAGCGTCCAGGGATGCGTGCCACGATCGGGCGCGCCGTAGGTCATGCAACCAAGACAGAGCCGCGACACCTCGAGACCGGTCGAGCCCAGTTTCACGTATTCCATCGTGCGAATCTCCTTGCAAAGCGAAAGGCATGCGCTAAAGCCTGCGCATGGCGACGAAAGCCCTAAACATTAACGCAGTATGGGATCGCGTGCTTTCTTTGCATGGACATGCACCTTATAACGCCAGCACATTCACCGCCACATCCACATGGTGCGCGCCTCCGCCGAGAATCATCCCGCGCAGCAACGACACATCGCTGTAATCGCGCCCCGTCGCGAGCGTCACATGGTCGAGGTCCGCGAGCACATCATTGGTCGGATCGAGGTCGATCCATCCGCTTTGCGGACAATGCACCGACACCCACGCATGCGAAGCATCGGCGCCGATCAACCTCGGGTGCCCCGGCGGCGGATCGTTGCGCAGATAGCCGCTCACATAACGAGCAGGCAATCCAAGCGCACGCAGGCAGCCGATCATCACTTGCGAGAAGTCCTGACACACGCCATGACGCAATTCGAACGCACGCGATGCGGGCGTATCGAACGCAGTCGCAGACGGTTTGTAGTCGAAGTCCGCATGAATGCGATGCATCAGATCGATGGCGCCCGCGACGAGCGGCGTGCCCTTATCGAAGCTCGCTTGCGCATACGCGCGCAATGCATGATCGAGCGAGATATTGGGCGACGCATAACAGAATTCGCTTTCCGGATAGAACGAACCACTCGCGCTGTAGCGCAAGCGATCCGCGACATCTTCCCAAGGCGGCGTCGCTTCGGCATCGAGCGCATCCCAGCGCGGCGTAAGCCGGACCGTGGTTTCGCTCGTCATCGAAAGCCGTTCGTGCGGCGCATCGAGCGAGAAGTACAACACGTCATTGCCGAATGCATCGACGCGGCTATGCACATAAGACGGTACCGGATCGATGCGCTCGGTATGCGAGATAACCTGCTGCCAGGGGCAATGCAGCGGACGGATCGTCGCCAGGTGCTGCGCGATTTCGACGGGCGTCGAGTATCGATAGGTGGTCCGATGCGTGACCGCGAGCACGGTATCGTTCAGGCCAAGGCTCATGACGACACCTGTGCGGCAAGCGTATTCGCGTGACTGAAGTAGCGCGCGCTGACTTCGTTCGATGCCGCGCTGACCGACGCAACGAGCCGGTCGCATACCGCGATCAGCGCATCGTGACGGCCATCGGCCCGCGTTTCGCAAAGCGCGGTGAGATCGGGCAACGCATCGGCGTGAACGAGAAGATCAGCGAAACGTGTCGCTTGTGCGCGGCGTGCGCCACCGGCTGCGGCAGCGATCTCATCGAGCTTCGTACGCAAGCGCGAGTACACCCCATAGAGTCCGCGCGGATTGGTTTGATCGACGACGATGAGATCGATCAACGCCGGCACTTCGAGTCTTCCCGGATAAAGCGAGCGATACGTGAGCGTGCTGTCGAAGAGTTGCAAGAGAAGATCGAAGCCCGCGGGCGACGCGAGCGTGCCCCGCTCGGCGACGACATGCAGGATCGTAGCCATCGTCGATACGCGTTCGATATGTCTTCCGATGAAGAGCAGCCGCCATGCTTCATCACGCGTCATGCGATCGCCTTGCGCGCCGCTGATTGCGGACAATTGCGTCGCAAGATGTTCGAGCGCACCTGCAAGCATCACGCGATCGTAATCGCGGCCGATGCGAACCGTGCCTTCATCTGCCTTATCGCTCGGCGAGAGACGCGCGAGCGCATCACGAAAGTCGTTGCGCGATGCGAGGATCGTGCGCCAGTGGTCCGTCGAAAGCCGGTCGCGAATTTCGCCACATGCGCGCGCCTGATCCGCGAGATTGTCGCCGATGCTCGTCGCTTTGCTCGATTCCGGCAAGCCCGCGACGAGCACACGTTCGAACGCTTGCGGCGTGCTGCGCGCGAGCGTTTCGCCCGATGGGATGAGTCCGCATTGCGATGCGAGTTCAGTGAGCGTCGGAAAGAGTTCTTCAGCATCGTTGCCATCGAGCATGCCGAGCAGAAGGCGGCACAAGCGCACGTTGTTTTCCGCGCGCTCGCCATAACGACCCGCCCAGAAAAGATTCTCCGCGGCTCGGCTCGACACGATCCGATGCTTGCGCAGCTCGCCCGGCTTCATCGGCGTCGGTTGCAACGACACGGCGCTGCCGGGCTGGCTCGACATCACCCATGTATCGACGCTGCTGCCGCCGAACTGCATGGACACGGTCGCGCGCTTGTCGGCCGCGAGCCGCGTGAAGCCGCCTGGCATCACGCTCCAGCTTCCGTCGATGTTGGCGATCGCATAGGCGCGCAGCACACATGGACGCGAGCCGAGCGCGCCATCATGAAAGCGCGGCGCCGTGGAGAACGGCAGATTCTCCTGCACCGTGAAGACATCCGGCGCGCGTTCGATGCGTTCGCGCCATGCCGAAAGCGCCTGCACGCCCGCATCGATGCCCGGTGCGTGATCGGCCTGCGCGCCAGGCCATGTCGGCGCGATGAGCGCGTGATCGAGGCGCTCGAATACTTCGGACCGCGCGGCTTCTTCGCCGCACCACCATGTCGGCACCGTCGGCAATTCCAGGGTTTCATCCAGCAAGGCTTGCGCAATGCCCGGCAAAAACGCGTTGAGCGCGGGGGATTCCGTGAAGCCCGCGCCCGGCACGTTCGACACCATCACATTGCCCGCACGCATGACCTGCAGCAAGCCGGGCACGCCGATGGTGGAGTCCGCGCGCAATTCGACGGGATCGCAGAATGCATCGTCAAGACGCCGTATCACTGCGTGCACGCGCGACAGGCCGGCAAGCGTCTTCAGATAGAGCTTGTCGTGCCGCACCGTGAGGTCCTTGCCTTCGACGAGCGTCACGCCCAGATATCGCGCGAGAAACACATGCTCGAAGTAAGTCTCGCTGAATGGGCCGGGACTCAGCAACGCGATATGCGGCGCATCGTTCGATGCATCGCTGCGGCCGTCGTCGTCATCGTGCATCGTCGCGCGAGCCGCTTGCGCGATCGTCGCGATGAGTTGCGAATAGGTCGCCGCGAGACGGCTCACATGCATCGCGCGAAAGGGATCGGCGAAGAGGCTCGAGACGATCAATCTGTTTTCGAGCGCATAACCCAAACCGGAAGGCACTTCGGTGCGATGCGCGATGACCGTCCACGAGCCGGATGGCGCGCGCGCGAGATCGACAGCGACGATCTGCAGAAAGCGGCCGCACGGCGGCATGAAACCCTTCACCGCGCGCAAGTAGCCGGGATGCCCGAAGACGAGCGCGCCCGGCAGCAGGCCGCGATGCAGCAATGTCTGCGGACCATAGACATCCGCGACGATCGCTTCCATCAAGCGCGCGCGTTGCGCAACGCCGCGCTCGATCAGCGCCCACTCTTCTTCATCGATGATGAGCGGCAGGAGATCGAGCGACCACGCACGCGGCTTGCCGTTATCGGCATACACGTTGTACGTGATGTCGTTGTCGCGCACCTGCTGCGCGACGGCGGCGACGCCATCGTCGAGCCGCTCGATGCCCTGCTCGCCGAGCAATTCGAAAAACTGACGCCAGGGCTCACGCAACTGGCCTGCCGCGTCGCGCAATTCGTCCCAATGCCCTTCGCGCGCGGGCAGCGTGCGCAGCAGCGCGAGCGCATCGATGCGGGCCGAGGCGATGTCGAAAGGCAAGGTCGATTGATAGGCCAATGTCGTCTCTGTTCTTTATTCGAATGATGATTGCACTTCAACGATAGCGCAGGTCGAGCGTGAACGGGAATTCGAGGCTGCGTTCGCGGGCTTCGACACGCATCGCACCGGGCGTGTGTCCTGTCGCGAAGAAGCGTGCGCGCCTGCGGCTTTCGGCTTCATAGGCGTTGACCGGGAAGGTTTGATAGTTGCGTCCGCCCGGATGCGCGACGTGGTACTGACATCCGCCGATCGCGCGTCCGGTCCATGTATCGACGATATCGAAGGTAAGCGGCGCATGTACGTCGATGGTCGGATGCAGGGATGCGGCTTGCGACCACGCGCGAAAGCGCACGCCGGCCACGTATTCGCTTACGCGCCCTGTAGGTTGCAGCGGCAGCGTCTCGCCATTGACAGTTACGACATGCCGATTGCCATTCAGGCCGAGCACGCGCACTTCGAGACGTTCGACGGATGAATCGACGAAACGCACCGTGCCGCCGATCGCGCCCTCTTCGCCCATGACGTGCCACGGTTCGAGTGCATTGCGGATCGTGAGCGCGATGCCGTTCGTATCGTATGCGCCGACGAGTGGGAAGCGGAACTCGAAATGCGGCGCGAACCAGCTTCGCTCGAATGCGAAGCCCGCTTCGCGCAACTCGCTGAGCACGTCGTCGAAATCCATTTGCACGAAAGTGCCGAGCATGAACCGGTCATGCAGTTCGGTGCCCCAGCGCGTGAGTCGCGCGGTATAGGGCGCGTTCCAAAATCGTGCAACGAGCGCGCGCAACAACAGTTGTTGCACGAGACTCATGCGCGCGTGCGGCGGCATTTCGAAGCCGCGCAGTTCGAGCAGGCCGAGCCGGCCAGTGGGTCCGTCGGGCGAATACAGCTTGTCGATGCAAAACTCCGCGCGGTGCGTGTTGCCCGTTACGTCGATCAGGATGTTGCGCAAAATGCGGTCGATAAGCCACGGCGGCACAGTGGCATTGCCGCGTCCGCCGAGCATATCGAGTTGTCTTTGCAGTTCGGCGAACGCGATCTCGAGTTCATAGACCTGATCGTTGCGTGCTTCGTCGACGCGCGGCGCCTGACTCGTCGGACCGATAAAAAGCCCTGAAAACAGCATCGACAGCGATGGATGGTTATGCCAGTACGCGATCAGGCTCGCAAGCAGATCGGGGCGACGAAGGAATGGACTGTCGGCGGGTGTCGCACCGCCAAGCACGAAGTGATTGCCGCCGCCGGTGCCGGTGTGCCGGCCATCGAGCATGAATTTCTCGGGGCTTAAATACGACTCGTGCGCCGCGTTGTACAAGAACTCCGTGTGTTCGACAAGATCGTTCCAGTTCGCAGCCGGATGAATGTTCACCTCGATCACGCCCGGATCCGGCGTCACCTGGAGCATCTTGAGACGCGCATCGCGCGGCGGCGGATAGCCTTCGACAATGACCGGAATCTTCAGATCGGAAGCCGTGGCTTCGATGGCCGCAAGCAGATCGAGATAGTCGTCGAGTTCGGTGAGCGGCGGCATGAAGACATGCATCAGCTTGTTGCCGTTGCCGAGCTTTTCGAGGGCGTCGGCTTCCGCTTTCGGACCGGCCGCGCGCGCGGGGTCACGCGCTTCCACGCACACAGCGGTCCGCGCGATCCAGCCAGCCGACTCGCCGCGTTGCGGGACGCGCTCCCGCGACGGACCCGTTGCCATCGCATTCCGCATTCCGACCGCATCGGCATTTTGCATACGCGATTCATTATCCAAATCCGCATATTGCATGCGTAATTCAGTCGCGGTGCGCAATGGCGTCGACGGCGCGAACGGATCGTGCGCGTGTTGCCACGGATAATCGCCTTCCGAAACCCACGGCAGCGAGTCGAGCGGCAAGCGGTAGCCCATCGGCGAATCGCCCGGAATCAGGTACATGCGCTCGTCGCGGAAGAACCACGGACCGCTGGTCCAGCGGCCCGGCTGCATCGTGGGGGCGTCTTCGCGCGAAATCGGCAGCGCGTAGCCCGTAATCGACGGAAGTCCTGCATCGAACACGCGCCGCAGCCGGGCGCGCTCGAGTTCGTCGTCCAGACGCGAGTCGAAAGGATCGACGTTCACCGGCAAGCGGCGTTCGCGCCACAGGTAGTACCACGTATCCTCGTAGGCGGGTTGAATGTATTTTGAATCCAAAGACAACTTGCCAGAGAGATGACGAATGAAGCGCGCGGCGTCATCCGATGTGTAAGACGCGGGCTGCCGCTCGTCCGCAAAAAGCGACGGATCGTGCCAGCACGGTTCGCCATCCGCGCGCCAGAAAAGCGACAGCGCCCAGCGCGGCAATTGCTCGCCCGGATACCACTTGCCCTGTCCGATGTGCAGGAAGCCGCTTGCGCCGTACTGCGCGCGCAGCTTGTCCATCAGCGAAACGGCGTAGGCGCGCTTCGTCGGGCCCAGCGCATCGGTGTTCCATTCCGGTTCATCGCGATCGCGAACCGAAACATAAGTCGGCTCGCCACCCATGGTGAGACGCACATCGGATGCATTCAATCGCGCATCCACCTGCTCGCCCATACGCAGCACCGCGTTCCAGTCTTCCTCGCTATAAGGCTTCGTCACGCGCGGCGTTTCGAGCACGCGCTCGATCGACATCGCATGAACGAATTCGACTTCGCATTTGTCAATCGCGCCAGAGACCGGTGCCGCACTGTCCGGCTCCGGCGTGCACGCGACCGGAATATGTCCTTCGCCGGCGAGCAGGCCGGAAGTAGGATCGAAGCCTATCCAGCCCGCTCCAGGCAGGAACACTTCGCACCACGCATGCAGGTCGGTGAAGTCCACTTCGGTGCCGCTCGGGCCATCGAGCGATTTGGTATCCGGTGCGAGCTGCAACAGATAGCCCGATACGAAGCGCGCCGCCAGCCCGAGATGACGCAGCGTTTCCACAAGCAGCCAGCCCGAATCCCGGCACGAACCCGCCGCGCTTTCAAGCGTTTCCTCGGGCGTCTGCACGCCCGGCTCCATGCGGATCAGATAGCGAATCTCGTGGGATAGCCTTTGATTCAATTCGACGAGAAAATCGATCGTCGCGCGCGGGGAGCGATCGATACTTTCGACAAATGCGGCAAAGCGCGGAGTCGGCTCACGCTTGACCATGTAAGGCGCGAGATCATGCAGCAATTCTGGCGCATAGCTGAATGGAAACTTTTCGGCGGCCGGTTCGAGAAAAAAGTCGAACGGGTTATAGACGGCCATTTCCGCAACGAGATCGACCGTTACCTTGAATTCGCGCGTTTTCTCGGGGAAAACCAGTCGCGCCTGATAGTTCGCGAACGCGTCCTGCTGCCAGTTGATGAAATGATCCTCTGGCTCAACACGCATCGAATACGACACGATCGGCGTCCGGCAATGGGGCGCAGGCCGCAAGCGCACGACTTGCGGCGAAAGACCGACGAGCCGGTCATAGCGATAGTGCGTGACATGGTTCAACGCGACACGAATGGACACACCGGACTCCTTTGCTCAATTGACGCCGCGCACGCAAGCCGCGCTGCAACGCGTTTTTCTGCTTGTCATGGAAAAAACGGTCTGACTACGGCACGATGTTTGCGACTGCTTCGCCGATAGCGCGCACACCGAACCTCGCGCAATAACACTTCCGCCGACCACACGATGAAGACCTTTCACTGCAATCGCTGCAACCAGCTCGTGTTCTTCGAGAACACGCATTGCGAAAACTGCGGCGCGCGGCTCGGCTATGTGCCCGAGATCAGTCAGATCAGCGCCTTCGAAGAAAACGGGGACGGTCGCTGGCGCAGCCTGCATCCGCTCGCCAAAGATCTCCTCTATCGGCCGTGCCATAACTACGTGGTCGAAAATGTCTGCAACTGGGTCGTTCCTGCGCCCGACGTCGATCCGACCGACCCGCTGTGCTGCTCGTGCCAATTGACGAGCACCATTCCCAACCTCTCGAATCCGGAAAACCGCGTCTACTGGTATCGCATCGAAGCCGCGAAGCGCCGCCTGCTGTACACGTTTTCCGAGTTGGGCCTGCCCGTGAAGTCGCGTCAGGAAGATCCCGAGCGCGGCCTCGAATTCCAGTTTCTCGAAGCCGATGCGCAAGGCCATGGCGTAATGACGGGCCATAACAACGGCATCATCACGCTCAACATCGCTGAAGCTGACGATGCTCATCGCGAGAAAACGCGCTCTGCGCTTCACGAGCCGTATCGCACCTTGCTCGGTCATTTCCGTCATGAATCCGGGCATTACTTCTTTGATCGCCTGATCGCGGACACCGCTCGCATCGCACCGTTTCGCACTGCATTCGGCGACGAACAAGCCGACTACGCCGCCGCACTCGACCGCCATTACCAGGAAGGTCCGCCCGCTCAATGGGAAGACAACTTCATCAGTGCCTACGCCACGATGCATCCGTGGGAAGACTGGGCGGAGACCTGGGCGCATTATCTGCATATCGTCGACACGCTCGATACCGCCGTATCGTGCGGCCTCGTGCTCGTGCCCGATAGTCCGCACGAGCCGACGCTTACCGATCAGACGCCCGTCGACGAAACCACGTTTGATAACCTCATGAAACGCTGGTTTCCACTCACTTATGTCCTGAATAGCCTGAATCGCAGCCTCGGCATGCCCGACGGCTATCCGTTCACGCTCGCGCCGCCTGTCATCGACAAGCTCCGCTTCGTGCATCGTGTCGTCGCGGCGGCGGCCAAGCGCTGAACGCACGCGCTCAGCCTTTGCTTTGCGACTGCGACTGCGTTTGCGATTGCATCGGCGGTTCCGGCGCGATCGGCAACAGAAAGTCGCGGCTCACACGGCCTGCGAGATCGTTCACGCGCGCGAGGAAATCCACGAGATAGGCGTGCAATCCGCCTTTCAGGATGTCGACGATGCGCCCGTTCTTCAGTTCCGAACTCAATTGCGCGGCGAGCCTCGCCGCTTCCGTATCCCGCCCTTTCGTCACGTGGCCGATCAACTGCTCCACTTCTGCGATGCTCGCTGCAAGGGAACGCGGCCAGTCGCCATAAAGAATCAGCAGCCCCGCCACGCGTTCGGGCGTAATGACATCGCGATAAACGCGGCGATACACCTCAAAACCCGATACCGAACCGAGCACCGCCACCCAATGGTGATAATCGAACGGCTGTGCGGAAGTATCCGCGCGCTGTTCCATCATTTCAAACTTGACGTCGAGAATGCGCGCTGTATTGTCCGCCCGTTCGATGAAAGTGCCGAGACGCATGAAATAGAACGCATCGTCCTTTACGAGCGTGCCGAGCTGCACGCCGCGCGAAAGATGCGAGCGGAACTTCACCCATTCGAAGAACGTATAGGGTTCGCGCTCGAGAATGCCGTCGGCAAGCATGCGCTGACAGTCGAGCCACGTCGTGTTGAGCGATTCCCATAACTCGCTGTTGGTCGAACTGCGCACGGCCCGCGCATTTTCGCGTGCAGCACGCAAACAACTGACGATGGACGAAGGATTCGACAGATCGCGCGCCATGAAGTCGATCACGTCGCGGCTTTTCATGCCGTGATGCGCGGCTGAATAAATTCCGCTCAATTCCGATATCGACAACATCGCGCGCCATCCCAGTTCCGCATACTCATCGGACTGCGGCAAAAGCGAGAGCTGATAGTTCGCATCGAGCATCCGGGCGGTGTTTTCGGCGCGTTCGGTATAGCGCGCCATCCAGAAGAGATGATCCGCGGTACGGCTCAGCATGGGTGATCCCGGTTGTTTGTCGTTGTCTTTGGTGACGCAGCGCTTTATTTATGACTGACCTCAGCGCTCGAGTACCCACGTATCTTTTGTGCCACCGCCTTGCGATGAATTCACGACGAGCGAACCTTCCCGCAATGCAACCCGCGTCAGGCCTCCCGGCACCATTCGCACTTCAGTGCCCGATAGCACGAACGGACGCAGATCGATGTGACGCGGCGCGATTCCTGTCTCCACATATGTCGGACAGGTGGAAAGTGCGAGCGTCGGCTGCGCGATGTACTTCTCCGGATGCGCTTCGAGCACAGCACGAAACTCGGCAATCTGCGCCGCGGTCGAAGCCGGGCCGACCAGCATGCCGTAACCGCCCGCGCCATGCGTCTCCTTTACGACGAGTTCGGGAAGATGGTCGAGCACATACTTCAGATCATCCGGCTTGCGGCACATCCACGTCGGCACATTGTTGAGAATCGGCTCTTCGCCGAGATAAAAGCGCACCATGTCCGGCACATACGGATAGATCGATTTATCGTCCGCGATGCCCGTCCCCACCGCGTTGCATAACGAGACGTTACCCGCGCGGTATGCACCGATCAGACCCGGCACGCCGAGCGCGGAATCCGGCCGGAACACGAGCGGGTCGAGAAAGTCATCGTCGATGCGGCGATAGATCACGTCGACGCGCTGCGGCCCTTGTGTCGTACGCATATACAGATAATCGTTCTCGACAAAGAGATCCTGCCCTTCGACGAGTTCGACACCCATCTGCTGCGCCAGAAACGCGTGCTCGAAATAAGCCGAGTTATACATCCCCGGTGTCATCACGACGATGGTCGGATTTTCGACTGCCGCGGGCGCGGCCGCGCGCAAGGTATCGAGCAGCAAGTCCGGATAGTGCGCCACCGGCGCCACGCGATTGCGCGCGAATAGATCGGGAAATAGCCGCATCATCATCTTGCGGTTCTCGAGCATGTACGAAACGCCCGATGGCACGCGCAAGTTATCTTCGAGCACATAAAACTCACCCTGCCCGGCTCGCACGATATCGATGCCCGCGATGTGCGCGTAAATATCGCGCGCAACATCGACGCCACGCATCTCGGGACGATATTGAGCGTTGCCGAGTATCTGCGCCTCGGGAATGATGCCCGCGCGAATGATGTCCTGCTGATGATAGATATCGTGGATGAAGCGGTTGAGCGCGTTCACGCGCTGCCGCAGGCCGCGCTCCAACGCGCGCCATTCATCGGCGGGGAAGATGCGCGGAATGACATCGAATGGAATCGTGCGCTCCGGAATGATGCCGGGCAGATCGCTCGTTCCGTAGACCGCGAAGGTTATGCCGACACGCCTGAAGTTGAGATCCGCTTCGGCGCGTTTGAGATCGATCTGCTGCTCGCTTTGAGCGGAAAGCCAGGCCATGAAATCGCGGTAATGCGTGCGTGGATCACCCACGCCGCGAAATGCCACCGCCGGCAACCCGCGCGCCTCGAGATCGCTGCGCTCGAACATCTCGTTGAAGAATGCTTGCGTCATAGCCGGTCTTCCAAATGAAGTGCATGCCGGGGCGTAGATTCCCCTTTGCTCGTATTCCTGGTTGCACTCGCAAACGCTTGAAGAGCCCGAAAGACGCGACGTACCCGACCGCATGCTACGTCGATAGGCGACCTCGAAGCGCGATGCTCACTTATCCGTCACACCATTGCTGTGTGAAGCATCGATTGCGCGGGCAGCCCAGTGCCGATGCAGAAAAAGCAACTTCGATGCCAATGATTAAAGCGGTTCGCCTCCTTATATAAAGCACGCTACGAATACGCCGTCGCGATCTTTTGCACCAAAACAGCGCATCGCTGCCGGACAATGCACGTGCGCTGGATGAACTTCATGCTGCATCGAGGTGCGTGAATGACAGAAGCTTCCTGCGGCGCCGGTATGATAGGCGTCTTACTGCACGTCAATCAGGCTTATGAACACGCCCTCTGAAGCCACACCCCGTCCCGCACTGCGCGAACTCACGCCGCTTGAAGCCCGCGTGCTCGGCGTGCTCGTCGAGAAACAGCATACCGTGCCTGACACCTATCCTCTTTCGTTGAATTCCCTAACCGCGGGATGCAATCAGAAGACCGCGCGCGCCCCGGTGATGAGCGTAAGCGAGGACGAAGTGCTGACGACGATCGATGGCCTTAAACGCCTGAGTCTCGTCATCGAAGGCAGCAGCAGCCGTGTGCCGCGCTTCGAACATAACGTGAACCGCGTGCTCGGCGTGCCGAGTCAGTCAGTCGCGCTACTTGCCACGCTATTCCTGCGGGGCCCGCAAACCGCGGCGGAGTTGCGCGCGAACAGTGCGCGGCTGCATTCGTTCGCGGATATATCATCGGTCGAGAGCTTTCTGGATGAACTCGCCGCGAATGATCCGCCGCGTGTTGTGAAGCTGCCGCGCACACCGGGCGAGCGCGAAAGCCGCTGGATGCATCTGCTTTGCGGCGAAGTAAGCTTGAGCGATATGCCTTCGCGCGAAACTCAAGGCGGCGAATCTTATTCCCTTTCCGAATTCGAAGCGTTGAAGTCCGAGCAAAAGCGCCTTGCTCATGAAGTCACGCAATTGCGCGCAATGGTTCAGCAAATGGCAAGCGAACTGGGCATCACGCTCGATCAATCGTCGCCCGATGCCTGAACGATGGAAGCGCCGCTGATTCCGGCATCGCTCGTGTTCCGTGACGGAACCCCGTATTCGCCGCGTCACGACGACATCTATCACAGCGCGGCGGGCGCGCTGGCTCAGGCGCGCCATGTCTTTCTCGATGGCAATGACTTGCCCGCGCGCTGGCGCGGCAAGCATGGCTTCACGGTGCTCGAGACCGGCTTCGGCATGGGCATCAATTTCCTTGCGACGTGGGCCGCGTGGCTCGACGATGCACATCGGCCGCCGACGCTCGAATACGTGTCGATAGAAAAGCATCCATTCCGCGCAGACGATCTACGCGCGGCGCACGCGGCGATCATCGACGATGCCGCTATCGCGCCACTGGCCGACGCGCTCATTCGCGCATGGCCTCTGCTCGAAGGCGGCGTGCATCGGCGAACGTTCGTTGCCGGCGCGGTCAGGTTGACGCTTGGCTATGGCGACGCCGCCGACTTCTTGCCACGCCTGGCCGATCATGGCGTTGCAGCGGACGCCATCTATCTCGACGGCTTTGCGCCAGCCAAGAATCCGGACATGTGGACGCCCGCCGTATTCGCTTCGCTGGCGCGCATGGCAAAAGACGACGCAACCTTCGCCACGTTCACCAGCGCGGGCATTGTCAAACGCGCACTCATCGAAAGCGGATTCGAATATCGCAAGCTTGCAGGCTTCGGCGGCAAGCGCGCGATGCTCGCCGGCATGCGAGCGAGTTCTCCGCGCGTCATAACTTCGTAAGCATGTATCGCGCGTTTTTGAAGGCATGAAATGACCAAAGCTATCGGCGATTCGTCGAATTCGGCGGACGCGGAAAGCCTTGCGTAAGCATCGATTGGCACAAGCCCTTTCCGTCTCTTAGGCATCCGGCAATAAAAGTGAATTAGTTGGATAATGCGCAGCCGTTCGCGGCGCGGCGCTCACTCGCATCGGCAGAACATTCGCGGAGGCCGCGCGCCGGCAAGTTCTTATCAGCGCCGATTCACGAGGAGAATAGCTTTGGAATCCGATAACGATGCGCCCCGTGGCCCATGGCTTGGGGTTGCGCTTTTGATACCCTACGTCGCACTGCTTTGGCTGCCGTTCTATAACGACACACGGCCTTCCTTCGCGGGCTTTCCGTTTTTCTATTGGTATCAGTTCTTGTGGGTGCCGCTCACTTCGCTCCTGCTTTACATCGTGCACAGGGGCCTGAAATGAACGATCTCACGCCAGTCGATCCGGTCGCGATGACCATCTTCATCGCGTTCTTCGTGCTCGTGACCGTCGTCGGCTTCTTCGCCGCGCGCTGGAAGCGAGGCGATCTCACACAGCTTCACGAATGGGGCCTCGGCGGCCGCCAGTTCGGCGTATTGATTTCATGGTTTCTCGTCGGCGGCGATTTCTATACGGCCTATACCGTGATTGCCGTCCCGGCACTTGTGTATTCGGTCGGCGCGTATGGCTTCTTTGCACTGCCCTATACGATCATCGTCTATCCGTTCGTGTTTGCGGTGATGCCCAAGCTGTGGAAGATCGCCCATGCGAAAAATCACATCACGGGCGCAGATTACGTGCAGGGCGAATACGGCGGCAAATGGTTTCCTGCTGCGGTGGCGATCACGGGCATCGTCGCAACGATGCCCTATATCGCGCTTCAGCTCGTCGGCATGCAAGTTGTCATCAAGGGCCTCGGCGTGACGGGCGAACTGCCGCTCATCATCGCATTCGTGATTCTTGCGCTTTATACCTATACGAGCGGCCTGCGCGCCCCCGCGATGATCGCCTTCGTGAAGGACATCATGATCTATATCGTCGTGATCGCGGCGGTATGGCTGATTCCTTTGAAGCTGGGCGGTTACGCGCATGTATTCGATTCGGCCGATCAATACTTCAAGGCGAAAGGTGGCCCGACGGGCATCATTCTCAAGCCGGGACAATTCACGGCTTATGCATCGCTCGCGCTCGGCTCCGCGCTCGCCGCATTCATGTATCCACATACGATGACGGCGGTGCTCTCGTCTTCATCCGCGATGACGGTGCGCAAGAACGCCATCTTCCTGCCAGCCTATACGCTGCTTCTGGGCTTGATCGCGCTGCTGGGCTATATGGCGATCGCGGCGGGCGTGCATGTGAAGTCGGCATCGGATGTCGTGCCGGCGTTGTTCGGCACGCTGTTTCCCTCGTGGTTCGTGGGCTTCGCGGCTGCGGCTATCGCGATCAGCGCACTCGTGCCGGCGGCGATCATGTCGATCGGCGCAGCGAATCTGTTCACCCGTAACTTGTGGCGTCCACTCGTATCGCCTGACATGTCATCCACGGCTGAAGCATCGACGGCGAAGCTCGTATCGCTCGTCGTGAAATTCGGCGCGTTGCTATTCATCGTGTTCCTGCCGACACAGTATGCGATCGACCTGCAGTTGCTCGGCGGCGTATGGATTCTGCAGATATTCCCGGCCATCGTGTTCACGCTCTATACGCGCCGATTGACCACGCCCGGCCTATTTCTGGGTTGGCTGTTCGGTATCGTGCTGGGCACCGGTCTCGCGATCTCGCAAGGCCTCAAGCCGGTTTATGTCGTCCATCTCGGTGATGCTTCGTGGCCGGTCTATATCGGCCTGATTGCACTCGTCGTGAATGTCATCGTCACGTATGTCGTATCGATCGTCACTCGGCGCAGCGTAGTGCCCGCTGCTTAAAGACTCGCGTTTCAACGATGCCTGGTGCTTTATCGCGCCGGGCATCGTTTATCAAGGCAGTGATACCATCAGCGTCGGACCCTTTCTCGACGCAACGCGTGTCATGAACGCTAGCGAAAACACTCCAATGTCGTCTTCGATCGCGAACTCGGTTTTCGCGCAAGACAAGCTCTCTATCGGCATCACGCTGCCGATCACGCGCGATAACGAGAGCGTCGTCGACTACAGCGAACAGCTATCGCTGGCGCGACTGGCCGACCGGCTCGGCTTTCGTGCGCTCTGGGTCCGCGACGTGCCGCTCAATAGTATCGAGTATCCCGATCCGGTCGGACATCTCGACCCTTGGGTGCTGCTCGGCGCGCTGGCATCGAACACGGAACGCATTGCGCTCATCAGCGGCGCAATCGTGTTGACGCTCAGACATCCCCTTCATGTCGCCAAAGGCGCAATCTCCGTCGACGCCCTGTCTCGGCAACGCTTCATACTGGGCGTCGGTTCAGGCGATCGTCCACCGGAATACGCCGCGTTCGGCCGCGATCCGGATACACGGCGCGATCTGTACAGGCAACATTGGGAAACGCTCGCCGCTGCCGTCACCGTGCCCTCTCGCGTGATCCCCGATCATGCACCTGGAGGCGCGCCCGACTTCTATCTTTTGCCTCGCCATAACACTTCCATTCCAATGCTCGCCGTCGGTTCGGGCGGTCAGAGCGTCGACTGGATTGCGCGTCATTCGCTTGGCTGGATGACTTATCATCGCGAGCCGCAAGCTCAGCGCGGGCGATATAGCATGTGGCGTGCTGCGGTCGATCGCGCGACGTCCGGCGCTTTTCGTGCATTCGGCGTCGCAATGCGGCTCGATCTCAGCGAAGATGCGAACGAACCCGCTGTCGACATATCGCTCGGCTATCGCACGGGACGTCGCGCGCTCGTTGCGCTCTTGCGCGAGATGCGCGAGAACGGAACGCATCATGTGACGCTCAACATCACATCGGAACGACGAGCCGCGCGCGATATCATCGAAGAAGTCGCCGCACATGTTCTTCCCGAGTTTCATTGCTGAATCCGTCTGCCATTCACGACATAGCCATGACCGCACTCGACGCAAAGTCCGTCTCAACGCCCGATAAGGATATTGTTTCGCTCGAAGCTATCGCGCTGACTCGAGCAATTCATGCGCGCGACGTCTCGTGCGTCGAAGTGATGAACGCCTATCTAGCGCAAATCGATCGCTTCAATCCTGTCGTGAATGCGATCGTTGCGATGCAAGATCGCGATGCACTACGCTCTCTCGCCGCCGAGCGCGATGCACAGCTATCCCGCGGAGAGAGCCTTGGACCTCTGCATGGCTTTCCACAAGCGCCCAAAGATATCCTTCCCGTCGCGGGAATGGTCACGACGAAAGGCTCTCCTCTCTATGCAGGCGAACTTTCGAAGATGGATGCCGTCATCTTCGAGCGCATGCGCAACGCGGGCGCGATATTCATTGGCCGCACTAATTCGCCGGAATTCGGCTTGGGCGGACATACCTATAACCCGGTGTACGGGACCACGCGCAACGCCTTCGACCAATCGCGTTCGGGGGGCGGAAGCAGCGGCGGCGCGGCGGTTTCCGTCGCGTTGCACATGCTGCCCTTCGCGGACGGCACCGACATGATGGGCTCACTGCGCACGCCCGCTGCATTCAATAACGTCTTCGGCTTTCGCACGACGCCAGGATGCGTGCCGTATGCGCCAAGCGACGACGTCTTCTTCCAGCAATTCAGCGTCGCCGGGCCGATCGCGCGAACCATTCCCGATCTGGGGCTATTGTTGTCGGTACAGGCCGGCTTCGACGTCCGCGCGCCTCTTTCACGCAGAAACGACAAGCCCGCCGACTTCGCGAACGCGCTCGAGCGCGATGTGCGCGGCACGCGTATTGGCTGGCTCGGCGACCTGAACGGACATCTGCCGATGGAAGCGGGTTTGATGGAGACGTATTTATCGGCGCTGCGTCACTTCGAAACGGCGGGCTGCATCGTGGAGGCTGCCGATATCGACTTTGATCTCGACTGTCTATGGAAAGCCTGGATCGATTTGCGCAGCCTTACCTTCTCCGGCACCAATGCGCCGCTTTATCGCGACGCCGCCAAGAGAAAGTTGCTCAAACCGGAAGCGGTATGGGAGATTGAACGAGGTCTGAAGTTTTCGGGAGAAGATGCGTCCCGTGCAATTCGCGATCGGACGGCCTGGTATCAGGCAATCAATGCGCTATTCGATCGTTTTGACTATCTCGTGTTGCCTTCGGCGCAGGTCTTTCCGTTTGATGCGGACTTGGACTGGCCGCATGTTATCGACGGCCGCGAGATGGATACCTATCATCGCTGGATGGAGACCGTCGTTCCGGCGACGATGGCATCGCTGCCCGCGCTAAGCGCGCCAGCCGGATTGGGTGCCGGCGGCTTGCCGGCCGGATTGCAAATCATTGGACCGACGCAAGGCGATCTTGGCGTATTGCAGATCGGGCTTGCTTATGATCGGGCAAGCGGTTTTTCCCGCGTGCGCAGTCCCTTGCTCGCCTAAGCCTTCCCTTACCTTTAGGCAGCGGCGTTCCGTGCACTCTTTCTTTTGCGCGCGCCGTTCTTGCTGGCAGCACCATTGATCAGATACACGCTGCGGTCAGGCGCATCCTTGATCCAAGCGGGCGGACGAGCATGTCCGCTCCAGGTGGCGCCCGATTCCGGGTCGCGATATTTCGGCGGCAACTTGGACTTGGTCGCTCCTTTTCTGGAAATGGCCGATTGACCAGAACCCGCAGGACGGCCGCGTGTTTTTCGCGTGCCTGAACCGGCCTTGGCGAGATCGGCAATGGTCAAGCCGAACTCGTCCATCATTGCCCGAATTTTGGCGATGACCTCGATCGACTTTCTTTCCCGCAATACATCCGCGCGACGCTGCAATTTCTGAATCTGGCTTTCCAACTGTGCCAATGTGGCCATAACTCCTCCCATAGATTTCTGCAAGCGGCGAATGGAATGAGCAATGTAATGCGTCCGCGCGACGCACGATTGCCATCCTTTGCAGATCTTATATGGATAACGCCCAAGCCAAGCGCTCTTGCAAGAAAAACGCAGATGTCGTTAGCGCGCTCGCAGATACACCTGAACTTGAACGAGCTTGGTCATCGTCCGCTCATCAGACGATACGCGATAACGCATCCCTTTGGATCATCAAGGCAGTTCGCGCATGGCCACAGACGCGTGCTTCGCGCACGCGTCTCGCGGACGAAAGCCGATCACTCGGAAACGAGGCTCGCTTCCTGTTCAGCCGGAGTGAGCGCAAGCGCCAGAATCATTGCGCCGCTATTGAGCGGGACCGAACTGCCGACACGCCTCGGCCTATAAACAGGCTGTCCGCGCCTGATCGCCTGACCGCTCAAGGCGCACGTTCCGCGCTTGCGGGCAGTGCAAAGGGCCCAAACCTGCTCCGAGTAATTGAACGACGTGGGATCGTGCCAGGATAGCGAGAGCGTCGATTCGCTCAAGCGCTCCAGCACGCGAATATTGACGCAATGCCCGTCGGTGGATCCGATGCATGCGGTCTTGCCTTGGACATTCCGTACGAGCGGTCGTGTCATCAGTGAGAGCTTCTCGTTCGCTTCCGAAGGGCGGTTCGGAAGGCTGTCGAGCATTGCCAGGGTACGGCTCCAGGGATCCATCAACGATGGATGCTTCATGTTCCGCTCCTGCTGGCGACAACGCCCGCCGCAACAGAAGCCGCGTAGACGTTGCCGGTGAAGTTCCGGGAATGCGCCGCACGACCCGCTTGCTGATGCGGTGTGCCGCGCCGCTTCGGATGATCGTTCCTAGAGTAGTACACCTGAGCATGCTTTTCTTTTCATTTTTCATGGACATTCATGGACAACCGCGCCAGTGTTGCCGGTATGGGACCTCGCGCGGCGTTGAATCCCGCAGGTTGCACCTCAGACTACTCCGCAAATCTTTAACGTCGGTGAACGCCGAATACGAACGTTCGATTCATTCATATGAAGTTTGTCCCCGCATTGGAACCGCCTTGAAGCGAAAAACGCCTGCTTCTGGCCGTTTGCGCACGTTTCGCGCTCATTCGAGGATTCGCGAGTTCACCAAATTCTGACACAATAAAATTCAGCGAAACGTATCTCTCCTGTCGAACCATGACGAGCAAGCTCCTGATCCATGCCACTATTTCGGCGGACCGCGCCTCCGTCAGCTTCGTCGCGTTCTCTCGCGAGCAGGCCATTCAATGCAACATCACGCGCAAGGCGTTGGAACAGTGCTTTTGGGCACCGACAGGAGCAAGCGACGAGCGCTTGCTAAAAGCCCTGAGCGATGGTTATGAGCGCATCAGTGCACGTGTGCATCGCAAATTCCTCGCGCATCCATCCAGTTCGATTCACCTGGATGTCATCGATTTTTCTTCCTGACCCATACAGTCACTGCGTCGCCTTGCGCATCTTCGTCACGTCCGATGCCTGCACAGCCGGCGTGCCGTTGTTCCACGCGCCCCGGATGAAAGTGAGTACGTCCGCGATCTGCTGATCGTTCAGCACGGGTGCATAGCGCGGCATCGGGTAAGGCGCGGGCACGCCGCCGATAACCAGATCGCCGGTGCCGTTCAGCGTCACGTTGATCAGCGACGATGCATCCTTTTCCAGAACGTTTGGATTGCCCGCGAGCGGCGCAAGCATGGGTGCGAAGCCACGGCCGTCCGCACCATGACAATGCAAGCAATAGGCGGTATAGACCCGCGCTCCCGAATCCGATGCGGCCGGACGCGACAAGGACACTTTCGTCGCTTTGGGATCATATGAATAGCGCGGTCCGCCATTGCCCCCCGACGCGGGCAACGACTTCAAATAGCGCGCCATCGCGGCAAGATCGTCGTCACTCAACATCTGCGTGCTGTTGTTGACGACGCTCGTCATCGAGCCGAATGCAGACGCGTGCGCGTTCGCGCCCGTCTTGAGAAAGCTGGCAATGTCCTGCTCCGACCAGCGCCCGAGGCCGGTATTGTGCTCGCCCGTCAGGTTGGAAGCGAACCAGTTATCGAGCAAGCCGCCCGTCAAATAGGCGCTATTGCTTTCGTCGAGTCCTTTTTCCTGAAATGCGATGCCCCGCGGCGTGTGGCATGAGCCGCAATGTCCGAGTCCCTGAATGAGATAAGCGCCACGATTCCACGCGACATCCTTTCCGGATTTGTTCTGATAAACGCCCTTTTCCAGAAAGACCGCGTTCCATAGCTTAAGCGGCCAGCGCATATTGAGCGGCCATTTCATGTCCGGCTCACGATTGGCCTGCTTGACGGGTGTGACGCCATGCATGAAATACGCGTAAAGCGCATGCATGTCCTCGTCGTTTATCTTTGCATAAGAAGGGTAAGGCATCGCCGGATAAAGGTTATGCCCATCCTTCGCAACGCCTTCGCGCAAGGCGCGCGCGAAGTCCTCTTCCGTGTAGCGGCCGATTCCCGTGTCCGGATCGGGCGTGATATTGGTCGTATAGATCGCGCCCAACGGCGTCATCATCGGCAAACCGCCTGCGAGCGGCTTGCCTTTTTGAGTCGAGTGACAAGCGACGCAATCGCCTGCTCGCGCGAGATAGGCGCCACGCGTGACGAGTGCGTCGTCGGCTGCATGAGCCGAGGACGCCAATGCAAACAGCATCGCAAAGAGAGGCTTGAATGCGTTTTTCATGACGGGCTCCTCACGCGCTACGCAATTGATCGCCTACGGGCAAGCGCCTCAATCGCTTGCCCGTTGCGGCATGGATCGCATTCGTGATAGCCGGCGCAAGCGCCGCTGTGCCTGGTTCGCCGATGCCGCCAGGAGCTTCCGTGCTTTTGACGATATGCACCTCCACCGGCGGCGTTTCGTGAATGCGCAGCATTCGATAGTCGGTGAAATTGCTTTGTTCGACGCGTCCGTCCTTGATCGTGATTTCGCTATAGAGCGCGGCGGTAATGCCGAATATGATGCCGCCTTGCACTTGCGCTTCGACCGTATTGGGATTGACGACCATGCCGCAATCGACGGCGCACACGATGCGATTCGCCTTCACCTCGCCGTCTTTGTCGACAGCGACATCCGCGACGATGGCGAAGAAACTGCCGAATGCGTGCATCACCGAAACGCCGCGCCCTTGTCCCTGCGGCACGGATTGCTGTCCCCAGCCCGCCGCCTGCGTCGCGACATCGAGCACGTTGCGTGCGCGCGGCGACTTGCCAAGCAGATCTCGCCGATACTTGACGGGGTCGACTTTCGCCTGCACGGCCAATTCGTCGATAAAGCTTTCCACGACGAACGTGCCACGCGTCGGTCCCACGCCGCGCCAGAATGCGGTGGGCACGTCATGCGGTTCGAGCCGCACATAGTCGACGAGCTGATTGGGCAAGTCGTACGGAAGATCGGATGCCACTTCGACGGCATCGGGATCGACCCCATCCTTTACTGCCGGCGGCGCAAACCGCGCGAGCACAGACGACCCGACGATGCGATGCGTCCATGCAACCGGCTTGCCGTTGGCATCGAGTCCCGCAGATAACTTGTCGTAATAGCACGGCCGATACATGTCGTGCTGAATGTCTTCCTCGCGCGACCACGTTACTTTGACCGGAACGCCGAGCGCCTTGCCGATCTTGAGCGCCTGCGTGGCCATGTCGAATTCGAGCCGCCTGCCGAAGCCGCCGCCGAGCAAATGGTTATGCACATGAATCTTTTCCGCAGGCAAGCCAGTCGCTTTCATTCCGGCATCGCGGATACGCGTGGGCACTTGCGTGCCAAGCCAGATATCGCAACCATCCGGGCGCACGTGCACCGTGCAGTTGATCGGCTCCATCGTCGCATGGGCGAGAAACGGCTGAACGTACACCGCATCGACGCGCGTCTTCGCATTGGCAAACGCATTGTCGACATTGCCTTCCTTACGCGCCACCGCGCCCGTGCGCTGCGATGCATTGGCCATGTCGTCGACGATCTGCTTCGTCGATACGTTGGCGCTCGCGCCTTCGTTCCATTGAATCTGCAAGGCAGCCGCGCCGCGTTTGGCGGCCCACGTATGATCGCCGATCACCGCGACGCCATTGTCGAACTTTACGATCTGACGCACGCCGGGAATCTTCTTCGCATTGCTGTCGTCGACGGATGCGAGCGTTCCGCCGAACACGGGGCAATTCACGATCGCTGCATACACCATGTCGGGTAAGCGCACATCGAGACCGAACATTGCAGTGCCATCGACCTTCTCTGGCGAATCGAGCCTTTTCGCCGGCGTGCCGACGATCTTGAAGTTATTCGGATCCTTTAATTTGATGTCTTGCGGAACGGGCAATTTCGCGGCCGCTTCGGCGAGCTCGCCATAACTCGCGCTACGTTCTCCCGATGCATGCATAACCTTGCCGCCTTGCGCCTGGCAAGACGATGGATCGCATTTCCATTCCTGCGCCGCCGCCGCGACGAGCATCATGCGTGCGGCCGCGCCCGCTTTGCGTAACGGCTCCCACGCATAGCGCACGGACGTCGAACCGCCTGTCAATTGACCGCCCAACAGCGGGTCCGTGAAAAGTTTTTCGTTCGGCGGCGCATGATCGATCGTGACGCTATCGAGCGGCACTTCGAGCTCCTCGGCTATCAACATGGGCAACGCGGTATAGACGCCTTGTCCCATTTCGACCTTCGGCATGATGAGCACGACCTTGCCGCTCTTGTCGATCTGCACGAACGCATTCGGTGCGAATACGCCTTCTTGCGCGGACTCGACGCCATCGCCTCCGATAACCGACTTGCCTTTGCCCTGATCCTGGCTCGCGGCCGGCAAGCTGAAGCCGATCAGCAATCCGCCGCTTGCAGCGACGCCGGCGGTCACGCCGAACTTCAGAAACGTGCGGCGCGACAATCCCGCGCGAGCCGCATGACGCCCCGCCTCGATCAATCCTTGCGACATGTCACGCCTCCTTTGCGGCCTGCTTGATGGCGGCGCGAATGCGGTGATAAGTGCCGCAGCGGCAGATGTTGCCCGCCATCGCGGCATCGATATCGGAGTCGTTGGGATCGGGGACTGTCGCGAGCAATGCCGCGGCGGACATGACTTGTCCAGACTGACAGTACCCGCATTGCACGACATCGAGCGAACGCCAGGCCGCTTGCACTTTCTTGCCGGCGGGTGTTTCGCCGATGCCTTCGATCGTCGTCACCTTGCGATCGCCAACGGCGGCAATCGGTAAAACGCATGAACGAACCGCGACGCCATCGAGATGAACGGTACACGCACCGCATTGCGCAATGCCGCAGCCGAATTTGGTTCCTGTGAGTCCTACGATGTCGCGCAATACCCAGAGAAGCGGCATGTCGGGTGGCGCATCGACCGAATGGTTCTGGCCGTTAATGGAAAGCGTGGTCATGAGCGCTCCGGCTTTTGAGTGGTTTCAGCGGATATCGCATAGCCGACTGTGTGGGGCGCCAGTCGGTTTTAGGCATCGGGATTGTAGCGCCGCTTTAAAAATCGAGCTTGGATCGTGTAGCGCCTGCGGATAGCTTCGCTAATACGCATCGATTTGGTGCGCGGCCTTGAAGTAGTTCTTTGATTGCCTAAAACTCCGACTGCTCGCTTATTTGATTCTTTTGCTGGCCTGGGCTCGGATTCGAAGTGGATAAGCGCAAAGGACAGTTAGTTGCATCGCTAATCGATTGATACCGATTGATACCTTCGCCTAGCGTCGGCATCGTTTCGTTCAATAAAGCTCGCAAGCGCGCGACTCGCCTGAGATCGCGGTGATAACCAACCATACGTCTCTTCCGGCTGGCGCTACACCAACATCGAGGCGCTTGAGGCGCGCATCGGCATCGCCTGACGGACACGGCAATACCGCATAGCCGGCACCCGATGCGCACATCGTTGCCTGCGCATCGCGATTGTTGCTGCCGAAAACGATCTTCGCTTTAGGCGAAACACGCTCCTCGCTGCCGCGCCGAACGTACCGCTTCGCGCAGTCGCGAGAAAGATTCGCACGTCGCTCCATTCGAGATTCAATCAAGCCCCATCTAAACAATGACGACGATGAGACGCGATTCAATTCTCACTCAGCGCGCATCGTAGGGCTATTAGCAACGCGACATGTCGTTCGTCTTTACTCTTGAATCAACGAGACGAACGATAAAGGTGACGTCATGGCGTCCCAGACAGAACTCAAGCGCTTTACCTCCAATCTCGCGGACGAACTCGACAGCGCCGCGCTCTACGACACGCTCGCACGAGCGGAAAAGCAGGACGACAAGCGGCGCGTCTATGCCGAGCTGGCCGAAGCGGAGCGCCGTCATGCGGACATATGGGCCGCGAAATTGCGCGCGAATGGCGTGTCCGTTCGAACGCATCGCATCAGCGCAAAAACGCGGATCATGCGTACGCTCGCACGCGCGTTCGGACCGGACTTCGTGTTGCGCTCGGTCGCCGCAAACGAAATGGCCGATCGCGATAAATATGCCGGCCAACCCGATGCCGCGCAGATGTCGGCGGAAGAGCGGCATCACGCGGATATCGTGCAGGAAGTCGCGAGTCGCAGCAAAGGGCTGAGTAAAGGCGGTGCGATCGCAGCGGCCGAGTCGTGGCATCGCGGCGTCGCATCGGGCAACGATTTACGTGCCGCAGTGCTCGGCGCGAACGATGGCCTCGTGTCGAACTTTTGCCTCATCATGGGCGTCGCGGGTGCAGGCAGCGATAGCAAAACGGTCCTGCTCACGGCGTTCGCGGGACTCATCGCGGGCGCGGCATCGATGGCGCTCGGCGAATGGCTCTCTGTCACGAATGCGCGCGAACTCGCGCGCACGCAAATCGCGCGGGAGAAGGACGAGCTCGATCATATGCCCGACGCGGAGCGGCATGAGCTCGCGCTCATCTATCAGGCAAAGGGCATCGATGCAGCCGAAGCGAAACGCGTCGCCGCGCAAATCATGCGCGACAAGGACAAGGCGCTCGACACGCTGACGCGCGAAGAACTCGGCCTCGATCCGCGCGAGTTGGGCGGCAATCCCTGGACGGCCGCGCTCGCATCGTTCACGTTGTTCGCCGTGGGCGCGATCATTCCGGCCATCGCCTTTCTTTGGGCAAGCGGTACGGAAGGCATCGTGCAATGCATCGTTTTGAGCGGACTCGGGCTTGCGGGCATCGGCGTGTTCACGTCGCTGTTCAATGGACGCGGCGCGCTGTTTTCCGCCGTGCGACAAGCGTTGATCGGAATGATCGCGGCCGCTTGCACATATGGAATCGGCAAGTTGCTGGGCGTGTCGCTTTCGTGAACGATGCGCCATGCAATGCAACGCATGGCGCATGGTTTTCACATCATCAGATCCTGAACGACCCGAACGTCTCCGGCGCGAACGCATGCATCGGAATCGCGACGCGCACGCCGGCAGTCGTTACGGCTTGAGCAGCACCTTGATCGAATCGAGCGAATTCGCGATCCTGATGGCTTCGTCCCACTCGTCGAGCGTGAAGCCATGCGTGACGATGCCCTTCGACGTGACGAGTCCGCGCGCGAGCAGATCGATCGCGATCGGATAGCAATACGGTCCGAGATGCGCGCCGCGCACGTCGAGCTCCTTGCGATCCCCGATGATCGACCAGTCGACGGTTGTATCCGCGCCGAACACGGAGAACTCGACGAAGCGGCCGAGCTTGCGAATCAGCTCCAGTCCTTGCGTAACGCCCGCAGGAACGCCGGTCGTTTCGATATATACGTCGCAGCCATAGCGATCGGTGATCGAGCGAATCGTTTCGAGCGCATCGTCGGTCTTCGGGTTGATCGTGATGTCCGCGCCGTACTCGCGCGCCAACGCGAGCCGCTCTTCGACGAGATCGATCACGACGAGCTTCTTCGGCGTCTTCAGATGCGCGACTTGCGTCATCATCAGACCGAGTGGCCCCGCGCCCGCGATCACAACGACATCGCTCAACTGGATATCGCCGCGATTTACCGTATGGATCGCGCACGCAAGCGGCTCGATGATCGCCGCATCTTCCAGTGAAATGCCGTCCGGAATCTTATGCACGATCGCCGTCGGCGGAAAGCGCATGTATTCGGCCATGCCGCCATCGGCGACTTCGCGCTGGAAGCCGAAGATGTTATGCACTTCGCACATCCAGTACTCGCCCGACTTGCAATAGCGGCATTTCGCACAAGGCACGATTTGCTCGGCAATCACGCGATCGCCCTTCTTCACGCCAAAATGTTCTTCCGCGCCCTCGCCCAGTTCTTCGACATAACCGAAGAACTCGTGTCCCGGAATGACCGGCGCCTTGACCCACGGATTCGGGCCGCCCCAGAACATCTTCGCGCCCGACCAGCATTTGCAATCGCTCGCGCAAATGCCGCATGCCGCAATGCGGATCACGAGTTCGTTTCTCGCCGCGCTCGGGCGTTGCACGCGTTCGACGCGATAGTCTTTCGGCGCGCGGCATACGATCGCGGTCATCTGTGAATCGGCCATTACAAGTCTCCGGTGTCGTTGATTGAATCGCGAAGCTAATCTCAGCGCGCCTGAAATCCGCCATCGACCAACAGGCTCACGCCGCTGACCATGCTCGAATCGTCGGAAAGCAGATAGGCAATCGTGCGCGCGACTTCCACCGGCTCCACGAAGCGGTTCATCGGAATGCGCGCAAGCATCGGTTCGGATTTGGCGGGATCGCTCCACGCTCTTTCACCCATCGGGGTCATCGTGACGGTCGGGAGCACCGCGTTCACGCGTATGCCGTGCGGGCCGAGCTCGTTCGCCATGACGCGCGTCATCGCGTCGAGTCCGCCTTTCGATGCGCAATACGACGCGTGCAGCGCGAAGCCCACATTCGCCGACAGGCTCGATACGTTCACGATCGAACCGCCCGCGCCACGCGCGATCATGTTCTTCGCGCACTCTTGCGCGACGATCATCGCTGCGCGCACGTTGACGTTCATCGTCAGATCGAAGGCTTCGACGGTCGTATCGAGAAACGGCTCCAACACCGCGATGCCCGCGTTGTTCACGAGGAGATCGACGGGCTGAACGGCGCGCGCCGCTTCGCGTGCGGCGTCGGCATCGGCGAGATCGGCGGCAATGATCTCGCAACCCGTCTCCTTCTTCAGCAGATCGAGATCGGCTGCGCTGCGGCTCAATGCAATGACACGCGCGCCACGCTCGATCAGCAGATGAACCGTTGCATGACCGATGCCCTTGCCCGCCCCCGTGACGAGCACGGTCTTGCCCGCGAATTCGCGATTTCTGTCGATGGTCGTCATGGTGTCGTCTTCAGGGCTCGTCGCACAGGCGTCTTGCGGTGTCCTCGTCGGTCACGAGCACGGATGGATAACGCCCGCGCAATGCCGCGCGCGTGACATGAAATTTCTTCTTGCCGCCGCTCACGAGAATCACGCGTTTGATCTTGCGCAGGTCGTCCAGCGTGATCGCAACGGTGCGTCGATTCAACGGATGATCGATCAGCTCCCCGTCTTCATCCATGAAGTGGCCGAGCATGTCGCCGACCGCGCCCGCCTTCTGCAACGTGCGCAATTGCTCCGGATTGTCGATGCCGTATGTCACGACGAGCGATTCCGTCAGATCGCCGCACGTCAGCAAGGCGAGATCGGCACTGCGCGCGAGTTCATAGGTCTCGCGCACGGTTTCTTCCTGCAGGATCACGTCGCGCGCTTTCTGGCTGCTCACGTAGATCGGCGCGGCGAACAGATAACTGTCGGCGCGGCAGATGTTCGCGAAGTCCGACACGATATCGAACGTATTGATACTCGGGCAATGCGACAGCCCGCCCTGCAGCGACACCGCCGACACCGCGCCGTACGTGCGCTGCGGCAGCGCGCGCAACACGGCGCGGATCGTGCGGCCCCAGCCGAGGCCGATAGTTTGCCCTGCAACTATCTGCCTCGCGAAGTACGACGCCGCGCCGATGCCGAGCGCCGCATTGTTCGCCTCGTTGTTCGCGCCGCTCGGCACGACCACCGCGCATTCGAGGCCGAAGCGTTTCGCGAGCGCTTCTTCCAGCGCGACGCATGGCACGATCTTGCTATTGATCGTGATCTGCACGAGGCCGGACTCGCGGCTCGCCGCAAGCAGCCGGTTCACGCGCACGCGATTGCTTCCGATCCGCTGCGCGATTTCCTGCTGCGTCAGATTGCCGACGTAGTAATGCCACGCGACGCGCGCCTGCAGTTCTCCTTCCGAATCGATGGAATCGTCCGCTTCCGCGATGGCGATGGGCGGTGCGCTCTTGCTCATGTTGTCCTGTTGTTCAATGAAAGGCCGCGCGATTTTATTTCACCGCGCCCATCGTGAGCCCTTGCACCAATCGCCCGGACACGGCCAGCGCGAACACGACCATGGGCAGCACGATCAGCGTGCCCGTCGCCATGATCTCGCCCCAGGGCAATTCATAACCGCTCATGTAGCTCGTCGCCGCAACCGGCGAGGTAATCGCGTCGCTGCGCGTGAGCACGAGCGCATAGAGCAGATCGTTCCACGAGAAGATGAACGCGAAGATCGCCGATACGACGATGCCCGGCATCGCGAGCGGCAGATTGATGCGCCAGAACACGCGCCACGGCGATGCGCCATCGAGACGCGCGGCTTCGTCGAGCTCGACGGGAATGTTGCGGAACTGGTCCGTGCAGATCCATACGACGATGGGCAGCGAGAACGTCAGATACAGCAGGATCAGCACGATATGCGTATCGACGAGATCGAGCTTCGTCGCGATCAGAAAGAACGGCACCGCGAGCACGACGGGGCTCACCATGCGGTTCGAGATGAACCAGAACCAGAGGTCTTCCTTGCCGCGAAATTCGTAGCGCGCGAGCGCATAAGCGGCTGGCGTGCCAAGCAGGATAGCGAGGACGGTCGTGCTGCTCGCGATGATGAGCGAGTTCAGCAGACTACTCGCGACGTCATGTTCGAACAGTGCCGCCGAGTAGTGATGAAACGTCGGCGAGAACAGCCATTTCGGCGGGTATGCGAGCGCATCGGCCTGACTCTTGAGGCTCGTCGTGACCATCCAGTAGAACGGAAACACCGACGACATGAACACTACGACGAGGCCCAGAAAGTGCCATACAGTAGCGCGTTTTCTTGCCGCGCGTGCGCGCTTTGCGCGTTGCGTGCCTTGCATGCCTATCGAACTCACGCGGCCTCCCGATACACGAAGCGAATATAGAGACGCGACAGCACGATCGTCAGAATGAGCAGGATGATCGCCTGTGCGGAAGCCATGCCCTGATCGAAGAGACGAAAGCCGACGCGCTGGATATAGACGCTGATGAATTCCGTCGCGGCGCCGGGCCCGCCGCGCGTCATCGTGAAGACGGCGTCGAACATCTTCAGCATATCGGCGGAACGAAGAATAAGAATCGCAGTGAGACCCGGAAGAAGATACGGACGCTGCAGGTGCCACAAAATCATGCTCCACTTCGGCGTTTCGAGGCGCGCTGCTTCTTCGGCTTCCTTCGGCACCATCGAAAGCCCGGCAAGCAGGATCAGCGCGCAGAAGGGCGTCCATTGCCAGATATCCATGATCATCACGGAGACGAACGCGAGCGTCGGGTCCGCAAGCCAGTCCTGCGGCGGAATGCCGATGAGACCCGTCAGATAGTTCGCCACGCCGAACTGCCGATTGAATATCAGGCGGCCGATGAGCCCGACCACCGCATACGTCGTCGCCATCGGAATGACGAGACTCACGCGCGCCGCCGCCCGCATCCACGGCAGCTCCGTGCGATGCAACAGCAGCGCTGCAAAGAGCCCGAGCGCGACTTCGATCGGCAAGGTCACGCACAGGAACAATGCCGTGCGTCCGAGCGCTTCCCAGAAGGTCGGATCGGTCAGCGTCGCGATGTAGTTATCGACGCCGACGAACGGCGTGCCCGAGGCCAGGTCCGCGAGCTTGTATTGATGAAACGAGTTATAGAGCGCAAGCAGCAGCGGATAGATGCCGATGATCGCGAGCGCCGCGATCGCGGGTATCAGGAACCAGAAGGCGGGCGAACGCGGCAGGACGCCGAAGTAGCGCGCGGGCTTGCGCGGTCCGCGCGCATGCATTACAGGTGATGCCATTCGATCGCCTCCGGTCCCGTGAACAGAATTACTTCAGCAAAGGCTTCTTGCCGTCGTAATAGCCCGCTTTCTTCAGGATGTCCTCGGTCTTCTGACCGATGGTCTGCGCGCCCTCCTTCACCGTCACCTGGCCGAGCATCATCTTGCTGCCCCATTCGCCGATAACTTCTGAAATCGCCGGCCACTCCGGGAAGCGCGGACGATAATCCGGCACGCCGCCCTGCCACGATTCGACCATCGGCTTCACGAACGGATACTTGTCCTGCACGGCCTTGTCCTCATAGATCGCCATGCGCGCCGGCACGCCGCCCGCTTCGAGATAAGGCTTCGCCATGGCTTCGGACGTGATCCATTGAATGAAGAGCCACGACGCGGCCTGCTTCTTCGCATTCGACTTCGCGTTCACTGCAAGCGAGAAGCCGCCGAGCGCGGGCTTAAGTCCGGCCGGTCCCTTCGGTTCGGTCGTGATCGCGAGACAGTTGCCGATCTTCGACTTGCTCGGATCGGTGAGCGTCGGATAGAACGCGGACCATTCGGTAATCATCGCGACCTGTCCTTGCGCAAGCGCGTTGACCGCTTCGGCGTGATCGAAGTCGACGATGCCCGGCGGCATGTACTTCATCAGCTTCTGCCGATATTCGAGGCCCGCCTGCGATTGCGGCGACATCAGATTCGACTTGAACTTCGCATCGAGAAGCGACCCGCCGTTCGGCCACAGCACGCGCATGAAGCTATCGGCCGACTGCGTTTCGCCTCGCCGCGATTGCAGCGCGAACGCGAACTTGTCGCCCTTCGTGAGCTTCGGCGCGTAGGTGTTGAGCAAGTCGTCCCAGGTCTTCGGCGGCTCGTCGAAGCCCGCGTCCTTCAACATGCACTTGTTGTAGAACATCAGGCCCGAGTAGTTATCGAACGGCAGGCCGTAGGTGACCTTGTCCCAGGAGCCGAACGAATCGAGCAGGATCGGAAAGAAGCCCTTCAGGTTGAGATTCGGATCCGCGAGCTTCGGATCGTCGGTGAACTTCTTGATCGGCACGAGCCACTTGTTGCTCGCGAATTCGCCGATCCACACGACGTCCACGAGCACGATGTCCTGGTCGCCGCCGCCGACGAAGTTGAGCACTTCCTTTTCGCGCGTATTCTCATAGGGAATCACTTCCCAGCGCACCTTGATGCCCGTTTCCTTTTCGAACTGCGGAATGAGTTGCTGCGCGGCCTTGTAGCCGGGACGATCGAGAAAGATGGCCTTGATCGTGGTGCCCGAATACGGCTGCGCCGCTTCCTTCAGAGTCCAGGCCTGCGCGTTCGATGTTGCGAACGCCGCGCTCGCCGTGAGGAGCGCGACTGCCGCGGCGTGTTTGATCGGACCGGCTTGCATGGCCGGAATGAAGCGCTTCTTCATGCCTGTCTCCTTGGTATTTTTCGAGCGGATACGGCTTCTCTGGTGCGTTCGTTCGTGATCCCCGGTGCGCGTCGTTTCACTTGTAATTTCGGTTTTACAATTGTATATTTTGGCGCGAACAGCTTGTCAAGAACAAATTCGACGACGCATCGGATGCTGCGCTGCCGCAGCAGCAAACGGGAGACAACGCATGAGCGCAGTTCATTTGCAGCAGATCCGCAAGGCATTCGCTGGCGTCGACGTGCTGAAGGGCGTCGACATAGAAGTGACCGATCGCGAGTTCATGGTTTTCGTCGGTCCTTCGGGATGCGGAAAGTCGACCTTGCTTCGCACCATCGCCGGACTCGAACGCTGCGACTCAGGGCAAGTACTGATTGGCGGCGAGGACGTCACCGAACTCGAGCCTTCGCAACGCGGCGTCGCGATGGTGTTTCAGTCGTATGCGCTTTATCCGCACATGTCGGTGTACGAGAACATCGCGTTCGGTTTGCGCATGCTCAAGTTGCCCGAAGCGCAGATCAAGGAACGCGTGCATCGCGCGGCCGAGATCTTGCAGATCGGCCAGTTGCTCGAACGGCGTCCGCGCGCGCTGTCGGGCGGGCAGCGTCAGCGCGTGGCGATCGGCCGGTCCATCGTACGCGAGCCGAAAGTCTTTCTCTTCGACGAGCCGCTCTCCAATCTCGACGCCGCATTGCGCGTGCAGATGCGCCTCGAACTCATCAAGCTGCACAAGCAGCTCAATGCGACGATGATCTACGTCACCCACGATCAGACCGAAGCGATGACGATGGCCGATCGCATCGTCGTGCTGAATCATGGACGCGTCGAACAGATCGGCTCGCCGCTGGAGCTGTATCGCACGCCGCACAATCGCTTCGTCGCGGGTTTCATCGGCTCGCCGAAAATGAACTTCATGGATGTGCGCGTGATGCGCGTGGATGCTATGGGCGTCACCATCGAATTGCCGGGCGGCGAGTCGTTGACGCTGCCGTTCGCGGCTTCGTCCGTGCACGCGGGCGAGACGCTTACGCTTGGCATCCGGCCCGAGCATTTCGTCGAATCGGGCGGCGGCGATATCGACAGCGGCCTTGCAGGCGAAGTCATGGTGATCGAGCATCTCGGCGGCGAGACGCTGCTGCATGTCCGTTTGCCGAACGAACTCGTGATTCAGGTGAAAGGCTCGGGCGAATCGACGGCCGTCGAAGGACAGCGCCTGAACGCGGGCTTCAGCATTCGCCATGTGCATCTGTTCCGCGAGGATGGCAGCGCGCTGGAACGCATGCGCCCTGTCGCCGAAACCGCGACCGCCTGACGGTCGAAGTCGCGGAAAGACTGTCGTAAGCGAAGACAGCGGCATACCCATGCTCATCGACCGGCGGTCGCCTGTGCGGAAGCGCCGCGTGTCCCAATTTTGGTGCGCGCCCGCCGTTCGCAGCGATCATTTTCCGGCGCCGACACTAGTCGGGATTACAAATGTTCCGGAATCGCTATATACAAAACTGCAAAACGCCATGCCGATGCAGCGCAATATGTGCTTGCGTTATGTGCGCCAGCCCACACAGACCATCACGCGTTACGGTTGCGTTACGTGACTCGGGATGGCTGAACGATGCGTCCACACGCAAGCGCAAACGCTCCCCTTAAGGAGGCAAACGTTGTCTCCAAGGGGCTCACCGAATTTACTTGGATTGGACGACGCGCGATCATAGTTTCTGGCACGACTCGTGCAACCGCTTCCACGACCAACTGGGAGGGATGGCTAGAGCATGAAAAGAACGACACACGGCTCGCCTGTCGCGAAAGCCGCGCCGGAGTCAGATCATGCATTCAGGCATCGCATACTCGAAGGCCTCAAGGCCGGAGAATTCTGCATCGCCTATCAGGGAATCTACCGAGTCCACGGCGGCGAACTCGCGCAAATGGAAGCGCTCATTCGCTGGCGTCATCCGGAATACGGCGTATTGCTGCCAGGCGCATTCAGCGAGGCGTTCAAGGACGCCGACATCATGCGCGAACTGACATGGTTCGTGCTGGACGCGGTCGCGTCCGAGATTGGCGAGTGGCGCGAAAGTGGCGGCGCACACTATTCGGTCGCCGTGAATGTCCCGCCATCGGTCGCGGCGTTGCCGGGCTTCGCCGAGCGGATGGAATCGATTTGCCGCGCGCACGACATCACGCCCGATTGCATCGAACTCGAACTGCTGGAAAGCGAAGATCTCGCGCGCATGCCGGCGATGCGCAAGGTCGTGCGGCGTCTCAAGAACAAGGGCGTGAGCGTCGCGATGGACGATTTCGGCACCGGCTATTCATGCCTCGCCGCGCTCGGACCGATCGACTTCGGCACCGTCAAGATCGCGAAGGAACTGCTCGCCGGAGCGCCGCGCTGCCCGAACGCGTGTCTGGTCTTTTCGTCGGTGCTGACGCTTCTTACGCGGCTGAAGGTGGCGATCGTCGTCGAAGGTGTGGAAACGGCCGCGCAGGCGCAATGGATTGCGCAGTGGCCGCACGTGCTCGCGCAGGGTTTCTTTCTCGCGCGACCCGCGTTCGGCATCGGTAATGTGCCGGGCGCGCTCATCGGCCGGCCGGGGACGCGGCGCAAAGAACAGCAGACCATTCGGCTCGCGGATGCAGCATGAGGAACTGAAGCGTTTCTGGCAGCCCTCGTAAAAGCCAGGACTTCGCCGACGCGTGCATGCGTCGGCGTTTTTTTGCCTTAAATCCGCGTGCGCGTCAAATCGGTCTTCGGCGCGCTCAGCTTCAGCCCGGCAATCGCCGCACGCGTGCCAGCATCGACCGGCAGTCCCCATCGCTCGAAGAAATCCGTCAGATCGAGATTGGCCGCCATGCACGCACGCAGCACGAAGCGTTGCACTTCGTTCTGGTCGCCGCCTTCATCCTCCGTCAGCGGATGCCGCCGATACAGCTTGTGCAGCCGCGCATAGAAGCCGTTGCCGAGTGCGCGGCGCAACTGCTCGTACATGACGAGCCTGATCCAGAGCGCTTCCGATGGCATCGGAAACGACGCATCGTCGAGAAAATTGCGTGACGGCTGCGCGAAATACTGCGCCGCGAGATCGATGCGATTCTTCTTGCCGCGCGCGTCGACGACTTGCAGCAGCGGCGAAGGCATCGGCGTGCCGAGGCGTTCCAGCGCATGCAGCGAATAGACGTTCACCGTCGTCTCCGTCACGCCCGGCCATGTCCAGTCCCATTGCTGATACATGTGTCCCATCTCGTGCCATACGCCCCATTCGTCGGCTTTCGCGGGCTTGAGCAAGGTCTCGGCCGCGCTATTGAGCGGCAGGCCGATCATGTAGTACGTCGCGTAGAGATACGTGTTCTGCAACTCGGCGTGGGTCGAAATCGCGTCCTGCACGAAATGCACGCGCAACGGCGACGGCGCATCGAGTGCTTCCGTGCCATCGAGTCCGGACAGTTCGTCGTGATAGCCCATGATGCGCTCGACATAATCGAGCAATGCGGCCGGATCCGCTGCGCCCGACTTGTCGTACATGGCGCGCGCGACGGTGAACATCGTGCGCTTGCCGACCATCTCGACGAGCGGCGCATCCGCATGACGCTGCAGCATCGCGCGCCATTCGGCGGGCGTCGTCGCACCTTCGACATAGAACGGCACCGGCTTGCCGCCTTCGCGCACGATGACATCGATCGACGTACGTGGCCTCTCGTTGTATCCGCTGTCGATGTATTCGAAGTAGAGCAAGCCATCGCGCGATGCGACGAACGCGTTGCGTCCTTCGGTCGCGAGGATCGTTTGCGGATCGCCCGCGGCTTGCCGCCGATAGAAGCCGTTCTTGTTGCCGACCATGACGATGAGGCCATCGGGACCATCGTCGGCGAGACCGTTCACATCGATCACGACGGTTTCGCCCTTCGACACATACAGCCCCGACGGATGATAGTCAGTCCAGCGAAAACCGCCGAGCCGTTCGGCCTCGATCGCATCGGGTGCATACGCGCTCAAGTGATAGCGCCTGCCGATGTTGTCGTAAGTCGAGCGCGCCGAAGCATCGAGCGTGCGATACGCATGATCGCCGCCATCGCTTCCGGTCTTGTACAGACGCCACTGTCCGGCCTGCGCATTGACTTCGACGGACGCACCGTCGCGCAACGCATGATGCCCGACGACGAGTCCCGTCTTCGTGCCGGTGGCCGCGATGGTCACGACGTTCGCATCGGCTTCGATGCTCCAGTTCTGCCGCGCATCGCCCGATGGCGCTTCGAGCTCGACACGCGCGCCGAGCGTCACGTAACGTCCATATAGCTTCGAGTAAAGACGAAAGCCGCTGCCTTCCTTGTCGATGGTCCAGATCTGGCTCGCGGCGCGTTCGGGCGTCCACTCGGACTGCACGAGCGCGATCGTGCCATCGCGTTGCACTTGCGCGGTCAGCGCCTTGAAAGTTGCATTCGAAACGATATAGAAGTCGCCTTCCTCGACTTTCGCGGCTGCGCCGTAAGGCACCTGCATCGCCCCGGTCTTCGATGCGAAACGCGATACCCGCACCGCGTCGTGCGGATAAAACGTCACGGGCGCGTAGTAGCGCGATGCCGCGTGTGCGTCGCACAGGGCGAAGATCAACAGCCATGACCGCCATCGCATGCGTGGCCTCCCCGATACATCGGCCGTATTCCGGCTCTTCGTCGCATATCTGGAACTTGCGCCTGATGCCGAGATACTGCCGTATCCCGCCGTCGGCGTCGAGCCCGGACATCACGCGATTGCCGCATCATGCGTCGCGCGCTTTGCGATCAACGCGATCTCGTCGTATCGACTGCCTTAATGAAGCGGATGGCGTTTTCCGCGTCGTCCCGGAACAAGCGTCCGATTACGGCGTCGATGCCGGCGCCGGCTTGCCCGCCTTCTGCGCATTGATCTTCGACTGCGCGTTTTGCAGATTCTGCGGATAGTTGGTCTGCTCGCCAGCGGGGTTGTAGCCGTTCTGCTCGAGTTGCTTCAGCTCGGCGTTCTTCTTCGCGCGCGCTTCCTTTCGCTGGGCTTTCTTGATCTGCTTCGGCGTGGATGCGGCCGTGTCTTGCGCCTGCGCGATGGGCATCGAGACGAAAGCGGCGACGGACAGCGCGAGGACGGCCAACGGTGCGGTGCGTTTGTTCATGATCGATCTTCTCCGGATGGATGGCGGCGCTGGACAACGACGCTTGCGGACAACGCTGAAGCAATCGGCGATCCAAGCGCGGATGAATCACCGATCGACGATACGGCTCAGATTGCCGCGCACGCGTTGCAGAAGCGCGATCAATTGCTCGCTTTCCTGCCGGCTGAAGCCCGCGAGCGCTTCTGCTGCGATCTCGTCGCCGACGCGCCGCGCGCGGTCGAGCGCCTTCTCCGCCTTCGCGGTCATGCGAACCTGACGCTCGCGACGATCGTCGGGATTCGGGCGGCGCTCGATCCAGCCGCCCTCTTCCATGCGATCGAGCAGACGGCCGGCGGAAATCGGCGCGACTTCCAACAGCCCGGCGAGCCGCGCCTGATTGACCTCGCCGTAATGCGAGAGATACGCGAGCACGCGGCATTGCGCGCGCGTCAGATTGAGCGATGACTTCGCCAGCACGTCGAAGCGGTTGCCGCACAGGCGGTCCACGTCCGCGACCAGAAAGCCGAAGCGTTTGTCGAGTTGGGTTTCCATCGCGCGATTATATGTAACGCCTTTCGATGCGCGCATCTCGTGTACACCCGGTAATTGACCGCATTGCGCGAGATCGCGGCCGTTCTATAATAAGCCTGCTTATCATCATCGTACTTACAAAAGCCGCCGCCTTGCGGCCACGTCCATGTCCCTCGAAGTCCCCACGGAACGCGCCGCAGCGCCATTGAACCGCGGCATGCTGACTGTCTCGATCATGCTCGCCACGCTGATCCAGACGCTCGACAGCACCATCGCGAACGTCGCGCTGCCGCATATGCAGGGCACGCTGTCGGCGTCGCAGGACGAAATCACCTGGGTGCTGACCTCGTATATCGTCGCCGCCGCGATCGCTACGCCGCTCACTGGCTGGCTCTCGGACCAGTTGAGCGTGAAGAAGCTGCTGTGTATTTCGATTGCGGGTTTCACCGTCGCGTCGGCGTTTTGCGGGCTGTCGGAGACGCTCACGCAGATCGTCGCGTCGCGGCTGTTGCAGGGCGTGTTCGGGGCGTCGCTCGTGCCGCTGTCGCAATCGATCCTGCTCGACATCAATCCGCGCGAGAAACAGGGCCAGGCGATGGCCGTCTGGGGCATGGGAGTGATGGTCGGTCCGATTCTCGGTCCGACGCTCGGTGGCTGGCTCACGGACAGCTACAACTGGCGCTGGGTCTTTTTCATCAACGTGCCGATCGGTGCGTTCGCGCTCTTCGGCGTAGTGACGTTTCTGCCCGCGCAGATCGCGCGCCGCGCGGTGAAGTTCGACGCGTTCGGCTTCGCGACGCTCGGCCTTGCGATCGGCGCGTTCCAGGCGATGCTCGATCGCGGCGAACAACTCGACTGGTTCGGATCGGTGGAAATCCGCATCGAGGCGATTCTCGCGGCGCTGAGTTTCGTGTTCTTCATCGCGCATACGGCGACGGCCGGGTCGCGCTCGTTCTTCAAATATCAGTTGCTGAAGGACCGCAACTTCGCGACCGGAACGTGCTTCATCTTCGTGATCGGCGCGGTGATGTACGCGACGCGCGCGCTGTTGCCGCCGATGTTGCAGAACCTGATGAACTATCCGGTCGCGACGACAGGCCTCGTCACGGCGCCGAGCGGCGCGGGCACGATGATCGCGATGCTCGTCGCCGGACGCCTGCTGAAGCACATCGATGCGCGTGTCCTGCTGCTGTCGGGATTTCTGATTTCGGCGTTCGCGCTCTGGCAGATGATGCATTACACGATCGTGCTGTCGGCATCGGATATCGTTTGGCCGGGCGTGATTCAGGGCTTCGGGCTGGGACTCGTGTTCGTGCCGCTGTCGGCGCTGACGTTTTCGACGCTCACGCCCGAGTTGCGCGCGGATGGCACCGCGACTTACAGCCTGATGCGCAATATCGGCAGCAGTATCGGTATTTCGATCGTGCAGACGCTGATGACGCGCAACACGCAGGTCGCCCACGCGGACCTCGCCGCGCAGGTGACGCCGTTCAATCCGGCGATGCAGCCGATGCTGTCCGGCGGCTCGATGACGGACATGGCGATGCTCAATCAAACGATCACGCAGCAGGCTTCGATGATTGCTTATCTCAACGACTTCAAGCTGATGTTTGTCGCGACGTTGTTGGTGGTGCCGTTGCTGCTGCTGATCCGGCCGGCGAAGAAGGCCGCGGCGGAGGAGTCGGTGGCGCATGCGGCGATGGATTGAGGTTCGTGTTTGCGTCTTTTGTGTGGCTTTCCTTTGGGCTCGTTTCGTGAAATCCTGATTTCACAGGATTCCACGACCAAAAATCAAACACCGACAGCAGCCTTCTCCAGCATCCCCCCAAACGCATCCGCCGACAAAGGCATCGCCAGCAAGAACCCCTGCATCTCATCGCACATCATGTCCTGCAAGCGATCGAGCTGCGACCCGGTCTCGACGCCTTCCGCCACGACATCCATATCGAGCGAATGCGCGAGCGCAATAATCGCCGATACGATCGCGCGCCCCTCCTGCCCGTTCTCATCCAGCCCGTTCGTAAAGAACCGATCGATCTTCAACTGCTTCGCGCGAAACCGCTGCAAATACGCGAGGCTCGAATATCCGGTGCCGAAATCGTCGATTGCGATCTCGAAACCATTCTCCTGAAACGCGCGAATCATCTCGATGGTGCGCGGCGCGTCCTGCATCGCCACCGACTCGGTGATCTCGAACATGATCTGCTCGCTCTCGACGCCTTCCTCGCGCACGATCGTCATGATGTTCGCGACAAGATCCGCCTCGTGCATCTGCCGCGGCGACAGGTTGATCGCCACCTTCACCGGCGGACGCCCTTCCGCGCGCCAACGCGACATGTGCCGGCACGTTTCGCGCACGACCCAGTATCCGATCTGCACGATCTGTCCGGAACGCTCCGCGATCGGGATGAACTCGAGCGGCGTCAACGTGCCGATCTCCGGATGATCCAGCCGGATCAACGCTTCCGCGCCCGCCAGCTCGCCGCTTTTGCCTCGGAACTTCGGCTGAAACAGAAGATAGAAATGGCCGCCATTCAGCGCCTCGTGCAACGCCTGCTGAATCTGCAGCGTCCGCACCGCCGCCTCGTTCATGCTCGCCTCGAAGAAGCGATACGTGCTGCGCCCGCCGCGCTTCGCTTCGTACATCGCGACGTCCGCGTGCTTGAGCAGCGATTCGACGCTGTCGCCATCCTGCGAAAAGAGCGCAATGCCGATGCTCGGCATCACCTGCAACGGATGACTCCCGACGACGAGTCCCTTTTTCATCGTATCGAGGATGCGTTCGGCCATTTTCTCGGCATCCGTCGGCGCGTGCAGGTGTTCGAGCATCACGACGAACTCGTCGCCGCCCAGACGCGCCACCGTGTCGCCGCCGCGCACGCATTCCTGCAGACGTCGCGCGAATGCCTTCAGCACTTCGTCGCCGACCGTATGGCCCAACGAGTCGTTGATCGTCTTGAAGCCATCCAGGTCCATGAAGAGAATCGCGAAACGGCTGTCGCTGTGCCGCGCGTTTCGAATCGCGCGATCGATGCGCTCGTTCATCGTGCGGCGGTTCGGCAGGTCCGTCAGCGTATCGAAGGTCGCCATGCGTACGATCTGCCCGTTCAGCCGCGACACCGAACCTGCAAGCAGCGCCGTGCGCGCATCGAAGCGCGACAGCACGAGCGTGATAATCAGAATGGTCAGCGTGAATAGCACGACAGTCGTCGCGAGCCAGCGCGAGTCGATGTCGTTGGCCGCGCCGCAGATCGAGCCCGGCAGAAACTCCGCCGCCGCGTTGCCCGTGTAGTGCATGCCGGTGATCGCGAGGCCCATCACCAGCGCCGACCCGAGTCGCTTGGCGAGCACGTTCGTCTGGTTCGCATCCGAGAGCGTATGGGCGATCCACAACGCCGCCCCCGATGCGACCACCGCAATCACGATCGACGCCGCGAACAGCAGCGGATCGTACGTGATCGCGGGCTGCATCCGCATCGCGGCATCGCCCGTGTAGTGCATCGCCGCGATGCCCGCGCCCATCAAGAGACTGCTCGCGACGAGGCGCTTCATCGTCAGACGCCTGCTCGTAATGACGAGCAGCGCGAAGAACGACACGAGCACCGCGATGCCGAGCGACCCGGCGGTGATCTTCAGGTCATAGCCGAGCGGGATAGGCAATTCGAACGCGAGTACGCCGATGAAATGCATCGACCAGATGCCGATGCCCATCGACGCCGCACCGCCCGCGAGCCAGACGTGCCGCGTGCGCGACTGCGCAAGCGATGCGATGCGGCCCGAGATATCGAGCGCAGTAAAGGAAGCGAGCGTGGCGACTACGAGCGATGCCGCGACCAGCCAAAAGTTATAGGTGCCGTGCATGATTGCCGTAGACCGAGAGACCCGTTTGCGTGAGCGTCTTATCGGCTTTCGTCAGGCGATCTTTAGGCCAAGATGAGAAATATTCGCAACACGGAATGCGCGAAAGTCAAAGCTGCGGATCGAGCAGCGCGGCCACGCGCTCCAGCAGCTTCTCGGTGAGCGAACGGCGGCGCCAGTCTTCGAACGTGATGCGTTTCGCGCGGGCGACGTCGTCATCGAAAATCGCCGTTTGCTGGCGCGCGAAGTCGCGGTCGTAGATGTTCAGATTGGCTTCGTCGTTCAGCTTGAAGGAGCGGCTGTCGAAATTCGTCGAGCCGACCGACACCAGATACTCATCGACGACGATCAGCTTGCAGTGGAACATCGTCGGCTGATATTCGAACATTTCGACGCCCGCCGCGAGCAGGTCGCCCCAGCACGCGCGCGATGCCTCGCGCACCGTATGCGTGTCGATGCGCTTGCCCGGCGTGATGATGCGAACCCGCACGCCGCGCCGCGCCGCCTCGACGATCGCGTTGATCGTCAGCTTGTCCGGCACGAAGTACGCGCTCGACAAGTGGATGGAACGCGTCGCCGCGGTGATCGCCATGAGGTACATCAGCTGCATGTCGTCGCTGCCGCCGGACGGCGAGCTGCTGAACATGTGCGCGAAGCCGCCGCCCGCATCGTCGATGTCAGGAAAATAGCGCGGGCCGTGCAGCACGTTGCCCGTCGTCTTGATCCAGTTGTCCATGAACACGGCCTGCATCTGCCCGACGGCCGGGCCTTCGACGCGAAAATGCGTGTCGCGCCAGTGCTTCTCGTCCTGCGCGTGTCCGGTCCATTCCTCGGCAATGCCGACGCCGCCCGTGAAGCCGATGCGCCCGTCGATTACGAGCAGCTTGCGGTGCGTGCGGTCGTTCATGCGGCCGAGCCCGGTCCAGTGCGGCTTGTGATACTGGATCACTTCCGCGCCCGCGTCGCGCAGCATGCGCAGATAGCGCTTGTCCATCTTCGACGTGCCGACCCAGTCGAGCAGCACATGCACCGATACGCCCGCGCGAGCCTTGTCGGAGAGCGCCTGCGCGATTTGCTCGCCGATCGCGCCCGACCAGTAGATGAAGGTTTCGAAGGTGATCGTCTCTCGCGCCGCGCGAATGCCTTCGAGCATCGACGGGAAAATCTCGTCGCCGTTCACGAGCACCTCGAAGCGGTTGCCGCCGACCACGGGCGGACCGAGCAGCAAGCCCATCGAACGGAGAAACTGCGGGTCGTCGCTCGCGTACAGCCGTTCGATCCTGTGCTCGATCTTCTTTTCGCCGCTCGTCAGATTCGCGATCACCAGCACGACGACGAGCGTCACGACAACGGTCAGGACAATCAGGGCAATCGTCGGCATGCGCGGCCTCGCGAAGCGAACATTCGTCCGGATTCTAGTGCAAGCACGTTCCGGACCGCGCAACGGCCGCCGCTTCCCTTAGCTCTTCGCCGGCATCCAGCCCTGCTCCTGGCCGAGCTTGGCGATCTGCTTGGCGATGGTGTCGCCGAGGCGCTTTTCATCGGACGACACATCCGCGTGCTTCGTCTCCGACACCGCGTGCAGCCCGCCCGACACCGCGAGCGATGTCGCGACGTGCCCCGCCGCCGCGCCGACGCCCGCCATTTCCGCGACGCCCGGCGCGTGGCCGCTGTCGGCTTTCGCGTCGAATTGTTCGAGCAGTTGCGGCACGCCGTTCGCGGGCTTGAGGACGAGTTGCACCGTCGCGCCGACCTTGCTTTCGCCCGCGCCGAGGCCGATCACCATGCGGCGGCGGCGATTGCCCGCATCGATCGTATTGATGCTTCCTTCGACGACGAGCACGCTCCGATCTTGCGGCGGCGGCACGTCGGCGCGGATCGCGGGCAGACCCATCGATTGCAGTTTGGCGACGATTTCGTTCGCGACTTCCTCGCGCGCCGCGATGGCGTCTTGCGTCTGCTTCCGCGCTTGCGAATCGCCGGACATCGCCGAGCCGAGCTTCGAAATCAGGCCGTGATTGTCGAGCTTGACGTCGTTCGCGTCGCTGGCGAATGCGTAGACGTAGATCGTGTCGGGGCGCACGGCGGGCGCAGCCGCGACGGTCTGCACGTACTGCCCGTACTGATTCGATGCCTGCGCCGGATTGCTCGCGCATCCCGCAAGCAGCGCCGTGCCGACGACGAAACCGGCGAGCGCCGCGCCGCGCACTTTCTTGAACAAGTTGATCGAGCTGGACATGTTGCACCTCCTGTGTGGATTCGTGGATGCGTGACAC
Source organism: Caballeronia sp. LZ008 (assembly GCF_031451435.1). Lineage (NCBI taxonomy): Bacteria > Pseudomonadati > Pseudomonadota > Betaproteobacteria > Burkholderiales > Burkholderiaceae > Caballeronia > Caballeronia sp. LZ008. The sequence goes on along the minus strand of NZ_JARUXK010000003.1, from coordinate 398,604 downwards.
GGCTCGGTTCTCGCTGCTGCATCTGCTTCGTTTCACGCTGGACGCAACTATGGACGATGACCGCGGCGGAAGCCATCGAGCATTTATGTCGCGGGGTTTCACGGGCGGCGAACGCTTGCCGGACGCGGCTTCAGCAACGTACTGCGCTTATGGCTAACATCCCGGAACGCGTCGTGGCGAAATCGCCGGCGCATTCCGCCAACCCAATCGAAGGAGCAGATATGGATCTCAAGATCGGCAACAAGCTCGCGCTGGTATCCGGATCGACGAAGGGCATCGGACATGCCATTGCCGTGGCGCTCGCGCGTGAAGGCGCGCGCGTGATCATCAACGGCCGTTCGCAGGCGTCTGTCGATGCGGCGCTGGCGAAACTGCGCGAACTCGTGCCCAACGCGCAGGGCGAAGGCTTCGCCGGCGACGTCTCCGACGCAGCGCAGGTCGACGCGCTCGTGAAGCGCTTTCCGCACGTCGATATTCTCGTGAACAACATGGGCATCTTCGATCCGAAGCCGTTCGAAGAGATTCCCGACGACGAATGGCTGCGCTTTTTCAACACCAACGTGATGTCGGGCGTGCGCCTGTCGCGCGCGTATCTGCCGAAGATGAAGGAGAAGAACTGGGGCCGCGTCGTGTTCATCAGCAGCGAGAGCGGCATTCAGATTCCCGTCGAGATGATTCATTACGGCGTGACCAAATCGGCGCAGATTTCGCTCGCGCGCGGCCTCGCGGAAACCTGCGCGGGCACCGGCGTGACCGTCAATTCGGTGCTGCCGGGGCCGACGAGTTCCGAAGGCGTCACCGAGTTCGTCGAGAAACTGTCGGGCGGCAAGAGCTTCGGCGAATTCGAGAAGCAGTTCTTCGAAGAAGCGCGGCCCACGTCGATTCTCAAGCGCTTCATCACGCCCGAGGAAATCGGCAGCATGGTGGCGTACGTGTGCTCGGAGCTTTCATCGGCGACGAACGGCGCGGCGTTGCGCGCGGATGGCGGCGTCGTGCGCGCGGCGTTCTGAGCGCGCTAGGCCTTCAACGACGACGCCAGCTCCAGCGCCGCAACGATAGCCGCGACGGTTTTTTCGCGCGCGGCTTCGTCGTTCTGGCGCAGCGCGTAGGACGGGTGATACGTCGCGACGACCAGCTTGTCCCGATACGGCACGACGCGCCCGACATGCGCCGAAAGCGTCGCGCGCCGTCCGAAAAGCGCGGCCAACGCGGTCGCGCCGAGCGTGACGATCACCTTCGCGCCGACGTCGTGCAGTTCCTGTTCGAGCCAGTACGAACAGGCTTCGACCTCCTGCTGCGCGGGCGTCTTGTGCAGACGGCGCTTGCCGCGCGGCTCCCATTTGAAGTGCTTCACCGCATTGGTCAGATAGACGTGCTCGCGCACGACGCCGGCACGCTGCATCGCGTCCTGAAGCAGCTGCCCGGCCGGTCCGACGAACGGCTCGCCCTTCAGATCCTCCTGATCGCCGGGCTGTTCGCCGAGCAGCATGATGCGCGCATCGGACGGACCGGCGCCGTGCACTGCCTGCGTCGCGTTGCGCCACAGATCGCAGCGGCGGCAAGTATCGAGCGATGTGGGCGCGTCCCGCTCCGGCTGCGCTGCGAGCGCATCGACCTGAACCGCCTTGCCGCCGAGCGCGCCGACGTTTTGCGCCTGCGCGACGCGTCGCGCGCCGCCGCGCGCATCGCTGACGAGCTTCGGGATCAGTGCGCCTTCCGGCAGCCCTTTCCAGAAACGTACCGGCATATGCTGTTCGAGCGCGGATTCGTTCAGTCGCGCCGGATTGAAGATGCTGCGGTAGTAGGTCATCCAGAGCGCTTCGGCGGCATCCGGCAAGACCGCCGCATGATCCGACGCCAGCGCGCGGCCGCGCTCCAGTTGCAGGCGCTCGCCGTCGAACATCGCGGCGCCGTCGGGCGTTGCGATGAGCCACGTCGAGCGTCCCATGCGCGCGGCGAAATGCTCCGCGCCCCACGCGAGCACGTCGTGATCCGGCTCGTACCACGCGACGAATTCCGGCGCGCCGAGCGACGCGTCGCGCTGCCGGAAGCGCACATACGCGATCATGTCGTGCTGCGCGCGGCGCACCGCCTTCGCCATCTTGTAGAGGCGCGCGCCGTCTTCATCGGCGGGCGATGCCACCGAGCGGTCGCCCTGCGCCCAGCGCCACAGCACGCGATATAAAATGCTCCAGCGGCGCGCGTCGCGAAAATGCGCGGCGTCTTTCAGCAGCGATGCGAGTTCGCGCGACACGCGGATAGGCGGCGCATCCGCTGCCTTCGCCGCTTTCGCCGATCGCGCCGACTCGTTGAACAACGCCGGCTCCGCCTGAGCCGTACGCCAGTCGATCGATTCGGGCGGGAGCTTTTGCGCGAGCGCATCGAGCGCGGCGACGCGCCAGCCGTCGAATTCGTCGTCGATGGCGATGACGTGCATCAGATCAGCGAGAGCTGCACCGGGCCGGTCGCGAGCGCGCGCCGCAGACTGTCCGAAGGCGCTTCGTCGAGCGGCGGCCGGTAATCCGCCGTGACGACGAACGGCTTCACCTTGTCCATGCCGCAGCGCAGCCGCACGAGATCGTGATAGCGCACGCGCCGCTCGCGCCGCAACTCCACGATGCGCTTCGCGTTGCGCATGCCGATGCCCGGCACGCGCGCGATCATGCGCGCGGGCGCGGCGTTCAGATCGACGGGAAAGCGCTCGCGATGAGCAAGCGCCCACGCGAGTTTCGGATCGACATCGAGCGGAAGATTGCCGGCATCGCCGAGCAGTTCGGCGGCGGCGAAACCGTAGCCGCGCATCAGAAAATCCGCCTGATACAGCCGATGCTCGCGCAAGAGCGGCGGCGCTTTCGACGGCACGCCCGAGGGGCTGTCAGGAATCGGGCTGAACGCCGAGTAATACACGCGCTTTAGCTGATAAGAGCCGTACAGCGTTTCGGCGGTGCCGAGGATCGTGCGGTCGTCGGTTTCATCGGCGCCGACGATCATCTGCGTGCTCTGCCCCGCCGGCGCGAACTTCGGCGCGCGCGGCTCCGCTTCCGATTCCTCGCGCGAGACGCGGATGTTGCCCATCGCCAGCTTGATCGTGCGGCCGCTCTTTTCCGGCGCGAGCCGCTCGAGGCTGATTTCCGTCGGCAATTCGATGTTCACGCTCAGACGGTCGGCATAGCGTCCCGCTTGCGCGATGAGTTCGGGATCGGCATCGGGAATCGTCTTCAGATGGATGTAGCCGCGAAATCCGTGCTTCTCACGCAGCAATTTCGCGACGAGGACGAGCTGCTCCATCGTGTAGTTCGACGAACGAATCACTCCGGAACTGAGAAACAACCCGTCGATGTAATTGCGACGGTAGAAATCCAGCGTGAGCGTAACAACTTCTTCCGGCGTGAAGCGCGCACGCGGCACGTTACTGGACCGGCGATTGATGCAGTACCGGCAGTCGTACAGACAAAAGTTCGTCAGCAAAATCTTGAGCAGCGAGACGCAGCGCCCGTCGGGCGTGAAGCTGTGGCAGATGCCGGAGCCGGTGCTCGCGCCGAGGCCATCGATGCCGCGCGACTCGCGTTTGGGCGCGCCGCCGCTCGCACACGACGCGTCGTATTTGGCGGCGTCGGCGAGAATTTCGAGCTTTTCGGAGAGATCCATCTTGATTATGGTACTGTATGTTTATACAGTACCTCACGAGAGGCGCGGAGTCAAAGGTAATCACGGCATCGCACGCTTCGCGCCTGCCCTCGCAATCTCTTTCGGAGCCTTTCATGCGATTCGACTACAAGACGTTTCACATCGACTGCACCGCCCATCACGACGAAGACGGCAGCTACTACGCGCACGCACGCATCACGCGTCCGGCGGACGAGCGCACCGCGCATGCGGAAGTATTCGAATCCGGCGAGCTGGATGCGTTCGCGAGCGAGTCGGATGCCGTCCATTGCGCGCGGGCGTGGGCCATCGAGTGGTGTGACGAGGCGACTGCATGACAATTCGATTTCTTCCCGCGGCACGGTGATTGCGCAATGTAATCTGCGACGCCGCAGCTTTGCGCAAGGCGGCGCGCATCGAGATCGTTGATCAACGGGAGGAAACCATGAAGAACGCCAAGAGAAGTTTGATTGTGTCGGCCATGATTCTGGGCTTGTCGGGCGCGGCATTCGCGCAAGGCGCGGGCGGCGGTGCCGGCGGCGCGGGTGGCGCAGGCGCGGGTGGCGGCACCGCGGGCGGCAACGGGGCCGGTCAGGGCGGCACCGGAATGGGCACGCCGAACAGCAACGGTGTAACCGGCTCGACGTCGGGCGCATCGGGCTCGAACACGATGGATTCGTCCAAGGGCAGCAGCAAGATGCACAAGAAGGGCAGCTCGGGATCGAACATGTCGAGCGGCACCTCCGGCAAGTCGGAATAAACGTATTGAGTTTCCGCATTTCGGCGCGCCCGGACTTTCGCAAGTCCGGGCGCGTTTTTCGTGCTTCTTCTTTAAACCCGCACGCCTATCCCCACCAAGGTATCCCTGCCAGATAGGGATTTCTCGCGCCTTCCCATCGCCGTAAGGTAATCCCCGAGCGCCATTCGTCGCGCCCGGTGCGTCGTCATTTGTCGCGTCGGACGAAGCGAGCCCGCGCTCGATCCATTCATCCGTCCATCGGCAAAGCGGCAAGGAGTCCGAGACTCGCGTTCCCGGCTGCTTGTGCATTCGTTTCAAGGAGCTGGAACATGAAGGCAAAGATCAACCCGAAATTTCTCGCGATGATGGCAGCATGCACGGTCGTGTCAGGAATCGGTGTCGCGCACGCGCAAGGCATGCCCGCCGATGCGCAGCAACTCGTCCAGACGATGCGCCCGATGTACATGTCGCAGGCCATGCCCGATGAATCTCAGACGCAAACCGCCGCGACGCCGCAACAAGCCTCCGGCGGCGACTCCGCGTACGGCGGCATGAAGCCCGCCTCCGCGAGCGGACATCGCGATAGCGACTGCAGCCCGGCGAACTGCAACGTTTTCTTCGGTCAGTAGGCGCGACGCCTTATTCCGTGTGAGTCGTCCAGGCGAATGTCGCGCTGACCGACTCGCCCGGTTCCAGCACCGCGCCGCCCTTCGCGGCGCGGTCGACATCGAGATTGACCCAGTCCGCCACGTTGCTCACCGGTTCAACGCAGAGCAAATCGGGATGCGACTTCGGTGCATACACCACGAGGGCATCGAACGGCGCTTGCGCGCTGAGCGTGACCGCGCGGCGTTCGTCGGGCCACGCGATCGTCGCCGTGCGCGACCAACCGGCGAAGTTGTTGTCGAGATCGAAGGCATCGGCGGACATGCCTTCTTGCGACGCCATCGCATCGACGCACGGATGCGCGCCCGCATGCGTGGGCAGCAGATCGGGCGTGCTGTGCCACATCGACGCGACGCGTGCGTGAACGCGCGTATTGCGCGTGCGCGGATAGTACGGGTGATGTCCCATGCCGAACGGCATCGGCCGCTCGGACAGGTTGCGCGCGGAGAGCGTCACGCTTAGCGTGTGGTCATCGAGCGCGATGTCCTGCGTCGCCTCGTATGCGAACGGCCAGTGACGCGCGGCATCGCGCGAGGGTTCGTGCAAAAAATGCAGACGCGCGCGGGCGTCCGACACATCGCCGACACGCCACGGCAAGCGCCACGCGTTGCCGTGCAGCGCGTGCGCAAAGGCGTTGCCGTCGCCGGAAAGATCGATGAGCGCACCGTCGAACACGAAGCGCGCATCGCGGATGCGATTGCAGTACGGCAGGAGCGGAAAGCTCGCCATGCCGAGCGGATCGCGTGCGGCCAGCGCGGCGGGCGTCGCGGGACGCAACCAGTCGATCGTACGTCCGTCGCGCGTTTCGTCGAAGGCCGCGATCGATCCGCCCACGTGCGGCGCAAGCAGCACGCGCCGCGCGCCATGACGCAGTTCGACGAGGGGATCGGACGGCGCGGCGCTCAATATGCAAACTGCCGATAGCTTTCGTCGAAGGTGCGCGCCGTCGTTTCCACCTGAGGATTGAAGCGCAGCAGCCGCCGCGCGCGCGGAGGCAACGCGGCGAAGACGTCGCGCGGCACGTCGATATGCACCTCGGGCCGGAAATACCACGCGCGGCTGTAGCCGATCACGACCATCGGACGCGGCTCGCCGATGAGATTCGGCGTACCGCGATGCAGGCCGCGCACATCGCGAATCATCACGTCGCCGACTTTCATCGGCACGCGCTCGGCGGGGAAGCGCCCTGCTTCGAGACCGGCCAGCGCCTCATCGCGCGACATGCGATGCGTGCCACGCGTCGTTTCGAGCGGACCGTTGCGGTCATCGACATCGACGAGCGGGAAATTCACCGCGAGCTGAAACGAAGGCGTTTCCGGCGCATCGTCGAAGAGCGGCGGCGTATCGCGATGCCAGTCCTGGAACTCGGAGCCGAGCACCGGGGTGTCGGTGGCGAGCTGGCACATCACCGGATCGCGCCCGGCCACGCGTTCGACGATCCCGACGATGTCTTCATCGCAAAAGACCGACGGGTCCGCGAACTCGCCTTCGAACGGCAGCGTGACGTAATAGCGGCCCGGTCCGCGATTGCCGCTCGCCGACGCCTCGCGCGCTGCATCGACGTGCGGTTGCAGAAGCGGCGCGAACGCATCGCGCCATGCGTCGATCGTCGCGCGCGGGAAATGATCGCGCAGCAGCACGAAGCCGTCTCGTTCGAACGCTTCGGCGAGCGCGTCTCGCGCGCTCTCGTCGTACTTGCCCATGCACTTTCTCCTCGTTGCGAGTGCGAAAACAGAATCGCATGCGTGTAATCCGCTCGTCAATATTATTAGTAATAACCAGTGAAAACCCTGAGCAGAAATGACCAATAAAAACGTGCTTTCCGCGTCGTTCATCACTAATATTAGTGGCAAGTTTCTCCGGCCCGCGAGACAGGTTTCGCGCAGAGTTCAGCCGCCCGGCGCGGCACGCACAATGAAAAAATCTACGCAACGCCGCCCGACGATGACCGACATCGCGAAGCTCACCGGAGTCTCGCAATCGACGGTCTCGCTCGTGCTGAACAACGCAAGCGGCGCGAAGTTCTCCGACACCACGCGCGACAAGGTGCTGCGCGCCGCGCAAGATCTCGGCTATCGCATGACGCAGCGCGAACCGGTCGCCGCGCTCGATAGCCAGCGCGAGCGCAATCTGATCGTCTATCTCGCCGACGAGATTTCGACGAGCCCGCATCCGGTCGTGAGCATCGACGGCGCGCGGGACGCGGCCTTCGCCAACGGGCGCATGCTCGCCGTCTATTCGACGCACGGCAATGCGGAGATCGAGGCGCGCGTGCTCGACGCGACGCTCGGCAATCCGAACGTGCTCGGCGTGATCTACGCGACGGTCTATACCCGCCGCGTCACGCTGCCGGCCGTGCTCGCCAAGGTGCCGACCGTGCTGCTCAACTGCTACACGAGCGATGCGAGCGTGTCTTCGGTGGTGCCGGCGGAAGTGGCGGGCGGGCACACCGCGACGGATCATCTGCTGGCCGCGGGGCACAAGCGCATTGGCTATATCAACGGCGAGCCGTGGCAGGACGCGGCGCGCGATCGTCTGAAGGGCTATCGGACCGCGCTCGCCACAGCCGATCTGCCGTTCGCGCCGGAACTGGTGCGCGAAGGGGACTGGAGTCCCGACACCGGCTTCGAACAGACGCTCTCGCTAATGCGCGAGCCGAATCCGCCGACCGCGATCTTTTGCGCGAACGACCTGATGGCGCTCGGCGCGATCGAGGCGTTGAAGCAGCTCGGACTGCGCGTGCCCGACGATGTATCCGTGCTCGGCTACGACGATCAGGAAATCGCGCGGCATACGCATCCGCCGCTTTCGACCGTCGTGCTGCCGAACTATGAGCTAGGGCGCTGGGCAGTCGAGACGCTGCTGCAGGAAGAAGAGAACCGGGCCGCGGGCGCACCCGTTCGGCGTCGCACCGTGAAGCTGGACGGACCGCTGATCGAGCGCGGCTCCGTCGCGGAAAACACCGAGGCGAAACAGTTGGCCATTAATAATATTAGCGATTGATCGTTAATGAAATGCGCTGAAGCAATCGCCGCATTCGCACGGAACGCGGTACGCAGTTTGACTCTCGCAGCAGGCAGACCGGGCAACACCAAGCATCGGCGTCATTAGAAAAAGCCTAACCATTCAATGGAGGAAGACATGCTGTCATTAGATAAGAAATCGCGCCTGGGCCTGCGCCCGCTCGCTGCCGCACTGACCGCCCTGACCGCACTCACGCTCGCGGCCGGCTTCACCGCCGCCCACGCCGCCGACGACGGCCTGCCGAAGATCCCGAACAAGAAGCCGTTGAAGGTCGGCTTTGCGCAGACCGAGAGCAATAATCCGTGGCGTCTCGCGGAGACGAAGAGCTTCAAGGACATCGCGGCGAAATGCGGCTGGCAGATGGTCATGACCGACGCCAACAGTTCCGCGGCGAAGCAGGTCTCGGACATCCAGAGCATGATCGCGCAGCACGTCGATCTGCTCGTCTTCCCGCCGCGCGAGGAAAAGCCGCTCGTGCCGGTCGTGATGCAGGCGAAGAAAGCGGGCATTCCCGTGATTCTGGTCGACCGCAACATCGATCAGTCGATGGCGAAGGCGGGCAAGGACTACATCACGTTCATCGGCTCGGACTTCATCGATCAGGGTCAGCGCGCCGCCGACTGGCTCGTGAAGGCGACCAACGGCAAGGCGACCATCATCGAGCTGGAAGGCTCGACGGGCGCGTCCGCCGCGAACGATCGCAAGAAAGGCTTCGACGATGTCATCGCGAAGAATCCCGGCATGAAGATCGTTGCGTCGCAAAGCGGCGACTTCGCGCGCGACAAGGGCCGTCAGGTGATGGAGACGCTCTTGCAGGCGCATCCCGACGTGACCGCGGTCTACGCGCACAACGACGAAATGGCGCTCGGCGCGATCGCGGCGATCAAGGCGGCGGGCAAGCAGCCGGGCAAGGATATCGTTCTCGTGACGATCGACGGCACCAAGGGCGGCCTCGAAGCGATCAAGGCGGGCGAGCTCGGCGCGAGCGTGCAATCCAGCCCGTTCTTCGGACCGCTCGCATGCGACGTCGCGCAGAAGTACGCGAAGGGCGAAACGGTGCCGCCGTGGGTGAAGGTCTCGGATCGCTTCTACGACAAGAGCAACGTCGACGCAAGCATGCAGTACGGGTACTGAGCGAAGTGTGTGTGTGACTTGCGGGCGTCTGATCGGAGGCGCTCGCTTTTTCATTTCGACGGATATCACGCATGGCTCAGACTCCCCTTCTCGACATGCAGGACATCGATATCGCGTTCGGCGGCGTCGCTGCGTTGAAGCGCGCGCGCCTGACCGTCGCAGCAGGCGAAGTGCACGCGCTCATCGGCCAGAACGGCGCGGGCAAGTCCACGCTCATCAAGATTCTCACGGGTGCGTATCGCAAGAGCGCGGGCACGATTCGCTTCGATGGCCGCGAAGTCGATTTCCGCACGCCGAAGGAAGCGCGCGAAGCGGGCATCAGCACGATCTATCAGGAGATCAATCTCGTGCCTTTCCGCTCCGTCGCGGAAAACATCTTTCTCGGGCGCGAGCCGCGCCGTTTCGGTCTCATCGACTGGAACACCGTGCAACGGCGTGCGAGCGAATTGCTCGAATCATTCGGATTGCGTATCGATGTAAAGAAGCCCGTGCGCGACTATTCCACCGCGATTCAGCAGATGGTCGCGCTCGCGCGCGCGGTGTCGTCGGATGCGAAGATGGTCATCATGGATGAATCGACGTCCTCGCTCGACGAGCGCGAAGTCGAGCTGCTCTTCACCGTCGTGCGCCGCTTGCGCGACGACGGGCGCGCGGTCATCTTCGTCTCGCATCGGCTCGATGAACTCTATGCGCTGTGCGATCGCGTCACCGTGATGCGCGACGGCCAGACCGTCGCCGAAAACACGATGCAGGAAATGGACAAGCTGAAGCTCGTCACGACGATGCTCGGCCGCACGCTCGCCGCCGTCGTGCATGAAGACAGCGCGGTGAAGGAAGCGAATCTCGCGAAGCGCGGTCCGGTCGCGCTCGCGGCGCAAGGGCTCGCGGCGGGCGCGAAGGTCACGGACGTATCGCTCGATGTTCACGCGGGCGAAGCGGTCGGCCTCGCGGGCCTGCTCGGCTCGGGCCGCACGGAAACGATGCGCCTGCTCTTCGGCGCGGATCGCCCGGCGAAAGGAACGCTCGATATAAACGGCGAGCCAGCATCGTTCAAATCGCCGAAAGATGCGATCGCGCGCGGCGTCGCGTATCTGACGGAAGATCGCAAGGCCGAAGGCATCGTGCCGGAGCTTTCCGTGCGCGACAACCTCACGCTCGTCTGCCTGCCTGCGCTGACGAAACGCGGCGTCGTCGATGTCGCGAAGCAGCGCGAGATCGTCGATGGCTTCATCGAATCGCTCGGCATCAAGCTACGCTCGCCCGATCAGCCGATACGCGAACTTTCCGGCGGCAATCAGCAGAAGGTGCTGCTCGCGCGCTGGCTCGCGACGCACCCTCGCCTCTTGCTGCTCGACGAGCCCACGCGCGGCATCGACGTGGGCGCGAAAGCCGACGTCGCGAAGATCGTGCGCGAATTGCGCGATGCCGGCATGGCGGTGCTGCTGTCCGCATCGGAACTGGAAGAACTCACGGCAGTGGCGGATCGCGCAGTCGTGATCCGCGACGGCGAAACGGTCGCGCAACTAGACGGCGCGCAGATGAACGAGGCGTCGATCATGGATGCGATCGCGTATGGCGGGGGCGCGGAGTCGACGCTCGCCGAGGCGGTAGAGGAAGCGAAACATGATCGATGATACGCAACGGGCCGCGCCGATCGTGCAGGCATCGGCAAAGAAGAAGCGTGGCGTGGCGATTCAGCGCGAAGTCGCCGTGCTGCTCGCGATGATCGTCTTCAATCTGATCTTCACGCAGCACTTCGTTTCGCTGCAGACGTTCAACGTGAATCTCACGCAAGTGGTGACGATCGTGATCGTCGGCATCGGCATGACGCTCGTCGTCGCGACGGGCGGCATCGACCTGTCCGTGGGCGCGTCGATGGCGATAGCCGGTGCGCTCGCGCCGATGCTCTTCATGAACATCGACGGGCCGCTCGGCATCGTGCTTGCGTTCACGCTGCCGATCGTCGCCGCCGCGTTATGCGGCGTCTTCAACGGCTTTCTCGTGACGCGACTGAACGTGCAGCCGATCGTCGCGACGCTCGTGCTCTTCATCGCGGGCCGCGGCATCGCGCAAGTCGTCACCGATGGGAGCCTTCAGGCGTTCACGAATCCCGCGTTTCAATGGATCGCGCTCGGCAAGATCGCGGGCGTGCCGTTCCAGATTCTCCTGATGCTCGTGCTCGTCGCACTCTTTACGTGGATCGTGCGCAAGACGCTGTTCGGCAAGTTCCTGCTCGTGACGGGCGGCAATGAGGACGCCGCGTATCTCTCGGGCATTCCGACCGCGCGCGTGAAGATGATCGCGTACACCGTATGCGCGGCGCTCGCCGGGCTAGCCGGGCTGATTTCGATCTCGGTGAATTCGTCGTCGGATGCGAATGTCGTCGGTCTCGGCGTGGAGCTCGATGCGATCGCGGCGGTCGCGGTCGGCGGCACCGCGTTGACGGGCGGCAAGGCGTATATCACGGGCACGCTGATCGGCGCGCTCATCATCCAGTTGCTGCGTTATACGCTGCTCGCGCACGGCATTCCGGATGCCGCCGCGCTGGTGCTGAAGGCCGCGATCATCATCGTCGCGGTGTACGTGCAACGCAAGCGAGGTTGAACGTCGACATGAAAAGGAACTTGCCGATTCTCATCGCGCTCGCGGCGCTGCTCGTGCTCGGCGTCATGCGTTACGAACATTTCGCGGACGCGTACAACATCACGTCGTTCTGGCGATACAACTCGATGTTCCTGCTGATCTCGATCGGCATGGCGTTCGTCATCATCACGGGCGGCATCGATCTGTCCGTCGGCGCGGTGGCCGCGCTCGCGAGCGTGGTGTCGGCGCTGGCGAGCCCGCATGGCGGGCTGGCCGCGGTGCTTGCCGGCTCGCTCGCGGGACTCGCGGTGGGCGTGCTCAACGGGCTCGTCATCACGCATATGCGGATCCTGCCGTTCATCGTCACGCTCGCGACGAGTCTCGGCGCGCATGGGCTTGCGTTGCTGCTCGGGCATAACGACGCGGTCGGCATTTCATCGGATTCGAACTTCGCCGCATTCGGTCAGGGCGATCTGTTCGGCTTGCCGATACCGGGCATCGTGTCGGCGCTGACCGCGTTTGCCGGATGGATCGCGCTGCGCAGTTCGCGCTTCGGGCGGCATGCGCTCGCCATCGGCGGAAGTGAGGAAGCGTCGCGGCTGATGGGCCTGAACGTGGACCGCACGCTGGTCATGGTGTATGCGCTGAGCGGCTTGCTTGCGGGCATCGCCGGTGCGATTCTGGCCGCGCAGTTCGGCGCGGGACAGCCGAATGAAGGCGTCGGATGGGAGTTGTTCGCGATTTCCGCGGTCGTCCTCGGTGGCACGCGGCTGACCGGCGGCGATGGGTCCATCGCGATGACCGTCGCGGGCGTCGCGTTGCTCGGGCTCGTGTTCAATCTGCTCAACTTCGAGAACGGGCTCGGGTTCATTTCGCTTTCCGCCTACTGGCAGTCGGTGATTCGCGGTGCGTTTCTACTGCTCGTGATCTTGCTGCAGGCGCGGGTTTTGAGTGGGAACAATAGGGTGAAAGTGGCGCACTGAGGTTTGCTTTCTCTACGGTGGATTTCGCCGGATCCCGTTTTGCTTTCGGTTTATTAGCGTTGCCCCTGTGCTAATAGTCCAACGCAAAAACGGGATCCGGCGAAAAAAACATCAAGCATGCCGATGCTCGGGCAACACGTCATGCGCCATATCGTCCCGCTGCGTCCCGGCACCAGCACCAGTCCCGGCCCCAGGAATCCCCCGCCCGCGCAGCGAACACCCGACCGTCTCGGTAACGAACACCAACGCAACCGCGCCAACCGCACAAGCCCCCATCATGTAATACGCCGGCACCAGCGTGCTGCCTGTGCGTCCGATCAGCCAATCGGTGACCATCGGCGCGGTGCCGCCGAAGATCGACGTCGACACGTTATAGGCGATCGCCATCCCCGCATAACGCGCCTGCGTCGGGAACATCGCGGGAAACATCGCGGAGATGCTCGCGAGTTGCGGCACATACAGCAGCCCCAGCACCGCAAGCCCGATCAGCGCGCCGGCAATGCCATGGGTCATCAGCGAGAACATCGGCACGGCCGCGACGAAGATGCCGACGAGCGAAAGCCACCACACCTTCTTGCGTCCGATACGATCCGACAGCGCGCCCGCGAACGGCAGCAGCACCATCATCGACAGCATGCCGATGAGCGGCAGCAGCAGCGAGAGGTTGTCGCTCATGCCGAGCTCCTTCTTCATGAACGTCGGCATATAGGCGAGCAGCACGTAGTTCACGACGTTGAGCGCCACGACGAGCCCGCCGAGCTGCAAGAGCGGCTTCCAGTAGCTCGCGAACAGTTCGCCCAACGACACACCCGTCTGATGCTCTCGCTCCGCCGCTTCGGCGCATTCGCGAAACACCGGCGTGTCCTCCATCTTCGAGCGCAGATACAGTCCGATGAGACCGAGCGGCGCCGCGACGAGAAACGGCAGGCGCCATCCCCACGCGTGCATCGCGTCGTTGCCGAGCAGCACCGAGCAGCCGAGCATCAGGAACGCGCCGAGCGAAAAGCCCGCGAGCGTGCCGAATTCGAGAAAGCTGCCGCAAAAGCCGCGCTTGTGATCGGGCGCGTATTCGGCCATGAACGTGGCCGCGCCACCATACTCGCCGCCCGTCGAGAAGCCCTGGATCATGCGCAACGCGACGAGCGCCACGGGCGCCCATATGCCGATGCTTCCATATGAAGGCAGCAAGCCGACGAGCAGCGTCGCCATCGACATGATGATGATGGTCAGCGCGAGCACATGCTTGCGGCCGAGACGATCGCCGAGCGGTCCCCAGAAGAGGCCGCCGAGCGGACGCACGAGAAACGAAATCGCGAACGTGGCGAGGGCGAAGAGCGTGGCTTGCGCGGTACTGCCGGGAAAGAGCGCGGCCGAAATGTAGGTCAGGCCGTAGCTGTAGATGCCGTAGTCGAACCACTCGGTCGCATTGCCTATTGCCGAGGCGGCCATGGCGCGTCGAATCGGCGCGCGCGAGGGCGTCTCATCGGGCGCCGCGTGTTGACCCTGCCTCGTGGATGGTTGCACGTCACTCATAGTCGTCTTCCGGATGCGTCATGGACCCGGTGCTGCGCTCGAGTTCGCGCGCCATGCACCGCCTTGAGATCAAGATACAGACGCATGCCGCTTGCCTGGCATGTCCTAGGACGATGACGGCGCTGGGGTTTTCCCGAGCGCGCGGGCCATTCTTGCCGATCATCTATGGAATCGCCGGGGCTTCTTACCGCGCGGCTCGCAGCCTCGACGCGCTCACGGGGATGAGACGTTCCGCCTGCGTCGAAAGCGCATGTCATAGGACAATGCGCGAGCGCGGATCATGGCTCGGGATTGGCGAGATCCGCGGCGACGATGCGGTGGCCGAGCGCTTCGGCCGCCCGCCGCGCGTCCTCGCTCGATTCGAACGGGCCGATGGTCTCGCAGCCATCGAACGGATAGAGCACGCGCTTGTCGCGCTTTCTCACGACCTTCAACGTGCCGATGTGCAGGCCCGTCGCATTCACCACATACGACGCGTAGATATCGAAGTCTTCGTGCGCGCCTGCGCCTGATGTCGAGGGGGCTTTAGGCATCGGTCTGGACATGGTTTCGCTTGATGTGATGCTGGCGCCTGACGGTCACGCGCACGTTATCGATTTGAGCGACACGTCCAGCAAATCCCGTGCCGCACTGTCCCGAACGCCTTGCAGGACGGGGCTGACGCGCGTGCGGCCATTGCAAGAAAATGGGTTTTCCGTGCGAGAATCCGGTATCGTTCGCACCCGCGTCCGGAAGCGCACATGAACGATTCGAACCCTACGACGGGCAGCGTCCCCGACAAACCTGCATCGCCCCATCGAGAGGCCGGGCGAGGAGATCAAGCGTCGATGAAAGCCGAAAACCTGATCGCGGATACGAGGATGAACGGGCTCGACCCGAGCTTCCTCCTGGGCGGCGGCGAAATGGGCGCGCTCATCCGCGGTTTCGACTGGACGCAGACCGCGCTCGGCTCGCCCGAAAACTGGCCGCAAAGTCTCAAGACGGCCATCCGCATCATGCTGACGTCGCGCCAGCCGATCTGGGTCGGCTGGGGGTCGGACCTGCTTTTCTTCTACAACGACGCGTACAAGTCGATCATCGGCGGCAAGCATCCGCATGCGCTCGGCCAGCCGACCTCGGTCGTTTGGCGCGAAATCTGGAACGATATCGGCCCGCTGCTCGACACGGCGCTCGCGGGCATCGAAGGGACATTCGTCGAACAGAAGCTCCTCATCATGGAGCGCAACGGCTTTCCCGAGGAAACGTATTACACGTTCTCCTATAGCCCGATTCCCGATGACCGCGGCGGCGCGGGCGGCATCATCTGCGCGAACAGCGACGACACGCAGCGCGTCCTCGGCGAACGTCAACTTAACGTGCTGCGCGAGCTGGCCGCATCGGCGGCGGATGCGCGCTCGTGGCGCGAGGCATGCGAACTGTCGATGAACGCGCTCGAAGGCGCATCGCGCGACATGCCCTTCGCGCTGCTCTACATCGCCGAGCCGGGCGGCGACATGGCGACGCTCGCCGGAGCGTGCGGCATCGCGCCGGGCCATGCGGCCGCGCCCGCAACGCTGCATGCGTCGCACGCGGAGCTGTGGCCGTTTCAAAGCGTGCTGCGCGACGGCCAGGCGCGCGTGGTGACGAACCTCGAACGCCTCGTCGATGCGCCGTTGCCGACCGGCGCGTGGAACGTCGCGCCTTCGAGCACGGTGCTCGTGCCCATCGCGCCTTCGGGCGAGACGGGCCGCGCGGGCATGCTGATCGCGGCGTTGAACCCCTACCGGCTTTTCGACGACGCCTATCGCGCGTTCATGAATCTGGTCGCGGGCCAGATCGGCGCGGCGATCGGCTATGCGCACGCGTACGAGGAAGAGCGCCGCCGCGCCGAAGCGCTCTCCGAAATCGACCGCGCGAAAACCACGTTCTTCTCCAACATCAGCCACGAGTTCAGGACACCGCTCACGCTGATGCTCGGCCCGCTCGAAGAACTGCTGGCCAGTCCCGGACGCGTAGGCCGCGAGGATTTGCGGCTCGTCGAGATCATGCATCGCAATGGCCTGCGGCTCCTGAAGCTCGTCAACGCGCTGCTGGATTTCTCGCGCATCGAGGCCGGGCGCATCGAGATGCATCGTCAGCCGACCGATATCGCCGTATTCACCGCCGAGCTCGCGTCGCTGTTTCGCTCGGCGATCGAAACGGCCGGCCTGCGCCTCGAGATCGATATCGCGCAGGCGCCGGTGATCGCGGACATCGACCGCGACATGTGGGAAAAGATCGTGATGAACCTGCTGTCGAACGCGTTCAAGTTCACGTTCGATGGCGCCATCCGCATCTCGCTGCACGCGAACGCCGATCGCAGCATCGAAATGAGCGTGCGCGATACCGGCATCGGCATTCCCGAAGACGAGCTCACGCGCGTGTTCGAGCGCTTCCATCGCGTGACGGGCGCGGCGGGCCGCTCGGTGGAAGGCAGCGGCATCGGCCTTGCGATGGTGCACGAGCTCGTCAAGCTGCACGGCGGCATGATCCGCGTGCAAAGCACGCTCGGCGAAGGCGCGTGCTTCACCGTCACGCTGCCCTCGTCGCGCGAATCGGCGTTCGATGCGCAAGCCGCGCCCCATGCCGAAGCGAGCATCCGCGCGCGCTCGTATGTCGATGCCGCCATGCGCTGGATGCCGGACGGAGAGCCGCCGGTCGTCGAAAGCGAGGAAGACGCGCCGCTCGGCGCGGACGCGGCCGACGACCCGGCGCTCGCCAATGCGTTGCCGGGCCGCGTGCTGATCGTCGACGACAACGCCGATCTGCGCGACTACATGCGCCGCATGCTGATCGCGGCGGGCCACGACGTGAACGTCGCCGCCGACGGCGAAGCCGCGCTCGCGATCGCGCGCGACGTGCGACCGGAAGTCATCGTCTCCGACGTGATGATGCCGCGCCTCGACGGCTTCGCGCTCGTGCGCGCGCTGCGCGAAGACGAAGCGCTGCGCGAAACGCCTGTCGTGCTGCTCTCGGCGCGCGCGGGCGAGGAAGCGCGCGTCGACGGCCTCGAAGCGGGCGCGGACGACTATCTGACCAAGCCCTTTTCCGCACGCGAACTGCTCGCGCGCGTGGCGAGCAATCTGCGGCTCGCGCGGCTGCGTCGCGCGACCGAACAGAAGCTGCGCGACGAATCGCGCACGCTGGAGATTCTCAATCGCGTCGGCACGGCGGTCGCGGGCGAACTCGATCTGAGCCGCGCGGTGCAGGTCGTCGTCGATGCCGCGACGGAGCTGACCGGCGCCGCCTTCGGCTCGTTCTTCTACAACGTGCTCGACGACAAGGGCGGCAGCTACACGCTCTACACCCTGTCGGGCGTGCCGAAGGATACGTTCGCCAAATTTCCGATGCCGCGCAACACGGCCGTATTCGGTCCGACGTTCGCGGGCGAAGGCATCGTGCGCTCGGACGACATCACGAAAGATCCGCGCTATGGACACAACGCGCCGCATCACGGCATGCCGAAGGGCCATCTCGCCGTGTGCAGCTATCTCGCCGCGCCGGTCCTCTCGCGCACGGGCGAAGTGCTCGGCGGGCTGTTCTTCGGGCATCCCGAGCCGGGCGTCTTCACGGAGCGCTCGGAGCGCATCCTGACGGGCATCGCGTCGCAAGCGGCGATCGCCATCGACAATGCACGGCTCTTTCAGGCCGCGCAGGACGAGATCGCCCAGCGCACGAAGGCGCAGGACGCGCTGCGCGATCTGAACGAAACGCTGGAGCGCCGCGTCGCGGATGCCGTCGCGGATCGCGATCGTTTGTGGGAGTTGAGCGAAGATCTGTTCTTCGTCGCGAGCTTCGAGGGCGCGCTGCTGCGCGTGAGTCCTTCATGGACGACGGTGCTCGGCTTCGACTCGCAGCGCCTGCATTCGCACACGGTGATGGACCTCCTTCATCCCGACGACGCGCCCGCCGCCGCCGAGGAACTCGGCAAGCTGCGCGCGAACGGCTTGCCGGTGCGCTACGAATGCCGGATGAACCGTTCGGACGGCGGCTGGCGCTGGATCGCGTGGACCGTATCGCTCGATCCGGCCACGCGGCGCATTCATGGCGTGGGCCGCGACGTCACATCCGACCGCGAAACCGCCGACGCGCTGCGCCACGCCGAAGAAGCGCTGCGCATGGCGCAAAAGATGGAAGCCATCGGCAAGCTGACGGGCGGCGTCGCGCACGACTTCAACAATCTGCTGCAGGTGATCGGCGGCAATCTGCAATTGCTCGCGAAAGACGTCGCCGGACAGGACAAGCCCGAGCAGCGCGTGCGAAGCGCGCTCGCGGGCGTCGCGCGCGGCGCGAATCTCGCGTCGCAATTGCTCGCGTTCGGCCGACGCCAGCCGCTCGCGCCGAAGGTCGTGAATCTGGGCCGCTTCGTGCGCGGCCTCGACGACATGTTCCGCCGTGCGCTCGGCGATGGCATCGAGATCGAAACCATCGTGTCGGGCGGATTGTGGAATACGCTCGTCGATCCATTCCAGGTCGAGAACGCGCTGCTCAATCTCGCGATCAACGCACGCGACGCGATGAACGGTCACGGCAAGCTCACGATCGAAGCCGGCAATGCATCGCTCGACGAAACCTACGCGATGCGCAACGCCGACGTCGCGCCCGGCCAGTACGTGATGGTCGCCGTGACCGACACCGGTTCGGGCATGTCGCCCGAAGTGCAGGAACGCGCGTTCGAACCGTTCTTCACGACCAAGCGCGAAGGACAAGGCACGGGCCTCGGCCTTTCGATGGTGTACGGCTTCGTCAAGCAGTCCGGCGGCCACGTGAAGGTGTACAGCGAGCAAGGGCACGGTACGACGGTGCGTATCTATCTGCCGCGCGCGCGCGAGGAAGAGGATATCGAAACGACCATCGATGCCGGTCCGGCCAAGGGCGGCAGCGAGACCATTCTCGTCGTCGAGGACGATGAGGAAGTGCGCGCGACCGTCGTCGAGATGCTCGCGGATCTGGGCTATCGCGTATTGCGGGCAAAGGACGCGCAGAGCGCGCTGGCGATCGTCGAAAGCGGCGTGCCCGTCGATCTGCTCTTCACCGATGTCGTGATGCCCGGCCCGCTGCGCAGCAACGAAATGGCGCGCAAGGCGCGTGAACGCGTGCCGGGTATCGCGGTGCTGTTCACGTCGGGCTATACGGACAACGCGATCGTGCATGCGGGGCGGCTCGACGAAGGCATCGATCTGCTGAGCAAGCCTTATACGCATGAGGCTTTGGCGCGCAAAGTGCGGCAGGTTCTGGGACAACGCATGAGGGCATCGGCGGGCGCGCCTGCCAGCGCCGATGTCAGCGTGCCGAGCGTCGCGCAAAACGATGCGCTCTCGCGAATGCGCGTGCTGTTCGTCGAAGACAACGAACTCGTGCGCGATAGCACCGCCGAATTGCTGCGCACCTTCGGGCTGGATCTGACGGAAGCGGGCAGCGTCGATGAAGCGCTGGCGCTCATGCGCGAGCATCGCTTCGAATTGCTGCTGACGGATGTGGATCTTGCCGGGCAGTCCGGCGTGGAACTGGCTATCGCGGCGTGCCGCAAAACGCCGGGACTGGGCGTCGTGTTCGTGACGGGCTACGACCTCGCGCTCAGCGAGGACGAGCGTCGCGCATTGCCGAAGTCGATTCAGTTGAAGAAGCCATTCGATCCGCTGGCGTTGCTCAATGCGCTGAATGCGGCGGTGGCGCGGTAGGGGCTTGTCACATCACGCGATCATCGAACTCCGATGCATCGCCCGTCGTCGCCGTGAACGCGGCGAACGGAAACGCTTCCCTTGCCGCGCCCACGTTTTTTGTCATCACCCCGCGCGGCGTTTTCTCACTGCTTGAGCGAGCAGTTCGAGCACAGGTTCGCTTTGCGTCCAGCCAAGGCATGCATCGGTGATCGATACGCCGTGCTTGAGCGGCACGCCCGGCTTCTGATCCTGACGGCCCTCTTCCAGATGACTCTCGATCATCACGCCGGTAATGCGCCGTTCGCCCGCCTCCAGTTGCCGCGCGATGTCCTGCGCGACATCGACCTGACGCAGATGCGACTTGTTCGAGTTGGCGTGCGAGCAATCGATCATCACCTGTTCGCGCTGGCCGAGCTTGGAGAGCGCGCCGCACGCCGCCGCGACGCTTTCGGCGTCGTAGTTCGGCCCCTTCTTGCCGCCGCGCAGAATGACGTGGCAGTCGTCGTTTCCGCGCGTCTCGAAGATCGCCGCCATGCCCATCTTCGTCATGCCCATGAACGCGTGGCTCGCGCGCGCCGCGACGATTGCGTCGGCGGCAACCTGCACGCCGCCATCGGTGCCGTTCTTGAAGCCGATTGGACAAGAAAGCCCCGACGCAAGCTGACGATGACTCTGGCTCTCCGTCGTGCGCGCGCCGATCGCGCCCCACGCGATGAGATCGGCGATGTATTGCGGGCTGAGCAGATCGAGGAACTCGGTGGCGGTAGGCAGACCGAGGCCGCTGATGTCGAGAAGCAGTTCGCGCGCGCGGCGCAGTCCTTCGTTGATGCGGAAGCTGCCATCGAGACGCGGATCGTTGATATAGCCCTTCCAGCCTACCGTCGTGCGCGGCTTTTCGAAGTACACGCGCATCACGATGAAGAGATCGTTACGCAGTTCGTACGCCACTTTCTTCAGACGCTCTGCGTATTCCATCGCCTGATCGTGATCGTGGATGGAACACGGACCGATGACGACGACGAGCCTGTCATCGCGGCCATGCAGAATATTCGCAATGGCCGCGCGGCTTTCCTCGACGAGCGTCTGCACGCCGGGCGTGACCGGCAGTTCATCGAGCAGCAACGCGGGCGAGATCAGCGGACGCACCGCGCCGATGCGCGTATCGTCGATGCGGGTCGTGTCTTGCGTGGAGTCGGCCACGCCTGCCTCCTGATCGCGGGAGGGATTGTCGATGCGGGTCAAGATAGGCTCCGTGATGCGTAAGTGATGCAAAATTCAGGGACTTCATGCGGCGATTCCGCGATATAACCGGCTCGCGGCGCAAACATCCATTATCGCACCTGGAACAGCCTGTTCGCCCGATCGTGCGTATGATGAAGCGATACGACACGCCCGAACTCGATCAAAGGGAGCAGACCATGCGCATCGAAACATCATTTCTATTCGACCTCGACGGCACACTCGTCGACAGCGTCTATCAACATGTGCTCGCGTGGAAAGAAGCGCTCGACGCCGAGGGCATCGAGTTGTCGGTGTGGCGCATTCACCGCAAGATCGGCATGAGCGGCGGACTCTTCACCAATCAGTTACTGCGCGAGACGCACGGCGAGATCAGCGCGGATCGCGTCGAGCGGCTGCGTCAGTTGCATGCGGAGGCGTACAAGCGGCTGCGCGCGCAGGTGTGTCCGCTGCCCGGCGCGCGCGAATTGCTGCAAGCGTTGACGAACGCCGGCACGCGCTGGGCCATCGCGACGAGCGGGCGCATGGAAACCGCGCAGGTCAATCTCGAAGCATTGGGCGTCGATCCGTCGAAGCAAGTGGTCGTTACGCGCGACATGGTGAAGTACGCAAAGCCCGATCCGGATCTGTTCCTCGCCGCCGCCGAGCGTCTGAACGTGCCGATCGAGCATACGGTCGTCGTCGGCGACAGCATCTGGGACATGCTGGCCGCGCGCCGTTGCCGCTCGCTCGGCGTCGGCTTGCTATCGGGCGGTTATGGCAGCGATGAACTCGAGCGCTCCGGCGCGTTGCGCGTGTATGAAGATCCAGCGGACTTACTGCTGCATCTCGATGAAGTCGCGGCGCGGCCATGAGATGATCTCGCGCATGACGACCTCTTCTTCCATCGACGTTCGCCCCTGGGGCGACGCGAATCTCTACACGTTGCGCAATGCATCGGGCATGTCTGTCGATATCAGCGACCTCGGCGCGACGCTCGTTTCATGGCTCGCGCCCGATCGCGATGGACATCTCGCCAATGTCCTGCTCGGTCACGACATGCCCGACGATTACCGCAACGGCAGCGCGTTCATGGGCGCGATCATCGGGCGCTGGGCGAATCGCATCCGCGATGCGCGCTTCGTGCTCGATGGCATCGCGCATCAGGCGGAGCGCAACGAAGGCGCGAATCTTCTGCATGGCGGCTCGGCGGGTTTTCATCGGCAGATGTGGCGTGTGCAGGCGGCGAACGGCGCGCTCGTCATGACGCTGCAATCGCCTGCGGGCGCTTCTGGCTTTCCCGGCAATGTGGATGTGACCGTGCGCTATGCGCTCGATGACGACGGCACGTTATCGATCGATTACGAAGCTCGCACCGATGTGCCGACGCCCATCAACCTGACCAATCACGCGTACTTCAATTTGAACGACGGCGCGAGCATTCGCGACCACGAGATATCGATTGCATCGGATACGTACTTCGCAATCGATGCGACCTCGATTCCAATCGCGCGCGAAAGCGTCGGGGACAGCGCGTTTGATTTGCGCGCGCCTGCATCGATCGGTACGCGTCTCGATGCGGTTCATCCGCAACTCGCGATCGCGGGCGGCTTCGATCATTGCTACGTGTTGAGCGACCAAGCGAACGAACCGCGCACGGTCGCTGTGCTGTTCGATCCATCGAGCGGACGCGAACTGAGCGTGTCGACCGATGCGCGCGGCTTGCAGTTCTACTCGGGGAATTATCTGGAAGATGTGCCCGCGCGCGGCGGTTCGCGTTATCGCAAGCAGGCGGGACTGTGCCTGGAAGCGGGCGGCTTTCCCAACGAGATCAACATGCAAGACAGCGAGCGCGCTGTCTTGCGGCCCGGCGACGTGTATCGTCAGCGCACGCGCTATACATTGCGCGTGCGCTGAAGCGTCATCAGAAGATGTTGCGCAAGCCGATCGACACGCCGGTCTGATTCGAGCGGCCCGGCAGTTCGACATCCGCCGCGCCCGTCACCTTGTTGAAGTCCACGGTGCCGTAGACTTCCGTGCGCTTCGACAGCGCGTACTCCGCCAGGGCGACACCCGTATAGCGATTGCCGCTGCCCGTCGCGCCGCCGCCGATGGCCGCGTTCTTCATGTGGTCGTAGTAGAACGCGCCCGTGAGCAACAGCGCCGGCGTGACCTGATAGGTGACGCCCGCGAACGGGCCATCGTCGCGACGGCCCGAGCCTTTCAAAATATCCGTGCCCGATACGAGGCCACGCTGTTGCAGGATGCTGTCGACGAAGCCGGTGTCATCGGTCGAATGCAGATAGCCGACATAGAGCTTCGCCGCGCCGATCGCATAGACCGCGTTCGCGTTCCAGATCTTCTGCTTGTTCGCGGCGTTGTCGCTGTTCTGCTGATAGCCGCCGCCGATGGACAGCGGGCCCATCGCATACGACGCCGTGAAGCCGTACATGTTGCCCGCGCCCATATGACCCGGAACCTGGCCCGAGAAGCCGCCCGCGCCCGTCGACGTATAGTTCGTGCCGAACGAGTACATCGCGCCGATCGTGAGGCCCGCGAACGTGCCGTTGTACTTGACGGCGTTATCCGCATAGAGACCCGCGCCCAACGCAACCGGCAACCATGCGTTCTCGAAGTAATTGCCGACCGTGAGCGGATCGTAGACGTCACCGAGCATGTCGAAGAGCGGCGTCTTCTGACGGCCGAGCGTCAGCGTGCCATATGGATTCGACAGGCCGACGAAAGCCGCGCGATTGAATGCGCGAGCGCTGTCGGCGTATTGGCCGTTTTCCAGTTCCACGCCGCTTTCCAGCTGGAAGATCGCTTTCAGGCCGCCGCCGAGATCTTCGACGCCTTTGAAGCCGATGCGGCTATTGGTAATGGCGCCGTTCGTCATGAACAGCTTGCCGTCGTTGTTGGCGTTGGCGTTCGTGAGGTAACGCACGCTGACATCGGCGACGCCGTACAGCGTGACCGAGCTTTGCGCGAATGCGGATTGACACGCGAGCGCGACGACCGACGCGCCGATGCCCGCGATGGCACGCGATGTGAATGTCTTCATGATGTATTGGGAGCGCGTATTCGTTAGCCGTTTTTCATGGCTTCGACGCCTCGCCTTTCAGATAACTGTCTTGGCTAAAGCAGCTTGGCGCGACGCATCGAAAGCTCGCGGTTTTTTAACACATCAAATGACGCGATGCCCATTCGGTGCAATACGTGTGGCGTTTTAGGCAACAAGGCGCGCGTGTTTAGTTGCGCGCGCTACGCTTCAAACTTTCGCCTGCGCAATTTGCGCTGCCTCCGACCGCACCGCTTCGAGAAAGCCTCGTCCCATCTCCTTCTCAAAGCGCGACGGACTGCCCTCCCACACGATGCGCGCATGTTCGAGCACATACACGCGGTCCGCATGGGGCAACGCGAACGTCACGTTCTGCTCGCCCAGCAGCACGGTGATCGGCGTGGTCTTCTGCAGCCGTTCCATCGCCTTCGACAGTTGCTCGAGAATCACCGGCGCGAGGCCGAGCGTCGGCTCATCGAGGATGAGGAGCTTCGGCTGCATCATCAGCGCGCGTGCGATCGCGAGCATCTGCTGCTCGCCGCCCGATAACGTGCGCGCGGTCTGCGCCTGACGCGATTCGAGTATCGGAAAGAGTTCGAAGAGCCACTTGAGCTGATCGGCGCGCATCTTGTCGGAAAGATGATAGCCGCCGAGATCGAGATTCTCGCGCACGGTCATGTCGCCGAACAGCTCGCGCGTCTCCGGGCACTGCACGATGCCGCCACGCGCGATCGCCGCGCCGCTCATGCCTTTCAAATCGCGCGAGCCGTAGCGAATGGTTCCGTGATACGCCACGAGTCCGGAAATCGCATTGAAGAGCGTCGTCTTGCCCGCGCCGTTCAATCCGACGACCGACACGAATTCGCCTTCGCGCACATGCATGTCCACGCTATCGAGCGCGCGCGCCTTGCCGTACAACACGCCGACGCTCTCGACCTGAAGAATCGACGGCTTGTTGCTCACGACTTCCGCGCCACGCTCGCGTGCCTCGATCTTGCCGCCGAGATAGACGCGCCGCACGGTCTCGTTCTGCATCACTTCTTCGGCGGTGCCTTCCGCGACGTACTCGCCGAGATACATCGCAAGCACGCGATCCGCGAGCGCCGCGAGACTCTTCACGTTGTGATCGACGAGCAGCACCGCGCGCCCTTCCGCGCGAAAGCCGCGAATCAGTTCGGAGAACGCTTCCGATTCGGCAGCGGTGAGACCCGCGAAAGGCTCGTCGACGAGCACGACACGCGGATCGCGTGCGATCGCCTTCGCCATCTCCATGCGACGCAGATCGGCGAAGGGCAGCGTCGCCGGATGACGATGCATCACCTTGCCGAGTCCGACGCGCTCCGCGATCTCGCGTGCGCGGCGATTCACATGCGGATCGGCGGCGAGCTTCACGAGCGAATCCGGCAATAGCGCGAGCTTGATGTGTTCGAGCACTGTCTGCCGATGCAGCGGCCGCGAATGCTGGAACACGATGCCCACGCCCGCGCGCGCGATTCGATGCGGCAGCCATCCGGCCATCTCGACGCCATCGACCTTGATCGATCCCGCGTTGGACCGCTCGATGCCCATGATGAGCTTCATCACTGTCGACTTGCCGGAACCGTTCGGACCGATGAGGCCGAGTATCTCGCCGGGCTCGATATCGAAGCCGATGTCCTTCACCGCGACGAGACCGCCGAAGCGCTTCGTGAGGCCGCGCACCGAAAGCAAAGGTGTATCGCTCATTCGCGCTCCCTCACACGCAGGATGTTGCCGAGCAATCCATCGGGAAAGAACAGGATGACCGCGAGCGCGACAGCCGCGACCACGAACGTATTGATCTGCCCGAGCGGACGCAGGAATTCGCCCGCGACGATGAGAAAGATCGAGCCGAGCACCGCGCCGAGTATCGTGCGCCGGCCGCCGAGCACAGCCGCGATGATGATCTGCACGCCGATGCCGATATCGACCACCGTGCTCACCGACGCCGTGCCCTGATAGAACACGAGCATCGCGCCCGCGACGCCTGAGAACACCGCGCTGATGCAGAACGCCGCGAGCTTGTGCTTCACGACGTTGAAGCCGAGCGCCTGCGCGCCGACGGTATCCTGCCCGCTCGCCTGCAGAATGAGACCGATGGCCGAGCGCGACAGGCCGAACAGAATGATCGCGCAGACGATGAGGAACGCGAGCGCGATCCAGTAGTTGTGGCTCGCATCGACGGACATCACGTCGGGCACCATCATGCCGATCTCGCCGCCGGTGACGCCCGCGAAGATCACGATCGCGTTCTGCAGCAGCAACACCGCGACGAGCGTGACGAGACCGAAGTACGGTCCGCGCAATCGCAATGCGGGCACGGCGAGCAGCAGGCCGCCGACGAGCGCGACGAGGCCGCCGGCCATCACGCATACCGGTATCGGCGCGGCGGCGTGCGCGTTCAGTATCGCGGCGGAATACGCTCCGAGCCCGATCAGGAACGTCGGTCCGAAATTGACTTCGCCCGCGAAGCCGAAGAGCAAGTCCCACGACATCGCGAAGACGCCGAAGTAATACGCGACCGTCAGCACGCCGAGGATATACCCGGTGAGCCACCACGGCAGCGTCGCGGCGACGATCGCGAGCAGGACCGCGGACCAGATCAAGCGCGAACGAACGATGTCTTTCATGATTAGCGCCGTCCGAGAAAGCCTTGCGGCCGCACATATACGACGAGCACGAGCAGCAGCAGCGCGGGCAATGGCCGCAGCGTCGGCGAGATGAGGTACGCCGTGACGGTCTCCAGATAACCCACGACATACGCGGCCATCAACGAGCCCGACACGCTGCCCAGGCCGCCGAGCACGACGATGGAAAACGCGCTCGCCGTGAGCTGTCCGGTGTTGTTCGTGCTCACGCCAAGGAACGATGCGAGCAGCACGCCCGCGATGCCCGCGAGCACACCGTAGATGGTCCACGCGAGCAGATAGATATTCGACAACTCGAAGCCGAGCAGCGTGAGACCGCGCGGATTCATCGACGCCGCGAGCAGCGCCTTGCCCGCCTTCGTGCGATTCACGAAGAGCCACAGCAATCCGATCACGACCCAGCACACGACCGCGATCATAATCTCGTTATAGGGCACGCGCACGCCCGCGACGCTCGCGACGCCGGGAATCAGCGGACGCATCGTGATGGGGTTATCGGAGAAGAGATACGCCATGCCCTGCTGGATCATGATGCCCCAGAGCAGCGTGCCCGTGAGCACGAAGATCTCTTTCTCTTCACGCGGGATCGCAGTCGAGCGTTGAATGGGCCGCACCACCATGAAATAGGTGACGTATGCGGCAATCATCCCGCAGACCACGCCGAGCGGCGTGCCGAGATAGGTGCCCAATCCGGCTTCGCCCGCGAGCGCCCAGCCGAGCAGCGCGGATACCAGCATCACGCCGCCATGCGCGAGATTGAGCACGCCGGATACGCCGAATATCAGCGTGAAGCCGATCGCGCCGAGCGCGTAGAGCGAGCTGATCGCGAAGCCATCGATGAGTATTTGCAGTGGCAACATAGCGGCCCTTTATGTCTTCCATGTCGATGCCAACGTGGAACCGGTCCCCGCAACATGCGCCGCAAGGCGCGCGCTATCGGCAGCGCACGCGCGTCGCGACGACGCAAACGCGCTTAGTTCGCGGCTGCCTGCACCTTCACGAAGGCCGGAAACTTGACCTTTGCGTTCGCCACCGACTTCGGCCATATCGCCACTTGCTTGCCGTTCTGCCATTGCAGGTTGATGCCGGTGATATAGCCTTCGCCGTACTTCAACGCGTGCGTGAACTGATCGTTCTTGCCGTAGAACTGCCAGCGTCCGATGGTGCCGACATAGTCGGTCTTTTCGAGCGCATCGACCATCTTGTCGGGATCGGTCGAGCCTTGATTGCGATGAATCGCATCCGCGATGATGTACACGAGGTCATAGCTCGTGAAGCCGTCATACGCGGGCGATACGCCGGCAAAGTGCTTCTGATACGACTCGACGAAGGGCACGGTCTTCGGCGTCAACGCGACGCCCGGCGCCGCCGCCGATGCGGTGATCACACCTTCGGTCGCGCCGTTGGTGTCCTTCCAGAAGCTCGTGGTCGTCGCTTGCGAGCTTTGCCCCGACATCGGAATCGGCACTTGCTGATCGTGCCACTGGACGGTCGGCTGCACGCCGACATGGCTGATGCCCGTCGTGATCGTGTCCGGATGCTTCGCTTCGATCTGGTTGAAGATCGGCGTGAAGTCCGACGTGTCCGGATTGAAGCGGATGTGATCCAGCACCT
Organism: Caballeronia sp. LZ008; assembly: GCF_031451435.1. NCBI lineage: Bacteria > Pseudomonadati > Pseudomonadota > Betaproteobacteria > Burkholderiales > Burkholderiaceae > Caballeronia > Caballeronia sp. LZ008. Next base: position 370,060 of record NZ_JARUXK010000003.1, on the reverse strand, counting down.
TGAGGCCCGCTTTCGGCAGGCACTCGAGGTAGCGCTCGTCGAGCGGCTTGGTCCACGCGGCGTCCTCGCTCATCACGACGGTCGTCTTCATCTTGAACTCGACGACAAGCACGTCATGCGAGAAATCGCAGATCGATTGCGCGATGAACGCAGACGTCATCCAGCCGTGGAAGGTGTACTTGTAGTGATCGTAGTCGTCATGCACGCGCTTCGAGATTTCGTTGCTCGCCGCGCCCGGCGTGATGAAAGGCATCTTCAGGCGCGCGGACCATGGCTCCATCGCGAGCGCGACTTCGCTGATGTAGCTGCCGATGATCGCGACTACCTTGTCCTGACTCGCGGCGCGCTGAAAGGCACGCACGCCGTCCGATGCCGACGAGTGATCGTCATACGCGATGATCTGGATTTGCCGGCCATCGACACCGCCCTTCGCGTTGATCTCCTCCGCTGCGAGTTGCGCGGCCTTGCTGATCGAAGCGCCCGCCACCGCGGACTCTTCGCTGATGACGCCGATCCTGATCGGCTCCCCTGCCGCGTGCGCCGTGACCGTGAGACTCAAGGCCGCCATCGCCGTACCCGTTGCAATGACGGTACTCATTCCCCGCCACGTCTTGCGCTTTGACATCATCAGTCTCCTCTGTGTATTCGATCGTGGAGCGACGCCAGCCAGACACATGACACATGCAGCAATTAAGGATTTGCCGACAAACAGTAGCACTCGCCTTTCGAGCACTGAATCAGTAATAACGATAAAGACGATCATGCGAAAAGATCATCAATGCAGCGTCATTCTTTCAAACAGCTTGCGCGATGAACTCACGCAGCCATCGATGCGCAGGATCGCGATGCACGCGTTCATGCCAGTACATCGACATCTCGTAGCCGGGCACGTCGACGGGCGGCGCGACGATGCGCAACTCCGGCCAGCGCTTCGCGAGCCTCGCCGGTTGCATCGAAACCAGATCGGTCGTCGCGAGCACGGAGCGCACGAAGAGGAAGTGCGGCACCGACAGCGCGACGTGCCGCTTCATGCCGAACGTTGCGAGCGTGTCATCCGTCGGGCCGAAGAATCCGCCGCCATCGGGCGACACGATCACATGCTCCAGTGCGCAGAACTGCGCGAACGTCGGACGCCGCTTCAATCGCGGATGATCCTTGCGTCCCACGAGCACATAGCTTTCCGTGAAGAGCGCTTGCTGATGAAAATTGGCCATCTCGGGCGATGTGATGTGAAACGCGAGATCGATCTCGCCGTTCTCCGCCTGCTTCGCAAGACGCGGCGGCAACATCTCCAGCACGGCGATCCGCGTGTGCGGCGCGGCGGCGCGCAAGCCGCTCAACGCAGGCAGCAGCACGGTCGATTCGCTGTAGTCAGTGGCGGCGATGCGCCATGTGTTGTCGGCGATGGCGGGATCGAACGCGGCTTCCGGCGACACCGCGCGTTCGAGCGATGCCAGCGCTTCGCGCAACGGCTCCCGCAGACTTTCCGCTCGCGCTGTCGGGCGCATGCCACGCGGGCCGGGCAACAGCAGAGGATCGCCGAAGATGTCGCGCAGCTTCGACAGATGCACGCTCACGGAAGGTTGCGAAAAATGAAGGCGCTCGGCTGCACGCGTGACGTTCTGTTCGGCAAGCAAAACGTCGAGCGTGAGAAGCAAGTTCAGATCGAGCCTTCTCAAGGTATTAGTCATGGCAATTCCTGCAATTTCAGATATTCATTTCCAATATACCCGAGAGGCTCTTAAGCTGGTCTCCATTCCAGAAACGAAGTGGAGAAAGCCTCATGAATGTGCTGATCGTGTATGCCCATCCGGAACGCCGCTCGCTGAACGGCGCCATCAATGATTTCACCGTAGAGCGTTTGCGCGCGAACGGCCATAGCGTGCAAGTCTCCGACCTGTATGCAATGAACTGGAAGGCGCCGCTCGATGCGAACGACGTGCGCGACCGCAAGGCCGATACGCCGTTTCACGCGAGCCTCGATTCGAAGCACGCGTTCGAAAACGGCCTGCAAAGCCGCGACATCGAGCTGGAGCAGGACAAGCTGCGCTGGGCCGACGCGCTGATCCTGCAATTTCCGATGTGGTGGTTCTCGATGCCCGCGATCATGAAGGGCTGGGTCGAGCGCGTCTATGCGTACGGCTTCGGCTACGGCGTCGGCGAGCATTCGGACACGCATTGGGGCGACCGCTACGGCGAAGGTCTGATGGCGGGCAAGCGCGCGATGATCGTCGTCACGACGGGCGGTTGGGAATCGCATTACAGTCCGCGCGGCATCAACGGACCCATCGACGATATTCTCTTTCACATCCAGCACGGCATGCTTTTTTATCCAGGCTTCGATGTGCTGCCGCCGTTCGTTCTCTATGAAACGCATCGCATGGATGAAGCGCGCCTGCAAGCCACATACGATGCGCTCGGCCGGCGTCTCGACGGTCTCTGGGACGATGCGCCCATTGCATTCCGCAAGCAGAATCACGGCGACTACGCGATTCCTCAGCTCACGCTGCGCGACGAACTCGCAGCCGGAAAGACCGGTTTCGCGGCGCACATCGACTGAGGCAAAACGCGAAACACAGCTAAGATGGATCCTTCGACAAGTACGGAGGAAGACATCGAATGCTGACGATCTGGGGCCGGGCCAACTCGGTCAATGTGCAGAAAGTGCTGTGGTGCTGCGATGAACTGGGGCTCGCGTACGAGCGCATCGACGCGGGCCTGCAATTCGGGCGCAACAACGAGCCCGACTATCTCGCGATGAACCCGATGGGCCGCGTGCCCACGCTCGTCGACGGCGACTTCGTGCTGTGGGAGTCGAACTCGGTCATTCGCTATCTCGCGATGCAATACGGCGGTGCCAGCACGCTCTATCCCGCCGAGCCGAAAGTGCGCGCGAGCGCGGACCGCTGGCTCGACTGGACGCTTTCGACCCTGCAACCCGCCGAACGTCCGGTTTTCTGGGGCTATATCCGCACGAGTGCCGCGGATCGCGATGCGCAGCAACTCGCTGCCGCCGCGAGCGAGGTGGAAAAGCTCTGGCGCGTTATCGATGCGCATCTGAAGGGCCGCGACTATCTCGAAGGCAACACGTTCACGCTCGCCGATCTCGTCGTTGCCGCGTATGCGCGCCGCTGGTTCGGCATCGCGGAGCTGGTTCGCCCCGCGCTTCCCGAACTCGAACGCTGGTATGTGGGCATCACGCAGCGTCCGGGCTTCGCGCGTCACGTCTCGCCTGCGTTGACCTGAACGGGACGGATTGCCATGACCATCGAACTGCATACATGGAACACGCCCAACGGACGCAAGATCAGCGTCGCGCTGGAGGAAATGCAACTGCCGTACACTGTGAAAACGGTGAACATCACGAAGGGCGAGCAGCATACGCCTGAGTTTCTGCGCATCAGCCCGAACAATCGCATTCCGGCGATCGTCGATCCGGACGGACCCGACGGCCAGCCGATCAGCGTGTTCGAGTCCGGCGCGATCCTGCTCTATCTCGGCGAGAAGACGGGCAAGTTTCTGCCCGCGAGTTTGCGCGATCGCGTGCCCGTGCTCGAATGGCTGATGTGGCAGATGGGCGGCTTCGGCCCGATGCCAGGACAGGTGCATCACTTCCGCATGGTCGAAGCGGAAAGCGACCGGCGTTATGGTTTGAAGCGCTATTCCGACGAAACGCGCCGCCTGTACGGCGTGCTCGACAAGCGCCTCGCGCAAGTGGAATGCGTCGCGGGCGATATGTCCGTCGCCGATTTCGCGATTCTCGGCTGGGCGTGGCGGCATGAACGTCATCAGGTTTCGCTCGATGATTACCCTAACGTCAAGCGCTGGTACGAGGCGCTTTTCGCGCGCCCGGGCGTGAAGCGGGGCTTCGAAGTCAAGCTCGACGATCTCGGCTGATCAGGGCAAACCATGAGTCGGAGCGTCAGGCTAACGTAAGTTGCGCGCGTGATAACGATCTTCTAAGAAACGTGAGCGACACTGACGCCATCCGATAGATTCGCGCCCGAGGAGACAATCATGACCGCCAGCATGTACGACGATGGCCTTCCCAAAACTGCCGCCAACTACGCGGCGCTGACGCCACTCATGTTCATCGAGCGCGCGGCGTCCGTATATCCGACGCTTCCCGCTATCGTGCACGGCGATGTCCGGCGCAACTGGGCCGACACCTACGCGCGCACGCGGCGGCTCGCATCGGCGCTGGCGGCACGCGGCATCGGCCTCGGCGATACCGTCGCCGCGATGCTGCCGAACACGCCCGAAATGGTCGAAGCGCACTTCGGCGTGCCGATGACGGGCGCCGTGCTCAACACGCTCAACACGCGGCTCGACGCCGCCACGCTCGCGTTCATGCTCACGCACGGCGAAGCGAAGGCGGTGCTCGTCGATCGCGAGTTCTCGGACGTGATGCGCCGCGCGCTGAAAGACGTGCCGCAGGACGTGCTGGTCATCGATGTCGACGATCCGCAGTACGCGGGCGCGGGCGAGCGCATCGGCGAAATCGAATACGAAGCGCTGCTCACGAGCGGCGATCCCGCATACGAATGGTCGCCGCCATCCGACGAGTGGAACGCAATCTGTCTGAATTACACGTCGGGCACGACAGGCAATCCGAAGGGCGTCGTGTATCACCATCGCGGCGCGTATACGAATGCGGTGAGCAATATCCTCGAATGGGACATGCCGAAGCATGCCGTGTACTTGTGGACGCTGCCCATGTTCCATTGCAACGGCTGGTGCTTTCCGTGGACCGTCGCCGCGCGCGCGGGCGTGAACGTGTGCCTGCGCCGCGTCGATGCGAAGACCATCTTCGATCTGATTCGCAGCGAGCGCGTCACGCATTATTGCGGCGCGCCGATCGTGCAGAACCTGCTCGTCAACGCGCCCGACGACATGAAGACCGGCTTCGATCAGAAAGTCCATGCGATGGTCGCGGGCGCCGCGCCGCCCGCCGCGATGATCGAAGGCATGGAGCGCATGGGCTTCGAACTGACGCATGTGTACGGGCTCACGGAAGTTTATGGCCCGGCCACGGTCTGCCCGCAGCAGGCCGCATGGAGCGCGCTCCATATCGGCGAGCGCGCGCGAATGAATGCGCGGCAAGGCGTGCGCTATCACTTGCAGGATGCGGTCACGGTGCGCGATCCGATATCGATGGAACTCGTGCCTTCCGATGGCGAGACCATCGGCGAGATCATGTTCCGCGGCAACATCGCGATGAAGGGTTATCTGAAGAACGCGGCCGCGACCGAAGAAGCGTTTCGCGGCGGCTGGTTCCATACCGGCGATCTCGCCGTCGCGTATCCGGACGGCTATGTACGCATCAAGGATCGCAGCAAGGACATCATCATCTCGGGCGGCGAGAACATATCGAGCATCGAAGTGGAGGACGTGCTGTACCGGCATCCGGCGGTGCTTGCCGTCGCGGTCGTCGCGAAGCCCGATACGCGCTGGGGCGAGACGCCCTGCGCTTTCGTCGAATTGAAAAGCGGCGCGCACGCGAGCGCGGAAGAGTTGATCGCGCATTGCAAGAAGCATCTCGCCGGCTTCAAGGTGCCGCGCGCGATCGAGTTCTGCGAACTGCCGAAGACATCGACGGGAAAGATCCAGAAGTTCGAGTTGCGCAAGCGCGCGGGGTCCGTCACCGCGATCGACGTCTGATGGAGACCACGACAATGAGCGAACTCGTTCTGATCGAACGCGATGCGTATGACATCAAGGGTGCCGTCAGGCTCACGCTGAATCGGCCCGATGCGTTCAATGCCTTATCTGAATCGATGCTCGAAGCGCTCGAACGCGCATTGAAGGACATCGCCGAATCAGATGCGCGCGTGGTCGTGCTCGCAGGAGAAGGCCGCGCGTTTTGCGCCGGGCACGATCTCAAAGAGATGCGTGCGGAGCCCGCGCTCGATTACTATCGCGAGCTTTTCGCGCACTGCTCGCGCATCATGCTGACGATCCAGCGCATGCCGCAGCCCGTTATCGCGCGCGTGCAAGGCATCGCGACGGCGGCGGGTTGTCAGCTCGTCGCGATGTGCGATCTCGCGGTCGCATCGAGCGAAGCGCGTTTCGCGGTATCGGGCGTGAATCTCGGGCTCTTTTGCGCGACGCCGAGCGTGGCGCTGTCTCGCAACGTATCGCGCAAGGCCGCGTTCGAAATGCTCGTCACCGGCGAGTTCATCGATGCGGCCACCGCGCGCGAACGCGGCCTCGTGAATCGCGTCGCATCGCCTGGCGAACTCGACGATACCGTGCGCACGCTCGCTGCGACCATCGCCGCCAAGCCGCGCGAAGCGGTCGCGGCGGGCAAGGGCTTGTTCTATCGGCAACTCGAAACCGGCATCGAAGCGGCATACGCGCTCGCATCGGAAACGATGGCCTGCAACATGATGCACGACGCCACGCTCGAAGGCACGCAAGCCTTCATCGAAAAGCGCGCGCCGCGCTGGAAATGACGCTCAGCTCACGTGCTCGACCGGATGCCTGTCGAGCCACGCGTTCTCTTCGTCGCTATACAGACGCGAGCGCGTAAGAAAGCGCAAACCGCTCGGGCGTTCCAGCGAAAACATGCCGCCATTGCCCGGCACGGCATCGATGATGAGCTGCGTATGCTGCCAGTACTCGTACTGCGATTCGGTCATGTAGAACGGCACGCCGCCGATCGCGCCGAGCTTCACGTCCGAGCCGCCGACCATGAATTCGCTGACTGGAAAGCACATCGGCGCGCTGCCGTCGCAGCATCCGCCGGATTGATGAAACAGCACCTCGCCATGCTCGGCCTTGAGCCTTTCGATCAAGTCGATGGCGGCGGGCGTCGCGGTCACGCGCTGCACTTCCTGTTCGCTCATGATGTCCCCGTCGGTTTGATCGGCCGCCGCGGGAAGCAGCGGCGGCCTCACACGCTTTAGAAGAAGCCGAGCGGCTTGTCGCTATAGCTGACGAGCATGTTCTTCGTCTGCTGATAGTGGTCGAGCATCATCTTGTGATTCTCACGGCCGATGCCCGATTGCTTGTAACCGCCGAACGCCGCGTGCGCCGGATACGCGTGATAACAGTTGGTCCACACGCGTCCCGCCTGAATCGCGCGGCCGAAGCGATACGCCCGCGTGCCGTCGCGCGTCCACACGCCCGCGCCGAGACCGTACAGCGTGTCGTTCGCGATCTCGAGCGCTTCTTCCTCGGTCTTGAACGTCGTCACCGAAAGCACCGGCCCGAAGATTTCCTCCTGGAAGATACGCATCTTGTTGTGGCCTTTGAAGACCGTCGGCTTGACGTAATAGCCGTTCTTCAGTTCGCCGTCGAAGGTGTTGCGCTCGCCGCCGGAGAGGCACTGCGCGCCTTCCTGCTTGCCGAGATCGATGTACGACAGGATCTTCTCCAGTTGCTCCTGCGAAGCCTGCGCGCCGATCATCGTCTTCGTATCGAGCGGATGGCCCTGCGCGATCGCCGCGACGCGCTTGAGCGCACGTTCCATGAAGCGCTCGTAAATCGATTCCTGCACGAGCGCGCGCGACGGGCACGTACACACTTCGCCCTGATTCAGCGCGAACATCGTGAAGCCTTCGAGCGCCTTGTCGAAGAAGCTGTCGTCGGCGTTGAGCACGTCTTCGAAGAAGATGTTCGGGCTCTTGCCGCCCAGTTCCAGCGTCACCGGAATGAGGTTCTGGCTCGCGTACTGCATGATGAGTCGGCCCGTCGTGGTCTCGCCGGTGAAAGCGATCTTCGCGATGCGCTTGTTCGATGCGAGGGGCTTGCCCGCTTCCAGACCGAAGCCGTTGACGACATTGAGCACGCCCGGCGGCAAGAGGTCTTCGATGATTTCGAGCAGCACGAGAATCGACGCGGGCGTCTGCTCGGCCGGCTTCAGCACGACGCAGTTGCCGGCCGCGAGCGCGGGCGCGAGCTTCCATACGGCCATCAGGATCGGGAAATTCCACGGAATGATTTGCCCGACGACGCCAAGCGGCTCGTGGAAGTGATACGCGACCGTATCGTGATCGATCTCCGAAATGCCGCCTTCCTGCGAACGCGCGGCGCTCGCGAAATAGCGGAAGTGATCGATCGCGAGCGGAATGTCGGCGGCCATCGTCTCGCGCAGCGGCTTGCCGTTATCGATCGATTCGGCCAGCGCGAGACGCGACAGGTTCTGCTCCATGCGATCGGCGAGCTTCAGCAGCAGATTCGCGCGATCGGTGACGGAGGTTCTGCCCCACGACGTCTTCGCTGCGTGCGCTGCGTCGAGCGCGGCTTCGATGTCGGCTTCGCGCGAACGCGGAATCGACGTGAACGGCTCGCCGGTGATCGGCGAAATATTGTCGAAATACTCACCGCCCGTCGGCGGCACCCACTTGCCACCGATGAAGTTGCCGTACTGCTTCTTGTACGGATATTCGGTGCTCAGGAACTGCATCTCCGCGTGATTCATTTCTATGTGCTCCTCGCATGTCGACGTGAACGGGCCGGCACTGCCGATGTCCGGCGCCGGTCGCTTCTGTTTGCGAGTTCCATGCCATCGCGCGCGGCACGATGCGACGCCCGCGCGAGCCGCATCGTCATGCGGTTTCGCGGCACATCGTCAGGGTTTGTACGAGGGCGATGGGACCTGTTCACATTCAGAACACCTGCCCCGCTCTGTAGCGATGCGGTACAGCGGCATCGGCGGACGTCATCGCCTCCGCAATGCGCGCGGAGCGTGGCGCAAACCACAGACACGCTGCGGGCAAACGCTTATGGCACGAGTGTTCATATTGCAAAGGGCATCGCAGTTGTCTATGGTCATGCCCAACCGTGGCAAAGCGTCGCATCTATATGTGGTTCCATCGCATGTGAGCGGCGCGAAATGGCCTTGCGAGCGCGCGATGCGGACCGTATCGCCGAGCGCATGACCACGGCGGGCTGCTGTCCGGCGACCCCGGACGGCACGTCAAAGTAAACGATGTGCGCGCACGTGCATGCATGACGCGCCACGGAGACCACAATGAACAGCACAATCAATCAAGGGGCCGCCCACGGCCCGACAAATTTCTTTTCCAAGGAGGCGACCATCGCCCGGCCCGGATTCTCGCGCTGGATGGTGCCGCCCGCCGCGCTGGCTGTTCATCTGTGCATCGGGCAGGCATATGCGTTCTCGGTGTTCAATGCGCCGCTCACGAAGGTTATCGGTATCACGAAGTCCGCGCCGGATGACTGGTCGCTGACCACGCTCGGCTGGATTTTCTCGCTCGCGATCGTGTTTCTGGGCTTGTCGGCGGCATTCGCGGGCAAGTGGCTGGAAAAAGTCGGCCCGCGCCGCACGATGTTCACCGCGGCCTGCTGCTTCGGCGGCGGCTTTCTCGTCTCGGCGCTCGGCGTCTATCTGCATCAGATCTGGCTGCTGTATCTCGGCTATGGCGTGATCGGCGGCATCGGGCTCGGGCTCGGCTATGTGTCGCCGGTTTCGACGCTGATACGCTGGTTTCCGGACCGTCGCGGCATGGCGACCGGCATGGCGATCATGGGCTTCGGCGGCGGCGCGATGATCGCGGCGCCCGGCTCCGTCGCGCTGATGAACCACTTCAAGAGCGCGACGAGCTCGGGCGTTGCCGAGACGTTCCTCGTGCTCGGCGTGCTCTATTTCACCTCGATGACGATCGGCGCGCTCGCGATCCGCATCCCGCCGGCGGACTGGAAGCCGGCTGGCTGGACGCCGCCCGCGACGTCCAACAAGATGATCACGAAGAACCACGTGCATATCGATCAGGCGCTGAAGACGCCGCAGTTCTATCTGTTGTGGCTCGTGCTGTTCCTGAACGTGACGGCCGGCATCGGCGTGCTCGGCCAGGCGTCGGTGATGATTCAGGAAAGCTTCAAGGCGTCGATCACGGCGGGCGCGGCGGCGGGCTTCGTCGGGCTGCTGTCGCTCTTCAACATGGGCGGGCGATTCGCGTGGGCGTCGGCGTCGGACTGGATCGGCCGCAAGAATACGTACTTCGTGTTCTTCACGCTCGGCGCGGTGCTGTATTTCCTTGTGCCGCAATTCGCGGGCTCCGGCAATATCGCGCTTTTCGTGTTGGCGTACGGCATCATCCTTTCGATGTACGGCGGCGGCTTCGCGACGATTCCCGCGTATCTCGCCGACATGTTCGGCACGGCTTTCGTCGGCGGCATTCACGGCCGGCTTCTCACCGCGTGGGCGGCGGCGGGCGTCGCGGGTCCGGTGCTCGTCAACTACGTGCGCGCGTTCCAGGTTTCGCACGGCGTCGTGGGCGCAGAGGCGTACACGATGACGCTGCATATCATGGCGGCGCTGCTGGTGATCGGCTTCGTCTGCAATCTGCTCGTCTCGCGCGTGCATGAGAAGCATCACATGAACACGTCGGCGCAGACCGCAATCTAGGAATCAACGAGGAGATCCGCGATGAATGACCGCATCGAAACTCAGCAAGTGCATCCGTCGAACAAGGGGTTGCTCCTGGTGTTCTGGGCCTACGTGCTGATTCCGCTCGCATGGGGCGTGACCAATACGCTCTCGCAGGCCGTCAAGCTGTTCCAGTAATTCTGTAGGTGAAGTCCACGCGCGCCGGATGGCCGATGTTTGAATCGGCTCACGGCGCGCGTTTTGTTTCTTGACGTCAATGCTATTCGGCTTCGTCGAGACGAGCGGGCAAATCCATCTGATGGAGAACGCGCACGATCTGGATCGTGTCCGCGGCCTCCTTGAAGAAAAGCACGTGCATTCCGACGAGCGCCTTGCGATAACCGGGCCGGACGTGTTCTGCGGACAGGCTGCGTTGTCTGCCCTTACCGAGTCCGGTGACTGTGTCCTGAATCATGCGCAGATAGCGCTCCGCCTGAGCCGGCCCCCACTTCTCGAACGTGTAGTCCCAGATGCCGTCCAGATCCTGGACGGCGGCAGGCGTGAATACGCACTGCCTCACCGAGCGGACTTGCGCTTGCGAGCGATGAAGGCATCGAAATCCAGCGGCTTAGCGGGGCCGGAGTGCTCGCCGGCTTCGAGCGCCGAGCGCAACGCATCGAGCTTCGCTTCCTGTTCGCCAGCGACGGGGACGTCGTGCACCGATGCTTCCGGAATGCTCAGTGCCCGCGATCCTCCACCTTGTTCAAGCTGCGGCGCGCGAGGACGCTCATGAAAAGCGTGCCGCACACAAGCGCTGCCATATAAACGCCGGCCATCATCCAGTCGAGTTCACTCACGGTTGTTCTCCTTCGAATTGATCCGCGGCCGGGGCGCCGCAGGGGTGATCCACACGATTGCAACTACGTTCTGGCCTGATTTACGGCACGCGCCCGCAAAGGTTTAGCGCGATGCAATGAACGACGTTGGCGGCGCGATGACCGAGGAAACCGACCGCTCGTTCGATTCGCCAACGTGGGCGTATCGTTCGACTAGCGCCCGAGAGCGCGCGACGACATCCCACATACGAACAACCGGTCCACGACAATGAACACGTCCCGCCGCAACTTCATGGTTGTCAGCATCGGCGCGGGCACGGCGCTATGGCTCTCGCGAGCACGCGCCGATGCGCCGCACTTAAGCGAATCCGATCCGGCGGCGGTCGCCGTCGGCTATAAGGAGAACGCCGCGAAAGTGGACAAAGCGAAGTACCCGAACTTCGCGGCCGATCAAACCTGCGCGAACTGCTCGCTGTATCAGGGCAAAGCGAGCGATGCCTGGGGCGGTTGCACGCTCTTCGGCGACAAGCTGGTAGCCGGCAAAGGATGGTGCGCGTCGTGGACGAACATGTGACGCGGCTTCAGCGCACCGAATAGCCGACGAAACGCCAGACCTTGTCCGAGTCGAGAATGAAGGTCACCATTTCTCGCGACGACTGACTCGCCTGGCCGAACTGAGTGTCGAAGAGAATGTTGATGTACGCGCCCGCGGGCATGTTGCCCGTGCCGTCATAACGGTAGTGCTTGACGCCCATCGGCATGCGCAGTCCCGGCGCGCCGAGCGGCGAACGGTCGCGCGCGACCTTCTTCATGAAGTCGTCGCGGGAAATGATCTGCTTTGCGATGGGCGAGGCTTGGTCCCACACGTCGCCCGCCCGGTTTTGATCGATCAACGCGATGATCTGCGACGCAACCTGCGCGATGTCCTGATCCTGTTTGTCGAGCGCGGCCTGCTGCTCCTTCGTGAGCGAACGAGTCGTCGAAGATTGAGTTTCCTGAGCGTGGCACGCAATGCTGCTCGATATCAGCAGGAACGCAGCCAGCGAAAAACGGATGCTTGCTTTCATGATTCGGACGACGTGAGGTTCTTTGGCGCCGATTGTATCGCCGCCCACGCTGCCTACGGTAAGAAATACTTATTTTCAGAATTTGGCAGTTCCGGCGTCCGTTGCCGGGCAAGCACACGCCTTGCTGCCGGAATAGCGAACGTCAACATCCGACGCTACCGTCGAGGTTCACCATGCGACTCGTCGACTGGAACATCCAATGGGGACGCGGCGTGGATGGCCGCGTCGATCTCACGCGCATCGTCGCCGAGGCGAAAGCCCTGCACGACTTCGACGTCCTCTGTCTGCAGGAAGTGACGCGCGGCTTTCACGAAAGCGAGCAGGCCGGCGGACTCAAAGGCGGCCCCGGTGCCGACCAGTTCGCCGAGCTCGAAGCGCTGATTCCCGGCGCGACGGTCATCGACGGAATCGGCTCCGATCTTCCGCCAGTCGGTGCGGGCATCGCGCGCCGTCAGTTCGGCAACGCGATCGTGAGCCGTCTGCCGGTGCGCCAGGTGTTGCGCCATTCGCTGCCGTGGCCTGCCGATCCCGCGAAGCCGTCGATGCTTCGCGTCGCGCTCGAAGCCGTCATCGAGACCGACGTCGGACCGTTGCGCATCGTCAGCACGCATCTCGAGTTCTATTCGGAGAAGCAACGTCTCGCACAAGTCGCGCGTCTGCGCGAGCTTCACGCCGAAGCGTGCGCGCACGAGCGTCAGCCCGCGAAGGCCGAGAGTCAGGCGAGCCCGTTCGCCGATACCGCGCGGCCCGTGTCCGCCATCGTCTGCGGCGACTTCAACAGCGCGTTCGATGGATCGGCGTATCGCGCGATGCTCGAACCGATTGCCGATGCGCCCGCGTTCGTCGATGCATGGACTTGCGCGCATCCGAACGAGCCGCGCGCGGCCACCGTCGGCCTGTACGATCGCGACCAGTGGCCCGATGGCCCGTTCGCATGCGACTTCATCTTCGTGAGCGAAGACCTGAAGGCGCGCATCGCCGGATGCGAAGCGGATCAGTCGAGCCGTTCATCGGATCATCAGCCGATGTGGCTCGAACTGCATTAAGCGCCCTCTTCGCGCGACAACCCGTATAGCGCCTGCAACACGGCAGCGCGCGCCTGACCCGCGATCATGCCGCGCCAGATATCGTCGTCGATGTAGAAGGCCGCGCGAATCTGGCGGCGAATGCCGGCTTTCAATGCGTCGGGCGCATCGGGATGATGACGCACCCAGACGTCCGCGCGCAGCATGTCGAGCATGTCGGTGAGCGGCACCGTTCCGTACTCGATCGCGATCGATGCGATCGCCGCATGGGCGCACGTCTGCCGCAACGTATCGAGCAACGGACCGGCTACATCGGCCGCGATCGACGTGCCATCCGACGGACTCGTCACGTCCGCGCCCCACCAGCGCCGCGCACGCGCGACATCGCCGACGCATATCTTCGCGCCGAAGCCGCTCGGCCCGAGTCCCGTATGAAAATCGATCCAGCCGATCGCCGTGCACGTCTCGCCGTATTCCGCGAGCAGATTGCGCATGGTGCGCGTGCTCCACGCCGTTTCCGCGCCGCCATAGAACATGCCTTGCGCATGCGTGTACTGACCGGTTGTGACCGCTTGCTGATAAGCCCATTGTCCATGCCTGCCGATATACGCGCGAATCGCCGCGATATTCGCTTCGTCGGGCGGCCAGCTCGTGGGAATCAGCAAGTCGTGCAGTTCCGCGTAGCCGGGATTCTGCGGCAACGGCGCATCGAAATTCACGCTGTTGCGATTCAGATCGACATTGCCCTCCGTCGTGCGGCTCAGATAGGAAAAGCCATACGGATTGATCGCATGAACGAGCAGCATTGCGACGTCGAGCTTGTCCATCAACGCCGGCAATACTTCGTCGCGCATCAACGCGATCTGCGCGCCCGAGCCGCAAAAGCCTTCGACGCCGTGCGTGCCGGACGTGAGCACGAGCAGGCGCTTTGCATCTTTGGGACCGATGCGAACGACATCGGTTGCGAGCGTCTCGCCTTCCAGACCATCGAAGCCTTCGAGCACGCGCGTATCGACAGCGAGTTTTCGCGCGGCGGCGGTATCGAGAAATCTCTGGCGCGCTTCGCGATACGTCGATGAAAACATGTCGCCTCCTCAGACGCGTGCGAGAAACTTCTCGACGAGCCGCACCCAATACGTCGAGCCTAGCGTGAGTACATCGTCGTTGAAATCGTAGCTGCTGTTATGCAGCATGCAGGGTCCGATTCCGTGACCGTGATCGCGATGCGCGCCCAGTCCATTGCCGATATACGCATAGCAACCGGGACGCTCCATCAGCATGTACGAGAAGTCCTCCGCGCCCATCGTCGGATCGACGTTCGTGTTCACTTTGTCCGCGCCGGCGACATCGCGCATCACGCCGAGTGCGAAGTCCGTTTCCGCTTGCGTGTTCACCGTCGGCGGATAGTTGCGTACGAAACTGACTTCGGCCTTGCAGCGATACGCGGCCGCCGTCGCCGCGACGATCTCCTTCATGCGCGTCTCGATGAGATCGAGCACGTCGACGGAAAACGTGCGAACGGTCCCCGCGAGCGTCGCGGTCGTCGGGATCGCGTTGACCGCGTGGCCTGCCTGCATGCGCGTGATCGAGAGCACGGCGGCGTCGATCGGCCGCTTGTTGCGCGTCACGATGCTCTGCAGGCCCGTGCCGATCTGCAGCGCGGTGAACACGGGATCGACGCCATCGTGCGGAATCGCCGCATGCGCGCCCACGCCTTCGATACGAATCTCGAACTCGTTGCTCGATGCCTGCGTCGCGCCGACGCGCGCACCGAATCCGCCCGCCGGCATGCCCGGCCAGTTGTGCAGCGCGAACACGGCATCGACCGGAAAGCGCTCGAACAAGCCATCTTCGATCATCGCTTTCGCGCCGCCGCCGCCTTCTTCGGCAGGCTGAAAGATGAAGACGACGGTGCCGTCGAAGTCGCGATGCTTCGCGAGATATTGCGCCGCGCCGAGCAGCATCGCGGTGTGTCCGTCGTGACCGCACGCATGCATCTTGTTCTCGTGGCGCGATGCGTGCGCGAACGTGTTCAGCTCGGGAATGGGCAACGCGTCCATGTCGGCGCGCAGGCCGATCGCACGTTTGCTCGCGCCTTTCCTCAACACGCCGACGACGCCCGTCTTGCCGAGTCCGCACGTCACTTCGATATCCCACCTTTCGAGCTTCCGAGCGACGAGCTCCGCCGTGCGCGCTTCTTCATAGCAGAGTTCGGGATGCGCGTGGATATCGCGGCGAATGGCCTGAATCTCGTCGCGCGACTGCGCGATCTCGGGAATGATCGACATGCTTTCCTCTTGCGTTGTTGAGTGACCGAAGCATTGTCGATGGCCGCAATTCACAGGGAAAGCTGATATTCCTTGTCCGTGACTTAAGGAAAGCTTTAGCTTTCACTCGGCTCGATCGCGCCGTGCGAACGCATCCGTATGCGTTCCTGCACGATGCTCATCACCGCGTGACGATCGTGGATCTTGCGCTCCAGCATGCCGACGACACGGCGCGGCGTGTTCTTCGCAAGCGATATCACGCGCAATGCGGGATCGCTCGCCCAGGAGCCGTATTCGAGCAACGGCACGACCGAGACGCCCGCATCCTGCCGCACGAGCTCGACGATCACTTCGAGGGAATTGAGTTCGAGGAACTCGTTCACCGCGAGGCGATTGTGCTTCAACGCGCGATCGATCAGCGCGCCGGTGCGCTGCGCGCGATCGAAGCGCAGAAACGGACGGCTCGCCAGCATCTCGGCGGCATTCGCGGCCACGGCGCCCGGCGAACCGATCGCGACGAGCGGTTCCGAATAGAGCGGCGTCCAGTTGAGGCTCGCCGGCGTCTTGCCCGCCATCTCGACGATCACCGCCGCATCGATCTCGCCCGCCTCGACTTGCGGCGCGAGCGCGAGCGCCTTGCCGGTGAAGAGCCGCACATCGAGCCGTGGATACCGACCTTTCAATTCGGTGACGACGGATGCGAGCGCGCCCATCGCCGAATCGACCGCGCCGATGGAAACCGATCCGGCGATTTCATCATCGAGACCGGTGAGACGCATGCTGTCGTACAGGGCGACGATGCGCTCCGCTTGCGGCAACACCTGCTTGCCGATGCTCGTCAGCCGGTTCGTGCGCCCGACGCGATCGAACAGCGGCCGCTTCAGATCGTCTTCGAGCGACTGCATCTGCATGCTGACGGCGGCCTGCGTGAGCGCGACTTTTTCCGCGGCGGCGGCGAAAGAACCGTAACGCGCGACAGCGATAAACGTGCGCAAAAAGCGGATATTGCTCATCGTGCGTGAGGGTTATCCCGGATCGTTCGATCAGGTTTGCTTGTGTGTCAGTTCAGAAATTCTATATTTTCTTATTTCAACTCGGCGTAATGTTTGCGTGTTGCAGCGGCTCGCTCCGTTCGAAGCGAGTCATCCGAGAAGCGGATGTCGTCAACGAGAAAACCTCATGGAGTACATTCGATGAGCACCGTACTACCTGCAGCGCACGCGGCCGAACAAAACGCCGCATCGAATCTTTCCGGCCGACGAGCGATCGTCGTATCGACCATCGGCAACGCGCTCGAATGGTTCGACTTCATGGTTTACGGCTTCTTCGCCGTCATCATCGCCAAGCTGTACTTTCCCGCAACGAATCCCACTATTTCGCTACTCGCGACTTGGGCGACTTTCGGCGTCGGCTTTCTGACGCGTCCGCTCGGCGGCATCGTCTTGGGCGCGGTCGCGGATCGCGTCGGACGCAAATCAGCGCTCACGCTCACGATTTCGCTGATGGCGGTCGGCATCGCGATCATCGCGTTCGCGCCGACATATGCGGCAATCGGCATCGCCGCGCCCTTGCTGATGCTGCTCGGCCGCCTGATTCAGGGCTTCTCCGCAGGCGGCGAAGTCGGCTGCGCGACGGCGTTTCTCGTCGAATACGCGCCCGCCAACAAGCGCGGTTATTTCGGCAGCTTCCAGATGGTCGCGCAGGCCGCCGCGAGTCTCGCCGGCTCGTTTTTCGGCGCCGTGCTCACGCGCACGCTGAGTCCCGAACATCTGAATAGCTGGGGCTGGCGCATTCCGTTCGTGATCGGTCTTCTGATCGTGCCCGTCGGCCTGTATCTGCGCTCGAAGCTCGATGAATCGCCGGTCTTCGTCGAGAAGGCGCAAAAGAACGAACTGAGCACACGCCCGATCCGCGATACCGCCACGAAACACTGGATGTCCGTGCTCGCTGGCTTCGGCCTGACGGTGTTCGGCACCATCGGCACGTACATCTTCCTGCTGTATCTGCCGACGCACGCTACGCGCGTGCTGCACATGGCGCTCACCGACGGCCTCATCAGCTCGACGATCGGCGCGCTCGTCTATCTCGTATGCTGTCCGATATTCGGCCGGCTCTCGGACCGTATCGGCCGCAAGAAGCTGATGGCGACCGCGCTCACGCTGTCGCTCGTCACCGCATATCCGATCTTCGCCGTGCTCACCGCGCATCCGAGCCTGCCGATGCTGATCGTGTGTCAGGCGCTTTTGATGACTTATCTCGGCATCTTTCAGGGCTGCTATCCCGCGTTCATCTCCGAGTTGCTTCCTTCGAGCGTGCGTTCGACCGGCATCTCGGTGAGCTACAACGTCGCGGTGATGATCTTCGGCGGCTTCGCGCCCGCGATCGTGCAATGGCTCACGATGACCACGGGCGATCCGCTGTCGATCTGCTACTACGTGATCTTCGGCAGCGCGGTCGCGCTCGTGACGATCTTCCCGCTGCGCGACCGATACAGCGAGGCGCTGCGGTAAGTTCGCTGCATCCCGTTCCCAAAGGAAGGAGAATGGACGGCCCGCATGGAAGTCCCGCACGCTTAAGTCTGATTTAAGGAAGCGCGCTTAATCTGAAGTCTGACCGACCCACCCTCCTTCCGGCCGCGCAAGCGGCCATTTTTTTTGGAGCGACGCGATGCAGATGATTCTCCGCATGATCGTGATCCTCGTCGTGCTCGTTCTCTTCACGACGGTCGGCGTGTCCATCCTTTCCGTTTTCGCGCGCGGCCTGATTTCGCACTGAAGGCTTTCATCGGCTGCGGGCATGCTTCGTGCCCCTTCAGAATCTCGCGGCCCGCGCGGGCTTTCGATCGAGAAAGTTTCGCGGCGGATGCCTATACTGGCTGAGTGTCGTCTTTCGCCGCATTGCCGGCGCACGAAAGTCCTGCGCCGCCGCGCAGACCCTTTTCGCCGCCGTTCCTCCGCGCCACCGGCGCGCGACACGCTTCGCCGCATCTTCGCCTCTCTCATGTTCCGCCGCTTCATCGCCGCATTCGTGCAGCAGCTTGCTG
This sequence comes from Caballeronia sp. LZ008, assembly GCF_031451435.1. Lineage (NCBI taxonomy): Bacteria > Pseudomonadati > Pseudomonadota > Betaproteobacteria > Burkholderiales > Burkholderiaceae > Caballeronia > Caballeronia sp. LZ008. Next base: position 351,486 of record NZ_JARUXK010000003.1, on the reverse strand, counting down.
CGCAATTCCAGGAGATTGCCCGATGCCACAACGTCCCATCCCCCAATCGAAAACCACGCACGCCGATACACCGAACAAGACGCTTCAAGCCGCACCCGCAGGCGACTCGACCGTCAGCTTCACCATGACCGTCAACGGCCGCAGCGAAACGCTTTCCCTCGACCCCCGCACCACGCTTTTAGATGCATTGCGCGAGCATCTTCATTTGACCGGCACGAAGAAAGGCTGCGATCACGGCCAATGCGGCGCATGCACCGTTCATGTGAACGGACGCCGCGTGAACTCGTGTCTGTGCTTCGCCGCCGCGTGCGAGGGCGACACCGTCACGACCATCGAAGGCATCGGCGAAATCGAGGCACTGCATCCGTTGCAGGCCGCGTTCGTCGAATGCGACGGCTATCAGTGCGGCTACTGCACGGCCGGCCAGTTGATGTCGGCGGTCGCGCTGCTCGATGAACCGATCGGCCCGAGCGACGACGACGTGCGCGAAGCGATGAGCGGCAACCTGTGCCGCTGCGGCGCGTATCAGAACATCGTCAGCGCGATCCAGTCGGTGCGCGCGAACAAGCCGTCGTCGAAATAAGGAGAGCGACATGGATATGTTCCAGCTCTCTCGCGCGCGCGACATGCGCGACGCGATCAATGCGGGCGCGCTCGCGCATACCGCGCAGCAAGGCGCCGAAGTGCGCTTTCTCGCGGGCGGCACGACGCTGCTCGATCTCATGAAGCTCAACGTCGAGCGGCCGATGCGCGTCGTCGATATCAGCCGTTTGCCGCTCGACAAGATCGAGGAAACGAAGGACGGCGGCGTGCGTATCGGCGCGACTTCGCGCAACTCCGATCTCGCGCATCATCCGCTGATCCGCGATCGTTATGCGGTGCTGTCGCAAGCGGTGCTCGCGGGCGCGTCGGTGCAGTTGCGCAACATGGCGACGACGGGCGGCAACATCCTGCAGCGCACGCGTTGCGTGTACTTCCGCGATACGACCTCGCCGTGCAACAAGCGCGAGCCCGGCAGCGGCTGCTCCGCGATTCAGGGCTTCAATCGCATGATGGCGATCATGGGCACGAGCGAATCGTGCATCGCGAGCAATCCGTCGGACATGTGCGTCGCGTTGCAGGTGCTCGAAGCGACGATCCACGTCGAAGGCACGGGCGGCAAGCGCGCGATCCCCATCGACGAGTTCTTCCTGTTGCCGGGCACGACGCCCGATCGCGAGAACGTGCTCGATGCCGGCGATCTCGTCACGCATGTCACGTTGCCGCCGCCGGTCGACGGCGCGCGCTCGGCTTATCTGAAGCTGCGCGATCGCGCATCGTACGAGTTCGCGCTGGCGTCGGCGGGTGTCGTGATCGGCGTGAAGGACGGGCGCATCGAGCATGCGCGCGTCGCGCTCGGCGGCGTCGGCACGAAGCCGTGGCGCTCGCGCGAAGCGGAGAAGGAGCTGATGAACGCGACGCCCGATGAAGCCACGTTCAAACGCGCTGCCGATGCTGCGCTCGCCGATGCGAAGCCGCAAAGCGAGAACGGCTTCAAGGTCGAGTTGTCCAAGCGCTGCATCGTTCATACGCTCAAGCTCGTTACCACGCAAACTTCCTGAGGATCGCGACATGTCCACGGCGCCCGATATCAAACCGTCCGCATTCATCGGACGGCCTCAGTCGCGCATCGACGGACCGCTGAAGGTTTGCGGCCGCGCGACCTATACGACCGACGTCGATCTGCCCGGCATGCTCCATGCCGTGCCGGTCGGCAGCACCATCGCGAGCGGCAGGATCACGTCGCTCGAATTCGCCGCCGCGCAAGCGATGCCCGGCGTGAAGCTGATTCTTCATCGCGGCAATATCGGCCGCTTCTATCGCATCGCCGGCAACTCGATCGATACCGGCTACGTCGATGAAAACCGTCCGCCTTTCGAAGACGACATCATTCGCTATTACGGGCAGTATGTCGCGCTCGTCGTTGCGGAGACGTTCGAAGCGGCAAGCGCCGCGGCTGCCGCGGTCAAGGTCAGTTACGACAAGACGCCGCACGATGTAAGCGCAAAGCTCGATGCCGGCGACAAGCTCGATACACACAGCGAACGCGGCGATCCCGACAAGGCGTTCGACGATGCGCCCGTGAAGATCGATGAAACGTACGTGACGCCCGTCGAAACGCATAATCCGATCGAGCTGCACGCGACCATCGCGCACTGGAACGGCGAGAGCTACACGTTCTACGAAACGAGCCAGGCGGTCGCGAATCATCAGGGCACGCTAATGCAGATGATGGGCCTGCCGAAAGAGAAAGTGCGCGTGATTTCGCGCTATCTCGGCTCGGGCTTCGGCGGCAAGCTGTGGATGTGGCCGCATTCGCTGCTCGCCGCGGCCGCGACGCGCCAACTGGAGCGCCCGGTCAAGCTCGTGCTCTCGCGCAAGATGATGTTCCAGAACGTCGGGCACAGGCCGACCACGCAGCAGCGCGTGCGGCTCGCCGCGACGCAGGACGGCAAGCTCGTGTCGCTACGGCATGACTTCGTGAATCACGCGGCCATCGCCGACGATTACACGGAAGATTGCGGCGAAGCGACGCCTTCGATGTACAGCACGCCCAATCTGCGCGTGACGGGCGGCACGGTGAAACGCAATGTCGGCTCGCCGACGTCGATGCGCGGACCCGGCGCGGTGCCCGGCCTCTTCGCGCTCGAATCGGCGATGGACGAGCTGGCCATTGCGTTGAAGATGGATCCGGTCGAACTGCGCCTGCGCAACGAGCCCGAAGTGGATGAAAGCAGCGGCTTGCCGTTTTCGTCGCGGCATTTCGTCGAATGCCTGAAGACCGGTGCGGAGCAATTCGGCTGGTCGAAGCGCACGCCGGACGTAGGCTCGATGAAGCGCGACGGCCTCACGCTCGGCTGGGGCGTGGGCGCGTGCAGTTGGCCGGGGCTGCGCTTCTCGGCGGACGCGACGGTCGATCTTCGTGCGGACGGCACCGCGCGCGTCGCGTGCGGCACGCAGGATATCGGCACGGGCACGTACACGATCCTCGCGCAGATCGTCGCGGAACATACGGGCATCGCGCTCGACAAGATCGAAGTCGGCCTCGGCGATACGGCGCTGCCGCTCGGTCCTGTTTCGGGCGGATCGGCGGCGACGGCATCGGTGATTCCGGCGGTATCGGATGCGGTGCGCGAGGCGATCAAGACGCTGCTGGCGCGCGCCGCGAAGATCGAGGGATCGCCATTCGCGGGCGCGAAGGCCGACGAGCTTGCGATGAGCAACGGACATGTGCATCGCAAGAACGAAGCGCCGGAAAGCGGCGTGCCGTTCGCGCGCATTCTCGACGCGGCGAAACTGCATGCGGCATCGGGCAGCGGCAGCGCGAAAGGCGGCTTCGACGATCCGCTCAAGAAGGACTGGTCGATCCATTCGTATGGCGCGCATTTCGCCGAGGTGACGTGGGAGCCGGCGACCGCGCGCCTGCGCGTGAGCCGCGTCGTGACCGTGATCGATGCGGGCAAGATCCTGAATCCGCGCGCGGGGCGTAATCAGATCGAAGGCGCGGTCGTGATGGGCGTCGGCATGGCGCTTTTCGAGCACACGGTATACGACGAGCGAAGCGGCGCGCCGGTGAACAGCAGCCTCGCGGATTACGTCGTCGCGACCAATGCGGATACGCCGAAGATGGACGTCACGTTTCTCGATTATCCCGATACGGTCTTCAACGAACTGGGCGCGCGCGGCATCGCGGAGATCGGGCTGGCGGGCATCGCGGCGGCGATTACGGGTGCCGTGTATCACGCGACGGGCGTGCGTGTGCGAAAGCTGCCGGTGATGATCGAGGATTTGTTGAAGGCGTAGCGTCGGTCTCGTCGCGCTGTTCGAGCGGCCCGGTTTTTCGCGCGGTTTGTTTGCGCGGAGGCCGGGCCGATGCACTGAGAACGCTATCCGTCGACGGCTACCCCGCCCTCACGGGACGCTAAACGGGCGGCCCGTCCAGGCACGCGCATTGCACCTCCCCCACGCTTCGCCCCTCCCCCAAGACGCGCTACCATAGGCACCAGCCCATTCCCCAAACCCCTGTGTAGCAGCCATCTCAGCCGGAGTGCCCATGAACGACATGATCAAACAACACGGCCTGCAGGTCGACGCGAATCTCGCGAAGTTCGTCGACGAAGAAGCCATCCCCGGCACGGGCGTCGATAGCGCGTCCTTCTGGAAGGGATTCGATGCCATCGTTCACGATCTCGCGCCGAAGAACCGCGCACTGCTCGCCGAACGCGACCGCCTCCAGACCGAGCTCGACAACTGGCATCGCAGCAACCCCGGCCCCGTGCGCGATCTACGCGCCTATCGCAAGTTTCTCGAAGAGATCGGCTATATCGTGCCCGCGCCCGCGCATGTGAAGGCCAGCACCGCCAATGTCGATCGCGAAATCGCCGAGCAGGCCGGCCCGCAACTCGTCGTGCCGCTCTCGAATCTGCGCTATGCGCTCAACGCGGCCAACGCGCGTTGGGGCAGCCTCTACGATGCGCTCTACGGCACCGATGCCATCGACGAAAACGACGGCGCCGAGCGCACGGCGCAGTTCAATCCGAAGCGCGGCGCGAAAGTGATCGCCTATGCGCGCGCGTTCCTCGACGACAACGCCCCGCTCGATCACGGCTCGCACGCCGACGCGACCAAATACAGCGTCGAGCAAGGCAAGCTCGTCGTCACGCTGAAGGACGGCGGCAAGACCGGCCTTGCGAACGCCGAGCAGTTCGCGGGCTTTCAGGGCGACGCGAAAGAGCCGTCCGCGATTCTGCTCAAGCACAACGACCTGCACTTCGAGATTCAGATCGACGCGGACAACTTCATCGGCAAGACCGATGCGGCGCACGTGAAGGACGTGCTGATGGAAGCGGCCGTGAGCACGATCATCGATTGCGAAGATTCGGTCGCGGCCGTCGATGCCGCCGACAAGACGCAGCTCTATCGCAACTGGCTCGGCCTGATGCAAGGCAATCTCGCCGAGCAGGTCACGAAGAACGGCAAGACCTTCACGCGCGCGATGAACCCGGACCGCGAGTACGCCGCGCCGAACGGCGGAACCGTCAAGCTGCACGGACGTTCGCTGCTGTTCGTGCGCAACGTCGGCCATCTGATGACGAATCCCGCGGTGCTCGACCGAGATGGCAACGAGATTCCCGAAGGCATCCTCGATGCGGTGATGACCGTGCTCGGCTCGATGCACGATCTCAAGAACAAGATGAACTCGCGCACGGGGTCGATCTATATCGTGAAGCCGAAGATGCACGGCCCCGCCGAAGTGGCGTTCGCGGACGAGCTCTTCACGCGCGTCGAAGACCTGCTCGGCCTGCCGCGTCACACGATCAAGATGGGCATCATGGACGAGGAGCGACGCACGAGCGTGAACCTCAAGGCGTGTATCGCGGCGGCGGGCGCGCGCGTCGCATTCATCAATACGGGCTTCCTCGACCGCACCGGCGACGAAATGCATTCGTCGATGGAAGCCGGCCCGATGATGCGCAAGGGCGACATGAAGTCCTCTAAGTGGATTGCCGCGTACGAACGCAGCAATGTGCTCGTCGGCCTGAACACCGGCTTGCGCGGTCGCGCGCAGATCGGCAAGGGCATGTGGGCGATGCCCGATCTGATGCACGCGATGCTCGAACAGAAGATCGCGCATCCGAAGGCAGGCGCCAACACCGCATGGGTGCCCTCGCCCACCGCGGCCACGCTGCACGCGCTGCACTATCACATGGTCGACGTGCAACAGGTTCAGCAGGAACTCGAAAGCATCGACTACGAAAGTCAGAAGAACGAGTTGCTCGATGGCTTGCTGACGATTCCTGTCGTCGACAAGCCGTCATGGTCGGAAGACGACATCAGGAACGAAATCGAAAACAACGCACAGGGCATACTGGGTTATGTGGTGCGCTGGGTCGATCAGGGCGTCGGTTGCTCGAAGGTGCCGGACATTCACGATGTCGGCCTGATGGAAGACCGCGCGACGCTGCGCATTTCGAGCCAGCATATCGCGAACTGGCTGCGTCACGGCATCGTCACGGAAGAGCAGGTTCGCGCGACGCTCGAACGCATGGCCGCCGTCGTCGACAAGCAGAATGAAGCCGATCCGTACTATCGCCCGATGTCGCCCGCGTTCGACAGTTCGTTCGCATTCAAGGCCGCGTGCGCGCTCGTCTTCGAAGGACGCACGCAACCGAGCGGCTATACGGAACCGCTGCTGCACAAGTTCCGTCTCGCCGCGAAGGAATCGATGTAACGCTCAAAGCGCGCGCACGAATCGGCGTGCGCGCGCTGTCTTTCACTGCTCCGACCAGAGTTTGCCCGCGGTCGCCCAGTTCTCGCGTTTCACGTCCGTCAGAATGATGTCCACCGAGCCCGGCTCGCAGCCGAGCGTTTCGCACGTCGTGCGCGTGATCGCTTCGACGAACTTGCGCTTCTCTTCCACCGTGCGGCCTTCGAACAGTTGAATGTTGAATGTCGGCATTGCGTTGATCTCCTTTTGAAAGCGGTGTTAGTCGCGATACGACGCGTCGATGCGATCGAGCTTGCGCAATAGCGCCGGCCATTCGAGCGCGCCTTCGACGGCGTCTTCGTCATGCAGTTGCGCCGCGGTGCGCGTGACGACTTCCGGCGTCGGCACGATCATCTTGCCCACGCCCGCAAGCGCGCGAAGCTGAATATCGCATGCCTTGACGAGCATATCCATCAGCACATAAGCCTCGGCGATCGTGCGCCCGAGCGTGAGCGGTCCATGATTGCGCAGCAACATCGCACGATGCGCGCCGAGACTTTTTACGAGCCGCTCGCCTTCCGCCGGCGAGAACGCGAGCCCTTCGTAATCGTGATACGCGAGATGCCCATGAAAGCGCATCGCGTGTTGCGATGCGGGCAGCAGGCCGTGCGGTTGCGTCGATACCGCGATCGCCTCGCGCACGTGAAGATGCATCACGCACACGGCGTCCTCCCGCGCGGCATGGACGGCGCCGTGCAGCGCGAAGCCCGTCGCGTTCACCGGATGCGCGCTCTCGCCGATCACGTTGCCGTCGATATCGATCTTCACGAGATTGCTCGCCGTGACTTCATCGAACGAAAGCCCGAACGGATTGATGAGAAAGCGCCCCGGCTCGCCCGGCACGCTCGCGGAAATGTGCGTGTAGACGATATCGTCCCAGCCGTTGAGCGCGACCAGCCGATACGCTGCCGCGAGATCGACGCGCGTGGCCTGTTCGGCTGCCGATCGCGGCCCGCTTTCCGCGATCCTGCGCTCAGGCGTGTGGGTGAACGACATGCGAGTCTCCTTGTTTGGATGATCCGGACAGACGCCGCTCGAGCAGAATCACCGCCCAGGACGCAAGCACGAACGGCGCGGTCAACGCAGCGATGCCGATGCAATCGATCACGCGCTCGATCAGCACCGCCGCGACGATCGCGACGAGCGCATAACGCGTGCCGAGCTTCGCGGCCGCGAGCGCCGCAAGCGCCGCATTGAAGCCGCACGCGCCCGAGAGCACGACGGCATCGCTTGCACCGCCGAGTGCGTGCAACATGGCGCCGAGCGCACTGCCCGCGAGCGCCCAGCCCGCCTGCGCGGGCCGCGACGCGAACAATCCCGCCGCGATCAGCGCGCCGGCGAGCGCGCCGGTCGCGAAGGTGATCGGCGCGAGACCCGCGAACGCGGCCTGAAGCATTGGAATGAAACCGGCGGCGACTTGGGGAATCGCGCCCGTGTCGCCGCGCTCGCTCAAAAGCGGCAGCCAGCACCACGTCACGATGATGGCGGGGCTGGAGAAGATCGGCAACCGGTAGCGCGAGAGCACGCGCGAAAGCACGTTGGCGAGGAAAGTGGCGAACATCGCCGCGACGATCGCGACGGCCGCGGCGCGCGATGCATCGTCGAGAAACGTGAATGCGGCGAGCGCCGCGAGCGCGCCGTTGAAACCGTAGAGATCGTCGCGGAACGCGGGTGCGTCGTCGTTTTCGACGATCACGCTGATGACATTGCCCGTCAGCGTGCCGATCAGAAGCCCGCACGCGAGGCGCGGACTCGCGCTCAGCACCGCGAGGAACAGCAGCGCGCCGGTCGCGGCGTTGCGCTGAAGGACGATCTGTCCCATCGCGCGAGCGAAGCTGCGGAGTTGATCGCCGAAGGCGGCGTTCGATTGGAGAGCGGTGGACATGCTGGACGGCGACGGCATGGAAAGCCGCCAGCATAAAGCAGCCGGCGCGCGCCGTGCGGCGGCGGGCCAAATAACCTGTATGTGGCTTGACGCAGAAGGCGCGACGAGTGTCGCGCCGGGTAAAACCGAAACTTAGTTGAACGCCATCGGGACAAGCGGCGTCGAATCGCCGACACCCGGGTTCGCCAAAGACAGATCGGCGCTGATCTTCACGATCTCCGTGACGTTTTCGCGGAAATTCGGATGTTTTTCCCAGGTGATGTAGCTGGCGTCCATGACAGCGGAAAGCGTAAGCAAGGCGAAAGCGATTCTTTCGAGCACTTCGTAGCGGCGGCGCATGATTTGTTCCTCAAACTTTGCGACATTGTAACAGACTTAAGGGTTTTCCCCTATCTCGCTGTTGCAATGCCGCAAATCACACGCGGTTAATGCGGTTGCGCTCCGGCCCTTTTCACATCGACGTTTCGAGCATCGCCTCGTAATCCGCGGTGGACGCCTCGCGCGGATTCGTCTTATGACTGTGATCCTTGAGCGCGCCCGCGATGATGCGCGGAAACATCTCGCGCGTCACGCCGAGTTCAGCGAGGCCGCGTGGCAGGCCGAGCGTCGCGGTCATCGAGCGCAGCGCACCGCCGACCTCATCGCCGGACTTCAGGCCCATTGCCTGCGCGATGCGGTCGAGCTTGCCTTCTTCGCGCATCGTCGGCGCGCTGCTGTTGAACGCGATCACCGCCGGCAAAAAGATTGCGTTGAGCGTGCCGTGATGCAGCTTCGGATTGATGCCGCCGAGCGAGTGGCTCAGGCTATGCACGCAACCGAGGCCCTTCTGGAACGCGAGCGCGCCCTGCATCGATGCGCTCATCATGTTCCAGCGCGCGGTGCGATCGGAGCCGTGCCGCGTCGCGCGCTCGATGTGCCGCCACGCGCGCCACAATCCGTCGAGCGCGATGCCATCGGCGGGTGCGTTGAACGCGGGCGCCATGAACGTTTCGAGGCAATGCGCGATGGCATCCATGCCGGTCGCGGCGGTAAGCATCGGCGGCAGGCCGAGCGTCAGTTCCGGATCGCAGATCGCGACCTTCGGCACGACGTGCGGCGAGATCACGCCGACCTTGCGGCCATCGTCGAGAATCAGGATCGCGCCGCGGCCCACTTCGCTGCCGGTGCCCGCGGTCGTCGGAATGGCGATGACGGGCGCTGTCTTCGCCGTGATGCGCGCGAGGCCGCCTTCGATGACCGCGAAGCCTTGTAGCGGACCGTCGTGCGTCGCGCACACGGCCACGCCCTTCGCGAGATCGATCGATGAACCGCCGCCCGCCGCGATCACGCCGTCGCATTGATTCTCCTTGTACATCGCGACGGCTTCGCGCACGGCGGCTTCGTTCGGATTGGGCGGCGTCGAATCGAACACGGGCACGGCCGACGATGAACCGAGCGCGTCGAGCACCTTGTCGAGCAGGCCGGCCGCGCGGATGCCGGCATCGGTCACGATCAGCGGACGATGAATGCCGATGCGTTCGCACTCGCCCGCAAGCAGGCGCACCGCGCCGAAATCGAATTGAATCTGCGTGATGTAGTTGATGAGGGGCATGGGTGTCTGAGGGAAGGTTATGGTCGGAGGCAGCGCGGTGACGTCAGTATAAGAGCGCGCTGTTACCGGTACAACTTTCCCTCGACGCCGGTCAAAAGCGAAAATCGTCGAAGAACTTTTCGCGTTCCATCACGGTGAGCGCGGCGCGCTTGTGCGGAAAGTCGAATTCCTTCAGCGTATAAAAGCCCATGCGATGCATGTAAGCGATATGCCGCACATGATCGACGCGCGGTTCGCCAACGAGGCGTTCGGTGCGCGGATCGTCGATGAACATGTAGTGCAGCACGCCGCTCCACCATGCCTTGAGCTTGCCTGCGCTCTGGAACTGCGCATCGCCGATAAGCAGATGCAGTCCGCGATCGAAGTCGCCTGCATCATAGAACGGGCCCAGGCGATCTTCTTTCGCCCAATAGAACTCGAAGTAGCCGAAGGGCTTGTCGTCGAAATAGCCGATCATCGGATGCATGTGCGGATCTTCGCGGCGTTCCGCGAGATAAGCGGCGTGTTCGGCGCGCGTGCCGCGCTGATCCCAGAAGTATGCGACGCGATCGAGATTCATCCATTCGCTGAAGACTTCGGAATCGGCGTCGGGGTCAGCTGTGCGCAGGCTGAAGGTCATGTCGATCTGCGGGAAGTGACGTTCGTAGATCGTGCCTTCGGCGTTCGTTGGTCTTTGCGGATGTGTGACGCCGTTGGTTTGCGTATAGCGCAGCAGCGTGTCGCTCGATGCGGGCGCCTTGAGCCATGGGCGCGCGATTTGCCAGAACGTTTTGCGTGATGTCGTCAGGAGAAGGTGATCTTCGTGCTGCTGTGCGATGTCGATCAGGTTCTCGTTTCGCGCTTGCGCGATGAAGGTTCTTGTGCGGTGGGCTTCGTTGGAAACGTGTGGAAGTGCGATCGTTGCCGTGCGGCGCTCAGGGTCGTTGCAGTAGATTTCGCATAGGGCCGTCAGTAACGCGTCGGTGTGACACGCTGTCAGCGTGCGGTCAGGCGATTGTTCGACAGTCGCCGCTACTTCGGGATCGAAACGTATGTTCATCGGTGAGTCTCCGGATTTGCTTCAAGTATTCGGCTTTCGCTTCTGGTTTCGCTTCTGGCTTCGCTTCTGGTTTCGCTTCTGGCTTCGCTTGTGCTTTCGTGGAATCCTGTAATCGTGTCGGTCTATTAGCACTGCCCCTGTGCGGGGCGGCACTCACTTTCTTTGCTGCTGCAAACAAAGTAAGCAAAGAAAGCAGCTACTGATACGCCCGCGGTCACACGCATTTTGGGTAGTCCTCTCGTCGTTCGTGGGCTGCCTAACGAGTGCCCTCATAGGCCCAACCGGGCTTGGCTCGCGCACGGTCCGTCTCATCGCACCACACAACAAACTGGTTCAGCACCAAATAGCTCCAGCCCGCTTCGCGGCCGACCGGTCAATCGGGACCGCGTGTGCTTCCCTACTAACGCCTCGATCTCGCCGCCTTCGCCGCCCGTTGGTTTCCCTTGCATACCTGGCGGCAGCGCGTAGCGCTGTGCCGAAGCTCTTTCGTGCTGAACCAGTGTCCTCAGCGTTTTCGGGCGGCGGACCGTGCGCGAGCCAAGCCCGATTGGTCCTTTGAGGGCACTCTTTAGGCGAGTGCCATCGAGGACGAGAGAACTACCCAAATTGCGTGTGACCGCGGGCTTGAAAAGCTGCTTTCTTTGCTTACTTTCTTTGCAGCAGCAAAGAAAGTGAGTGCCGCCCCGCACAGGGGCAACGCTAATAGACCGACGCGAATACGGGATCCGGCGACTACAGCAAAGAAAGCAGGTGCCGCCCCGCAAAGGGGCAACGCTAACAAACCGACACGTAATCGGGATCCGGCGCCAACACCCCGGCCATGGCAAGCAGCCCGCCGTCCAAAGCAGGAAACAGACTCCGCTGAAAATTATTCCAGCGCAGTTCGAGAATGGAATCTAAAGGATCGATGCTAGTGCCAAGCACATCAAAGATGACTTCACCAGAATCGATCCCGTTATCGACGTAATGAAACGAAGCGCCTGTCCGGTCGATCACCGGCGCCGGTTCAACGCGCATCGCGTTCCAATCGACTACGCGTTCGCCACGCGCCCCATGCAAGGCATCGAGCGTCGCATAAGCCCCCCGCCGTTCAAACGGCGAACCAAGCCGCGTAATCCCAGGATGAATATTCGCAATACGCCGGCAAAATTCCGCACCGGGCCGAACGAGTTCATCGAGAATCACGAGCAGCCCGTCGAGCACGACGAAGTCCGCATCGAGCGCACGCAGCTTCTCCAGCAAACGCTTCTCGAACGCGCTCTTCTGCGCCGCCCGCTCGCTCACCGCATCCAAAGCCAACCGCCGATAAGAAGAAGGAATCGCATGAAGAAGACTCGTCACCGGCACGCCCCGCACCGCGAGCCCCGGCGGATGAATCCACTGCCCTCCCGGCGCATAACGAAAACCATATCCAGCCAGTTTTTCGCGATCCCGCGGCGAGCCTTCGTCATCGTCGTAGATCACGCCTTCGAGCGAATAGAGATCGCCCAACGGCGATCCATTGAGTTGCTCGACGAGATACTCCAGCGGCGACTTCATATACCGCGTGCCGCCCTTGTATTCGATATGCTGTCCCGCGCGATCCGCCGCCGCGTTGCGCAAGGACATGATGTAGACCAGTTTTAGCTTCGTCATTGATTGCCGCTCGTTTCAAACATCGCCAGTAATAGTCGTCAAAGCGCGACGGCCATGCGGCTGCCGCTCGTCTCCGCCGCTTGCTTCACGGCGTGGTCCTGTCCGGCATCGGCAAGCGATGCCGCGATCTCGTCCGAGCGCACGGCCAACACCGAAAGCAAGGTGTCGGAAAGACCGTGGCTGTCTTCGCAGCAGCCTTGCAAATAGATGCGCGGCCTGAAGTTCGAAGGCGTGACAAGCCGATAATCGCGGCCGACATTGCGCTGCGCGAGCGCGTCGCCCAGATGCGGCGCAAGGCCGTCGAGCAGCGCGAGATGCGTGTCGCGCCGATAACCCGTCGCGAGCACGAGCGCATCGAAGCGCTCGGCGCGCGCGTGACCTGTCAGCACGTCGCGCATCGTCAACTCGATCTCGCCATTCGCGCAACGCGCCGCATTTTCGATGAGCGTATTCGCCAGCAAACGATGTCGCGCTTCATCGGAAACCTTCTGCAAATAGAGCATTTCGTAGATCTGCTCGATCAACGGACGATCGACGACCGCGTAATTCGTATCGCGGAAACGCTCGATCAGCGAGCGCCGCCCATCTTCCGATTGCGCAAAGACGATATCGGTGAACTCCGGACTGAAGATCTCGTTGACGAAGGGCGTATCGTCGGCGGGCTTGAGCGCGCTCGCGCGAATCACGAGCGTCGCATCGACATGCGGAAAACGCCGCGTGACATCGGCGAAAACTTCGGCCGCGCTCTGCCCCGCACCGATGATCGCGATGCGCTTCTTGCCGTTGCGACCATCGCCCGCGACGCGCTCGATCGAACTCAGATACGCCGACGAATGAATCACGTTATGCGGCCCGAGCGATGCGAACGGCTCAGGCACGCGCGCCGCGCCGCCGACGCCGACCGACAATGCCTTCGTCACGCGACGCCACTCGCGCCCATCCGCTTCCTGCGATACGACGCGCAGCGCGCTCACATCGCCATTCGCTTCGAGCACGGGTTCGATCGCCGTCACGCTCTGCCCGTAATGCACGCGATCATCGAAGGCTTGCGCGACCCAGCTCAGATAATCGTGAAACTCGACGCGCGTCGGATAGAAGTTCTTCAGGTTCACGAATTCGTTCAGACGTCCGCGCTCGAACAGATAGTTGATGAACGTGAAGCGGCTCGTCGGATCGCGCTGCGTGACGAGATCCTTCAGGAAGGAAATCTGCATACGGCAATCGTCGAGCAGCATGTCGCGATGCCAGCCGAATTCCGCTTGCCGTTCGATATAGCAATGCGTCATGTTCGACGCGCCGCGCTCTTCGGCAAGACGCACGGCAAGCGACAGATTCGACGGCCCAAAGCCCACGCCGATCAGATCGAATACGGTTTCTTTTTTCATTTCCCTGTGTCTCTCAGATGTCATTGATCGATGCAAGCGAGACGCGGCGTGCGAGCGTCGCGCCGAGGCCGGCGAAATGCGGCGTGGCGAAAACGTCATGAATAACGATGTCGAAGCCCGCTTTGCGCGCCGCATCGACGAAGCGCACGACCGCAAACGACGTCGCGCCCGCCGCGAAGAGATCGTCGTGCAGCGCGGGCGTCTGGCCGTCGAAGAGCTCGCTCCATAGGCTCGCGAGCGCTCGCGCTTCATCGGTCTCTTCATCCGATGCCATCGATGCCGCGAGTGCTTCAGCCTTTTCGAACGCGGCGTCGCATGAGTCGAATACATCATGCGGCGCGTGCGCAAACAGCTCTACAGTCGCGAGAAAACGAGTAACGAGCGTTTCGACGAACGCCCCATCCACGCGCTCGTTCGCATAAGAGAACGCGCAACTCACGCGGCCATCCGGATACTCCGTCACGTCCAGTTCGAGGTCGAACACGACGCGATGACGCACATCGTCGAAACCTTCGATCGCGAGGCCGGCCCAGTCGCGCGTCGCCATCGCAGCGGGGCGCAGATAGTTGAACATCACCTGGAATAGCGGATTGCCCGCGCCGGAACGCTGCGCGTTCAACGCGGACACGACATCGGCGAACGGCACGTCGGCGTGTGCGTAGGCGGCGAGCGCCGCATCGCGCACGGTCGCGAGCAAAGTCGCGGGCGTATCGTCATGCGTCATGCGGGTGCGCACGACGACTGCGTTGATGAAGAGTCCGAGTGCATCGCGCGCGCTGTCGCCCGTCGATTCGCGTGTCGATGCGAGCACGCCGACCGGCTGATCGCGCACGCCGGTCACGCGATGCAACGCCGCGTTGAGTGCGGCGTGCAGCAGCATCGGCAGCGTGGCATGGCATTCCACGGCGAGCGCGCGGGCGCGTTCGATGAGCGCATCATCGAGATCGAATCCGATGCGGCTCGCGAGCCATTGCGGATTCTCGATACGGCCCGCTGACGGCGCGGGCAATGCAATCGCCGTCAGATCCTTCAGCGCATCGCGCCAGTACGCGAGCCGCGCGCCCGTCGCCGATGAAGGCAACACCAGCGCATTCGATGCGCGCTTTGCAACCGATGCGCCCTTGCGCAAAGCGACATACGTTGCGCGGATATCGTCGAGCCAGAGATCGATCGAAGTGCCATCGGAGACGATGTGATGCACGACGAGCGAGAGCACATGATCGTCGTCGGCGAGACGCACGAGACGCGCGCGCCAGAGTTGCTTCGCACTGGCGAGATCGAACGGCGTGAGCGCGTCTTCATCGGTGATGCGCTTCGCTTCGTCGATGCTGCCGGCAACATCGATCACAGGCAACTCGAAGCGCCACATCGGCACGATGCGCTGACCCGGCAACGCGCCATCGCGTTCGACCAGTCGTGTGCGCAACGCCGGATGACGCGCGGCAGCTTGCGCAAGCGCTTCGCGCAACGCATCGGAATCGAGCGATCCGTGCAGCCGCAACGCGACCGGAATGTTGTATGCGGCGCTTTTCGGCTGCGCGCGCCATAAGAACCAGAGGCCGAGTTGCGCCGCGGAAAGCGGCCACACGCCGTGTTCGTCGGCCTCGAATACGCTTTGGCCTGCATCGGATGCGCCCTCGCACAGCCCCGCCTGCAACACGCGTTTTGCGTACTGCGACAACACCGGCGTTTCGAACAATGCGCGCACGGGCACATCGCGCCCGAGCATTTCGGCGATGCGCGTCACCACACGCACGGCCGCGAGCGAATGCCCGCCCAGTTCGAAGAAGTGATCGCCGCGGCCCACGCGTTCGACATCGAGCACGTCGCGCCAGATCTTGGCGAGCGCGGCTTCCGTGCCCGCAGCGGGCGCTTCGTGGATGCGCTCCTTCTTCGGCGGTTCGGGAAGCACCGCACGATCGACCTTGCTGTTTGCGTTGCGCGGCAACGCATCGAGCACGACAATATGCGCCGGCACCATGTAATCGGGCAGCGTGCGGCGCAGATGCGCATCGAGTTCGGCGGCATCGGCGGCGCGGCCCAGCGCGGCGCGTTCGCGTGCATCGGCTTTCAATTCGACATAGGCAACGAGCGCGGCGTGCGCGCCCTTGCCACGCACGACCGCGCACGCTTCGCGCACATCGTCGTGTGCGGCGAGTTGCGCTTCGATCTCGCCGAGTTCGATACGCAAGCCGCGCAGCTTCACCTGATGATCGACGCGGCCGACGAAATCGAACACGCCATCGGCGCGACGCCGCACGAGATCGCCGGTGCGATACAGACGCGCGCCCGGCTCGCCATACGGATCGGGCACGAAGCGCTCGGCAGTCAATGCAGGACGATCGAGATAGCCGCGCGCGACGCCCACGCCTTCGCCGCCGAGATACAGTTCGCCGATCACGCCGACGGGCAGCGGATTCAAGCGCTCATCGAGCACATGCGCGGTGCGCGCGCCGACAAGCGTGCCGATCGGAAGATAGGCGCAATCCGCGAGCTTCGCGGGATCGTCGCCGGGATTGAACATCCACAGCATCGGCGTGATGACGGTCTCCGTCGGACCATATCCGTTGACGATGCGCGCATTCGGAAACGCGCGGCGCATCAACGCGAAGGCTTCACGCGATGTCGCTTCGCCGCCCACCGTGATCGACTTCAACGTCGGCGGCGCGCCGTGCACGAGCGCCCATTCCGCAAGCTGCGTCGCGCAACCGGGCGGCACGTAGGTCATCGTCACGCCCTCTTTGCGCATGAGCTTGCAGGTCAGCGCGGGTGGCCATAGCGTATCGGTGGTGATCGCGACCCCCGCGCCGCTGATGTACTGCGAGAACCAGCCTTCGTGCGCGCCGTCGAAATTAACCGACTGGAACAGCATGAACGTGTCGCGCTCGGTCGCGCCATAACGTTGCGCGATGGCGACGCAATGGCGCGCGAACGATCCGTGATCGACGATCACGCCCTTGGGCTTGCCCGTCGAACCCGATGTGTAGATCGCATACGCCGCTTGCTCCGCGACGACATCGGGCAGTGCGATGCGCGATGTTGCATCGTCGGCGTAGAGGGTTTCATCGTCGAGAAGCAGGACGCGTGCGCTCGCTGGAAGGGGCAACGCATCGATGCTCGCGCGCTCGGTGATGATGTGCTCGATGCGCGCATCGTCGAGAATCTGCGCGAGACGTTCGCGCGGATGACTCGGATCGAGCGGCACGAATGCGCCGCCCGACTTGAGCGCCGCGATCAGGCCGACGAGCAGATCGACCGAACGGCTCAACGCGACGCCCACGCGCATTTCAGCGCGCACGCCCGCATCGATGAGACGCTGCGCGATGCGCGTCGCGCGTGCGTCGACTTCGCTACGCGTGAAGGCGCGCTCCATATCCGCGACGCCGCGCGCATCCGGTCGCGCACGCGCATGGCGTGCGATACGTTCATGCACCGAGACGAATTCGAGCGCATGTTCAGGCGCATGGCGATTCCATGCGTCGAGCTGCATGCGTTCGTCTTGCGGCAACCATTGCAGATCGCCGACGAGCGTTGGCGGTGCGTCGAGTGCATTGCTCAACAACTCGACGAAGCGGCGCGCGAGGCGTTCAATGGCATCGGCTTCGAAGAGATCGAGCGCGTAGACGAAAGCGGCCGCAAGCGATCCGTCCGCGCGTTCCTCGAAGTTCGCGGTCAGATCGAACTTCGCGAACGGCGCGCCCGAAGGCAATTCGGTCACGCGCACATCGGCGAACGAAGGCAACATGCGGCGCGCGCCATATGCCGCCATGACCTGAAACAACGGATGATGACTCGCACTGCGCACGACGCCGAGCGCTTCCACGACCTGCTCGAACGGCACATCCTGATGCGACTGCGCATCGACGAGCGCGGCTTGCGTTGTATCGACGAGCATCGAGAACGACTGCGTTGCATCGACGCGCGAAGCGAGCGTCAGCGTGTTGACGAAGAAGCCGACCAGTCCTGCCGTTTCAGCACGCTCGCGGTTCGCCGCGGGCACGCCGATTTGTATATGCGCCTCGCCCGATGCGCGCGCGAAGAGCGCGCTCAACGCGGCGAGCAAAACGGCGAAAGGCGTCGCGCGATATTCGCTTGCGATGACACGCAATCGCGCCGCAAGCGCTGCATCGAGCGTGAAAAGATGGCGCGCACCGCACGCGCTGCGCTCGCCGGGACGCGCTGCCGCGCCGGGCAGCATCAATACGTCGCGCGATGGGTCGAGCCGTGCGCGCCAGAAGTCCAGTTGACGTTCGCGCTCGCCCGCATCGAGCCAGCGCCGCTGCCAAAGCGCGAAATCCGCGTATTGAATGGACAACGGCCCGACTGACACCGCTTCGCCGCACGCATACGCGCGATAGAACGAAGCAAGCTCGGCAAGCGCGATATCGGCGGACCACCCGTCCGACACGATGTGATGCGTCGTCAGAGAAAGCCAGTGCGTGTTCGCATCGAGTCTGATCAGATGCGCGCGCACGAGCGGGGCGTGAGCGAGATCGAAGGGACGCGATTCATCGGTGAGCGCGAGCGCCGTGGCGCGTGCCTCACGCTCGGCGACCGGAAGATGCTCGAGGTTCACCGAATGCCACGGACAGCGCATGGGCGCGTGCACGGTTTGCAGCACGCCGTCCGCGCCCTCGCTGAACGTAGTACGCAGCGCTTCGTGACGCGCGATCAACGCATCGCATGAAAGGCGCAGCGCATTCGCATCGAGTGCGCCATCGAGCTGAAGGCGCTCGGTGATGTGATACGCCGCGGGCTCGTCGATCATGCGCGCATGCAGCCACAGACGCGTCTGCGCGAACGATGCCGGCACGCTCGCTTCGCACGCATCGCCTCGCGTGCGCGGCGGAATCGGCAGCGTACGAAAGTCGATGCCTGCATCGGCGAGTCGCGCGACGAACACCTTGCGCTGCGCATCGGGCAACTGCGCGAAGCGCGTCGCGAGCGAAAGCAGATCGGGTTTGGCCTGCGTCATGCGTGTCCTCTTTGACTTGCGGTTTTCATTGCGTCTCCAGTTCATCGAGCAAGGCATCGATGACGCTCGCGGCGTCATGCGCGCCGCCCTTTTCATCGCGTGAAGCCAGCGCGGCGTCGATCGCGGCGGCGCAGCGCGCAAGCGTGCGTTCATCGAACAGCGTGCGCAGCGGCAACGTGAGCGACCAGTGCAGGTTGGCCTGAGCGTTCGCTTGCGTCGCGAGCAGCGAGTGGCCGCCGAGCGTGAAGAAATCGTCGTCGCGGCCGATGGCCTCCACTCGCAGCACGCGCTGCCAGATCGCGGCGAGTTCGCGTTCCGTCTGCGTTCGCGCCGCCGTCACGATGCGTTGCGTTCGCGCCGGGGCCGGCAGCGCGTTGCGGTCGCATTTGCCATTCGGCGTGACCGGCAACGCGTCGAGTGCCATCACACGCGCGGGCACCATGTACGCAGGTAGTTGCGAACGCAACGAATTCAGCACGGCGCTTTCATCGAAGGTCTCCGATGCCGCGCATGAGACGTAGCCGATCAACTGCTCGTCGCGCACGATCACGACCGCATCGCGCACATCCGGCTCGGCGCGCAGCAGCGCTTCGATCTCGCCCGGCTCGATTCGTTGTCCGCGCAGCTTCACTTGCGTGTCGATGCGGCCGAGATAGTCGAGCGCGCCATCGTCGCGGCGGCGCGCAAGATCGCCCGTGCGATACAGTCGCGCGCCCGCGACGAACGGGTCGGGCACGAAGCGCTCCGCTGTCAGCGACGCCCGTCCGAGATAGCCGCGCGCGAGTCCCGCACCGCCGAGATAGAGTTCGCCGATGCCGCCCGCGGCCACCGGATGCAGCACTGCATCGAGCACATGCAGTTGCAGGTTCGCGATCGGATGACCGATAGGTACGGAAGCGGATTCGATATCGTCCGCGCTGCACGTCCAGTGCGATACGTCGATGGCGGCTTCGGTCGGACCATAGAGGTTGTGGAGCCGCGCGTTCGGCAAGAGCCTCGCGACGCGCGCGACGAGCTCGGGCGCAAGCGCTTCACCGCTCGCGACGATTCGCTCGATGCTCGCGCAGCGCTTCGCATCGCCGAACTCGTCGATATGCGCGACGAACGCCGCGAGCATCGACGGCACGAAATGCAGCGTGCTCACGCGATGCGCCTCAATGGCTGCGACGAGCCGCGCCGGATCGCGATGATCGCCGGGCGCGGCGATAGCGAGCTTCGCGCCCGTCGCGAGCGGCCATACGAACTCCCATACGGAAACGTCGAAACCGAACGGCGTCTTGTGAAGCACGACGTCGTCGCGCGTCAGGCGATAGGCGTCCTGCATCCACGCAATACGGTTCGCCAGCGCGCCATGCGTGTTGCCCGCGCCTTTGGGCTTGCCGGTCGAGCCGGACGTGTAGATGAGATACGCGAGATGCGCGTCGGTGATGTCGATGGACGCAGTGAGCGTCGCGTCGCCTTGCATGAGCGCATCGACATCGAACACGCGCGCCGTCGAAGCAACCGACTCCACGCGCGCACGCAAGTGCGTTTGCGTCAACACGACAGCGGGTTTTGCATCGTCGAGCAGATAGGCGATGCGATCCGCCGGGTAATCCGGATCGATCGGCAGATACGCCGCGCCCGCCTTCAACACGCCGAACAGTGCAACGACCATGTCGAACGAACGCTCGACGCACAGCGCGACCGCCGTGTCGTGCGCGACGCCCGCTGCAAGCAACGCAGCGGCAACGCGATTCGCGCGCTCGTTCAACTGCGCATACGTGATGCGATTCACAATGCCGTCGACCGCGATCATCTCAAGCGCGATGGCATCGGGCGCGGCGTTCGCCATGCGTTCGAATTGCCGATGCAGTGGCAGGCTTTCGATATCGCTCCATGCGCGCGCTGTCGCATTGAAACGCGCGACGTCATCCGCGAGCGCGATCGTGCCGAGCGGCCCATCGGGGTTCGTCGCAAATGCGTCGAGACATGTGGATAGCGCGCGATGCAGTGCCGCCACACGCGATTCATCCAGACGCGCCGCGTCGTATCCATAGTCGATGACGATAGCTTCGCCCGCCTCCACGACGAGCGTCAACGCGAAGTCGGTCGCTTCGATGTTGCGCAACGCGCGCATTTTTAGCGCGCGTTCGTCGCGGCCGGCCCATGCTTCATCGACGGGATAGTTCTCGAATACGACGAGCGTGTCGAACAACGCACCGCCGCCTTGACCTGCCCAGCGTTGAATATCCGCGAGCGGCGTGTGAGCGTGTTCGTGGGCTGCGGCGTTATCCGCTTGCAATTCGCGCAGCCATGCGGACGCGGCGCGTTGCGGCAGCGGCTCGGCGATCACCGGCAACGTGTTGATGAAGAGTCCCAGTACGCCGTCGATATCGGCGAGCGAGTCCGGGCGGCCTGCGACCGTCGCGCCGTACGCCACGCTCGCCTGATGCGTCATGCGCTGCAACACGAGCGCCCACGCGCCTTGCACGAGCGTGTTGAGCGTCACGCGCAGACGGCGCGCGGCTTCGGTGAGACGCGCGGTCATCGCAGGGTCGAGCGACGCGCGCCACGAGCGATGATCGTCGAGTGTCGGCGCCTTGCTCGCTTCGCGCTGCGCGATGCGCGTCGGTTCGCCGAGGCGTGCGAGACGGTCGGTCCAGAACGCTTGGTCGGCTTGCGCATCGCGTGTCGCGAGCCATTCGATGAAGTCGCGATAACGCGTCTTCGCGTGCGCGACGAACGGCTGCGCGCGCGGCGGCTCGATGTAGTCGCGCAGGACATCCGCAAACATGCGGGCCGTGCTCCAGCCATCGAGCAGCAGATGATGACGCGTCCACACGATGCGCCATTCATCGTCGGTGACGCGAATCAGCGTGACGCGCATCAGGGGCGGCGCGGCAAGATCGAAGCCGCGCGCGCGATCGTCGGCGAGCCACGTTTCGAAGGCGGCCGATGCATCGCTACGTTCGCGCCAGTCGATCACATCGAAAGGCAAGCCCGCCTGGCGATGCACGATCTGCATCGGCGCGGCTTCATCGGCGGTAAAGCCTGTGCGCAGGATGTCGTGACGCGGCACGGAAGCCTCGAAGGCCGCGCGCAGGCGGTCTATATCGGGCGCGATCAACGTTGCGGCAAACTGATTCACATACGTCGACTGCTCAGGCGCGAACAGCGAGTGGAACAGGATGCCCTGCTGCATCGGCGAGAGGGGATAGATATCGGCGATGCTGCGCAGATCCACAGGCAGGCGTTCGAGCGCCGCTTGCGTCAAACCGCCGTCGCGGGCGAGCGGGAAATCGCCCGGCGTCGCGCCTGCGCCTTTCATCGCGATGCGCCCGGCGCATGCAGCGACGATATCGGCGAGCGTGCCCTCGAATCGCTGCGCAAGCGCCTCGATCGTCGCGCGTTCGAATTGCGTCGCGCCGTAGACCCAATGCAGCCTGAGCGTGCGCTCCGCTCCATCGGCGACATAAGCGTGAATCGCGAGCGCGTTGCCGAGCGGACCGGAAGGATCGCGCTCGCAACCCGCGCCGCCGAAGCGCGGCGTGAACGCTGCGTCGCGCGAATCGAGCGAATCGAACTGACCGAGGTAGTTGAAGGTCACGCGCGGCCGCGGCAATGCTTCGAGCGAAGCGCGCGTCGCATCGTCGCCGAAATGGCGCAGCACGCCGAAGCCGAGACCTTTGTTCGGCACTGCGCGCAGCGTGTCTTTCGCGGCTGCGAGCGTTTCGATCGGCGATGCCAGCACCGGAATCGAAACCGGATAGTGACTCGTCAGCCATCCGAGCGTGCGGCTTGCGTCGATATCGTCGAAGAGCGGTTCGCGGCCATGTCCTTCCAGCTCCATGCGGCACGTCGCGCCGGTCGCATGAGCAAGCGCCGCGATCAGCAGTTCGATCGTCTGCGTGCGATAGGCGAGGTTGGCATCGGCGAGCACGGCACGCGTGAGATCGACTTCGAGCGTCTGTTCGATGACCGCGGCGTCTGCGTTCGTTGCCTTCGCTTGCGGATGATCGAGACGCAGGTCAGCGCCCGCAGCGAGTGTGGTGATCCAGTATTTCGCCTCGCCTGCGAAGGGAGAGTGTGTGTCACGCGCGGCTGCCGCAAGGCGCGCGGCCCATTGCGACGCCGTCGCGCCGGTACGCGCAAGACTCGCGGTGCCGCGCGACTGCGCCGCTTGATATGCGCTCGACAGATCGTCGAGCAGGATGCGCCACGACACGCCATCGACGATCAGATGATGAATTGCCAGATAGAGCTTCGTGCGTCCGTCCGCAAGCGATGCAACGAGCGCGCATGCGAGCGGCCCGTGCGAAATGTCGAGCGTGCGCTGAATCGCATCGAACTGCGCAAGCGCATCCGTTTCATCGTTCGCGGCGACGGCTGCGAGCGGCAGCGTATCGAATGCCTTCGATGCCTGCACGATGCGCCATGCGTTAGTCGTGCCATCGCGCTCGAAGCGTTGCCTGAAGATAGCGTGATGCGTAAGCAGCGCATCCAACGCGCGCGCAAAGGCGTCGAGATCGAACGATGCATTCGCGTCGAATTCCACCGATTGATTCCAATGCCCGCGCTGCGGAATGTCGAGTGCGAAGAAGCGCAATTGCGCGGGCGTCAACGCTGCGCTTCCATCCGCCTGTTTCGTCGCGACGACAGGCGCTTTCGCTTCGTTCGTGTCGACAGGCTTCGCGACTAGCGCGAGTTGCGCGACTGTCGCGTTATCGAAAACCTGTTTCGGCGTGACGCGAAGGCCTCGCTTGCGCAGACGCGCGATTACTTGCAGCACGAGAATCGAATCGCCGCCAAGCTCGAAGAAGTTGTCATCGCGCCCGACGTGCTTCGCCTTCAACACGTCCTGCCATACCGAGGCGATGGCTTCCTCGGTGTCGCCGCGCGGCGTATCGCTCGTTACGACGGATTCGACCGGCTTCGATGCGATGCTGCGCAATGCTGCACGATCGATCTTGCCGTTGTCGGTCATCGGCAACGCGCGGAGCATGACGATCGTCGCGGGCACCATGTAGTCGGGCAGGCGCGCGCCGAGCGCATCGCGCAACGTCGAATCGTCTTGCGCGGAACCGGTCACGAACGAGACAAGCTGAAGACGCCCATCGCGATCGACGGGCAATGTTTCGGCCTGAGCCACGCCTTCGATCGCGCGCAATGCTGCGCTCACTTCGCCCGGCTCGACACGATAGCCGCGAATTTTCACC
Organism: Caballeronia sp. LZ008; assembly: GCF_031451435.1. Classification (NCBI taxonomy): domain Bacteria; kingdom Pseudomonadati; phylum Pseudomonadota; class Betaproteobacteria; order Burkholderiales; family Burkholderiaceae; genus Caballeronia; species Caballeronia sp. LZ008. The sequence goes on along the minus strand of NZ_JARUXK010000003.1, from coordinate 327,471 downwards.
TGATCGTCGAGACGGCCGAGGAAGGCGATACGTCCATCCGCGAGCAGACGAACGCGATCGCCGGTCCGATAAAGGCGTTCGCCGCGCACGAACGGGTGCGGCATGAAGCGCTCCGCTGTCGCCGCGGCGCGTCCGAGATAACCGCGCGCAACGCCCGGCCCGCCGATATGCAACTCGCCGATGCCGCCCGGCGGCACGCACGCGCCGGATGTATCGAAAACATAAGCCTCGGCATTGGGCATTGGGCGTCCGAGCGGCACGCTCTGCGCATTGCGTTCATCGTCGGCGAATGCAGACGCTTCGCACGCAATGGCGCCGACAGTCGCTTCCGTCGGACCATAGTGATTGATGACGCGGCACGAAGGCTTCAACGCCTTCACGCGATCGACCAGCGCCCACGGCAACGACTCGCCGCCCGTCACGAGCGCATGCGACGGCAACACATCGGCAGGATGCTGCGCTTCGAGCAGCGCGTGCAGATGACTCGGCACGATCTTCAGCACGCCCACTTCGCGCACGCGCATTTCTGCGGCAAAGCGATCCGGATCGAACGCGCATCGAGCAGGCAACAGATGCAGCGTGCGTCCCGAACACAATGCGCCGAAGAGCGTCGTATGACCGAGATCGGCGGCGACCGTCGAGACCATCGCCATCGATGCGCCAGGCGCGAACGCGAGTTCATCGAGCATGCCTTGCACGTAGTCGGCGAGCGCGCGATGCGGCACCGCTACGCCCTTCGGCGTGCCCGTCGAGCCCGACGTGAAGATGACATAAGCGGTCTGCGCAGGCGCAAGCTGCACGCGCTGCACGGCGGCATTCGCGAGCGATGCATCGTGCGCGAGCGTATCGACATCGAGCAGTTGAGCATTGCCGAGCGCGCGCGGCGCGTTGTCGTCGTTCATCGCGACGAGCGCGAAACGCGCGCCGCATGCGTCGATCGCGGCATCGATGCGCGCGTGCGGCATCGACGGATCGAGCGGCACCGCATAGGCACCCGACTTCATCGCGCCGATCAACGCAACGACGAAGCGCACCGAACGTTCGATGCACACCGCGACCGCCTGCTCCGCCTTCGCGCCTTTATGACGCAACGCGAGCGCGATGCGGTTCGATGCGTCGTCGAGTTCGGCGTAACTGATCTGCGTATGCGCGTCCGCAAGCGCGATGCGATGAGGCGTCGCGCTCGCGTGATGCGCGATCAACGCGAGGATATCGTCGGCTTCGAAGTTCAGTGCGCGGCCTCGTTGCACGTCGCGCTGAGGCATGCAATCGAGCGATGCGATCGGGCGCGACGGATCGCGCACCGCATCCGCGACGAGCGTCGCGAAGCTCGCAAGCCATGCGCGCGCGGTGGCTTCATGGATGCAATCGCACGCGTAAGCCGCGACGAGTTCGATGCCGCGAACATCGTCGGTGAAGTCGAGCGCGAAATCGAAACGCGCCGCGAGATCGGGGCCGGGCGTTGCAATCGCCGATGCGTTCGGTAACGTCGATGTTAACGCTGCATCGAACTGCTGCGCGAGCTTCACGCGCAGCCACTCGTCGCCACGCGCGACGGGCGGCTTCACTGCATCGAGCACGCGATCGAACGGCACGTCCTGATGCGCGAACGCATCGAGCGCATGAATGCGCGTCGCTTCCATCAGATCGGAAAACGTTTGAGCCGCATCGACGCGCGCACGCAACGCCAGCGTGTTCAGGCACAGGCCGATGAGCGCCGCCGTCTCGGGCCGCTGCCGATGCGCGACCGGCGTCGCAACAACGAAATCGTTTGCGCCCGTAAGCCGATGAAGCCACGCGTCGAACGCGCTCAGCAACACCACGAACGGCGACGCGTGCTTCGTGCGTGCAAGCTGACGCAATGCGTTCGACGTATCGGCGGACAAGCGCAACGTTACGCGTTGCCCGCGATGATCGCGTTCGGCTGGACGCGCGCGATCCAAAGGAAGCGCGAGCGGTTCAGGCGCGGCATCGAGCGCCTTGCGCCAGAAGCGAAGCTGACGCGCGCCCTCTTCACCCGCGACGAGTTCGCGCTGCCACTGCGCGTAATCCGCGTATTGAATCGGCAACGCGGCAAGCGAAGGTGTTTGGCCTTGCGCGTACGCGCTATAAACATGCGCGAGTTCATCGAAGACGATGCGCGAGCTATAGCCATCCGTGATCGCGTGGTGCGCCGCCAGCATCAGCCGGTGCGATTCATCGCCGGACGATACGAGCGTCGCGCGCAACAGCGGACCATTCGACAAGTCGAACGCTTCGCTCGCGTGACGTTCTTCATCAGCATTCGAACTGTGATTCACACGCTGAATCGTCACCGGCGAGGACTTGTGAATGCGCTGCATGACGACGCCGTCTTCGTTCTCGACGAGCGTCGTGCGCCATGCCTCGTGGCGTTCGATCAAATGATCCAGCGCGCGTTGCAATGCGTTTGCATCCAGCCTGCCGCTGATGTCCCAACGACCCGCGACGTGATACGCCGCGCCCGCGTCGCGCGTTTGCGCGAGCACCCAGAAGCGCTGCTGCGCGAACGATGCCGCGCGATCGACATAGGGCGCATCCGACGAAACCACGCTTCTCACGATGACCGGATCGCTCGCCTCCTTCTCGCTCGCATCGATCGATGCGGCCAGTGCTTGCAGCGGCGGATCGTCGAAGATCGTATCGAGCCGCAGATTCACGCGCCAGTCGATGCGGATCGCCGCCTGCAACTGCATCGCCGCGAGCGAATCGCCGCCGCGTTCGAAGAAGCGATCAGCACGTCCGATGGGCGCGGCATGGTCGAGAATGCGCTGCCACGTTTGCGCGAGACGGCGTTCGGTATCGGTCGCCGGCTCGATGTAATCCGCGTCGCGCGACATCGACGTTGCGCGATCCGCCTGCTTCTTCAACGCATCGCGATCGAGCTTGCCGTTCAACGTATAGGGCAGGCGCGCGAGCCTCACATACCGATGCGGCTGCCAGGCTGCGGGCAAATGTTCCGCGAGATATGCCTTCAACGCGGCATCGCTTACAGCTTCATGTGCGGGCGCGAAACAGGCGGTTAGTTGCACGCGTCCGTTCGTCGAATCGGCGAGCACGGCTGCGTCGCGAATGGATGGATGCGCGCGCAAACACGCGGCGATTTCCGCAGGCTCGACGCGCACGCCGCGAATCTGCACTTGGTCATCGATGCGGCCGAGATAGTCGTAGGCGCCATCGGCACGTTCGCGCGCGAGGTCGCCCGTGCGATAGATGCGCGCGCCCGGCTCGCCGGAAGCGTCGGGCACGAAACGCTCCGCCGTGAGCGCAGCGCGACCGTGATAGCCGCGCGCGATGCACGCGCCGCCGAGCAGCAACTCGCCATCGTCGATGCGCGCGACACGCGGACCGATCACGCGTCCGATGGGCAGCGACGCATACGCATCGGCATCGTCGAGATCGGGCGTGACGTGCGGCTCGACGGGCCAGAGCATCGGCGAGATGACGGCTTCCGTCGGACCATATCCGTTGATGAGGCGCTGCGCCGCGAATTCACGACGCACGCGCGCGAACGCTTCACGCGACAGCGCCTCGCCGCCGAACGCGAGCACGCGCAACGAGGCCGGCACGCCTTTGCGCTCGGCAACCGAAGCGAATTCGCGCAGATAAGCAGGCGGAAACGCGGCCACATTCACGCGTTCACGTTCGATCAACGTATGCGCTGCTTCGGGCGCGAACGGCGGCGGCGCCGTGATGACGACGCGCGCGCCCACGGCCAGCGGCGCGAGCCAGCATTCGTGCGCCGCATCGAAGTTCACCGATGCGAAGTGCAGCAAGCTGTCGCCCTCGCCGATGCGGAGCGCCGCCACAAGTGCATCGCAATGCGCGGCGAGCGGGCCATGTTCGACGACGACGGCCTTCGGCGTGCCCGTCGATCCCGACGTGTAAATCATGTACGCGGCTGCGCGCGGATGCACGGGCGCAGCGTCGTCGAGCGCGGGTGCATCGGCGATGTCTTGCTCTGCGTCGAAGCATCGCGTGAAGCGCGCGCGCATCGCATCGTCGGCGTGTCGATCGACGATGCCGTGCGCGAGGCGCGCATCGTCCGCGATCCAGTCGAGACGCGCGGCAGGATGATGCGGATCGAGCGGCACGAATACGCCGCCCGCCTTCAGCACGGCAAGCAGCGCGACGAACAATTCACAAGAACGCTCGACGCATACGCCGACGCGCACTTCAGCGCCGACGCCCGCAGCGCGCAGACGCGCCGCGAGCCGCGACGCGCGGGCATCCAGTTCGCCGCGTGTGAGACGTGCGTCGTCATGTGCATTGAATGCGAGGGCGGGCGCATCCGGTTGAAGGCGCGCGAGTGCCTTGATACGAAGATGCAGCGCGGTCGGAAAACTCGTCATCGGCATGAATTCCTTCGGGTTCCGGCCGCATCGGGAAAAGCTGCGGCACGAACGTGGGCCGCTGAAAATGCGGCTTCATTCGGGATGACGATTCGCGCGAAAAAATTTTTACCGCTTTTCATGCGCTAAAGATTCGTCGTGCTGAAACGTCTCTAGGTAGAGGTGCGTTCAGCGCCGCTTTCCGACTTCAGTTCAGTGATGCCCTGCCAATGACTGCTATCCACGAGCCTTTAGATTCTTCCGCCACGCAGAAGCCCGCTGCGCGCCTCATCCTCGCGCTGCTCAAGCGCTCGCGCGGCGCATTCGCGGTGGCGCTCGTCGCCTGCGTGATGAACGGCATCGCGAGCGTGATGCTCGTCGCGACGCTCAATCGCGCGCTATCGACGCCTTCATCCGCCGATGGCGCGCTCGCCTGGCGCTTTGCGTTGTGCGCAGTCATCGCGCTCTTCACGCGCGTCGTATCGGGCGTGCTGTTCGCGCGGCTCTCGCAGGACACGATGGCGCAACTGCGCGAGCATGTCGCGCGGCGCGTGGCGGCGGCGGAGTTGCGCGATGTCGAGCGCATCGGCGCGGCGCCCGTTCAGTCCGTATTGACCGACGACGCCACCAATGTCTCCATGCTCTTCTTCGCGTTGCCGAACATCGTGATGCACGGATCGATCGTGTTCGGCTGCCTCGGCTATCTCGCGTGGCTGTCGTGGCCGGTTTGCCTGCTCGCGCTCGCGGCGATCATCACCGGATCGCTCGGCTATCACCTCGGCGACAAGCGCGCGATCGCTTCGCTCGAAGCGGCCGGGCAATCGCAGGACAAGCTGTTCGGCTATCTCGGCGCGCTCTTTGCGGGCGCGAAGGAATTGAAGCTGCATCGCGCGCGCTCGCAGCAGTTCGTCGATGGACAACTCGGCGCGGCAATCGGCGAAGTGCGCGATCATCGGCGGCGCGCGTTCAGCGCCTATGCGATCGGCGTGGGCTGGATCATCTTTCTGTTCTACGGCTTTCTCGGTGCTGCGGCGTTCTGGCCATCGCTCGGCGTGCGCGCGGATGCGGGCGCGACAGCAGGCTACGTTGTCGTGTTTCTGTTCATGCTGGTGCCGCTCGATGGTTTGCTCAACAACATTCCCACGCTGAACGCGGCGCGCGTTTCGCTGGCGCGCATCGAGAAGGTGATGGCGGAGTTCGGCAGTCTGCGCGTGTCTTCTGTTTCTGTTTCCTCCGCCGATGATGCGGGCTTTCACACGCTCACCATGCGCGGCGTCGCGCACTCGTATTTCCATGAACGCGACGAGCGCATGTTCCGCATCGGTCCCGTCGATCTGACGTTCAGGCCGGGTGAACTCGTGTTCATCGTCGGCGGAAACGGCAGCGGCAAGACCACGCTTGCGAAAGTGCTTACAGGGCTTTATGAGCCTGAATCGGGCGTGATCGAAGTCGATGGCGTCGCGGTCGATGCAACGAATCGCGCTGCATATCGCGAGCGTTTCACTGCCGTGTTCAACGACTTCCATCTGTTCGATGCGCTGCTCGGCATCGTCGATCCGAACGATGCATCGCGCGCGGCCGCGGATGCCCGCGCGAATGCGCTCGTCGCGAAGCTGTCGCTGGATCACAAGGTGAAGGTCGTCGATGGCGCGTTCTCGACGCGCTCGCTTTCCACAGGTCAGCGCAAACGGCTTGCGCTGGTGGTCGCGTATCTCGAAGACCGTCCGCTCTATCTCTTCGATGAATGGGCCGCCGATCAGGACCCGGCATTCAAAGCGGTGTTCTACGAGCAGTTGTTGCCGGAGTTGCGTGCGCGTGGCAAGACTGTCATCGTCGTGACGCATGACGACCGCTATTTCTCCATCGCGGATCGCGTGCTGAAGCTGGAGAACGGAATGGTCGTGAACGAGACGCGCGGCGGCGGCGTGAGAGCGGCAACGCTCGACGTTCAGGCGAATGGCACATCGGGTTGAACGATGAACGGGGCGCAAGGCCCCGTTTTTTCAATGCTTCGGCAACGCAAGCAGCTTTTCGGTAATCATGTCGCCGAGCTTCAACGCCGACATCGGCCCGCCGAATCCCCAGATATTCGGTTCGACGAGCGTCACGCGCTGTGCCTTCTTCGCGGGCACGAAGCGCCATATCGGCGAATCGAGTGTGGCATCGACGGACGTCGCCGCATTCGATGTCGTCACGAACAGCACGGCCACATCCGGCCGCTTCAGGAAGTCCGCCGACGTCACATACACCGTGCCTTCGCGCGTGGGCTTTTCAGGCCACAGATGAACGCCGAGCGCACGCGCGACGCCCGCCGCCGTGCTGTTACCCGTATAAGCCCAGTATCGGTCGGGCAGGCCGAGGTCTTGCAACAGCGCGAAGCGCGTGCCCGTCAAACCCGCTTCCTTCAGACGCGCGGCATCGCGAGCCAGTCCCGCATCGAGCTTGGCATCGGCGATGCGCGCCTGCTCTTCGCGTCCTGTCATGCACGCGATCGTGTGAAAGATGCTGCGCGTCCATTCGAGCTGCGTGCGCGCGCCATCGGCTTTGCCGTTCTGCACATCCGGGCTGAATTGAAACAGCACCGTCGGCGCGATGCGATCCAGCGCCGCGAAAATCGGCGCATGTCGATAACCCACGCCGATGATCAGATCCGGCCGCGTCGATGCGATCGCTTCGAGACTCGGTTCCTGACGCGTGCCGACCGCCGGCACGCCTTTAAAGCGCGCGCTGTCGTAGCCGATCCAGCCGTCGTAATACTCGGGATCGACGACACCGACGGGCGTCATGTCGAGCGCGGCCACGTCTTCGGCGAACATGAATTCGAGCACGACGATGCGCAACGGGCGCGCAGGCATCGTCTTGCTGAATTGCGACACGGTCGGATTGCCGGCGAGCGGCGCGCAGGCGAGCGCGCGCTGACCGGAGAACGCGATGCACAGACACGCTCCAAGCGCTATCGAGAGATGGCGTCTTGCAAAGCGAGTTCTTCGTCGCGCATCGTCAAAAGCAGCGGGCAGCTTGCGCACAGTTGCGTCTCTCCGGGAATCTCATAGCGCACGCAGCATACGCGGCGCGCGCGAAACGGGTTGGGCAGAAGCGTCGATCGCGGCGTCGCATCGCGGATCGGCGTGCGCAGCGGATTCGCATCGCCGGCGCGAAAGAGCCAGGCCGCGTCGATATCGGCATCGCTGAAAATCGACCGGCAATTCGCGAGCGAATAGTCCAGCACGTTGCCCGCGTTGCTCCACAGCACGCGCGGTGCGATCTTCGTCATGCCCGCGATCATGCCGATCACGCTGTCCAGATGCGCGACGAGACTCGCATAGCGGCGCGCGGGATCGGCATCGGGTGCGCGCAATGCATCGGCATCGAAATGAAGCGCGGCGGGCATGCCCTCTTTCAGCACGAGATGCGTGCGTTCGGGCGACATATCGAGCGGACGCCCGAGCAGCCTCGCCGCCGCCACGCCCGCGGGCGCCGCGAGGCCGAAGTAGTACTTGCTCCATTGCGACAGCAGCGCGCGCGCATGAAGCGCGGCATCGCCGCCATAGAGCGCGATCATCGCGGCGAGCAATGCATCGCGATGATCGGCGAGCGATGTCAGCGCGATGCGTTGTGCATCGTCGTCCGGCTTGCCGAGCCACACGTTCTGCAGATACGGCGCAAGCTCGGGCGGCGCGAATTCAGCGAAGGAACGCGCTTGCTCTGTCATCGCGCGCGACCCTTCTCGCGACGCGTTTCGATGACGAGCAGCGCCAGCATGTAAGGCGCGCCGATCAGCGCGGTCAGCACGCCCGCCGGAATCTCGCGCGGCGCGAGCAGGGTGCGCGCGGCGAGATCGGCGGCGGCGAGCACGAGCGCGCCCAGCAATGCCGCGAGCCAGAGCCGCGTGCCGTGCGTGCGCGCGCCGAGCATCGTCGCGAGATGCGGCGCCATCAGGCCGATGAAGCCGACCGGCCCGACCGCCGCCACCGCCGCGCACGCGACGAGCGTCGCGACCGTGAGCACGAGCGGACGCAGGAGCGCGATCGGCAGGCCGAGCGCCAGCGCCTGTTCGTCGCCGAGCGCGAGCAAATCGAGCGGACGCGCGAGCAACGCCAGCACCGGCAGCGCGAGCGCGCACCACGGCAGGATCGTCGCGACTTCGCCCCAGCTTCGCCCATACGTGCCGCCGACGAGCCACACGACAAAACGCGCCGGCTGCACGCTCTGCTGCGTGATGAGCCATTGCGCGAGCGTCGTGCATAACGTGCCGATGACGATGCCCGTCAGCGCCACCGCGAGCGGCGCGTATCGATGCCGCCGATTGAAAAGCAGCGTGATGCCGAGCGTCGCGCCGCCGCCGGTCAACGCGGCCGCCGCGAGAAAGAGATGCCCGGCGAGCGGCCAGATCATCAGCGCGGCGAGCGTCGCGAGACCCGCGCCTTGCGTCACGCCGAGCACTTCCGGTCCGGCGAGCGGATTGCGCACGATGCTCTGCATCAGCACGCCGCTCGATGCGAGCAGCGCGCCCGCGAGCAACGCGCACAAAAGACGCGGCACGCGCAGTTCGAGCAGCATGCGGGCGATGTCGTCGCGGTGCGCGAGCGCATCGATCCAGCGCGCGGGGCCGAGCATCGTCGGACCGATGGATGCGCCGATCGCGAGCACCGCGCATCCGATGGCGAGGAGCAAAGCGGCGAGCGCAGGCGACGGCCACGCGGACAACGCCCGCACCGCGCCCATGCCGCGCCGCGCCGATTCGCGCGCCTGGCCCGCGTGCAGCGCGCCGGACCACGCCGCGCCGCTCCTGATCATCGCGAGCATCAGCGGCGTGCCGACGAATGCGATCGCGACGCCCGTCGACAAGGTCGAATCGAGATCGAGCGCGAGCACGGCGCTGTCGGTCGCGAGCACGAGCGCGCCGCCCGCGAGCGCGGAGAGCGGCACGAGCGCCGCGAGCTTCGACGCTTTGGCGCCGCGCAGGTGACGCAGCAGATTCGGCGCGATCAGCCCGACATACGACAGCGGCCCCGCGATCGCCACCGCGACGCTCGCGAAGCCGACCGCGACCGTCATCGCGAAGAGGCGCGTCGCATCGACGTTCACGCCGGCGGCGGCAGCGGCATCGTCGCCGAGCGCGAGCGGATCGAGCGGGCGCATCACGAACGGCAGCGCGAGAAGCGGCAACACGAGCCAGCGCAGCGCCGACATCAATCCCGTCGCGCCGGGCTGATACAGACTGCCGCTCGCCCACAGCGACGCGCCGACGACCGTCTGCTCGAAGAACGCGAGCAAGAGCGTCGAGACCGCGGAAAAAAGCAGCATGCACACGCTGCCCGCGAGCACGAGGCGCAAGGGCGTCGCGCGCCAGCCGCCCGCCGCGGCCGCGACGCAACCCGCCGCCGCGAGCCCGCAGACGAACAGCAACGGCACCGACGCCGCGCCGACGACCTCCGGCGCGATCATCGCCGCGAGCAGCCCGAGCTGCGCGCCGCCGGTGATGCCGAGCAGATCGGGCGCGGCGAGCGGGTTGCGCGTCAGCGCCTGAAAGAGCGTGCCCGCGACCGCGAGACAGCCGCCCGCGACGAGCGCGGCGGCCACGCGCGGCGCGCCCAGATCGAAGAGAAAGACATGCGCGAGACGCGCGCCATCCGTGCCCGATGGCGCATCGAGCCACGCGCGCAGTTCGGGATAGAGACGCAGCGCGGCCAGCGCGAGAATCAGCGCGATCAACGCACACGCGATCGCGCCCGCGCGATTCGGCGCGGCCACGCGACGCCGCGATGCGTTTGCCGTGGCGAGCGTCGTCATGTCGTGCGGCGTCCGGCGATCAGATCGATGACGAGCGACACGCGCGCCCAGAACGAATGCGCGCGATGCAGGCGGCGGCGAGTCGCGAGCGTCGTCATGCGGCGATGCTCCGTTCTTCGACGCCATCGTAAGCGGGCACGCACATCGGCGCGCCCGTCTGCGGATGCGTGACGCGCAGCATGCGAACGCCGAAAGTCTCCAGCAAATGACGCGGATCGATCATCGCTTCGGGCGAGCCTTGCGCGACGATACGCCCCGCGCGCATCAGCACGATTTCGTCGGAGAACGCCGCCGCCTGATTCAGGTCGTGCAGCACCCAGACGATCGTGAGTCCGCGCTCGCGATTGAGCCGCCGCAATTCCCGCAGGATGTCGAGCTGATGATGGATGTCGAGGTACGTCGTCGGCTCGTCGAGCAGCACGATCGGCGCTTCCTGCGCGAGCGCCATCGCGATCCACGCACGCTGACGCTCGCCGCCGGAAAGCGCGGCGACATCGCGCGCGGCATCGTCGACGAGTCCGCTCGCGTCGAGCGCCGCATCGATCGCCGCGTGGTCCGCGCGCGTGAGACCGCGCATCCAGCCGCCGTGCGCGTAGCGTCCGTAGGCGACGAGTTCGCGCACCGTGAGTCCCGCCGGAATCTGATTGAACTGCGCGAGCATGGTGAGCGTGCGGGCGAGCGCGCGGCGGCGCATCGATGCGAGCGGCTTGCCGTTCACGTCGACCGATCCCGCGCGCGCCGCCTGCAAACCGGCGAGCGTGCGCAACAACGTGCTCTTGCCGCAGCCGTTCGGTCCGCATAACGCGGTGACGCGCCCTTCGGCGATATCGATGTCGAGGTTTTCCAGCACGACGTCGTCGCGATAGGCGACCGTCAACGAACGCGCGCGCAGCGCCACGGGCAATGTCATCGCGCCTCGCGGTAACTCTGCGCCATCGCCACGACGACGCGGCGCGGTCCTTCGAACGGATCGCGCGCGTGCGCGGTCAGCATGTTGTCGAGCATCAGCACGTCGCCGGTGAGCCACGGAAATGCGATGCGCTTTTCGTCGAGCACCGCGCGGATCTCGGCGAGCGCATCGGCTTCGAGCGGCGCGCCGTCGCCGTAAAAGACGTTGCGCGGCACGTTTTCCAATCCGACGGCATCGACGAGCGCTTCCTGCATGTCGTCGTCGAGCGCGGAAAGATGAAAGAGATTCGCCTGATTGAACCAGACCATGTCGCCCGTGCGCGGATGCCGCGCGACCGCCTGACAACGCTCTTCCGTGCGCAGCAGCAGTTCGCCGTCGTCGCTGTCGCGCCACGCGCAGGCAATCCCGCGCGCCGCGCAGATGCGCTCGACCTCGCGCGGATCGTCCGTGCCGAACGCGTTCTGCCACGGCAGATCGAGTCCTTGCCCGAAGTTGCGCACGTACAGCAGCTCGCGCTTCGCGAAGCGTTCGACGAGCGCCGGACCGAGCGCGCGATACACCGCGCGGCTGTCGGCGATCGGCGTCGCACCGCCCGCACGCGCCGCGAGCGCGCAGTGGAACCAGATGCGCATCGGCCATTCGCGCGTGTACGACTGCTCGTTGTGCAGCGGAATCGAGCGATGCGGCGGATATTCCGTCGACGTGTACACCGCGCCCTCGACCTGGCTGCGCGGCGTCGAGGCGAATTCGTAGCCGATCAGCGGATCGCCGAACGACGCGGCGAATTGCTGGAACGCCTCGATCGACTCGACGCGAAAGCCGGTGAAGCGCACGCCGCCCGCGCGTTCGAGCGATTCCGCGACGATCGAATGCAGCAGCGGCGCGGCATCGGCGAGCGACAGATCGACGCCCGCGCGCGGCGATACGACGACCGGCAAGCCCGGCTCGATCCGCAGATCGGCGAGCGCGGGCGCGGTCACGGAGAGCGCGCTCATCAGTTCAGGCTCGCGCGGGCTTGTGTGGCGATGGCGTCCATGTGACGGCGCAGGCTCGCGGGGCGCATGTCGGTCCAGACCTGTTCGATGTACGCGAGGCAATCGGCCTTCGCGCCGCGCTTGCCGGCTTCGCGCCATCCCGCGGGCACGTCGCGGAACGTCGGCCAGATCGAATACTGCTCTTCGTCGTTGATGACGACCGTGTAGACGAGATCGTCGGCTGCGTGGTTCTGCTGTTGCGACATGGTGATGTCTCTCTCTCTGCGAGTTGGCCTATATCGACTAGACGGATGAGCGGCGCGCTTTTTTACCGCCGACGAACGCCGGACACGCGACATTGCGTTCGCGCGCGTCGAGGCAAGCGGCGCAATGCTGCTGGGCGTCGCGCACCATGAAGTGCACGAGCGTCTGCGAGACGTTCAGCGCGCGCGCCGCGCTTTGCAGCGTCTCGTCGCGCAGCCGCACCATTTCGAAGGCGGCGCGATTGCGCTCGGGCAACTGCGCGAGCGCATCGCAGACGCGGTGCAGCGTATCGCGGGCCTGCGCGCGCGCTTCGGGCGAGAGTTCGTGCGAGGGCACGTCGAGGCCGTCCTCCTCGTCCGCGCGATAGATGTTTTCGAGGCTTTGCCGCCTGCACGCGTCGATCGACGCATTGCGCACCATGCGCGCGATGTAGCCCATCGGCTGACGCACGGCGTCCTGCTGCGGCAAGTCGATGAGACTGACGAAGACGTCATGCACCACGTCCTCGGCACGGCTCGCGCAACCGACGACGCCGCGCGCCATGTTCACGAGCATCTGCCGGTTGGCGATGGCGAGATCGAGCAGGCTGCGCCCGGTGGCTTCGCGCTCGGGCGGCGCCGGACGCGCGACGGCGGGTTCGCGCCGATGCCAGTAAGCATCGAGAGGCAGATTCGAAGGCGGCGGCGAGGTCGAAGAACGCTTCGACGATGCCGGCTGTATGTGCATGTAAGCCATAAATCGTGCTCCACTTCCGTAGGAGTCGCGAAGCTAACGTAAACGCGAATCGTTCTCAATAAAGCCCTACATGACAGCAGGTCGTAAGGTTTCGCGCGATTCGGACGGATTCCCTGAGCGAATATGGGCGCGCGCGAAGCGGACAAAAAGTCAAGAACACGCCGCGAATAACTATTTTTTATCGCCTATTCCCAACCGATTGCGCGCCGTTGTTAAGCGGCGGCCTACTAAAGTTTCGATGCGAACGACCGTTATCCGCAGTGTGGTCCGGCCCGACCGTGACGCGAAAAGCCCGATATGGAACAACAAACTGAGGTGTTCACCCTGCCGCGCGGACGTGCGGCGACGTGGTTGCTGCACGCGGGAGCCGACATTCCCCGCGCGATCCGCGTCGCCCTCGTCGGAAGCCTGTTCGGCACGCTGCCGATATTCGCGGGCGGCGTGCTGAACACGGTCGCCGTCGCGTGGGTGCTGGACGGCCGCCATCCGACGCCCGCATTCCACATCTGGCTCGCGCTCGAAATCGCCGTGTGTCTCGTGCGGCTCGTCGTGCTCGTCGTGCTCGTCGTCGCGCGACGCCGCGCGCGCGAGCGCGAATCGACGCTGACGGATACCTACGTGCTTCTCGCGCCGCTTTGGGGCGCAACCGTCGGCTACGGCGCGCTGGTCTCCGTGCTGTCGGGCGACTGGGTCGCCGCGACGCTGTCGTTTCTGTCCGCCGCCGCGATGGTCGGCGGCATCTGCTTCCGCAATTTCGGCGCGCCGCGTCTCGTCGCGGTGATGATCTTTTTGTCGCTCGGGCCGTGCTGCATCGGCGCGGTGCTCTCGGGCGAGCCGACGCTCTGGCTCACGCTTTTGCAAATCCCGTTTTATCTTTTTGCGATGAGCGCCGCCGCGTGGCGTCTGAACGGCATGCTCGTCTCCACGATGAAAGCCGAACAGGAAAACGATCGCCGCGCGCGCCACGACGAACTGACCGGGCTCCTCAACCGCGCGGGTCTTTTCCGGGCGGTCCGGTCGAGCGCGCCGGAGCACACCGCTCTGCTCTATCTCGATCTCGACGGCTTCAAGGCCATCAACGACGCCCACGGCCACGAAATCGGCGATACGCTGCTCGCGCTGGTCGCGCGCCGTTTGCGGCATCTGTCGGGCGAAGGATCGCTGGTCGCGCGGCTCGGCGGCGACGAGTTCGTGATCGTCACGCCGCCGCAGGCCGATCCGCTCGCGCTCGCGGATGTCATCGTGCGCGAGTTGTCGAAGCCCTTCGTCACCGATGCCGGCGCGATGCTGGAGATCGGCGTGAGCATCGGCGTCGCGATGTTCGATCATCATCACGACGAACTCGACGGCGTGCTGCGCGACGCCGACAACGCGCTCTACGAAGCCAAGCGCGCAGGCAAGAGCCGCCGCGTTCTGGCGGGCGTGCGGGAATCGGCCGGTCTCGCCGTCTGAACGTCAGCCGTTGAGCTCGGCGCTCAGCGCTTCCGCTTCCCTCGCGAATCGCTGGCGTTCTTCGCCGTGCAGACGATCGTCGCCGGGAAGATCGACGGTGAGCGGATCCATCGCGACGTCATCGACGTGCACTTCGTAGTGCAGATGCGGTCCGGTCGCCCAACCCGTTTCGCCGACATAGCCGATCACCTGCCCGCGCTGCACCGTTCCGCCAGTCCTGATGCCTTTCGCGAAACGCGAAAGATGCGCGTAGACGGTCGAATACGGCGGCGGATTTTCCAGCATGACGACCTTGCCGTAACCCGTCTGCCTGCCGACAAACGTCACCTTGCCCTGCGCCGTCGCGTGCACCGGCGTCCCGATGGGCGCGGCGAGATCGACGCCGTCGTGACTTTGCCAGCGATGCACGACCGGATCGAACCTTCGCAGCGAGAAGTCCGACGATACCCGCGTGAACGCAACCGGATAGCGCGAGAACGCGGGTTTTGTGCTCTTGCCGTCCTTCGCGTAATAGCGCGTTTCGCCGTTCGGATCGCGATAAAGGAACACGTCGTGCGATGACGATCCGGTCGTCAGACGCACGGCGAGCGGCGGGTCATCGGCGGTTGCGCTGCCTTGCGGACGGTCATAGACCACGCTGAGCGTGTCGCCCTTTCTGAGATCGCGCCGCATGTCGACGTTGCTCGCGAACGCTTCGGTGAGCGTCGCGATCGTCCCTTGGTCGATGCCGAGGCTTTGCGCGGCATCGGAGAACGTCTCGTCGACGGTCGCGCTTTCAGTGGTGCGTGTCGGCGCGGGCGGCGTTTTCGGCGCGGCGCGCTGGGGCAGCGATACGGCGGGCGTGTAGTCCTCATCGGCCGAAGGCGCGGTCGGACGATGCAGCGCGTTGCAGATCACGACCGTACAGATGGAACCGATCGCGCAAGTGAAAAGCAGTCGGCCTGCCTTGCCGGGCAAGGCGTTGGAAGAAGATAAAGGCATCGGCGGGAGGCGGATCGAGCGACGCGCGCTTAGGGCGCATCGGTCGAGGGATCAGAAGGCGCGGCGCGGGCCGCGAGCGTCGGGAAAACGCGCGCGTCATTCGATCTGCCGTGAAAGCGGGCAAATCGTCGGGGATCTTCGGACAAAAAGGCGCGCTGACATGGAAAGGCGAGACGGCGGAGGCGTGTCGAGCGAGACTATGAGACTTTTCTTAAACGAAGCTTAAGCTGCCCCTTTTTACGCTTTTGTACGAAGTTTCGCTACAGTTGCACGAGGATGCCGCCACTTCACCGCTTTTCGATCTCGATCGTCTTTGCGTATCCCGTCAGTTCGAGATATCCGCGTCCTTTTCCGCCGTCACCGTCGAGCGTGACCGCGCCTTCCCAGTACAGCGCGCCGGTCGAATCGCGCGAGTCGAGTTCCTGATCGTCGATGAGCGGAGTCAGCCGCCAGCGCATTCCGCCGACGCGCAGGTTCATCGCCACCGGATACGTCGTGTTCGTGCGTGGCGAGCGCCACTCGCGCTCCGGCGTGAATTCCACATCGCCGGGGCCGAATTGTCGGGTGCGGCCGTCGCGATCGCGCAAAGCGGCGTGCGCCCAGACCGAATGGCCGTCGCGGGCGCGGACCTTGAAGGCCATCAGCGCGGAGCCGTCGTCGAGATTCGCGCCGAGCCAGTCCCAGCCGGCCGCATCGGATGGCAGCAACGTGCTCGACCATTCGTGATCGAGCCAGGCACGGCCCGTCACGGCGACGCTCGCGCTCTCCTTCCCCGATGCCGATGGCCGCACGACGCTGCCCGTCACCTTGAGCTGCGGCTCGCTGTAGTAATAGCTCGCCTGCTCCGGCGAAGGCCCTTTGCGCGAGTAGCCGCCTTCGCCTTGGAACATCGGCGGCTGCGTCGGCGTGAAGGTGAGATGGAGCGCGAATCCGGCGGCATCGGCGATGACCGTGTAGCTGCCGTCCGCCGCGCGCGACATGCGCCATGCGTCGAGCTTGACGTCGGTGTTGCCTTCCTTCGCGTACGCTAGACCGAAGCCCTGCCGCGCGATGTTCTGATCGTGCGCGAGCCGCCCGTACGCGGGATCGGACAACGCCGCATGCGCGATGACGAGTTGCGACGGATCGAACGCGCTCTTGCCGTGCTTCTTGCCGGTGTTCGAGCGAAAGAACGTGATCTGAAACCCGAGCGGCTGGTGCTCCGCCGTCTCGAGCCAGCCGGTCGCGTACCACCATTCCGTGCGATACGGCGGATGCGCGCCGCTGTCCTTCGGCCAGTCGATGACGTGGCCGGGCGCGACGGGCGCGAACTTCGGCTCGCCGGCGAATGCGGTCATCGACATGAGCATCAACGCGAAAAGCAGCGCGCGCATCACCAGTCCTCCCGCACGGCGCGCACCGCATCGACCGACACGGCGCGCCGGCCCGACAGCACCGCCGTCGCGCACGACGACACCATCATCACGCACGCGATCGCCGCGATCATCGTCGACGGAATGTGCAGCGACATGCTCCAGTGAAACGACTGCGGATTCACGACGAACACGAGAATCAGGCTGATCGCGAAGCCGAGCACGCAGCCCATCGCGATGCCGAGCAGCGTGAGCCAGCCCGCTTCCGCAGCGAGCAGCCCGAGAATCTGCGCGCGCGTCACGCCGACGTGCCGCAGCATGCCGAATTCGCGCGAGCGCGCGAGCGTCTGCATCGAAAACGTCGCGCCGACGCCGAACAGCCCGATGACGATCGCGACCGCTTCGAGCAGATACGTCACGGCGAAACTGCGGTCGAAAATGGTCAGCGTGCGCGCGCGGATCTCGCCCGGTTGCGAGAATTCGAGCGCGCCGCCGAAGGGCAGCTTTTTGATCGCGTCGATGACCTGCGCCGCGCCCGAACCCGCGCGCAACGTAATGGCGATGTCGGTGGCGGCCGTGTCGCCGGTCAGCCGCCGATAGTCCGCGATACGCATTTGCAGCGCGCCCGTCTGCCGCACGTAGTCGCGCCATATGCCCGCGACGACGAAACGCTCGCCCGCGCCGCCGACGGGCAAGCTCACGCGCTCGCCCACGCGATAGCCATACAGATCGGCCATCGCTTCCGAGGCCCAGACGGGCGTTTCGCCCGCGCGCCACGCGGATGGCGGCAACGCATCGCCGGTCATCTGCAACGTCGCGCCGGGATCGGCGGCGTCGAGCTCGCGCGCGATCAGCGCGACCGGCGGCTTGGCGGGATCGAGCGTCAGCTTCGTCGCGCGCGTGAACGCCGCGTGCGCGACGCCATCGACTGCTGCGATCTGCGTTTGCTGATCGGGCTGCAAGCCGCCCGTGTCGCCGCTCGATGCGATCCGCACATAAAGATCCGCCGACAGCAGATGCGCGAGCCAGTCTTCGACGGACACGCGAAAGCTCGTCACCATGATCGCCATCGCGACGATCAGCGTGAAGCTCGACAGCACGCCGCCCATCGCGATCGATGCCTGCCCGGGCGCATTGGCGAGACGCGCGAGCGCGAGCGTCGCGACGGCGTTGCGCGGTTTCATCGCGCGGCGGAACACGATTGCCGTGACACGCGGCATCAGCGCAATGCCGCCGACGAGCAGCAGCGCGACGGCGAGATAACCGCCGATGGGCGCATCGAAAACGGGCGGCGCCTGCGTCAGCGCCGCGCCTGCCGCGAGGCACGCGAGCGCGGGCCACGGCGTGCCGAGCGGTGCGAGCGCGGCTTCTTCGCTGCCCGCCTTCAACGCGGGCGCGGGCCGGGCGCGCGCCGCTTCGAGCGCGGGAACGAGCGTGCCCGCGAGCGCGACGCCGATGCCCAGCGCGAGAAAGATCGCGCTCGCTAGCGGATCGAAGACGACGCGCGGCTCGACGCCCGGAAAATATCCGCCGCCGAGATCGCTGCCGAAAAAGCGCAACGCGAGCGCCGCGACCGTGAAGCCGAGCGCGATGCCGAGCACGCCGCCCACCACGCCGAGCAGCGCGCCTTCGAGCATGATCTGCCGCACGAGCGATGCGCGCGTCATGCCGAGCACGCGCAGCATCGCGAATTGCGCGCGACGGCGCACGACGCCCGCGGCTTGCGTCGAGAACACGAGAAACGCGCCGGTAAACAGCGCGACGAGCGCGAGCACGTTCATATTGATGCGATACGCGCGCGACAGCCGGTCCGTCCGGCTCTCGATATCCTGCGTGCCGGTCACGACGAGCCGCGCGCCGAGTTCGCGTTGCAGCGTCTCGCGGAACGCATCGCGATCGACGCCGCGCGCGAGTTGCACATCCACGCGCGATAGCTTGCCCGCCATGCCGAAGCGGTTCTGCACGGCGGCGATATCCATCACCGCGATGCGCTGGCCGGGACGCGTTCGCGCGATGCCGCCCGCGACGCGCAACGTCACCGGCGACGTGCCGCTTTGCAATTCGATGCGTCCGCCATCGCGCGCGCCGAGCCAGGCGAGCGCGGCGGGCGAAAGAAAGATCGCGTCATCGGCGAGAACATCGAACAATGCTTCCGGCGACGGCACGCCGGTCAGGTCCGGCGCGATGCGCTTCGCGCGGAACACGTCGATGCCGAGCACCTTGAGCGGCGCGTTCTTGCCGGGCACGGCGACATCGAGTTCGAGCACCGGACTCGCGGCGGCCACGCCCGCGCGCGTCGCGAGCCGCGGATAAACGTTCTCGTCGATGAAAGGCTGCGCGCCGCGCACTTGCAAGTCGGCTTGACCGGAAAGGCTGCGCGCGGCGGCGGAAAACTCGTTGAACGCCGCGCCGTTGATGAGTTGCACCGCATAACCGAGCCCGACGCCGAGCGCGATCGTCAGCATGGCGACGAGCGCGCGTCCGCGATGGCTGCGCCATTGCGCGCCGAGCAGCCAGCGCGTGAGCGTGTCGGCGAATCCGCTTCCGGCGGCGATATCGCTCATCGGGCGAGCGTCGCTGTGTGCAAGGCGCCGTCGCGCAGAATCACGACGCGATCCGCGAACGCGGCCGCCGCCTCGGAATGCGTGACCATCACCGTCGCGGCGCGCGTCGCCTTGGTTTCGGCGCGCAGCAATTCGAGCACTTCGTGCGCGGTCTGCGGATCGAGATTGCCGGTGGGTTCATCGGCGAGAATGAGGCGCGGCCGATGCACCAGCGCGCGCGCAATCGCCACGCGCTGCAACTCGCCGCCGGAAAGCTGGCGCGGCATGTCGTCGCCGCGTCCGTCGAGGCCGACCGCCGCGAGCATGGCGCGCGCGGGCGCGGGCGGCATGCCGTTCAGCAGCAGCGGCACCGCGACGTTCTGATACAGCGTCAGATGCGGCAGGACGTGAAACGCCTGGAACACGAAGCCGAGCTTTTGCCGGCGCAGGCGCGTGGCGGCGTCGTCGGGAAGCGTCGAGATCGATGCGCCGTCGATCAGCACGTCGCCGCTATCGGCGGTGTCGAGGCCCGCGATCAGATTGAGCAGCGTCGATTTGCCGACGCCCGAGTCGCCCATGATCGCGACGAACTCGCCCGCGCCGAGCGCGAAGTCGAGCGCGTCGAGCACGATGCGGCCGCTGCCGTAGGTTTTCGTCAGGCGGCGGCATTCGAGGGCGGGAGAAACGTTCGGGTCGGCGGGTCGCATGGCGCAAGGTCGTAGTTCGTGTCTGCGCAAGCATTGTGCCGAAGTCGCGCGGATTCAGCCCGATTGGGGCAGCGTGCCGGGCCGGATATACGAGAACATGTGCGCCACGTAATCCGGCTTGCCGAGCGGCACGCCATGGTTGCGCAGGATCGCGTAAGCGGTCATCGCGTGGAAATAGAACTGCGGCAGCGACCAGTCGCGCGCGTATTGCTCGCCGGTCATGTCGAAGACGATGCCGTTCGGCAGATCCAGCGCGATCGGCTCGCCGGTTCCGGCGTCGAGCGCATCGGAAGTGAGGTTCGAGAGCAATGCGATCGCATCGGCGATGCAGGCTTGCGCATCGGCGAACGTGCCCGGCGCTTCGTTCGAATGCGCGCCTTCTTTCCGCACGCGCAGCACTGTCTGCGGCAGGTCTTCGCCGCGCAGCCGGTACACCGGTTCCTGTGCCTGAAAGCACACGAAGCGCACTTGCGCGGCGAGCGGAAACATGTCGGGCGCGAGACGCAAGGTCATCAGCGCGTCGGGATTCGCGCCTTTCTCGTGCTGAAATGCAGCGGCTTTATCGAGCCACGCCGACAGGTTCTTCAACGTCTGCACGAACGTCGGAACGAGAAGACGGGTCAGTTGCATCGGAAGCTCCATGGGTCGAGGTAACGCGATCTTATATCGATGCGGCCCCGACCCGCGCGAGTCATCCGCCGAGCAGACCGAACACCATCACGCCCGTCTTCGTGCCGACGAAGACCTTGCCGTTCGCGACCGTCGGCGAGATGAACTTGTTGTTGCCGAACTGATCGCGCGTGCCCGCCTGATTGCTGTTGTAAAGCTCGATCGCGAGATTGCTCGCGTCGTAGGCATGCAGCACGGCGGTCGGCGTGGTGTTCTCGACGCCCCATACGATGCCGTCGGTATTGCCATTCGCGGAAATGACCGGCGCGAGGCCCGGAAAATTCCAGTTGCCCGCGGGACTCGTCGTCTGGCTCGATGCGCTCGTCGCGACCATCGCGTTGACGACGGGCAGCGCCTTCAGATGATCGCCCGCCGGGCCGACGTAGATCGTGTTGTTGTAGAACGCCGGCGCGGTGAACATCGGACCGGTGATCGTCGAGTAAAGCGGCTGATAGATGTGATCCGCGTTCGAATCGAACTTGCCCATCGAATCGCGGTTCACGACGTAGAGGACGCGCGTCTTGCCGCCGCCTATCGCGAGATGCTGCACGTTGCCGTTGATGTCGGTGACATCGGGCAGCACGAGCACGCCGCCCGAGCCGAGATCCAGATCCTGGTTCGATTCCACCACGGTGTTCGACGGCTCGAAGTAATCGTTGACCTGAAGCGCGAACGTCGCGCTCGGCGTGACCTTGAGGAAGCCGTTGCCGAAGTTGTTCCTGATCGGCATGTCCTGCGCGTTGATGGTCGCGTCGAACGTGCCGTTGCCGTCGAGGAAATAGATCGACGTGCCGTCCGATGCCAGGCCCGCGCCGCCCATCCAGATGCCGCCCATCTCGCCGTTCGGCGTGACGTTCAGGATGCCCGTCTGCTTGAGCGTGTCCGCGCTGTAGCCGATGAGCCAGCCGGTATACGGCAGCGTGTCGCAATGCGAGCTCCACGCCGTATAGACGACGCCGTTCAGCAGCAGCAGCGACGCGCGCTCGATGTACTGGCCCGGCGTGAACGGCACGACGCCGTTCACGCTGCCCGATCCGGTGCCGGGATACGAGCCGGTGATTTCGGTCGGGCCGCCGAACAGTTCGCCGCCCGTTGCGATGTCGATGGCGTGGATGCGCTGGTGATACGCGCCGCCGCTGTCCTTCGACATGCCGACGACATAGATCACGCCGTTGGGCCCGCGCGAGCGGTCGATGACCGGCGTCGCCGTGATGCCGATTTTCGGCGTGGTCTGGTCGCAGCCGTGATCGTCGCTCGGCACTTCGCCCGCGCCGAGCGTCGAGACTTGCCAGAGCACGGCGCCGGTGTCGGCATCGAACGCGTAGAGGGTCGCGTTCTCGGTCGCGACGTACAGCACGTTATGCGTGCCGCCCGCGATCGGCACGTTGGCGAGAAAGAGCGGTTGCGCATCGACGGCGCCATCGACGGCATAGAAGCCGAGCTTGCCGAACGTGGACGACTTCACGCTGGCGAGCGTGAGCCGGGTCTCGGCGAGCTGCCGCGCGGTGCGGCGGATGTCGTTGTGATACGTGGTGACATCCATCGGAGTCGATGCGGACGGCGAGTTCGTCGCGGGAGCGCTTGCGCTCGCGGGCGCGCTCGCGCCGTTTGCCGACGATGCGGCCGAAGGACTGGATGCCGACGCTGGGCTCGACGCCGACGCGGGACCGGATGCCGACGCGGAGCCGCCGGATGTCGAGGACGGATCGGAGGAGCTTCCTCCGCTGCATCCACCGATGATTGCTGCGATAGCGACTGCGATCACGCCAACCGATAAATGCCCTTTCATCTGCGATCTCCGTTCAGGAGGGGCCGGCCCCGGTGCAGTCGCGATTATTGTCTGCAACGGCTTAAAAAAGTGGACGACGGTCGGCTGAACGCTAGGCTTTGGCGGAACGGTCGGCGGGCTGTATGTATGCGTCTCACGAATTCGCAGACAGCGGAAAAAAACCCGGACGATCGGGCAGCCAGCGCGGACGTGCGGGCAGGACTGCAAGCGGACGTTAAACGCACAGTAAGGCTCAGGACGGGACCCGATTCGTATCGCTATCGCAGCACTGTGCGGTCTTGCCCGATTTCGACAGATGTTTTCGAGGTGAGACGCAGATGAAACGCTTGACCGCTCAGGTGATGTGCCACCCGCTCGTCGCGATCGCGGCGCTTTTCGCAGCCGATCTGCTGATGCGCTCCGATTCGGGGCTCTCCGGCGCGATGTACGTCGTTGCGGCGAAGTCGGTATCGAGACTGTTCAACGCGATGCGCAGAGGCGCGACCCGATGCCCGCCCGATTGGTCGGACTTAAGCATTTGCATGGGAAAAGTAAAAAAGCTTAAAT
Source organism: Caballeronia sp. LZ008 (assembly GCF_031451435.1). NCBI lineage: Bacteria > Pseudomonadati > Pseudomonadota > Betaproteobacteria > Burkholderiales > Burkholderiaceae > Caballeronia > Caballeronia sp. LZ008. The sequence goes on along the minus strand of NZ_JARUXK010000003.1, from coordinate 304,407 downwards.
CGGATTAAGCGACAAAAATTGAACGGTTAGGCTTACTGCTTACGGAATGTAGGCAAACGTCAGAATTGCCACGCCGGCAAAACATTAGAACCTGAGAGAGCAATGAATCGACCCGACGACGTGATCTACAAAGGGCACGTACTGAGCGCGACCGCCGTCCCGGAGCAGGACAGATACGCGGCGATGCTCATCGTGCGAGAACCGGACGGCACGCGCCGTTCGAGCGGAATGCTCGGCGAATTCGCCAGCGAAACGGGCGCGGTGCGCTACGCGTTCGCTTACGGCATGGCCGAGATCGACTATCGACAGTCAGTGCAGAACCCGCGCTGATCCGCGCGCATTCGCTCTCACGCCGCGGCATGCCTGCCGCATAAGCCTTTCGATCATCTCCACCGGTCAAATCTATGATCATCTATCATCGGGGAGCGGCTTTTAAGCCCTCCGCCACCCGTGTAGGCAACGCGTTCGTCGCGACCGCGTCGATTCTCGAAGAGGACGGCCATGCCACCTCGCTCGGCAATCTCGGCGCATTCGCAAGCAAGGACGGCGCGCTCGGCTTCGCGGTGCGCTGCGCGACCGCGTTTCTCGACGGCGACGAGCTGCCCTTGCCGCCCTTTCAGATGATGAAGCAATAGCGCCGCAACGCGTCGACGTTGCAAGCGCATCCGCCCATTGCAACGATGATCGACTGCTCCGCGACCGAACCCGGCAACACGCCTTCGCTGCTGACGGACGCACCTTTCCGTCTGCTGGTCGAAGCGGTCGAGGACTACGCGATCTTCCTGCTCGACGCGCACGGCCACGTCGCGACCTGGAACAACGGCGCGCGGCGGATCAAGGGCTATGACGCGAGCGATATCGTCGGCCGTCATTTTTCCGTCTTCTATCCGGGCGACGATATCGCCGCGCGCAAGCCGCACAACGCCCTCTCGACGGCGGCGCGCGTGGGCCGCGTCGAGGACGAAGGCTGGCGCATCCGCAAAGACGGCAGCCGCTTCTGGGCGAACGTCGTCATCACCGCGTTGCACGATCCGTCGGGTAGTCTGATCGGCTTCGCCAAAGTCACGCGCGACATGACCGACCGCTTGCGGCTCACGGAATTGCAGCATGCGCGCGAGCTCTCCGCGCACGTACAGACGGCGCTGGAAAACGAGCGCGCGTCGATTGCCCGCGAGTTGCACGACGATCTCGGCCAGCAGCTTGCCGCGCTCAAAATGCAGTTGTCGATTCTCGACAGCACCGCGCCGAACGCGCGCTTCAAACAGCAGGCGCTCACGCAAATCGACACGATCATCGGTTCGCTGCGACGCATCGCGGCGGGCCTGCGTCCGCCCGTGCTCGACGATCTCGGCCTTTTCGCCGCAATCGACTGGCTCGTTTGCGATTACCGCCGCCGCTACGATCTGACGATCCATCTGGATATCGAAGGCGACGAGGACGGCTTCGAGGCGACTGCGTCCACGTCGCTCTTCCGGCTCGTGCAGGAAGCGCTGACGAACGTCGTGCGCCACGCGCGGGCATCGGAAGTTCGCATCGCGATCGGCTGCGCGTATGCGCGCTGCACGCTGACGATCGAGGATGACGGCCGCGGCGCGGAGATCGAACGGCCGCGCGCGGCGGGCACGTTCGGCCTGCTCGGCATGGGCGAGCGCGTGCGGCAACTGGGCGGCGTCATCGAGTTTCGCAGCGCGCCGGGCGAAGGCTTTCGCGTCGTCGTGGACATTCCGCTTCATCGCCCCGCCGATGACCGGTCCGTTCCTTGACTTGCGTCAACCGTTTTGCATACGCCGTCCGTAGACTCGATCGCACACCCGCGACGCGCCAACACACCGGATCAGGAGATCGTCATGTACAACCGCATTCTCGTGCCCATCGACGGCAGCCCGACTTCCCTCCACGCCCTCGATGAGGCGATCAGGATCGCAAGCGCGAGCGCGGCGCAAATTCAGCCGCTCTTCGTCGTCGACATGCAGCCCGTTTCCTACGACGCCACGAGCGCGTTCTATCCTGGCCTGCGCGACGCATTGCTGGAGGAAGGCCGGCGGCTCGCTGCGACGGCCACGGAGCGCATGACGCAAGCGGGCGTCAAGGGCACGCCGCGCGTGTGCGAAGTCGAGTATCTCGGCGATGACATCCCGCAGCGCATCCGTCATTGCGCCGACGATTTCCGCGCCGATCTCGTCGTCATGGGCACGCACGGGCGGCGCGGCTTGCGGCGGATCGTGCTCGGCAGCGTCGCGGAAGGTTTCGCGCGGCTGTCGCGGTGTCCCGTTCTGCTGGTGCCGGGCCGCGAAACGGAAGAACCGAATCCATGACGACGAAAGTCCTGATCGCCGATGACCACGCGCTCGTGCGCGACGGCCTGCGCCATATCCTCGCGAACGCGCACGGCTTCGAGGTCGCCGGCGAAGCGAGCGACGGGCCGGGCACGCTCGCGCTCGTGCGCGGAACGGAGGCGGACGTGCTCGTGCTCGATCTGTCGATGCCCGGCCGCAGCGGCCTCGACCTGCTCAAGCAGATCAAGGACGAAAAGCCCGCACTGCGCATTCTCGTGCTCACGATGCACGCCGAGCAGCAATACGCCGCGCGCGCGTTCAAGGCTGGCGCGTCGGGCTATCTGACGAAGGAAAGCGCGAGCGCGGAGCTGGTCGCGGCGGTCGCCAAGGTCGCGTCGGGCGGCGCGTACGTGAGCCTCGCGATGGCCGAACGCTTCGCGCAAAGCCTCACCGAACCTGACGATGCGCTACCGCATCAGCGATTGTCGAACCGCGAGTTCGAAGTGTTCCGGCGGCTGTGCGCGGGCGAATCCATCAGCGATATCGGCGAGGCGTTGTGCGTGAGCGCGAAGACCATCAGCACCTACAAGGCGCGCATCCTCGAAAAAATGCAGATTCCCCACGAAGCCGCGCTCGTGCGCTACGCGGTGCGCCATCAGCTTTTCGACGACGACAGCGCCTGAATCGAAGCGGCGCGTGTCGGCATTTCCCTACACGTCTTCCCGAATGCCTACGGCACGATCAGCCAGCACCGACATTTTTTCGAGACAGCGCACTCCATAATTGGACAGGTGACATGCGGGATCGCGCGTCGATGCGCGATCCGGTTCGACAGGAGGCGCAGCATGATTTCCGCGAGCGCAGACAGTCCCGGCATGCACGCCGACGCGAAGCCGCCGAGCACGCGTTGCTCGACGTGTTCGATGAAGCGCATCTGCATGCCGTCCGGCTTGTCGCCGGTCGATTATCAGCGTCTCGACGCGATGATCAGCTCGACGCGCTTCGTGCGGCGCGGCGAAACGCTTTTCCGCAGCGGCGATCCCTTCCAGAGTCTCTATGCGCTGCGCAGCGGCTGCTTCAAGACCGTCGTCATGCATCGCGAAGGACACGAGCAGGTCACGGGCTTTCATCTGGCGGCCGAGCCCCTCGGGTTCGACGGCGTGAGCACCGACCGGCACGCGTGCGACGCCATCGCGCTGGAAGACAGCGTCGTCTGCATCGTTCCGTTCGATCTGCTCGAATTGCTGTGCCGCGAAGTGAAGGCGGTGCAGCATCACGTTCATCGCATGATGTGCGGCGAGATCGTGCGCGAATCCAATCTGATGATGCTGCTCGGCACGATGACGGCGGAGCAGCGCGTCGCGGCCTTCCTGCTCAATCTGTCGACGCGCATGAAGGCGCGCGGCTATTCGCCCGCGCAATTCGTGATGCGCATGACGCGCGAGGAAATCGGCAGCTATCTCGGGCTGAAGATCGAAACGGTCAGCCGCATGTTCTCGCGGCTGCAAAAGGCCGGCGTGATCGACGCGCGCGGCAAGGACGTGCGGATCCTCGATCAGGCGCGGCTCGAAGCAGTCTGAGCGCGCGCTTCGCGAAAGCGGAAAAATCCGCTGCGCAGCATCACCGACGTGCCGCCGACGCGGCTCAGCACATGTTCGGCGGCGCCTTCTATCGACGAGCGATGGCTCTCGAACGCCTGCTGCAGATCTTCCTCACGCCACGACGCCGCGCCGAAGTGATCCTCCAGCGCTTCGGCCGAAATGGTGCACTCGATCGGCTCACCGTCCGCGAAGGCGGCGAAAGTGAGCGAAGGGACATCGCCCTGATAGACGGGCGGCTGACTCGGAAACGTAACGATCATGCCGATACCTCGTGGAACGTTGATGCGACGCGAGCCGGCGCAGCGCATATCCACTTAGTCTTGGCCACGGTTTCGGAGCGCGTATTGATCTGGATCAAATCGCATCCGGCGCGCCGCGCTGAAGCAGCTGAACGGCGTCATCGAATGTATGACGCAGCGCCGCGTTCACGTCGGCGTGTGTGCTGCGTTGCACCGTGACCTGCTCGGAATCGCGCGTGAGCAGAACCAGTTGCGCGTCGAAGACGGTGCGTCCCGCGCGATCGAGCGACGCCTTGATCGTGAGCCTGCAATCGACGATGTCTTTCGCGACGCCCGCAAGCCGCACGAGTTCGACGCCCGCTTCGCGTTCGATCGCGCTCGAGCCCGCGAAGCCGAGGCAGGCGATCTGCATTCCGAGGCCCATGTCATTGTTCTCCGGTCAGGCCATCGCGCGGGCGCGCCTCACTCGTCGTGGCTCACGCGTCTTTCGCGACATGCTTCGGTGCGCGCGTGAGCAGCACCGGACACGTCGAGCGTCTGACGAACGCTTCCGCGACGCTGCCGAGCGCGAGCCTGCGCAACCCGGTCCGGCCATGCGTGCCCATCACGACGAGATCCGCGGGCATGTGCACCGCGCGGCGCTGCAGGCACTTCGCGATCGTATCGGTGACGTTGCGCGTCTCCGCGAGTTCCGTTTCGCATTCGATGCCCGCATCGATCACGCGCGCATACGCGATATCGAGCGCGTGCCCGCCTTCCTCGCGCACGTTCACGCGATACTGCGCCGGATACGACGAAAGCGCGGCCACGTCGATCACGTACACGACATTCACTCGCGCACGCGCGCCGATGCGGATCGCTTCGTCGAGCGCGCGTTGCGAGCACTCGCTGCCATCGAGCGCAACCAGGATTTTGCGGTACATCGTTTTTCGGCCCGCACGGCTTCCCGCTGAAGGCCGCCCACTTCAAATTTCGATGATGACCTTCAGCGCGTTCGTTTCCGCCGCGCGGCCAAAGGTGTCGTAAGCGTCGAGCGCGCGCGCGAGCGTGAAGCGGTGCGTGATGAGCTGCTTCGGCTGCAGCCGCCCCGCGCGCACGGTCTTGAGCAGCATCGGCGTGCTGACCGTATCGACGAGACGCGTCGTGATGCTGATGTTGCGATCCCAGAGCGATTCGAGATGCAGATCGGCCTTCACGCCATGCACGCCGACATTCGCGATGGTGCCGCCCGCCGCGACGATCTGCTGGCACAGCTCGAAGGTCGCCGGCACGCCGACCGCTTCGACGGCGCAATCGACGCCCGCGCCATCGGTCAGACGCATGATCTCGGCGACGGCCTCCGTGCGCGCGATGTCGATGCACGCGCTCGCGCCGAACGTACGCGCGATTTCGAGCCGATGCGCGTCGCGATCGATCATGACGATCTGCGCCGGCGCGTAGAACTGCGCGGTGAGCAAGGCGGCGAGACCGACCGGCCCCGCGCCGACTATCGCGACCGTGCTGCCCGGCTGCACGCGCCCGTTGAGCACGCCGCATTCGAAGCCCGTCGGAAGAATGTCGGAGAGCATGACGAGCGCCTCTTCCTCGACATCTGCCGGAATCGGATAGAGGCTCGTATCCGCGTGCGGGATGCGCACGTATTCGGCCTGCGTGCCGTCGATCTTGTGGCCGAGAATCCAGCCGCCCGTCGCGCAGTGCGAATACATGCCGCGCCGGCACGCCTCGCACTTTCCGCACGACGAAATGCACGAGATCAGCACGCGATCGCCCGGCTTGAACGTCGACACCGCCGCGCCGACGTCCTCGGCGACGCCCACGCCTTCGTGACCCAACACGCGGCCGGGCTCGCAGGTGGGAACATCGCCCTTGAGAATGTGCAGATCGGTTCCGCAGATGGTCGTGCGCGTCACGCGAACGATCGCATCGGTGGCGGCGGCGAGCGCGGGTTTCGGCCGCTCGTCGAGCGACTTGATGCCGGGGCCGTGATAGACGAGTGCTTTCATCTGCGAACTCCGTTGCGTGGCGCGTGACGTGAATCGACGCTCTCACTCTATCGGGACGCCCGCGGCTCCGATTGACTTGAATCAAGCGCACGCGCATATCGCGAGTAACATGAAACCACCTGATTGACTGCGTTTTCATTTTCAGGAGGCTGCATGAAAGCGGTGTGTCCGTTGCATGGACCGACGACCATCGTCCGCACGAACGCGTACGGCTTTCCGGTCTATGCGTGCTGCTGCCACGACGTGCCTTATGTCACGCCGCCCGATGCCTGCACGCGCGCGCCGACGCAGCGCGGCGCTCCATCCGAGCCGCAGAAGGCCCGGCAACCGAAGCCCGCGAAGGAGTGATTGCCGGGCGCACGCGTCGTTACGCCGGATCGGCGGCGGCCACGGCGATGGCGTCATTGCGCGAACGACGCGCATCGATCAGACAAACGGCAAGCATCGCGATGACGCCGGGCACCGCGATGGCGACGAAGTTCTGCTGCAGCGGCAACGCCTTGCTCACGAGAAAGCCGATCACGATAGGCGCGAGAATCGCCCCGCTGCGCCCGATGCCAGACGCCCAGCCGATGCCCGTCGAGCGGATCGCGGTCGGATAGAACTGACCGGCGAACGCATACGTGACGATCTGCGTGCCGATCGTCGATGCGCCCGCGAGACCCACCAGGAAAAACAGCACGCCGACCGGCACCTTCACGCCCAACAGGCTGATGGAAATCGCGGCGAGCGCGTACATGGCGATCAGCACGTACTTGATGTTGAAGCGGTCCGCGAGCCATCCGCCGCCGATCGCGCCGATCATCGCGCCGAAGTTCAGAACGAGCACGAACGTGAGCGCCGAGCCGAGGCTGTGCCCCGCGCCAGCCATCAGTTTCGTCAGCCACGAACTCAGCGCGTAGACCATGAAGAGGCACATGAAGAACGCGATCCACAACATGACGGTGCTCATGCCGCGTCCTTCGGCGAAGAGTCGCGCGATCGACGAACCGGGCGCGGCTTCGCGATCGGAAAGCGCGAAGCGGTCGGCCTCTTGCGGCACATAGCGCGGATCGACGCGCGAAAGAATGTCCTTCAGGCGCGCCGCGCGTTCGTTTCGCACGAGGAATGCGAGCGACTCGGGCATGTACTTGAGGATCACAGGCGCGAGCAGCGCCGGAAGGCCCGCCGCGATGAAGACGGATTGCCAGCCGTAGCGCTCGATCATCCCCTTGCCGACGAGCGCCGCGAGCATGCCGCCGACGGAATATCCGCTGAACATCAGCGTCACCATCGTGCTGCGGATCTTGCGCGGCGAATACTCGGTCATTTGCGCGACGACATTCGGCATGACGCCGCCGATGCCCAGTCCCGCGAGAAAGCGCGCGATGCCGAACGTCACGGGATCGCGCGTCAATCCGGCCGCGGCCGTGAATACGCTGAACAGCAGCAGACAAATGACGATGGCGGGCACGCGGCCGATCCTGTCGGCAATCGTGCCGAGAAACACCGCGCCGATCATCATGCCGAGCAGCGCGGAACTCACCATGAATCCGGCGCTCGTCGGCTGAATGCCCATGTCGCTCATGATCGACGGAAGCGCGATCCCGACGACCGCGAGATCGTATCCGTCGAAGATGATGATGAGCGCGCACCAGAACAGAAGCAGCAAATGAAACTTGCTGAACCGGGCATCGTCGCATAGCTTTTGCACGTCTATTTGCCGCATGGGTGTCTCCAAGGATGTAGGACTTGCTTTGATTCCGCGATTTTTAATGTATTGATCAGGCGGAACGATGAACGCGCGCGCGTTCTCCTTGCTGCGTGCATGGCGCAGCAAGGTCGGTTCTTTTTACGTTGACGTTTCTTGCGTGTTACGACGCGCTCGCCGTCACTACGGCGACCGCCTTGATTTCGACGATATAACCCGCGGAACCACCGAGCATATGCGCGCCGATCGCGGTCCACGCCGGCAGCGGATGCGTGTTCAGATAACGCTCGCGCACCTGCATGAACAACGGCAGATCGCGCATGTCGGTATGAAAGCTCGTCACGTCGACGACATCGCTCAACGAAGCACCCGCCGCTTCGAGCACGAGCTTGAGATTGTCGAAAGCCTGCACGATCTGCGCTTCGCGGTCTTCGACCAGTTGCATGTTCGCATCGCGTCCGATCTGCCCGGACACGTAGATCGTATTGCCGGCCTTGATCGCGGGCGCATAGCGGATCTTTTCGTAGACCGCTTCCATTCCCGCGGGAACGATTGCCTTGCGTTCACTCATGATTGCGTCTCCCGTGACATCAGCCGTTATCGCCGCCGGCGACGGGCAATACCGCGCCGGTGATATAGCTCGCTTCGTCCGATGCGAGGAAGAGAATCGGCGCGATCTGTTCGTCCAGCGTGCCGTAGCGTTTGAAGAACGTCGATTCGGTGACCTGCTTCACCGCTTCGCCCATCCACACTTTTTCCTGCTCGCTGTCGCCGCTCGCATTGCGCGGCACGCGTCGCGCGGGCGCTTCGGTGCCGCCCGGCGCGGCTGCGACCACGCGGATGTTGCGCTCGCCGTATTCCATCGCGAGCGCCTGCGTCATTGCGTTGACGCCGCCTTTCGCCGCCGAATACGGCACGCGACGAATCCCGCGCGTCGCGTTCGAAGACACGTTCACGATGGTTCCGCGCCCGCGTTCGAGCATATGGGGCAACACGGCATGGCACGCGTAGAGCGTCGGCATGAGCGAGCGCCGGATTTCGGCGTCGATCTGCGCGGGTTCGAACTCGGCAAACGGACGCATGCGAATCGCGCCGCCGACGCCGTTGATCAGGATATCGATGCCGCCGAACGTGCGCGCCGCGAACGCCATCGCGGATGCCGCGCCTTCATACGTTTCCATGTCGGCGACGAAGCCGGCCGTATCCGCGCCCTGCGCTTCGGCGGCCACTTCCCCGATAAAGTCCGCGCGATCGACGAGCACCACCTTCGCGCCTTCCGCCGCCGCACGCAGCGCCACGCCGCGCCCGATGCCCTGCGCCGCGCCGGTCACGACCATCACCTTGCCGGCAAATCGTTGCGTGTTCATGCTGCCACCGGCGCGGCGTTGGGCGTGAACTTCTCGTAGTGGAAGCTGTTGGGCTTCACGCCGCTATCGTCGAAGTGCTTGCGCACGGCATCGACCATCGGTGGCGGGCCGCAGAGATACACATCGACATCGCCGTCATTCAGCGATTCGGCGGGCATGTGCTGCGTCACCCAGCCTTTGCGCGGATGGTTCGAATCCGCATCCGCGACGACGGTGCTGAACGTGAAGTTCGGCAACCGCGCCGTATAGGCTTCGATCGCTTCGACTTGCACGAGATCGAGATCGCGCGTCACGCCATAGATGAGGTGAATCTTCTGCTGCGAGTTCGCGCGTGCGAGCACTTCGAGCATCGAGAGGAATGGCGCGAGACCCGTGCCGCCCGCGAGGAACAGCAGCGGACGCTCCACCCCGCGCAGATAGAAACTGCCGAGCGGACCGGTCAGCTCGACCGTGTGACCGGCCTGCGCGGATTCGAGCCATGTGCTCATCACGCCGCCGGGAATCTTCTTGATGAGAAAGCTGATCTTCGTCGCGCCCGGCGCCGACGAGAACGAATACGAACGATGCTGTCCGCTGCCCGGGACATCGATATTCACGTACTGGCCCGGCAGAAAAACCGGCGCGGGCGTAGCGGCATCCACATCCAGTTCGAGCACGACGGCGGCGTCGTTGTGCGGCTCGATCTTCGTGACCGTCGCGGCGAACTTGCTCTGCGCGGTCTTGCATGCCGTCGACGATGCCGGGACCGCGATCACGCAATCGCTCGATGGCACCATCTGGCAGGTGAGCACGAGACCGCTTTCCTTTTCGTCGTCGGAAAGCGCGTCTTCGATGTAGTCGTCGCCGAGATCATAGTTGCCGCTTTCGGCGCGGCATTTGCAGGTGCCGCAGACGCCGTCGGAGCAATCCATCGGCAGATTGATCTTGGCGCGGAATGCGGCGTCGAGAACTTTCTCGCCCGCCTTGCATTCGACAAAACGCGTCACGCCGTCTTCGAAATTCAGTGCAATGTTGTAGCTGGACATGTTGCCTCCTACTTCCTGTCTCGTCACCGCGAGTGTCAGACGTGATAGACGTCGAGCACCTGGCGGATATAGTCGTTCTTCAGCACAATCTTCTTGTGCGCAATCACCAGAATGTCGTCGACCTTGCGCAGCGTCACGAAGATCGTGCCGAAGAAATGATCGGTGATCTTGTAGCGGTGATTGAGCGTGTCGAAGTTGTAGCGCACATCCACTTCGTTCTCGCGCTCGGCCAGCACTTCCACGTTGGTGACGTTGTGGCTCGTGCGCGGCTCGGGCATCGAAGCGCCACTGCGCTCGGTCTTGATGCGGAACACGCGATCTTCGAGGCCGCCGCGATCCGGGTAATACATCAACGAGATCTGACTTTCGTGGTCATCGGTGATCTGATCGTCGTCGTCCCATGCGGGCATCCAGTACGTGACGTCTTCCGCATAGCAGCCGAGCCATTCGTCCCATTGACGATCGTCGAGCAGACGCGCTTCGCGATACAGCGTCGCGCAGATTTTCAGGTAGTCGAAGCTCATGCCAGTGTCTCCCCTTGTTCCTTCTTCAACGCGTCGCGCATCACGTTGACCCAGTATTCGTGCTGCACGACGAAGAGTCCTTCGTCTTCGCTGCGCTCGCCCGAAATGAGCGGCTTGATACCCATGTTCTGCGCGTTCTCGTCAGGACCGTGGACCCAAAGCGGCGCGCCGCGCGAGAGGTCGTTCCACATCGCCGTGATGCCCGCATAACCCGACTGGCACGCGCGAAATTCCTCGAGGTCGTCGCTCGTGCCCATGCCGGTCACGTTGAAGAAGTCTTCGTACTGACGGATGCGCGTCGCGCGATCTTCGGCGCTCTCGCCCTTCGGCGCGAAGCAGAAGATGCTGACTTCGGTCTTGTCGACGCCAAGCGGGCGCACCACGCGAATCTGCGTGCTGAACTGATCCATCAGAAAGACGTTCGGATAGAGGCACAGATTGCGCGTCTGATTGACGATGTAATCCGCCTGCACTTCGCCCACGCGCGCCTTGATCTCTTCGCGATGCTGATACACCGGCCGCACTTCCGGATTCATCGTCTTCGTCCACAACAGGATGTGGCCATGATCGAATCCGTACACGCCCGCGACCGACTTGCTCCAGCTATTCGCATCGACGGCCTTGGTGCCTTCGATCTTGCGGCGGCCCATCGTCGCGGCGTAATTCCAATGCACGGTGCTGACGTGATAACCGTCGCAGCCGTTTTCCATCTGCATCTTCCAGTTGCCGTCGTAGATGTACGAGGAATTGCCGCGCAAGACTTCGAGGCCGTTCGGCGCCTGATCGACGATCTGATCGATGATGACCTTCGTCTCGCCGAGATAGTCTTCGAGCGGCATCGAATCCGCATTCAGGCTGCCGAAGAGAAAGCCGCGATAGTTCTGGAAACGCGGCACGCGGCGCAGATCGTGCGAGCCGTGCGTGTTGAACTGGATCGGGTATTCGGTCGTCTTCTCGTCCTTCACCTTCAGCAGCTTGCCGGTGTTGGAGAACGTCCAGCCATGGAACGGACAGGTGAAGCTGCCCTTGTTGCCGTGCTTGCGGCGGCAGAGCATCGCCCCCTTGTGCGCGCATGCATTGATGACCGCGTGCAACTCGCCGGTCTTGTCTCGCGTCACCACGATGGGCTGACGGCCGATCCACGTCGTGTAGTAATCGTTGTTGTTCGGGATCTGGCTTTCGTGCGCGAGATACACCCAGTTGCTCTCGAAGATGTGTTTCATCTCGAGATCGAACAGATCGGCGTTCGTGAAGATGTCGCGGCGGCAACGGAAGATGCCACTCTCCTTGTCGTCCTGGACGGCGTTTTGCAGCAGTTCATCGAGCTGCGTGGCTTTGTCGGTGATGGCGGACATATGAGTTCTCCCTATGCGCGTTCCGGCGACGGAGCGCATGCATCGGTATCGAAGGGGTCGTACGGAGATTCGGGCGGCGGCGGGCTGACCGCCGCTGTTGCGTAATTACGCGGTGACGGATGCGCGCGGGCGCTGGACGAGCTGGTTGTCCTTGCCCTGCACGAGCGGCGTCAACTGGATGTCGAACACGATTTCGTTGTACGCGTCGGCCTTCAGCCCCAGCGCCGTGCCGCCCGTCTTTTCGACGACATGCGGAACGAGTTCTTCGCGAGTCGCATAAGCGAAGTCATCCCAGATCAGCGGATCGCCTTCGATGTTGATCTGCGTCGTCAGCTTGCGATGCTTCTCGCTCGTCGCGAAGAAGTGCACGTGCGCCGGACGATTGCCATGACGCGCGAGCGAGTTCAGCAGTTGCTGCGTCGCGCCGTGCGGCGGGCAGCCGTATCCGACCGGCATCAGCGTGCGGAATTCGTACTTGCCGTCCGCGCCCGTTTTCACTGCGCCGCGCAGATTGAAATCGCTTTGCGCGCCGGTCGGGTCGAAGTGCGAGTAGAAGCCGTTCGAGTTGGCGTGCCAGCATTCGACGACCGCGTTCGCAACCGGCTTGCCATCGTGACCCGTGACCGTGCCGCGAATGACGAGCGGGCCGGCGTTCGCATCGGGATCGAGATCGATCTTCGACACGCCCTCGCGCACCGGCGCACCAGCCACATACAGCGGGCCTTCGATGGTGCGCGGCGTGCCGCCGTGGATATCGGCTTCGCGGTCTGCGGCATCCATGCGGATGTCGAGATACTTCTCCAGACCGAGGCCGGCGGCGAGCAACGCCGCTTCGCCATCCTGACCGAGCTTGTTGAAGTAATTGACGCCGGCCCAGATTTCATCGGGCGTCATGTCGAGGTCGTCGATCGCCTTGAAGAGGTCGCTCAACAGGCGATGCGTGATCTCTTTGGCGCGAGCATTGCCGTCCTGACTCCCGATGTTCGCAGCGGCCTTCAGCAGGTCCTGCACTTCCTTCGTATCGAACACTTTGATGCTCATGTCTTCTCCTGAATCTCGCAATTTTCTGGTGGGGGTTAACCCTCGCTTCATCACCTGTGCAGATATGCTCGGAAGGTATAGTCGGGTGTTGAAACAGAGCGTGAAGGCAGGATAATGGACGTAAAGAAGCCCAGTCCAACACTGATTTAGTATCGGGCCATATCCAGGAGGTATTGAATGGAGTTGCGACACCTGCGTTACTTCGTGGCGGTGGCGGAAGAAAGAAACTTCACGCGCGCGGCCGAAAGGCTGCATATCGCACAACCGCCTTTGAGCCGTCAAATACAGCAACTCGAAGAAACGCTCGGCGTGCAACTCTTCGAACGCAACTCGCGGCCGCTCAAGCTCACGGAGACCGGCAAGTTCTTTTATTCGCATGCGGTGCAGTTGCTCGCGCAGACCGCCGAACTCGAATCGATGACGCGCCGCGTAGGCAATATCGAGCGCAGTCTTTCGGTGGGATTCGTCGGCTCGACGCTCTACGGCATGCTGCCGAAGATCATCCGGCGCTTTCGCGACGAGAACGCGACCGTCGAACTGAGCCTGCACGAAATGTCGACGATGGACCAGATCCGCGCGCTCAAGGATGGCCGCATCGATGTGGGCTTCGGGCGCATTCGTCATGAGGATGCCAACATCCGTCGCGTGATCTTGCGCGAAGAGCAACTGATCGTCGCGCTTCCGCTCGGGCACCCGCTCTCGCTCGCGAAGCCCATTCTCTCGCTGCGCGATCTCGTCAACGAGACGCTCATCATCTTTCCGAAGTCGCCGCGCCCGAGTTATGCGGATCAGGTGCTCGCGGCGTTTCAGGATCGCGGGCTCGCGCCGCGCAAGATCTACGAAGTGCGCGAATTGCAGATCGCGCTGGGGCTCGTCGCCGCGGGCGAAGGCATTTCCGTCGTGCCGAGCAGCGTCCACGGCCTGAAGCGCGACGACGTGAGCTACAAGGAACTCGACGATCCCACGCTCGTTTCGCCGGTCATCATGAGCATGCGCGCGCTCGACGAATCGCGCGACATCAAGGAAATGCTCGAACTCATTTACCGGCTGTATGACGAGGAGAAGATTCCTTACACGGCGCGCACGGATCGGGGGCGATGACGCACGTCATACCTGGGGGGTATCGCACTAGACGTGAATGGTCTTGGACAGGCGGCAAACGGGCGCGCAATACTGCATCAACCTCTCCATTCCGACATTTCAGGTATGAACGCCCAAATCACCTCCGTCGAAGCGATTCTGGTTGATCTCCCGACCATTCGCGCGCATCAACTCGCGATGGCGACGATGCAGCAGCAAACCCTCGTCATCGTCCGTCTGCGCACGAGCGACGGCATCGAGGGCATTGGCGAAGCCACGACCATCGGCGGCCTGTCTTACGGCGATGAAAGCCCCGAAGGCATCAAGCTGACGATCGATACCTATCTCGCGCCCGCGCTCATCGGACAGGATGCGAGCAACATCAACGCGGCGATGCTGAAGCTCAACAAGGTCGCGCGCGGCAATCGCTTCGCGAAGTGCGCGCTCGAAACGGCGCTGCTCGACGCGCAAGGCAAGCGGTTGAACGTGCCGGTGTCGGAGTTGCTCGGCGGCGCGGTGCGCAAGACGCTTCCGGTACTCTGGACGCTCGCGAGCGGCGACACGCAGCGCGATATCGAAGAAGCGGAAATGCTGCTGGCCGAACGCCGTCACAACACATTCAAGCTGAAGATCGGCCGGCGCGGCGTGCGCGATGACGTCGCGCATGTATCGAAGATCAAGGCCGCGCTCGGCGATCGCGCGAAAGTCACCGTCGACGTGAATCAGGCATGGAGCGAGACCGATGCGTCGCTCGGCATCGAAGCACTTCAGGCAGCGGGCATCGATCTCATCGAACAGCCGACTCCGCGCGAGCAGCGCGGCACGCTCGCGCGGCTCGCGGCGCGCTTCATCGTGCCGATCATGGCCGACGAAGCGGTGACGGGCCCCGAGGACGCGCTCGAACTCGTGCGTCACGCATGCGCCGATGTGTTCGCGCTGAAGATCGCGAAGTCCGGCGGCATCTACGGAATGATGCGCACGGCCGCCATCGCCGATGCGGCGGGCGTGTCGCTCTACGGCGGCACGATGCTCGAAGGCAGCATCGGCTCGATTGCATCGGCGCATGGTTTCAGCGCGTTGCCGCAGCTCGCGTGGGGCACGGAACTGTTCGGGCCGCTGCTGTTGAAGGACGACATCGTCACGGCGCGTCCGCAGTATCGCGACTTCGATCTGCACTTGCCGGAAGGACCGGGCCTCGGGCTTCAGATCGATGAAGCGAAGCTCGCGTTTTATCGTCGCGACAAGCGCGCTTGAATCATCGAATCAACGCATCAACAACGAATGGGGACATCATGCTTTATCTCGTCAGAATGGACGTTCATCTGCCGCACGACATGCCCGCCGCCAAAGCCGACGAAATCAAGGCGCGCGAGAAGGAATACTCGCAGGAACTGCAGCGGCAAGGCAAATGGCAGCAGTTGCATCGCGTGGTCGGCGAATATGCGAACTACAGCGTCTTCGATGTCGATTCGCACGATGAACTGCACACGATCTTGTCCGGCCTGCCGCTCTTCCCGTACATGACGATGCAAGTGACGGCGCTCGCGCATCATCCGTCGTCGATTCGCTGAAGCCGCGCATGTCGATTCCGGTATCGCGGGAAGGAAGCGGGTCGGTATCGGCGGTCAGCGCCGGGTTGCTTGCCGTCATCATCTCGTATGCCGGACCGCTCGCGATTCTCTTCCAGGCCGCGCACGCGGCACATGTCGGCAACGACGTGATCGCGTCGTGGGTCTGGTCCATCTCGATGGGCGCGGCCGTTTCGGGCATCGCGCTGAGTGTGTGGCTGAAGCAGCCGATCATCACCGCGTGGTCGGCGCCCGGTTCGGCGCTGATCGTCACGCTGTTTCCCGGCATGCCGGTGAGCGAGGCGATCGGCGCGTATATCGTCGCGGGCGCGTGCATCTTCGTGCTCGGCTTGTCGGGATGATTCGATGAGATCGTCAAGCGCATACCGAAGGGCATCGCCTGCGCGATGATGGCCGGCATTCTCTTTCAGTTCGGCACGAACGTATTCAAGTCGATTGCCGTTACGCCGTGGCTCGCGTTGGGCATCATCGCGAGCTTCCTCGTTTTTCGCCGATGGGCGCCGCGCTACTGCCTCATTCTGGTTCTCGCGTCCGGCTGCGCGCTTGCGATGGCACTCGGCCTGACGCATTTCGAGTCGGTCAGCCTTCATCTCACGCGCCCCGTATTCACGATGCCGACTTGGTCCTGGCAATCGACCGTGAGTCTTGCGTTGCCGCTCGTCATCGTCAGTCTGACGGGGCAATTCCTGCCTGGCTTTTCGATCTTGCGCGTGTCGGGTTATCAGACGCCGACGCGTCCCGTGCTCATGACGACGGGCCTCGCATCGATGCTCGTCGCGTTTTCGGGCGGCATCACGATCGTCATCGCGGCGATTACGGCGGCGCTATGCACCGGGCCCGATGCGCATCGCGACCCGGCGAATCGTTATGTTGCGGGCATCGCCAATGGCGTCTTCTATCTGATCGGCGGATGCTTTGCGGGGACGGTCGTCATGCTGTTCGCCGCGCTGCCGAATGCGTTCGTTGCGGTGCTCGCCGGTCTCGCGCTGCTCGGCGCGATCGCGGCGAACGTCGTGGGGCTGGTGCAGGATGAGGCGCATCGGGAAGCTTCGTTTATCGCGTTTATCGCGACGGCTTCGAATATGAGTTTTCTCGGGTTGGGGTCGGCGTTTTGGGGGATCGTGCTGGGGACGATGGCGCATTTGGTGTTGGGGCGGGCGAGGGACAGGGGCTAATTCGGACTTTGCGTGTACGCCTTCAAAACGCACGGTTATCCCGAGAGCCATCCTCACGATGCGCAAGTCAGGCGGGACGCCGCTCGACTTCCAGAAGTTCACGCTTGAAGACGTGCGTATTAGCGGCGTCGATCCTATTGGATCGGGTGGCTACCATGCCGAGAATGTTTAACTCCCGTTTGCGAGCGTTAAACAGGGATACACCACTCAAAATGCGCAGGGCGGTAGCAATGGTGTCATTACAGCTGCGTTCGATCTTCGGGCACGCTCAATTCGGCAAATGCGTCGATCGTGCTCCGGAGCATGAGTGAGGGACTTGTCGATGGCGGTAGCTTTACGTCTTCGATCGGCGTGCTTACTTACCAAGGACAATATTTCAACTGACTGCAGCCGGCATCGCACCCGCTTGGCCGAATGTACACCTGGTACTTAAGGCCTCCCGACACCAGAACCCAATCGCCGCCCGATTCACCTTCCCTTGCTCGGTAAGCGGCACGCGCTGCACGGCAGCCATCCGCACAACCTTCGCCACTGCGACCCCACACGCCGATTCAAGCGCCCGCATGCAACGCGCGACATCCACACGCCTTCCTGTCCACGGCACCACTACGACATCCCACACATAACCGCGCGCAGCATCGGCCGATGCAACAGCGCGCGCATAGCGCACATCGGGCAACGCACAAAGCGGCGTTTCGATCTGCGCCGGACCGACGACGGCACCATCGATTTCGGCGACATCCCCTCCACGTCCGATCACATGCAGATAACCCCTCCCGTCGATGAAGCCGATATCGCCCGTCATGCACCAGCCATCGCGAAACTTCTGCGCCGCTTCGATCGGCTGCCGGTAATAGCCCTGCGCCACCGCCTTCGATTTCACCTCGATCGCGCCGTGCTCGCCATGACGCGCGAACGTGCCGTCGGCGCGGCGAATCCGCACCTCGACGCCCGGCCGGATACGCCCGGCGCTCTCGAGCAGACTCGCATCGACGAGATAGTCCGACGGCGTCAACACGCTCACGAGCCCCGCTTCGCTCGCGCCGTACATGTGCGTGAGCACCGGGCCGAGGCGCTCGATCGCGCGCCGCCGCAAAATCGCGGGCGCCGATCCGCCGATATGCGCGACCGAGCGCAACGAAGACAGATTGCGCCGATGAACGTCCGGATGATCCATCGTTTCGAACAGTTGCGGTTCGACGAGCAAGACGTCCGTGATGCGCTCGGCTTCGATCGTCGCGAGCGTTTCGGCGGGATCGTAGCCTGGCTTCAGCACGACGATGCCGCCGCCCATCAACGTGTTATCGACGAGCACTTGCGACAGATACGCAAGCGCGCCGTTGACGAGCTGCCGCCGATCCTCGGGGCTCGGCGCGCTCACCATCGTCGAATATGCGGCGAAGCTGCGGCGGCTCGCTTTCGGCACGCCGGTCGAGCCGCCCGATGACACCACCACGGCGAGATCGTCGGGTCGTGCGCGGCTCTCAACCGGCAGATCGTGCTGCACGCGCGCCCGGATATCCAGCCGCAAACGCGCCGGCCCCGTTCCGACATACGCGAGACGCGCGCCGCTATGCGCCGGCACGAGATGCTTCGTCTGTTCGAAGGCGATGAGCAACGTCGGCTGCATGCGCGTGACAAACGCGGCGCGCTGTTCCGCGCGCGTGATCGCGGGCAGGAACATCGTCGTTGCGCCGAGCAGGCCGGTCGCGTAGCGGATCGCGAGCGCATCGGGGCAGTTCGGCGCGAACATCGCGACGAACCCGCCGCGCGTGACGCCGAACGACGCAAGCGCCCGCGCATATCGATAGATCGATGCGCGAAACGCCGCGCCGGTCACGTCGTCGTCGAGATAGCGCAGCACCGTGCGATCGGCGTGCGCGTCGAGTTGGTCGAGCAGCCCATCGACATAAGAGCGAAACGTTTCCATGACTGCATCCCTCCTTCATCAGCGATGGATGCAGTGTGCCCGCGCACAATGAGGCGAAAATGAGCGGCTACGCGATCGCTTTCGACAGCACTTCGCCGATGGCGCGCGCGGTCGCATCGACGTTGCGCTCGTTCAGCGCCGCGACGCACATGCGGCCCGAGCGGATCAGATAGACGCCGTGCCGTTCGCGCAGCACGTCGACCTGCGCGGCGGAAAGCCCCGTGTACGTGAACATGCCGCGCTGCTCGACGTAACGCGCAAGCATCGCATCGGGCACGTTGCCGGAAAGACGCGCGTGAATCGCGCTACGCATGCGCGCGATGCGCGTGCACATCGACGCCAGTTCTTCCTGCCACGATTGCCGCAACGCGGGCGTCGTCAAGACGCGCGCGACGATCCTCGCGCCATGCGTCGGCGGATTGCTGTAGTTCGCGCGCACGGCGCTCGTCAGTTGACCGAGCACGCGCGCCGCTATCTCCGCCGATTCGCAGATCACCGACAACGCGCCGCAACGCTCGCCGTAGAGCGAAAAGTTCTTCGAGAACGAATTGGCGATCAGCGCGGGCACGTTGCGGCGAACCAGCTCGCGAATCGCGAACGCATCCGCATCGAGTCCCGCGCCGAAGCCCTGATACGCCATGTCGATGAACGGAAGCAAGTCGCGCGCTTTGATGGCATCGATGAGCATCGCCCATTGCGCATCGTTCAGATCGACGCCCGTGGGGTTATGACAGCACGCGTGCAGCAGCACGACGCTCTTCGCAGGCAGATCGAGGATCGCCGAGAGCATCGCGTCGAACTTCAGGCCGCCGCTCGCTTCGTCGTAGTACGGATACGTGCCGACCGTGAAGCCCGCGCGCTCGAAGATGAAGCGATGGTTATCCCACGTCGGATCGCTCACCCAGACGTGCGACGCCGGGAAATAGCGCTTGATGAAGTCCGCGCCGACCTTGAGCGCGCCGGAGCCGCCGAGCGTCTGCACGGTCGCGATGCGGCCTTCGATGCGCGCTGCGGAATCGTCGCCGAATACGAGCGACTGCACGGCATCGCGATACGCGGCGAAGCCCGCCATCGGCAGATACGGTTTCGCAGCGGGTTCCGCGAGCAACTGCGCTTCCGCGTCGCGCACGGCGCGCATCACCGGCAGACGGCCTTCGTCGTCGTAGTAGATGCCGATGCTCAGATTGACCTTGTCCGCGCGCGGATCCTTCGCGAAGTCTTCGTTGAGCGAAAGGATCGGATCGCCGGGATAGGCATCGATGTGTTCGAACATGACCGTCTCCGTCAGACGCGCGACAAGGCCGCACTCGCGCGACGGCGATTGCGAATCGCATAGCCGACGCCGAGCACCGCGAGCCACACGGGAATCAGATAGACCGAGATGCGCAGATCGGGGATCAGGCACATCACCACGAGAATGCCCGCGAGGAACGCGAGGCACAGATAGTTGGTGAGCGGATAGCCGAGGCTCTTGAACACGGTCGTTTCGCCGTTGCGCGCCTTCACGCGTCGGAATTGCAGATGGATGAGCGAGATCATCGCCCAGTTGATGATGAGCGCCGACACGACGAGCCCCATCAGCAACTCGAATGCCTTGCCCGGCATCAGATAGTTGATGAGCACGCAGACGGCCGTCGCGAGCGCGGAGACGCCGAGCGCGGCGAGCGGAATGCCGCGCCGGTTGACCTTGAGCAGCGCGCGCGGCGCATTGCCCTGCTGCGCGAGACCATAGAGCATGCGGCTGTTGCAATACACGCCGCTGTTATAGACCGAGAGCGCCGCAGTGAGCACCACGGCATTGAGCACATGCGCGACGAAGTTGCTGTTCATCGCATGGAAGATGAGCACGAACGGGCTGCCGCCGGTCACCACCTTCTGCCACGGATACAGCGAAAGGAGCACGCCGAGCGCGCCTACGTAGAAAATCAGAATGCGATAGATCACCTGATTGGTCGCGCGCGGAATCGTGTGCGAGGGATCGTCCGCTTCGGCCGCGGTGATGCCGACCAGCTCCAGCCCGCCGAACGAGAACATGATGACGGCCATCGCCATGACGAGACCGGAGACGCCGTTCGGGAAGAAGCCGCCGTGACGCCAGAGATTGGTCACGCTCGCGTCCGGCCCGGCGCTGCCCGAGAACAGCAGCCAGCCGCCGAAGCCGATCATGCCGACGATCGCGACGACCTTCACGATCGCGAACCAGAACTCCAGCTCGCCATACGATTTCACGCTCGTCAGATTGATCGCGTTGATGATGCAGAAGCAAACGAGCGCGGAGATCCACGTCGGGATGCCCGGCCACCAGTACTGCACGTAGATGCCGACGGCGGACAGCTCGGCCATCGACACGAGAATGTAGAGCACCCAGTAATTCCAGCCCGACAGAAAGCCCGCGTACTGTCCGCAGTATTTGTCCGCGAAGTGGCTGAACGAACCCGCGACCGGCTCGTCGACGACCATCTCGCCCAGTTGCCGCATGATGAAAAAGGCGACGATGCCCGCGATCGCGTAGCCGAGCAGCACCGATGGTCCCGCCGACTTGATCGTCTGCGCGATGCCGAGAAAAAGCCCGGTGCCGATCGCCCCGCCGAGCGCGATCAGCTGAATGTGACGGTTCTTCAGGCCGCGCTTGAGCGTGCCGTGTCCCTCATGTGTCACGTGTCTCTCTCCTTGTGCTCGATTTAGGGGAATCAGTGTAAATTTGTTACGGCACAATATGATTTCCTAACGCGCGCAGACAAACCCTAGTTTGCGCGTCCGGATTTCATCGATTGGTTCATCGGAGAAAGAAAATTGCAGACTATCGAGATCGATCGTATCGACCTGCGTTTGCTCGGGATACTGCAGTCGCGCGGACGCATCTCCAATCTCGAACTGGCGGAAGCGATCAACCTGTCGCCGGCGCAGACGTTGCGGCGGCATCGGCGGCTGGAAGAGATGGGTGTCATCAAGGGCTACGAGACGCGGCTCGATGCGCAGGCGCTGGGCTTCGGCGTCGTCGCCTTCATTCAGGTGACGATGGAGCGCGGGCACGTGCGCGACCTCGCGAAGTTCAAGGGCGTCGTCGGCAAGCTCGCGGAGATTCAGGAATGCTTCGCCGTGACCGGCGATATCGATTACATGCTGAAGGTGATCGCGCGGGACCTGAAGGGCTTGTCGGAGTTTCTGCTCGACACGCTGATGCGTATTCCCGGCGTGAGCGGCGTGAAGTCGAGCGTATGTCTCGACGAGTTGAAGTGCGTGAGCGCGGTGCCGCTGGAGGGATAGTGAGGGCGGCGCTCACGCCAGGATCAGGTCGAACCTCGCTGAAGCACCCGCGAAAGCACCTGTTCCTCGAGTTCGGCAAACCCCGGCGCCGTGCGCGTGCGCGGCCTCGGCAGCGGGACGTCGGTATCGAGCGTGATGCGCCCCGCATCGATCAGCACGATGCGATCGCCGAGCGACACCGCTTCCTGCACATCGTGCGTAACCAGCAGCGCGGTGAGCCGATGTTCACGCCACAAACGCTCGATCAAGCCCTGCATTTCGATGCGCGTCAACGCATCGAGCGCGCCGAGCGGTTCATCGAGCAAAAGCAGATCCGGCCGATGCACGAGCGCGCGCGCCAGCGCCACACGCTGACGCTGCCCGCCCGACAGACGCGACGGCCAGTCCTTCTCGCGTTCCGCGAGGCCGACCTCGGCAAGCGTCGCGCGGGCTTCGTCGCGCTTGTCGCGCGGCAGGCCGATCATCACGTTGTCGAGCACGCTCTTCCACGGCAAGAGACGCGCGTCCTGAAACATGATCCGCACTTGCAGTTCGTCCGATCGCGCGGCGGCGTTGCGCTGCAGAATGCCGCCGGTCGGTTGATCGAGACCGGCGATGAGCCGCAGCAACGTCGACTTGCCGCAGCCGCTGCGCCCGACGATCGATACGAAACTGCCGCGCTCGATCGACAAGTCCAGCCGATCCAGCACCGTGCGCTCGCCGAAGCGCTTCTCCACGCCGCGCAGCGACACGGCGATATCGCGCCCGCCGAGCGGCGCGCGCGCATGTGTTTCGACGCGCCTGAACGCGGGCGTCAGCGTGTCGATATCGATCAGATTCATGATTGCGCCTTCGTTTGATACGCCGGATGCCAGCGCAAGGTCGCGCGTTCGATCGCGCGCGCGGCCATGTCGGCGAGTTTGCCGAGCAGCGCGTACAGCAGGATGCCGACGACCACGACATCGGTTTGCAGGAACTCTCGCGCGTTCATCGTCATGTAGCCGATGCCCGACTGCGCGGAAATGGTCTCGGCGACGATCAGCATCACCCACATCAGCCCGAAGGCGAAGCGCACGCCGACGAGTATCGACGGCAACGCGCCCGGCAAAATCACATCGCGATACAGCGCGAAGCCGGACAAGCCGTAGCTTCTCGCCATCTCGATCAGGTCGCGATCGACCGAGCGGATGCCGTGATACGTGTTGACGTAGACCGGAAAGAACACGCCCAGCGCGACGAGCACGAGCTTCGCTTCCTCGCCGATGCCGAACCACAGGATCAAGAGCGGAATCATCGCGAGCGCGGGGATGTTGCGGATCATCTGCACGGTCGAGTCGAGCGCGATTTCGGCGGGCTTAAAAAGACCCGTCGCGAGACCGAGCACGAAGCCGATTCCGCCGCCCATCGCGAAGCCCGCGAGCGCGCGGCCCGCGCTGACCTTGACGTTGGCCCACAGATCGCCGGATTCGATCAGTGCCCACGCCGCCTTCACCACCGCGAGCGGTTCGGGCAGCACGCGCGACGACAGTCCGCCCGTGCGCGCGGCGCTTTCCCAAGCGATGAGGATCATCAACGGCACGAGCCACGGCAGCGCGCGGCGAGCAATGAATGCCAGTTTCATGATGCCGATGCGCGCGGCAATTCCGACGTGCCGATGACTTCGCCGAACGGCCCCGAGAGCGGCCCGCTCGCCTGCTCGCGCTGCTTGCGCGGCAGAAGCGGAAACACCAGTTCGGCGAAACGATACGACTCTTCAAGATGCGGATAACCCGACAGGATGAACGTATCGATGCCGAGTTCCGCGTACTGTTTCATCAGCCCGGCGACCTGCTCCGGATTGCCGACGAGCGCGGTGCCCGCTCCGCCGCGCACGAGCCCGACGCCCGCCCACAGATGCGGATACACCTCCAGCTTGTCGCGGCTGCCGCCGTGCAACGCGGCCATGCGTCGCTGGCCTTCGGAATCCATCTTCGCGAACGAGGCCTGCGCGCGGCGGATGGTTTCATCGTCGAGCTTGCTGATGAGTTTGTCGGCGTCGGCCCATGCTTCCTCTTCGGTCTCGCGCACGATCACATGCAGGCGAATGCCGAACTTGATGTCGCGCCCTTCCGCTTTCGCGCGGCTGCGGATATCGGCGAGCTTCTTCTCGACGTCCGCGGGCGGCTCGCCCCACGTGAGATACGTGTCGATGTGCTTCGCCGCGATATCGTGCGCCGCCGCCGACGAACCGCCGAACCACAGCGGCGGATGCTGCTTCTGCACCGGCGGATACAGCACCTTGCCGCCCTGCGATTGCAGATGCTTGCCGTCGAAATCGAAGCTGCCGTTGTCGTGCGACTGTTCGAGCAGGCCGCGCCAGATCGTGAGGAATTCGTCGGTGATTTCGTAGCGCGTGTCGTGATCGTGAAAGACGCCGTCGCCCGCGAGTTCGGTCGGATCGCCGCCCGTCACGACGTTGATGAGCAGACGCCCGTTCGAGAGCCGGTCGAACGTCGATGCCATGCGCGCCGACAATCCCGGCGAGCTCAGGCCAGGGCGAATCGCGACGAGAAACTTGAGGCGCTTCGTCGCGGGAATGAGGCTCGACGCGACCACCCACGCGTCCTCGCAGGAACGGCCCGTGGGCAGCAGCACGCCTTCGTAGCCGAGCGTATCGGCGGCTACCGCGATCTGACGGAAGTAATCGTAATTCGCGGCGCGCGCGCCTTGCGACGTGCCGAGATAGCGGCTGTCGCCGTGCGTGGGGATGAACCAGAAAACATTCATGTTCGTCGTGTCTGAGAGAGGGCTTGCCGCGCGCAGGAATGCAGCGGCGCTCGAACGAGTCTAACGACGCGTCGCGCGCGGCTGAACCATCGATTCGCGCTAAGGATGTGCGTGATCGTGCTAACGCCGGTCGCCGCGTCAGGCAACGTTCCAGCGCGCTTCGGTCACGTCGAGCTTCTTCGGGATGAGCTTGAGGCTCGTGAAGGTATCGGCGATCTGCTGCTGGTACGCGAGCGTGGCTGGATCGATCGGCTGCACGCCGTACGACGTGCGTTTCAACGCCGTTTCGAGGATGCCGGTATCGAGCCCGACGAGCGGCGACAATTGCGCCGCCACGGCGGAGACGTTGTCGCGCGCCCAGCGATCGACCTGATCCAGCTCTTCGAGCACCGCATGCACGAGTTGCGGCTGCGCCGTCGCGATCCTGCGCGTCGCGAGGTAGTACTGCACGTTGCGCACGATGCCTTCTGCGTCGGTCAGTTGACGCGCGTTCGCCTGCTTTTCGGCGGCGGCGAGATACGGATCCCAGATCGCCCATGCGTCGATGCTGCCCTGCACGAACGCGGCGCGCGCATCGGCGGGCGCGAGATAGACCGGTTGAATATCCGACCACGTGAGATTCGCTTTTTTGAGCGCCTCGACGAGCAGATAGTGAACATTCGATCCTTTATTCAGCGCCACTTTCTTGCCGCGCAATTCCGCGACCGAACGGATAGTCGAATCCTTCGGCACGACGATCGCCTCGGCGTGCGGCGCGGGCGGCTCGTGGCCGATATACACGAAGTCGACGCCCGCCGCCTGCGCGAAGATCGGCGGCGTCTCGCCTACCGTGCCGATATCGACCGCGCCCGCATTGAGTCCCTCGAGCAGTTGCGGCCCGGCCGGGAATTCGAGCCATTGCACCGTGACACCTTGCGCCGCAAGGCGTTTGTCGAGCGATCCGCGCGCCTTGAGCACGACGAAGTTGCCGTACTTCTGATAGCCGATACGCAAGGTCTTCGGCGCATCGGCGGCTTGCGCGATGCGCGTGGCGAGCCCGCCCGACAGCCCCGCACCGAGCGCGGCGAGCGTGAAGAGCGTGCGACGGCGCGCGGGAATGGAAGGCGTGTTCTTGCGGTCGGACATGCGTGTTTCCTCGTTGAGCGAAGGCATCTTTACCGATGCCAATGCTAACAACGCATGCCTCGCGGGCTAAACGAGAAATCGTGATATCGATAGTGCGGTCAGGCCGATGTGTACCGACGTGACTCAGTACGTCTGCACACGTCCCGACGACTCAGTGAGTGCGCCGCACGGCGCGCAGCAGCCAATCGCCATCTTCCGTGATGCGCGGCAGTTGCGCGCCGCTCACGAGTTGTTCCATCGCGATCAGTTGACGTTCGAGAAGCGTGTCGAGCTCGTGCCGGTCGATGATCTGATCGGCGGCATCCTTGACGAGCATGAGGGTTGCGAATTCGTGTGCGCTGAGCATACCTGTCTCCCCATCGTTTGATTAGCTGATGTAGGCATGCGCTTCGGACGCATGACCCGGGGGTACCTCTGGCCGCGATAGCAGCGGGATTCGATAGTAGGACCGGATGCCCGTTCGCGGCAATTCGGGTCGTCCCGGATAGTGGGAGAAATCGGCCGATCGAGACGACTTACGCCGCGACGCGCCTGTCGTTGATCGGCTTCGGACTTTCACAGCCCCGGCATGATCGGATAAGGAATCGTGTGATCCTCGACGCGCTTCACGCCCGGAATGCTTTGCGACGCGATACGCATGGCATCGAGCTGATCCCTCGACCACACCGTGCCCCACAAATGCACGACGCCATCGCGCACGACGATATTGCGCCCCGGAAACGCCCAGCCGCGTCCCGCGAGATCGCCCATCAGCATGGCGCGGATCTCGGCATCGCTGGCGAGCGCCTCGGGCGCGGCTTCGACGGCGAGCGCCGACGCCAGCGCCTGCACCAGATTCGAGCGGCTGACGACGCCGCGTCGAGCGGCACATCTTCGCCCACGGCCAGCGCGCCCGCTCCCGCGTCGAGCACGGATAGCACG
>NZ_JARUXK010000003.1:245574-277444 GCF_031451435.1 Caballeronia sp. LZ008 | reverse complement strand
GCGCCTGCACCAGATTCGAGCGGCTGACGATGCCGACGAGGCGGCCATCGCGCAGCACCGGCACGCGCTTGATGTGATGGCTTTCGAGCACCGCGGCGATATCGGCCAGCGACGTGTCCTCTTTGACGCAGATGGGTTCGCGCGTCATGATCTCGCCGACCGTCGGGGCATGCGACTTGATGTAGTCGGCCGCGCCGCCATCGGAGCCGAGCATGTCGAGCCACCACGAGCGGCGGTTGCGTTTCTCGGTGCCGATTTCCTCGCGATGAAGCAGATCGCCTTCGCTGATCATGCCGACGACGCGCTCATCCTGATCGACGACGGGCGCAGCGCTGATGCGGTGCTGCACCAGGAGCCGCGCCAGGTCATGCACTCTCGTTTCGGGCGTGACGGAAACGACAGGGGAAGTCATTACATCGCGTGCTTGCATCATGTGCTCCGGAGGGTCGATGAATAAGGTCGCGCATACGCGTCCTGAATCACTCTAAGGAGCGCTGCGCGATCCTCGATTGACTTGCATCAAGCAATCCACCGGAGCACGCGTGCGGCGAACCGACGCGGCCTCGTTCAATGCGCGCCGATGAACGCGACGACGTCGGCGAGAACGGGCGAATCCTTGCGGCGCGACGCCGAGAACGTGTCGATGATCGTGTCGTGGCCGTATCCCGCGTATTTCTTCAGCACGACGGCGTCATGATGCGCGCGCAGCGCTTCCGCGAAGCGATCGCTGTTGCGCGGATCGACATCGGTGTCGGCCGTGCCTGCGGCGAGCAGCATCGGCGGTTCGTCTCCCGATATGAACGCGATCGGCAACGCACCCGCGCGCAACGCCGCCGGAAAGATCTCGTCCATGTGGGGATCGCTCGTCGGGATCGCGGCGTACGGACCGGCGAGTCCGATCATCCCGCGCAGCGAAGTATTCGCGATGCCTTGCGTGGCGAGATAGCGCGGATCGGTTGCGAGCATCGAGGCCAAGTGCGCGCCGGAGGAATGCCCCATCAGAAAGATGCGATTGGGATCGCCGCCGTATTCGTGCGCGTGATCGCGTGCCCAGCGCACGGCGGCGGCGGCGTCATCGAGAAAGCCGGGGAAAACGGCTTGCGGATAAATGCGGTAATCCGGCGCGACGGTCACGATGCCGTGCGCGGCGAGCGCCTCGGCAATATTGCGCGAGTCCTTGCGATGGCCGCTTTGCCAGCCTCCGCCGTAGAAATACACGACGACCGGGCGATTCCCCGGCGTGCCCGAATCGGGTGCATAGACGTCGAGCCGCTCGCGCGGATCCGTGCCGTACGCGATACCGTCGGCTCGTTCGCTATCGTGTTCGAGCGCGCGCGCCGCTATGACGCCGCCCACGCATGCCGCCAGCGCGAGGGCAATGAACTTTCTTCTTGCCGGAAAATGCATGTTGCGTTCGGAGTATTTTTTCAGGCGACATGACATGATGCACGACGCTTATTGTCCGTGCTGGAAATATCGTTGCGTGCATCATCTTAGAGCAGCAGGAACCGCACACACTTACGGCGGCCTGACGAATAGCATCACGAATCTTTCATAATCTTTCCAATTAGGAATGCCACGCATACCGGTTATTCGATGTTTATAAGCGTGTCGAATTCACGCATCGCAAATCGCATTGTTTCGGTCGCGCGAGGTCGCGAATTAACTCTTCAGCCCCTGATTAAATAATATGGCATGACCAGCCGGCGATTCGCGTCATTCCTACCGACTCCCAACGCGCTTCATTAATCAGCGAACGACTTGTGTTTCTCTCCGCACATTACCGGGCGATCTGTCTGGATACGCTTAATCGTCGATGGCACATGTCCGCCGGAATCGGACCTATTCGAGAGCGCGAAAAAGCGCCGCAGACAATCCAGAGATTTAAAAAAAGAAGGCAAACCGAGTGCCCAAAGGTATTGCCATAACTGCTGAGGGAGCCACTTCATGGATCGTTCGGAATCGCCCGGCGAGGCGAAGTCGCGTCTGCCGATTTTTGTCCAGGAAACCGTCCAAACCACACCATCGCAGATATCCGCATTCACCGCGGCGCTGCGAGCGCAATCCGACCAGCCATTAAAAGACTTTAGCGAGTTACACGACTTCTCGATCCGCGATTACCGCGGCTTCTGGAAGTCCTTTCTGCAATGGACGCCGGGATTGACGTGGTCGGGCAAAGCCGAGCCGGTATGCGTCGGCGATAGTTGCGAACACGCGCGGTTCTTTCCCGACGTCACGCTCAATTACGCTGAGAATCTGCTCGGCTTCTCGATTGCGCCCGCGGATTCGCCAGCGCTCACCGCCTGTCACGCCGATGGCCGCCGCGTGCGCTTTACGCGCGGCGACTTGCGTGCGCGCGTGGCTCGTCTCGCCGACGCGCTCACGCAACTCGGCCTGCGCGAAGGCGACCGCGTCGCGGGCGTGATGCGCAACGACGCCGATGCGATCGTCACCGCGCTCGCCGTGACCGCGATCGGCGCGACGTTGTCCACCGCCGCGCCGGAAATGGGCATCGAAACGCTGCTCGACCGCTTCACGCAGCTCGAACCGCGCTTCCTGTTCGCGCATACCGCCGCCAAGTCCTTCGACACCGGCACGCCGCTCGACAAGAAGATATCGATGCTCGCCGACGCGCTCCCAACGCTTGCGGGCATCGTCAGTCTCGATGGCGATCCGTCGGCCGTGCACGCCGCGCCGCCCGTCAACTCGCTGGACGCGCTGCTCGCGGCCGGCGATCCGGCGCGGGTCGAATGGAAGCGCTTCAACTTCAATCACCCGCTCTTCGTGATGTTCTCGTCCGGCACGACCGGCAAGCCCAAATGCATCGTGCACGGCGCGGGCGGGAGCCTCATCGAGCATCTGAAGGAGCATCGGCTGCATTGCGATCTCCGGCCGGGCGACCGCATGTTCTTCCACACGAGTTGCGCGTGGATGATGTGGAACTGGCAGTTGTCGGCGCTCGCGTCGGGCGTCGAAATCGTTACCTATGACGGGCCGATCGCATCGGTCGATACGTTGTGGCGGCTCGTCGCCGAAGAACGCGTCAACGTGTTCGGCACGAGTCCCGCGTATCTGAAGATGTGCGAGGACGCCGGGCTCGTGCCGTCGCGCGAATTCGATCTGGGCGGCCTTCACACGATGATGTCCACCGGCGCGATCCTCTTCGACGCGCAGTTCGAATGGGTCCGCGACAACGTGAAGCCGCTGCGATTGCAGTCGATTTCCGGCGGCACCGACATCCTCGGCTGCTTCGTGCTCGGCAACCCGGACCTGCCGGTTTATGCGGGCGAGGCGCAATGCAAGAGCCTCGCGTTCGATGTGCAGGCGTGGCGCGACGGCGCGCGCACGCAAGGCGTCGGCGATCTGGTGTGCGTGAACCCGTTCCCGTCGCGCCCGCTCGGATTTCTCAACGATCCGGACGGCGAGCGCTTTCACAAGGCGTATTTCAGCGCCAATGCGGGCGTGTGGACGCACGGCGATCAGATCGAGTTTCCGCCGGAAGGCACGGCGCGTCTGCACGGACGCAGCGACGGCGTGCTCGTCGTGCGCGGCATCAATGTCGGGCCGGGCGAGATCTATCGCGTGCTCAACGACATTCCCGAGATTCGCGAGGGCATCGTCGTTCAGCAGCGCGTGCGCGCCGCCGATGCCGATGCCGATGCGCCCGGCAATCCGGTCGGCGAACGGCTCGTGCTGCTCGTGACGCTGAAAGCCGGCGCGCGGCTCACCGGCACGCTGATCGCGCGCATCCGGCGCGATCTCGTGAGCCGCACGTCCGCCGCCCATGTCCCCGACGTGATCGCGGCCGTCGACGATCTGCCGGTCACGCATAGCGGCAAGCTGACGGAAGCCGCGGTGCGCAATGCCGTCAACGGGCTCGATGTGACCAACGCCGCCGCGCTGCGCAATCCGGCATCGCTCGATGCGATCCGTCATCATCCCGCGTTGCAGCCGCGATCCGGCGACGTGCCGCAGAGCTACGCGACGCGCGAGGAACTGGAGCGGCTGTTGCAGACCAAATGGGAGCAGCTCTTCGCGTTCGCCCCGATCGCTCGCGACGACAATTTCTTCGAACTCGGCGGACATTCGCTGCTTGCGGCGCGTCTGCTGGCGGAACTGCAACCGATCATCGGACGGCCAATCCCGCTCTCGACGATGTTGCGCGCGCCGACCATCGCGAAGCTCGCCGATGTCATCGACAACGGCGCGCTGCCGCAGACATCGGAAGTGCTCGTGCCGATGCGCGAAGGCGAAGGCGTCCCGCTCTTCCTCGTGCATAGCGTGACGGGATCGGTGCTCGAATGCACGCGCCTGATCGGCAACATGCGCAAGGAGCGCCCGGTGTACGGCCTTCAGGCGCTCGGGCTCGATGGCGAGACGGCGCCGCAACGCCGCGTCGAGGACATGGCGAAGACTTACGTCGAGCAGATTCGCAAGGTTCAGCCGAACGGCCCGTATGCGCTCGCCGGATTCTCGTTCGGCGGACTGGTCGCGCTCGAAATCGCGCAGCAGTTGTTCGGCGCAGGCGAGCAGACAGAGTTCGTGTGTCTGCTCGACACCTACGTGCAGGAACGCTGGCTGCCGTGGTTCGCGCTGCTCGAATTCCGCCGCGATTACGCGAGCCGTCTATGGAAGACGCTCGCGGGGATGTCGCCGCGCGAACGCGTCGGTTTTGCGGGCGCGAAGTTGTCGGCCGCCGGGAACAAGCTGGCGATGCGCCTCGGCCGCGTGCCGCAGACGCCGGCGCAAGTCGCATCCGCCGATCCGATGCCGCCGGTTTTGCGGCGCATGCGCGACACGTTCCGCGCCGCGATGAACAACTATCGGCCGAAGCCGTACGAAGGCGGCCCGATCGTCTACGTACGGGCCGCGTCGCGCGAGGAAGACCGGGGCGATCCGCTGCCGCTCTGGCGCAAGATTGCGCGCCGTGGGCTGACGGTCGCGGAAGTGCCGGGCAACCATGCGGGCGTCATCGAGGAACCGGGCGTGTATGCGGCGGCTGCCGCGCTCGACCGCGACTACAGCGCCGAGGACGACACCGAAATGCAGCGTCGCGGTCATGGCGTGATGGTGCGGGGCGCGTAGGACTTGCCAGCGGGTCAGCCGCTCGCGCGAACGGAGCGGCTGACTGCCGATGAATCACTGGCTATCGGAACGCGGTGCGGTAGCGGTCGGCGCGAAGCTGGTGAGGAAGAAGTAGCAGATGAAGACGCTCGCCGCGCCCACGCCGGTCCCGAGCAGCACGCCCTGCGATCCGAAAAAGCGGATCAGAATCGCCGTGGCCGCTAGCTTGGTCGCGAATCCCAGCACGGAAATGACCGTGATCGCCTTGTAGCGCGCCTCGCTCGCGAACGACTGAATGAGCACGCACATCCCGAACGAAAACGGAATCTGCGAAAGCCCGCAGCGGAACAGGCTCGTGACCGCGATCGTGTCCTCGCTCGTGAACGCGCCCTTCTGGAACAGCAGCTTGATCGCGTACGGCGCAAGCGCATAGGCGATCATCGCGCCGACCGTTCCCACGCCCAGCATCACGAACGACCATTTGCGCGCCGTGCTGCGCGCCCGCGCGTGATCGCCGCGATGCAGGATTTCCGAAAGAATCGGCAAGGTCGCCCGACTGATCGCGATCGCGCCCATGCTCACGAGCAGCGACAGCAGCCGGTTCGCGTAGCCGAGCGTCGCGATGGCGCCATCGCCCATATGCGCCATGAAGTATTGATCGACGGGAAGCCACAGGTTCGCCACCACCGAGCCGATCAGCAACATGCCGAGCGAGCGCGTCATGCCCGGCCAATGCGGCGCGCGCACGGAGAGACGCGGGCGCGCGGGCACGCCATCGGCGCGCCGGGCGAGGATGCGCAGCCACACGGCCTGAATCACGATGCCGATCGTCGTGCCGACGATGAGCGGCATGATCGACGTGTTGTTGCGCGCGCTCAGCACGAACACCAGCAGCGCGATGGCCGGCACGCATTCCAGCAGCGTGTTGATGTGCCTTTCGGATGCCTGGAGCCGCGCCGCCGAAATGCAGATCGTGAAGGCCAGCACGCCGACCGGCGTCATCCCGACGACCATCTGCCGGCACATTTCGCGCGTCGATTCGGAGAGCGTTCCGGCGAAGAGACCGACCATGTGCGGCCACAAAAAATACAGCAGCAGCGATACCACGATGCCGATGGCAAGCCCCGCGCCCTCGAGCTCGCTGAGAAGCTGGTTCTGCCGGTGCTTGTCGTTCCTGAGCGCGACGAGCGCGGGCACGAGCAGCACGCTCAACTGATTCGTGATCGTCGCGGGCAGCCAGGTGATGATCGTGAGCGCGAGCTGATAGGCATCGACGGTGCCGCTGACGCCGTATCGATACGCGATCGCCATTTCCTTCGATGCGCCGATCAGCTTCCCGGCAAGAACGAACAGCAGCAGGACGAAGGCGCTCCTCGCGATGCGCTTGTGATCCTGATGAACCCCGAGCAGACGTTCTCTTAGCGATTGCACTGTTGCGGTCAGCACTCTCCCTCCGGCAAATTGACCTCGATCCGCGCAAGACGGATGCTTGCTTGCGCACCGGGGGAGAGTGCATCAAACGGCATGCGCGAACTGTTCGCCACAGCACGGCGCGCGCCGATGCCATTCGCGAACCCCGCGATTCTGCACGGTCATGCTGGCACGCCCGGCCAGTTTGCGCGCTTGCCGGGTGCGCTACCGTGCAGAAGTCCACGTTCATAACGTGCGAGAGTGGCGGCTGCGCGCGGCGTCATCGGAGCCTCGTCATCGTGAATCTCAATGCGCGTACGGAAGGCAAATGAAGAAATCCTTTTGGGTTGTCGTAATAATGATTGTTGTTTCCGTGCTCGCGATAAACACGCCACGCGTGACGCAGCATGTGCAGACGGTCTACGCAGTCTGGGACGATGGCCGGGTTCTGAACCGGCTGAACTGGCAAACCTTCGTGCGCTGGTGGCATCGGCTGAGGAACGAGAACTACGGCGGCGCGCATCGCGCCACGCTCACGAGTTCGCCGGTCCCGGCGACGCCGAGTTGCCCGCTGACGTCGTTCACGCCGCCGAAGCTCGTCGATCCGCGCAGCCCGAAGGATTTCGGCGCGGCCGGCGACGGCAAGACCGACGACACCAAGGCGTTCCAGGCCGCCATCGATGCCGGCGATGTGCTGGTGCCCGCCGGCACGTATCTGCTCAATCACACGGTCGTCGTCACGGCCAGCAACCGGCATCTACAGTGCGAGCCGGGCGTGACGCTCAGGAAGACGATCCGCAACAACGGCAACATGTTCAATTACGAAGGGCCGTCGACGGGCAACAGTCTCGTCGGCTGCAACTTCGTGGGCGCGAATCCGACGCGTATCCGCGAATGGGATCGCCCCGGCGAATACGACATTCCCGTCCAGACCAATGGCGCGGTCGACAACTTCGTCCTCGCGGGCAACAGCTTCCGCGATTTCTTCGGCCAGTCTATGTTCCAGACCGAAGGCCAGGGCGGCGGCACCGGCGCCGTGCTGATGTTCAACTCGTTCGCCAACTGCCCGCTGTACGGCATCGCGCTCGTGGGCTCGGTGAACGGGCGCGTGGCCTATAACCTCGCCGACAACTGCCGCATGGGCCCCGAGAACAACGACGCCACGCAGGACACCGGCGGCAACGTGCTCGAATGCAACCGCATGGTCAACGGGGGCAACATCACGGGCGGGGCGAATGGTGAAGGCGGCGTCGACTATAGCGGGAACGTCGTGCGTCACAACATCCTGGATGGCGGCTATATGCAGATCAGCCCGCCCACGCACGGCAAACCGGCGAGGTACATCGACAACACCTGCAACGACTGCGGGACGGAATAAGCGGGTTACTGACGCTGGAGTGGGAAGCGCATCTTTCTTGCTTGACGTTGCCATCGATACCCGGAGCCGCGACTTCTTCCTCGCCGGACGACATTCCGTCGACGCGCGCGAAGCCGCCCCGGACAAGGATGAGACGGAGGAGCGATGCGCCAGATCGGAATCACGCCCGGCATTCGCCGCGCAATTTCTGCCGTGCTGATTGCACTGCTTACCTCATGCGGCGGCGGCAGCGGCAGCGATAGCGACTCGGGCGGAACGAGTCCGTCCGCGCCGGCGGGCGGCGTGAAGCTGCAGGTCGTCGCGTTCGGCGACAGCTTGTCGGATGTCGGCACGTACGCGCCCATCGCGAGCGCGGTCAAAGGCGGGCGCTTCACGACCAATCCGGGCCAGGTCTGGACGCAGAATGTCGCGCAGTATTACGGCGACACGCTGACGGCGGCATTCACGATCGACCTCGGACACGAGTTGAAGCCGCAAAGCGGTTTGGGCTACGCGCAAGGCGGTTCCACGGTCGCCACGCCGGCCGATCAGAACCAGTTCCTGACCGATGTGATCGGCGATATCGAAATGCCGGTCAATCAGCAGATTTCGAGCTATCTGTCGTCGCACGGAAGTTTCAATTCGAATCAGCTCGTGCTCGTTTGGGCCGGCGCGAACGATGTTCTGCGCGCGGGCACGCCGCCCGCCGCCAACACGACCGTGCAGACCGCCGCGACGACGCTCGCGCAACTCGTCGGCAAGATCGTGCAGAGCGGAGCCACGCATGTGGTGGTGGTGAACGTGCCGAATATCGGACTCTCGCCCGATGGCCTCCGCCAGTCCGATGGCGGCGGCAACCTCACGCAACTGTCGCAGCTTTTCAATGCGACGCTGACCTCGGCGTTGCAGACGAACGGGCTGCAAGGCAAGGTCATCATCGTCGATTCCTATACGTGGACGACGCAGACCATCGCGAACTATCAGGCCAACGGATTCACCGTGTCGAACACGGCGCAGGCGTGCGATCCGTCGAAGACGCCGCACGATACGTCGCTGCTGTGCTCGCCGGCGACCTACGTGACGTCGAACGCGGACCAGACGTACATGTTCGCCGACGAACTGCATCCGACGACGCGCATGCACGCGCTCTTCGCGCAGTATGTCGAGCAGCAGATCGCGGCGAGCGGGCTCGGGCGGTGAGTGGGGCGATTTTGGGCGGAATCGCGTTGCTACGGGACTGAATATGGTCGAGATTCGGTTGTTCATTCCTTGACTGAATTGACCGTGAACATAGCCGACCCCATGAAACCGACGATCCATCTTGAGAGCGAAGCGGCGCAAAGCGGCGCGACCGCGCAAATAACGAACGCGCTCTTGGATATCCTTGCCATCGGGCATACGCAAATTGATCGCGCTGACCACGTCGACGGCGACGAATTCTTCGCGAACCTCGGCGAACTCGACCGCCAACAGAAAATTCGCTAGCGCGTGGCCCGCACTCACCGCCGCGTCGATTTCCGCGCGCCGCGAATGTGCTGACGTTCGGAAGCGGCTATCACCCGCTATCAGCCCAGCGGCGAAATGCGCACGGGCACCTTCGAAGCCCCCCATCGACTGTGATTTAATGTGCTCCGTTCGGGTCCACGGAGCGCATCCGATGACGAGCACCTGGTTGCATAACCTTCCGCTTTGGCAGATGACGCTCGTGGTATTCGGCGCGACGGGCGTCGCGGGGGCGGCGATCCACTTCGTAACGGGCCGGCTCGCGGCCAGCGCGCATCGGCGCGCCTTCACGACGCTTTCGCCGGGCCTGCTTTCGCCGATCGGCGTCATCTTCGGCTTGCTCATCGCGTTCACCGCCGCGCAGGTCTGGAACGACACCGCGCGCGCCAACGGCGCCGTCGATGCCGAAGCCGGCGCGCTGCGATCCGTCGTCGTGCTGTCCGCCGCTTTTCCGCCAGACGCGCAGATCCAGTTGCGCAAGCTGATCCGCGAATACATCGAATACGCCGTCAATACGGAATGGCCGATGATGGCGCAAGGCGCGGTCACGCTGAAAATCAGTCCGCCGACGCTGAACAAGGCGCTTCAGTTCGCGCTCGCCCTGCCCGCGACAACCCCCGGGCAGCAGACCGCGCAGCGGCAGGTAGCGGTATCGCTGGAACGGGCGCTCGAAGCGCGCCGCGAGCGCATTCTGGTGAGCCGGTCCGA
Organism: Caballeronia sp. LZ008; assembly: GCF_031451435.1. NCBI lineage: Bacteria > Pseudomonadati > Pseudomonadota > Betaproteobacteria > Burkholderiales > Burkholderiaceae > Caballeronia > Caballeronia sp. LZ008. Next base: position 267,402 of record NZ_JARUXK010000003.1, on the reverse strand, counting down.
AGTCAGCGGCATCAAATGGCTGTGCCTCGGCTTTCTCGCCGTGTGTCTCGTCTTCGCGATCGCGCTCGTTCATGGCGAAAACCGGCTGACATCGGCCGTCGCGATTGGGCTCTTCTGCGCGAGTCTCGCGACGACCATGCTGCTGATTCTCTCGCACGACCGCCCATTCTCCGGCGAGATCGCGGTGAAGCCCGAGCCGCTCCTGCAGGTCGTCCCCGCGTTCGGCTGATTCACTGAAGATTTTCGAAGATCGCCGCGATGCCCTGACCGCCGCCGATGCACATCGTGACGAGCGCGTAACGCCCGCCGATGCGCTTCAGTTCATAAAGCGCCTTCACCGTGATGAGCGCGCCCGTCGCGCCGACCGGATGCCCGAGCGAAATGCCCGAACCGTTCGGATTCACCTTGCGCGGATCGAGTCCGAGCTCGTTCGTCACCGCGCACGCCTGCGCGGCGAACGCTTCGTTGGCCTCGACGACATCGAGCTGATCGACGGACAGACCCGCCCGTTCCAGCGCCTTGCGCGTCGCGGGCACGGGACCGATGCCCATATACGCCGGATCGACGCCCGCGTGCGCGTAGGACACGAGCCGCGCGAGCGGTTTCGCGCCGCGCCGCTCGGCTTCGCCACGCTCCATCAGCAGCACGGCCGCCGCCGCGTCGTTGATGCCCGATGCGTTGCCGGCCGTCACCGTGCCGTTCTCCTTGACGAACACGGCCTTCAGGCTTTCGAAGTCGCTCGGGCGCGCGTCGTGGCGGACGTGCTCGTCGGTGTCGAAGACGGCATCGCCTTTTTTCGCGCGCACGGTGATCGGCAGAATCTGCTCGCCGAAACGGCCTTCCGCGATCGCACGCGCCGCACGGCGATGCGATTCGAGCGCGAGCGCGTCCTGCGCCTCGCGGGAAATGCCGTATTTGCGCGCGACGTTTTCCGCCGTCACGCCCATGTGGATTGTCTGAAAGGGATCGTGCAGCGCGCCGAGCATCATGTCGACGAGCTTGCCGTCGCCCATGCGCTGCCCGAAGCGCGCGCCCGGCAACGCGTACAGCGCGCGGCTCATGGATTCCGCGCCGCCGCCGATCGCGATGTCCGCGTCGCCGAGCATGATCGTCTGCGCAGCCGATACGATGGCCTGCAAGCCCGATCCGCACAGCCGGTTCACCGTCAGCGCCGGAACGTGCTGCGCGACGCCGCCGTCGATCGCCGCGACGCGCGCGAGATACATGTCCTTCGGTTCCGTATGCACGACATTGCCGAAGACGACGTGACCGACGTCGTCGCCCGCGACGTTCGCGCGCTGAAGCGTTTCGCGCACGATCATCGCGCCGAGTTGCGTCGGAGAGAAATCCTTCAGGCTGCCGTCGAAGTCGCCGATCGCAGTTCGCACGCCGCTTGCCACCACTACTTCACGCATTGCATCGCTCCTGTTGATTTCGCGCGCAGGCGTCAGAATTGCGCCTCGCTCAATGTGAACAGCGGATCGTCGCCGTGCGCCGAGATGATCGCGGTTTCCAGCGCGCGCGCCTGCGTCAGCACGTATTCGGAGAAGCAGTGCGCGGTCGCGATCTTCGCGCCGTGGAACGCCGGATCGTCGGCCCGTCTGGCTTGCGCGACGAGCAGCGCGCGCGCCATCTGCCAGCCCGACAACACGACGCCCGCGAGCTTCAGATACAGCACGCTGCCCGCGAACACCGCGTTCGGATCGCGCTTCGCGGATTCGAGCACGTAGGCGACGACGTTCGCGAGCGCGTCGCGGCCATCGGCGAGACGGCGATGCATCGAATCGAAAACGCGCGCGGCATCGCCGGCATCGACGGATTTCAGAGCGTCGAGCGTCTCGTCGATCTGCGCGAGCAGCACCTGCGCCGTCGCGCCGCGATCGCGCAGCGTCTTGCGGCCGACGAGATCGTTCGCCTGAATCGCCGTCGTGCCTTCGTAGATCGCGAGGATGCGCGCGTCGCGATAGAGCTGCGCCGCGCCGGTCTCCTCGATGAAACCCATGCCGCCGTGAACCTGAACGCCGAGGCTCGTCACGTCGTTTGCCATTTCGGTGCTCCAGCCTTTCACGACCGGCACGAGGAATTCGTTGAGCGCGAGATGGCGGGCGCGCGTGTCGGCGTCGTCGTGATGATGGGCGATATCCGCGTGCGCGGCCGCGACGTAGGCGAGCGCACGCGCGCCTTCGGTCATCGCGCGCATCGTGCCGAGCATGCGTCGCACGTCGGGATGACGGATGATCGCGACGGAACCCGCGCTCGAACCATCGACGGGACGGCTCTGCACGCGTTCCTTCGCATAGTCGGCGGCCTTCTGATAAGCGGCGTCGGACAGCGCGATGCCCTGCAAGCCGACGCCGAAGCGCGCCGCGTTCATCATCACGAACATGTATTCGAGGCCGCGATTCTCTTCGCCGACGAGATAGCCGGTCGCGCCGCCGTTATCGCCGTACTGGAGCACGGCGGTCGGGCTCGCTTTGATGCCGAGCTTGTGCTCGATCGACACGCAATGCACGTCGTTGCGCGCGCCGAGGCTGCCGTCGTCGTTGACGAGCAACTTCGGCACGACGAACAGCGAGATGCCTTTCACGCCTTCGGGCGCGTCCGGCGTGCGCGCCAGCACGAGATGGACGATGTTCTCGGCCATGTCGTGCTGGCCCCAGGTGATGAAAATCTTGGTGCCGAACACCTTGTAGGTGCCGTCGCCCTGCCGTTCGGCGCGCGAACGCACGAGCGCGAGATCGGAGCCGGCTTGCGGCTCGGTCAGATTCATCGTGCCGGTCCAGACGCCTTCGATCAGCTTCGGCAGATAGCGCGCCTTCAGTTCTTCCGAGCCCGCGAGCAGCAACGCTTCGATGGCGCCATCGGTGAGCAGCGGGCACAGCGCGAAGGAAAGGTTCGACGCGTTCAGCATTTCGATGCACGGCGACGCGATCAGTTTCGCGAGCCCCTGTCCGCCGAATTCGGCCGGATGGCTGATGCCTTGCCAGCCGCCTTCCGTGTATTGACGGAAGGCATCGGCGAAACCGGGCGTCGCCGTCACTTCGCCGTCGCGCCACTCGCTCGGCTGCTGGTCGCCGCGCGCATTCAGCGGCGCGATGACTTCGGCGGCGAGTTTCGCGCCTTCCTCGAGAATGGCAAGCGCTGTGTCCGCGTTCGAATCGGCAAGTCCGGGAAGTTGGCTGATGCTTGCAATATCTGCCAGCTCTTCCATGACAAACATCATTTCCTTGACGGGCGGCGTGTAATTCATCGATGACTCCTGGGCCCACAGCCTTTCGACGAAACGCGCGCTGTGGCAAACAAACGTTGATGTGTTGCGATGCATGGTATCAACGCCGCCGAAATCCTTAGCTACCGGAATCTGCCCTTTCACTGACAAAATCTGCCAAACGCGCCGGCGGCTTTTGGGCGCGTCACTCGCCTTTTCTTTGCCGGTACGCCGCGGGCGTGCTGCCGGTCCAGTGACGGAACGCGCGATGAAACGCGGTCGGATTATCGAAGCCGACGTCGTATGCAATGGCCGCGATGGCATCGTTCGAACGGGTGAGACGCTGGATCGCGATGTCGCGGCGCACTTCGTCCTTGATCGCCTGAAAGGTCGTGCCCTCGGCTTCGAGACGTCGGCAGAGCGTGCGCATCGAATAGTGCAACTGCTGCGCGACGGCATCGACGGTCGGCGTCGACGGCAGGCCCGTCGCGATGCACTGCCGCACGCGATGACACACCATCTCTTCCGTGAACGACACGAAAATCCAGTCCTCCGGCGCGCGCTGAAGAAACGCGTCGAGATCGGATTTGCGCTGACGGATCGGGCGGTCGAGATAGCGCGCATCGAACGCGATGAGCGTGCGGTCGCGGCCGAAACGCACCGGCCCCGGAAACAGGTACAGCAGATCGCCGGACTGCGCGGGCCGCATGAATTCGAACGCCGCTTCGATGAGTGGAATCTTCGCGCGGATCAGCCACGACGCGACGCCATGCACGAGCTTCAGCACGAGTTCCCGCGCGAGCGCGCTCGCGGGCGGTCCGGCGGGATTCGCGACGAATTCGACGGTCGCATACGGTCCCTCGCGGCGCGACACGAGCTGGAATTCATCGAGCACCAGATGGAAGAACTGCCCGAAGCGATGCAGCGCGACCTCCAGACGCGGCGCGTCGAGCAGGCTCAAACACAGGAATTTGAGCGTGCCGTTGCGCAGCGGACGCGCGAAGATTCCCGGCATCTCGTCGTCGAGTTCCATCGCAAGCAGGCGATAAAGCGTCGAAAACTGCTCCTGTGTGACGCGCGCGGCTGGCATGCCGAGCAGCTCGTGCGGAATGCCGGAATGTTCCGCGAGCCGGATGACCGCGGCGCGGTCGGCGCCCGAAAGGAAGCCGTTGACGACCGAGATGGGAACGGTTGGGGAAGGAGGCCTCATGAGGCCGATTTTGTCATAGCCGCCGGGCGGCGTAGCGCGGAACGCGTACGTTCGTGCTTCATCGCGAACGTCCGGAGCGGTGCGGACGACTCGCTGGACCTTTCGGATTGAAACTTCTATAACGGGATGTGCAAGCGCCGTCCGAAAGGCATCCGTCCGCGACGAAGCTCGCTCGAATTAGTTAGGAACTCGAACCATATGTTCTGAAGAAAATTTTGGAGGTTGATCATGACCCGTTTCCCCTGTTCAACGAAACTCCTTGCGTTGCCGGTTCTGAGCCTGATGGCAGGCGCATCCGCCGCTTGGGCGCAGACGCTTCCGAAGCAAGGCAATATCGAAGCCACGTACACCGCATCCGGCGCGGATGTGCGCAATATCAGCGTGAGCGGCGATGACGCCGTGTATCTCTTCGAATCCACGCTCCTGATGACGAACAACAAATCGCCGCTGATGCAAAACGTCACCGCGCGCTGCGTCGAAGCCGGCTTCAGCGCGGGCACGGCGACCGGATATTGCGTCTATTCGGACAAGGACGGCGACAAGTTCATCGAGTCCTACACGTATCAGGGCGGCACGCCCAAGGGCAAGGGAACGATCGGCTCGGGCACGGGAAAATACAAGGGCATCGAAGGTCAGTTCGACTGGCAGCAAGTCGTCGCCCTGCCCTCGGACAAAGGGACATATAACTACGTCGGCAAGAAGACCGGCAGCTATCGCATTCCGTGAGCGAGATTCAAAGCTGAAAGATGGACGCCACATGATCGATGAACGCGCGGACGACAGGCGGCAGCCCGCGACGGGTCGTGAAGACGAGGTGGACGATCCCGGTTTCGGTTTTCCACGACGGAAATACATGCACGAGCTCGCCGCTCGCAACCTGCTCGCGACAAACGTGATCCGGCAGCAAGGCGACGCCGAGCCCAGCCATCGTCGCATCGCGCAGTGAGACATAGTCCACGCACGTCATGCGCGGCTCGCTGCGGATCGTATGCGACGCGCCATCCGGTCCGGTGAATTGCCATTCGATCTCGCCCATCTGATCGGTGGTCGCGAGCGTCGGCAATGTCGATAACACCGCAATGTCGCCGCTCGTGCAAAGCGACGCGACGACGGGCGCGGCCACCAGAATGCGGCTCGAATGCCCCAGCGTCCGCACGATCAACGACGCGTCCGTGTCCAGCCTGACGCGCACGCGAATGGCAATGTCGATGCGTTCCTCGATCAGATCGACGGGACGATCCACGGCGATCACCTGCAAGCGCGCCTTCGGAAAGCGCGTGAGAAACGTGTTGTATGCCTTCGACAAAGTCGGCATGAGACCGAGCGGACAACTGCAGCGGATCACGCCGCGCGGTTCGCTGAGCGCTTCGGAGACGACCGAATCGGCTTGCTGCACGTCGAGCACGATCGTCCGGCAACGCTCGTAGAACGCCTGTCCGACGTCGGTCACGCGAAAGCGGCGCGTCGAACGTTCGATCAGGCGCACGCCGAGCCGCGCTTCGAGCCCGGCGATGCGTCGGCTGATCGTCGATTTAGGCGTGCGCAGGACGCGGCTCGCCGCCGCGAAGCCTCCATGCCCGACGACTTCCGCAAATAGAACGTAATCGTTGATGTCCGCCATGCCGAATGCCTCGATTGACCCATTTTTGGAACTATCAAACCCAGTTTCGCAGTCTACCGCGCCGATTGTCTCATCGGCATGATGTCTTCAACGCGACGCAACGTGCGACGCGAAACCAACGGAGAACTCAAATGACTGGCAAATTCGAAAACAAGGTCGTGGTCGTGACGGGCGGCACCAGCGGAATCGGCTATGCAACGGCGGCGCGTTTCGCGGCGGAAGGCGCGTCGGTGTTCATCACCGGCCGTCGTCAGAAGGAGCTCGACGCGGCTGTCGAGTCGATGAAGGGCCGCGTCGTCGGCATCCGCGCGGACATGTCGAACCTCGCGGATATCGACCGCGTCTACGATGCCGTTCAGCAGAAGCATTCGCACATCGACGTGCTGTTCGCCAACGCCGGCGGCGGCTCGATGCTGCCGCTCGGCGCGATCACCGAAGAGCACTACGAAGACACGTTCGGGCGCAACGTGAAGGGCACGATCTTCACCGTTCAGAAGGCGCTTCCGCTGCTGCGCGACGGCGCGTCGGTGATCCTGACCGGGTCGACGGCGGGCAGCGTGGGCACCGCCGCGTTCAGCGTCTATAGCGCGTCGAAGGCGGCCGTGCGCAACCTCGCGCGTAGCTGGACGCTGGACCTGAAGGATCGCGGAATTCGCGTGAACGTCGTCAGCCCGGGGCCGGTGAAAACGCCTGGTCTCGTCGAGCTGGCCGGCCCCGATCAGGCGCAGCAGCAAGGCCTGCTCGACTACATGGCGTCGAACGTGCCGCTCGGACGCGTCGGCGATCCGGACGAAGTCGCGAAGGTCGTGCTGTTCCTCGGATCCGATGAATCGAGCTTCGTCGCGGGCGCGGAATTCTTCGTCGACGGCGGCATCGCTCAGGTCTGAGACCTCACTAAGGCTTGACGAACCTGAGCGTCATGCGATCCGACTCGCCGATGGCGGCGTAACGCGACCGGTCGACATCGCCGCCCCGGTAAGTGGGCGGCAAGGACCACACGCCGTTCGGATAGTCCTTCGTATCCTTTGCATTCGCGTTGATCTCGCTGCGCGCAACCAGCACGAAACCCGCTGCTTGCGCGTGCTCGATCACGAATGCTTCGGTCACGTAGCCGGAATCGATCATTTGCTGCACGGTCGTTCCCGGCCGGGCGCGATGCTCCTCCACGCCGAGCACGCCGCCATGCTTGAGCGCGTCATTGAACGCGCGCAGGTTTGCATCGATCTGGCCGTCCTTGATCCAGTTATGGATGTTCCTGAACGTGAACACGCGGTCGAACCGCTCATGCGCGTTAAAGCCGATGAAGCGCCCCGCGTGCAACGTGCCGACGACGACGTTTCCATACACCGCGGGCGCAGCCGCGAGCTTGCGCCGATAAGCGGCGTCGGTATCGCTGTCCTCGGCGGCGAGGTCGGCGGATATGCTCAGATATTGCGCCTCGTAAAGCTGACCCGAATCGTGCAGATAGGGCGCGAGTATGTCCGTGTACCACCCGCCGCCCGGCGCGATTTCGAGCACCGCCTGGGTCGGAGTCAGCTCGAAGAACTGCAGCGTTTCTCTCGGATGACGATAGACGTCGCGCGCCCTCGCCTTGTCGCTGCGTTGCGATCCGTTAATGGCGGCATCGAGCGACGATTGCGCATCGCGTGAAGAAGACGCGCATCCTGTCAGCGCGAGCATGAAGCTGGCGGCGGCGATGACGATCGCGCGCCGCATGTCGAGGCGAATGAGGTTCATGAAGCACGATGCGAGTCCGAGGTATCCGACACGATACGCGTTTCTTTCGCTATTCGCTCGCCAGGAAACTGCGCACCAGCGGCCCGACTTCGCATGTTCGCGTGATGAGAAACAGATGCCCGTCCTCGATGACATGCAGCGTCGCGCGCCGGATGCGGCGTGCAAGGATTTGCGCGTTGACGAGCGGAACGATGGGATCGTCGTCGCCGTGCATGACGAGCGTCGGCTGGCGCAGGGAGCCGAGCCAGAGCAGGCTGCTCCATCCGCACGTCGCGAGCAGTTGATACATGTATCCGCGTCCGCCCGGCGCGCGAATGTGACGGCCATGTTCCGCCAGCAGCGCGGGATCGCGCCGGTAAGCGCCGCCGTAAATCTCCGCGCCCACTTCCCGCAGATAGTCCGGATCGCGATAACGCCGCGCGCCGACGAGCTTCGACAGCACCGATAGCCGCCCCGGCACCATGATGACGCCCGGCGATGTCGCGGCCAACACCAGCCTGCGGCAGCGATACGGATACATATACGCGAACTGTTGCGCCAGCGCGCCGCCCCACGACACGCCGAGAATGTCGACCGGCCCTTCGTAGCCGAGCTTCCCGAGCAGCTTGTCGGTCATCACCGCGAGCGTCGCGAAGCGATACGGCACGAGCGGCGCGGGCGATCCGCCGACGCCGGGAACATCGAAGACGACGACTTCGACATCGCCGAGCGCATCGGCGAATGGCTGAATCAGTTCGAGATTCGCGCCGATGCCGTTGAACACGACGAGCGGCGGCGAAGTCTCGTTGCCACGCCAGATGCCCACGCGAAGCGTTTGGCCATCCAGCGAAACAGTCTGTATTTCCGGTGCGCGCACGTTTTTCATCTTTGTTTTCCGTTTGGACGCTTCGCTTCAGGCCTCGCTGACATACGTTCCGGGCGCGTCGGCCAGTCGCTTGTGACGCCGGTTGCCGAGGGCTCGCGGCGCGGGACGCAGTTCGCCCGAGCGTTGCGCAAGCCAGTCGCGCCAGTCGTTCCACCACGAATCCGCTTCCGGGCGCGCGCCGGCGAACCATGCATCGGCGTCTTCGGGCAATGCGTCGTTACGGAAGAACTTCGCCTTCGGATTGCCCGGCGGATTGATGAGGCTTTGGATATGCCCGCTCGAACTCAGCACATAGCGCGTCTTGCCGCCGAACGCGCGCGCCGTGTTATAGACGCCCTTCCACGGCGTGATGTGATCGGTCATGCCGGCCATCACATACGTGTCGCACTCGACCTTCGACAGATCGACCGGCGTGCCGAGCACCGTCAGCTTGCCCGGCTCGCTGAGCAGGCTGCGCGTGAAGATGTCGAGCAACTGGCCGTGCAGCTTCGCGGGCAGGCGCGTCGTGTCGTTGTTCCAGTAGAGGATGTCGAAGGCCGGCGGCGCCTCGCCCATCAGATAGTTGTTGACCCAGAAGCTCCAGACGAGATCGTTCGGCCGCATCCATGCGAACACGCGGCCCATTTCCTCGCCGGGCAGCACGCCCTTCGCGCGGCTGTTGCGCTTGGCGACTTCGATGGCTTCGGGCGTCGTAAAGAGACCGAGTTGCGAATCGGCGCTGCTGTCGAGCACGGCGACCATCAACGTGGCCGCGTGGACCGTCTTGTCGCCGCGCGCCGCCAGATGGCCGAGCAGCGCGGAGATCGTCATCGCGCCGGAGCACGCGCCGTGCAGGTTCACATCCGCGTGACCGGTGATGTCGCGCACCGCGTCGATCGCTTCGATGAGCGCGGCGACATACGTGTCCATGTCCCAGTCGCGCTGCGCCTCGGTCGGATTGCGCCAGCTCACGGCGAACACCTGGAAATCGCTCTGCACCAGATATTCGACGATGCTCTTCCCCGCCGACAGATCGAAGATATAGAACTTGTTGATCTGCGGCGGCACGATGAGCTGCGGACGCGCGCGGACGTTCGGCGTCGCCGGCGCATAGTGGATGAGTTCGAGCACTTCGTTGCGGAAGACGACCGCGCCCGGCGTCGTCGCGAGATTCCCGCCGACGCGAAACGCGCGCTTGTCGACCTGCGAAGGCATGCCCTTGTTGTTGAGCGTATCGGTGAGCATGTTGCGCATGCCGGCGACGACGCTCGCACCGCGCGTGTCGACGAGCTTGCGCAGCGCCGCCGGATTGCCCGCGAGCGTGTTGGTCGGCGCGAGCGCATCGGTCAGGAGCGACATCACGAACTGCGCGCGCTCCTTGCTGGCATCGTCGAGCGCGGACCGATCGATGAATCCGGCGAGCGCATCGCGCCATGCCAGATACCCCGTCAGCGTCGTGCGATACAGCGGCTGTTCGCGCCATGCCGGATCGGCGAATCGCTTGTCGCCTTGCTGCGGCGAAGGCGCGTGAGCGCCGTTGACCGCCGAACTCAGATCGCGGACGAGCGCCGCGGTCTGTCCCATCAGCAACGCGGGATGCAGCATCGCCTGAGCGCCGATCTGTCCCGCAGCCGCAAACATGTCGACCGCGCGCAATCCGACGAACGGGTTGGGTCCGAGCATGCCGTCGGCGGCGCTGGCCGTGAGGCCTTCGTTCTCGTTGATCATTTGAAATTCCTTCCACGCGCCGCCGTTACGCGACGAGCATTGCGAGCGTTTGTGCGATCAGCGCCGGCTTCGTCTCGCCTTCGATCTGCAATTCACTGTCCGTCTTCACGAGGATGCGTCCGCCGTCCTTGCGCTCCACCGCACTGAGCACGACGCGGCATCGCACGCGCTTGCCGGATCGCACCGGCGTCATGAAGCGCACCTTGTCGAGTCCGTAGTTCAGCGCGGCGGATGCATCGGGCGGAATGAGGCCGACTTCGATCGCGAGCGTCGCCAGGAGCGACAGCGTCAGATAGCCGTGCGCGATCGTTCCGCCGAACGGGCTCTCGCGTTTCGCGCGTTCCTCGTTGACGTGAATCCACTGCATGTCGCCCGTGCATTGCGCGAATGCCTCGATGCGCGCCTGATCGACGATGACCCAGTCCGACACGCCCAATTCCTGGCCGACGAATTCATCGATCGTCGCCATGCTGTATTCCATCGTTCTCATGCAATCTCCGTTATTGCGCGAAATTGCGCCGGACGGTCAGCTTGTTCGTGACAGACGTCACGCCCGGGACGCCTCTCGCCAGCGTTGCAGCCTTCTCGATCTGCGCCGCGTCGGCCGCGGTGCCCGTCAGCGTCACCGCGCCGTCTTTCGCGCTCACGCCGATATCGCCCGCATCGATGCTCTTGTCCTTCGCGAACGCCGCGTACACGAGCTTGCGCAGCGCGCGATTCTCCTTGCGCGTCGCGACAGGCGCGCTCGCGGCCGAGGCCATCGAAGGCGCGCTCGCCGCCGCGATCGACTGGCTCGATTCGAGGCCGGCGCTCATCGACGCCATCACGATCGCTGCGCCGCCCACCGCATTGCGTGACATGATTTTCTTCATGGTTGCTCCGTTTATCGTCTTAGAAGTTGTGCCGCAGGCCGATCATCGCCGCGGTGGTCGACTCGCCCGGAGCCACGGGTTGCCCGTAGACGATCGTCTGGTTCATCGTGCCGTGATTGTCGACATAGCCGACTTGCGCATATGCGAGCGTGCGCTTCGACAGGCTGTACTCCGCGCCGAGCGCGAATTCGCTCGAATGATTCGTCGAGTTGTTGTTGTCCTTCAGGTAATAGAAGCCCGAAGTCATCTTGAACACCGGCGAGAAGCGATAGCCGAGGCCCGCCGAATAGAGGTCGTAGTCCGCGCGGCCCGCGTTCGCCGGATTCTTGCCGTGGCTGTACGAGCCGGACACCGAAATGTCGCTGAACGTGTACATCGCGCCGAAGTAGACGAGCCGGTTGTTGTTGAGGCCGGTCGCCGCGACGCCGGGCAGCGGGTTCGCATCGTGTCCGTTGTAGTAGACCGCCGCGAGGTTCAGGCCGAAGTTCGAATACTTGACCACGGCGGACTCGCGCGTGCCGCCCTGGAATTCGCCCGGTACGCCGCCCGGCGCGTATTCGAGCGCGAGCGACGCGCCATAGAATTTCGGCGATTCGTAGACGAGCGCGTTGCTGTCGTACAGCGCGCCGATCGGACCGTTCGTGCTGGTGCCCGGCCAGCCGGCGGCCTGGTTCATGCCGAGCCACGCGGTGAGAATGCTGCCGAAGTACTGCGCGCCGCGCACGTCGGTATCGAACATTGCGTAGACCATCGGCACGATCTGGCGGCCCGCGTTGAACGTGCCGAACGGACCGGAAATGCCGAGCGTCGCGAACTGGTTGAACTGCGCGGGCACGCCGGGTGTGTCGGACAGACCGAAGCGGCCGCTGCCCGAATCGAAGGTGCCCTGCAGCCTGAAGTTGACGCGATATCCGCCGCCGAGATCTTCGTAGCCTTTAAGGCCCCAGTAGCTGGCGTAGATGCCGCCGTCCTTGTAGCGATACACCTTGCCCAGATTGGGCGCGTTCGGCGCGAACGACGCGGCCGACGTGCTCTGATAAAGCAAGCCTGCATCGACGACGCCGTAAAGCGTCACCGAACCTTGTGCCGCCGCAGCGCCTGAGCACGCGAGCAACGCGGCGAAGCATGGAATTCTTCCGAGTTTCATAAGGTCTCCGTATCTTGTTGCTTCCGGACGTCGTGATCGAAAAGGCAGCCGCGTAATCGGCCGCTTCACGGCGCGTGAAGTCATGTTGCAAGAATACGGAAAGCGCGCGGTCAAAACCCCTCTCGCGGTGGGAGGGGCAACGGCTGCAGATCGCGCCCTCAATATCGCGCCCTCCCCTCCCGACGCGAGAGGGTTGCACGAGACATCTCTCCACTACGATGGGTTCAGGTCAACGAATCCAATTCACAGGAGCGAACATGCAATTCCTCGACGATTCCCTGCACCCCGAAAACCAGGACAAGGTCGTAATCACCGTTGCGCCGTACGGTCCCGAGTGGATGCCGGAAGATTTCCCTGAAGATATCCCCGTGACGATGGAAGAGCAGGTGCAGAAAGCCGTCGACTGCTACAACGCGGGCGCGACCGTTCTCCATCTGCATGTGCGGGAACTCGATGGCAAGGGCAGCAAGCGCCTCTCGAAGTTCAACGAGCTGATCGCCGGCGTGCGCGCGGCGGTGCCGGACATGATCATCCAGGTCGGCGGTTCGATCTCGTTCGCGCCGGAAGACGACGGTCAGGCGGCCAAGTGGCTCTCCGACGATACGCGTCACATGCTCGCCGAACTCGATCCGAAGCCCGATCAGGTGACCGTCGCGATCAACACGACGCAGATGAACATCATGGAGCTGCTGTATCCCGAGTATCTGGCGGGCACTTCGCTCTCCAACCCGGCGTTCATGGCCGCCTACGCGGAAATGACGGTTCCCGCCGGCCCCGCATGGGTCGAGGAGCATCTGCGCCGTCTGCAGGCGTCCGGCATCCAGCCGCATTTCCAGTTGACCGGCATCCACGCGCTGGAGACGCTCGAACGCCTCGTGCGCAAGGGCGTGTACAAGGGGCCGCTGAATCTGACGTGGATCGGCATCGGCGGCGGCTTCGACGGTCCGAATCCGTTCAACTTCTTCAACTTCGTGCATCGAGCGCCGGACGGCTGCACGCTCACGGCGGAGTCGCTGCTGAAGAACGTGCTGCCGTTCAACATGATGGCGATGTCGATGGGCCTGCATCCGCGCTGCGGCATCGAGGATACGATCATCGATCAGCACGGCAACCGTTTCACGTCGGTGCAGCAGATCGAGCAGTGCGTGCGCGTGGCGCGCGAACTGGGACGCGAGATCGCGAGCGGCAAGGAAGCGCGCGAGATCTATCGCATCGGCGTGCAATACGAAACCATCGACGAAACGCTCGCCGCCAACGGCATGGCGCCGAACCGCAAGGCCGGCCAGGTCAATCTGCCGCTGCGCGCGGCCTGACATCAACACTCCACGGCGATGGCGGGATGCTCACGCGTCCTGCCGGAAGCCGGACATCGGAGGAGACAATCTTGGATATTCATTGCATCGAGCCGGCGAAGTGTGACGACAACACCGCCACGGCCAAATCACGCAAATACGCGTGGATCGTTTTCGCGCTGACCTTCGGTCTGCTTTTATCGGACTACATGTCCCGGCAAGTGCTGAACGCGGTGTTTCCGCTGCTCAAGCAGGCATGGGGCCTTTCCGACACGCAGTTGGGCTCGTTGAGCGGCGTCGTCGCGCTGATGGTCGGCCTACTCACCTTTCCGCTTTCCGTGCTCGCCGACCGCTGGGGCCGCGTGCGCAGCCTCGTTCTGATGGCGACGCTCTGGAGTCTCGCGACGCTCGGCTGTGCGATCGCGACCAACTACGGCGAAATGCTCGTGGCGCGCGCCTGCGTCGGTCTCGGCGAGGCGGCTTACGGCAGCGTCGGCATCGCGCTGATTCTCAGCATTTTCCCCGCGCACTTGCGCTCCACGCTCACCGGCGCGTTCATGGCCGGCGGTGCGTTCGGCTCGGTGCTCGGCATGGCGCTCGGCGGCTTCGTCGCCATGCACTTCGGATGGCGTGCCTCGTTCGCGGCGATGGCGATCTTCGGCATCGTGCTCGTGATCGTCTATCGTCTGACGGTTTCCGACAAGCGCATCGCCGCGCGATATGGCGACGCGCAACCCGCCACGCGACAGGCGGACGGCATCCGCACGAGTCTGCGCGCGCTGCTGGCCGGACTCTTCTCGACGGTTTCCGTCGTCTGCGCGTACGTCGGCAGCGGCTTGCAGCTTTTCATCATGGGCGCGGTGATCGCGTGGATGCCGAGCTTCCTCAACCGCTACTACGCGATGCCCGCCGACAAGGCCGCGGCAGGCGCCGCCGTCTTCGTGCTGCTCGGCGGCATCGGCATGGTCGCGTGCGGTGTCGTCACGGACAAGATTTGCCGCAACGCGCCGTCGCGCAAGTGGATCACGGCGCTGGCCTATTGCCTGATCTCGATCGTGCTGCTGTCGATCGGCTTCCGCGTTGCGCCAGGCGCATTGCAGCTCGTGCTGCTCGGCGCGGGCATTCTGGTCGTCGCGGGTACGTCGGGGCCGGCGGGCGCGATGGTGGCCAACCTCACGCCATCGACGATCCACGCCTCCGCATTCGCGACGCTCACGCTCGCCAACAACCTGCTCGGCCTCGCGCCCGGCCCGCTCGTGACGGGCGCGATCGCCGACCGCATCGGTCTGTTGGGCGCGTTACAGGTGATTCCGCTCGTCGGCGTGGCGGCAATGGTCGCATTCGCGCTCGGCAGAGCGAGATATGCACGCGATCTCGACAAGATCGACGCGCTGCGCGGACGTGCATCAGAGCAGCAAGCAACCGAAATCAGCCGATAAATTCACGCCACTTCAAGGAGAAACCGCAATGACCGATCGCCTGCACACGGCTTCGTCGACCGAAACCGCCGACACCGTCGAACAATCGAAGCCGGAGGTCCCGTCGACCTCGACGTCCACGCGGACATGGGCGTGGGGAGCGTCATACGGCCCCTACGACTGGATGGACGCGCACACGCCGTGCGATGACCTGAGTCCGTGGCATTGAATCCGCGATGACACACAAACTATCGATTGCGCCGGAGAACGTGCCGCAGACCGGCGCGCGCACGCTCACGTTCGTCGATGGACGCAGCGTCGTGCTCTTCAATATCGAAGGCGTCGTTCACGCGATCGACAATTCATGTCCGCACAACGGCGCTTCGCTCGCGAACGGCCGGCTCGACGGACATATCCTTCAATGCCCCGCGCACGGCCTGCGTTTCGATGTCGTGACGGGCTGTGTCGTCGGGGCGAAAGGAATGTGTCTGACGAAACTCGTTATCGAATGACGTCGGACGTTTCATTGCTTCACGCTCTGCGCCAATGCGCGCAGCAACGCAGCGCCGTCACCGCTCCACGCGCTGCCGTGCATGCAGGCGAGCGTGGTCGGAGCGAGTTGCGCGAGGCGCTCGAACATCGCGTCGGCGTTACGCGTGTGAGAGAAGTAATCCATGCTGCGCCGGAACGCTTCGCTCGGGCCCAGAATATCCCCGGTGGTCAACGCGGGCAGCGTCGCGCCGCCTTGCGTGAACAGATCGCCGCATAACAGCGTGCGCGTGCTGTCTTCCATCATGAAGCCGCACTCCCAGGCGTGCGGCAGATGCGGCGTGTCGATCCATCGCACGCGATGACGTCCGAGCGAGATCGATTCTCCGTCGGCGAGCGCGACGGGCGCGCGATCGGCGAGATCGGTGACCGACACCATCGCCGCGACCGTGCCGCACAGCGGCGTGGCATCGGGCGACGCCGCAAGCCACTCGTTGAGCGAACCGCACTCGTCCGCTTCGACGTGCGAGAACGCGATGTGCCGCAAGCGCGCCGGATCGATCACGCTCGCGAGCGCTTCACGCACGAGCGGGAACATCTTGCGCGGACCGGTATGAAAGAGCAGCGGATCGTCATCGACGATCAGATACTGGTTGAAGGAAAAACCGCCCGCATCGCCGGGCAGCGTCACGGGCGTGTTGATGCGATACACGCCAGCGGCGATTTCCTCGACGTTCGTGCCGGACTGCGAGTTCGTGATGACCATGGATGCCTCCTTGGTTGATCGTTTCCCGCCGCACGCGATTCCTGCGAACCGGTCGCGTTTTCGGATGACGGCGTCATCTCATACTTCGCCCGCGGACGCAGCAGGAAAGTCTGCGTGCGCTGCTCCATCACATGCGCGGCTCAGCCGCCCGTGCGGCTGACGATCCAGATCGCCGTCGCCGATCCGAGCGAATCAGATGTACGAGCCGATCGCCCGCCGCCACGCAATTGAATATATCCGCATTCGTCGATGCCGCCACGCGCGCAGAACGCACGCTGCGGCCCGAGCCAGCCGACGCAACCCGCCATGCTTTGCTGCACGAGACGCGCCGATCTAGGGGTAAACATCCAGTTCGTCGGAATCGCTTTGATATAGTTGGTGTACGGAGTATATTTCAGGCCATCGAGACATCCAGTCAAAGAGGGAGACACCATGCAATTTCATCTCGACGGTTTCCGCGTCGGCGATCCGACGATCGAACCTGCCGCCAGCGACGCGCCTCGCGTCGACATGCCCGAAACGGTCGATGTCCTGAGCGTCGGCAGCGGGCCTGCGGGACTCGTGCTGGCCGCGCAACTCTCGCAGTTTCCGACGATCGATACGCGCATCGTCGAGCGCCGTTCCGGACCGCTCTTGATGGGCCAGGCGGACGGCGTCGCGTGCCGCACCGTCGAGATGTTCAATGCGTTCGGCCTGAGCGATCGCCTGCAGCGCGAGGCGTACTGGGTCAACGAAACGGCTTTCTGGCGGCCCGATGCCGAAGATCGCGGCGCGATCAGGCGTACCGGCCGTGTTCAGGATACCGAAACAGGTTTGTCGGAGTTTCCGCACGTCATCGTCAATCAGGCGCGCGTGCAGGACTATCTGCTGGGTGTGATGCGGCGTTCCGCCTTGCGTCTCGAACCGGACTACGATCTCGAAGTCGTCGATGTCGAGCGCGACGACGACGGCGACGGCGACGGCGATCATCCGGTGAAAGTCACGCTGCGGCGCACCGATGCGGCGCGGCTCGACGAGACCGTCACCGTGCGCGCGCGTTATGTCGTGGGTTGCGATGGCGCGCGCAGCCGCGTGCGGACGGCCATCGGGCAAACGCTGCGTGGCGATGCGGCCAATCACGCGTGGGGCGTGATGGATGCGCTCGCTGTCACGGACTTCCCCGACATTCGTCTGAAGGTCGCGATTCAATCCGCGAGCGAAGGCAATCTGCTCATCATTCCGCGCGAAGGCGGGTATCTGGTGCGCTTTTACGTCGATCTGGGCGAGGTCACGGCGGACAATCGCGACAGCATCAAGCAGATCAAGGTCGATCGCATCATTCAGACCGCGCAACGTATCCTTCATCCCTATTCGCTCGACGTGAAGGAAGTCGCGTGGTTCTCCGTGTACGAGGTCGGGCAGCGTCTGACGGACCGTTTCGACGATGCCATCGCTGCCGATGGCACGAGTCGCGAGCCGCGCGTGTTCATCGCGGGCGATGCCTGCCACACGCATAGCGCGAAGGCCGGCCAGGGCATGAACGTCTCGATGCAGGACGGCTTCAATCTCGGCTGGAAACTCGGCGCGGTGCTGCGCGGACTCGGCGACGCCGACCTGCTGCGCACCTATTCCGACGAACGTCAGCCGATCGCGCAGGAGCTCATCGATTTCGACAAGGAATGGTCGGCTATGATGGCCGCACCGCCCAAAGACTCGAACCGGCCCGAAGCGGGCGGCGTCGATCCCGCCGAGCTTCAGGCGTACTTCGTGCGCGCGGGCCGCTACACGGCGGGCGTCGCGACGCGCTACCGTCCGGCCATGCTGACGGGCGAGCCGACGCATCAGGCGCTCGCGAGCGGCTTCGCGATCGGCACGCGCTTTCACTCGTCGCCCGTGATTCGTCTGACCGATGCCAAGCCGATGCATCTCGGACACGTCGCGCGCGCCGATGGCCGCTGGCGTCTGTATGCGTTTTCTGATGCGAACGGCCGCGCGCTGCATGCGCTGTGCGAACATCTTTGCGCTTCGCCCGATTCCGTTCTGCGGCGCGTGACGCCGGAAGGCGCCGATCCGGACAGCGTTCTCGATCTGCGCGCGGTGTTGCAGCGGGATCATCGCGACGTCGCGTTGAATGAACTGCCGGGCATTCTCCTGCCGCGCAAGGGGCGCTATGGTCTGGTCGACTACGAGAAAGCATTTACCAACGATGCGGCGACTGATATTTTCCACGAGCGCGGCATCGATCGCGAACGGGGCGCGATCGTCGTGGTCCGTCCGGATCAATACGTCGCGCATGTCCTGCCCCTGGACGCGTACGCGGAACTGAACGCCTTTTTCGATCCGATCTTTCCGCGTGCTTCAACCCGCTCATGAACTGATCAAATTGCCGAATAAAGAAGATGACCGCGCGCTGTCGCGATACACGGGCAGCCTCGTGCGTCGCGCGCAGCAGCGCCATGTCGCGGTGTGGCTCGCCGAGGTTTCCGCCGAGATTACGAGCGTGCAGTACGCGGCGCTCGAAGTCCTGCACGAAACGCCCGGCGTCAATCAGCGCCAGCTCGGCGATGAACTCGATGTGGACCGTTCGACGATCGCCGATCTCGTCGCGCGCATGGTTCGCAACGGTCTCATCGAACGCTCGGACGATCCCGTCGACAAGCGAAGTTACGTGCTCTTCCTGACGCCGGCCGGAAAGAAGCAACTGGCGGCGCTGCGTCCGCGCGTCGAGGAAGTCGAGCGCATTCTCACCG
The DNA here is from genome assembly GCF_031451435.1 of Caballeronia sp. LZ008. Classification (NCBI taxonomy): domain Bacteria; kingdom Pseudomonadati; phylum Pseudomonadota; class Betaproteobacteria; order Burkholderiales; family Burkholderiaceae; genus Caballeronia; species Caballeronia sp. LZ008. The sequence goes on along the minus strand of NZ_JARUXK010000003.1, from coordinate 248,341 downwards.
CGCGGCTGACGAAAAAGGAATGTCTGGAGTTGCGGCGGCTGCTTGCGGCGTTGCTGCCCGATCGCGAAGTTTGAGTAAGCAGTTAGTCCCAACGCGACATGCGGATGCGCGCGCCGGACAGGTTCCAGGCCGACAAGGTCTTGGCGATTTCCGTCCGGCCGGCATGTCCCCGGTTTCATGACAGTACCCTCGCAGGCAATGACAACGACGTCCAGTCGACTTGGGGGAGACATGAACCGGATTCAGGCACGCTTGGCGGCATTGGCCGCCACTTCGTTGCTGGCGGCTTGCGGCGGCGGCGACAGTTCTTCGGGCGTTCAAAGCACGTCCACCGCGACCGCGCCTACGCCGGCTTCAGAGCCTGCTCCCGCTGCCACGCCCGCGGGTTCGTCGCCGAATATCGTTGCCATCGGCGATAGCCTGACGCAGGGAGTCGGATCGGATATCGGCGGCTACCCGGCAATTTTGTCCGGCATACTAAATAATCGGACCTTTGCGAATCTCGGCATCGGCGGGCAGACATCGACGCAGATCGCGGCGCGCGTCGGAGCATTGCCATCGACGGTCACGGTCGATGGCGACGCCGTGCCGGCGAGCAACACGGCGGTCCATCTTTCGAGCGTGTCGATCGACATGCTGTCGACACCCGCCGATGACGTCGCTCGGAGCAAGCCGGGCACGCTCTGCTCGGTGCATGGCGCGCTCCAGCGCACAGCGGACGGCGGGCCGCCATCGACGACCGAAACCTATACGTTCGTGCGGGACAGCGCCGGATCGGCAGTGCCTTGCGCCGCCGGATCGGCATTTCTCGGCGATTCGGAAGGCTATGACACATGGACCGCGATCATCTGGGTCGGCCGCAACAATGGCTATGACGCACAGACCGTCCTCGCGGACGTGAAGTCCATCGTACAGTGGCTCAAGCCCGCGGGCGCGCACTTCGCGGTGCTTTCGATCATCAAGGGCGATTTCACCGGTGAGTATGCGGGCGGAGAAGTCGCGAAATATCTCGACGATCTCAACGCGTCCCTGAAGGCGGCGTATCCCGACAATTTCATCGACGTCGAGTCTGCGCTCGTCAATGCCTACAATCCGAGCCTTCCTCAGGACGTCATCGATCACAGCCACGACATTCCGCCGTCTTCACTGCGCTCCGACGCGATCCATCTCAACGACGCCGGCTATACCATCGTCGCCGGACAGGTGAAGGCGCTGCTCGCATCGAAGAACTGGTAACGGCGATCGGGACTTCTAGTCGCGGACAGCAGGACGAACACGCGCCGGATTCCCGACCGCCGTGGCGCCGGCGGGCACATCGCGCGTCACGATGCTGCCTGCGCCGATCAAAGCGTCATCGCCGATCGTCACGCCCGGCAGGATGATCGCGCCCGCGCCGATCCACACATTGCGGCCGATCCGCACGGGACGCCCCAGTTCGAGGCCCGTTGCGCGCACGGCAGGATCGCGCGGATGATCGGCGGTCAGAATCTGCACGCCCGTCGCGATCTGCGTCATGTCGCCGATCTCCACGGCGACGACATCGAGAATCGTGCAGTTGTAGTTCAAGAACACGCCCGCGCCGAGCGTGATGTTGTAGCCGTAGTCGCAATGAAACGGCGGCCGGACCATCGAGTCCGGACCGATGGCGGCGAACCGTTCGCCGAGCAACCCGTACCGCTGTGCGAGCGGCATGTCCATCGCGCCATTGAAGCGCGCCATCCATGCGCGCGCCGCTGCCTGATCGGCCTGAATTTCTGCGTCGTTGGCCGTGTACAGCTCGCCAGCCAGCATCTTTTCTTTCTCTGTCCGATTCATCTGCAAATCCTCGACTCATGATGGGCGCGCCGCAGAACAATCGTTCGCTCGCGGAGAAATCAGTATTTTCCCCCGAATACGAACCGCCGGAATTCGACAGAAAATAAGTCTCGAAACGATACGACAAGCCGAATGACGGCCTTCGCCCGCGTTAAGCGAACGCCCGAACCGCGTATGACCTTCACTTGATGGAGTGCCCTGTCATGAAAACGTTCGTTTCCCTCTTCGCGGCGTCCGCGCTCTGCCTGGCTCCGCTCATTGCAAGCGCGCAGCAGACCGTCAAGATCGGCCTGTCCGCGCCGCTCACCGGCATCAGCGCCGCGAACGGCAAGGATCTGGAAAACGGCGTGCGGCTCGCGATCGAAGAAGCCAACGCCCAGCACATCAGCATCGACGGACAGCCGGTCCAGTTCGAGCTCGCATCCGTCGACGATCAGGGCGATCCGCGCATCGGCGTTCAGGTGGCGCAGAAACTCGTCGACGATGGCGTCGTTGCGGTCGTCGGCTATTACAACTCCGGCGTCGCGCTTCCTTCCGCGCCCATCTTCGGGAAGGCCGGCATTCCGCTGCTCGATCCCGCGGCGACGAATCCCGCGATTACGCGTCAGGGCTTGAACAACGTGTTCCGCATCATCGCCACCGACACGCAGAATTCCGGCAACGCCGGCACGTATGCCGTGAAGGTCACGAAGGCGAAGCGGATCGCGGTCATGGATGACCGGACCGCCTTCGGGCAAGGCGCGGTCGAAGAGTTCAGGAAGGCGGTGCAGGCGGCGGGCGGCCAGGTCGTGTCGGAGGAATACACCAACGACAAGGCCGTCGAATTCAATGCGCAACTGACGAACATCAAGGCCGCCAACGCCGATCTTCTGTACTTCGGCGGACTCGATGGTCAGGCCGGGCTGATCGTCAAGCGGATGAAGCAGCTCGGCATCCGCGCGCAGTTCGTCGG
>NZ_JARUXK010000003.1:222776-245564 GCF_031451435.1 Caballeronia sp. LZ008 | reverse complement strand
CAGCGGCGGGATTGCCGACAGTGTGTTCATCAATTCGGCGGGAAACGCGGCTGAAGGCGCGATGGCGTGGGAATACGGCCGGCCCGTCGATTCATTGCCCGAAGGCCGCGCATTCGCCGCGAAATTCAAGAAGCGCTTCGGCGCGGAGACGCTCACCTACGCGCCGTTCGCGTATGACTGCGCGTGGCTCGCCATCACCGCGATGAAGAAAGCAAATTCCGTGAAGCCCGCCGCGATCATCGAGACGCTGCGCACGATCCAGTACAACGGCATCACCGGAAATATCTCGTTCGACAAGTTCGGCGATCTGAACAACCCGACATCGACGCTGTATCAGGTCAAGTCGATGAAATGGCAGCCCGTGACGACCATCGGCGCGGAGAAATAGACGCGCTCGCGGAACGTCATCGGGCAACCGATTCAGGCCGCGTTAGCCGCCTGCTTGTCGACCAGCGCGCAGACGGCGGCCGTCACTTGCGCCGTCGTCGCGGTGCCGCCGAGATCGCCGGTGTGCAGCGACTTGTCGGATGTCACGGCTTCGATCGCCTGCATGACGCGTTTGGCCGCGTCGAACTCGCCGAGATGTTCGAGCAGCATCACGACCGACCAGAACGTGCCGACGGGATTCGCCAGGCCCTTGCCCATGATGTCGAACGCGGAGCCGTGAATCGGTTCGAACATCGACGGATAGCGGCGCTCCGGATCGATGTTGCCCGTCGGCGCGATGCCGAGACTGCCCGCGAGCGCGGCGGCGAGATCGCTGAGAATGTCGGCATGAAGATTGGTGGCGACGATCGTATCGAGCGTCTGCGGACGATTGACCATGCGCGCGGTGGCGGCGTCGACGAGTTCCTTGTCCCATTTGACATCGGGGAATTCGGCGGCGACTTCGTTCGCGATCTCGTCCCACATGACCATTGCGTGACGTTGCGCGTTGCTCTTCGTGATGACGGTCAGCAGCTTGCGCGGACGCGACTGCGCGAGGCGGAACGCGAACCGCAGAATGCGCTCGACGCCCGCGCGCGTCATGATCGACACATCGGTCGCGGCTTCGATCGGATGACCTTGATGCACGCGCCCGCCCACGCCGGAATATTCGCCTTCCGAGTTTTCGCGCACGATCACCCAGTTCAGGTCTTCGGGCTTGCAGCGCTTCAGCGGCGCGTCGATGCCCGGCAGGATGCGCGTCGGACGCACGTTCGCGTACTGGTCGAATCCCTGGCAAATCTTGAGACGCAGGCCCCACAGCGTGATGTGATCGGGCACGTCCGGATCGCCCGCCGAGCCGAAGAGAATGGCGTCCTTGTCCCGGATCGCATCGAGTCCGTTCGCGGGCATCATCACGCCATGCTGACGGTAATAGTCCGCGCCCCAGTCGAAATTCTCGAATTCGAAAGCGAATGCCTGCGTGGACTTGGCGAGCGCTTCGAGCACTTGCTGGCCCGCCGGAACCACTTCCTTGCCGATGCCGTCGCCGGGAATCGTTGCAATGCGATAGGTCTTCATGTCTCCGTCCTTCGATGTTGTCGGGTATGGGCGAACTTTAACCGCATTCCGGCTCCAAAACCGGTGCTAGACTCAAAGCATCTTTAACCTGAAGTTACGAATGAACCGATGCCCGATGCCGTCCAGCCCGCCGATCTGAGCTTCTTCTCCACGCTGTCGGCGGCAGGCAGTCTGAGCGCGGCCGCGCGCGAGCTCGGCCTCACGGCGGCGGCCGTCAGCAAGCGTCTTTCGCAGATGGAAGCGCGCGCCGGCGTGGCGCTCGTCAATCGCACGACGCGGCGGATGATGCTCACGCCGGAAGGCGAGCTGTATCTGGAACACGCGCGCCGGATTCTCGACGAGATCGACGAACTCTCCGAACTGCTCGGCGCCGCCAAGCAAAGCCCGAAAGGTCTGCTGCGCGTGAACGCGACGCTCGGTTTCGGGCGCAGTCACGTCGCGCCGCTGATTTCGCGTTTCAGCAGGATGTATCCGCAAGTGTCGGTGCAGTTGCAGTTGTCGGTCACGCCGCCGCCGCTCACCGACGACAAGTTCGACGTCTGCATCCGGTTCGGCGAACCGCCCGATACGCGCGTGATCGCGCGGCGTCTCGCGGGAAACCGGCGGCTGTTGTGCGCCGCGCCGTCGTATATCGAGGCGCACGGCATGCCGCTCGTCCCGCACGATCTGACGCGGCATAACTGCATCGGCATTCGTCAGGGCGACGAAGCCTACGGCGTGTGGCGGCTCACGTCCGGACGCGGCGCGTCGCGCAAGACGGAAGCGGTGCGGATCGACGGCACGCTCACGACGAACGACGGCGAAATAGCCGTGAAATGGGCGCTCGAAGGCCACGGCATCCTGATGCGCGCCGAATGGGATTTGAAGCCGTATCTGGCCGATGGTTCGCTCGTGCGCGTGCTGCCCGACCACGAAACGCCCAACGCCGATATCTTCGCGGTCTACTCGCAGCGGCATCAGATGTCGAACCGCATTCGCACGTTCGTCGACTTCATCGCGCAGGAGCTGAAGGGCGACGCGTGAAGCGCCGCTACCACGGCGAGCCGGCGGGCGACGGGCCGTCGGCGTGCTGGCCGAGATAGTGACGCAGATGATCGACGAAAACCGCGACCTTCGGCGACAGATTCAGCCGTTCGGGATAGACCGCGTAGATATCGGCGGGCGGCGTGTCGTATTCGCTCAACACCTGAACCAGCCTTCCGCTGCGCAGATACTTCGCGACGTCCCATTCCGCGCGCATGAGAATGCCGCGCCCTTCCAGCGCCCAGTTCAGCGCCACTTCGCCGTCGTTGGTGCTGAGCTTGCCGTGCACTTTCACGGTCTCCGTGCGCCCGCTGCGCGTCAGACGCCAGTTGCCATAGGCGGCCTCGTTCTGACGCAGCACGATGCATTGATGCGAAGTCAGATCATGCGGATGCGCCGGCTCCCCGGCCACACGCAAATATCCCGGCGACGACACCAGAAGCCGCCGATTCGACGCGATCTTCTTCGCGATCAGCCGTGAATCCGGCATCTCGCCGAAGCGCACGGACACGTCGATGCTCTCGTCCGGCAGGCTGATCGGCCGATCGGTCAGATGCAGTTGCACTTCGACATCGGGAAACGCCTCGCTGAATTCCGAGATCGCCGGACCGATATACGACCGCCCGAATCCCAACGGCGCATTGACGCGCAACAGTCCTTTCGGCGCGGCCCGGCTGCTGGAGACCGTCCGCTCCATGTCGTCGATGTCGCTCAGTATTCGCTGGGCGTTCGCGAAATACACCTCGCCTTCGCTCGTCAGGCTGATGCGCCGCGTCGTGCGGTTGAGCAGGCGCACGCCGAGCCGGTCTTCCAGCGAAGAGAGCCGCCGCGAGACCGCCGGCGGCGTCAGATTCAGCTCTCGCGCGGTCGCGGCCAGACTGCCTTGCTTCACCAGCAGGCAGAAGAATCCCAGTTCCGAGTCGGTGCCCATTCGTGATTTTTTTGCAATGATGAATTAAGTTTAAGTCGATTCATACGCGATTCCAACGGTTTTAACCTAGGCGTCAGCTCACGTAAAGGGCGACCCGCTTCGAGCCGACGTTCGAAGACGGCATCAAAACCGCACCAGACGGTTTCGAACCCTATCAATCGGAATCAGGAGACGTTCCATGGAAATGGACATCGAGAAGCGCACTCTGCGCAAGGTCAGCTGGCGCATCGTGCCGTTCATCATGCTGCTGTACTTCATCGCGTATATCGACCGGGTGAATATCGGCTTCGCGGCGCTCACGATGAAGACCGACCTCGGCTTCACCGCGTCGATTCTCGGCTTCGGCGCGGGCATCTTCTTCTGGGGCTATTTCCTGTTCGAAGTGCCGTCGAACATCGTGCTGCACAAGGTCGGCGCGCGCATCTGGATTGCGCGGGTCATGGTGACGTGGGCGATCATCTCGGCGGCGATGGCGTTCGTCACCGGGCCGACGAGCTTCTACATCATCCGCTTCCTGCTGGGCGCGGCCGAAGCGGGCTTCTTCCCCGGCATCATCCTGTATCTCAGCTACTGGTTTCCCGCGCGGCATCGCGCTGGCGTCGTCGCGTTCTTCATGGCCGCCGCGCCGCTTTCCACCGCGCTCGGCTCGCCGCTGTCCGCCGCGCTGCTCGAAATGGACGGCGTAATGGGACTGCACGGATGGCAATGGCTCTTCATCCTCGAAGCCGTGCCGGCGCTCATTCTCGGCGTGGTCGTCTTCTTCTACATGACCGACAAGCCCGAGAAGGCCAAATGGCTGAAGGACGACGAGCGCAACTGGCTGGTCGATGTCATGAACGCCGAAACCGCCAGCCGCGCGACCACGGCGAAGCACGGCATCATCAGCGGCCTTGCGAATCCCCGCGTAATCGCGCTGTCGCTGATTTACTTCGGCACGTCGGCGGGGCTGTACACGCTCGGCATCTGGGCGCCGCAGATCATCAAGCAACTGGGCGTGTCGTCGATGACCGTCGGCCTGCTCAACGCGATTCCGCCGATCGTGTCCGTCATCGCGATGGTGCTGTGGTCGCGCCATTCGGATCGCACCGGCGAGCGAACCTGGCACGTCGTGCTGGCGTGCGTCGCGGCGGCGGTCGGCCTGATCGTGGCGGCGATGGCCAATAGCGTCGTCGGTCTGATCGCCTCGCTGACGCTGGTGAACATCGGCATCAGTTGCGCGAAGCCGCCGCTCTGGACCATGCCGACGATGTTTCTCTCCGGCGCGGCGGCCGCCACCGGCATCGCGACGATCAACTCGATCGGCAATCTGGGCGGCTTCGCCGGTCCGGTCGTCATCGGCTGGCTCAAGGAATCGACGGGCAGCTATGCGGGCGGCCTCTATTTCGTCGCCGGTCTTCTCGTGATGTCCGCCGTGCTGACCTTGCTTCTCGCCCGCTCGCAGAAGCCTTCGGTATCGACCAGCAACGCCGCCGCACACTGAAAAAGCACGCGCGCGTCCCCCAACTCAACACGTCGTAGAGGAATCAAGATGGAAAAGGAAGCGGCCATTCAGTCCGTCACGGACACCATGGCGAAGTTCACCGCCTATATCGGCAAGCGCCTGCCGAAGGATGTCAAGGCGAAGCTCGCGGAATTGCGCACGATGGAAACCAATCCGCTCGCCAAGTCGATTTACGATTCGATGGACAGCAACCAGGACGCCGCCGACAAGCTGAACCGTCCGAGCTGTCAGGACACGGGCGTGATCCAGTATTTCGTCGAGGCGGGCGCGAATTTTCCGCTGCTCGGCGAGCTCGAGGAAATCCTTCAGGAAGCCACCGCCGGCGCGACGAAGCTCGGGCCTTTGCGTCACAACGCCGTCGAAACGTTCGACGAGAAGAACACGGGCACGAACACCGGCACGCAGATTCCGTGGCTCGACTGGCGCATCGTGCCGGAGAAGGACAGCTGCACGATCGACGTCTACATGGCGGGCGGCGGCTGCACGCTTCCCGGCGCGGCGAAGGTTCTGATGCCGGGGCAAGGCTATGAAGGCGTCGCCGAATTCGTGATGGACGTCATCACCGAGCGCGGCGTGAATGCGTGCCCGCCGCTGCTCGTCGGCGTCGGCGTATCCACTTCGGTCGAGACTGCCGCGCGACTGTCGAAGCTGGCGATCCTTCGTCCGGTCGATTCGAAGAGCGCGAATCCGCGCGCCGCGCTGATGGAAGAGTTGCTCGAACAAGGGCTCAACGAAGTCGGCATCGGCCCTCAGGGGCTCACCGGAAACAATAGCGTGATGGGCGTCAACATCGAATCGTCGGCGCGGCATCCGTCGACCATCGGGGTGGCCATCAACACCGGATGCTGGGCGCATCGCCGCGGCAAGATCCGCATCAACGCAGACATGTCCTACGAAGTGCTCTCGCATGAAGGAGTCGTACTGTGAAGAAGGTTCTGACAACCCCCATCAAAAGCGAAGACCTCGAGGATCTGAAGGTCGGCGACGTCGTCTATCTGACGGGGCGCCTGGTGACGTGCCGCGATGTCGCGCATCGTCGATTGATCGAGCAAGGGCGCGAGCTGCCCGTCGATCTCAACGGCGGCGCGATCTTTCATGCGGGCCCGATCGTGCGCAAGAAGGACGACGGCGCGTTCGAGATGGTGTCCATCGGACCGACGACGAGCATGCGCATGGAGAAATTCGAGCGCGAGTTCATCGAGCAGACCGGCGTGAAGCTGATCGTCGGCAAAGGCGGCATGGGACCGGAAACGGCCGCGGGCTGCATGGAGCACAAGGCGGTTCATGCGATCTTCCCGGGCGGATGCGCGGTGCTCGCGGCGACGCTCGTCGAGGAAATCGAAGGCGCCGAATGGCAGGATCTCGGCATGCCCGAAACCTTGTGGATCAACCGCGTGAAGGAGTTCGGCCCGCTGATCATCTCGATCGATACCAAGGGCAACAATCTCATCCAGGAAAACAAGGCGGTCTTCAACGAGAGAAAGAAGCCGATCCTCGAAAAGATCAGCAAGGAACTCAGCTTCATCAAGTAGCGGCTTTAGACGAGCGCCTCGCGTTGCCGTCTTCGGAATTCGGGGTTCGGGCATACTACTCGGCGGCAGGTTTGCCGAACAGCGTCGATCTGCGACGCCCCTATCCCGAACCACGGACAGAGAGATGAACGCAAGCAACCGCAGCGCCGGCGAACGCTACGTCGTTGGCGTCGACGTCGGCACCGGCAGCGCACGCGCCGGAATTTTCGATACCGCCGGCAACATGGCCGCATCGGCGAAAAAGGACATCACGCTGTTTCACGAAAGCGGCGGCATCGTCGAGCAATCGAGCGGGGAAATCTGGAGCGCCGTCTGCCACGCCGTAAAAGCGGCGCTCGCGCAGGCGGCAATCGCGCCGGAGTCCGTCGCGGGCGTCAGCTTCGATGCGACCTGCTCGCTCGTCGTGCTCGGCGATGGCGGCAAACCGCTGCCCGTGGGACCGTCGGAGCAGGCGGAACGCGACATCGTCGTCTGGATGGATCATCGCGCGATCGGGCAGGCGGAGCGCATCAACGCGACCGGCCACGCGGTGCTGAAATACGTCGGCGGCAGGATCTCACCGGAAATGGAGACGCCGAAGCTGTTGTGGCTTCTGGAAAACCGTCCGCGCGTCTTCGACGCCGCATGGCAATTCTTCGATCTCACCGACTTCCTGACATGGCGCGCGACCGGCGATACGTCGCGGTCGGTCTGCACCGTGACCTGCAAGTGGACCTATCTCGCGCATGAACGGCGCTGGGACGAGAGCTACTTCCGGACCATCGGTCTCGGCGCGCTGGCGGACGAGGGCTTCGCGCGCATCGGCCAGCAGGTGGTCGAACCGGGCACGCGGCTCGGCAACGGGCTGACCGAACGCGCCGCCGCGGAACTCGGGCTGATCGCGGGCACACCGGTCGGCGCGGGCGTGATCGATGCCCATGCGGGCGGCATCGGCACCGTGGGCGCACAGGGCGATCCGGAGTCGTGCCTCGCCTATGTGTTCGGCACGTCGTCATGCACGATGACGACGACCGCCGAGCCGGTCTTCGTGCCCGGCGTCTGGGGCCCGTACTTCTCGGCGATGGTGCCGCAGGCGTGGCTCAACGAAGGCGGTCAATCGGTCGCCGGCGCGGCGATCGAGCGCCTGCTCGCGATGCATCCCGCCGCCGCCGAAGCCACGCTTGGCGCGAAAGAGCGCGGCGAATCGCTGCCGGGCATGCTCGCCGGCTTGGCGGCTCAGGGCTCCGGCAGCCTGTCGGACGCGGTGAAGCTCGCCGATGGCCTGCACGTCGTCCCGGAGTTTCTCGGCAACCGCGCGCCCTTCGCCGATCCGCACGCGCGCGCGGTCATCGCCGGTCTCGGCATGGAAGCCGGCCTCGACAATCTGGTCGCGCTGTATGTCGCCGGCGTGTGCAGCATCGCTTATGGTCTGCGGCAGATCATCGAAGCGCAGGCGGACGCCGGCGCGCCGATCGAGCGCGTGATGATCAGCGGCGGCGCGGGCCGGCTCGATCTCGTCCGGCAGCTGCTCGCCGATGCGACCGGCAAGCCGGTGCTGGCCACGCAGGTCGATGAGCCGGTGCTGCTCGGCGCCGCGATGCTCGGCGCGGTGGCGGGCGGTCTGTTCGGCGACGTTCGATCGGCGATGAGCGGCATGGCGCGCGTCGAAAAAACCTACGCGCCGGCAACGGGCGATCTCGCGCGCCTTCACGACGCGCGATATCGGGCATTCATCCGCTTGCAGCGTTGCGCACGGGAAATCCGCGAAGACTAGCGGGGAAAAGAACGGACGCGCGGTGCGCTCCGTCGTCTTTTTACTTGACATCTAAATTATCCAAACCTAAATTATCGCGAGGAAAGACACGAGTCGGAGAGCAAGCATGCGTATCGTCTGCATCGGCGGAGGTCCGGCGGGCCTGTATTTCGCGCTTTTGATGAAGCGCCGCCATCCCGCTTACGACATCACCGTCGTCGAACGCAACCGTCCTTACGACACGTTCGGCTGGGGCGTCGTGTTCTCCGACCAGACGCTCGGCAACCTGCGCGCGGCGGACCCGCCAAGCGCCGATGCCATTCTCGACGCCTTCAATCACTGGGACGACATCGACGTCCACATCGGCGGGCGCACCGTGCGCTCGTCGGGTCACGGCTTCTGCGGCATCGGCCGCAAACGTCTGCTGAATATCCTGCAAGCGCGTTGCGAAGACCTCGGCGTGAAGCTCGTCTTCGAAACGCAAGTCATGAACGACGAGGACTACGACGCCGATCTCATCATCGCGAGCGACGGATTGAACAGCGCGATCCGGCAGAAATACGCGTCGACGTATCAGCCCGATATCGACATGCGCGATTGCCGCTTCGTGTGGCTCGGCACGCACAAGTGCTTCGACGCATTCACGTTCGCGTTCGAAAAAACGGAATGGGGCTGGTTTCAGGCGCATGCTTATCGCTTCGATGAAGACACGTCGACGTTCATCGTCGAGGCGCCCGAACGCGTATGGCGTGCGGCCGGCCTCGCCGACATGAGCAAGGAAGACGGCATCGCGTTCTGCGAAAAGCTTTTTGCGAAGCATCTCGACGGCCACGCGCTGATCTCGAACGCCACGCACTTGCGCGGATCGGCGCAATGGATCCGCTTTCCGCGCGTCGTCAATCGCGAATGGGTGCATTGGCGCGAATCCGCGAACGGCAAACGGACGCCCGTCGTGTTGATGGGCGATGCCGCGCATACCGCGCATTTTTCGATCGGATCGGGGACGAAGCTCGCACTCGAAGATGCGATCGAACTCGCGAACAGCATCGACACTGCGTTCGCGATGAAGAACGGCGATCTCGACGGCGCGCTCGCGCATTACACGCAAGTACGCAGCGTCGATGTATTGCGCATTCAGAATGCCGCGCGCAATTCGACGGAGTGGTTCGAGCATGTGGATCGATACGCGTCGTTCGAGCCCGAGCAGTTTGCATACTCGTTGCTCACGCGCTCGCAGCGCATTTCGCATGAAAACCTGCGCGAGCGCGATGCAGGATATCTCGCCTCATTCGAAGACTGGCTCGCCGCGCGTGCGGGCATCGAGCGCAACGCGCGGCAACGATCCGTTCCGCCGATGTTCACGCCGTTCACATTGCGCGGCGTCACGCTGAAGAATCGCGTGGTCGTTTCGCCGATGGCGCAGTATTCCGCCGTCGATGGCATCGCGGGCGACTATCACCTGATGCATCTCGGCGCGCGCGCGATGGGCGGCGCCGCGCTCGTGATGACCGAGATGACCTGCGTGTCGCCCGAAGCGCGCATCACGCCGGGATGTCCGGGCATGTATGCGCCGGAGCATCTCGCGGCGTGGAAGCGCATCGTCGATTTCGTGCATGCGCAATCGGATGCGAAGATCGGCATGCAGCTCGGCCATGCGGGCGCGAAGGCATCGACGCGCGTGAGCTGGGAAGGCATCGATCAGCCGCTTCCCGATGGCAACTGGCCGCTGGTTTCCGCATCGCCGCAACAGTATCTGCAAGGCGTGAGCCAATGGTCGCGCGAGGCATCGCACGACGAATTGCGCGAGATCGAAACGCAGTTCGTGCGCGCCACGGAAATGGCCGCGCTTGCAGGCTTCGACTGGCTCGAACTGCACTGCGCGCATGGCTACTTTCTGTCGAGCTTTCTCTCGCCGCTGACGAATCATCGCACTGACGAATACGGCGGCTCGCTCGAAAATCGCCTGCGTTATCCGCTCGAAGTATTCAAGGCGATGCGCGCTGTCTGGCCGCAAGACAAGCCGATGTCCGTTCGCATTTCCGCGCACGATTGGGTCGATGGCGGGACGACGCCCGACGACGCCGTCGAGATCGCGCGCGCATTCAAGGCCGCCGGCGCGGACATGATCGACGTCTCTTCAGGGCAAGTCAGCAAGCAGGAGAAGCCTGTGTTCGGGCGCATGTTCCAGACGCCGTTCGCGGATCGCATACGCAATGAAGCGGGTATCGCGACCATCGCGGTCGGCGCGATCTCGGAAGCGGATCACGTGAACAGCATCATCGCCGCGGGACGTGCGGACTTGTGCGCGGTGGCGCGCCCGCATCTCGCGAATCCATCGTGGACATTGAACGAGGCCGCGAAGATCGGCTACTTCGATATCGCGTGGCCGAAGCAGTACGCGGCCGCCAAATCGCAACTGGAACGCAATCTCGAACGCGAGCGCGCACTGGCCGCCGACAATGCGCGCCTCACGCCGCAAGAACGCGCGCAACGCGCTGAAGGAACGGTCTGATCATGACGACTCTCGCCGACAAACACGCGGTCGTGACAGGCGGTGGCAGCGGCATCGGCGCATCGTGCGCAGAGGCGCTCGCGCATGCCGGCGCACGCATCACGCTGATGGGCCGCGATCTCGCGCGCCTCGAAGCGCAACGCGACGCGATGCGCGATTACGCCGACGTCGCGTGCATATGCGTCGATGTGACGAATGAAGCCGCCGTCGCCGAAGCCTTCTCGCGCGCCGGTCCGGCCGATATCCTCGTGAACAACGCAGGCCACGCGCAAGCCGCGCCTTTCACGCAAACCGATGCGGCACTGTGGCAACGCATGATCGACGTCAATCTCACCGGCGTGTTCTTCTGCACGCGCGCCGTGTTGCCGTCGATGCTGGAGCGTGGCTTTGGCCGCATCGTGAATGTCGCGAGCACGGCGGGACAAATCGGTTATGCGTATGTCGCGGCGTATTGCGCGGCGAAGCATGGCGTCATCGGTCTCACGCGCGCGCTCGCTCTCGAAGTCGCGACGAAGGGCATAACCGTCAACGCGGTATGCCCCGGTTATACCGAAACCGAGCTGCTGCGCGCATCGCTCGATCAGATCATGTCGAAGACCGCGCGCAGCGAACAGCACGCACGCGATGCGCTCGTGCGCAACAACCCGCAACGCCGTTTCGTGCAGCCGGAAGAAGTCGCCAACGCCGTGCTATGGCTGTGCGCGCCCCGTTCCGATGCGATGAACGGCCAGTCGATATCCGTATCAGGTGGAGAAGTAACGTGAGCAACATCGCAGGCAACAAGAAGACGAACGCCGCAACCGAGCAGAAAGCGCCGCGCAAGGGCGTGGAGAAACCGGCGGACAACGTCGTCGATCTCGAGATGAGCACCGGCGCCGACAGCCACATGGGACTGCGCTTATGGCTGCGCATGCTGACCACGACGAACCTCGTGCAAGCCGAACTGCGCAAGCGCCTGCGCACCGAGTTCGACACGACCTTGCCGCGCTTCGACCTGATGGCGCAACTCGAACGTCATCCCGAGGGCCTGAAGATGACCGAGCTATCGCGCCGCATGATGGTCACCGGCGGCAATGTGACGGGCATCACGGATCAGCTCGAAAAAGAAGGACTGGTATCGCGTTATGCCGATCCGAACGATCGCCGTTCGACGAGCGTGCGTCTCACGCCGCAAGGCCGCGCCGCGTTCGACAAGATGGCGACCGCGCATGAGCAATGGGTCGTCGAAATGTTCGGCGGTCTCGAACTGAACGAAAAATCGCAGACGCATCAGCGGCTCGGCAAGCTGAAGCAGCATCTGCTGAAGACGCTGAAGGACTAAGGAGACACAGATGAGCTCATCGAGCGCCGATGCGCTTCTCGCCGGCAATCGCGTAACGCTCGCGGACTATCGCGCGACGCACTTCGGATGGTCCGTCACGAACGATGTCGCGACGATCATGCTGAACCGGCCCGAACGCAAGAACCCGCTGACGTTCGAATCGTATGCGGAGTTGCGCGATCTGTTTCGGCAACTCGCCTATGCGACCGATGTGAAAGCCGTCGTGATCCACGGCGCGGGCGACAACTTCTGCTCCGGCGGCGACGTGCATGAAATCATCGCACCGCTGATCGATCTACCGATGCCCGAGCTATTGCTCTTCACACGCATGACGGGCGATCTCGTCAAGGCGATGCGTCATTGCCCGCAGCCGATCATAGCCGCCGTCGATGGCGTCTGCGCGGGCGCGGGCGCGATCCTCGCGATGGCGTCCGACATGCGTCTCGGCACCGCGCGCAGCAAGCTCGCATTTCTCTTTGCGCGCGTCGGTCTCGCGGGCTGCGACATGGGCGCCTGTTCGATTCTGCCGCGCATCATCGGTCAGGGACGCGCTGCCGAATTGCTCTTCACGGGCCGCTCGGCAAGCGGCGAAGAAGGCTATCACTGGGGCTTCTACAACCGCCTTTGCGCACCCGAAACCTTGCTCGGCGAAGCCGCGAAGCTCGCGTCCGAACTCGTCGCCGGGCCGACCTTCGCGCACGGCATCACGAAGAAGATGCTGCATCAGGAATGGAGCATGAGCATCGACCAAGCGATCGAATCGGAAGCGCAGGCGCAAGCCATCTGCATGAGCACGCGCGATTTCGAGCGCGCCTATCGCGCGTTCGCGGGGAAGACGCGTCCCGTGTTCGAAGGAGACTGAATGAACGCCGATCCACACAGCGCGCTCGCATGGCCCTTCTTCGATGAGAGACATCGCGAACTCGCACGCGATGCCGATGCATGGGCGAACGAGCATCTGAAGCATGTCGATCACGCCGATACCGACGCGGCCTGCAAGCGCCTCGTGCGCATGCTCGGCGATGCGGGATGGCTCAGGCATTGCATCGGCGGCACCCGATACGGCGCATCGAACGATACGATCGACACGCGCGCCGTGTGCCTGCTGCGCGAAACGCTCGCGAAACACGACGGCCTCGCGGACTTCGCCTTCGCGATGCAAGGGCTCGGCTCGGGCGCCATATCGCTCGCCGGCACCGATGCGCAGAAAGAGCGCTATTTACCGCGCGTCGCGAACGGCACTGCATTGGCGGCGTTCGCGTTGTCGGAACCGGAAGCGGGATCGGATGTCGCGGCGATGTCGCTCGATGCGCGCGCCGATGGCGACGCCTACGTGCTGAACGGCGACAAGACGTGGATATCGAACGGCGGCATCGCGGACTTCCATGTCGTGTTCGCGCGCACAGGCGAAGCGCCGGGCTCGCGCGGCATCAGCGCGTTCATCGTCGATGCGGATACGCCCGGCTTGCAGATCGCCGAACGCATCGACGTGATCGCGCCGCATCCGCTCGCGCGCCTGCACTTCGAGAACGCGCGCGTGCCGCGCAGTCAGATGCTGGGCGCCGCGGGCGAAGGCTTCAAGATCGCGATGCGCACGCTCGATATCTTCCGCACGTCGGTGGCGGCGGCATCGCTCGGCTTCGCGCGTCACGCGATGCAGGAAGGGCTCGAACGCGCCGCATCGCGCAAGATGTTCGGCCAGACGCTCGGCGACTTTCAGCTCACGCAGGCGAAGCTCGCGCAGATGGCGTTGACCATCGACACGAGCGCGCTACTCGTGTATCGCGCCGCGTGGCTGCGCGATCAGGGCGAGAGCGTGACGCGCGAAGCCGCGATGGCGAAATGGCACGCGAGCGAAGGCGCGCAACAGGTCATCGATGCAGCCGTGCAGTTGTGGGGCGGCCTCGGCGTGAAGAGCGGTACGGCGGTCGAATCGCTGTATCGCGAGATACGCGCGCTGCGCATCTATGAAGGCGCGACGGAAGTGCAGCAGTTGATCGTCGGACGCGACTTGCTCAAGGCGCACGGAGCACAGCAACGATGACACAACGCTTCGACATGCCGATGCGAATCCGCTTCGCGCACTGCGATCCGGCGGGCATCGTGTACTTTCCGCAATACCTGGTGATGACGAACATGCTCGTCGAAGACTGGTTCGACGATGCGCTCGGCATCGACTACGCGCACATGATCTCGCGGCGCCGCGTCGGACTTCCCATCGTCAAGCTCAATTGCGAGTTCTCGCGACCGAGCCGCATGGGCGAAACGGTGACGCTGTCGCTCGCGGTCGATTCCGTCGGACAGCGCTCGATCCGCATCGACATCGTCTGTCATTGCGACGGCGAAGTGCGCTTTCGCGCGAAGCAGGTCCTCGTGACGACATCGCTCGACGATGGCCGCTCGATCGCCATTCCCGGCGACATCGCCCTCGCGATCGAACGGTTCGCGCCGGGCACGAGCCGCGCACTTCAAGAGGAATCACGCTCATGAAAAAGACCCTTCAGCCTTCGGACTGGATCAAGCCGCGCGGTTACGCGAACGGCGTCGCGGTGCGCGGCACGCAGGTGTTCATCGCGGGGCAGATCGGCTGGGACGAAGAGGCGCGCTTCGTCAGCAACGCATTCGGCGCTCAGGCCGCGCAGGCGCTGCGCAATATCGTGGCCGTGCTGCGCGAAGCGGGCGGCAAGCCGGAGCATCTCGTTCGCATGACGTGGTACGTGACCGACAAGCGCGCGTATCTCGCGGCGGCGAAGGAAATCGGCGCGGCATTCCGCGAGCTGATCGGCGATTACGACATCGCGATGAGTGCGGTGCAAGTCGTCGCGCTCATCGAAGACGATGCGCTGGTGGAGATCGAAGCCACGGCTGTTATCCCCGACTAAGCGGAGGACACGATGGAACGCTCGGCACACATCGATACTTTCGCGCGCGATCATTTGCCGCCGCAGGAACAATGGCCGGTGCTCATGCTCGACAATGCGGACGTCGCTTATCCGGCGCGCGTGAATTGCGCGACCGAATTGCTGGATCGCGCGATCGAAAGCGGACATGGCGATCGCACGGCAATCTGGTCCGATGCGAACGGCGAGCCGCACGCAACGACGTATCGCGAGTTGCGCACGCTCGTGAATCGCAGCGCGCATGTGCTCGTCGATGAAATGGGTTTGCGTCCGGGCAATCGCGTGTTGTTGCGCGGGCCGAATACCTTGCAGATGGCCGTCGCGTTCTTCGCGGCGCTGAAGGCCGGTCTCGTCGTCGTGCCGACGATGCCGCTGCTGCGCGCGAAAGAACTGAAGCAGATCATCGAGAAGGCGCGGATATCGGCGGCGCTATGCGATGTGCGTCTCATGGAAGAACTGCAGCGCTGCACGACGAAGGGCGACGACTTCCATTGCGAAGCGCTCGCGCAAGTGCTGACGTTTCACGACGATGCACCCGCGTCGCTCGAATCGCTGGCTCGAAGCAAGCCCGATCATTTCGATGCCTGCGACACCGCCGCCGACGACGTGTGCCTCATCGCATTCACGAGCGGCACGACCGGCGCGCCGAAAGGCTGCATGCACTTTCATCGCGACGTCCTTGCGATGTGCGATCTGTTCCCGCGACACATCCTGAAGCCCACGGCCGACGATGTGTTCTGCGGCACGCCGCCGCTCGCGTTCACGTTCGGCCTCGGCGGCCTGCTGTGCTTTCCATTGCGCGTGGGCGCGTCGACGATCCTGCTCGAAAAGCTCACGCCCGAAACGCTCCTGCAAACCGTGCAGCGCTTTCGCGCGACGATCATGTTCACTGCGCCGACGTTCTATCGGCAGATGGCGCCGCTCATCGAAGGCTTCGATGTGTCGAGCCTGAAGAAGACCGTGTCGGCGGGCGAAGCGTTGCCCGATTCCACGCGCGCGTCATGGCGCGAAGCGAGCGGCATCGAAATGATCGACGGCATCGGCGGCACGGAGATGATCCATATCTTCGTTTCGTCGGCGGGTGCGGACGTGCGCGAGCACGCGATCGGACGCGCGGTGCCGGGCTATATCGTGCAGGCCGTCGACGATGCGATGCAGCCGGTGCCGCCCGGAACCATCGGCAAGCTCGCGGTGCGCGGCCCGACGGGTTGCCGCTATCTCGCCGATGAACGTCAGTCGAAATTCGTGCGCGACGGCTGGAACTTGCCCGGCGATTCCGTCGTGATCGATGATGACGGTTACGTGTTCTATCAGGCGCGCGCCGACGACATGATCGTATCGGCGGGCTACAACATCTCCGGGCCGGAAGTGGAAAGCGTGCTGATGCAGCATGAAGCGGTGGCGGAATGCGGCGTGATCGGCGTGCCCGATGAAACGCGCGGGCAAGTGGTAAAGGCGTTCGTCGTGCTCAATCCCGGTTTCACCGGCGACGATGCGCTCATCGCTGAATTGCAGGCGTTCGTCAAGCGCACTGTCGCGCCTTACAAGTATCCGCGCATCGTGACGTTTCTAACGGCGTTGCCGCGCACCGAGACGGGCAAGCTCAAGCGCTTCGCGTTGCGCTCGATGTAGCAAGCTCGAAAAACGTTTGCTTGGTAGAGTATGGCTCACGCCCGCCGCGAGGCGGCTTGCCCACTCTTCCGAGCAAACAAGAAAAATGGTTCTGACGCATCGACTCCTTGCCGTTTCCCTCTTTGCCGCATTCGCATTGACGTCGCAAGCCGCATCGGCGGCGAACAAGACGCTCGTGTTCTGTTCCGAAGGCAGCCCCGCCGGTTTCGATTCCGCGCAATACACGACGAGCACCGACTTCGATGCGGGCGCGCATGCGGTCTACGATCAGCTCGTCGAATTCAAGCGCGGCACGCTCGATCTCGTGCCGGGTCTCGCCGAGAAGTGGGATGAGTCCGCGGATGCGAAGACCTTCACGTTTCATCTTCGGCGCGGCGTGAAGTTTCAGTCGACCGCCTGGTTCAAGCCGACGCGCGACTTCGACGCGGACGATGTCGTATTCACGTTCAAGCGCATGATCGATCCGAACGAGCCGTTTCAGAAGGCGCATCCCGTCAGCTTCCCGTATCTGACCGATCTCGGCTACGACAAGAACATTGCATCCGTCGACAAGCTCGACGACTACACCGTGCGCTTCACGTTGAAGACGCCTGATGTCGTGTTCGTGCGCAACATCGCGATGGAGTTCGCATCGATCGTATCGGCGGAATATGCCGCGCAACTGCTGAAGCAGGGCAAGCCGGAAGACCTCAATCAGAAGCCAGTGGGCACGGGCGCGTTCGTGTTCCGCGACTATCAGAAGGACGCGACGATCCGCTACGACGCCAATCCGACTTACTGGAACCGCAAGGACGTGCATATCGACAAGCTGGTTTTCTCGATCACGCCCGATGCCGCCGTGCGTCAGCAGAAGCTATCGAGCGGAGAATGCCAGGTGACGTCGTTTCCGCGTCCCGCCGACATTGCCGCAGCGAAGCAGGATCCGAAGCTCACGGTGCTGTCGGGCGTCGGCTTCAACGTCGCGTATGTGGGCTACAACACGACGCACAAGCCGCTCGATAACGTGAACGTGCGCCGCGCGCTCGACATGGCGATCGACAAGCAGGCGATCATCAAGACGGTCTACGAAGGCGCAGCGACCATCGCGACGAATCCGATGCCGCCGTCGCAATGGTCGTATAACAAGGCGCTGAAGGACGCACCGCGCGACCCCGCGAAGGCGAAGGAACTGCTGAAGGAAGCGGGCTTTCCAAACGGCTTCACGATCACGCTATGGGCGATGCCGGTGCAGCGCGGCTATAACCCGAACGCGCGTCTGATGGCGCAACTGATTCAATCGGACTGGGCGAAGATCGGCGTGAAGGCGAACATCGTCACTTACGAATGGGCCGAGTACAACAAGCGCGCGAAGACGAACGGCGAGCACGACGCGATTCTTTACGGCTGGCTCGGCGACAACGGCGATCCAGACAACTGGCTCGGCACGACGCTCGGTTGCGACGCGGTTCACGGCAGCAACATGGCGAAGTGGTGCAACAGGCAGTTCGACGATCTGCTCGCGAAAGCGCGTCTCGTCACCGATCAGAACGCGCGCACGAAGCTCTATGAAGAAGCGCAAGTGGTGTTCAAGGATCGGGTGCCGTACACGCCGCTCGCGCACGCCAACATCTTCCAGCCGATATCGAAACGCGTGCATGGCTATCTGATCAGCCCGCTCGGCGGACATCGTTTCGACGGCATCACGTTCGATTGAGCGATCAGCCGCCGCGATACCACGCATCGATGCTGTCGTGCTGCTCGTGTTCGATTGGCGGCGTCTTGGCAGCGTCGGGCATTTCGTGTCCGGTGCTCTTCGCGCGCATCCCATGAACCGCCCGCGCGCTGTTCTCCTTGTGCGATACATGCTTCACCGCGCTTTCGCACTGCATGTTCGCCGCGCCGCAATCGTGCGCGAACGCAGGCACGGCCGACGACGCCGCGCTCGCGGCGAGAAGAACGGCGATGGTCTTCGCTTTCATGGCAACCCCGTGAATCCGTCGATAAAAAGAGGCGCGATCCGTCGACACGGTTCCCGGAATGAAATCATCGTGCCGGCGGCATCGCGCCCGCTTCATCAAACGCATGGCTCGTGCCAATGACGCGCTGAATCGCTGTGAGCGTTGCGCGTAAAGGGATTGGCGCGTTGAGCGATGATCGCGTCAAGGCGCTCCTGTCGGACCGAGGCCAACGCTTGCGCGTCGCGTGTGCGATGCAATCCGACATTGCAATGATGCGAGTGTCGTTTTCTGCCGATTCAAGGACGCGTGAGCGAAGGCATGCACGCGCCGCGACCCGCACACTCTGATCATTCATCGTGCCGAGGGCCCCGCGCCCCATCGGCGGCCTTCCGCGCGAACGCAACGCAGTCCCTCGCGTTCGCCGCGAAATCAGGAGTGAGACAATTGAGCCTCTCGCACGAGCGCAACGCCCGAAGCAAAACGTCGCCGCATCTCACGCTGGGCGATATCACGGTAGTCGACCATGCCTTGCTGAAACGTGCCGTCGGCGCGATGGCGCTCGGCAACGCCATGGAATGGTTCGACTTTGGCGTGTATAGCTATATCGCCGTCGTGCTGGGGAAAGTATTTTTTCCGTCGAGCAGTCCGTCCGCGCAGTTGATCGCGACCTTCGGCACGTTCGCCGCTGCGTTTCTCGTGCGTCCTGTCGGCGGGATGGTCTTCGGGCCGCTCGGCGACAGGATCGGCCGCCAGCGCGTGCTCGCAATGACGATGATCATGATGGCCGTCGGCACGTTCTGCATCGGCCTGATTCCGAGCTATCACTCGATCGGCATTCTCGCGCCCGTTCTCCTGCTCGTCGCGCGTCTCGTGCAAGGCTTCTCGACGGGCGGCGAATACGGCGGCGCGGCGACGTTCATCGCTGAGTTCTCGACCGATGCGCGGCGCGGCTTCTATGGCAGCTTTCTGGAGGTCGGCACGCTCGCGGGCTATATCCTCGGCGCGGGCACGGTCGCGTTGCTGACCGCCCTGCTCCCGCACGACGCGCTGCTTTCATGGGGATGGCGCGTGCCGTTCATGATCGCGGGTCCGCTCGGGCTGGTCGGCTTGTATATCCGCATGAAGCTCGAAGAGACGCCCGCGTTCAAGAAGGAAGCCGAGACACGGGAGGCGCATGAACGGTCGCGTCCGAAACAATCGTTGGCCGAACTGCTGTCGCGGCAATTCAAGCCGATGATGCAATGCGTCGGCCTCGTGCTGATCTTCAACGTTACCGACTATATGGCGCTGTCTTATCTGCCGAGCTTTCTTTCGGCGACGCTGCACTTCGATGAAACGCACGGCCTGTTTCTCGTGTTGCTCGTGATGATGCTGATGATCCCGATGACGCTCTTCGCGGGCCATCTCTCCGATCTCATCGGCCGCAAGCCGGTGATGATGATCGGCTGCATCGGGCTTTTCGCGCTGTCGATTCCCGCGTTGCTGCTCGTTCAAACGGGCGCGATGCTCCCGGTGTTTCTCGGCTTGCTGATACTCGGCGCGCTGCTATCGACCTTCACCGGCGTGATGCCTTCATCGCTGCCCGCGCTCTTTCCGACGCGCATTCGTTATGGCGCGCTCGCCATCGGTTTCAACGTATCCGTGTCGCTCTTCGGCGGCACGACGCCGCTCGTCACGGCGTCGCTCGTCGATGCGACCGGCAATCTGATGATGCCCGCGTATTACCTGATGGCGGCATCCGTGATTGGCGTGGTGTCCGTGCTCGCGTTGCGCGAGACGGCGCGTCAGCCTTTGCTCGGCTCAGGGCCGTGCGTCGCAACGAAGGCCGAAGCGCTCGCTCTTACGCGCAAGAAGTTGAAGGTGGTGCCGGCGGGCAAGCGCGAGCGTGAGGTCGTGGTGCAGAGGAAGCGAGCGTGAAGGCGTTGGCATTCATCCCCCGACCGCATCTCTCAACGCCTCTAGAAACCTGACATAAGCCGTCGCACCGGCATCCGCATGCCCGATGCTGCGCTCCTGCACCCATGCCGCGCGGCCCTTCTTCGACTGCATCGTGGCAGTCGCGCTGACCTGCTCGCGTGCCTTGGCGATCATGGCATCGAGCGTGTCCGTCGCGCTGCCTTGCGATGCGGCCAGCACATCGAGACTCGGCACGAGCGCATCGAGCACGGTCTTGTCGCCGACCTGACTCTTGCCGCGTTCGATGATGCGCGCCGCCACCGCCTGACCGATCGCAAGGGCATCGTCGCGGCCGATCGCGTCCTTGTCCTTCACCGTCTTCGCCGCTGCGATCAATCCGCCGCCGACGAGCGCCGCGAACGTCGACGGATTCGCCGTCGAGAATGCCTTGGCCGCGGCCAGCATGATGTCGTTCAACGACGCCTCGTCGGGCAATGCGTTCAACGCTTTCACGACTGCCGTCGATCCCGCCTGCACCGTGATGCCGAGATCGCCATCGCCGAGCGCCGCGTCGAGATCGCGCAGTTCATCGGCGTGTGCGGGAAGCGCGTTCAGCGCGCGCGTGAGGATGTCCCGCAGTTCCTTGCTCGTCACACTCATTGCACGCTCCTTTCAGGATTCGGTGCCGTCGCGGAAGAACGGCGAACGCGCGGGCGCTTCGAGCAGCGCCTCGAGTTCGTCGTCGAGCAGCATGATCGTGATCGATGCGCCCGCCATCTCGAGACTCGTCACGTATTCGCCGACATACGAGCGCGCGATTTTCAGCCCTTCATCGGCGATGAGTTTCGCCGAATGCCGGTACAGCAGATAGAGCTCTTCGAGCGGCGTCGCGCCGAGGCCGTTGACGAGCAACGCGACGCGCGAGCCTTTCGGCGCGCCGAGATCGCCGACGATCTGCTTCGTGATGCGCTCGGCGATGGCATCGGCGGATTCGAGCTTGCCGCGATGCGTGCCGGGTTCGCCGTGTATGCCGATGCCGATTTCCATCTCGCCTTCGGGCAGCGTGAACGTCGGTTTGCCTGCGGCGGGCAGGATGGTCGGCGAGAGGCCGACGCCCATCGTGCGGCAATTCGCGTTGGCCTTGGCGCAGATGCGCGCGACGTCGTCGAGCGAATCGCCGCGTTCTGCTGCGGCGCCAGCGCATTTGAATGCGAAGACCATGCCGGCGACGCCGCGTCGGTCGGCGGCGCGGTCTTTCGGTGCGGAGGCGACATCGTCGGTCAGCACGACCGTTTTGATGTCGATGCCTTCGGCTTCCGCGAGGTCCGCGGCGAGATCGAAGTTGAGCACGTCGCCGCCGTAGTTGCCGTAGACGTAGAGCACGCCTGCATCGCCGTTGACTGCTTTCGTCGCTTCGAATATCTGTTCCGATGATGGCGAGGAGAAGACGTTACCGACTGCCACGCCGGCGCATAGGCCCTCGCCTACGTAGCCGAGGAAGCCGGGCATGTGGCCCGAGCCACCGCCGGTGACGATGCCTACGCGGCCTTGCGTCGGGGCGTCAGCGCGGACGAGTGCGCGTTTGTCTTCTGTCGCGGGTTTGATCCATTTTGGATGCGCTATCAGCAGGGATTCGATGATTTCATCGACGAAGGCTTCAGGGTTGTTGATGATCTTCTTCATCTCTTTGTTTGCTCCTTGTTTCGGTTCGGTTCTGTTCGCTTGCGTTTGTGTGGAAGCCTGATTTCGTGTCGGTCTATTAGCACTGCCCCTGTGCGGGGCGGCACTCACTTTCTTTGCTGCTGCAAAGAAAGTAAGCAAAGAAAGCAGCTACTGATACGCCCGCGGTCACACGCAATTTGGGTAGTCCTCTCGTCCTTCGTGGGCTGCCTAAAGAGTGCCCTCATAGGCCCCATCGGACTTGGCTCGCGCACGGTCTGTCTCATCGCACCACACGCCAAACGGGTTCAGCACCAAATAGCTCCGGCCCGCTTCGCGGCCGATGGGTCAATCGGGAGTGCATGTGCTTCTCTGCTAACGTCTCCATCTCACTGCAATCGCCGCCCTTTGGTTTCCCTTGCATACCCGGCGGCAGCGCGTAGCGCTGTGCCGAAGCCCTTTCGTGCTGAACCAGCGCGCTCGACGCATTCGGGCGGCAGACCGTGCGCGAGCCAAGCCGGATGGGGCCTATGAGGGCACTCTTTAGGCGAGTGCCGCCGTGGACGAGAGAACTACCCAAATTGCGTGTGACCGCGGGCGTATCGGAAGCTGCTTTCTTTGGTTACTTGTATATTGAATCTGGCGTCCGGAAGCTGATCTCTCCCGTTCGCTCGAAGCGGTAGCCCGTTTGTGTTACATGGGCTCA
>NZ_JARUXK010000003.1:203392-222676 GCF_031451435.1 Caballeronia sp. LZ008 | reverse complement strand
AAACCATGATCCTTACCAACTCAACCCTTGACGCTCAATACAGTTGCTTTCTTTGCAGCAGCAAAGAAAGTGACTGCCGCCCCGCACAGGGGCAACGCTAATAGACCGACACGACAGCGGGATCCGGCGATAAAAAGCAGAAACCATCAAACCTTTCTCCGCTGACTAAGCGCATCGAGCAAGACCGCGGCGAAGATGACACCGCCTTGAATGAACTGCGTCCAGAACGGATTCACCCCAAGAAGAGAGAGCCCAACATTGATGACCCCAATCAGCACGACACCGATAAAAGTCCCGACGATGGACCCACGCCCGCCCGCCAGCGAAGTCCCCCCAATCACAATAGCCGCGATAACCTGCAACTCCAGCCCATTAGCCGCCGAAGGCAAAGCGGAATTCAACCGCCCGGCGAGCACGATGCCTGCAATCGCCGCCGTCGCACCGGCAAGCATGTAAGTGAAAAACACCACGCGTCGAACCGGAATCCCGGCAAGCCGCGCCGCTTCCTGATTCCCGCCGACGGCGAACACCTGATGCCCGAACGTCGTCTTGCGCAGCAACACATGTCCAACGACGAACACGACGAGCATCACGACCATCGGCATAGGCAAGCCAGCAACGGTCTTCGCACCGAACATCGTGAACGCGTCAGGAAAATCGAACTTGGTGCGGCCATCGGAAATGGCGAGCGTCAGGCCACGCGCCATGGCCATCGCGGCAAGCGTGACGATGAACGGCACGAGCCTCAGCCACGAAATCACGAGCCCATTCAGCGCGCCCGCGAACGCGCCCACCGCGAGCGCCACGCACAACCCCGCAACGCCCAATCCGACCGCGCCCGGACTCGACCCCGCCATGACGGTCGCCGCGACCATCCCGCTCAACGCAACGAGCGATCCGACAGAAAGATCGATGCCGGACGTGATGATGACGAACGTCCCGCCCACCGCCGCGATGCCGACGACAGACACCTGCACCATGATGTTGGTCAGCGTGCTCGTCGTAAGAAACTCGGGCGATGCAATCGACAACGCAATACAGATGATGACGAGCGCCGCGAACAAAGGTCCGATGCCGCTCCTCAACTGACGGATCACACGGCGCGACAGCGCCTCCGTATCCGAACGATCGGCTGCCGTGGAGGTCATGCGCCTGCTCCTGTCGTTGCCCACTGAATGACCGTTTCCGAATCCGCCTTGTCGCGCGCGATCTCGGTCACGATGCTGCCGCGATACATCACCAGCACGCGATCCGACATGCCCAGCAACTCCGGCAGCTCCGAACTCACCATGACGACCGCCGCGCCCGCGCGCGCCATCGTCACCATGTGCGCGTAGATCTCCGACTTCGCGCCCACGTCGATGCCGCGCGTCGGTTCATCGAGCATGATGACGACCGGACTCGTCGCCGTCGCGCGGCCAAGAATCACCTTCTGCTGATTGCCGCCCGAAAGCGTTCCCGTGATCTGCAACACCGAAGACGCACGCACGCCGAAGCGCGCACTCGCTTCCTGCGCGAGCCTGCGCTTCTTCGCGCGGCTCACGAAGCCGCCGCTCGCCAGCGCCTTGAGGCTCGACAACGCGACGTTCTCTTCGATATTCGCCTCCAGCACCAGCCCTTCGAGCTTGCGATCCTCCGACGTATAGACAAGCCCATGACGCACGCCTTGCGTCGGCGAATGATTGCTGACCTTCTTCCCCTTGACGAGGATCTCGCCGCTCGTCACCGGCAACGCGCCGAAGATCGTCTTCAGCAGCTCGGTGCGCCCCGCACCCGCGATGCCCGCAATGCCGACGATCTCGCCCGCGCGCACCGTGAAGCTCGCATTGCGCAGAAGCGGCGCGCTCGCGAGATTGCGCACTTCGAGCACGACCGGACCATACTCGCGCGGCTCCCACGGATAGAACGATTCGAGATTGCGCGCGACCATCGCCTGCACGAGATCGGCTTCGGTCCATGCGGACATCGGGCGCGCGCCGACGGTCGCGCCATCGCGCATCACGACAGCGGAATCCGCAAGCTCGAACACCTCCTCCAGATGATGCGAGATGAAGATGATGCCCATGCCTTCCGCGCGCAGGCGGCGCACGACCGCATACAGATTCTCGATGTCGTGGCTTTGCAGCGCGGCAGTCGGTTCGTCCATCACGAGGATGCGCGCATCGCGTGCAATCGCCTTCGCCACTTCGACGAGTTGCCGCTTGTTCAACGGCAGATCGCCGAGCCGCATCCACGGCGGCACGTTGTCGAGGCCGACGCGCGCGAGCGCTTCGCGCGCCATCGTGTTCGCCTCGCGCATCATCACGAAGCCGTTGCGCGAAGGCATGCGGCCGAGGAACAGATTTTCGGCGACCGTCATGTCGTTGATGAGCGAAAGCTCCTGATAAATGACGGCCACGCCCGCATCGATTGCCGCATTCGTGCCACGCGCGAGCGGCATGCCGTCGATCTCGATCGTGCCTTCGTCGGGTTCATATGCGCCCGACAACACCTTCACGAGCGACGACTTGCCCGCCCCGTTCTCGCCGACGATCGCCATCACGTGACCCGCCTGCAACTCCAGGCTCACGCCACGCAGCGCCTTCACGCCGGGGAAGCTCTTGACGATGCCCTGCATGTGCAACAACGGCTTCGCCGCGTGCGAAGCCGTGTGCGCGAGTGCTGCCGTTTCGACTGTCATGTCGCGCGTTCCGGTTGGCCTTACTGCTTCACTTCCTCGGACCACAGGCCGTACTTCTTCACTTCGTCCGAATCGATGTTCGACTTGTCGATGAGCATCGTCGGCCACGCATAGTTCGCGGGCACGTCCTTCTTCGCGTTGTAATCCGCGATGAACTGCAGCGACTTCGCCGCCATCTGGATCGGGTTCTGCGAGATCGTCGCATCCTGCTTGCCCGCGCGAATCGCGGACAGCGCCTGCGCGGTGCCGTCCGCGCCGATCACGAGAATGTGCTCCTTGTCGCCCAGCGGCTTGTAGCGGCCCGCATTGTCGATGGCCTTTTCCGCGCCCACCGTGTTGTCATCGTTGGCGCCGAACACCGCATCGATCTGCGGGAATTTCTGCAGGATGCTCGTCATCGCGTTGAGCGACTTCTCCTGGTCGAACGCGCCTTCCTGACGCGCGACGACCTTGATGTTCGGATACTTCGCGATCTCTTCGCTGAAGCCCTTTTCGCGATCCGTCGCGGCGGTCGTGCCGACAAGACCGATCAGGTCGACCACGTTGCCCTTCTCTTCGCCATAGCGCTTCTTCAGTTGCTCGGCGATCCACTTCGCTCCCGTCTGCCCGAGCGCGACGTTATCCGATGCAACGAAGGACGTGACCTTGCCGCCATCCGATCCGCGATCGAGCGTGAAGACGGGTATGTTCATCGAGTTGGCTTTCTCGACAGCGGGAATGATCGCCTTCGAATCGATCGGATTCAGCACGAGCGCCGTCACGCCCTGACTCAGCAGATTGATCGCATCGTTGACCTGCTGCTGCGCGTCGCCGTTCGCGTTGGTCTGCACGAGCTCGAAGCCCTGATCCTTCGCGCCGCGCTCCACGCCCGCCTTCAATCCGACGAAAAACGCGTTGTTCAAAGTCGCGATCGAAAAGCCGATCTTCGTCTTGCCGCCCGCCGAGGTTGCGGCCGGCGCACTCGCCGGCGCGCTAGCCGCCGCGTTCGCGCCCGATGCCGCGTTGGTGCTGCTTGTCGACGACGAGTTGTCGCTCTTCGAGCATCCGCTCAACGCGGCCGCCGCGCAGAGCAACGCCGCGCCCGTGGATTTGCCGAACGTTCCCCAACTGTCGAATCTTGCCGAGCTCCAGGCCATGACTGTCTCCGTTGTACGAGTTGTTCAATGCGATTTGTTCTTGCGATGAGGCATCGCTTCCCGTCACGCGCGTATCAGCGATCCTCCGTATTGCGCTTGCCGTATGTCTTGAACTTCTCCAGCACTTCTTCCATCTGTTGATCGGAAAGCAAAGGCGGTGCGCCGATCTGCAACGCCAGCAGATATTGCTTCGCGAGCACTTCCACTTCATGCGCGAGCCACACGGCGCGCGAGAGATCGGTGCCGAGCGCGATCACGCCATGATGCGCGAGCAGACATGCGCGACGCTCGTCCAGCGCGGCAAGCGCGTGATCCGACAATGCCTGGCTGACGAAGATCGCATAAGGCGCGCAACGTATCGACTTGCCGCCCGCCGCCGCGACCATGTAATGCAGCGCGGGAATGTCGCGGCCATGAATGGCGAGCGCGGTCGCGGCGATCGAATGCGTATGCACGACCGCATGAATATCGTCACGCGCGCGCAGGATGTCGCGATGAATGCGCCATTCCGACGACGGCCGTGCGATGCGAAGAATGTCCGCATCGTCGGTAACGTCGAGCGGCAGCCAAACGATCTGCTGCTCGTCGAGCTCGCGCGCCGACACGCCGCTCGGCGTGACAAGAAAGCCATCGCGATACCGCGCGCTCACATTGCCCGATGTGCCCTGATTGATGCCGAGCCGCTCCATTTCGAGCGACGTATCGACGATCGCGCGGCGCAACGCGCTTTCATCGGCCGCGATCATGCGGCGGTCCCCTCTGCGTCGAACAGCGTGCGCAACGAGCGCTCGAACGGCGCGCGCACGATGCCGCGTTCCGTGATGAAGCCGCTGACGAGCGCATGCGGCGTCACGTCGAACGCGGGATTGCGCGCCTGCATCGCATCGGGCGCGATGCGTCGTCCGGCGAGATGCGTGATTTCCTCGGCGTCGCGCTCTTCGATTTCGATGCGCGATCCGCTTGCCGTTTGCAGATCGAGCGTCGATGAAGGACACGCGACATAGAACGGAATGCCGTAGTGATTCGCAGCGATGGCAAGTCCGAGCGTGCCGATCTTGTTGGCGAAATCGCCGTTCGCCGCGACGCGATCCGTCCCGACGATCACGAGATCGACGAGCCCTTGCGACATGATCGATGCGGCCGCGCTATCCATGATGAGCGTGACGTCGACGCCCGCCTGCTGCAGTTCGAACGCGGTAAGCCGCGCGCCTTGCAGAAGCGGACGCGTTTCATCGGCGTAGACCTTGAACGCGAGGCCCGCGCGACGCGCCGCATAGATCGGCGCGGTGGCCGTGCCGATGCCCGTCGTCGCGAGCGCGCCCGCATTGCAGTGCGTGAGCACGCCGATGCCTTCCCGTATCAACGGCATGCCATGCTCGCCAATGCCTTCGCACAGCGCGCGATCTTCATCGTGGATTCGCTTCGCTTCTTCGACGAGCGCCGCGTGAAGCGTCGCGCTATCTTTCGCGTCGATATCGCGTGCGTGACGCAGCATGCGCCGCACGCCCCAGCTCAGGTTCACCGCGGTAGGCCGCGCCGTTTCGAGCCAGTTCGCATGACGTTCCAGCTCCGCGCGATACAGCGCGACCGGAAGCGTCGTCGAATCACGCATCGCGATGCAAAGCCCGTACGCCGCCGCCACGCCGATAGCCGGCGCCCCGCGCACGCGCAACTCGCGGATGGCGCGCCATACCGCTTTCACGTCGGCGATGTTCTCCACGACGATCTCATGCGGCAGACGCGTCTGATCGAGCAGCAGCAGATCGCCGTCGCGCCATTCGATCGTCGGGGGAAGCGTGCTGAACAAGGGCTGCGAAGCCATGAAGTCTCCTGTCACATCGTCGCGGTGTCGCGCTGAATTTCGCGCGCGAGCATCGCGACCTGTTCGATATCGCCAAACGTCGCGCGTCCAACGAGCAACGCTTCCGCGCAACGCAGGCAACGCACTTCGATACGCGCGCGCGCCTCGGCATCCGGAATGCGCGTGATCTCCGCCACCTTCGCCATGCCGACGATGCGGCGAATCATCTTGCAGCCCGCGAAGCCCAGCGTATCCGCGAGCAAACGCCGCATGAAATGCGCGCGATACGCGCTGAGCGCGCGGCTTTCCGCTTGCCCGCCGATGAAGCGCCGCTTGCTGCGGCTCTCGTGATCGCGCCACAGTTCGAGGAACTGCGCGCTGAAGCCGGTCCAGATGCGCGTCATCTGTTCGAGCAGCCATTCCTGATACGCGACGGGATCGCGTCCGTCGATGCGGCCGTGCCAGTCGCGCGAGAAATATGCGAGCAGCAGATTCGCGATGAGCGCGCCGACGTCGAAGCCCATCGGTCCATAGAACGCGAACTCCGGATCGATCACGAAGGTTTCGTCTTCGTTGACCATGATCGAGCCGGTATGCAGATCGCCATGCAGCAAGGTCTCGGCGTGATTCATGAACGCCCACTTCATGTCGGCGGCCGCGATGCGCAAAGGCTCGTGCGTTCGCAACCTTTCGATCGCGGCCTTCGGCAAGGCGGGGCTATACATGTTCGACGGATGATCCTCGAACGGATACGTGAAGACGAGATCCTCGGTGATCTTGCATAACTCCGAGTTGACCGCGGCGCTCGCGGCCTGCTTCTTGATATCGGGCGCGAGAAAGAGATCGGAGCCGTAGAACAGCGTATGCGCGAGATAGCTCGACAGATGATTCGCGAGACGCGGATACGTCGTGCCATCCATCAGACCTTGACGCAGAATGCGATGCGACGCGAGATGCTGCATCACCATCAGAAAGCGCTTGCTGTCGGCGTGATAAACCTTCGGCACATGCTGCGGACACAGCGCGCCGAAGCGCCGCAACGCCGCGACTTCATGCTCCATGCGCTGACATGAAAGCGGCCACGTCTTGCCGACGAGCCGCAGGAACGGCGGCGCCTGCTTGACGACGACACTGCGCTGCGGCGTCTTCGCGTTGGTCACGAAGTACACATAGTTCAGATTGCCATCGCCGACTTCGACGACTTCGAGATCGTCGGGCTCGCCCAGCAAGGCGCGCACGTCGGGCACGCCGCCGAGATAGGCAGCGAGTTCCTGCGCGGTGAAAGCTTCAAACTCCATCGGTGTCTCCTCCGATGTTGCCCGTGCGCGCATCGCAGTCAGCGACGCTTGCGCACCAGATCGAACTTGAAGATGCTCGTGTTGTAGTAGTCGTTGCTATAGCAAAGCGGCTCGCCGCTCTGATCGAAATCCACTTCGTCCAGCAGCAGAAACAGACCGAAACCGTCGCCCAGTTCGGGCAGATCGCGCGGCGTGAGAATGGTCGACTGTATCGACGTATGTGTATGCGACAGCCGCCGTCCCGTGCGCTCGAACATGCCGAAAAGCGATTCGCCCAGATCGCCTTCGGCCGCATCGAACACGCGCTTCGGGATCGTGTCGATGCAATACGCGGCGATGGCGTCGTCCGCGCGCCGCACGCGCTCGATTCGCACGCATGGATCGCCGGGCCTGATCGCGAGCTTTTCCGCGAGACTTTCCGATGCGGCGACGGTGTCCGTGTGGATGCGACTCGTCGATGGCACTGCGCCCACGCTGCGAATCATGTCCGTCACCGACATCAGATCATCGAGTCCGCCGTGCAGCTTCAGCGAAATTTGTCTGATGAAGGTGCCCTTGCCTTGCTGACGCGACAGCAAGCCATGCGAGATCATCTGCGCGACCGCTTCGCGCAAGCTCGACCGTCCGACGCCGAGCAGCTCGCAAAGCTCTATTTCAGTGGGAATCTGGTCGCCGGGCTTGAGCTTGCGCTCGCGGATCATCGTGAGGAGCGACTCCTGGATCTTGTCGCTCATCGATCGCTCGACGCTCAGTCGCATGAGGCTCTCTCGGATGACAGTCCATGAAATATACATCAGACGTCTGATGTTTCCGTAGGGACTTTCCCGAAGCGTTTACTGCTTTGTACAGGCGGTTTTCTTTGCGCGTGTGCAGCATGAAAAAGCCCGCCGCGCGCAATGCGACGGGCTTTGCAGTGCACGATTTTTCGCCGCTCAGGCGAGCCAGGCGACGTCGATGTAAGGCGCGATGTTTTTCATCGCGCGCTCGACGTAGGCTTCCTTTTCGCCGACGGGCGCGACGTAATGCATTGCACTGCGCGCCGCTTCGACGCCTTCGAACCGCGCGATCACCCACGCCGCGAGATATTGCGATGCGAGGCACCCACCCGCCGTCGCGACATTGCCGTTTGCGACGAACGGCTGATCGAGCGTGCGCACGCCCGCTTCCTCGACCCACGGCTTGGTCGTCAGATCGGTGCAGGCGGGGACGTCCCGAAGAAGTCCGAGCTTCGCGAGGACGAGCGTGCCCGAGCATTGCGCCGCCAGCAACTGACGCGCGGGATCGAGCCTGATGCGCGCCATCAGCGATTGATCCGCGACGACTTCGCGCGTGAGCATGCCGCTGCCGACGATCACGGCATCGGCCTGCGCGGCGTCTTCGAGCGTGGCTTGTGCTTTGAGCACGACGCCGTTCATCGAACGCGCTTCGTCCGATGGACATGCAATCGACACCTTCCAGCCAGGCTTTTTCACGCGATTGAGAATGCCGAGCGCGATCAGTGAGTCGAGTTCGTTGAAGCCGTCGAACGTGAGAATGGCGATATGCATGTTGTTCTCCTTTCATCGCATGGAACGCATGAGTGCATGCTACGGCGCGAGACGAATACAATCAAACAATTGTCATGGATACATCGGGAATGGGCGCTCATGCCGAAACCACCGCGCTACAAGCAGATCGTCGACAGGTTCGTCGATGACATTCGTTCCGGCCGCCTCAAGCCCGGCACGCGTCTGCCGACGCATCGCGAGCTGGCCGCGCGCGAGCGGCTCGGCATCGTGACCGCGACGCGCGTGTATGCCGAACTGAACGCGATGGGACTCGTCAGCGGCGAAACGGGACGCGGTACGTTCGTGAAGGAAACGACGCTTTCTCGAGCGCTCGGCATCGATCAGGTCGCGATCGCCGCGGACATGGTCGACCTCAACTTCAACTACCCCACGCTCGCCGGCCAGGCGGAACTGTTGCGCAGTGCGTTGCGGCAGTTGTCATCGGCGGGCGATCTGGAAGCGCTGTTGCGCTATCAGCCGCATGGCGGACGCGCACGCGATCGGGCGACGGTCGCGCGTCATCTCGCGCGCCGTGGTCTCGATGTGAGCGCGGATCGCGTGATGCTCGTCGATGGCGCGCAGCACGGCCTCGCCACGACGGTCACGGCGCTCTTGAAACCCGGCGATGTGGTCGCGGTCGATACGCTGACCTATCCCGGCTTCAAGCTGCTCGCCGACGCGCACCGGATCGAACTCGCGCCGATACGCGCATCGGGCACGGGCCCCGATCCCGACGCGCTCGAGGCGTTGTGCAAGCGGCGCCGCGTGCGCGCGGTCTACACGATGCCGACGCTGCACAATCCGCTCGGCTGGGTGATGACGGCGACGCGGCGCAGGCAACTGGCAGCGCTTGCGCGCAGGCATGGCTTTTTCATCATCGAGGATGCGGCCTATGCCTTCCTCGCCGATGACGCGCCGCCGCCGCTCGCCGCGATCGCGCCGGAACTGACGGTGTACGTATGCGGCTTTTCGAAGAACGTGGCGACGGGACTGCGTGTCGGCTATGTCGTCGCGCCATCCGAATGGGTGCCGAAGATCGAGCGCGCCATCCGCGTGACGACGTGGAACACGCCGGGCGTCATGACGGCCATCGCGTGCGGCTGGCTCGCGGACGGCACGGTCGAGAGACTCGAAGCGGAAAAGCGCGCGGATGCGTCGATGCGCCAACTCATCGCGGCGCGTGCGTTGGGGCGTTTGAAGCGCGTG
Organism: Caballeronia sp. LZ008; assembly: GCF_031451435.1. Taxonomy (NCBI): domain Bacteria; kingdom Pseudomonadati; phylum Pseudomonadota; class Betaproteobacteria; order Burkholderiales; family Burkholderiaceae; genus Caballeronia; species Caballeronia sp. LZ008. The sequence goes on along the minus strand of NZ_JARUXK010000003.1, from coordinate 213,008 downwards.
ACGCATCCGGCGTCGTACTTTCTGTGGCTGCCGATGCCCGAGGAAGTGCGCGCGGATCGCATCGCGGCGGCGCTGATGGAAGAGCGGATTTCGGTATCGACGGCCGAGCCGTTTTGCACGGCGGCGCAGGTGCCGCATGCGCTGCGGCTGGCGCTGGGATCGGTGGATGTGGCGACGTTGGGCGACGCGTTGGGGCGCGTCGCGGAAGTCGTGGCGAGGTATGCGTATTGAATCTGAAGCAACCGCAAAAGCAATAGCGTAATAATCGCCCAATAAACCAATTCCGCGAACCGCATTTTCCGGATAACGAAATAAACCATCCGCCGCGAGGGGTACATTCCCGCATCGCAAATCCGAACGCGCGAAAGAAAGCAAGCCGAATTTACCGCCATCCGCCCATCGGCACGGAATTAATACTCACGCAATAAATCCGCGAATGCGCAACCGGTCATTTGTCGTACTTATGCCCATAACGCCTTACGATCCAGTCAATAATCCCCGGCATGCCGCCCCGACGCGCTTCATCGGCGGCCCAAGCCTCTAAAAATCTTCTCGAACAGCAAACGATTGCGGCCGTATTTGTGTTCCAATTGAGCGATTAATCCGTCGCAAAAAACCCGATATCTCCGCGACTCGAAGATCGCGAATCCATCGATTGGAAATACCCTATGCGGACTCAATACGAGGCGTCGACACCGGAAAAGAAAATCAAGGCGGAACATACGCGTCAGGCGCATTTCCAGCGATGGTTCGCCACGTTCGCCAGCCTCGCCCATTCGCGGCTCCCGCTTAACGCTTATCTGCAGAAAGTCACTGACACGCTGAGAGAAGTCGCGGGCGTCGCGTCCGCCGTCGTGGAATGGATCGAGGGCGACACGCTCCACTACCGCGCGGCAAGCGGCAAGGCGGCGGCGCACATCGGCGTGCGGCTGCCCACGGCCGGCAGTCTGTCCGGGCTTTGCATCACGCGCCAGCAAGCGCTCATCTGCCGCAATTCGGCGACGGATCATCGCGTCGACCGCGCGGCGTGCAAAGCCGTCGGCGCCGTGTCGATGGTCGTCGCGCCCGTCGTCTACGAAGGCCGCTCGGTCGCCGTGCTGAAGCTCATCTCCGGTGAAGTCGACTATTTCGGACATTCGGACATCAGCATCCTCGATGCGTTTTGCGCGTGCATCGCGGAAACCATCGCGCGCGAGGAGATCGCGCAGGAAAATCGCGCGCTGCTGCGGGAGAAAGCCAGCGTCGCCGCGGATCTCTCCGTCGAGTCGTCGCTGCGCATCGAATACGAGAAGAAGCTCGCCGACGCCCTGCGCCGCCGTCAGACCGTGCTCGACAACGCGCACGTCGCATTCGTATCGATGGACGAAGCCGGCATGGTCGTCGAATGGAACGAGGCCGCGAGCGTGCTTTTCGGCTGGAAACATCGCGAAGTCGCGGGCCGGGAACTCGCGTCGTTCATCGTGCCGGAACGCTTTCGCGACGCACACCGCACGGGCCTCACGCGCTATCTCGCGACGGGCGAGGCGCGCATCATCAACACGCGCGTCGAGTTGCCCGCGCTGCGCCGCGACGGCAGCGAGTTCGCCGCCGAGCTGACGATCAGCGAAGTCTGGTACGAAGGCCAGCGCCAGTTCGCGTGCTTCGTGCACGACATCACCGACCGGCACGTCGCGAACGAGGCGAACGAACGGCTGCGCCTGCTCATCGATTCGGTGAGCGACTACGCGATCTGCATGCTCGACCAGAACGGCTACGTGCGCTCGTGGAACGAAGGCGCGCGCGAGATCTACGGCTTCACGGCGGCCGAAGCGATCGGCCGGCATTTCGCGCTTTTCTACACCTCGGACGAACACGGCCGCGACCGTCCGACCGACGATCTCGCGCTCGCCGCGAAGCGCGGCCGCGTCGAACACGAGGACTGGCACGTTCGCAAGGACGGCACCGAGTTCTGGGCGCACGTCATGCTGAGCGCGCTGCCCAACAAGAACGGCGGCGCGCAAGGCTTCGTCAAGATCACGCGCGACATGACCGCGCGGCGGCGTCTCGAAGAACTCGAAGCGTCGAGCCGGCGCATGAACGAGTTCCTCGCGCTGCTCGGCCACGAGTTGCGCAATCCGCTCGCGCCGATCCGCAACGCGGTCAGCATCCTCAAGCTGAAATCGTCCGACGACGCCGACGTGATCCGCAGCCGTCAGATCGTCGACCGCCAGCTCGCGCATCTGACGAAGCTCGTCGACGATCTGCTCGAAGCGGGGCGCGTCAGCTCGGGCAAGATCCGTCTTTCGACGGACATCGTCGATATCGCGGATGTCGTGCACCTGAGCGTCGAGGCGAGCCAGCCATCGTTCGACGAGCGCGGACAGCGCATCGACATTCAGGACAGCGGCCAGCCGCTTTTCGTCAACGGCGATCCGACGCGGCTCGTGCAGGCGCTCAACAATCTGCTCAACAACGCGTCGAAATTCAGCCCGCACGGCTCGACCATCACGCTCGAAGTCGGCCCGCGCGGGGGCACGGTGCTGGTGCGCGTCATCGACGAAGGCCGCGGCATCTCGCCCGAAGCGCTCGGCACCGTGTTCGATCTGTTCGTGCAGGAGCATCCGCCGGGCGCGCATGCCGACGAAGGCGGGCTCGGCATCGGCCTCACGCTCGTGCGCGCGATCGCGGAACTGCACGGCGGCCACGTCGAGGCGAAAAGCGGCGGCGCCGGACGAGGCAGCGCGTTCTCGCTGTGGCTGCCGCTCGCCGAGCCGCCCGCGCGCGGCACGCCTGCGAGCGGCACGCCGGCCGCTACGGCGGGACGTCAGCTCGATGTGCTCGTCGTCGACGACAATCGCGATTCCGCCGACAGCATGACGCTGCTCGTCGACATGCTCGGCCACAACGCGCGCGCCGCCTACGACGGGTCGCACGCGCTCGAATCGTTCGAAGCGGCGCGGCCGCAGGTCGTGCTGCTCGATCTGTCGATGCCCGGCCTGACGGGTTTCGACGTGATCCGCTGCATGCGTGACGATGGCAAGCACGTCATCGTCGCGGCGATGACGGGCCTCGGCTCCGACGAGGACATGGCCCGCACGCGCGCCGCCGGTTTCGACGCGCATCTCGTCAAGCCGGTAGATCTTCCGGAGCTGGAGCGCGTGCTGGCGCTGGCGGGGCGCGTCTGACGCGTTGCGGCGCGCCCGGCACGGCGCGCACGCGCGCGGGCGTTTTCGTCAGCGGATATGGCTGCTTCAGCACGGCCAGAACCTGCCGTTCGCATCGCGCGGACGAGAGCACGTCGGCGAGGAAATCGCTGTCGTCGAGAAATTCGTCGACGCGCATCGCCGGCGCGGCGCCCGCGATTGCCCTCGCCGCCGTCGCTTTCGGCCGAACGGCGGATTGCTTTCGCGCGGTCATCCGGTCGGCGCGACCGGGCTCGCGCAGATCGTCGAGTTGACGCAGCAGTTGCGCGGCCGGGCGGGCGCGCGGCAACGGCCAGGCGCGAAAGTCGCGCTCGCCGAGCATAACGGCGGTCAGCTCGCAGGCGATTCCGCCGTCGCGCTGGTCACGATTCTTTCGACGTAACCTGCGCCGTCTCCACCGTCACATTCCCCCGCTCTTCGAAGCGCGCGAGCACCGGCGCTTCGGCCCATGCATCGGTGACGAGCGTCCAGTTGCGTTCCAGCGGCGTCCAGTGCTGCTGATTCGCGCGCTCCAGCTTGTTCGACGTGACGAGCACGAACACGCCCGCCGCCTGGCCCGCGATGCATTCCTTCAGAAACGCCTGCTCCGCCGTCGCTTCGCACAGCCCGCGGCCCGCGACGACACCATCCGCGCCGAGAAACGCCTTGTCGAACGTGACGCGCGTGAGCGCCACCTGCGCGATCGGTCCGAGCGTGCTCATGCTCGATGGCCGCACGTCGCCGCCGATCAGCGTCACGCGCACATCCGCCGCCGCGAGCGTGTTCACCGCCAGCAGATTGTTCGTCACGACGTGAATCTCGGTGCGCCCGGCGAGGCAGCGCGCGAGCGCGGCGGTCGTCGTGCCGCCGTCGAGAAAGATCGTGTCGCCGTCCTGAACGTGACGCGCCGCCGCGCGCGCGATCGCTTCCTTCTGCTCGCGATAGCTCTCGCGCCGCGTATCGAGCGATTCTTCCGGCTCGTGCATCCCGACCGACGCCGCGCCGCCATACGTGCGCACGATGCGCCGTTCGTCGGCGAGCGCGCGCAGGTCGCGGCGCACCGTCGCCTCCGACATGCCGAAGTGCTCGCACAGCGCGGCGACATCGTTCATGCCGGAGAGCACGGCCTTCAACATGGCTTCGCGGCGTTTCTCGACTTTCATCCTGTTCCTTTCTTTTGACGGTTCTGGCGGCGACGCACAGTGTAGCGAACCGGCCGGGTCCGTCGAATGCTCGCGGTTCGTGTCGAGCGCACGGCCGATATTTTGATCGATTTGGTCATTCGAGCAGTCGGAATGATCGACATCGATCAGAGTAAACGCCTAGAACGACCAAATTGCGCAAAACAAACGGGAGGACTACACTGCGATTTGATCGATTCGATCAATCGATGATCGAATCGGACAAAGACCACTCAGGAGACTTCATGGCTCAACTTCACATCAAGCGCGCCGTCGAGCGCGTTCCTGGCGGGATGATGATCGTCCCGTTGCTCATCGGCTCGCTGATCGCGACGTTCATGCCGGGCATGCCGAAGTTCTTCGGCTCGTTCACGAACGCGCTCTTCACCGGCGCGCTGCCGATTCTCGCGGTGTTCTACGTATGCATGGGCGCCAGCATCGACGTGAAGGCGACGCCTTATCTGCTGAAGAAAGGCGGCGCGCTGTTCGTGACGAAGGTCGGCACGGCAATCATCGCGGGCATCGTGCTCGGGCATTTCCTGGGCGAGCAGCCGATTTCATCGGGACTGTTCGCGGGCATTTCGACGCTCGCCGTCGTCGCCGCGATGAACGACACCAACGGCGGCCTCTACATGGCGCTGATGGGCCAGTACGGCCGCTCGGAAGACGTGGGCGCGTACACGATCATGTCGCTCGAATCGGGCCCGTTCCTGACGATGGTCACGCTCGGCGTCGCCGGTTTGTCCGCGTTTCCGTGGCCGACGCTCGTCGGCAGCATTCTGCCGCTCGCGGTCGGCATGCTGCTCGGCAATCTCGATCGCGAGATGCGCGAGTTTCTCGGCCGCGCCGTCCCGGTGATGATTCCGTTCTTCGCGCTGGCGCTCGGCGCGAGCCTCGACCTGCACAAGGTCTGGCAAGCCGGTTTGCTCGGCATCGGACTGGGTTTCGCGGTCGTCATCGTGACGGGCATTCCGCTCTATTTCGCGGATCGTCTGACGGGCGGCACGGGCGTGGCGGGCGCGGCGGCAGCGAACACCGCGGGCAACGCGGCGGCCGTTCCGGCGCTGATCGCGGCGGCGAATCCGGTGTACAACGAGGCGGCCAAGTCGGCGACGCTGCTCGTCGCGGCGTGCGTCGTCGTGACGGCGATCGTGTCGCCGATATTGACCGCATCCATCGCGAAACGCGTGAACGCTCGGCGCGGTGCGGGTTCGTCCGCGAAGGCTCGGGGGGCCACGCAATGAAGAGTTTGCTGATCGTCGCCGACGATCTGTCGGGCGCGGCCGATTGCGCGATCGCGTTCGCGGCGGCGGGCCGCAAGACGGTCGTGTCGCTCGACGCGGGCGCATCGGACGCGAACGCGACCGTCGTCGCCGCCGACACCGACACGCGCCGCCTCGCGCCCGCCGACGCCGCGAAGCGCACGGCCGACGCGTGGCACGCGTTGCGCGCGCCGGGCCGGCGTCTCTACAAGAAGATCGATTCGACGTTGCGCGGCAACTGGGCCGCCGAAGTCGCGGCGCTGACGCGCGTCGCCGGTCCGGCGATCGTCACGCCCGCGTTTCCCGCGACGGGCCGCACGGTGCGCGATGCGCGCGTGTTCGTGCGCGGCGTGCCGCTCGAAGACACGGAAACGTGGCAGCTCGAACACGCCGGGCAGCATGCCGGCTTGCGCGAGTTGCTGGACGCGGTCGGCCTGCGCGCCGCGCATGTTCCGCTCGATGCGTTCCGCGCCGCGCCGCAGGAAGTCGCGCTGATGATCGCGTCGGCGGCGGCGTCGGGCAATGGCATCGACGCGATCATCGTCGATGCCGAAACCAGCGACGATCTCGCATCGCTCGCACGCGTGAGCGCTTCCGTCGATGAGCCGTTCTTCTGGGTCGGCTCCGGCGGACTCGCCCGCGAACTCGCCGCGCTGCCCGATCTCTTCGATACCGACGCTTCCACGCAGTCGGCGAGCATTATCGAACCGGCGCAAGGCCCGATTCTCGCGCTCGTCGGCAGCCTGTCGGCCATCTCCGAACGTCAATGCGCGCTGCTGTGCGCCGAAGCCGGCGTGTGCGAAATGATCGTGCCGCCCGCCGTGTTGCGCGACGGCGCGCGTCATCCGCAATGGCAGACGTGGAGCGCGCGCATCGGCGACGCGGTGCGCGGCAAGGAAGACGCGATCGTGCGAATCGGCCGCGACGACGCGTTCGATCCCGCCGAGGGCGCGCGCTTGTCGAACGCGCTCGCCGCGCTCGTCGCGCCGCATTTCGATGCGCTCGGCGGGCTGATCGCGACCGGCGGCGAAACGGCGCGCGCGATGCTCGCCGCCGCGAACGTCGGCAGCCTCGAACTCGTGCGCGAAATCGAAGCGGGCGTCGCGCTCGGACGGCCATCGAACGGCAAAGGGCCGTCGGTCGTCACCAAGGCCGGCGCGTTCGGCAGCGAGCACGCGCTGCTCGGCGCGTACCTGCATTTGCGCGGCGCGGATATTCCCATCGCGCGTTGAAGCGCGTTGAAAACAGACATCACCAGACGAAAATCATGAGCAACTATCTCCCCGTAATCGGCATCACGATGGGCGACGCAAGCGGCGTCGGACCGGAAGTCGTCGTCAAGAGCCTCGCGCACGACGCGGTCTACAAGCAGTGCCGTCCGCTCGTGATCGGCGATGCGCGGCGTCTCGAACGCGCCAACGAAATCGTCGGCGGCAAAGCGACGGTGCGGCGCATCAAGGACGCGACCGAAGCGCGCTACGAGCCGGGCGTGATCGACTGCATCGACCTCGGTCTCATCCCCGACGACCTGCCCTTCGGCGAACTGTCGGCCGTTGCGGGCGATGCGGCTTACCAGTACATCGCGCGCGCCGTGGAACTGGCGCAGGCGAATCAGATCGACGCGATCTGCACCGCGCCGCTCAACAAGGAAGCGCTGCACGCGGGCGGCCACAAGTTTCCGGGCCACACGGAAATGCTCGCGCATCTGACGGGCGTGGAAGAAGTGTCGATGATGCTCGTCGCGCCGCAATTGCGCGTGATTCACGTGACGACGCATATCGGCATCATCGATGCGATCCGCAAGATCGAGCCGGGTCTCGTGCAACGCACGATCGAGCGCGGCAACGCGACGCTCGTGAAGGCGGGCATCGCGAAGCCGCGCATCGGCGTGTGCGGGATCAATCCGCACGCGGGCGAGAACGGTCTGTTCGGTTACGGCGAGGAAGAGGAAAAGATCATTCCCGCGGTGAAGCTCTTGCAGGAACGCGGCCTCGATGTGACCGGCCCGCTGCCCGCCGATACGCTGTTCTATCGCGCGGGGCGTGGCGACTTCGATCTCGTCGTCGCGATGTATCACGATCAGGGTCACGGTCCGGTGAAGGTGCTCGGTCTCGAAGCGGGCGTGAACGTGACCGTCGGTCTGGATGTGATCCGCACGTCGGTCGATCACGGCACGGCGTTCGATATCGCGGGCAAGGGCATCGCCGATGAAGGCAGCATGCTCGAAGCGCTGCGTCAGGGCGCGGAGCTGGCGACGCGGCGTCAATGACGCATATGGCGTGATAATGGGCGCTCCATCGACTCAGGAGCGCCCGACATGACTTCCTCTCTCGATACGCTGCGCAGCCTATGGCGCATCGCCGGCTTGCCCGACGATGCGCTTTCTTTCATCGACCTTCCGGGTCGCGATCCGGTTTTCCCTTCCAGTTTCGCTGTCGGCACGGCGGCGCAGGCGACCATCGGCGCGGCGGCGCTCGCGGCGTGCGAGCTTGGTTTCGCGCGCGGCGTGGAGCGGCAGCGCGTGTCCGTCGACATGACGCACGCGGCGGTCGAATGCACCGGCGCGTTCACGGTGGACGGCAAGGAGCCGGAGACATGGGGACGCTTCTCCGGTCTCTATCGATGCGCCGATGGCTACGTGCGGATTCATGCGAACTTCGAACATCATCAGGATGGCGCGCTGCGTCTACTCGGGCTCGATCCGCGCACCGCGACGCGTGAGGACGCCGAACGCGCGCTGCTTTCGTGGCGCGCGGGCGACTACGAGAACGCGGCGGCGGAGCGCGGTCTCGTCGTGACGATGCTGCGGACGTTCGACGAATGGGATGCGACGCCGCAGGGCCAGGCTATCGCCGTGCAGCCGTTGATGACGATCACGCGTATCGGCGATGCGCCCGCGCTTGCGTTGCCTTCTTTATCGGCGGATGCGCGTCCGCTCGATGGCCTGCGCGTGCTCGATTTCACGCGCATTCTCGCGGGGCCGGTCGGCGGGCGCGCGCTCGCCGCGTTCGGCGCGGACGTGATGCTCGTGAACGGACCGCATCTGCCGAATATTCCGGCTATCGCGGATACGAGCCGCGGAAAACGATCGGCGCTGCTCGATCTTCGGTCGCCTTCGGATCGCGAGACGCTCTGGCATCTCATCGATGACGCGCATGTGTTCGCGCAGGGGTATCGGCCGGGCGGGATCGCGTCGCTGGGATTCGGGCCGGATGAAGTGGCGCGGCATCGGCCGGGCATCGTTTATACGTCGTTGAGCGCGTATGGCGCCGAGGGACCGTGGGCCGCGCGACGCGGTTTCGATTCGCTCGTGCAGACCGCGATGGGCTTCAACGCGGCGGAGGGAGAAGCAGCCGGCGAGAGCAAGCCGCGCGTCTTGCCGATGCAGATGCTCGACATGGCGAGCGGATTTTTGATGGCGTTCGGCGCGGCGGCGGCGCTGTGGAAGCAGCAGCGTGAGGGCGGAAGCTGGCATGTGGAGGTTTCGCTCGCGCAGACGGGACATTGGTTGCGCGGGCTCGGGCGTGTGGACGGCGGGTTCGCTATCGCAAAGCCGGATCTCGCGCCGTATATGGAGCGGTATGAATCGGGATTCGGTGCGTTGATGGCGGTGCGGCCGAGCGCGCAACTTGCGCGGACGCCGGCGGGGTATGCGAGGGAATCGGCGCCGCCGGGGACGGCGCAGGCGCGGTGGTGAGGGGTGGGCTTGCGCAGTCGAGCGAGTAACGACGGTCGATGGACCGCTTGGTCGACGGAGTCCTTACTTGTATTCAGATAAGTCTCCTTGCGCTCACTGTGATGTCCATCTAAAAGTCGTGGTCAGTGTCAACTCTCGGCCGATCGTCAGGCATTCCGCCTGACATCCCCGATTTCGCACGGATCACGCAATGGAAGCACAAGCAAAGCGATCCACCGCCCTCGCGCGCTGGATCACGGGCAGGCAGAACTACTATCTCAAGGTGCGAGGCGCACCGCCGAGCGATGGCCTCTCGATCATCTCCGTCAAGGCGAT
>NZ_JARUXK010000003.1:172741-203292 GCF_031451435.1 Caballeronia sp. LZ008 | reverse complement strand
AGAGCCGTCATGCGACGCTGTTCTATCAGAATGACCACCTTGGCACGCCGCAGGAGTTGCTGGACGAGTCGGGTAAGGTTGTGTGGCTGGCGCGGTATAAGGCGTGGGGCGGAAGGAAACCAACGCCCTATGGCAAGACAGATCCGGCCGAAGCGGATAACGCGATTCGGTTCCAAGGCCAATACGCGGACGACGAGACGGGGCTGACGTACAATCGGCATCGGTACTATGATCCGGCGACGGGGCGGTTCATCTCGAAAGATCCGATCGGGCTGGCGGGTGGGATCAATGTTTATCAATATGCCAACGGCAATTCGACTCGCTGGGTCGATCCGCTCGGCCTAGCCCCATGTCCCGGACGTAAGGGCGCATTCCGTCAAGCCAAACGTGATTTGAGGATTCCGCTAAGTCACCAGCCTGATCGAGTTCTCAATGAGAAGACCGGCCAGATGGGGCAATACAATCAGGTCATGATGACGGGCGCAGACGGATCGCCGGTCCTCGATAAAAATAATCAACCAATCTGGACCAGGGAGTATCAATTCACGCGCGCTGACGGGACCGTGGTCTTAGTGCAAGATCATGGTGCTGGCCATTATTATGGCGAAGGAGGTGTGGGTGACCAAGGTCCGCACTTTAATGCTCGGCCATGTACAAATCCTCGTACGGGTAAAGTTCCCGGCACTCAAGCTCATTATCCGTTCTAGGAGTGACAATGAAACTTGTTGAACTCGCGGGCGCAGAGTTGTTGCGTCGGGTCTTTAGCTACAGCCCGACGACGGAAAAGATTGATTTGTTCGATATCTCACTAAAGAGAGACGGGAAAGTGTTTGTAGCGAACTTTGATCTTATCGATCAAATTCCTGATCGTCCTCCCGAAAAATGGAAGAACTTCAATCGATGCCGTGTAGGAATCTATTGTGCGGTTGTTAGCGAATTACAGGTATTGGGCTGGAACGCGCGAAATATATCTACCCTCTGTATTACTAAAGTATCGGATAAATACGGGGTTCGAATTACTGGCGAGTCGTTGGAAATCAAGTTTCTCTGTCAGTTCATTTCGCTTACTGGTCCGACGGTGTATCTAGATGAGGAGTAGTCTCGTCAGAGTGACGAGGTATTGAACCAACGAAGGGCCGCTTTGGCGGCCCTCCGTTCGTCTATTCGGTGGTAATGGTGAGCCGTCCGTGTTCAACGTTGATTTTTACGCGCTGGCCTGCTTCAAACCCGGCGTGCTCGATCCATCGACCGGCGAGCTTGAGCCACGGATAAAGCGGCGGCTCGGTGCGTCGGTGAAACGGCAGGTGCCAGTTTCGGCTGCGGTTCTCGCGGCGTGACTGCTGAACGGTTACGAACCGTTCCGTGACGGGTGGGCGTGCTTTAAGATTGGCGTCAGCCATAGTCAACTCCTGTAGTGAGTTGGTGGTGGTGAGCGGGCCGTGAGTGTTGGTAGCACTCACGGCCCGCGCTTCGTTTACCGGTGTGATCTCTTCTCTTCGTTGCTCTCTTTGCGCGTTCTGCGCGCGGGCTGTTTCTCGCTCTCACTCACACGCGCCATTGCGCCCGCGACTTGATTCTTGAGGATCAATGCATCGAGCACGCCGCGCACGAGCTGTTGTTCTTGCTCGGGCATACGCGCGATGGTTTCGAACTGGTAACGCAGCACGTCATCGGGGCCGCGCTCGCCCTCATCAAAAACTAACGCATCGGAGCTCACGCCGAGCGCAATTGCGAGTCGGCGGATAACGTCCAGCGTGGGCTGTGAATTGCCGCCTTCATAGCGGCGAATCTGAAGCACGGACAGATCGATGGCTTCAGCCAAAGCCAGTTGGGTGAGACCGCGGGCCTTACGCAGTGCGGTCAGGCGCTCTGAAAATTCCATGCTGGAAACCAAGTAGACAAGACAGCCATCACTGTAAGACCCCTATCTCGATTGCTTGTCCAATGATATCACATGAGGTAGCATAAAGATATCTATGGAGAGTCTTGACAGGTTTTTAGCCGGAGGACTGATTCATGGCGCGCATCGCAGAAGTCGAGCTTGAGCGGCTAAAGGTTGAAGTGTCGGTGGAGCAACTGGTGCGCGCGCAGGGGCGTGGAGCTGGCGAAGTCGGGCCGCGACTGGCGCGGTCGCTGTCCGTTCCATGAGGACGGCACGCCCTCGCTGGTGGTGACGCCCGCGAAGAACCTGTGGCACTGCTTCGGCTGCGGTGCGGGCGGCGGCCCGGTGGATTGGGTCATGAAGGCAAGCGGGATCTCGTTTCGTCACGCGGTGGAGCTGCTGCGCGAAGGTCACTCCTCTTTAGCCGCTAAAACTGGCGTGAAGCATTCGACCGTGCGCGCGCTGGAAGCGCCAGTGTCGGTGAGTGCGGACGATGGCGCGCTCTTAACGCAGGTGGTGGACTATTCCACCAGACGCTCAAGAGTTCGCCCGAGGCGTTGGCGTATCTGGAGAAGCGCGGGATTCTGGGCGCGGTGGAGCACTTCAAACTGGGCTTTGCGAATCGCACGCTCGGGCTGCGTCTGCCGGAGAAGAACCGTCAGGCGGGTGAAGCGATCCGCGCGCGGCTGCAGACGGTGGGCGTGGTGCGCGAGAGCGGTCACGAGCATTTGAATGGTTGCGTGGTGTTTCCGTGGTTCGATGAATCGGGCGCAGTGGCGGGTTTGTATGGCCGCAAGATCGGCGAGCGGCTGCGCTCGGGCACGGCGTATCACCTGTATCTGCCGGGACCGCGGCGAGGCGTGTTCAACGCGCAAGGCGTGCGCGCTCAGAAGGAAGTGATCGTGTGCGAGGCGATCATCGATGCGTTGACGTTCTGGAGCGCGGGCTATACGAACGTGACGGCGGCGTTCGGCGTGGAGGGATTCACGGACGATCACCTGGCGCTCATCAAGGCGTCGGGCGTGGAGCGCGTGATCATCGCGTTTGATCGTGACGCGGCGGGCGATGCGGGCGCGGCGAAGCTCGCGGAGCGGCTGATGGCGGAGGGTTTCGGCTGCTATCGGCTGAAGCTGCCGCACGGTCTGGACGCGAATGAATATGCGCTGAAGGTCACGCCTGCATCGAAGAGTCTGGGTGCGCTGATTCGCGCTGGGGAATGGCTCGGGAACGGGAAGGCGCCAGAGCGCGCGGCGTCGCCCGATCTGGCCGCAGTGGTGAAGCCCGCGCCTTCTTTAGCCGCTAAAGAAGCGGTTGAAGCGGCGTCGGAAAAATTACACCCTGTCAGTTCTCTGCCTGCTGCTGTGGAGCCAGCCGCGCCGGCGTTGGAGATCGCGTGTGAGGTGAGCGAAGCGGAGATCGTGTTTGCGTTGGGCGCGGTGCGTTATCGGGTGCGCGGATTCGATGCGAAAGCGGCGGGCGTGCTGAAGGTGAACGTGCTGGCCAGTTCCGGCGAATGGTTCCATGTAGACACGCTGGACCTGTACCACGCGAAGGCGCGGGCGAACTACATCGCGCGCGTGGCGGCGGAGCTGCGCGTTAAAGAGGAAACGGTGAAGGCCGACCTGGGGCGCGTGCTGCTGAAGCTGGAGCTGTTGCAGGCGCAGGCGGACGCGCCCGCGTCATCGCAAGACATGAGCGAGGCGGATCGGCGCGCGGCGCTGGAGCTGCTGAACGCGCCGGACTTGCTCGGGCGGATCGTGGCTGACTTCGCGGCGTGCGGCGTGGTGGGTGAAGAGACCAATAAGCTCGTTGGCTACTTGGCGGCGGTGTCGAGGAAGCTGGATACGCCGCTGGCGGTGGTGATTCAATCGAGCAGCGCGGCGGGCAAGAGTTCGCTCATGGATGCGGTGCTGGCGTTCGTGCCGGAGGAAGAGCGCATCAAGTACAGCGCGATGACGGGACAAAGCCTGTTCTACATGGGCGAGACGAATCTGAAACACAAGGTGCTGGCGATCTGCGAAGAGGAAGGCGCGAGCCGTGCGGCGTATGCGCTCAAGCTGTTGCAGTCGGACGGCGAGCTGACGATTGCTTCGACGGGCAAGGACGCGGAGACGGGCAATCTGGTGACGCAGGAATATCGCGTGGAAGGACCGGTGTCGATCATGCTGACGACGACGGCCATCGAGATCGACGAGGAATTGTTGAATCGCTGCCTGATTCTGACGGTCGATGAAGGGCGCGAGCAGACCGAAGCCATTCACCGTTTGCAGCGTCAGAAGCGCACGCTGGAAGGCTTGAAGCTGAAGGCGCAGAAGGAACAGCTGTTGAACGTGCATCGCAACGCGCAGCGGTTGTTGAAACCGTTGGCGGTGGTGAATCCGTTCGCGGACCAGCTCACGTTTCTGTCGGATCGCACGCGCACGCGTCGGGATCACGAAAAGTATCTGACCTTGATCGATACGATCGCGCTGCTGCATCAGCATCAACGGGAAATCAAAACGATCGCGCACGCGGGCGAGACGCTGGCGTACATTGAGGTGACGCTCTCGGATATCGAGGCGGCGAACCGGATCGTGCATGAGGTGTTGGGGCGCAGTCTGGACGAGCTGCCGCCGGTGACGCGGCGCGTCTTGGATCAGATCGTTGAGGCGGTGAAGGCCAGTCCGTTGCCGCGCGAGTCGGTGAGGTTTAGCAGGCGTGAGGTTCGGTCGTGGACGGGGCAAAGCGACACGCAACTGAAGCTACATCTGTCGCGGCTGGCCGAGCTGGAATACCTGTTGATCCATCGCGCGGCGCGCGGTCAGGGCTTCGAATACGAGCTGATCTATGACGGTGGCAGTGATGATGCGCTGCATCTGTCGGGGCTGATCGACGTTGAGAAGTTGAAGTACGACGCGCAGCGGTCGGGGGTAAATGCAGAGCGGTCGGCCCCCGGTCGGGGTGCGGTCGGCCCGTGGTCGGTGGGTGGTCGGGCTGCAGAAAATCCCGTCAACGCTGATGGCACAAGGCCGAGGTCGAATGATCGCGTGAATGGCGCAAAAACGCATATCTGTGAACAAAATAATTCGGAGTGCGTCGTACCGTACTTACATGAGGCGCGCGCGTGATGACGGAAGAACACAAGCCGGTGGTGCGCCGTGCCAAGCGCCGCTTGAGGAAAAAGCGCAGCGAGGCGATCAGCAGCGTGGAGACGCTCGATAACGCGCTGATGATCTATGTGCGCTTGTATGTGGAATGGCTGGAGGCGACGGGTCGCACGGAACAAACGGTAAAAGGCCGCGCGGTGCGGCTTGAGCGGTTCGTTGGATGGTGCGAGGCGCGCGGTCTGAGTCAGCCCGAAGAGATCACGCGGGCGGTGCTGGAGGCGTATCAACGGTATCTGTACCTGTATCGGAAGAAGGATGGCAAGCCGCTGTCGATCCGCACGCAGGAGACGATGCTCACGCCGCTGCGCGGGTGGTGCAAGTGGCTGGCACGCGAGCGGTACGTGCAGTACAACGCGGCCTCCGAGCTGGTGTTGCCGCGTGCGCCGAAGC
Source organism: Caballeronia sp. LZ008 (assembly GCF_031451435.1). Classification (NCBI taxonomy): domain Bacteria; kingdom Pseudomonadati; phylum Pseudomonadota; class Betaproteobacteria; order Burkholderiales; family Burkholderiaceae; genus Caballeronia; species Caballeronia sp. LZ008. Next base: position 197,874 of record NZ_JARUXK010000003.1, on the reverse strand, counting down.
TGCTGCCGCGCGTGGTGCTGTCGGTGGTGCAGGTGGAGCGGCTGATGGCGCAGCCGGACGTGAGCGGGATCACGGGTGCGCGCGACCGGGCGATGCTGGAAGTGCTGTACAGCACGGGGATACGTCGGATGGAGTTGATGAACCTGACGGTATCGGAGATCGATCTGGAAGGACGCACGGTGATGATTCGCCAAGGCAAGGGACGGCGCGACCGGTATATCCCGATGGGCGAGCGGGCGTGTTACTGGGTTCAGCGTTATCTGGATGAAGTCAGGCCGATGCTGGTGGTGCGTCAGGATGACTGGACGCTGTTTCTGACGGATTACGGCGAGGCATACAGCGGCAATCGGTTGACGGATCTGGTGAAGCGGTACATGGAGTTGGCGGGCATCGGCAACGGCGCGTGTCACGCGTTACGTCATGCGTGCGCGACGCACATGCTGGAGAACGGCTCGGACGTGCGATTCATTCAGGCGCTGCTGGGTCACGCGGATCTGTCGAGCACGCAGATTTACACGCAGGTGGCGATCGGCAAGCTCAAGGAGATTCACGCGGCCACGCATCCGGCGAAGCTGACCGCTTCTCTCTTAGCTGCCATTGATGCCGAGGCGGACGAGGACGCGCAGTAAAAAGTGAAGGACGAAGAACCGGCGTCATCGACGGGACTGCGTGAGTGATGCGCCGAATAAAAGTGAAGAACGAGAAAGGCGCATCCAGAGAAGAAGAACCGGCGTCGTCGACGCGGTGTCGTGAGTGAAGCCAAAGAAGGAAGTGCGGCCCTGCGGGCCGGAGCGCACGAAGGGCCGGGGGTAAATGCGCTGCGCGCATTTAACATAACGCAAAGGCGTATTAGCGCATTCTGGCGGGCTGGTCTAGCAGCAAGGAACGCTTGCCACTGCCCAGCCCGCCAGAATGCGCTAATACGCGCTATGTCTTGCGCCCCCGGCCCTGCCGGGTGCGCGCTGCGCACAAGAATATTCCAGTGGCCGCGTCGCGGCCAAATCTGTTGAGCACGAACAAAACATAGTCAGCGCGCACGCGCGAGTGTGTACAGCCCCGCCGGCGTAGCCTTCGGCCACGCGGGCACCCCCAAGAGGACCAGCGCCGCTCACGCGGCGAAATCAAAAGCAAATCCAAGTCAAAAGCGAGCGGCTAAAGAGGTAGCGGGCGATGCGCCTGCGCAAAAGTGGAGCGTCGGTCTGCGAGCGCCCTGTTCCGCCGCGTCTGCCGTCTGTCGGCGGCCTACGAGCAAGCTCTACTCGGAGAAGTCGCATAGTTCGGTCTACCGATGAGCGGCTAGAATCACGTCTAGGAAAAAAATTCTGTTGGCGAGCGCGCTTCTGGCTGTAGAGGCAAGCCATATAAGGGATAGCGCCCCGCGTGCGCGGGGCGCGTGTCCTGGCGGTTTGTTTACAATCGGCATCGGTACTATGATTCGCAGAGCGGGCGGTTCATCTCGAAGGATCCGATTGGGCTGGCCGGTGGACTCAACGCGTATCAGTATGCGCCGAACCCGATCGAGTGGGTTGATCCGTTTGGCTTATCGAAGACTCCTGCGATAGCGGGACGAAAGCAAACGTCAAACAAGCCGAATCAAAATTCTAAGTGCTCTTGTAGAAAGGAATGGGAAATAAATCGATTTGATCGAGTTTGCGCAGGCAATGTATCAGGCGTTGGTTACGCTAAATACTTGCGCGATCCGAGCACGGGCATGTGGTGGTCCGAAGATCAAACCGGGCATGGCAATAGCGCTTGGAAAGTCTATGATAAGAATGGAGCTTGGGTCGCTGACGCCGATGTTTACGGCGACTACATGAGTAAACATAAGAGCGATACCGGGAAAAACGTTAATCTTGATTCATTGCAGTGCAAGGACTCAAGATGATCCAGTCTGCTGAAGAATTCATAGCGCTAAGAGATAGTCTCATGAAGGAAGAGTACGACCGAGCCGCTAACGAAGAGGCTCCTGTATCTGTCTGGAAAGATGTGATTTCGAGGTTCCCGGGCTACAGGAAATGGGTTGCTCATAACAAGACTGTTCCGTTGGAAATATTGACGGAGCTCTGCCAGTTTGAATCTGATGTCAGACGTAGCGTTGCCGTAAAGCGGAAACTATCGGTGGAGTTGTTTGAGCTCCTCGCGAGAGATCCGGATCCAGTGGTTCGGCAAGGTATCGCCTCAAACAAAAAGGCACCTATATCGATAGTCCGCGGGCTCTTCGATGACCCAGATGAAGACGTCTCAAGAGTAGCTAGATACAACGTCGAGAATCGCTAATCTTTAAGTTCGAAGGGCCGCTACGCGGCCCTTCGTCTACTCGGCGGTAATGATCAGCCGCCCATGTTCAACATGACCTTGACGCGCTGCCCTGCTGTGAACCCGGCCTGCTCGATCCATCGCCCGGCGAGTTTGAGCCGCGGAAAACACGGCGGCTCGGTTCGCTGCCAGTAGGGTTTGGTCGAGCGGCTCTCGCGCTGCGACTGCTGAACGGTCACGAAGCGTTCCGTATCGTGTGGACGTGCTTTAAGATTCGCTAGCTTCGCGGAACTGCGCCATCCGCGCGCCAAGAGCGACGAAAAAGGAGCGTGGTGAACCGATGACCGTCAAGACCAAGCCCTTCGGGCGCTGCGCGGCCTTGACGGATTCGGGCGCGGTGGGCGAAGACTTGCGCGAACGTGGCGCATCGGTGTGCTTCGGCCAAGTTCCGCCGCGTCTGCGGTCGGCCTGCGGCCGCCGTCAGCCACTGCGGGTAACGAGCAAGCGTTACTCGGACGAGTCGCATAGTTCGGGCTACCGATGAGCGTCTAGAATCGCGTCTACAAAAATAATTCTCTCGTGCATGAGCTCGTCGAGCTGGACGGCTTGCTGGATAAGGGACTGCGGCCTGCCCGCGAGGAGTTTGTGTCCAGGCGAAGTCAGACGGGGCTTCATTACAACCGGCATCGGTACGATGATCCGGCGACGGGCAGATTGATATCGAAGGACCTGATTGGCCTTACGGGCGGACTCAACGCCGTTGCCGCCGATCGGGATATTCAAGTCAAGGTAGACGAATCGAATCGTCGCAATCGAAGAATCATCGAAGGCCGCTAGAGAGACTCGACAATGGAAACATGCCAGAAGGACGGAGCGTCCGTAAGATACATGTCTGCCCGGTGGTCTTGCCGTGGGTGAACATGTCGTTAGCGTCGAGCAAAAGCTACGGGCCTTCTTGAGACGACGATGAACAAAGGAGTTGATCGATGGATATTGATCTCAAGAAAGCGTACGAGATTCATGTTGGTCAAGGCATCGACCAGCAAAGGCTACTCGACGCCATCGCCGCTGAACTTGGCGCTCGCGGTATCAGGCGTGATTCCTACCGCTTAGGTGACGACCCGCATATCGGGTTTGGAGAGTTGCGCCTGTCCGAGGAAGATGGTTACTGGGTCGTATGCGTCGACGAGCGAGGCGCCTCGTTCAATCCTTGCATATTCACCGACTATTTCGACGCGGTGAAATTCTTCATTTTCGAATTGTCCGGCGCAAGCGCTGAACCGATCTGGAAAAAATTCTAACCGCACGATAACCAAAATGACTTCAATAGCATGCGTAGGCGACGCGACCACCCACGGCGGCCGCATCATCACGGGCTCCGACACGATGGACATCAAGGGCCGCGGGGTCGCGAGAATGGGCGACTTGGTGACATGCCCCGAACACGGCACGAACCCGATCATTCAGTGTTCCGATATGTTGATCGACACGAACGGCAATGGCGTCGCGCTGGATGGGCATCTGACCGCCTGCGGCAGCCGTGTGCTTGCCGTCGAAAGTCACGGCAGTATTGATTAGAAGCCCTCTTCAGGGAAGGTCATGCGAGCAACAGATAATCGCGTGAGGCCGGTTCCCTAACTCGGGATCGCCCTCCGCGCAAACGCGAGATATCCACCCAATGCCAGCATGACGACGCCCGAGGTCCGCGTGAGCATCCTCGCGCGCGCGACGCGTGCGGCGCTCGACTTCAGCAGACGCGAAGCGGCGAGCACCGCGCCCACGTCGACAAGCGTATTAAGCACGACGCAAATGCTCCCGAGCATCGCCAGTTGCGGAATCAGCGCATGCCCCGGCGAAACGAACTGCGGAAGAAAGGCGAGAAAAAACAGCGCCGTCTTGACGTTGAGCGCTTCGACCAGGACGCCTTCGCGAAACGCACGCCGCGCACCGTGCGATGCAACCGGCGCGACGCCGCCCGCTTCGCCTTCGCGAAACAGAAGCCGAACGCCCAGATAAATCAGATACGCCGCGCCGACGTACTTCACGACGCTAAAGAGCGTCGCCGAGCGCGCGATCAACAGGGATAGCCCGAGCGCCGCCGCGGCCACATGGACGAGACCGCCCACCGCCGTGCCGAGACACGACGCCATGCCTTCGGAACGACCACCAGCGACAGTGCGAGCCACGACATACGCGAGGCCCGGACCGGGCGTAATGGCGAGAGCGATCGCCGCGATCAGAAAAGCAATAAAAGCCATGAACTAGTCTCCCGCCCGCACCATCACCCGCGCCAGCTCCCCTTTCCCCCGCGCGTCGAGCGCATCCGCGGCGCCGATCCGATCGCGCGTTTCCTTGTTCTGACTCAGCTTCGACTTGCCGACAAGCGACGTCACCGCGATTTCGATGCCCACGATATTCCGCAGCATCCCATCGATGAATTCGCGCTCGGAATCGCCCATCTTCCACGGCTTCGGCTCGTTCGCCTCGTGCCGCCGCGTCAGACGCGCGACGAGACCGCGCACGAACTGCTCGTCGTCGCGCACGGTGAGCACGCCGTGCGCGTGCACGACTTCGTAGTTCCACGTCGGCACTTGCCGATGCGTCTCATGCTTGCTCGGATACCAGTTCGGCGAGACATAACCCTCCGCGCCGCGAAAAATCACCATGACGGGCGTGCCGCCCGGGCAACGCTGCCACACGTCGTTGGCGCGCGCGACGTGCGCCGTCAGCAAGCCATGCTCGCCCTGCGCCGGATCGAACTCGAACGGAATGTGATTGGCGTCGAGACCGGCGGCGTCGTGCGTCACCAGCATTCCGAGCGGATGCGCACGAATGATCCGATGCAGCTCTTCAGGGCGAGTCTCGGCGAAATGCGGCGGAATATACATCCTGGATGCCCGATGGAAAGTGGCGGAATCCCGTCACTATCGCCCGAAACAGGCACAATAAGAAGATCCAGTTTCGAGCAATTTTCATGGTCCAGTTGAAAGACGCCATCGGCACCGGACGGCGCATTTACGATCTGCTGCGCGCCCAGATCGCCGATGGCACCTTGCCCGCCGGCGCTCCCGCACCTTCGACGCGCGCGCTGGCGGCCGATCTCGGCGTCTCGCGCACGACCGTCACGGCAGCGTACGAACAGCTCGCGGCGGAGGGCTTTCTCGTCACGTCGGCGGGACGCGTCGCGCGAGTCGCCACGCCGCCGATGCCGCTCGCGCCGCCGAATCCCGCGCGCGCCGAACGCACCGCGCCCGCCCTTTCCGCCTATGGCCGGCGCGTTTCCACACTGCCGATGCCCGTTCTCGCGCAAGTGACGAAAGGCAGCATCAACTTCCTGTACGGCGCAGTGTCCGCGCGCGACTTTCCTTCGTTGATCTGGAAACGCGCGTATCAGGCCGAACTGCTGCATCAACCGGACAGCCTCTATTACGTCGCGCCCGAAGGCGACGCGTCGCTCAGGCGCGCGTTGCAGGCGTATCTCGGCCGCGCGCGCGGGCTCGTCTGCGATAGCGATCAGATCGTCGTCGTGAACGGCACGCAGCAGGCGCTCGATCTTTGCGCGCGCCTGCTGCTCGATCCCGGCGACGCCTTCGCATTCGAAGATCCCGGCTATCTGATCGCGCGGCATTGCTTCGAGGCATCGGGCGGCGTGGCGCTGCCGGTGCCCGTCGACGAACACGGTCTCGATACGCGCCGCCTTCCCGCCGATGGACGCGCGCGGCTCGCCTACGTGACGCCATCGCACCAATTTCCGCTGGGCGGCGTGCTGCCGATCGGCCGCCGTCTCGAATTGCTCGAATGGGCGCAACGGCACGACGCGTGGATCATCGAAGACGATTACGACGGCGAGTTCCGATACGGCCAGCGCCCGATCGACGCCTTGCAATCGATCGATACGAATGGCCGCGTGATCTACATCGGCACGTTTTCGAAGGCGCTCTCGCCGCATCTGCGGCTCGGCTACATGATCCTGCCGCACGATCTCGTGCCGGCGTTCCGTCAGGCGAAGCGGCTCGCGGATCGTCATTCGGCCGTCATCGATCAGCGCGTGCTCGCGGCGCTAATCGAAAGCGGCGCGTATGAGCGTCACGTGCGGCGCGTGCGGCGCGAATACGAACGGCGGCGCGCGGCCTTGCTCGACGCCATCGCCGATCTTCTTCCGAAGCGCGCGCACGCGACGGGCACGGCTGCCGGATTGCACGTCACGCTGTGGCTGCCCTTCATCGACGCGGCGCACGAAGCCGCGCTCGTCGCCGCCGCGCATGCGAACGGCGTGGGCGTCTATCCGGTGTCGCCGCTTCATGTCGCGCCGTGCGGCGGCACGTCGAACCGGACGGCCGGGCTCATCCTCGGCTATGCGAGCGTGCCGGTCGAGCAGATCCGCAAAGGCATCGAAATCCTCGCCGATGTGATCGCGCATTTTCGAACGTAAGCACTGCCTTCGAGACGCGTCATCGTGAGCGTCATGCCGAATGCGCTTCTGCCCGATTCGAAACGCCCGCGTCGATCGCGACGGGCACGCGCCGCGCGAGCGCGCACATCAACTCGTAGCCGATCGTGCCGGACGGTTCGGCCACTTCATCGACCCGGACGCGTTCGCCCCATAGTTCCACCGGCGACCCGATGCCCGCAGCCGGACACGGCGTGAGATCGACGGTGAGCATGTCCATCGACACGCGTCCGACGATGCGCGTACGCACGCCATCGACGATGACGGGCGTGCCCGTCGGCGCGTGACGCGGATAGCCGTCCGCGTAGCCGCATGCGACCACGCCGATCTTCATCGCGCGATCCGCGGTGAAAGTGCGGCCATAGCCGATCGTCTCGCCCGCCGCGAGCGTCTGCACGCCGATGATGCGGCTCTCGAGCGTCATCGCCGCGCGCAACGGGAAATGCTCGATGTGGCGCGCGCAGCCCGTCGGCGAGGCGCCGTAGAGGATCGTGCCCGGCCGCACCCAGTCGCGATGCGCGCGCGGATGCCACAGCACCGCCGCCGAATTCGACAGCGAGCGCGTGCCGGGAAGATCGCGCGTGGCCGCTTCGAATTCGTCTATCTGCCAGTCGATCGCGCCTTCGTCGGCGTTCGCGAAGTGACTCATCAGGCCGATCGAGCCGATCGCCGCGATATCTGACGCCCTTTTCCAAGCCGCGACGAATTCGCCCGGCCGATAGCCGAGCCGGTTCATGCCCGAGTTCATCTTCAACTGTATATCGATGCGCTCGTTCGGCCGCGCCGCCTTCAGCAACGCAAGCTGCTCGTCGCAATGCACCGTGACCGTGAGCCGGTGACGATCCGCCGTTTCGACATCCGCGGGCTCGAAAACGCCTTCGAGCAAAAGAATCGGCTTTTTCCAGCCGAGCTCGCGCACGCGCACGGCTTCATCGAGATCGAGCAGCGCGATGCCGTCGGCTTCAGCGAGCGCCGGATAAATGCGCTCGATGCCGTGACCATAAGCATTCGCCTTGATGACGGACCACACGCGCGACGACGGCGCCGTGCGTTTGACAAGTTGAAGATTCTGTCGGATGGCGTCGAGATGGATGCGCGCGGAAATCGGACGTGGCATGACGTGCTGGATTTGTGGTTAAAGGCAGTGGAATGATGAATCGTATCGACCTAATGGCAGTCGTTGTTATTTTATTTGCGCCAATTTTTGGTGGAAACGCCTGCCGCCATCGATGGCTTTCGCGGTGCGCTTCGCGGTATCTTGTCGCTCATGTCGCGCCGCCAAGGAGCCGCCATGAACGACGCCCGTCGCCTCGCCTGCCTGCGCATCGTGCTCGCCGTCGTCGGGCTGATCGCGCTCTTCGCCTTCTATCCGCTCATGCTGCTCTGGCCTTCAGGATGGGCGTGGGATGCCGGCCACGAAGGCCATTCGGAATACGCGATGATGATCGTCGGCATCTACGCGACGCTCGGCGTTTTCCTGCTGATCGCATCGCGCGAGCCGATGAGGCATCTGAGCCTCATCTGGTTCACGGTGTGGTCGAGCGTCGTGCACGGCGCGATCATGGCCGTGCAGTCGTTCGGCGGCGCGGGGCGCCACCTCGGTCATCTGGCGGGTGACGTGCCCGCGCTTTTCATCGTCGCCGCCGTGCTCGCGATTCTCACGCCGCGCGGCGGCAAGGCGCGCATCCTCAGCCGAGATGGCCGAGATGTTCGGCCAGAATGACGCTGCCGACGCCGATCAGAATCAGCCCGCCGACGATTTCCGCCCGCTTGCCGATCGTCGCGCCGACGAGCCGGCCGACCATCACGCCGATCGTCACCATCAGCATCGTCGCGAAACCGATGGTCGCGGCCGTCGAGAAGATATCGACATCGATGAACGCGAGGCCCGCGCCGACCGCCATCGCGTCGATGCTGGTCGCGAAACCGGTGAGCGCCAACACCCAGAACGAATGCGAATTGGGCTTTTCCGCTTCGTGGCTCACGCTGCTGAAACCTTCGCGGATCATGCGCGCGCCGAGCAGGAAGAGCAGGCCGAACGCGATCCAGTGATCCCACGCGGTGACGTACTGCGCGGCCGCCCTGCCGAGCGCCCAGCCGACGAGCGGCGTCAGGGCTTCGATCACGCCAAAGATCACGCCGGTCTTCAACGCTTCCGCGATGCGCGGCTTGTGCAGGGTCGCGCCCTTGCCGACGGCTGCGGCGAACGCGTCGGTGGACATGGCGAAGGCTAGAAAAATTGTGGAGGCGAGATTCATCGAGTAGCGCTCTGGTCGGGCAAGATGGAACGACAGAACGCGCGCCCGACCGGTCGCGAATTCTGTCGATGGTCTTGCCAACCTTTGATGGCTGCTCATGCCACGGCCTGAACGACCGAGCGTGTTGACATGAGCGCTTTCCCTGTGCAGGAAAGCCGGCTACTCCCCAGCGAAGAACCGAGAGCTTAACATGACTTCGCGACCGTTCCACGGCGTTTCGGCTAGTTGCGGCGCGCTCGCGGCGTCACGCCCGGCGCCGCGTTCGCGCGCCGATCCTATTTCGACAACAGCCCGAACACGGCGACGCCGTTCTTCGTGCCGACATACACCCTGCCGTTCGCGATCATCGGCGTGATGAACTTGTTGCCCGCACCGAACTGGTCGCGCGTGCCGGCGTCGTTGCTGCTGTAGAGCTGGCGCGCGAGATTGGCCGCGTCGTAGGCGCGCAGCGCGCCTGTCGCGCCGTTCTCCGCCGCCCACAGAATGCCGTTCGCCGTGCCGTTCGCGGAAATGCTCGGCGTCGCGCCGGGGAAGCCGAACGCATTCGACGTCTGACTCGTCGACGTCGCCGAAAGCAACGCGTTGCTGACCGCGAACGCCCGAATGCTGTCGCCGACCGCGCCGAAATAGACCGTGTTGTTGAAATACGCGGGCGCGCCGAACATCGCCCCGCGAATCTGGCCGACGAGTTCCTGATAGATGTGGTCCGCGTTCGAATCGAACTTGCCCATCGAGAAGCGGTTCACGACGTAGATCGTCGAGTTCTTGCCCGCGCCGATCGCCAGATGCCGGACCGTGCCGCCCGCATCGGTGAAGTCCGGCAGCACCATCGCGCCGCCGGAACCGAGATCTTCGTCCTCGTTCGACTCCTGCACCGTGTTCGACGGCTCGAAATAGTCCTGCACCCTGAGCGGCGACGTTTCCAGCCGCAAAAAACCGTTGCCGAAGTTGCCGTTGATCGGCATCTCCTGCGCGTTTTGAGTCGGATCGAAGGTGCCGTTGGCGTCGAGGAAAAAGATCGCCTGGCCGTCCGATGCAAGGCCCGCGCCGCTCATCCAGATCGAGCCCATCTGGCCGTTCGGCGTGAGGTTCAGCACGCTCGCCTGTTGCAGGGTCGCGGCGTCGTAGCCCATGACCCAGCCGGTGTACGGCATGAAGTCGCAATGCGAAGTCCACGCCGTGTAGACGACGCCGTTCAGCAGCAGCAACGCCGCGCGCTCGGCGTACTGGCCGGGATCGAACGTCAGCGTGCCGTTCTGGCTGCCCGCGCCGTTGCCCGGATACGTCGCCCGGATTTCGGTGGGGCCGTTGAAGAGCTCGGCGCCCGTCGCGACATCGAGCGCGTGAATGCGCTGGTGATACGCGCCCGACGCATCCTTCGACATGCCGACGACATACATCGCGCCATTCGGGCCGCGCGTCCGGTCGATGACCGGCGTCGCCGTGACACCGATGGTCGGCGTGATCTGATGACAGTTGTGGTCGTCGCTCGGCGACTCGCCGCTGCCGAGCGTCGAGACTTTCCACAGCACCGCGCCGCTGTCGGCGTCGAAAGCGTAGACGCTGGCGTTTTCCGTCGCGACGTAGAGCACGTTGCGCGTACCGCCCGCGATCGGTACGCCCGCCAGAAAGAGCGGCTGCGCGTCGACGGCGCCATCGACGGAAAAGAGCGCGAGCTTGCCGAAAGTACGCTGATTGACGTTCGCCGGCGTGAGGACGGTTTCCGCGAGTTGCTGTCCGGTGCGCGCGATGTCGTTGTGCCAGGTGACGACATCTTTCGACACCGCAGCCAGAGGCGCCGATGCCCCCGCCGGGCTCGATGCCCCCGACGGGCTCGATGCCGCCGCCGGCGCGCCGCCGCTCGCCGCAGACGAAGTGGCGCTATCGCCGGAACCGCCACTGCACGCGACGACGATCGCCGCGATGAGCACAACGGCGCCGATCGCCGCGATACGAGCCGGAAAGTGCGTCTTCATCTGGATGCTCCTTCAGAGCGTTTCGCCTTTGCGTACGGTCAATTCCCCGAAAGATATTTGTTGCAATGCGTCATAATGTGCTAACCTAGGGTTATTACCTAGTTAGTTACCCCTAGTACGGAGTTCATCATGGGAATCATCGCTGCCACGCCGATCGCCCTCGTTTCCTTCATCGTCGCCGCCGTCCGCAATGCGCTGAGCGCGCGCGCCAAGGTCAGCGCGCTCATGGCCGAGGCTTATCGCCGGACGTAACGTGCAGGCGCGGGAGAAAATTCCCGCGCTTTTTTTCGCATTCACTGCAACGTATAGGCGATCACATAGTCGCCCGCCTTCGTGCCGAGCGAGCCATGACCGCCCGCCGTCACGAGCACATATTGCTTGCCGCTTGCATCGGCGTAGCTCATCGGCGTGGCCTGACCGCCCGCCGGCAGACGCGCCTCCCACAGCTTCTTGCCGTCGCGCACGTCGTAGGCGCGCACGTATTGATCGAGCGTGCCCGTCAGGAACGCGACGCCGCCCGCCGTCACGATCGTCCCGCCGAGGCTCGGCACGCCGAGCGGCATCGGAATCGGCAGCGGCGCGCTGTCGACGATGGTGCCGTTCTTGTGCATCCACGCAATCTTCTGCGTGCGCAGATCGACGCCCGCGATGTAGCCCCACGGCGGCGCCTGGCACGGAATCCCGAGCGGTGAAAGAAACGCGCTGATCTCAAAGCCGAACGGCGTACCGCGCGCGAGCTTGATGCCGCTCGTTTCGCTGCCTTTCTTCTCGCCGTTGTCCTCGGGAATCTTGTCACGCGGAATCAGCTTCGACGTGAACGCCATGTAGTCCGGATTCGCGATCAGAATCTGCCGCACCGGATCGACGGAAATCCCGCCCCAGTCGAATACGCCGAAGTTACCCGGAAACACGAGCGATCCCTGCTCCGACGGCGGCGTGTACGGCCCGTCGTAGCGCAGGCTCCTGAACTTGATGCGGCACCAAAGCTGATCGAACGGCGTCGTGCCCCACATGTCCGCCTCCGTCACGCGCGGCGGGTTGAAGTTGAGCGCGGAAACGGCCTGCGTCGGCGCGGTGTGATCGCCTTTCGCCGCGCCGCCCGGCACGGCGACTTCGCTGATCGGCACGATCGGCTGGCCGGTTTCGCGATTCAGCACGTAGATGCTGCCCTGCTTCGTCGATGCGATCAGCGCCGGCTGCGTGCCCTGCGCCGTCTGCAGATCGACGAGCGTCGGCTGCCCGCCCACATCCATATCCCACAGATCGTGATGCGTGAACTGATAGTTCCAGCGCAGCTTGCCCGTCGCGGCATCGAGCGCGACGACGCCCGCGCCGAACTTCTCGGCCTGTGGCGTGCGCTCGCCGCCCCACTGATCGGGCGTCTGGTTGCCCATCGGCAGAAAAATCATGCCGCGCTTTTCGTCGACGCTGAACATCGACCACATGTTCGGCGAATTGCGCACATAAGTGCCGCCCGCCGCGATCGGTTCGGTGACGTCCGGATTGCCTGGATCCCAGTTCCAGACGAGATGGCCGTCATTGACGTCGAACGCGCGGATCACGCCCGACGGCTCGTTGTTCGATTCGTTGTCGGTCACATGACCGCCGACGATCACGAGATTGCGGAACACCGCCGGCGGCGAGGTCGAGTAATAGCCGCCCGGCGTGAACGGCCCGATATTCGCGCGCAAATCGATTGCACCGTTCTTTCCGAAGCTCGCGCACGGCTTGCCGGTGTCCGCGTCGAGCGCGATCAGGCGGGCGTCGGCGGTCGGAAGGAACAGGCGATGCGGACATTCGGCCTGCGCCGTGGTTTGCGCGGGCGTCTGCACGGGCGCGGACGCTTCCGTGGGCGCGGATGCGTCGGCAGGCGCGGAGGCCGCATCGGCTTCGGCGGGCGCGCTGGCTTCGGGCGCGGCGGCAGCGGGCATCGGATGCATCGACGCATCGTAATAAGCGACGCCCCGGCAAGTCATGTGCTCCCAATGCTTGAACCCGATCGGACTCTGAATCTGCGGATCGAAACGCCACTTTTCCTTGCCGCTCGCGGCATCGAGCGCGATCGCCTTGCTATGCGGCGTGCACAGGAAAATCGTGTCGCCGACCTTGAGCGGCGTGTTCTCGTCGGTGGTTTCGGTCGGATCGTCGGGGCCGGGCATGTCGCCGGTGCGATACGTCCACGCCACCTTTAGCCGATGCGCGTTATCCGGCGTGATCCGGGCGAGCGGCGCGTAACGCTGCGCGAGCGGCGAGCCGCCATAGTCGACCCAGTCGCCCGGCGCGCGGCCGGTCGCGGCGTTGGCATCGGGCTGATTGGCGTCGGCGGCGACGTTCACGTCGATGCGCCCCGGCCGGTCGTGCGGATGATTGAACCAGGTGCCGACGCCGAGCAGCAGCGTGAGGATGATCGCGGCGGCGAGCGGCGTGCGCGCGGCGCGCGATGTCGAAGGCGGCCCGAACAACGCGCCGCGATGCACGAACGGAATCAGCAGCCAGATCGCGAGCAGCAGCCAGATCCACAGGCGCGGCATGAGTTGCCAGAAATCGAAACGCACTTCGACGACGGCCCAGATCGTCGAGGCGAACAGGAACAGCGCGAAAAGCAGCAATGCGGAGCGCCGCCGGATCAACAACAAGAGCCCGGTCAGCACGATGGCCGCACCCGCGATCACGTAGTACCACGATCCTTTGAGCGCAACGAGATACGCTCCGCCCGCCGCCAGCAACACGCCGATGACGATAAACACAATGGCCGTAAAGAACGTGAGCGGACTGAGTCTGCCGTTGCCAGCCATGCTGAATCCTCCGTGACGATGAAAGGCGGAACACGGCCGTCGCGCGGTCGTGGTTCGGACGCTGTCGCGTGGAGGAACGGAGCAATCGCTGTGCCGTTCGGCGGGGAACGGGCGCGTGCGAGGCGTGCTTACGGATGACTTGCCGAATGAAGCTTAGATCACAGCGCCCGCGGCCAGAGCCCGCCGTGCGCGCTCGCGGGCATGACGCCTGCGACGAACGCCGCCTTCAGATCGGCGCGTTCGGAGAAACGCGGCGCATCGAACCACGCGAGGAAATCGTCGCGCCAGACGCCCCAGGCGTTTTCGTCGAAATCGAAGTCTTCGTCGAGGCGGCCGTTGTCGCGCAAATAGGCGCCGACCACTTGCGTGCCGTTCCAGTACGCGACGGCGACATCGCTGAGATCGGCCGTCACGCCGCGCGGCAGATCGCGCAGCATCATCGCGACGTGCGCCTTGAACGATTTGAATTCGGTCGGTCTCATCGCCTGCTCCGCTTCAAAAAAGTGCGTGAAAAAACTGCGTGCGCGTGCCCGTTCATTTGAACACGCCCTTGTTCAAGTCTTTTTCGAACGCGGCAGTCCATTGCGTGCCGTGTCCGATGCGATATTCGCGTTCCTTCAACGTGGAACGTCGCGTAATGGTGACGACGCCCTGCAACGGATAAACATCGTCCACGACATCGGACGCGCCGCCTTCGTGCACCAGAAAATCGCTCTCGTCGAGCCGATGGCGCGCGAGAATCGCGAGGAAATCCGCTCTTTCGTCCGGCGCGATCACAGTCATGTCGCCCTCCATGATCGAATGCTGCTTCCATTCAAAGTAGCACACGCGCGGAGGAACGTCGGCGCGTATCTTGCGAGGAGCGCGGGACGGCGCACGCGCTTTTTCCGGGAGTCGATAGCCGATGAATCGCAAAACGATGTTTCTATGCGCAGCGGCGCTGGCCGTCTGCACGCACGCACGCGCCGACGACGCCGTCTGCGGCACGCTCGAAAGCGCCACGAACGGGCAGGACGGCATGATCGCGCTGCGCGAAGGGGAAAGCGTGAATTTCTGGCGGGGCGGCGCCGTGCGGCACGGCGCGCTGCATGTGTACAAGGACGGCGAGGTGTATCGCGTGTACTGGCAGCCGGAAGGAAGCGGCGATATCTACGTGCTCGCGAACGAAGGCACGAGTGCCGTGCGGCTCATTCTGACGCCGCCGCGCGGCACGAAAGTCGATACGGGACCGGGCAGCCTTCCGCCGCAGAAAGTGCTGTCCTGTCCCGCGATGTAGCGATTTACTTCGCCGCCAGCACCTTGCCGATGGCATCGGCGACGATCTGCACGTTGCTGTCGTTCAGGCCCGCGACGCACATGCGGCCCGAGCGCAGGATGTACACGCCGAATTCCTCCTTGAGCCGGTCGGCCTGATCCGCGACCAGACCCGTGTACGTGAACATGCCGCGCTGCTTGATATACCGCGTGAGCATCTCGCCGCGAACGTGATCCTTCAGTCCGTCGTGGATCGCCTGACGCATGCGCGCGATGCGCTGGCACATCGACGCGAGTTCCTTTTCCCACGACTGTTTAAGTTCGGGCGTGTTCAGCACATGCGTGACGATCTTCGCGCCGTGCGTCGGCGGATTGCTGTAGTTCGCGCGTACCGCGCTCGTCAGCTGGCCGAGCACGCGATCGGCTTCGGCGGCATCGTCGCAAATGACGTGAAGGCCGCCGCAGCGCTCGCCGTACAGCGAGAAATTCTTCGAGAACGAATTGGCGATGAACGCCGGCACGCCACGGCGCGCGAGTTCGCGCACGGCGAACGCGTCGTCGTCGAGACCGGAACCGAAGCCCTGATACGCCATATCGACGAACGGCAGCAGATCGCGCTTTTGCAGCACGTCGATGATGTTCACCCATTGCGCCTGATCGAGATCGACGCCCGTCGGGTTATGGCAGCACGCGTGCAGCAGCACGACGCTCTTCGCGGGCAGCTTGTCGATGGCGTCGAGCATCGCATCGAAGCGCAGTCCGCCGGTGGCTTCGTCGTAATACGGATACGTGTTCACTTCGAAACCCGCGCGCTCGAAGATGAAACGATGGTTCTCCCACGTCGGATCGCTCACCCACACTTGGGACTTCGGAAAGTAGCGCTTGATGAAATCCGCGCCGACCTTCAGCGCGCCCGATCCGCCGAGCGTCTGCACGCTCGCGATGCGGCCATCGGCGCGCGCCGGGCTGTCGTTGCCGAACACGAGCGCCTGCACGGCGTCGCGATAATGCGCGAAACCGGCCATCGGCAAATACGGTTTCGGGCCGAGGTCTTTCAGGATCGACAGTTCCGCCTCGCGCACGGCCTGCATCACGGGCAAACGGCCTTCGTCGTCAAAGTAAATGCCGATGCTCAGGTTGACCTTATTGGTGCGCGGATCTTTCTGGAAGTTTTCGTTCAGCGACAGGATCGGGTCGCCGGGGTAAGCATCGATATGTTCGAACATGGTGACTTATAGGACGAGAGAGGACGAGAGATCAGCAAGCGCGGCCGCGTCAGTCTCCGCGCGCGGCCCGAGTTTTGAGATAGTAGCCGATTCCGAGAACGGCCAGCCAGACCGGAATCAGGTACACGGACAGGCGCAGATCCGGAATCTCGTACATCACCCAGACGATGCCCGCGAGAAACGCGAGCACGACGTAGTTCGTGAACGGATGCAGAAAGCTCGGAAACGAGGTCGCTTCGGCGTTCGCGCGCTTCTGCCGGCGGAACATGAGATGGATGATGCTGATCATCGCCCAGTTGATGACGAGCGCCGACACCGCGAGTCCCATCAAGAGGCCGAACGCGCGCCCCGGAATCACATAGTTGATGACGACGCACGCCGCCGTCACCAGCGCCGACACCGCCAGCGCCGCGAGCGGAATGCCGCGTCCGCTCACGTTGAGCAGCGCGCGCGGCGCGTTGCCTTGCTGCGCGAGGCCGTACAGCATGCGGCTGTTCGCATAGACGCCGCTGTTGTACACGGAGAGCGCGGCCGTCAGCACGATCACGTTGAGCACGTTCGCGACGACCGTGCTGTTCATCTCGCGGAAAATCAGCACGAACGGACTGCCGCCGGTCGCGACCTTGTCCCACGGATAAAGCGACAGCAGCACGCCGAGCGCGCCGACATAAAAAATCAGGATGCGATAGATGACCTGATTGGTCGCGCGCGGAATGCTGCGCGACGGGTCTTCCGCTTCCGCCGCCGTAATGCCGACGAGCTCCAGCCCGCCGAACGAGAACATGATGACGGCCATCGACATGACGAGCCCGTGCACGCCGTTCGGAAAGAAGCCGCCGAGCCGCCAAAGATTCGCGACGCTCGCTTCCGGCCCCGCCTTGCCCGACGCGAGCAGCCAGCCGCCGAACAGGATCATGCCGATGATCGCCGCCACTTTGACGATCGCGAACCAGAACTCCGTCTCGCCGTAGGACTTCACGCTCGTCAGATTGATCGCGTTGACGATCACGAAGCACGCGAGCGCCGATATCCACATCGGCAATCCCGGCCACCAGTACTGCATGTAGATGCCCACGGCCGACAGCTCCGCCATGCTCACCAGAATGTAAATGGCCCAGTAGTTCCAGCCGGAGATGAAACCGGCGGCGTGGCCCCAGTATTTATCGGCGAAATGGCTGAAGGAACCGGCAACCGGCTCGTCGACGATCATCTCGCCGAGCTGACGCATGATGAAGAACGCCATCAGCCCGGCGATCGCGTAGCCGAGCAGCACGGATGGCCCGGCGAGCTTGATCGTCTGCGCGACGCCGAGAAAAAGCCCGGTGCCGATCGCGCCGCCGAGCGCGATCAACTGGATGTGGCGACTCTTGAGTCCGCGTTTGAGTGTGTGCGGCGAGGGTGTTTCGTTCGTCGTGGGTGAAGCCATGTCGATGTCTGTTGCACTGCAAAAATTACTGCGTTCATGGATCGAACGATCGCGCGTATCGTTTGATCCGACCTTTTAGTCTGCTTTTTGGTAAGAAACTGTTGTTTTTTCGTGCGGATGACCCCACAAGCCGCTGCAAAAAAGGCCGATTATCAGCGGACGGATCTGCGATTTTACCGCCCGGCGGCCGCAAAGCCTTGATGGGCGGGCGTATAGCAGCCGTGCTCCGAATCGCGGAAACGGACATCAAACGAATTGAGGCCGGAATCAGGGCTTGTTCGGAGGATTACTCGAGGCGTCGCGGCGTGAGAATCGCATCATCCACTCACGACGGGGGTCGCCATGTATCGGACGATGGAAGGAAACGCCAGGCCGCATCGAACGGCGCAGCGTTTCGGCGAAGGATCGCAGGACAGCGCGGCGACACAAGCGGAATTGCTGAGCGCGCTGCAGTCGGTGTCGGACAACATCATGCGTCTCGCCGGGAAGCTGCACGGCGATCCGAACGCCACCGACGACGATGCAGAGACCATTACCGAGCAGCATGCGTTCGCGCAAGAGCTGATCGGGCGTTTGCTGGCGCTGCCCGCGTCGCAAACGTAACGGACCAACAGGGCCAACAGAAGGCGGGCAGCGGTGACGGCAAAGCCGCCCGCGCTCGGAGCATCGGGGAGAAGGATATGAGCTACTTGACGATCATCGCGGTGGTCTGGGCTGTTTGCGCGGTGGGTGCGGTGTTGTTCATCCGCGGTGCGGCGCAACGCAATCACGAACCGCTGCGCAAGCAGAGCGAACGCGAGCCGGTCGCGCCCGCGTCGAAGGATTTCAGTCGCCCGGCCTGACCCGATGACACGGCGAAGCGCCCACACGCTTCGCCGTGAAGGCATCGGCCTTATTTGATCGCGGCGACTGCTGCGCGCAAGCCCAGCAAGTAGCTATCGACGCCGAAACCGGAAATTTGCCCTCGCGCAATTTCCGCGAACACCGATTTGTGGCGGAATTCCTCCCGCGCGTGCACGTGCGACATGTGCACTTCGATGATCGGCGCCTTAAGGATCGCGAGCGCATCGCGGATCGCGTAGCTGTAGTGCGTCCACGCACCCGCGTTGATGACGATCGCATCGACGTTTTCTTCGAACGCGCGATGAATGCGCGAGCACATCTCACCTTCGATATTCGTCTGGTAGCACTCCACCTCGACGCCGAGTTCCTTGCCGAGCGCGGCCATCTGCTCGTCGATTTGCGCGAGCGTCGCCGTGCCGTACTGCTTCGGGTCGCGCTTGCCGAACATGTTGAGGTTGACGCCGTGCAGCGTCAGGATCGTTGCCATGTGATTTCCTTGAACTGGAAGGGGAATTGAAAAGATTCAGGCGGTCTCGACGATCCTGCCGCTCGTGGCGGCAAGAACGATGGCCTCGGTGATCCGCAGATTCTGCAGTCCGTCGCGCGCGCTGACAATAGGTTCGGCTTCCCCGCGCGCCACGCGCCCGAAATGTTCCATCTGATGCGCGAGCGGATCGTCGCGCTGCATCGCCACGACGTCTTCGTCGAACGGCTTCCACCATGATCGATCTTCGGCCTTCGCGTAGGACTTGAGACGCATCGTCGGCACGGAAAGCGAGCCGAACGTGCCCGCGATCACGTAGCAGTCTTCGTCGGGATACGTGGAATACGCCTTGTTCTCCTGCGACGTCTGCTCCCAGCTTCGCGGGCACGCGGCGGTGTCGGACAGCATGAACGTGCCGAGCGCGCCGCTCGCGAAACGCAGATTGATCGCGACCGTATCTTCGACGGGAAAGCCGCGCGTCGCGTGCGATGCGAACGCCTGCACCGCGACGATATCGCCGCACAGCATCCGCAAGTTGTGCACCTCGTGGATCATGTTGAGCAGGATCGGCCCGCCCCCCGGCTCGCGCCGCCACGGCGCGCTGGCGTAATACTCGTCGGGCTTGAAGAACACCGCGCTGCCCATCACCGCGACGAGCTTGCCGAGCCGCCCTTCGTCGATGACCTGCTTCGCGCGCGCCATGATCGGGCTGTGCGCGCGATGATGGCCGATCAGCACTTTCGCGCCGGAACGCTCCACTTCATCGACGAGCATCTGCGCTTCCTCGACCGTCGGCGCAATCGGCTTCTCCAGCAGGATCGGCACGCCCGCCGCGATGCACACGCGCGCATGTTCGACGTGCAATTGATTCGGCGTCGCGAGCACGATGCCGTCCGGGCGATCCTTCGCGAGCAGTTCGTCGAGCGTTTTGTAGAGCGGCACGCCCGCCTTCTGCGCGATGTCGACGGCGGCGGGCGCCGGATCGACGATGGCCGAGAGCGTGCACGTCGTGCTCGCCTGCGCGACGCCCATGTGCGCCTGACCGATATAGCCCGCGCCCGCCACCGCGATACGCGTCTTGCCTGAGTCTGTATTCACTTCGATTTCACCGTGTTGAAAAAGCGCGAGTTCACCCCGGCGGCGCTGTCGCGCGCCGCCTGAGCAAGGAAAGAGGACATGAGCTTCAGGAAGTGCGCGCGTTCGCGACCGATTCCGCGCGCAGGCGGTCGTACTCGGACTTCTCGACCGGCCGCGCGTCCGGCTCGCCGAGCTGGTTGAGCGGAATCCGGTACGTCTCCCGCGCGCTCCACGCGGCGATCGCCGAGATGATCGTGACGGCGAGCGTGATTGAACCGATCATGACCGGAATGTTCGTCGATCCGGGCGGCGCGACGCTCGCGAACAGCGCGGGCAACAGCGCCGTGATGGTCGTGCCGATGTTCTGCGAGATCGCCATCGCGGAGACGCGCGTGCGCGTCGGGAAGAGTTCGGGATAGAAGCTCGGGAAGATCGCGTTGTAGCCCTGATAGACGATGCCCCACATCAAGAGCGACGCGACGATCGCCATGCCGACGTTGTGAATGCTGATCGCGTAGAGATACAGATACGACAGCAGCCCCGAGGCGATCGCCCCGACGATGATCGGCGGCCTGCGCCCGATCTTGTCGGAGAGATTGCCGACGATCGGAATCACGATGACGGCGAGAATATTGCCGACGACCGGAATCCACAGATACACGCTCTTGTGAAAGCCGATGCCGTACGCTGCCTGCACCGCATACGCCGCGCCGAAGATCGTCGCGACCACGGGAATCACGTTCATCAGCGCCATGCAGACGACGCGGATCATGTCGGGCAGGTTGTACTTGAAGGCGTCGACGATTGGCGAGCGCGGCACCGCGCCCTTCTCGCCTTCCTTCTCGAACGCGGGCGTCTCGTGCACTTCGCGCCGGATGATGTAGCCGGCAACCAGCACGAACGCCGAAAGCAGGAACGGAATGCGCCAGCCCCATGAATTGAACGCGTCCTCGGGCATGTAGTACGCGAGCGGCAGGAACACGGCGGCGGCGAGAATCTGTCCGGCCTGCACGCCTTGCAGCGTGAAGCTCGCGAAGAAACCGCGGCGTCCGAATGGCGCGTGTTCGAGAATCATCGAGCTCGCGCCGGAGATTTCGCCCGCGACCGCGAAGCCCTGGACGAGCCGCAGGATCACGAGCAGCGTCGGCGCGAGCATGCCGACGCTGTGATACGTCGGCAAAAGTCCGACGGCCATCGTCGAGAAGCCCATCAGGAACATGCACAGCACGAGCACGGTCTTGCGGCCGTGCGTATCGCCCCAATGACCGAGCACGAATGCGCCGATCGGACGCGCCACGTAACCGACGCCGTAGGTCGCGAGCGACGCCACGATCGCCACTTTCGGATTGCCCGAAGGAAAGAAGAGTTGCGGAAAGATCAGCGCGGCGGCTTGCGCGTAGATGAAGAAGTCGTAGTACTCGAGCGCGGAGCCGATCCAGCCGCTCGCGGTCGCCTTCTTCGTCTGCTTGTGGTGCTCGGCGTGCGACCCGCCTTTTGCACCGGGTGAGAGAGAGTTCGTGTCCATGACGTCTCCTTTTATGAATCGCCCGACGGTTTCTGTGGCCATCTTTCCGCGAAACTGCTTCTTTCATCCTCACCGACGACGCCTTCGCGGCATGGCGCGCAGGACATCAAACATGATCGTCTCTGAAACGAAAGCTTTCGATGAGGCAAAACCCGGCGTCAGGCCAGGTTGAAAGACTTGAGCCCCAAATTACTATGTCCGCGCGAAAACATAATCCGGCTCGAAGGAAAGTCAGAATGCGCTCTCAGCGAATAATCGACGCTCACCACGCCTGAGCCGCCGCTAAGTCTTGCCTAAAGAACACGCAGACGCCGCCGTATACACGATTACCGGCGGTGATCGCATCACCGCCGCCTTCGTATTCATCCTCTCGCCGGCCCGGTCTTGCGTATGTCAGGCAATCCGTCCTTGATCGATTCGATTCTGGCCACGCCGGCGACCGCGGACGGACGGATCACGCCTGCCGTTCGCGCATCGCTGCTGTCGACGCTTGTCGAAGACATTCGCCCGCTGCTGCTGTCCGGCATCTCCGGCGCGTTCGTCGCGATGATCGCGCTCGGACGCCAGCCGTCCCTCTGGACGATGCTCTGGCTCGCCGCCGACGCGCTTCTGCTCGCCACCCGCCTTTCGATCGTCGGCCGATATCGCGCGCTGAGCCGCACGGACGCGCCGCAGCCCGGCCGGTGGGCCGCGCGCTATGCGCCGTTCGGGCTGCTGGCCTGTCTCGTGACGGGCCTCGGCGCGATGGGCTGCGTGATCTCGGGCGACGCCGTGCTCGCGTCGCTCGCGATCATGGTGACGGCCGGCCTGCTCGGCGGCGTCGCGTCGCGCAACGCGGGCACGCCGCATCTGGCGATCGCGCAGGTGTGCCTCGGCGCGCTGCCGATCGGCGTCGGCGGGCTGTTCGGGCCGTCCGGCTACTGGATTCTCGTGCCGCCGCTCGTCCTCTATATCGCCGCGATGTGCGCGGTCGTGCAGCGGCACTATCGCGGCCTCGTCGCGCTGATGACCGCCAAGGAAAGCCACGCCGAAATCGCCACGCGCTTCGACGCGGCGCTCGCGCACATGCCGCACGGCCTCTGCACCGTGGATGCGTCGGGCAGGGTGGTGATCGCGAATCGCAAGGCGGCGGAGCTGTTCGGCGCGACCATCGACATGCTGCGGCTGAACGTGTCGCTGCCGGAGTTCATCGGCTATGCCGCGCTCGCGAAATTCGGCGAGACGCCGCGCGCGCAGCTTGCCGAGCGATGCGCGCAATGGCTCGAAAGCGGCCATCCGACGCTCGACCTGCCCTTGCGCGACGGACGGCATCTCGAACTGAGCCGCAATCCGGTGCCCGACGGCAGCGCGGTCATCATCATCGAGGACGTGACGGAGCGCCGCAAAGCCGAAGCGAAAATCCTGCAATGGGCGCATCACGATTCGCTGACGGGCCTGCCGAACCGGCGCTATCTCGGCGACCAGGCCGGGCGTCTGATGGCGGGCGGCGCGGGCCGCGAGAAAGTGACGGTGATGTACGTCGATCTCGACGGCTTCAAGCACGTCAACGACACGCACGGCCACAATGCCGGCGACGAACTGCTGAAGCTCGTCGCCGACCGCCTGCGCAACGCGATGCGCCGCGGCGAGCTGGTCGCGCGTCTGGGCGGCGACGAGTTCGCGATCGTCGCCACGTATATCGCGCACGCGGCCAACGTGGTTTTCGCGCGCAAGATCATCGGCGAGCTGTCGGCGCCGTACACGCTCGAATCCGGGCAGACGGTGCGCGTGGGCGTGAGCGTCGGCATCGCGCTGGCGCGTCCGGCGGAGTCGTTCGAAAGCGCATTGAAGCGCGCCGATGCCGCGCTGTACGAAGCGAAATCGGAGGAACGCGGCACCTATCGCTTCGCCGATCGCGACGGCGACTCCATCGCGAGCGACGAACAAGCCGTCGCGAACGACCGCGGCCGCGCCTGGTAAGCGAGCCTACACCTCTTCCGGCCCGGCGATCAGCGCTTGCTCGTTCGACTCGCGCCACGCGTCGAGCCACGCTTCGAGTTTCGCGGGGGGCAGCGGCCGGCTCAGGTGATAGCCCTGCGCCAGATCGCAGCGCAGCGCCTTCAGCCGCTCCAGCATCTCTTCGGTTTCGACGCCTTCCGCGACGACCTTCAGTCCCATGTTGTGCCCGAGATCGATTGTCGAGCGCACGATGGTTTCATCGTCCTTGTGCTGGAACATGCCCATCACGAACGATTTGTCGATCTTCAGCTCATCGACGGGCATGCGCTTCAGATACGACAGCGACGAATACCCAGTGCCGAAATCGTCGATGGACAGGCGAATGCCGAGCGCGTGCAGCCGGTCGAGCGTCTCGATCGCGTGATTCGGGTCGTCCATGATCGCGCTCTCGGTGATCTCGATCCAGATCGATTCCGGCGCGACGCCGTGCTTGTCGAGCAGTCCCTGGAAGATTTCGGGCAGCGTCGACTGGATCAGCTCGCGCGCCGACACGTTCACCGACACGGCCAGCTCGATGCCCTGCCTGCGCCACGCGGCGCATTGCGCGATGGCCTTGTCGGCGACCCAGCGCGAAATCGTCTTGATGTAGCCGGTCTGCTCCGCGAACGGGATGAACTGGTCGGGCGAGACGAAGCCGCGCGTCGGATGATCCCAGCGCACGAGCGCCTCGACATATTTCACGCGATGCGTCGCGAGATCGACCTTCGGCTGATAGTAGAGCGTCAATTGATCGTGCTCGACGGCCTGCCGCAGCTCGCTCATCAGCGAAAGACGCTCGGCGTTGTTCTGGTCGTGACGTTCGTCGTAGAGCGCGTAGCCGAGATTCGAGCGCTTCGCCACGTACATCGCGATATCGGCGCGGCGCAGCAGCACGTTCATGTCCGTGCCGTTCTGCGGAAACGTGACGATGCCGATGCTCGCGCCCACATCGACGAGTTGCCCTTCGATCGTGATCGGCTCTTCGAGCGCGTTCAGCATGCGCGTGGCGAGAAGACGCGCGGACGCCAGATCGTCGGTCGGCAGAAGGACGGCGAATTCGTCGCCGCCCAGACGCGCGACCGTATCGGTCTTGCGATGCAGCGCCGCGCGCAGGCGCTTCGCCACTTCGCACAGCAGCATGTCGCCGATCGGATGCCCGAGCGTGTCGTTCACGTACTTGAAGCGGTCGAGGTCCATCATCATCACCGCGAGCGGGCGCTTGCTCCGCGTCGCCGCGCCGATCGCCTGCTGCAGGCGGTCGTTGAAGAGCGCGCGATTCGGCAGGCCGGTGAGCCGATCCATGTACGCGAGCTCGGTGATGCGTTTCTCGCGCTCCGAGATGCCGTCGCGCATCTGATTGAACGCGCGCGCCAGCTCGCCGATTTCGTCGTTCTGGCGAATCTCGATGGGCGCGGCGTAATCGCCCTGCCCGATGCGCTTCGAAAACTGCGTGAGCGCCGCGATCGGCCGCGTGACCGAGCGGCGAAATCGGCACGGCCGCGCAGATGCGAGAAAACCGATGGCACCCGCTCGGCGGTTTGCCTCAGAAAGCGATGAACAGATTGCTGTCGCGCGCGAAGTGGGAC
>NZ_JARUXK010000003.1:159029-172731 GCF_031451435.1 Caballeronia sp. LZ008 | reverse complement strand
GATGCGCTTCGAAAACTGCGTGAGCGCCGCGATCGGCCGCGTGACCGAGCGCGCCATCAGCACGCTGCCGACGCTCGACACGAGCACGCCGAGCAGCGTAATGAGCAGCAGCGTCGTCTGCAGGCGCTTGAAGGGCGCGAGCGCCTCGTTGAGCGAGCGTTCGAGCAGCACGGCGACCGTGCGCCCTTCGGAGTGCAGCCGCATGACGCGCGTCGCGTAGCCGTTCGCGGCGAGTTGCGCCTGATCCGTCAGCGCGTCGCGTGCGTCGTGGGGGAGCGAGCTTGCGAGCACGCCCCATTTGCCGTCGTCGCCGACGGTGAGAAACGACACGTCGAGCGACGTAAGCGAGCTCAGATCGCGTGCGAGCGCATCGTCGACCGCGAAGCCCATCACGACCCACGCGATCGCGATGGGCGCTTTCACCGGCACCGCGACGAGCTGATACGCGCGCGGCCCGATCATGCCGAACGACGACGCATCGCCCTTCGTCGCGACGGTCCTGATGAGCTTCGGGAACGGAAACGCCATGCCTTCGCGCCCGACGCCGCCGCTATCGGCGATCAGCTTGCCGTCAAGATCGACGAGCATCACGACGTCCGCATGAACGCGGTCGCCGTGATTGCGCAGCGCGGACGCGACCGTCTTGCTGTCGTGCGTCGCGACCGCTTCGCGAAAGCCGAAGTCGAGCGCGACCACGCTCGCCGCCTGCGTCAACTGTTCGCTATTGCCGCGCAAAATCTGCGCGAATACGCGCTCGGCCACCGACAGTTGCTCTTCGGCGTTGCGATGCGCGTTCTTCAGAATCACCGAGTTGATGACGAGAAACGCCGCCGCCTGCGCGACGAGCATCAGCACGACGAAGACGAGCGCGATTCGCGCGCGCAGGCTGTGAAAGAGCATCGTGACGGGCGTCCTATTCGGCGGGGCGCAGTTGCAGCGCGAATTTCGCCGCGCCGTCCGCGTTGACCTTCTGCGTCGGCTGCGCGTTCGGATCGCTCTGGCGGAAATGCCACGCGATCACCTTGTACGCATCGGCGGGCAGATTGTCGATGGTCGCGGCGCCGTGCGCGTCGGTCTTCGCGAACCACGGCGTATCGACGATCAGCAGATATGCGACCATCGAATCGTGGATGTTGCAGCCCATCACGACGAGGCCGGGCTTGTCGAACACGACCGGATTCGCGGGAATGCCGTGATACAGATTCAGCTCGAAGCGCTTGGGCGGCGAGAACGAATAGACGTCGTGCTCGATGTTGTCCTTGTTCGGGAACGCCACCGACGCGCCCGTCTGCACGACGGAGACCATCGGCACGAAGCGCCGCTTGATCTGATCGATGACCGCGCTGGTGGGCTTCGTCGCGGGCGGCTTGCCGTTGACGGGCAGCGCATAGACGATGGCGTCGGGCACGGGCGCGCCGGCCTGATCGACCACTTGCACGCGCACGCTCCCGGCGTGGGCGATCGTCGCGCCGAACGCCAGCAGCGTGATGAAAAATTTGAGCATGTTCATTCGCGGTCTTGCACGTCGCGGTACATCGGCGCGAGCTTCGCCAGGAGTTTGTTTTGCGCGTGGAACGGCACGCCGTTCTTGTCCATCGCGGCCTGCAAGTCTTCGACGAGCGCGTTGAACGCGGCCCGGTCGATGTTCTGTCCTTCGTGCGTGCGGCGCATCGGGCGGCCGGTGTAGACGCACGGGCCGTCGAGCAGCACGCAGATCTGCTCGACGAGCTTCTGCTTGATGCGCTTGACGGGCGCGTTGTCGAAATACGGCGCGGTGCGCGGATCGGCGAGCACGTTGTCGTACATGTCGTCGACGATCTTCGTCAGCCCTGCTCGCTCGCCGAACTGTTCGTAGAGCGCGTCGTCGGCGTGCGCGTTCGCGCAGGCGAGCGTGAGAGCCAGCATTGCGGCGTGGCGGATTTTCATCGTCAGAACCCCGCCTGCATCGAAACGTAGAGGCCGCGCTGATTCTTCACCGTCGCGATGTCGCCGAGCGCGACATACGCCGCCGTCAGCGAGACGTGCTTGTTCGGCGCCCACGCGACGAACGCGTCGTACGCGTCCTGCTCGCGCGCGAACGAGAGATTGTTCGGCTTCATCCGATATTCCCCGCCGATCGCGACGTTCTTCGTCAGCAGATACGCCACCGACGACTCGAATTCCGGGTGATACGCGTTCGACTTGTCGCCGCCGAACCCGAGCAGGCCGAACTGGTTCGCCTTCGTGAAGCGCAGCGTGCCGTTCAAGAGGAGGCTTTGCGCGAGCAGCAGCTTCGTCGCGGACAGATAGAAATCGGTGCCGGAATTGCTCGCCGCGCCGACCGCTTTCACGATATCGCCCTGTTCGTTGTGCTTGAACTGCAGCCCCGCGGCGATTTGCGGTATCCACGTGTCCTGATCGAGCACGGCGTCGCCGAGCAGCCGCACCTTCACGCCGAAGATGTTCTGATTGAACTTGAAGTTCTCGCCGAGGCCGAGTTTCGCGCCGGCATCGCGCGTATCGAAACTTTGACGCGCGAGCGACAGCTCGACGCGATTCGCGACGCCGACGGTCAGGCCCCACGTGCCGAGCGCGTAATCTTGCGTGCGGATGTAGGTGCCGTGCGCGTTCGCGCCGAGTTGGCGCGCGGTGCCGTATCCGCCGATGACGGCCCACGGCGTGAGGCCGCCGCCCGCCGCGCCTTCGACTTCCGAGACGCCGCCCGTCAGCAGCAGCTTGCCGCCGGTGAGCGGCACGGCGGGCGGATCGTCGGCGAAAGCGGACGACGAGAACGAAACGAGCGACGCCACGGCCAGACTGGCGAGGCGCATCTTTGAGTAAATCTGACGCATGCGGGAGACATCGAGCGGTTGTCGGGGTTGCCGTCGCCGCCTCGGGGTGCCGCGCGACGCGTCGCGGCGAGCCAGGCGCTCTGGGAAGGTCACTCGCCAGGTAGGCGGCGCCTTTTCATATGCGTGTAAACGGCCGCTGACGGTCGAACTTGACGGCCGTTCGTCAGTTTTTGCGGGCCGAACGTTTGCAATCCGGGATGGGTCAGCGCGTCGGCCTAACCGTGGATCGTGTCGCGATGCAGGTCGCGCAGTTCGAGAAGGTCCGAGCGAATCAGCGAGACGTATGTCTCGACGTCCTCGACCCAGTTGCCCGCCTCTCTAAGCGTCGCGCGCAATTCCTCGCACTGATCGAAGAGCATGGACGGGCCGAGCACCGACAGCCCGCCCGCAAGCTTGTGCGCCCAGCGGCGCAGCGCCGGGGCGTCGCGCTGCGAGCAGATCGCGTCGAGCGCGGCGATGTCTTCGCCGATCTGCTGGACGAAGGCGGCGACATACGGCGCCGGCACCGTCGGCAATCGTGGCGGCGACGCATCATCGGCCGATGCGTTTCCTTCATCGACGGCTAACGTGCGCAACACGTCAGCGAGCACGGAGAGCGCAACCGGCTTTGTCAGATAGTCGGTGAAACCGGCGTCGCGACCACGTTGAACATCGGTCGCGCTCGCACTCGCGCTCACCGCATAGACACGCATCGACGGATCGAGGGCACGCGCGGCCGCCAGGAGTTGCGCGCCGTTCATCTTCGGCATGTCCATGTCGGTCAGCACGAGGTCCACGCGGTTCTTGCGCAGCAGATCGAGCGCTTCCTCGCCGTCGGCTGCTTCGATCACGGATGCGCCGAGCGTCAGCAACTGGTCGCGCAACAAACCTCGGTTGAGGCGATTGTCCTCGGCGATCAGCACTGTCGCGCCGGGATTCGCCGAAGCGGGTTGCAGAGGCGCCGACCGAATGGGCGACGCGGAGATCGCGTGATGCCTCCCGTCTCTGACAATCTGCACCGCTTCCCGGAACTCCTTGGCCGCGAAGATGCTGACGGCTATTTCGCCGTTCTCTCTCGCCACCGGCACGAGCGGGCCGTCCTGCGTCACGCGGATGACGCGCGCGCGATCTGTCCATCGCGCATCGATCTCGTCATCCGAGATTTCGTCGGTCGCGATGAGACAGTCGCAACCCTCCACGTTCGCCGCCGCGCCCTCGTTCGTG
Organism: Caballeronia sp. LZ008; assembly: GCF_031451435.1. Taxonomy (NCBI): domain Bacteria; kingdom Pseudomonadati; phylum Pseudomonadota; class Betaproteobacteria; order Burkholderiales; family Burkholderiaceae; genus Caballeronia; species Caballeronia sp. LZ008. Next base: position 168,697 of record NZ_JARUXK010000003.1, on the reverse strand, counting down.
ATGTACGTAATCGAACTGCGCTCTGCATCGAAGAGTGCGTCGAACCACTCGCGATGCTCGTTCGCCCGATACAGGATGGCGGGCCGGCCGACGAGCAAGGCATCGGCTTCGTCCGGCGACGACTCAGCCACTTGCAACGGCAGCGTGACGGTGATGCGCGTGCCGACGCCCTCCGTGCTTTCAAGCGCGATGCGCCCTTTCATCAGCCGGCACAGATGCTCGCAGATGGAGAGCCCGAGCCCGGTGCCGCGCGCTTGAGTCAGCCGGTGCGCGTCGCCCTGGACAAACGGCTGAAAGAGCATCTGACGCTGCGCTTCCGGAATGCCAATGCCCGAATCGGCCACACTCAGTGCGAGCGCGCCGTCGACCCAGCGCGCACGCACGACGACCTTGCCCGAATACGTGAACTTGAGCGCGTTGCCAAGGAGGTTGTTGAGTATCTGCGCGACGCGAATCGGATCGAGCCATAAGCGTGACGGGCACTCGCGGTCGATCACGGCGAACAAACGCAAGCCCTGGCGATTCGCGATGGGCGAATGACCGACCATCACGCGCATGACGATGTCGCGTATCGACGCCGGCTCTTCGCTGAGACGCATTTCCCCGACGTCCATCTTCGAGAAATCGAGAACATCGTTGACGACCTGCAGCAGCGCGCCCGCCGACGCCTGCATCGCACCGACGCGGGCTTCCTGTTCCGCCGCCAGCGGGCCCCTGGCGACGAGTTCGAGATTGCCGACGAGCGACGACAGCGGCGTTCTGATCTCGTGGCTCATCGAAGCGAAGAAATTCAGCTTGGCCTTGGCGGCGGCGTCGCTGGTTTCCTTCGCTTCGCGCAGCAGGCGTTCGGCTTCGTGATGCTCCGTGATGTCGGCAATGGCGCAGAACAGCACATCGGTCTTGTTGACGACCGCCGACGTGTAGGAAATCTTCAGGTGACGCGACGACTGGTCCGCTTTCTCCAGCGTGCATTCGAATTGCCAGATCACGGCGGCGTCGCCTTTTGCGGGCAAGGTCATGCCGTGTTGATGGAAGGCCACACACAGCGCGGCGGGCAGATGCATCGCGCTGGCATCGAGGTCGAGCAGGTTACGCGCGACCTGATTCGCGGCAATGGCGCTGAAATCGCTACGCAGCGCAATGCACAAACCGACCGGCGTCACCTGCACCTGCAGATGATTTAGAATCTCGCCTTCCACCGCGCGGCAAGCCTGCTCATAGGTACGCGTCAGGAAGCGGTAGTTCCAGTATCGGTATAACGCCACGAGCATAGTTGAGAGCGCCGCTTCCACCAGAACGATAACCGACACTTCCGTACGCTTGACAGCGAGATTGGTCGCCGTCGGCAAGGAAACGACGATGTGGCCGACGCCGAGCGCAAGCGGTTCCATTCGCGCGCCCCATCCGTGTCCCATGATCCAGTGGGATACGCCAGGCGGCCCCTTCTCGAGATGTTTGTCGACGAATCGCGCGTCTCCCGATGCATCGCCCGCCAGCACCGTGCCATCGTCGCTAAAGATCGTTATTTCCGAATTGAGGGCGGCGGGCCGGACCAATTTCAGCACACGCTCGACATCCACCTTCGTGAAGACAAACGCAACGGGTCGATCGTCCTTCTCGACCACCATGAACATAACGATCGTCGAACTCTCGAAACCCAGCAGGGCCGGTGCACGGAACCATAGAACGCTATGTTCTCGTGCGACGCTTACGGGATCGAGGCCGCGAGAACTCATGGTGGCCTTGGCGGTATCGACGAGTGAGCGCAATCGTTCGGTGCCGGGTCCCTCATCGGCGTCGCGCTTGGTGAAAAATTCAAAACCATACGACGCGCTTCCGTCGAACCGTGCGAATTGCAGGGAGAACGGCAAGCTCCCGTCGGGAATAGCACGCAGTGCCGCGCTGCAAATCCGGCTCATCGATGCGTCTTCGCTGTCCGAAGGTAAGGGCGCGCACGGCAGCGCGGCCCGAGGACCGTTGGGCGATGGATGGTAGTCCTGCGGGGTGACTTCGAGGAGTAGCTCGCCCGTCTTCAGCATGTTGTAACGACTGAAGATACCGATATTCACGCCGCGCATGACGGACTGGACGTCGGCAAGCTCGGTCTTGAGCGTACTATTGACCAGAAAAACGATGGCCGCGAAAGCGGCACACATCGAAGAGAAAATCAGCAAGCCGATGGCGACCGCGAAAATGCGTCGCTCGCGTTTGAGATTGTCCTCGAGCATTCGCAGCATCTGCAGAGGAGAATCTCGCGATGCGGCGAAAACATGCTCCATCAGGCTAGTCCTGCTCTGGCCGCGTATTTGACGAGATCGACGTGGTTCTCCACATGCAGCTTGCGCATGGCCGATCGCTTCTGCGTGGCGACGGTCGGAACGGATCGGTTCAGCGTGCGCGCGATTTCAGTCACCGAAAGGCCCTGTGCGAAGAGGCGCACCACTTCCAGTTCGCGGGGCGAAAGCGGCTGCTCGCGCGCGAGGTCCTGCAGGGTCGATCCATCGCGCGCCAGACGGTGTTGAATCTTAGGCGAAATGATCGTCTCTTTCGTGCTCAATGCACGAAGCGTGACCTGGCTGAGCTCGCTGGCGGGCTCCTCCTTGCTCATGATCGCAGCGACGCCCAGCTTGCACAATTCGTGATAGATGCCGCCGCTCGTCATCATGGTCAGCACAATGACGGGTATGTTCGGAAAGGACCGCTTGAGCTTGCTGATCAGCCGCAAGCCGTCTATGTCCGTCTCGTCTTCCCCCTGCATCACCAGATCGGTGATGATAAGGTCGACCGGCTCCTTTTCGAGTACGCGAAGCAACTCGGCGCCGGAATGAGCCATGGCGGCGATCGTAAAACCCGGAATTTTCGAGAATTGGTCGGCTACAGCCAACAGCACGATCGGATGATCGTCCGCCAAAACCATCCGAATCTTGTCCCCTCGTGCGTTCATATAACAACCGTTTTTTGAGTTGCCGCTCTTCGAGTCAAAACCCGAAACGTACGGCTCATTTATTGATGTAAAAGCAACTCACGAATGTCGGGCGGGCCTGAGCTATCCCGCAAAGGAAGCCTATCGGATTTTAGGACGTGCTCAATCCGGGAGAAACATCGGCGGTGTCAGAAGTGCGTTTCGCCCGGCGAAACGAATCTTCCCGGCGACACCGGCTTCACGTCCCGCACGCACTTTGTCTGTAGCGCGGACGTTTGTGCATCCTGACCCGCGCTGCTCATGCTCATTGCTTCCACGAAGCGAACTCGCGAGCTGGTCGAGCGGAATCGATGTCACCGGCGGCCTGGCCTCACGTTCGTACTTACGGCTTTCGGATAGCAGCATGCAAGCAAAGATGATCATCGAAAGGCTGAATACCAAAGCAATCGGCACGATCAAATTCCAACTCGATACCCCTAGCGCTGCTAGAAGCAGAAACGACAAGCCGAAATAAACCGACGTGAGAATCGACGACGCGCGCCCGGCCATTGCGCAGTAATGCCGAAATTTTCGGCTCAGAAATTCGAGAATTGACATGGCGATATTCAGTGCAATGGGCACGACGGTCGACCCCGGCTCATACAGGATCCGAAGGAAGACAGTGCTTACTCAGGCCAGCACGCAGGCAGAGCGAGTGCCCATCGCTCGTGACTTGCGCCCTGCCACAACGATGGTCGAATTTAGCCGACGGGCTCTCCGCTCGATATAGAAAAATATCGAAAGCCCGATATGGTCAAAATATCCGCACGATTCATCCGGGAATGGTCTTGCTTCGATCTGCGAACTTATGTAGGGAGATCGTTTTTTTCGTCATCTCCGAAGACGAAAACACCGAAGCGCGAGAGGGTCTATCGCGGAGTCTTCGGTGATTGGGCACAGCATGCAAGACATCCCGCAGACTCGCGTCTTGAGGATGTCTTATGAATTTCTCAGACGCACGTGGTATCGGCCCTTAGCATCTTCAGATGCCCGGCGATGCGCGCGACCACTTCCGACCAGTCGCAACCGTGACGCTTGCGGAAGAGACGCATCGTCGGATACCAGGGACTGTCCTCGCGGGTGTAGTGCCAGCGCCAGTCGCCGTAGAACGGCAGCATCATCCACACGCGCTTGCCCATCGCACCGGCGACGTGCGCCACCGACGTATCCACCGTGAGCACGACGTCGAGTGACTCGATGGCTTTCGCCGTCTCCGCCATCGTCGTGACTTGCGCGCCTACATCGTGGAAGTTCGCGTGCTTCTGCGCGTAGTCGGCGGCTTCGTCGGCTCCGGCGCCCTTCTGCAGGCTGAAGAACTCGATGTCCGGAATCCTGAGCAGATCGTCGAGCACGGCAAGCGAGGGCAAGGAGCGCGCGCGATCGTTCTCATGCGTGGGATTGCCCTTGAACACCAATCCCACTTTCAGCTTGTTCGGCGCGACGATCGGCAGCTTCGAAGGCACAGCGGACGGCGCACGAAGATACGGCACTGCTTTTGGCAACGCTTCGAGATCGAGCGTCAAATGAGCCGGAATCGCGTGCGGATACACCCAGTAATCGATGTCCGGAAGATTCGCGGCCGATTCGGTGCTCACGACTTCGTCCGCCTCGCCCGACGCCTCGTAAAGCTCGACGAGCGGCGGCTGACACATGACGATGACGCGTTTTGCCCCGCACTGCTCGCGGAAGAATCTCGCGAAACGCAGGAAGAAGATTTCGTCACCGAGGCCGAACTCGCTCCAGATCGCAATCGCTTTCCCCTCAAGCGACTGGCCGCTCCACTCCGTTACATGACGCGGCGGCTCGACGGTCGTGCGGCGCTTCCAGCCGAAGCGTGCCATCAATTCCTCGCGCATGCGAAAGCCCTTCTGCAGCCGTCCGCGTGCGATCTCGTGCAGCACGTGATAAAGGCGCGGGTGATGTTCCCCAGGCAGGCGCTTCACGCATTCCTCCCACATCGAGTCGACTTCTTCCAATGCGTCCCAGCGCAGCAGTTCCAGTAACACGTATCGATAAAGGTCGAAGTGATACGGATACGTACGCAGCGCTTCCCTGCATGCAGCGACACCTTCCTGCACGCTGCGCGCACGCGACGCGGCTTGCGCCAGTTCACGCGGCGACGCCACAGCGCGCTTGCGCAACACGATCTCGATCGCGCATTCCGCAAGACCCTTCGCGGTCTGGTCCTCATTCGCGTCGCGCTCGTCGTAGCCGTTGCGAACGAGCGTGACTCGCTCACAGTGCGCGACCGGCGACATCGTCTGAATCAGTTCCAGCACGTTGACGGAACGCGGCAAGCGCTTGTCTGATTTGTGGACCGTGAAGCTCCACTTATGGCGGCGATTGAAACGGCTCGGCCATGTGCCCTTACCGTAGAGATCCTCGTCCGGCACGGTCACGACCGCATGGCCGCCCGGCTTCAGCAGCTCCAGCCAGCGCGACAACGCCTTATGAGGATTATTGAGCTCGGCGAGACTATGGCTGGAATGCAGGAAGTCCAGTGTCGACTCTTTCACGCCCTCCATCTTCGTGAGATCGCCCTGCGACGAAGGATAAGACGCGGCGTTGCGCATCTTCGGGAACATGGCGACGTGAGCGGAAAGCGGATCGTCCGCAGGTCCGATGTCGATGCCCTCACCGACGAAATAGTGGTTCACGAAGGCCGGATCATGCGAACGGCGCAGGCTTGCTTTACTGGTCTCTTTCATCATTGCCTCACAGTGCTTCTGCTACGACTTGCGTATCCGCCTTCTCCTTCAGCAAAGCACGGATGCGCTCACCGAGAATCTCCGGACGGCCTTTGAAAATGAGCTTCTCCACTGCCTTGCGGCCCGCGAACTTGCGCGCGAGCTGGTTGCGCTCTTTCGAATCGTCGATGAGACGCAACGCCGCCGCCTTGTACTCTTCGGTCGTCTTCGTGATCATCCACTCCGGGAAGCCGAGACGACGGAACATACCTTCATCGATATGCTCATGCACTTCGCGGCCGGTCTTGCATACGCCGACGAGACCCGCCCACACCGTATCCACGATGCCGTTCGTGTTGCCGAACGGGAACGGATTGAGGAACATGTCGCAATCCGCGATGACCTTCATGTAGTTCGCATAGCTCTGATGCTTGTGGACGACGCCCTTGTCGCCCATCAGGCGGCGTACCAGATTGCGCACTTGCGGAAACGTGATGCCCGTCGCCTGGCCCACCAGAAAATGGAACTCGACTGGCACCGATGCTTCATTCGCGATATCCGCGCATGTCTGCAGGAAACCGGGGTTGAGCTTGATCGTCGTGGCCGCGACCGCGATCTTCACCGGGTCCGACTTGGCGCGCTTGCGCGGCTCGAGCTCGACTTCGAGCATCGCGGCGGGCGGACGATACGGCATGCCGTCCTGCGGCAGCTTCAGGAGCTTCTCGCTGAAGCACGCTTCGTCGCCGACGTAGTCTTCTTCCACGACGACGTAATCCATCGCATGACCATGCGTCGTGGCCGGATGACCGAGCGCCATCAACTGCAGCGGCGCGACGCGCAGGCATGCGAGTCCCATCGTGATCGGGAACATGCCGACGCTCGGCATGTACATCGCCTGCGCCTCGCGCGCTTCGCTCACGTCGCGAACCTGGCGCATGTTTTGCCACAAGTCGCCCTGCAACGGGATGAACTCGTGGAACACTTCGCGGCCCGCTTCATCCACACGCCCGTCATAACCCATGCCGATGATGTGGAACTTGTCGCGCATCGCGACGATGGTCTGCGAATGCGTGCGATAGATCGAATGATTCTTCGAGAACCATTCGAGCACGACCAGCAACACCGGCTTTTGTCCTTCTGCAGCGGGCCGCGCTTGGCGCTCGACATCATGAATGCCGAGGCTCGCGAGCTTGCGGCGGATCAGCGTGTTGATCGGCTTCTTGATGTCGTGCTTGCCTGGCAGGTCCGCGTAACTGCAATGCATGTACATGTCGTGCAGCACGCCCATCGGCAGGGCATCCACGCTTTCGATCTGATCGAGCCGCTCCGGCAGCCAGCGCAGAATCAGCTCGCGCTTCTGATGCGCCGCCGGCGTGCCCAGAAAGCGCGACGACAGGATGGTCGTGGCAAGGCCGGCAGCGGCGACCTTGTCATGCTTCCACAGCGCGTCCCAGTCGAGCCGCACTTCGGATTCGGGCGTGTAAAACAGCCGGAACTTGTCGATGTCCGACTTGCGCAGTTCCACGGAATAGCGTGCATCTTCGTTGACGCCCAACGAACGCAGAATGTGATCGGCATTGCGGAACGAACTCGCCGCGAACAGTCCCGCGATCCAGCGCTGATAAACCAGCGTCCTCGCAATGCCTTCTTCCGAGAAGCGAAAGGCCGGGTCGCTCAGAAGCGAAGTGATCGCGGACGTGATGCGCGTGAGCAAGTGCTCGTCCAAGATGTCCTGCGCCTCGCCGGATTGCGACCAGCTGTCGACGTCCATCAGCACGCCGTAGTTGGCGTCGATGAGCGCAAGCAGCTTGAGAAGCTCGCGGCCCGCAGCACCGTGATCACGGCGATAGCAAAGATATTCGAACTTGTTGATGCTGAATTGCATGATGTCTTCCTTCATCCTGATAGGGTGCGATGCGTTTGCCGAAGCAGCGACGACGCGCGGAAATGAACGTTAGTGATTCCAGGAAACCGAGAGCCAGACCTGCGCCGGCTTCTTGCCGGGATCGACCCACGAGGTCTGCGAAAATCCATAAGCCTTGGAGACCGCGACCGAAGCGGTCGCGCCCCACGGCGTCAGCCAGTCGACGCTCACGCCGTAGCCTGCGAGCGTGCGTGTGTTCTGCACGCCCGGCACGTTCACGTAGCTTTGCTCCCAGTTCGTCCACGGCGAGTGATTCACGCGGCCATACGCAAGATCGGAGAAGACGCCGAACTGAAGCTGATGTCCCGCGGCGACCGGCACGCGCTGATACAGGCCGAGGTTCGCCACCACGCCTTCATCGAGCGAGCCTTCGTCGGCACGATAGGCACGCACTGCATTGGGACCGCCGATGCTGAGCTTCTCGCTCGCGTCGAGGTTCTTGCTCGACACTTGCGCGTTCACGCGCGCCGCGAGGAAGGTATTGCCGCTTGGCGACAGTGCGTAGGTGCCGAAGCCGCCGCCGTAGAGCTTGGCGTAGTTGCCGGCGACGTTCCCGCTCATGCTGTCGAACGATCGGTAATCGTTGCTTTGATGGCCGAGAGTCAATGCGAGCTGGCCGCTCCATTGGTTCGTGCGAAGTTGCTTCGCGCGGTCTCCGTTGTCGGCTTGCAAGGAGAGCTGAAGCGAATCGAGCTTGCTGTGCTGAGCCGGAAAGTCCTGCAGCGAAGTTGAGGTGTTGCTGTGCAGATAGGATGCACCGCCCGATATATTGCGATCGAGCCCGCGGGTGAAGGGAAAGAGCACGCCGACCTGCTCGGTCGTGGCAACGCCCTGGATCGCGGAGCCGAGCGCCGAATTGACGTTGTACTGTTGGCGCGTCACACCGCCCGTCATGCGCAAACCATCATCGAGAATCGGCGCGCTGGCGATGAACGAGCCCGTCCACATGTTCTTGGTGGTCGTCGCCAGAGAGAACGAATAAGCGTCGCCGATGCCGAACAGATTGTTCGCCGAACCCGTCAAGCCGATGCGCGCCTTGCCCGTGGCATCAGAACCGCTGTTGTCGAGGATGATGTCGCCCGAAACCGGCTTACCCAATTGCGCGATGTTGAACACGACGTCGACTTCACCGGTTGCGCCGCCAGCGGAGATTTGCGGTGCGCCATCCATGCCGACGCCCGGCGTATCCTGAAGCAGTTGCGTCGTACGTTCGAGCCGCGAGCTGCGCAGCATGCACACGCCTTCGAGCGTCTCCTTGCCGCACAGTGCGTGCGTGATAAGACGCTGCAGCTTCTCGTCGCGAACGCGCGACTTGTTATTGACGGTGATCTTGTGGATGCGGCCCGGAAAAGCGGTAAAGCGCGCTTCGCCGCCCTTTTGCAGCTTGACCCAGTTCTCCTGGGTCATCAGCACCTGGCCGATCGGAAAGCCGCCACGGCGCAATGCAGCCGTCAGTTCGCTCGACCAGTGGTCCACGCTCTGGAGCGTTTCCGGCGCCTTGCCGAGCTTGCGCATTTCCGCGACGAGCAGATTCTTCACGACGGCTTCATCGCCGCCACCTGCGGGCACGACATCGACCTCGCCCGCGAACCGCACTTCTTCACTTGCAGCCGCATCGATAGCGGCTGCCGATTCTGCGTGGGCTACGCTAACGAGCATCAAAGAACCGGCGCACACCAACTGCCCGATCGCCGTGGCGATCTCACTCTTTCTGAACATTCCAATAACCTTTGCGTTGAACAAGTGCGCTGCGATGTCATCCTTGTCTGGCTCTGCGGAATCACGTCAGCACGTAGATGCAAAGGTTACGGGGCCACCTCTCTCAATCGAATAGAAGAAGTTCTAAAGTCCCTGACGGATGGCTCACGACGTACGCGATGTGTCTGCGAGAAGCAGCATTCATGGGGCTTCGCGAAGCAGACACGTCTTTCGAAATGGATCGTTTCGCGCCGATCGCATAGCGACGTGATGCGCGAACGAAAAAAAGCCCGGCGCGAGGCCTAATGCCGTTCAGTTAAGGTCTTTTCTTAGATAGCGAACGGTGTACCGTTTAGGGCGGGATTTGACGACCCGGTCGCATGTGCGTCCGGGTCGT
>NZ_JARUXK010000003.1:155481-158929 GCF_031451435.1 Caballeronia sp. LZ008 | reverse complement strand
CAAGCATCGCACCGAGAAGTTAACAGTCCGGCGCTCCGTTTACAACCACTTCTCGCTCCACAAACAAAAATGCCGTTCAGCGCTAACTGAACGGCATTACGGCGCGAGGCCGGGCTTTTCGAAGAACGCTTGCTTGCTTACGCGGGCACCGCGTCCTGTTGCTTTTCTTTCGTGCTCTTGCCGCTCTTCGCGACGGCCGGAAGCTGCTCTTGCCACAACGCCTGGATTCGTTCGCCCAGGATGTGAGGCCGGCCCTCGAAAATGAGCTTTTCGATCGCCTGCGGACCGGCGAGAGTGCGCGCGAGTTCTTCGCGTTCCTCGCGGTTGTCGATCAGACGAAGCGCCGCGGTCTTGTATTCGTCGATGGATTTCGCGGTCATCCACTCGGGGAATCCGAGGCGGCGGAACATACCTTCATCGATGTGTTCATGCACTTCGCGCCCCGTCTTGTTCACGCCGACGAGGCCCGCCCACACCGTATCGACGATGCCGTTCGTGTTGCCGAACGGGAACGGGTTCAGGAACATGTCGCACTGATTGATGACCTTCATGTAATCCGCATAGCCCTGTTGCTTGTGGACGATCGCGTTGTCACCCAGGACGCGTTTGACGTGATTGCGCACTTGCGGATACACCACGCCCGTCGCCTGCCCCACCAGGAAGTGAAACTTCACCGGCACCGACGCCTGTTTTGCGATCTCGGCAAGCGTCTGGAAGAAGCGCGGATTGAGCTTGATCGACGTTGCGGCGATCGCGATGCGTACCGGTCCGTCGCGCTTTTCCTTCGGCGGGAGCTTGAGTTCCAGCAGATTGACCGGCGCGCGATACGGCATGCCATCCGACGGCAATTTGAGCAGTTTCTCGCTGAAACACGCTTCATCGCCGACATAGTCTTCTTCCACGACGACGTAATCCATCGCATGACCATGCGTTGTTGCGGGATGGCCCAACGCCATCAGTTGCAGCGGCGCGACGCGCAGACAGGCGAGCGCCATCGTGATGGGGAACATGCCGACGCTCGGCATGTACATCGCCTGAGCCTGACGCTCTTCGCTGACCTCGCGAACATGACGCACCTGATCCCACAGCGAACCGCTCTTGATCTCGACGAACTCATGGAATACGGCTTTGCCCGCCTCATCAACACGGCTGCTATAACCCATGCCGACGAGATGGAATTTGTCGCGCATCGCGACCATGGTCTGCGAGTGCGTACGGTAAATCGAATGGTTCTTCGAGAACCACTCCAGCACGACCAGCAGCACGGGCTTGCCGTCCTTCACCGGCGCGGCCTTGCGCGTGACGTCCTCGATGCCCAGCTCCGCATATTTGCGACGGATGAGCGTATTGATGGGCTTCTTGATGTCGTGCTTGCCCGGCAGATCGGCGTAGCTGCAATGCATGTACATGGAATGCAGGATGCCCATCGGCAGGTCATCGATACTGTTGATCTGGTCCAGTTTTTCGGGGAGCCAGCGCAGGATCTCTTCGCGCTTGCGGTGCGCCGCGGGCGTTCCCAGAAAGCGCGAGGACAGCAGGACCACGGCCAGACCGGCCGTCAGCACCTTGTCGTGGTCCCACAGCTTCTGCCAGTCCAGACTGACTTCGGAGTCCGGCATGTAGAACAACTGGAACTTCGCCAGCGTGTCGTTGCGCGGCTGTACCGAGTTTCGTGCCTCTTCCGCGACACCGAGTGAACGCAGAATGTGGTCGGCGTTGCGGAAAGGCGTGGCCGAGAAGATGCCCGCGAGCCAGCGTTGATGAACCAGCAGACGCTTGATTCCCGATTCCGAAAATTTGAAACCCGGATCTGTAACCAATGCGGTGATTGCCGTAACGATGCGGGTCAGCAAATGTTCATCCGACATGCCACGCGCTTCGGCGGACTGGAGCCAGTCCTCGACGTTCCTGAGCGCGCCATAGTTCTGGTCGGCGATAGCAAGAAGCTTGAGCAGTTCGCGATAAGCAAGCTCGCGCTCGCGGCGGTAACAGAGATACTCGAATTTGTTGATGCTGAACTTGCTCATTGCTTTCGTCCCTAAAAATTCCAGATGAATGCGCAAACAGAGACAGTCTGAGCAGACTTCGCCGGTGATCGACATGGCCTGACGCGCGTCTCGGATCGAATAGAAGAAGTTCTAAAAGCGACGGCACGCCTCAAAAGCGCAGAAATGCGGTGTTTCGGCGAATAAAAAAAAAGCCCGGCGCGAAGGCCGGGCTCGGTACTGCGTTACTGCTTGGCGGGACGCCTTATGTCGTAGCGTCCTTCGCCGTGCTCAGGCTTGACTGCGGGCATTGCACCCGCAGCTCGACCCTTGGATCAAGCGCCTGCCGCGGGAGCGGCTTTCGCCTGGGCGAGGCCCTGCTTCATCCAGCCGTGCGACTTCACGACGTACGGCTTGCCGTTCATCACACCGCTCTCGGTATAGAAGTACTCATGCGTCTGCATGTTGACCGAAAGGTCAGCCTTCATTTGCGAGGCGCCGTCTTCGAACGCGAAGTGCTTCGCACCGTCTGCACCGTCACGGAAGTTCATGTGACGGGTCATCGAACCCTGACGCGTCTTCAGCTTGACCTCAGCGGAGTCGGTCGTCAGATCGACGGACGCTTCCTCGAACTGTGCATCGGCCCAGAACTCGGCGTCACCGGACTCCAATTCCAGAGGCTGAGCCTTGTCCAGATACATGTGCATCGAGTGCTCGTACATGACATAGCCCAGACCGCCGGCCAACGCCACACCTGCCACCGCACCAGCGATCGCGCCGCCCGAAGAACCCGAGCTGCCACCGGCACTGACGGTACCGTTGTCGCTGGTGTTGCCACCGTTGTCGTCGGTGCCGCCGCCGCCGTTATCGATCACCGTGCCGTTGTCGTCATTACCGCTACCACCATTGTCATCGGTGTTACCGCCGCCGTTGTCCAACGGATAGTGGATGACGACGTCGTTGTTGGTGACGTTCACGGCACTGTTGTCGTCCGCGTGGATGTCGCCATTGATGATCACGCCCTCGCCGGTGTTCGAATGACCGTCGATGTTCGCGGTGCTATTGCCGTTGGTGTTGATGTCACCGTTGATGATCACGCCGTCGCCGGTGTTCGAGTCACCGTTGATGTCCGTCGTGCTGTTGTTGTCCGTGTTCACGTCGCCGTCGATCACGACACCGTTGCCCGTGTTCGACTCACCGTCAATGTTCAGCGAGCTGTCATTGTTGGTGTTCGTGTCACCGTTGATGATGACGCCGTCGCCGGTGTTCGAGTCACCGTTGATGTCCGTCGAGCTGTTGTTGTCCGTGTTCACGTCGCCGTTGATCACGACACCGTTGCCCGTGTTCGAATCACCGTCAATGTTCAGCGAGCTGTCATTGTTGGTGTTCGTGTCGCCGTTGATGATCACGCCGTCGCCGGAGTTCGAATCACCATTGATGTCCGTCGAGCTGTTGTTGTCCGT
>NZ_JARUXK010000003.1:152546-155381 GCF_031451435.1 Caballeronia sp. LZ008 | reverse complement strand
GTTCACGTCGCCGTTGATCACGACACCGTTGCCCGAGTCCGAATTACCGTCAACGTTCAGCGAGCTGTCATTGTTGGTGTTCGTATCACCGTTGATGATCACGCCGTCGCCGGTGTTCGAATCACCGTTGATGTCCGTCGAGCTGTTGTTGTCCGTGTTCACGTCGCCGTTGATCACGACACCGTTGCCCGAGTCCGAATTACCGTCAACGTTCAGCGAGCTGTCATTGTTGGTGTTCGTATCACCGTTGATGATGACGCCGTTGCCGTTGTTGGCTTCGCCGTTGATATCCGTCGAGCTGTTGCCGTCGGTGTTCACATCGCCGTTGACGATCACGCCGTCGCCGTTCGTCGCCGAGTTACCGTCGATGTTCAGCGAGCTGTCGTTGGACGTGCTCGTGTTGCCGTCGATCACTACGCCGTTGCCGTTGTTGGCTTCGCCGTTGATGTCCGTCGAGCTGTTGCCGTCGGTGTTCACGTCACCGTTGACGATCACGCCATCGCCGTTCGTCGCCGAGTTACCGTCGATGTTCAGCGAGCTGTCGTTGGACGTGCTCGTGTTGCCGTCGATCACCACGCCGTTGCCGTTGTTGGCTTCGCCATTGATATCCGTCGAGCTGTTGCCGTCGGTGTTCACGTCACCGTTGACGATCACGCCGTCACCGTTCGTCGCTGAGTTGCCGTCGATGTTCAGCGAGCTGTTATCCGTCGTCGACGTGTTGCCGTCGATCACCACGCCGTCGCCGTTGTTGGCTTCGCCGTTGATGTCCGTCGAGCTGTTGCTGTCGGTGTTCACATCGCCGTTGACGATCACGCCGTCGCCGTTTTTCGACGAGTTGCCGTCGATGTTCAGCGAGCTGTTGTCCGTCGTCGACGTGTTGCCGTCGATCACCACGCCGTTGCCGTTGTTGGCTTCGCCGTTGATGTCCGTCGAGCTGTTGCCGTCGGTGTTCACATCGCCGTTGACGATCACGCCGTCGCCGTTATTCGACGAGTTGCCGTCGATGTTCAACGAACTGCCGTTGGACGTGCTCGTGTTGCCGTCGATCACCACGCCATTGCCGTTGTTGGCATCACCGTTGATGTCCGTCGAGCTGTTGCCGTCGGTATTCACATCGCCGTTGACGATCACGCCGTCGCCATTCGTCGCCGAATTGCCGTCGATGTTCAGCGAGCTGTTGTCGGTCGTCGACGTGTTGCCGTCGATCACCACGCCGTTGCCGTTGTTGGCTTCGCCATTGATGTCCGTCGAGCTATTGCCGTCGGTGTTCACATCGCCGTTGACGATCACGCCGTCGCCGTTGTTCGACGAGTTGCCGTCGATGTTCAACGAACTGCCGTTGGACGTGCTCGTGTTGCCGTCGATCACCACGCCGTTGCCGTTGTTGGCTTCGCCGTTGATGTCCGTCGAGCTGTTGCCGTCGGTGTTCACGTCACCGTTGACGATCACGCCATCGCCGTTCGTCGCCGAGTTGCCGTCGATGTTCAGCGAGCTGTCGTTGGACGTGCTCGTGTTGCCGTCGATCACCACGCCGTTGCCGTTGTTGGCTTCGCCGTTGATGTCCGTCGAGCTATTGCCGTCCGTGTTCACATCGCCGTTGACGATCACGCCGTCGCCATTCGTCGCCGAGTTGCCGTCGATATTCAGCGAGCTGTCGTTGGACGTGCTCGTGTTGCCGTCGATCACCACGCCGTTGCCGTTGTTCGCATCGCCGTTGATGTCCGTCGCGCTGTTGCCGTCGGTGTTCACATCGCCGTTGACGATCACGCCGTCGCCGTTCGTCGACGAATTGCCGTCGATGTTCAGCGAGCTGTTGTCGGACGTGCTCGTGTTGCCGTCGATCACCACGCCGTTGCCGTTGTTGGCATCACCGTTGATGTCCGTCGAGCTGTTGCCGTCGGTGTTCACATCGCCGTTGACGATCACGCCGTCGCCGTTATTCGACGAGTTACCGTCGATGTTCAACGAACTGTCGTTGGACGTGCTCGTGTTGCCGTCGATCACCACGCCGTCGCCGTTGTTGGCTTCACCGTTGATGTCCGTCGAGCTGTTGCCGTCGGTGTTCACATCGCCGTTGATCACAACGCCGTCGCCGTTCGTCGCCGAGTTACCGTCGATGTTCAGCGAGCTGTTGTCAGTCGTCGACGTGTTGCCGTCGATCACCACGCCGCTGCCGTTGTTGGCTTCGCCATTGATGTCCGTAGAGCTGTTGCCGTCGGTGTTCACATCGCCGTTGATCACAACGCCGTCGCCGTTCGTCGCCGAGTTACCGTCGATGTTCAGCGAACTGTCGTTGGACGTGCTCGTGTTGCCGTCGATCACCACGCCGTTGCCGTTGTTGGCTTCGCCATTGATGTCCGTCGAGCTGTGGCCGTCGGTATTCACATCGCCGTTGATCACAACGCCGTCGCCATTCGTCGACGAATTGCCGTCGATGTTCAGCGAGCCGTTGTTTGTCGTGTTCGTGTCACCATTGATGACCACGCCGTCGCCGTTCGCAGCATTGCCCGAGATGTTGGTCGAACCGCTGTCCGTGTCCACATCGCCGTTCACGACCACGCCATTGCCATTCTTCGACGAGTTGCCGTCGATGTTCAGCGAACCGTTCTCGATCACGCTCGTGTCGCCGTTGATGACCACGCCCGAACCATTGGCCGCATTGCCGTTGATGTCGGTCGAACCATTGCCCGACACGTTCGTGTCGCCGTTGATGACCACGCCGGAGCCGTTCGTCGACGAATTGCCGTCGATGTTCAGCGTGCCCTTGTCGGTCACGTCCGAATCGCCGTTGATCACAACACCCGAACCGTTGTTCGCATGGCCGTCGATGTCCGT
>NZ_JARUXK010000003.1:0-152446 GCF_031451435.1 Caballeronia sp. LZ008 | reverse complement strand
GCTCGTGTTGCCGTCGATGACCACGCCCGAACCGTTGGCCGCATTGCCGTTGATGTCGGTCGAACCATTGCCCGACACGTTCGTGTCGCCGTTGATGACCACGCCAGAGCCGTTCGTCGCCGAATTGCCGTCGATGTTCAGCGTGCCCTTGTCGGTCACGTCCGAATCGCCGTTGATCACAACACCCGAACCGTTGTTCGCATGGCCGTCGATGTCCGTCGAGCCATTGCCCGAGACATTCACGTCACCGTTGATGACCGTGCCGTCGCCATTCTTCGACGAATTCCCGTCGATGTTCAGCGAACCGTTCTCGATCACGCTCGTGTTGCCGTCGATGACCACGCCCGAACCGTTGGCCGCATTGCCGTTGATGTCGGTCGAACCATTGCCCGACACGTTCGTGTCGCCGTTGATGACTACGCCAGAGCCGTTCGTCGACGAATTGCCGTCGATGTTCAGCGTGCCCTTGTCGGTCACATTCGAGTCGCCGTTGATCACAACGCCCGAACCGTTGTTCGCGTGGCCGTCGATGTTCGCGTGGCCATTGTCCGACACGTCCACATCGCCGTTCACGACAACGCCGTCGCCATTCTTCGCCGAATTCCCGTCGATGTTCAGCGAACCGTTCTCGATCACGCTCGTGTCGCCGTTCACGACCACGCCCGAACCATTGGCCGCATTGCCGTCGATGTCGACCGAGCCGTGGCCCGACACGTTCGTGTCGCCGTTGATCACCACGCCGGAGCCGTTCGTCGTCGAATTGCCGTCGATGTGCAGCGTGCCATTGTCCGTTACGCTCGTGTCGCCATTCAAGGTAACGCCATTACCATTCGTTGACGTACCATCGAGATCAACCGTACCGCTACCCGAAATATTCAGGCTCGTACCGCTGCTCTGCGAAATCCCGCCCGTACCATTACCGGTAGACGTACCGTTGATGGTCAGTCGGCCGTCGTCAGACACGGTGTTGTTAGATGTAATGCTTACGCCCGGGCCTGCGTTCGCCGAGCCATCGATATTGACAGCACCGTTACCCGATACATTGGCGCCAAAACGCTCCCATACTCCGTCGGCCGTGCCGTTCCCCTGAACGTTGACAATGCCGTTGTCGGTCACGGTCGTCAACGGCATGATCACGCCGTGGCCGTCAGTGCCTGTACCCGTAAGATTAACCACGCCGTTACCCGACGCGTTGACACTGCCTTGATACCACAGCCCGGTGGTGCCGCTCCCATTCAGATTGATGTGCGCAGTGTCCGAGGCAGTGGAGCTCCAATAGCCCTGTGCGCCCCAAGTCATATTGGACGCCGCGTCCAGATTGATCGTTGAATTTCCCCTTGCGACGAAAGCGCCGTCAAAGGCGCTCATGCCGATTTTGGTGTTCGACCGGGCGTTGATGTTGATCGTGGCTTCATCGTCCGAAGTCAACGTCGACCCCCAATAATAGCCGGACAAGGCGCCTGGACTGTCGATGCCAAGCCCGAGCGAACTATTGGAAGTTCCAGAAATAGTGATCGTAGCGCCTTGATTTGCGGCGACATCGGCAGTCACATAGACGCCGATCCCGCTTTCACTGGTCCCGTTGATATTCAACGTTGCGTTGCCCGCAACGGAAATCGCTGACTTCGCAGGCTGTGCCACTGCGCCAACGCTAGCGCCAATGCCGCTGTTCGAAACGCCGGTAATGTTCCAGGTACCCGCGCCTGATTGCGTGAGCCGCGCACCCGGAGCAATCGCTACTCCGACGCCGGTATTGGCCGTACCCTTGATGGAACCACCACCTACGTTTGTGATATTGCCCGCGAGATACACCGCATTGGCGCCCGCCAGACCGTTGCCATTCACGGTATTGCCAGAGGCGCTGAGCGTGCCGCCATTCAGATTCGTATTCGCACCCTGAACCGTCACCGAACCATTGTGGTTCCCGCTCATATCAGCGGTCAGGTTCAGATTCAGCTTGTTCGCCGTGGACGTGATATTGCCGTTGAGCTGAATGCTGCCATTGGCCAGCATCGTCAGCGTCGCGTCCGTGCCGCTCGTCTTGACGATATCCGCGCCCGCCTGCTGCACGATGTTGCCCCTGGCCGTGCCCGAGCTCGCCGTCGTGATCGTCACGTTCGTGCCACCGCTCAGCACGTTGCTGATCGACTGGTTGTTCACCGTCGCCGCGTTGCCGCTCGGCGTGAAGCCGCTCATGCCGCCCGTGTAGTTCGCATCCGGGTTCGTGCTGATGGTCACGTCCGTCGGATCGATCAGCCACTCGCCGCCCTTGCCGTTCGGCGCCGCCGCGCTCAGGTTGCCCTGCACGCTCAGGCTATGACCCGACGTCTCGATGAAACCGCCATCGCCATGCGCCGCGTCCGCCTTGATCGTCGCGCCGCTATCGACTTGCGTGAAGTCCGCGAACTGCACGCCGTCTTGCAGCATGCCTTGTGCTTGCGTGCCCGAGAGCTTGCTCAGGCTGTCACCACCGATGATGACCTTGCCGCCCGACTTGTCGCCGCTCGCGTCGATGCTCGCGTTGCCGAACACGCCCACGCGGTTGCCCGAGAGCACCACCGTGCCGCCCTGACCGCCCGCGCTCATGTTCGATGCATCGATCTTGCCCGACACCGTCACGTCGCCCGTGTTGCCCGCATCGGCCACCACCGTGCCCGCCTTCACCACGCCAGACATGTTCACCACGCTGTTCAAGAGCGTGTTGCTGCCGCGCGCGGTCAGCAGGACCGAACCGTTGTCCGCCTTGATCGTGCCGCTGTTCTCGACGAGCGCGTTGGCCGTCGCGTTGTTCAGCGTCAACTGGATGCCCTGGCCGTTGGCGAGCGCAACCGTCGCGCTGTCGCCCGCGGCGAGCGCGACCTGACCGTTCTTGCCCGCATCGATGGAACCGGTGTTGCGCACCTGATCGCCCATCAGCGTGACATAGCCTTGCGCGTTGATCGTGCCGTCGTTGACCACGCTCGCGTTCTTGCCCGTGCTCGACAGCTTCAGCGGACCGCCCGACATGAACTGGTTCGCGTCGATCGACTTGGTCGTCGCCAGCAGCGAACCGACGTTCACCACCGCGCCCTTGCCGAACAGCACGCCGTTGGCGTTCTGGATCAGCACCTGACCGTTGGCCAAGAGCGAACCTTGAATGTTGGAAGCGCCCGCGCCCGTCACGCGGTTCAGCGCCTGCGCTTGTGCGTTCGGCTGATTGAACTGGACCGTGTTGCCCTGGCCGACGTTGAACGAGTTCCAGTCGATCACGGCACGTTGCGTGCCCTGATTGATGGTCATCGTGTTGGAATTCTGCGAGATCGAAGCCTGACCTGCGGTGACTTGACCGCCGGTCGGCAGTGCCTGCGCGAAGCTCGTCGCAGGGGTCGATGCGAACATCGCGAGCGCGAAAGCCGTCATCGTTGCGATGACGCCCATTTCCGCGCTTTCAGGAGAAGAGGAGGAAGCGTTGCCTTCGCCGGGCGCCTTGCCCTGGCTTGTTACGTCTTCCGCAACGGCGACCAGCATGCCATGACGCTTACTGAAAACACGACGAAACCGATTCTTGTTCATCCGAAAATAAACCTAGTAAATGAGATTTAGCCGTCCCGGATATCGAGTACGGCGCAACGTGTGACAGGAATTCGCTCAGCTCGACGCACGCGCAGTCGCGCACCTTTTTCACACTCAGGAACCGGTGCCAGAAAGCAGACCAACTCCACGGATCGAATGCTATTGATCGACGCCGCGTCGCCATATAGAAGAAATTCGAATGCCTCACGGCTGCCCGAGCGGGTACCGTGGATCAAAGGCCCGGCGGGCCAAGCGTCGATGGAATTCAGAATGTTCCCCAATCGACAAAGCGTGAACTTCGAGACAGCCGGCAGTTAGCGGCGCGCGCACCTCGATGCGCGCCATCCAGCCCGGTACACCGATAAGGGATCGTGGGAGAAACGCGCCGTTTCTGCACGCGACGCCGAAACGCGTGCGCCCGGTCTGGATAGACCGGGCATCGGCACGCCGCCCGAATCAGGCTGCGTGAGAAAGGTCGCCCGGACCGAACCGGTCCAGCTTCAATCCAAGGTTCGATGCGAAGCGATGCAGCTCAGAAAGCCGGTCGAAGCCCAGCAAGCTGCGTACTTTGATACTCTGCGAGCTGATCGCGCTCTTGCGACGTTGCATCAAACTCGCTATCTCGCGGCCTGAAATGCCGCACAGCATGAGCCCGGCGATCTCCATCTGGCGCGCCGTCAGCATCCCGAAGCGCTGTAGCTCCGGATTACTCCGGTACTGATACAAAGCCGCGCGCGCGGTCGGCGACAGATATGACGCGCCGCGCTCGAGCTCCCGCACCGCAGTCAACACCTCGGACATCTCGTCGGATTTGCTCACGATCCCTGCCACACCGCGTTGCTCGAGCGATCCAACGAGAAACGGCTCATGAAATTCGGTATAGACAAGAATCCGCAGATCGGGAAATTCGCGCGAAACAATGGAAAGGAATCGCCATCCGTCTGGCGATCCTCTGCCAGGCATCGAATAGTCGGCGATCAAAATATCGCATTCGCGGTGTGCCAGTAAATCCATCAGATCGGAGACGTCGTGCGTCGTGCCGACCACATCGCAGCCGGCCTCATCCAATGCCTTGTGGAGACCAAATGCGACGAGTGGATGATCATCCGCGATAACGACCTTCAGCTTCTCGCGATTGCCAGTCATGACATTTACCCCCGGATCGCGTCGAATTCGACGCCGATTTGCGAACGCTCCAACGACAATCCGTGACTCGCCGCGAAGCGATACATCTCGGATTCCCGGGAAAACCCCAGTCGCTTGCAAGCCGCCGCACGCTGAGAGCTGATCGTATTCATTCGGCGATCGAGCAGGCGCGCTGTTTCGCATACAGAGAGACCACATAGCATCAAGCCCGCGATCTCCATCTGCCGACGCGTGAGCGCGGTGAAGCGGCTCAGCTCGGGCGACACATTGAAGCGCTCTACTGCCGATTGCGCGACGGGAGACAAATAGCGCCCGCCAGCGAAGAGCGTATGGATCGCGACAAGCATTTCAGACATGTTTTCGCGCTTGCTGACCACGCCAGCGACGCCGCGTTGCGCGAGACTTCCCACGAGAAATGGATCGTCGAATTCGCTGAAAACGACGACGGGCAACTTCGGGTATTTGCTCGACAAGGCGGTCAGAAATTGCCAGCCGTCCAACGAGGAAGCATCCGGCATCGAATAATCGGCCACGACCACATCGCACGCTTCATTTTCAAGGACGTTCATCAAACCGTCGGCGCTGCTTTCCACGCCACGTACGTTGAATCCCGCTTCAAGTAATGCTTTATTGAGGCCGCACAGGACGATCGGATGATCGTCGACTATTGCGACTCGAATGTCTTTCGCCATCGTTTCATCTCCCCGAAATCTGCTTAGCTCAACCGTACTGAATATGGATAACGATCCGGATGAACAATATCGACCGGGATTTCGGCTCGATATAGAACGACTTTGAAACGAACCGGGAAGGACGAAACGTTCGACTTGCGTCATGAAAGCCGATGGTTTGCCGAGCAAGGCGCATCGCCGTATTGCGGATAGCGGACGTACACACGAAAAAAAGCCGCCGGGCTAACGCAACGGCGGCTGAACGGGGGCAGACTTAAAACTACGACGGGAGATTACGCGCGATCCGGGCGCCGATATATCGATCGATTTCGAAATGGCGAAGACCTGCCTTGCTTGCATCAAACGTTCGTATAAGCACGCCGAGCCGTTCGTAGAATGGCGCGCGCGCATGCGCTTCTCTAAGCTGACGTCATGGTCACGCATCGGGAGCGCATCATGGGCGATACATCGACACGCAGGCTGTTATCCGCTTGCGCCGCCGTTCTGGCGTTCGGAACGTGGTATTCGCTGAGCGCGCCGCACGACTGGAGCGCGCTCGATCGCGCCGGTTACGACACGCAGTTGCCGCTCGAACGCATCGCGTTGAGCGAAGAAACCGCGCCCTCGATGACGCAAGACCGCTAGGCGCGCGGCGGCGTCGATGCGCCTTGCGGCATCTTCACGCCGAGCGCTTCGGCTTTTAGCACCAGGTCGGCCAGCGAACGCGCGGCCATTTTCTTCATCGCCTGGCCGCGATGAATCTTCACCGTGATCTCGCTCAGATTCATCTCCGCTGCGATCTGCTTGTTCATCAGACCCGACACGACGAACGCCATCACCTCGCGCTCACGCGGCGTCAGCGACTCATACGCGCGCCGCAAGTCCGCGACCGAGCGGCTCGCCGCGCGCCGTTCTTCATCGGCTTCGAGCGCCTGCGCGACGGCATCGAGCATGTCCTGATCGCGGAACGGCTTCGCGAGAAAATCCTTCGCACCCGCTTTCATCGCTTTCACCGTCATCGCTATGTCGCCGTGCGCCGTCATGAAGACGATCGGCAAGCCGAGCTGGCTCGCGGCCATCTGCTCCTGCACGGCGAGACCGCTCTGCCCTTTCAGCCGAACGTCGAGGATCAAACAGCTCGGCACTTCGGGCATGTCGTGCGCAAGGAACTCGTGCGCGGACGCGAACGTCGTCACGTTCAGTCCGACCGAACGCAGCAGCATGCGCAGCGCATCGCGCATCGATTCGTCGTCGTCGACCACGTAGACCATCGCGGCGTGCTTGTCATTGCTCATCGTCTCTTCTCTCGTTTTCGGGCAGCACGAAAAGCAGACGCGCGCCGCCTTCATCGGGCGATTCCGCCCATATCCTGCCGCCGTGCGCCTCGATGATCGAACGGCAGATCGACAAGCCCATGCCCATGCCTTCGGCCTTCGTCGTAAAGAACGCATCGAACAGACGCCGCGCGTTCTCGTCGCTGATGCCCGTGCCCGAATCCTGCACGACGATCTGAGCGTAACCGGGATCGCTGTCGCTCTCGCGCGTCGCCACACGCAACACACGCGGCCCGTTCACGGCGGACATCGCCTGCGCCGCGTTCATCATCAGATTGATGAGCACCTGCTGCAACTGCACGCGGTCGCAACGCACCGTCGGCGACGGCGTCGCGAGATCGGCGCGCACATCCACGCGATGACGCGCGAGTTCGCGCCGCACGAGCTCGATCGTCTCGCCGACGATCTCGGTGACTTCGAGCGTCGCGGGCTGGCTGTCGCGCTTTCTCGCCATCGCGCGAATGCGTGCGATGACTTCGCTCGCGCGCTTGGCGTCGCGGACCATCTGCGCGATCGATTGCTGCGCCTCCGCGATATCCGGTTGCGCGCGATTGAGCCAGCGCAAGGCGGCGCCGCCGCTCGTGACGATCGCGGCCATCGGCTGCGTGACTTCGTGCGCGATCGACGCGGCCAGCTCGCCCAGCATCGTCACGCGCGTCACATGCGCGAGTTCGGCGGTCGAGCGCGCGAGCGCTTCCTGCGCGAGCTTGGTTTCGGTGACGTCCATCAGCGCGCCGACGTATTCGCCGCCGTCGCTTTCGCTCGATGCACGATGCGCCACGTAATGAACGTGCTTCACGGTTCCATCCGGCAGCAGCAGCCGATGCTCGACATCGATATCGCGCACGCTGGACAGCGCCGCTTCATGCGCGCCGCGCACGATCGCGATGTCGTCGGGATGCGAGCGCGCGAGAATTGCATCGATGGAAGGCGTCATGTCGCGCGGATAATCGAAGATGCGATACGCCTCGTCGGACCACCACATCGTGCCGGCGGGCAGACGCGTCGCGATGCTGCCGGTAAGCGAAAGCCGCTGCGCGTCGAGCAGGAACGCTTCGCTGCGCTTCAATGCATCGCGCTGACGCTGCAACTCGGCTTCCATGCGCTTGCGCTGCATCGTCGTGGCCTGAATGCGCAGCGAGAGAACGGCGGTCGTGCCGATTGCGAGCAGGCTCACCGCGCAGCGTGCGAGCGCGCCGCCCGAGACGTTCTCGTCGTGCGAAAGAATGAAGCCGACGAGCGTGAGGATGACGCAGCCCCACGCGGTCGCGACCGTCGCGGTGCGATTGCCCGTCGATGCGATCAGCAGCACGACGACGACATACAGCACCGCGATGGCGATATCGAGCGGCGTGAGCGCGTCGATCAGAAACACGGCGAGCGCGATGGCCGCCGCGAGCATCGACACGATGCGCGTATCGTGACGCACCGCGCGCGGCGCGCTCTGGAATGTCTCCATCAATCAATCATCGGCGTTCGTTGGAAAGGTCCGGGCCCGCGCCAGATTACGCGAAGCATTCTAATCCTTCAAAAATTCTTGCCGAATGCGTTCGAGGCAATCGGCGACGGCGGTTCCATCGACGGGCTTGCTGAGAAAGCACACCGCGCCGCCGTCGAGCGCCTGACGGCGCGCGGCATCGGATGCGAACGCGGTGATGAACATGACCGGCACGTTCAGATTCAGCTCGTGCAGACGTTGCTGAAGTTGCAGGCCGGACATGCCGGGCATGTTGAGATCGGTGATGATGCACGCGAGGCCGTCGAGCGGATCTGCGTCGAGAAACGTCTCCGCCGACGCGTACAGGCTGACCTCCCAGCCGAGCGAGCGCAGCAGACTGGAAGAGGCGACGCGGACGGATTCGTCATCGTCGATCACGGAAACTCTGGAAGGCGATTGCAAGGGCGTTGTCCTGTTTCGGCGCGCAATGAACTGATCCACGCCTGATTGGAAGTCATCTTACGCACGCGCCTCGTGCCGCGAAATAACATGAAGGTATAGGTCCGAAGCGCACGCTTTCACCTGATGAAACGGCGTGAGCCCTTGCTGCGGGAAATGCGCCGACAACGTATAGTCCCGTTCTGCTACCTCAGGGTCTGTTTACATGCCGGCTTCAGCTTCGACCACACGCGACGGCGGCAAGCACGTCGAACTCACGCGCGGCCTCATTGCGCTCTTCGCCTTCTGCTGCGGCGCGATCGTCGCGAATCTGTATTACGCGCAGCCGATCATCGAACTCATCGCGCCCGATCTGCACATGGCGGGCGGCACGGCGAGCCTGATCGTGTCGCTCACGCAGATCGGCTATGCGCTCGGGCTGTTCTTCATCGTGCCGCTCGGCGATCTGCTCGAAAACCGCAAGTTGATGATCGCGACCGCGCTCGTGTCGATCGCGAGTCTCACGGCCGCCACGTTCACGCACACGCCCGGCTGGTTTCTCCTGATCTCGCTCGTGATCGGCTTTTCGTCGGTGGCGGTGCAGATTCTGATTCCGCTCGCCGCGCATCTCGCGCCGGACGAATCGCGCGGCAAAGTGGTCGGCACGATCATGAGCGGGTTGTTGCTCGGCATTCTGCTGTCGCGGCCGATATCGAGTCTCGTCGCGGGCCACTTCGGCTGGCGCGCGATGTTCGGCGCGGCCGCCGTGTTGATGATCGGCATCACGAGCGTGCTCGCGTTCACGATTCCGAGCCGCAAGCCAGATCATCAGGCGACGTATTTTCAGCTCATCGGCTCGCTCGGGCATCTCGTGCGAACGATGCCGGTGCTGCGTCATCGCTCGCTTTATCAAGGGCTGATGTTCGCATCGTTCAGTCTCTTCTGGACCGGCATTCCGATCGAACTGACGCGTCATTACGGGCTTTCGCAGACGGCCATCGGCATCTTCGCGCTGATCGGCGCGACCGGGGCGACATCCGCGCCGATCGCCGGGCGTCTCGCCGATGCGGGCCACACCGTGCGCGCGACCTTCATCGCGCTGATTCTCGCGGCGATCGCGTATCTTCCCGTGGTGATTCATCCCGCGTGGGGCGTGGGCGCGCTTGTCGTGACGGGCATCGTGCTCGATTTCGCCGTGCAGATGAACATGGTGCTCGGCCAGCGTGAAATCTACGCGCTACACGCCGCGAGCCGCAACCGGCTGAACGCCGTCTACATGACGAGCATTTTCATAGGCGGCGCATTCGGCTCGGCGTTCGCGAGCCAGCTTTACGAGCACGGCGGCTGGACGCTCGTCGCGAGCGTCGCGACGTGCTTTCCGCTCATCGCGCTCGCGCACTTTCTGCTGATCGGGCGGCATCACGCGGCTTCGGCCAGTGCTTGATCCTCACGGCTTGGGAATGCGGATGCGGCTGATCATCAGCGAGCCGGAGATCGCGTAGATCAGCACGAGCGGATGCAGCGTGAAGCCGCCGAGACGCACCGCGCCGAGCCACATGCTTTCGCCGATCGCGCCGGACCACGCGCCGATGGTCAGCAGCAGCACGATGAGAAACGATGTGGGAATGGGCGTGCCTTCGAAGTGCGTGACCTTGCCGCTTGCGCCCGACATCTCTTCGGTCGTGACGTTGTAGCGCGCGAGCCGCGACACGCCGCACGCGACGAAATAGGCCAGGATCACGCGGTCGTAGAGGCCGCGCATGCCGAACCCATAGCCGATGATCGCCGGCGCGACGCCGAACGAGATCACATCGGCCAGCGAGTCCAGCTCCTTGCCCAAGAGCGACGCCTTCTGACGCCAGCGCGCGATGCGGCCGTCGAGCACGTCGAACACGAGCGCCGCGAACACGAGCGCGCAAGCGAGATAGATATGCAGCACATCGGAGTCGTCGAGATAGGACATCGACGAGAAAAGCGCGCCCGTGCCGCACACCGCGTTGCCCAGCGTGAACCAGTCGGCCAGATGGAAATCGCGGATCATCGAGAATCGTTTGGCTTTCATTCGTTTCTGTTTTCGTGACGTTCGGGCAGCGCCGATGGCCAGCGCCGCGAGACTTTCAAGTCTATCATCGCGCCCTCTTTCCCCTAGCACTCCGCATGCCACGCATCGTGGCAAACGGCGTGAGGCAGTATCATCACCGCACGCAAAGGAGGACCGCGACGATGATGTTCAAACGCGCCCTGGCGCTCGCGAGCCTGATGCTCGCCTGCGCGTCATCGATGGCCGCATCGCTCACGATCAACGTCGGCGGCGAGCGCTCGCTCACGGCCGATCAATTGCTCGCGCGCCCGGATGCCGCGATCATCCGCGTGCCGAACGACGTCACGTTTCATCGCAGCATGACGTATCGCGCCGTGCCCTTGCGCGCGCTGCTCGGCATCACGGAACTGCCCGCGGGCAAGGAGCTTCAGGTCACGGCCACCGACGGTTTCGTCACGCACTTTTCCGCGAAGCTGCTGTTCGGCGATGCGAAGAAGCGCGCCGAACCGTGGCTCGCGATCGAGCCGGCCGACGACCCTTGGCCACAGGTGCCGGGCAGCGGCGATGTCGGTCCGTTCTATGTCGTGTGGATCGATCCGGCCGCGTCGGGCGTCACGAGCGAGCAGTGGCCGTTCAAGGTCGACGCGATTCGCATCGCGCCGACGCTCGCCGCGCGCTTCCCGCAGATCGCCGTCGACAAGAGCGTGCCCGCCAATTCGCCGATACGTCGCGGCATGACCGTCTTCACGACGCAATGCATGGTCTGCCACAAGCTGAACGGCGCGGGCGATGCGTCGGTCGGCCCGGACCTGAATCGTCCGCATAATCCGACCGAATATTTTCAGCCGTGGGCGCTGAAGGGATACATCCGGGATCCGAAGTCGATTCGCGCGTGGGCCGACATGAAGATGCCCGGCTTCGACAAGAACGCGATCAGCGATAGCGATCTCGATGCGGTCATCGCGTATCTCGGCTACATGGCGAAGCGCAAGAAGTAGCCGGGTACGTTACGCGCGCGCGTCGAAAATCGCGTTGAGATCGTTGCCCGCCGCGGCGTCCTTGAACCCGTCGAAGCGGCCATCGACAAGTCCTTGCGCCGCGCGCATGAACCCGCCCCACGCGACGCGCGCAAGCCCTCCGCCGACGCTCACGCGCCGCACGCCGAGCGCGGCGACGTCGCTCAGCGTGAACTCGGACACGCCGCCGATCAGCAGATTCACCGGCTTCGGCGCGACCGCCTTCACGACAGCTTCGATCTGCTCGCGCGTCTTGATGCCGGGCGCGTAGAGGCAATCGGCGCCGGCATCGGAATACGCCTTGAGACGCGCGATGGCATCGTCGATATCGGGCTTGCCCGCGAAGAAGTTTTCCGCGCGGCCGACGAGCAAGGTGTCGCCGCCGCTTGCGTCGATCGCGCGCCGCGCCGCCTTCATGCGCGCCACGGCGACATCGAGCGCAAAGAGCGGCGCGGATGCGTCGCCGGTCGAATCCTCGATCGACAAGCCCGCGACGCCCGCCTCCACCGCGAGCATCACGCTTTGAGCCACTTCGTCGGGCGTCGCGCCGAAGCCGCTTTCGAAGTCGGCGTTCACGGGCAAATCCGTCGCCTCGACGATTTCGCGCAGATGAGCGAGCACGGCGTCGCGCTGCATGTGATTGTCCGCGTGACCTTTGGACCATGCGAAGCCCGAGCTCGTCGTCGCGAGCGCCTTGAAGCCGAGCGTCGCGAGATAGCGGGCGGAACCGACGTCCCAGGGATTCGGCAACATGAAGCAGCCGGATTCGTGCAGCGCGCGAAAAGCGGCGCGTTTCTCGGCGACGGTGCGGGGCATGGCGTGGCTCCTTGTGGATGAACGGGTCGGAACGTCGACGATACGCGAAGGGGCGAAATGGTGCTCGTACTAAGCCTCTCCTAAGCCCCTACCCCTACGCTCGAGTCTTTCCTCGCATGAGAGACGACATGGAGCGAACAGAAAATGCACTCGCCAAGGTCCCCGAACTGACCCTGGCGTTCTGGATCATCAAGATAGCGGCGACGACGCTCGGCGAAACCGGCGGCGACGCACTCTCGATGTCGATGAACCTCGGCTATCTGGTGAGCACGTTCATCTTCGCGGCCGTGTTCGTCGTCGCGGTGATTGCGCAAGTCAAGGCGGAGCGATTCCACCCCGCGCTCTACTGGATCACGATCATCGCGACGACGACCGTCGGCACCACGCTCGCCGACTTCGCGGACCGCTCGCTCGGCATCGGCTATGCAGGCGGAGGCGCGATCTTGCTCGCGTTGCTGATCGCATCGCTCGCGGTGTGGCATCGTGCGATGGGATCGGTCTCCGTATCGACGATCGCATCGCCGAAAGCGGAAGCCTTCTACTGGGTCACGATCATGTTCTCGCAGACCCTCGGCACCGCGCTCGGCGACTGGACCGCCGACACCGTGGGCTTCGGCTACACGGGCGCCGCGACGATCTTCGGCGGCGCGCTGTTGCTGATCGTGCTCGCGTATCGCTTCACGAACGTTTCGCGCACCCTGCTGTTCTGGAGCGCGTTCATCCTGACGCGGCCGCTCGGCGCCGTAGTCGGCGATTTTCTCGACAAGCCGGTCGCGAATGGCGGTCTCGCGATGAGCCGCTACGGCGCGTCGATCGCGCTCGCGATGTTCATCGTCGTGTGCGGATTTCTCTTCAAGCAGCGGCCCGCGCGCGTCGCGCATTGAAGCGCGTTGCAAGAAGAAACGGCGGCCCCGAAGGACCGCCGCGTTGCCTGCAGCTTCTACCAGCCTGGCCGCTTACTTCTTCAGATCGAAGCGGTCGAGGTTCATCACCTTCGTCCACGCCGCGACGAAGTCGCTGACGAACTTCTCCTTCGCATCGCTGCTCGCATAGACTTCGGCGAGCGCGCGCAGCACCGAATGCGAGCCGAAGATCAGATCGACGCGGCTGGCGGTCCACTTGCGCTGCCCCGACTTGCGATCGCGCCCTTCGAACACATCGCGGCGCGACGACATCGGCAACCACTCCGTATTCATGTCGAGCAGGTTGACGAAGAAGTCGTTCGTCAACGTTTCGGGCTTGTCGGTGAAGACGCCGTGCGCGTTGTCTGCGGCGGTCACGTTGAGCGCGCGCAAACCGCCGATGAGCGCTGTCATCTCCGGCGCGGTCAGCGTCAGCAATTGCGCCTTGTCGATCAAAAGCGTCTCGACGGGCACGCGCACGTTCGACTTGACGAAGTTGCGGAAGCCATCGGCGACCGGTTCGAGAGCAGAGACCGAGAGCACGTCTGTCTTGTCCTGCGACGCGTCCATGCGGCCCGGCGTGAACGGCACCGTGACCGTGTGGCCCGCCTTCTCCGCCGCCTTCTCGATCGCCGCGTTGCCCGCCAGCACGATCAGATCGGCCATCGAGATCTTCTTGCCGCCCACTTGCGCGCCGTTGAATTCTTTCTGAATGCCTTCGAGCGTCGACAAGACCTTGCCGAGCTGTTCAGGCCTGTTCGCCTCCCAGTCCTTCTGCGGAGCGAGACGAATGCGCGCACCGTTCGCGCCGCCGCGCTTGTCGGAGCCCCGGAACGTCGATGCCGATGCCCACGCCGCCGACACCAGATCGGTAATCGACAACCCCGACGCCAGCACCTTCTGCTTGAGCCCCGCGACATCCTGATCACCGACGAGCGGATGATCCACCGCCGGAATCGGGTCTTGCCACAGCAGTTCTTCCTCCGGCACTTCCGGCCCGAGATAGCGAGCCTTCGGACCCATGTCGCGATGCGTCAGCTTGAACCACGCGCGGGCGAAGGCGTCGGCGAACTGGTCTGGATTCTCCCAGAAGCGCTTGGAAATCTTCGCGTATTCCGGATCGAAGCGCAGCGACAGGTCCGTCGTCAGCATCGTCGGCCTGATCTTCTTCGACGGGTCGTGCGCGTGCGGGATGGTTTCCGTCGAATCCTTCGCGATCCACTGATTCGCGCCCGCGGGACTCTTCGTCAGTTCCCACTCGTAACCGAAAAGGTTCTCCCAGAATCCCTGGCCCCACTTCGTCGGCGTCGTGGTCCAGGTGACTTCGAGGCCGCTCGTGATCGTGTCCGCGCCCTTCCCGCTGCCGTAGCTGTTCTTCCAGCCGAGGCCCATGTTTTCCAGATCCGCCGATTCCGGCTCCGGACCGACGTTATCGGAAGGCCCCGCGCCGTGCGTCTTGCCGAACGTATGGCCGCCGGCGATCAGCGCGACGGTTTCTTCGTCGTTCATCGCCATGCGGGCGAAAGTCTCGCGGATGTCATGCGCCGCCGCGAGCGGATCGGGATTGCCGTCCGGGCCTTCCGGATTGACATAGATCAGGCCCATCTGCACCGCGCCCAGCGGATTCTCCAGATTGCGGCCGCCGTCGGTGCGGCTGACTTCTTCGCCGTGCTTCTGTTCGTCGGCGGTGATGACGCCCTGATCCTCATCGTTGCCGGCCGCGCCCTTGCCGTAGCGGACATCGCCGCCGAGCCAGGTCTTTTCATTGCCCCAGTAGACGTCCTGATCCGGCTCCCATGTGTCTTCGCGTCCGCCCGCGAAGCCGAACGTCTTGAAGCCCATCGTTTCCAGCGCGACGTTGCCGGCGAGGATGATCAGATCGGCCCATGAAAGATTCTGTCCGTATTTCTGCTTGACGGGCCAGAGCAGGCGGCGCGCCTTGTCGAGGCTGACGTTGTCCGGCCAGCTATTGAGCGGCGCGAAACGTTGCTGGCCGCGTCCGCCGCCTCCCCTGCCATCGCCGATGCGATACGTGCCCGCGCTATGCCACGCCATCCGGATGAACAGCGGACCGTAGTGGCCGAAGTCGGCAGGCCACCATTCCTGCGAATCGGTCATGACCTCCGCGAGATCTTTCTTGACCGCGGCGAGGTCGAGGCTCTTGAATGCTTCGGCATAGTCGAAACCCGAGCCGAGCGGATTCGACTTGTCGGAATGCTGACTCAGCAGATCTACCCGCAGTTGCCGCGGCCACCAGTCACGGATGGTCGTTCCGGTGCCGGCGGCATGCGTAAACGGGCACTTCGATTCGTTTGACATGCGTTATCTCCTTGCGAGGACGTACCCACTAGTACTAGTTCTTGTGCTACTGACTACCATGGCGTCAGATCCATGCGAGGCGCTGCACGAACCTGGTCCGATAAGGGATTTCGCGGCGTGCATCGGGCGATGCGTGGTTCATCCCGACAGCCTTGTGCAACTTAAAAAATACGTGAGAGCGGCGCTCAATAGAATGCGATTTTTGCAATGCCGCCGATAGGTGACGGCTATAAGGTGGTGGCGCGTTCTTGTCGCGCGGGCATGTTGCAGTGCGGAATCGCGGGCGGCGCGTCTGACTTCTTTTCGTCATGAAAGCGCGCAGCTCGACGCGCGTGTCAGTCTAGCAGCGTCTCGCGAGCTTGGCAGCGAAGGTGTGTCAAGTCGTCCGTTCGGGGAATGGCGGGCGGCGGCCGGGGTGTTGGAGCATTTGACAACACACTATGGCGTTGTCAGAGTGTCCAACAGAAAAGCTCCGCTCGTCCTGGGTGCGCGAGAGGAGCTGCCTTCCGGTGGTTTCGTCGAACTAACGATATGGCATGTCCATGAGCCTGCTCCGGGATGCACACATTCATATAAATACAGGCTTGCGTATGTCGTCGCTGGCGAGTGCGTGCTGCGTTACGACAACGAGCGAGGCAAAGGCGATCACCGTCACTTCGCGAACGTCGAGACACTTTATGAATTTACGTCGGTCGAGCAGTTATGCGCCGACTTCTTCACGAATGTGCAAGTCTGGAACAGATGGAGCTCAAGATGATGAAGACCGTCACGATCGGCATCGCGTCGCTGGAAGAGTTCAGCGAGCGCGTTCTTGCCACGGTCAAGAGCGGCAAGTTCCCAGGAAGGTTCTTCTCCTACGCCACGCCCGAACTCCTCTTCCGCACCTTCACCACGCCCCGCTGGCAAATCATCCGCGCGATGACCGGCGCCGGCCCGATGTCGATCCGCGAGCTGTCGCGCCGGCTCGAACGCGACGTGAAAGGCGTGCATCGCGACGTGCAAGCGCTTCTCGAAGCCGGCTTGCTGGAACACGACGAGCACGGCGCCATCGTGTTTCCGTACGACACCGTGCGCGTCAACTTCACCTTGAAAGCGGCCGATCTCGCGCCGCCCGCCGCGCAGCGCAAATCCGCCGGCACCGCCATCGGCGAAGATTGCGCACCGTCGCCGCGCAGCCCGCGTCGGCGAGCGGCGCCACGAAAGCGCGAGCAGCGTCCGGCGGGAAACCGCTGAGCCGCGGAATTCAGCTCCAGTCGTCCATGTCGTGCTTGATCGTTTGGCGATTCGCGATGAGTTCCTCCACGCTCGGCTCGTTGCTCATGGCGCGCTGAATGGCGAGCTTGGTCGCTTCGTAATTCGTGCGGTACATGTCCTTCTTGTCGATGTTCGCGTCCGTCGCGCAACGCGGATCGATCCACACCAGACTGATGATGCACAGATCGTTCGCCTGATCCTTCGGCAGGATGCCTTCTATCAGGCAATCAACGACCGCATCGGCGGTTGCCGACTGCACCACGCCGCCGAACAGATCGATGTTCGCCATGTCCTTCAGCGTCACTTTCGGCACGATCATCGTCGCCGGGCGCACCATCTGATTGCACGCGCGTATCGCGAACATCGCCGTGTGTCCTTTCGATTGCGCCATCATGTTGGCGAACGCGTGCCCGACCGGCCCGTCGACGCGGCCGATGAGAATTTCGGCATCGCGTCGGTCGCTTGTCCCGGCGCCGCCAGCACGGTTGCTTCGCCTGCGCGGAAGGTCAGATCCAGACTCATGAGCACTCTCCTTTCAGGGCTGAACGATGGTTCGATAGTCCGAAGGAAGAACCGTTCGCAAGGACGATGCCATCCGCGTGATGCCAGGCGCGCCGGCAATCCAGGCAACGAGGCGGCGAACAGTCTGCGCCCGCCGCGTGACACACTGTGCGAGACGGCGTTTTCCCTGTCCTCCCTGTTTCGGGTGGGGGTGCGGTTCGTCACGCGCACTTAACGTGGCGACGTGCAGCTTGCACTCCGCGCGAGCGCGCGCGGCGAAACCTACAACGCACCCCGCGGCCCGAACGGGCGCCGCATTTTTGAGCCGATCCGACCCATGAACTCACTCGACGGTTACAGGCCACGCGCGGCGTGGTTGACGACGCTGATGCTGACGGCGCTTGCCCTCATCAATTTCCTCGACAAGATCGTGCTCGGCATGGTGGCCGTGCCGCTGATGCGCGATCTGAACCTGTCGCCGGCGCAATTCGGCGTCGTCGCGGGAAGCTTCTTCTGGCTGTTCGCCGTATCGACGGTGCTGGTCGGCTTTCTGTCGAACCGCATCCAGACCCGCTGGCTGCTGCTCGCGATGGGCGTCATGTGGGCCGTGCTGCAGATTCCGCAGGCGCTCTTCAGCAGCATGGCCGCATTTCTCCTGAGCCGCATGGTGCTCGGCGCGGCGGAAGGCCCGTTCTATCCCGTTTCCGTACACGCGCTCTACAAATGGTTTCCCGACGAAAAGCGCAACATGCCGGTCGCCTTGCTCAATCAGGGCGCGATGGTCGGCCTGCTGCTCGCGGGCCTGCTCATTCCGGTGATCACGCATCACTGGGGCTGGCGCATGAACTTCATCCTGCTCGGCATCGTCGGCGCGTTGTGGAGCGTCGTGTGGCTGTTCGTCGGACGCGAGGGCAATCTTGCGCGGCGTCCGCGCGGCAACGCCAGTGCCGACGCCGCGCCTCAGAAAGTGCCGTATCGCAAGCTCCTGAGCAATCCGACCGTCCTCAGCGTGTTCATGCTCGGTTTCGCCGCTTACTGGATGCTCGGCGCCAACACGACCTGGCTGATGAGTTACCTCGAAAAAGCGCTCGGCTTCTCCGGCATCGCGTCCGGACGCTGCTTCGCGCTCGTGATCGCCACCGCGGCGCCGTTCAGCCTCGGGCTCAGTTGGCTGTCGCAGCGCATGCTCGCTCGCGGGGCGTCGTCTCGCAGCGCACGCGTGCGTTTGCTGTGCGCCGCGTTCGCGATATCCGCGTGCCTTTTCTTCGCGCTGATGCTGCCGGGCCTCAGCTCCGCGCAGAAGGTCGCCGTGTTCGCGGTGGCCGGCGCGCTGCCGGCCGTGTGTTTCGCGCTCGCGCCCGCCGTGCTGTCCGAAGTCGTGCCGGATGCGCAGCGCGGCGCGCTCATCGGCATCCACACCGCGCTCGCGAGCACGGGCGCGGCGATCGCGCCGATGGTCATCGGCCGCATCGTGCAGGCGCACGGCAGCACGAGTGCCCACGCCTACGAACTGGGCTTCGCGACGACCGCCGCCATGCTGATCGTCGCCACGCTCATCGCGCTGCGCTGGATGCATCCGGATCGCGCGCCGCGCGCTTCGACCGAGCCGGTCGCGACGAGCGCCGCCTGAGCGCGGCTAGCGCGACACCTTCGCCTTGTACGCGAAGCGGTCGCCGCGAAACAGCAGTTCGGCGCAGCACAGCGCCTTGCCCTGAATGTCGAAAGGCGTGCACCGGACGCGCAGAAGCGGTGCGCCCGGATCCACCTTCAGCCGCCGCGCGTGCTCTTTCGTGGCGGCGATCGCGGCGCTCTCGGTTTCCAGGTGCTTCAGCCGATAACCGAGGCGTTCTTCGAGAATGCTCGTGACGTCGTTCGTTTCGAGGTCTTCGGCGACGAGTGCGTCCATGAGCGCCGGGTCGGCCATCACCATGAACATGGCGACGGGCGCGGCGTCCCACAGACGCAAGGTCGTCGCGCAGACGAGCGTGTCGCCTTCGCTTAAGCCGAGCGCTTCCATCGCGAACGGCGGCGGCGTGATCGTCCGCACCGACAGCAGTTCGCCGTTGGCCGTCTGGCCGCGCTTGCGCGCCGCTTCGTAGAAACCGGTCAGTTGTCCGAGATCCGAGCGCTCCGACGGACGCGTGACGAAACTTCCCTTCCCGTTGATCTTCTCGATCAACCCGCTCGCATGCAGCCCGGCGAGCGCCTGCCGGATCGTGATGCGGCTCGCGCCATATTGTTCGACGAGTTCCGCTTCCGACGGCAGCTTGACGCCCGGCGCGAGATCGTTGGCGATGATCTGCTGCCGCAACGCTTCTTCGATCTGCCTGAAACGAGTTTGTGTCATGGCGCCCTTTTTATCTTGTCCGGTGGATCGAAACACTGACGGCGATTGTAGCTGTCATGACAGGCTACGGGTTTTAACCGGTACACCTGTTATGACAGGTTGTGCGACCATGCTCGCGAGCATCGCGGCTCGGGCGCCTGTTTTGGCGACGCCGCATCAACGGGAGATCGACATGCAGCAAGCCGGTTCGACCATCGAAGCACGCACTTCCGATTCGGCTCCAGGCGAAATCTGGCCGTTCACCGTCACGCAGGCCACGCCCGCGATCGGCGCTTACGTGAGCGACATCGACCTGCGCCAGCCGCTCGACGAGCCGACGTATCTCGCGCTGCGCCGCGCGCTGATCCGCTACAAGGTGCTGTTCTTCCGCGATCAGGACATTACGCCCGCGCAGCACGTCGCGCTCGGGCAGCGGTTCGGCAAGCTGGAAGTGCATCCCGTCATCGCGCATCATCCCGATCATCCGGAGCTCGTCGTCTTCGACAAGTCCGACAAGAAGCGCGGCCGCGAAAACATCTATCACAGCGATGTTTCGTGGCGCGAAGTGCCGTCGATGGGCTCGATCCTGCGTTGCGCCGAATGTCCGCCAACCGGCGGCGACACCATCTGGGTGAACATGGCGCTCGCCTACGAGAACCTGCCCGCCGAAGTCAAAGCGCGTCTCGAGGGCCTCATCGCCGTGCACGATCTGATGCCGCTCTTCGGCTCGATGCTGCCGCCCGAACAGCGCATCACCGTGCGCGCGCAAAACCCGGCCGTCACGCATCCGGTGGTCCGCACGCATCCCGAATCCGGCGAGAAGCTGCTCTTCGTCAACGAGGCATTCACGACGCATTTCTCCAACTACGCGGAGATCGCGGGCTATCGCTTCGGCTTCGATCTCAAGCTGGCCGAAATGGACCTCCTTCAGTATCTGTTCCGGCAAGCGGCCGCGCCGGAATATCAAGTGCGCCTGAAATGGGAGCCGCACACGATCGCCTTCTGGGACAACCGCGCCACGCAGCACTATGCCGTTCAGGACTACTATCCCGCCGTGCGCCGCATGATGCGCGCGACGATCATCGGTGAGCGCCCGGTCTGAGCGCGTCATCACGCAATGGAGAAACCGTGAAAGAGTTGAACAAGTTCTATATCGGCGGACGTTGGGTCGAGCCGGCCGCCGGCGCGCATTTCGCCGACATCGTCAATCCCGCGACGGAAGACGTCATCGGCCGCGTGGCGATGGGCACGAGCGCCGACGTCGACGCCGCGGTCGCAGCGGCGCGCGCCGCGTTTCCCGCGTGGTCGCGCACGAGCGTCGCGACGCGCGCGGCGTTGCTGAGCCGCGTCATGACGCTGTACAAGGAACGCATGGGCGCGCTCGCCGACGCGATCACCACGGAAATGGGCGCGCCCGCATGGCTCGCGCGCGAGAAGCAGGCGCCCGCCGGACTCGGCCAGTTTCACGGCACGCTGACCGCGCTGCAGGACTTCCCGTTCGTCGCCACGCGCGGACGCACGCAGATCGTGCGCGAGGCGATCGGCGTGGCGGCGCTCATCACGCCGTGGAACTGGCCGCTCAATCAGATCGCGGCGAAAGTCGCGCCCGCGCTTGCGGCGGGCTGCACCATCGTGTTGAAGCCATCGGAAATCACGCCGCTCGACGCCGAGCTTTTCGCGCAGATTCTCCACGACGCGGGCGTGCCAGCCGGCGTGTTCAACATGATTTACGGCGATGGCGCCGACATCGGCGGGGCGCTCGCGAGCCATCGCGGTGTCGATATGGTGTCGATCACCGGATCGACGCGCGCGGGTGTCGATGTCGCGATGAAAGCGGCGCCGACCGTGAAGCGCGTCACGCAGGAGCTGGGCGGCAAGTCGCCGAACCTGATCCTCGACGACGCCGATCTGAAGAGCGCCGTATCGAACGGCGTGATCTTCTGCATGCTCAACTCCGGCCAGACGTGCATCGCGCCGACGCGCATGCTGGTGCCGAAGCGTCTGCACGACCACGCCGTAGCAATCGCTGCCGCGACCGCGAACGCGCTGACGGTCGGCGATCCGGCGCATCCCGATACCAAACTCGGCCCGATCTCGAATCGGCGTCAGTACGAGCGCGTGCAGCAGATGATCCAGCGCGGCATCGACGAAGGCGCGACGCTCGCAGCCGGCGGCCCCGGCCGGCCCGATACGCTCACGCGCGGCTTCTACGCGCGCCCGACCGTGTTCGCCAACGTGCGCAACGACATGAGCATTGCGCGCGAGGAAATTTTCGGTCCGGTCGTCGTGATGATTCCGTATTCGAGCGAAGACGAAGCCATCGACATCGCCAACGATACCGACTTCGGTCTCGCCGCCTACGTGTCGTCATCCGACGCGGCGCGCGCGCGTCGCGTCGCGGATCATCTGCGCGCGGGGGCGGTGATGCTCAACGGCGCGACGCTCGACCTGAACGCGCCTTTCGGCGGCTACAAGACATCCGGCAACGGTCGCGAGTTCGGCGAGCACGGTTTGTCCGAGTTCCTCGAAACGAAGTCGATCGCCGGCTGCGCGTAATGCAAACGCCCCGCGTCGGCGCAAACCGGCGCGGGGCCATGAAGGAACGTTCAAGCGCTATCAGAATGTCGAGAGCGTCAGCGTGTTGCGCACCGTTTTCACGCCCGGCACGCCCTGCGCCACGCGCGTCGCCTGCTCGATCTGCGCGACTTCGGGAACCCAGCCTTCGAGCAGCACGTCGCCGTCGGTGGCGCGCACAGTGATGCCGGCCGCGCGCATTCCCTTTGCGTCGGCGAGCGCGGTGAGGATCTTCCGGCGCAGCGCGCGATCCGCCGCTTTCGACGAAGTCTTGCCGCCATTCGCCGCCGATGCCATCGCCGGCACGGACGCGCTCACGGGCGCCGACGCGCCGCTCTGCGCGTTGCCATAAAACGATGCGCTGACGGCGGCGACGCCGATCATCAGCTTTGCAGTTCGAAGTAATTTCATAGTGTGATTTTCCGACATGTTTGTTGTAACGATGCTCGATGCGATGAATGCCGAACGGCGCACTCCGCCGCGCCCGCAGGTTCGGACGAAGCGCGCCCGCTGTCAATCAGAAGCGATGCGACATGCCGACGCCGACGAGCGTCTGATTCTCGCCCGCGGTCGTCGTGTAGCCGGGCCAGGCGGTCGTCGCGAGGCCGTTGTTCTTCATGAAGCCCGCGCGCGCATAAAGGGTCGTGCGCTTCGAGAGGCTATGATCCGCGCCGACCTGCACGCCCCAGGTGTTGTCATGCACGCCGCGCGCGAGGCGCTGAAAGCCGGCGATTTCGATGGCGTCGGCG
Source organism: Caballeronia sp. LZ008 (assembly GCF_031451435.1). Taxonomy (NCBI): domain Bacteria; kingdom Pseudomonadati; phylum Pseudomonadota; class Betaproteobacteria; order Burkholderiales; family Burkholderiaceae; genus Caballeronia; species Caballeronia sp. LZ008. Next base: position 129,369 of record NZ_JARUXK010000003.1, on the reverse strand, counting down.
GGCGTCGCCTGAATCGTCGCGCCGATTTCCGCGACGCTGAACGGATGCGCCGCGTTCAGCCGCGCCGCGACGGAACCCGCGGCCGGATTCTCCGGCTTGTGATACGTGTAGTTGGCCTGCAGATTCACGATGCCGATGCGATACGCGAGCGCCGCCGTGTAATGCTCGACGGACACCGTGTTCACCGCAGCCGGCAATCCCGGCAAGGTCTTCGATCCGGGATGCTGGAACTGATACGACACGCCTGCGTACAGCCCGTAACCGGAGTACGTGGCGGCCACATCGAGCATGTTGCCCGTGCTCTGCGGATACGGCTGCGTCACGGACGCCGCGAGCGCATACATGCCCCAAAGCTGGAATCCGCTGAGATTCGGCGACTTGTAGACGATCGCATTGCTCGAACGGCCGCCGCCCGTCTGCGTGGCGATCGTGTTTCGGTCGATTGAATTCGCCGATGCCGCGAGCGGCGAGAGCACTTCGTTCGCGCGAAACGGATCGGTCGGATAGAGCGACCAGAACGTCGGCTGATACTGCCGGCCGAACGTCAGCGAGCCGTACTTTTCGTGCGACAGACCGACCCACGCCTGACGATAGAACATCACCGAGGAATCGGCGAAAGCGGTGCCGTTGTTGATGTTGAAGCCGCTCTCCAGCGTGAACACGGCCTTCAGGCCGCTGCCGAGATCTTCGCTGCCCTTCAGGCCGACCATCGAACCGCTGTTGCCGCCGCTTCGCATCGACCAGGAATGCTGGCCGCCGTTGTCGTACCACTGAAAGAATGCGTCCGCGACGCCGTAAAACGTGACGCTGGACTGGGCCGCCGCGCCGCTCGCCACGACCGCAAGGGCCGCACCGGCAACGCTCTTCCTGACGATACACATAGCTGTCTCCTCGTTATGGGTTTTTGGTCTCCCCGGCGCGTTTGTCCGATGCACGCGACGCACGCCGACGCCCCTCCGATCCCGTCCGATTCAGTGTTGCAGGGCGTCTTCGCGTCACCACTACCCGAATCGAGTAGGCGCGGGAATACCCCAGTTCGTTCGTCGAGCGAACCATTGCCGTACTCCGATAGTTCCCGCGCCGGACTACGCGTGTTCCCTAGCGGGCACGGCGCGTCGTGAACGCTAGAATCGCCGGCATCGGAGTTTTGTCCCACCTTGAAAGACGCAGGTGCTTGATGACTGAAACGATCCTCCTTCGCTATCCGAATCATTCCGATGACGACACCGCGCGGGCATCCGCGTCCGATCCGGCCTGCGCATCGCCGCGCATATCGACGCGCATCGTGGGCCGCGAGCGGCTCGTCGCGCAGCTCGTCGAAGCGCGGCGCAAGCGCTGCATCGTGATGCAAGGCCCGGCGGGCTACGGCAAGACGACCGCGCTCATCGCGTGGCGCGAGGCGCTTTATCCGCTCGCGTTTCAGGTCGCGTGGCTCACGCTGTCCGATGAAACCGACGACCTCGCCCGGTTCCTCGACGCACTGGCCGCGAGCCTCGCGCAAGTCGATCCGTCGATCGCCGGCGACGCCGCCCTGCTCGGCGGCCGCGGCCTCGACGACGAAGCGGTCGAACGCACGATCATCGCGCTGGTGCGCGGCATCGCGGGCCGTCAGGGCGATCTCGTGCTCGTGCTCGACGATCTGCATCGGCTGACGGATCGGCGCTGTCATCAATCGCTGCAATGGCTGCTCGATTACGCGCCGCCGAATCTGCATGTCGCGATCGCGTCGCGCGGCGCGATTCCGCTGTCCGTCGGCCGCATTCGCGACGAAGGTCTGCTGCTCGAACTCGACATGCGCGATCTGCGCTTTTCGATGGCGGAATCGTTCGCGTTTCTCAAATCGCAGCTTCGCGACATCGCCCCGCGCGACGCGCGCCGCATGCACGAAATGACCGATGGCTGGATCGCCGGGCTGCAGCTGATGGTGGTCGGCGCGAAGCGCGGGAACGTCGCGCCGAAGCAGCTCGCGCTCGATGAAGCGTTCGCGGACGCTCCGCTGCTCGACATCCACACGTTCGCGGAGTATTTCGGACGCGAAGTGCTGTCGCGGCTCGCCGCGAGCGAATGCGAGCTGCTCATGCGGATGGCCGTGTGCGAGCGGCTCTGCGCGCCCTTGTGCGTCGCGCTGATCGGCCGCGCGGATCATCCCGACAGCGTGCTCAAGCTGCTCGCCCGTCTGGAAAGCGACAATCTCTTTCTCGCGCCCGCCGGTCAGGATGCACGCAATGTGTGGTATCGCCTGAATCCGCTCTTTCGCGAGACCTTGCTGGAGCGTTTTCGCGCACGCAGCGAGGCGCAGCAGCGGCAAGTGCATCACACGGCATGGCAGTGGTTCCGCGAGCACGATTACGCCGATGAAGCCGTGCGTCACGCCGTGCTCGCCGGCGAACCCGCCGCCGCCGCCGATCTCGTCGCGCAGATCGCGCGCGCCCTGCAGCCGCGCGGCGAACTGCGCCGGATCGTCGCGCTGATGCGTCTCTTGCCGCAAGCCGAGATTCAGGCGCGCGTCGGGCTGCGGCTCTGGATGATCCATCTGCATCTCTACAATCGCGAGTTCGACGCTTGCGCGAGCGAGATCGAACGGCTGCGCGCCGATCTCGCGCACGACGACACGCACTCGCGCTATCGCGTAACGCTGCTGGAAGCCGCGCTCGCGGTCCAGCGCGACGATCTCGACGCCGCCTGCACACTGCTGCCGCAGCTGCGCACGCTGCCGGACGACGCGCAAGGCATCACCATCGGCGCGCACAACAATCTGCTGACCTGGGCGCATACGCTGCGCGGCGAATTCGACGAAGCGCGCCGCGCGCAGACCGACCGCGCGCCCGTGCTCGCGGACGGCACGCCGCTCATGAGCACGTCGGCGGGCGTGCTGAGCGGGCGCGCGCTCGTGGGTTTCGGTCATCTGCTGGAAGGCGATCTGCTACGCACCGAGCGCGTGTGCCGCGACGTGCTCCACGAGGCCGAACCGCGTGGCAGCGCCGCGGCGGAGGCGTCCGCGCTCGCCGCCGCGCTGCTCGGCGAAGTGCTCTACGAATCCGGCGATGCCGATCAGGCGTGCAAGCTGCTCGAAGAACGTCTCGACGTCATCGAGCGCGTGTCGTTTCCGGATGCGGTGACGAGCGTGCTCACGGTGCTGTCGTCATCGCGCTGGCTCGCGGGTCATCGGCTCGATGCGATCGCGTGTCTCGATCGGCTCGAGGATTACGCCGCGAAGCACGATCTGCGGCGCGCGCTCGCGCATTGCGTCGCGCAGCGCGTCCGGCGCGACTTGCAGGGCGGCCAGTTCGACGCCGCGCACGCGGGCCTCGCGCGGCTCGACGAACTGACCGCGCGCGCCGGCTCGCTCGCGCACGCGGCCGATTTCCGCTTCGTCGCGCAGCAGGCGCACATCGACTGGCGCATGGCGCACGAGGATCACGACGCGGCGGCGCATGCGCTCGCGCCGCTCATCGAACTGTGCCGGGCGCGCGGCTGGCAGCGACGCACCGTGTCTCTGGAAGTGCGCAGGGCTGTCACGGCGCACGTTCGCGGCGACGCGGATTCGGCGCGCCAGGTCATGCTGGACGCCGTGCGCCACGGACATCGCCTGGGCCTCGTGCGCACGCTGCTCGATGCGCATCCCGCCGCGCTGGATCTGATCGGCGCCGCCGTCCGGACCGAACCGCAGGGCGCGGTGTTGCAGTTCTACGCCGATCGTCTGCGCAGCGCGCAAGCGCGCGCGACGGCGAAGCGGCCGGGCGCGCCAGGATCAGGCGTGCGCGCCGGCGAGGCAAAGGCGCCGGAAATCCTGAGCGTGCGGGAAACGAAGGTGTTGAGCCTGCTCGCGCAGGCGTTGCCGAACAAGAAGATCGCCCGGACGATGGGCATATCGCCCGAGACGGTCAAATGGCATCTGAAGAACATCTACAGCAAGCTCGGCGTGTCGAGCCGCGACGAAGCCGTCGCGCGCTCGCGGGACCTCGCGCTGAACGACGGCGCGTGATCCCGGACGCGCGCGTCTCACGCGGCGCGCGCGCGTGCCTCCGGCTCGATCGGCAGATTCGCCAGCACGTCGGCGTGAAATTCGGCATCGCCCAGACGTAGCGACCCCACCATCAGCGACTTGAAGTAATCGCCGACAGCCAGTTCCGCCGTAACGCCCATGCCGCCGTGCAACTGCACGGCCTGCTCGCCGACGAAACGCGCCGCGCGGCTCACGATCAGCTTCGCCGACGAAATCATGCGACGCCGCTCGATGACGCTCGGATGATCGATGGCCGATGCCGCCAGATGCGCCATCGACAACGCCAGTTCCTTTTGCACGGCCATGTCCGCGACGCGATGGCGCAACGCCTGAAAGCGCGCGAGCGGCTGGCCGAACTGCTTGCGGGTGCTCAGATATTCGGCCGTCATCTCGACGAGGCGTTCCAGCGCGCCCGCGCTTGCCGCGCATTGCGCCGCGATGCCGAGTTCGAGTGCGCTTTCGAGCATCGCTTCGCCGCGCGCGGCATCGCCGATGAGCGCGCTTTTCGGCACGCGCACCGCCTTCAGCGTGACTTGCGCATCGTGCGTGCCGTCGAGCGTCGGATAGGCGCGAATCGTCACGCCGGCAGCCGACGACGGCACGACGAACAGCGACATCGCCTGCGCCGACGCGTTCCACGCCGATACGATCAGCGATTGCGCGACGGCGCCATGCCATACGTGAACTTTCTCGCCGTCGAGCAGGAAGCCGTCGTCACGCGCTTCGGCTACCGTCGACGGACGCGCGAAGTCGTAGCGGGCACACGGCTCCTGATACGCGAGCGTCACGATCTCGCGGCCTTCGGCGATCGGCGGCAGCCACGCTTCGCGTTGCGCTTCGGTGGCGTATCGCTGAATCAGCCCGGCCGCCATGACCGCGCACGGAATGAGCGGCTCTGGCAAGCACGCGCGGCCCGCTTCGAACTGAATGGCGAATGTGTCCGTGGCTTGGCCATCGAAACCGCCGTGCTCGGAGCCGATCACGAGCCCCAGCACGCCGAATTCCGCGTAGGTTCGCCACGCGTCGCGGCTGAAACCGTTCGCCTTGCGGCGCGCCTCCAGCGGATAGCGCTCTTCCGTGAAGCGCCTCAGGCTGTCCGCGAGTTGGCGTTGTTCTTCGCTGTATGAAAAGTCCATGTCCGATCTCATCCCTCGATGACCGCTTTCGCAATGATTTCCTTCTGCACCTCGTTCGTGCCGCCGTAGATGGTCGGCTTGCGCATCTCCAGATAGAAGCTGCCGATGCTCGCGCCATGACCGGGATCGGGCGTCCATCCGTCGAAGCCGTCGGCGAGCCAGTCGGGCGAGAACGGCACCGCATTCGGCCCGGCGATATCGAGTTGCAGCGCCGACAACGACTGCTGCAGTTCGGACCCGCGAATCTTGAGGATCGACGATTCCACGCCCGCGCCGCGCTGACTCGCCTGCGACGCGACGCGCATCAGCAGCATTTCGAGCGCCAGCACTTCGGCCTCGATGCACGCGATCTTCTCGCGCACGCGCACGTCGTCCGCGAGCGGCTTGCCGTGGCGGCGCTCGCGCTGCGCCAGCGCCTTCACGTAATTCAGCTCGCGTCTGCAATTGCCGATGCCCGCGATACCCGTGCGCTCGTGGCCGAGCAGGTATTTCGCGTAGGTCCAGCCGCAGTTCTCCTCGCCGACGAGGTTTTCGACGGGCACCTTTACTTCGTCGATGAAGACTTCGTTGACATCGGTCAGGCCTTCGAGCGTGCGGATCGGACGCACGGTGATGCCGGGGCTTTTCATGTCGATCAGCAGCAGCGAGATGCCGCTTTGCGGCTTCGCTTCGGGATCGGTTCGCACGAGACAGAACATCCAGTCGGCGTGCTGCGCGTAGGTCGTCCAGGTCTTTTGCCCGTTGACGATGTAATGGTCTCCGTCGCGCACCGCCCGTGTTTTCAGCGAGGCGAGATCCGAACCCGCGCCCGGTTCGGAATAGCCTTGACACCACCAGTCCTCGGCGGTCGGAATGCGCGGCAGGAAGCGCGCCTGCTGCGCCTTGCCCGCGAACTTCATCAGCACCGGGCCGATCATGTTGAGGCCGAATGGAAGCTGACGCGGCGCACCCGCGATGCCGCATTCGATATCGAACAGCAGCCGCTGCAACGCACTCCAGCCCGTGCCGCCGAACTCGGCCGGCCAGCCGGGCGCGCCCCAGCCATGCTGATACAGAATGCGCTGCCAGCGCACGAAGTCGTCGGCATCGAGGTGACGATGATTGAGCACTTTCTCTCGCAGATCCACGGGCAGGTTCTCTGCGAGAAAGCGGCGTACCTGGTCGCGGAACGCGAGATCCGCGCTTGAATAGCTGAGGTTCATGGCACTTCCTTCTGGAGGCGCCCCTTCGCGGAGCGCCTGAGTTAGCGTCGGCTGGCGGCTCAGCGCGTGCGTGAGCGCGCCGGAATTTCGTTGCGCTCGTCTTGCGTCAACACAAGATCCCAGATTTGCTGCGCGACCGGGTTCTGACGCTCCTCGTACAGATGCGCGATGAGCCCCGCCGCGCGCCCGACGAGCATGAAGCCGCGCGCGAGCAGCGGATCGAGCGACATGTCCGCGACGATCGCACCGATCGCGCCCACGGCGTTGAGCGGCAGGTTCTTGCCGTGCTCGTCGCGCAGCACGCGCTCGATCGCGAACACGAGCCGCCAGTGCTTGCCGAAATAGCCGTTGTCGCGCGATGCCTGCGCGAGCGTCGCGACGCGCGGATCGCCGTGGATGTGGATCGGATGCCCGACGCCGTAGATCGGCTGCTTCGCTTCCTTCGCGCGCCGCACGGTCTCGCGCGCGCACGCGGTGATGTCGTCCTCGCTCGCGTCGTCGCGCAATTCGCGTCCGGCCTTGATGAGCATCTCCGCCGCGTTCTGCGTCGTGCCGAGAAAGACGCTGCCCGCGCCGAGGAGCCCAGCCGCGACCGCCGCCTGCATCGCCTCGGGCGCGCCGAGATACGTGAGACGCGCGCTCATCGCGGAAGGCGTCAGGCCGTGATCGCACGCCGTCACGAGAATGAGATTGACCATGCGCTTTTCGCGCTCGTCGGGCACGCGGTTCAGGATCGTCAACATCATCGTTTCGACGAAGTCGAGTTTGCCCAGAATGTCCTTCGACAGATCCTTGCCGCGCACGGTGATCCTGTCGATCGTCGTGTAGCCGATTTCGGTGCTGACCATGCTGTCTCCTTATGAATCGTTCTGCGCGCGGCGCAGGACCATCATGCGTACGTCGCATTCGCAGACGGTCTCGCCGCGCTGATTGACCGCCACACGCCTGAAATCGACGATGCCGCGCGCCGGGTTCGACGTCTCGCGCCTGTCGCTGATTTCGATGCGCGCCTTGATCGTGTCGCCGATGAGCGTCGGCTTCGGAAAGCGGATGCGCGTCTCCAGCATGCCGATCAGCGACGGCTCGAGCAGTTGATTGACCACCGTGCGGGTGTTCAGTCCCGACACGATCGACGCGACGAGCATGCCGTGCGCGATGCGCGCGCCCCACGGCGTGCTCGCGGCGTACTCGGCATCGACGTGCACGCGGTTGTAGTCGGCGGAAAGCGCGGCGAAGCTCACGACGTCCGCTTCGGTCACGGTGCGGCTCGCCGTTTCGAACGAGAAGCCCGGCTCCAGGTCTTCCCAGTAGTAGCGCGCGGTGTGGAGGTCGCGCGGCGCGAGCATGTTTTCCTGGTTCATGCGCGCCTCACACGATGGCCGACATGCCGAGCACTTCGCGCCCGACGATCAGCGTCTGCACTTCGGCGGTGCCTTCGGGAATGGTGCCGCCGCTCGTGTCGCGGAATATGCGCTCCAGCGGATACTCCGTCGAATAGCCGATGCCGCCGTGCACGCCGATCGCGATCTTCGCCACTTCATGCGCCGCTTCGGCGGCATAGAGCTTCGCGATCGAGCATTCGATGCGCGCGGGCAAACCCTTCTGCAACGCGACGGCCGCCTTGTAGCCGAGCGCGCGCGCAGCTTCGGTGCGCACCATCATGTCGACGATATGCTTCTGCACGAGCTGGAACTGGCCGATCGGCTTGCCGAACTGCTTGCGCGTCTTCGCGTATTCGACGGACAGATCGAGCGCCGCCTGCGCCGCGCCGACCGCGCCCATCGCAATATTCATGCGGCCGTAGTTCAGTCCGATCGCCATCACCTTGAGGGCGCCGCCTTCCGCGCCGAGCAGGTTTTCCTTCGGAATGCGCAGATCGTTGAGAAACAGCTCGGACGTGCCCGACGCCTTCAGCACCATCTTGTCGACGAGCCGCGCCTCGACGGGCGTCTGCGACTTGTCGACCAGAAAGAGCGAGTGGCCGCCGTCGCACGTCTTGCTGTGCGTGCGCGCGAGCACGATGGCGTAATCGGCCGCGACGCCGTTCGTGATCCACAGCTTCGTGCCGTTGAGCACGTAGTGATCGCCGCGATCTTCGGCGCGCGTTTCGATGCCCGCCGGATTCGAGCCGTGATTCGGCTCGCTGAACGCGACGCACGCGCCCTTTTGCGACGCGAGCACGGGCGCGAGAAAACGCGCCTTCTGCTCGTCGTTGCCCTGATGCGAAACGAGGCGGCAGAACACGTTCGTGATATTGACAATGGTGCGCAGCGAGCCCCAGAAATAGCCGCATTCTTCGAGCATCATCGCCCAAGTGACGAAATCGAGGCCCATGCCGCCGTCTTCTTCCGGCAGCAGGCCGCCGATATAGCCGAACTGGCTCACGCCCGCGAGCAGGTCGAGCGGAATGCGCCGCGCCTTCTCGCATTCGTCGATGCGCGCCACGACTTCATTGCGCATATAACGGCGGATGCTGTCGCGCAGCGCGACCTGATCCGCGTCGAAATCAAAATCCATGTGCCACCTGCGTCTTCGAATGATGGGTAAATGAATGCGCGTTCAGGACGAGAAGCGCCCGCCCGTGACGTACAGCGTGACGCCGGAGATGTAACGCGCGCGCTCCGACGCGATGAACGCAACCGCCGACGCGATGTCGCCGGGCATGCCGAGAAAGCCGACGGGCGTTTTGGCGATCGCCGAGTCGCGCAGCGTTTCGTACGTGGGATTGGCGCGCATCAGTTCGGTCTCGACGAAGCCCGGCGCGACCGCGTTCACGGTGATGCCGAACTTCGCCTGTTCGAGCGCGAGCGCGCGCGTGAAACCGATCAGGCCAAGTTTGGCGGCGCTGTAGTTGGTTTGCCCCGGATTGCCGAACACGGAGCGCGAAGAGATGTTCACGATGCGCCCCCACTTGCGCGCCATCATGCCGGGCAACACCGCGCGGCTGCTGTGAAACGCGCCTTTCAGGATCACGTCGACGACGGAATCCCATTCGGGCTCGGTCATCTTCGTCAGATAGCGGTCCTTGTTGAAGCCCGCGTTGTTCACGAGGATGTCGACGCCGCCGAAGGCTTCGTCCGCCGCGTTCGCGACGTGCCGCACTTCGTCCTCGCTGCATACGTCGCAGCGCACCGCAATCGCCTGCGCGCCGCTCTTTTGCAGGCCGCGTGCGACTTCGTCTGCGGCGGCGGCGTCGATATCGGACACGACGATGCGCGCGCCTTCCGCCGCCAGCATGCGCGCGACTTCCGCTCCAATGCCGCGTCCGCTGCCCGTGACGAGCGCGACCTTCCCGGCGATACCCAGATCCATGACGTCTCCCTTTGATTCGATGTCTTCACCGATGCGCGTTTTCAGCGACTTCGCGTTGTGCCGCATCGTGGAATGAAGATACGCTGCGGCGCCACAGGAGCCGCCACCCACCTCGGGTGGTCGCCGCCTTGCGCGCAAGCCGTATGCTTCTGAAAAGTGCAGAGCGCTCGAATCAGGCACCCAAGCCCGATCGGAAAGAAGCCAAACATGCTCAGGAGACAGGCGTAATGAGTACGTTAGAAGCAAGCGACGCGACGAAGCCGCGATATCGTCCCGTGCAGTTTCCGCAACGCCGCACGCTCGTGGAGCGCCGCGCCGACGGCACGCTGATTCTTCGCTGCGACCGTCCGTTGCCGGACATCGCGCAGCGTTCCTTCGCCGATTTCATTCCGCTCTGGGCCGCCGAACGCGGCGACACGCCCGCCTTCTGCGAGCGCGGCGAAGATGGCGCGTGGCGCGCGTTGAGCTGGAGGGAACTGTGGCGGCAAGTCCGCACGGTCGGCGCCGCGCTGCTCGAAATGGGCCTCGGCGCGGAACGTCCGCTGATGCTGCTGTCCGGCAACTCGATCGAACAGGCTGTCGTGCTGCTCGCCGCCGAATACTCGGGCATTCCGAGCGCGCCCATTTCGCCCACTTATGCGCTGCTCAGCAAGGACTTCGCGCGACTCAAGGCGATTTGCGAACGCGTGCCGCCCGGCGCGGTGTTCGTGCAGCAAACCGGTCCATTCGCGCGGGCGCTCGCGGCGCTGCCGCTGAACGGCGCGCCTGTCATCGCAGTGAAACAGGCGCTGGCAGGACACATCGCATGGGACGCGTTGACCGCTCTTCCGCTATCGGACGCGCGGCTGCAAACGGTCGAGCAAGCGCATGCGGCCATCCAAAACGACGACACCGCGCGCGTGCTCTTCACCTCCGGCTCGACCGGCGCACCGAAGGGCGTGCGCCTCACGTACCGCAATCTCGGCGCGGTGGCGGCCTACTATTCGGACAATCTCGCGTGGCTGCGCGAATCGCAGCCCGTGTTCCTCGACTGGCTGCCGTGGCATCACGGCCTGGGCGGCGTGCTGCATCTCGGGCGCGCAATCCAGTTCGGCGCGACGCATTACATCGACGATGGCCGGCCGCTTCCCGGCATGATCGAGCGCACGCTGCGCAATCTTCGCGACGTCGCGCCGACCATCTATACGAGCGTTCCGTCCGCCTGGGCCGCGCTGTCGAACGAACTCGAACGCGATCCGCTGCTCGCACAGAATCTCTTCGGCAAAGCCAGCTTCTTCGGATATGGCGGCGCGAGCATGCCGGTCGAAGTGTGGAACCGCATTCAGGCCGTCGCGGAGAAGACCATCGGCGAGCGCATGACGTTCTGCTCGGGACTCGCGGCCACGGAAACGTCGGGAATGGGCACGTACTGCGGCTGGGCGACCGACACACCGGGCAATATCGGCACGCCGTCGCTCGGCACCGAAGTCAAGCTGCTGCCGCTTCCGGGCGGCGACGGACGCTATGAAATCCGCATGCGCGGCCCGAACGTGTTCGGCGGCTACATCGGCCAGCCGGATTTGACTGCCGCCGCTTTCGACGAAGAAGGCTTCTTCCGTTTCGGCGATGCCGTGCGCCTCGCCGATCCCGCCGATCCGGCGAGGGGCATGGAGTTCGCGGGCCGCACCGTCGAAGACTTCAAGCTCGCGAACGGCAGCTGGGTGCGCGTCGGCGCGTTGCGGCTCGCGCTCGTCGACTGCTGCGCGCCGCTCGTTTCCGACGCCGTGATCTGCGGTCACGACCGCGACTATCTCGCGGCGCTCGCCTGGCCGAACGTCGCGGCATGCCAGCGCCTCGCGCCCGAGCTGGCGTCGCTGGATGCGAAGTCGCTCATCGCGCATCCGCTCGTCATCGAAGCTTTGCGCGAACGGCTCGTGCGGCAAAAGCCCGCCGGCGCGACGCTCGTCATCGAACGGCTCATGCTGATGGCCGAACCGCCATCGCTCGATGCCAACGAAATCGCCGACAAAGGTTACGTCAATCAGGCGACCACGCGCGCGCGCCGGGCGCATCTGATCGACGAGCTGTACGGGACCGAACCGGGCCAGCACATCGTCCGCGCGCGCCGATAACAAAACAAGAGGAGCTTGCAATGCACATCAATCGAACCGTCTTCAGAGACGATCACGAAATGCTTCGGACTACTGCGCGCAGATTCTTCGAGCGCGAATGCGTTCCGCGCCAGGCGCAATGGGACAAGGCCGGTTGCGTGGATCGTGAAACATGGCTCAAGGCCGGCAAGCAAGGGCTGCTGTGCACGTCGATTCCGTCGGAGTACGGCGGCGGCGGCGGCGACTTCGGGCACGTCGCCGTGCTCGTCGAAGAGATGGCGCACACGGGCGTGAGCGGACCGGGCTTTGGCGTGCACTCGGACATCGTCGCACCGTATATCGCGCGCATCGGCAATGAAGAGCAGAAGCAGAAATGGCTTCCCGCGATTTGCGCAGGCGAGCAGATTCTCGCGATCGCGATGACCGAGCCCGGCGTCGGCAGCGATCTCAAAGCCGTGCGAACCACCGCGCGGCGCGAAGGCAACGAGTACGTCATCAACGGCAGCAAGACCTTCATCACGAACGGTCTGAACTGCGATCTGATCGTGGTCGTCTGCACGACCGATCCGGCCGCGGGCGCGAAGGGCGTGAGCCTGATCGTCGTCGAAGCGACGCGCGAAGGCTTTCGCCGCGGCCGCAAGCTCGACAAGGTCGGATTGCACGCGCAGGACACCGCCGAACTCTTCTTCGACGACGTGCGCGTGCCCGTCGCGAACCGGCTCGGCGACGAAGGCAAGGGCTTCGCCTATCTGATGGCGGAATTGCCGCAGGAACGGCTCTCGATCGCGGTGAGCGCGGCGGCGCGTCTCGAAACCTGCCTGCAGCACACGATCGATTACGTGAAGGACCGTCGCGCGTTCGGACAGACCGTGTGGGACTTTCAGAACACCAAGTTCAAGCTCGCGGACGTCAAGGCGCAGGCGATCGCGGTGCGTCTGATGATCGATCACTACATCGGCGAGCACACGCGCCGCCGGCTGACGCTCGAGGAATCCGCGATCGCCAAGCTCTATTCGACCGAAGCGCTCGGCAAGGCGCTCGACGAGATGGTGCAACTGCACGGCGGCTACGGCTACATGCTGGAGTATCCGGTGGCGCGCGCATTCGTCGACGCCCGTGTCTCGCGCATTTTCGGCGGCACCAGTGAAGTCATGCGAGACCTCATCTCGCGCAAGCTCTGAATCCATCGAATCCTCAATCACTGAAGGAGAAGCACATGAGTCGCAAGGTGTATGTCGCGGGCGTGGGAATGATTCCGTTCAAGAAGCCGGGTGCAAGCGAGACGTACGACGTGATGGGCGAAATCGCGATCCGCGATGCGCTCGCCGACGCCGGCCTCGACTTCAAGGCCATCCAGCAGGCTTACGCGGGTTATGTGTACGGCGATTCGACGTGCGGCCAGAAAGCGCTTTATCGCGTCGGCATGACGGGCATTCCGGTCATCAACGTCAACAACAACTGCGCGACGGGTTCGTCGGCGCTCTGGCTTGCGCGCCAGGCCGTGGAAAGCGGCGCGGTCGATTGCGCGCTCGCCTTCGGCTTCGAATTCATGCAGCCGGGACCGCTGCTGCCGAAATGGCCGGATCGCGCGGCGGCGCTCGAGCGTGCGATCAGCCTGACGAACGAACTCGTCGACAACACGGAAGTGCCCACGGCGATTCGCCAGTTCGCGGGCGCGGGCCAGGCGCACATGCGCAAGTACGGCACGAAGCTCGAAACGTTCGCCCGCATTCGCGCGAAGGCGAGCGAGCACGCGGCACGCAATCCGCTCGCGGTGTTCCGCAACGTCGTGACGACCGAAGACGTGATGAACGCGCCGATGCTCTGGGAAGGCGTGCTCACGCGCCTGATGGCCTGCCCGCCGACATGCGGCGGCGCGGCGGCGATCGTCGTGTCGGAGGCCTTCGCGCGCAAGCACGGCCTGCGCACCGACGTGCTGATCGCCGGCCAGTCGCTCGCCACCGATCTGCCGAGCACGTACGAAGCGCGCGACATGATCCGCGTCGTCGGCTTCGACATCACGCGCAACGCGGCGCAGCAGGCATACGAGCAGGCGGGCGTCGGTCCCGAAGACATCGACGTGATCGAGCTGCACGACTGCTTCGCGCAGAACGAACTGCTGACCTACGAAGGACTCGGCCTGTGCAAGGAAGGCGAAGGCGAGCGCCTCGTCATGGATGGCGACAACACCTACGGCGGCAAATGGGTGACGAATCCGTCGGGCGGCCTGCTTTCCAAGGGGCATCCGCTCGGCGCGACGGGTCTCGCGCAATGCTACGAGCTGACGCATCAGTTGCGCGGCACGGCCGGCGACCGTCAGGTCAAGGACGCGAAGATCGCATTGCAGCACAACCTCGGGCTGGGCGGCGCGGGCGTCGTCACCATCTACAAGAAGACTGCGTAATGGCGATCGACAAACAACACATCGGCATGAAGTTGCCGGTCTATTCCGCGACGGCGGACGCGTGGCGTCTGCGCTTCTTCGCGAAGGCGATCGGCGAAACCAATCCGGTCTACTTCGACGAAGCCGCCGCTCACGACGCCGGTTATCCGGCGCTGCCGCTGCCGCCGACGTTCCTGTTCTCGCTCGAATTCGAGCAGCCGTCGACGGCGTGGCGCGAGGCGATCGGCATCGTCTCGTCGCGCATTCTCCACGGCGAGCAGTCGTTCACGTATCACCGCATGGCGTATGCGGGCGACGTGCTGCGCTTCGAGAGCCGCATCGCCGATATCTACGACAAGAAGAACGGCGCGCTGTGGTTCATCGTGCGCGAGACGCGTGTCACGAACCAGCGCGGCGAGCACGTTGCCGATCTGCGCAGCGTCGTCGTTCAGCGATAAGCGGGGAAATGCGAATGAGCACCATCAATTTCGATTCGATCCAGATCGGCGACAGCTTGCCGCCGCTCACCCTTCCGCCCGTCGACCGCACGATGCTCGCGCTGTTCGCGGGCGCATCGGGCGATCACAACGCCATTCACATCGACACCGACTATGCGCGGCGCGCCCGCGTGCCGGACGTGTTCGCGCACGGCATGTTGTCGATGGCCTGGCTCGGCCGGCTGTTGACGTCGTGGGTGGAGCAACGGCAGCTTCGTGCGTTCGGCGTGCGCTTTGTCGGCATCACGCAGCTCGGGCATGTCGTGACGTGCACGGGCAAGGTCACCGAAAAATTCGAAGCCGACGGCGAACGCCGCGTGCGGCTCGAGATCCAGACCGTCAATCAATATGGCGAACCGCGCGTGCTCGGCGACGCGGTGATCGCGCTCTGACTTCAATCATCAGGAAGACATCATGGGAAAGCTCGAAGGCAAAGTGGCATTGGTAACCGGCTCGGGACGCGGCATCGGTCAGGCGATCGCGATGAAGCTCGCGAGCGAAGGCGCGCGCCTCGTCATCAACGATCTCGATGCCGAACCCGCGCAGGAAACCGTGGAACTGCTGCGCAAGCAAGGCACGGAAGCGGTGGCGTGTGTCGGTAACGTATCCGCGCCGGATTTTGCGGACCGGTTCATCGGCACGGCGATGAATTCGTTCAAGGGCATCGACATCATCGTGAATAACGCCGGTTTCACCTGGGACGACGTCGTGCAGAAGATGACCGACGAGCAATGGTACGCGGTGCTCGATTGCCATCTGACCGCGCCGTTTCGCATCCTGCGCGCCGCGTATCCGCACATCAAGGCGCTGCACGCCGCCGACAAGGAAGCCGGACGCGACAATTACCGCAAGATCGTGAACATTTCGTCGACGTCCGCGCTGAACGGTAACGCCGGTCAGATGAACTACTCGTCGGCGAAAGCGGGCGTGATCGGGATGACGCGCGCGCTGGCGCGCGAATGGGGCCGCTTCAACGTGAACGTCAACGCCGTGGCTTTCGGGCTCATCCATACGCGCATGACCGTGAGCACGGAGCAGGCGCAGACCGTGAAGATCGACGGGCGCGACATCCGTGTCGGCCTGAACGCCGACATGCTGAAGACGCACGCACAGCGCAATCCGCTCGGTCGTGGCGGCACGCCGGAAGAAGCCGCGGGCGGCGTTTATCTGTTCTGCTCGCCCGAGTCGAATTACATTACCGGCCAGACGGTGGCGGTTGCGGGCAACTTGCAGTAGAGCGATCGATTTTCCTTGGAGTGGCTGCTTCTCTTTGGCACGTTCGGATAGAGCCGAACGTGCCTTTTTGCTTTTTATCGCCATGGGAACGCGATAAGTTTTCGAAGTCCATAATTGACCGCCTTCGCGTCAGCCCGGTCATTAATTCGTGAATAGCAGGAGAACTGAAGTATTAAGTTCTTGTTGAAACAAGATATAACAGGGAAAATCTGCTGAATTGAACCATGCACCGGTTTGGCAATAGTCAATGACCCTGATGCGTGCATGCGATGCACCAAGTAGAATCCCTAAGCCGTTCTACTGAAAAAGGTCTCGAAGCTGGGACTGACAATACATGCAAGCACCGCCAAAAATCAGTGTCCTGCTGCCCGTGTACAAAGTCGAGCCGTACATTGAAGAATGCCTCGACTCGCTATTGTCACAAACCTCCACCGACTTTGAGATTATTGCCGTCGACGACAGCAGTCCTGATCGATCCGGCGAAATGACTTCACGCATTCTGGAAAAGCAAAACAGAATATCGTGGAAACTCATCAAGAATCTCAAGAACAAAGGACTGGCCGAAACCCGCAAAATCGCCGCAATGGCGGCGCGTGGCGAATACGTTTTGTGCGTCGACAGTGACGATCACATTCATCACGACACCATTCGCCGTGTCATCCAGGAAGCCGACAAGCACAATGCAGACGTCGTGGTCTTCGCCGCCGAGAATCTGACGCCGGATGGCAAGGTCAATTACCGCATCGAGACGGGCGACGCCGTTATCAGCGGCGTGCAGGCGGTCGAGAAAATCCTCGATTTGTCCTTGCAGGCGTATTGCTGCAACAAACTCGTGCGCCGTTCGATTTTTCTCGCCGTGGAACATCCGACCGGACTGATTTACGAGGATATCGTCGTCTCGGTCCAGACGCTCGGGAAGTCGAAAATCGTGCGGCTGATGCCCGATACCTTGTACGCGTATATGTATCGGGAAGCGGGAATTTCGACGCGTTTCAATCCGAAGATCGTGGATCTCTTTGCGATTGTCGATCGCGTGGAGAGACTCACGGCGTCGATGCCTATACCGAATTACCGGCGTCTGCTGTTCCGGTTGAAGTACATCTATGCGTATCGCACGATTGCGTTTCAGGCGGCGATGAAGGCGCCGACTTACGGTTCCGCGAAGCCGATTTTGCGCAGCGTGTCAGAAAAGTTGCGCATGGCGCATTTGCTCGGCATGTATTCGGACAGTCGGCCGAAACTGTCGATCGTCATGGCGATGCTGAAGATTCATCCGTGGATTTTCTATTGCTTCGTCCGGCGATTCGGACAAAGGTAATCCTGCCACAGCGGCCGCGCTCCACGCGGCCGCTCGTCCCGCCGATCAATCTTCCGCGTTGAATCCCAATCCGCTCGCGCGCAAACGCGTCAGTTCCGCGTCGTTCAACCCCCAATCCCGAAGTGCATCGCGCCCGCCTTCGCCGCGTTGCGGCGCGGGGCGCGAGATCGCGGATGGCGTCGCGGAAAAGCGCGGCGCGGGCGCGGGCTGTACGACGCCATCGAACTCGACGAAGCTTCCGCGCGCCCGATGATGCGCGTGCGCCGGCGCTTCCGAGAAGCCGAGCACGGGCGCGACGCACGCATCGCTGCCATCGAACACGCGGCACCATTCGTCGCGCGTGCGCTCGGCAAAAGCCGCCGTGAACCGCGCCTTCAGCACGGGCCATCCGGCGCGATCGTGCTGCGCTGGCAAACCCGCATCGGCGAGCCCGAGCTTCTGCAGCAGTTCCGCATAGAAGCGCGCCTCCACTGCACCGACCGACATGTAATGCCCGTCGCGGGTGCGATAGCTGTCGTACCACGGCGTGCCGCCATCGAGCAGATTGCTTTCGCGCGTCTCGCGCCAGTTGCCCGATGCGATCAAGCCCCAGACGGTCGTGCCGAGTTGCGCGGCGCCTTCGATCATCGCGGCATCGACGACCTGACCCGCGCCGCCGCGCTGCACGTTGAGAAGCGCCGCCACGACGCCGAGCGCGAGCAGCATGCCGCCGCCGCCATAATCGCCGACGAGATTGAGCGGCGGCACCGGCGCTTCGCCCGCGCGGCCGATTCCCGACAGCACGCCCGACAACGCGACGTAGTTCAGATCGTGCCCGGCGCTTTGCGCGAGCGGCCCCGTCTGTCCCCAACCGGTCATGCGTCCGTAGACGAGCTTCGAATTGCGCGCGAGCGCGGCGTCCGGGCCGAGGCCGAGACGCTCCATCGTGCCCGGACGGAATCCTTCGATGACGACATCCGCCTTCGACATCAGTTCGAGCGCGGCATCGGCCGATTCGCGCTTTTTCAGATCGAGCGTGACCGAGCGCCGGCCGCGCCCTGTCAGATTCTTGTGCTTGCCGCTGACCTTCGGACCGAGATCGCCGGGCGCGACGGCCCGATCGATACGCAACACGTCCGCGCCCATATCGGCGAGCAACATGCAGCCGAACGGCGCAGGACCGATCGCCTCGAATTCCAGAACCTTTATCCCGCTCAATACGCCCATGACTGCCCGCCTCCGCATTTAGAAGTTTTGCAATGTTGCCAGTAGGCCAGACGCGCGAACGCGCCGCGCCACCCGCTTCGGGTAGACTGCGCTGACATCCCTCCGCGCTGCGTCAGCGAATCCGATGCTCACACTTTCCCCACGCGACACCGCCATGCTCAACGGCGATTTCGGCGATGGCCTCGCGCTCGCGATGCGTATCGTCGCGGCGACGGCGCGCGTCATGGATGCCGATGCGCTCATCGATATCTCGGGCGCGCATATCGACGGCTGTCTGTATCACGGCGCGGCGAGTCTCGATTTCGTCGAGCGCTTCGTCGCGAGCGGCGCGAAGGTCGCCGTGCCGACCACGCTCAATGTCGGCTCGCTCGATCTCATTCACCCGGAACTCTTTCGCGGCGACGCCGGTATCGCGAGCGCGGGCAAGCGGCTCATGCAGGCGCATCTCGAGCTCGGATGCGAAGCCAGCTTCACCTGCGCGCCGTATCAATTGAAGCATCGTCCGAAGCTGGGCGATCAGATCGCGTGGGCCGAATCGAATGCGATCGTTTTCGCGAACTCCGTGCTCGGCGCGCGCACGAGCCGTTACGGCGATTTCCTCGATCTCGCCGCCGCCATCACCGCGCGCGTGCCGGACGCGGGCCTGCATGTGACGGCGAATCGCGCGGCGCGCATCGTGATCGCCGCGCCCGATCTGCGCGCGTCGCCGCATCGCGATGCCGATTTCGCCGCGCTCGGCTTTCTGCTCGGCGGCATTGCCGGCGCGACGGTCGCCGCGATCACCGGCCTGCCCGGCGACACCACCGAAGACGAACTCAAAGCGCTCGGCGCGGCGGCGGCATCGAGCGGATCGGTGGCGCTGTTCCATGCGGTCGGCATCACGCCGGAAGCCGCCACGCTCGATGCCGCGCTTCAGGACCGCGCGCCAGAACGCACGATTGCCGTCAGCGCAGCCGATCTTCACGACGTGCGCGCGCGTTGGTCGCACGCGAAACCCGGCGATGCGCTCGCCGCGGTGAGCCTCGGCACGCCGCACTTTTCCGTCGATGAATTTCGCACGCTTGCCGCGCTCATGGGGCGTCACGACGGCGCGCCGCGCTGCGATATCTACGTGAACACGAGCCGCTTCGTGCTGTGGCAACTCGAGGAAGAAGGCATTGCGCAGAAGCTCGCGGCACGCGGCGTGCAGATCGTCGTCGATACCTGTACGTACATCACGCCGGTGATGAAGCAGGTGAGCGGCCTCGTGATGACCAACTCGGGCAAATGGGCGCATTACGCGCCGGCGAATATCGGCGTGACGGTCGCGTTCGGGAGCATGAGCGAATGCGTGCGATCGGCGTTCGAAGGAAAGGTGTGCATCGATGAACACGTTTGAGGCCGTCACGCTCGTTCCGGGCCACGCGCGCGCGTCGGGAATCGCGTTGCCGCCGCTCAGCTTCTGGGGCGGTTACGACGCTGAGCGCGGCCTGATCGTCGATGCGACGCATCCCGGTCACGGCCAAAGTCTCGCGTCGCGCATTCTCGTGATGCCGCGTGCGCGCGGATCGAGTTCGAGCAGCAGCGTGCTCGCCGAAGCGTTGCGCAACGGCACCGGGCCCGCGGGCATCGTGCTCGCGGAGCGCGATCTGATTCTGTCGATCGGCGCGATCGTCGCGAACGAACTCTATGCGTCGAACGTGCCCGTCGTGATGGTCGATGAAACCGCGTTCGCGCACATCGCCGCCGCCGGCGATGCTCACATCGAAATCGATGCGCGCGATGCGGCGAGCGTGCGGCTCGTCCTCAACCCTGACGCGACATGATCGTCTCCACGACCGAGATGATCTGCTGCGCCGCCGTCTTGACGTGCTGTTCCAGCAGCTTCGCGCCGAGCTTCGCATCGCGCTTCTTGCATGCGTCTATCAGGTTCATGTGCTCTTCGTGCGACTGCTCGCGGATCGGCACCTGCACCACCTGAAAGCGGAAATAGCGGTCGCTGCGATCGTGCAGCACGCGCAGCATCTGCAATGTGATGTCGCGCCGCGCCGGCAGATAAAGCGTCTCGTGCAGACGCCAGTTCAACTGGCCCCAGACGCCCGAATCGGCGGTATCCATTTCGGCGACGAGCTTCTCGGCTTTCGCGATCTCGGCATCGGTAATATGCGGGATCGCCTGCGAAAAGAGCCACGGCTCCAGCCGAATGCGGATTTCGAACGTCTCCTGCACTTCTTCGATCGACAGCTCCGCGACATACGCGCCCTTGTGCGGCACCTTCGTCAGCAACCCTTCTCCGGTAAGCCGCGTGATCGCTTCGCGGATCGGCACGCGGCTCACGCCGAGTTCATCGGCGAGCGCTTCCTGGCGCAGCACTTCGCCCGGCGCGAGATCGCCCGACAGAATGCGTTGCCGGATCGCGGTCGTGACGAGTTCGACCGTCGTCGTGCGCACGATCCTGTGCGTGGAGTCGCTCTCTTTTCGAAGGGATTTGGCGGCGACCGGAGACATGTTTTATCGGCTTAGGCGTGAAGGTGCGGCATCGTAACACGCGTGTTCACAGCAACTTCTCGCGTACCCACGCACCGTTTTTCATCACGCCCGCGATGCGCTCGCCCTGCCCTGTCAGCACGCGAATATCCTTCAGCGGATCGCCATCGACGACGAGCAAATCCGCGTACGCGCCCGCCGCGACGACGCCGAGCTTGCCCTTCATGTTGACGATCTCCGCGCCGATGGCCGTCGCCTGACGAATCGCCTCGAACGCGCCGACGATATTCGCGCGTATCGACAACTCATCGCTTTGATACTGATGCATGTCGCCGAACAGATCGCTCCCGAGGCCGATCTTCACGCCGCGTTCGTGCAGCATCGCGAGCGCTTCGAGACCGCGCTTGCGCACCGATTCATTCTTGTCGAGCGTGTCTTGCGCGAGGCCCATTTGCGCGCCGACCTTTGACATCGCGTCATAGGTGACGAGCGTCGGCACCGCGTAGGCGCCGTGTTCGGCCATCACGCGCGCGGCATCTTCATCGATCAGATTGCCGTGCTCGATCGTGCGCACGCCGAGCTTCACGACACGCGCAATCGCCTTCGCGGTGTACGCATGCGCCATCACATACGTCTGATGCGATTCCGCTTCTTCGACGGCGGCCTTCACTTCGTCGACGGAGAATTGCAGATTGCCGATGGGATCGGTCGGCGAAGCCACGCCGCCCGATCCCATGATCTTGATGTGATTCGCACCCGCGCGCATCTCCTCGCGCACGGCCTTGCGCATTTCGTCGACGCCGTCGACCACGCGCCCGATCGCGCCCATGTTGCGATTGCAGCCGCACGGGTCCGGATCGGCGTTGTCGAAGCGCTCGCGAAAATCGCCGTGGCCGCCCGTCTGCGAAAGCGCCTTGCCCGCGACGAACAAGCGCGGCCCCGCGATCACGCCGTCTTCGATCGCGCGCGACAGCGCATAGTCCGCGCCGCCCGCATCGCGCACGGTCGTGAAGCCGCGATCGAGCATGCCCGCGAGGATCGGCACGGCGCGCAGCACGGCGAACGTGTTCGGCAGACGGCTGTTGTTGCCGAGATGCGCGACCGATGCAATGACATGCACATGGCAATCGATCATGCCGGGCATCACCGTCTTGCCGCCGACATCGATCACTTGCGCGCCGCTCGCCTCGACCGGTTCGCGCGTGACTTCGCGGATCGCATCGCCGTCGATGACGATGGAATAGCGGCCGTCGTCGCGTTCGTGGTCGGCGTCGAGCACGCGGGCGTTCTTCAGAATCAGCATGCGTTTTCTCCGTTATTTCAGCAGGAATCCGTGCGCGAGCGGATCGCGGTCATCGACGAAAATCGTGTTGTGGCCCGTCACGCGCGCCCATCCTTCGATGGCCGGCACGATCGCATCGTATTCGCCGACGCGCGCCGCTTCCATCGGCACGCCTTCGAACAAGGTGCCGATGATGCTTTCATGCACGAAGCGCTCGCCGATCTTCAACTGCCCTTTCGCGACACGCTGCGCCATGCGCGCCGACGTGCCCGTGCCGCACGGCGAGCGGTCGATGGCTTTGTCGCCGTAGAACACCGCGTTGCGCGCGCTCGCGCCTTCCACCGTCGGCTCGCCCGTCCACATGACGTGACTGAGGCCGCGTATCGCATCGTTTTCCGGATGCACGAACGCGTACTTTTCGTTCGCCTTCTGACGCAGGATCGGACTCAGACGCTGAATGTCCGATGGCTTCAGCGCGTGCAGCCCTTCGTAGTCGCGCTGCGGCTCGACGATCGCGTAGAAGTTGCCGCCACACGCGACATCGAAACGAATCTCGCCCAGGCCCTCGACGTCGACGGACAAGTCTTGCGAATGCAGAAACGAAGGCACGTTGACGAGCTGCACCGAATCGACATGCTCGCCGTTCATCCTGTAACGCGCGATCACGAGACCGGCGGGCGTGTCGAGCCGCAGCACGCCCGGCTCGCGCGGCCGCACGAGTCCGTTTTCGATGGCCGTCGTCACCGTGCCGATGGTGCCGTGCCCGCACATCGGCAGGCATCCGCTCACTTCGATGAAGAGAATCGCGAGATCGCAGTCGGCGCGCGTCGGCGGATAGAGAATGCTGCCGGACATCACTTCGTGGCCGCGCG
Organism: Caballeronia sp. LZ008; assembly: GCF_031451435.1. NCBI lineage: Bacteria > Pseudomonadati > Pseudomonadota > Betaproteobacteria > Burkholderiales > Burkholderiaceae > Caballeronia > Caballeronia sp. LZ008. The sequence continues at coordinate 106,363 of NZ_JARUXK010000003.1, read as the reverse complement.
GCTCGAACATGAGCGCGGTGCGTATCCAGTCGAACTCGCGCAGGAAGTGCGCGCGCCGTTCGATCATGTTCGCGCCTTCGAGCGGCGGCGCGCCGCCCGCGACGACGCGCACCGGATTGCCGCATGTGTGTCCGTCGATGCAGAAGAACGTCGATTTCATTGCGCGAGCGCCCGCACGTTGGCGATCGCCTTCTCGACGATCTCGATGGTCCGCTGCCGTTCCGCGCCTTCGAGCAAGAGGCGCGGCGCTTTCACGTACTCCGGATAACCCGCCGTGATGTTCTCCGCGAGCTTGATGTACTGCACGAGCTTGACGTGCGTGTCGAGATGGAACAAGTCGATCAACGCGCGATAGAGCGCGCGCGCCTTGTCGTATTCGCCGTTGACCGCGTAATTCAGCAGATCGACGGATTCCTTCGGCATCGCGTTGGCCATGCCGGAAACCCAGCCCTTCACGCCGAGCGCGACGGATTCCACGATCAGATCGTCGACGCCGCAGAACACGACGAAGCGGTCGCCGAAGCGCGCGTAGAGATCGGTGACGCGCGTCGTGTCGTAGGTCTCTTCCTTGATCGCGACGACGTTGGGTTCATCCGCGAGTTGCGCGAGCAAGTCCGGCCGCATGTCGACGCCATAGCCGCGCGGATTGTTGTAGATCATGAGCCCGAGCTTCGTCGAGCGCGCAATCGACCGATAGTATTCGACGGTCTCGCGATCGTCCGATCGATACGTGAGGCCCGGAAACACCATCAGCCCTTGCACGCCGATGGCTTCCGCGTCTTTCGCGAACTGCATCGCGTTGGCCGTGTTCAGTTCCGCCAGTCCCGAGATCACAGGCACGCGCCCGTTCACGGTTTCGACCGCGATCTTCAGCACCGTGCGCTTTTCCTCGGGCGTGAGCTGCGCGTTCTCGCCGACCATGCCCATCATCACGACGCCGCGGACGCCGTTGTCGATCAGACGGTTCAGGCCGTTCACGATAGCGTCACGATCGAGCGAGCCGTCCTGCTTGAGCTTCGTCGTCACGGCGGGGAATACGCCTTTCCAGTTCACTTGCATGTTTGCTCCTCCAATCTAGAAACGTGCGATCGAGTAAGGCGTGAGCGGCACGCGCGGCGTGCGTCCCGCGAGTACATCGGCGACGAGCGCGGCGGTCGTCGCCGATTGCGTGAGGCCGAGATGACCGTGCCCGAATGCATGGACGACCGACGGCATGCGCGGCGATGCGCCGATCACCGGCAGCGAGTCGGGCGTCGCGGGGCGATGGCCCATCCATTTCACGGCGTCCGTATCGTCGATGCCTTCGATGAAGCGCTTGCCCAGTTCGAGCAACGCGTCGCTGCGACGATAGTTCGGCGGCGCGTCGATGCCCGCGAACTCCGCCGCGCCGCCGATGCGCAAGCCAATATCGAGCGGCGTCGCAACGAACTTGCGCTCCGCGAAGATCACTTCGCGCGTCAGTGCGACGCCGTGCTTTGGCAGCGTCGCGTTGTAGCCGCGTTCGCTTTCGAGCAACACGCTATCGCCGATCGACCTCGCGAGCGCCGCCGACCATGCGCCCGCCGCGATCACGATGCGTCGTCCGTTGACGCGCGTGCCGTCGTCGAGCACGACGGATTCCGGCGCGTCGATGGCGCGCGCGATGCCCGTCACGAAGCGCGCGCCGAGCGCACGCACGCGCTCGCGCAATAGCGTGACGATGCGGCGCGGATCGCCGATATGCGACCAGTCGTCGAGGAACACGCCATGCCTGAAGACCGGCGCGAGCGACGGCTCGCATTCGCGCACTTGCTGCGCGCTCAACGCGTGCCAGCGCGCGCCGAGTTCGCGCTTGAAGGACCATTCGGGCTGATCGGCGGCGAAGGCTGCATCGGTTTCATAGACCGTGAGCGCGCCCCGCCGATACAGCATCGCGCTTGCGCCGATATCGTCGAACATCGGCAGGATGTCGTCGTAGACGCGGTTGTTGAGCAGCGAAAGCGCATGCGAGATCGCCCGAAAGCGCGCCGGCTCGCTCGCGCGGCGAAACGCCATGAACCACGGCAGCGCCTTCGGCACATGCTTCCAGTCGAGCGCGAGCGGCCCGAGCGGGTCCATCAGCCATTTCGCGGCCTTCGTGAACATGCCGTGCACGACGATCGGCGTGCTCTCCGTCACCGCGATGCCGCCCGCATTGCCGTGCGATGCGCGATCGCCTTCGAAATCGCGATCGACGAGCGTCACGCGCGCGCCCTCGCGCAGCGCGGCCCACGCGCATGCGAGTCCTACGATGCCCGCGCCGATCACGATGACGTCCGTCATGTCTTCACTCGCCACGTTGCGAACTCACGCGCGATTTGATGAGCTTGTCGTCGACGGCTTCGCACCATGTGTCGGCGAGCGTGAAGCCGGTCTGGAAGCAATCGGTCGGATCGACGCCGACCTGCGAGATCGCCGTGATCCACGCCTGTCCCGCGACGACGGGCACGACGGCGGGAACATCGCCTAGACGCGTCGTGGACTCGATGCGGCTTTCGAACACCGATCCGATGATCGACTCGTGCAGAAACGTCTCGCCGACATCGATCAGCCCTTTCGCGTGCATGACGGCGAGCCGCGCGGACGTGCCCGTGCCGCACGGCGAACGATCGCAGCGTCCCGGCGACACGATCACCGTGTTGCGCGATTTCAGCACGCCGTTCTCGCGCGAAATCGGGCCGACGAACTCGGTCATCGTGATGCCCTTGATGAGCGGATTGAGCGGATGCGGCGAAGGCAACTGCGCCCCCGCCGCGGCCTTGATGACTTGCCCCAGCTCGCACAGTTCGCGCGCTTCATCGGGCGTGATGCGAAAGCCGAGTTTCTCCGCATCGACGATCACATACGTCATGCCGCCATAGCCGACATCGACGGTCAAACTGCCGATGCCTTCGACCTCGATCGTCTTGTCGAGATGATTCGCGAACGCGGGCTGGTTCGTGAACTCGACCTTCGTGACCTTGCCGTTCGCGCACGAGCAGCGCAGATGGATGAGGCCCGCGGGCGCTTCGAGCACGAGTTCGGTGACGGGCTCGGTCATCGGCAAGATGCCGGTTTCGAGCAGCACGGTCGCGACGCACATCGTGTTCGAGCCGGACATCGCCGGATATTCGGTCGATTCCGCGATCACGTAGCCCATCTGCGCGCGCGGATCGGTCGCGGGCAAGATGAAGTTGACGGTCTGATTCGCCGAGCCGCGCGGCTCGAAGATGCAGATGCGCCGCAAGTCGTCGCGCACTTCTTCGAGGTGCATCATCTTGTCGAACATCGTGGCGCCGGGCACGTCGAAGACGCCGCCGGTCACGACATTGCCGACTTCGCCTTCGGCGTGGCAGTTCACTACGGTGAGCGTGCGATTCCAGCGCATGTTTATTGCAGCGGCGCGTGCGCCGTCTCCTTGATGGTGGCGACCGTGATCGTCGAAAGCAACGCCGCGAGCATCACGAAATACGCGGGCGAAAGCGGCGAGCCGGTTGCCTTGATGAGCGCGATGGAGATCATCGGCGCGAAACCGCCGAACACCGCGTTGGCGATGCCGTAGCCGATCGACATCCACGTCGTGCGGATTTTCGTCGGGAAAAGTTCGGAGAGCACGGCCGGCCCCACACCCGAAAATATGCCGATGACGACGCCGCCCAGCACCTGCACCGCGCCGACGATCGCCGCCGACTTGTACGTGAGCATCAAGTGAAAGATCGGATACGGCAGCACGAGAAACGCGATGCAGCCGATCGCATAGATCGGCTTGCGGCCGAAGCGATCCGACGCCGCGCCCCAGAACGGAATCGACGCGGTCATCGCGATGAGGCCCGCCGTGTTGAGCCAAAGCGCCGTCGACGGATGCATGCCGACGTATTTCGTCGTGAACGACGGCAGATAGTTGAGCAGCACGTAGAGCGAGACCGTCCACACGATCACGAGCCCGCACGCCTGCAGACCGAGCAGCGCGGGCGCGCGGCCTTTGGTCTTCGGCGCTTCGTCGCTTGCGCTTTGATACGCGGGCGTCTCCTCGCTGCGCTTTCTGATGATCCAGCCGATCGGCCCGATCACGATCGCACCGATGATGAACGGCACGCGCCAGCCCCAATCGAGCATCGCTTGAGGCGAGAGCAGCGTCGTCATGAGCGCGGCCGCGCCCGAGCCGAGCAGCATGCCGCCGAGGGTGCTGCATTGCTGGAAGCTGCCGTAGAAGCCGCGCTTGTTCGGCGGCGCCCATTCGACGAGAAACGCGACCGCGTTGCCCAGCTCGCCGCCGACGGAAATGCCTTGCAGCATGCGCGCCGCGACGAGCAGGATCGGCGCCCATATGCCGATGGCCGCATACGACGGCAGCAGCGCCATGAAGAGCGTCGCGGCGGCCATGAGCGGCATGACGAAGGTGAGCGTCCACTTGCGGCCTTTCTTGTCGCCGAGCCAGCCGAAGATGATCGCGCCGAGCGGACGCGCCGCGAAGCCCAGGCCGAATGCGCCGAATGTGCCGAGCATGGCGGCGAAGTCGTCGCCGGTGGGGAACATCACTTTGGCGATGACGGTCGCGAGGAACGCGTACGTGCCGAAATCGAACCATTCGAGGATATTGCCGACGACGGCGGCGGTGACTGCACGGCTGGTTTTCGATGAGACCCGCGGGCTGTCGCTCGCGGCATAGGGGTTCGCAACGGCATTGGCTCGGTCGGTCATGGGGGCTCCGTCGGCAGCGTTGGGTGCGGCGTGGGGGTGATTGTGCGCCCATGTCAAAATTGAATCAAGGATTTTGGATCCAAAATCGAAGCCCGCAAACCGCCGGATTTTCTGGCGACCCGTCGGCTTTCAGCGCGCCGTCTGCGCCGCGACGGTCTGCGTGACGGCCGGTGCCCCATAAAACATCTGCGCCATCGCGATATCCGTCGCGCTCAATTGTCCGTTACCGTTCCATTGCGGATTGCAGTAATTCATGATCGACGCCAGATCCCACGCGCCGATCATCGTGTCGCCGTAAGTGCCTTGCGCGGGCTCCTTGCATGTCGTCGATGGCGTGTCCGGCCGATTCTGCTCATGCGCGAATCCCAGCGCATGACCGAACTCGTGCGCGGCGATGGCGCGAACACAATACTCCTCGCGTCCGATGCAACTCGTACTCCAGTTTCTGAACGTGAAGTTGAAGACCATGCCGCCGGCGACATTGTTGATCTGCGTTCCCAGACCTTGCGTATGCGGTCCCGTCTTGGCGCTATCCTCGACCGATATTCGAATGCCGTAATAGTTCGGCGCGTTGGTGCATTGCTGCCATCCCGCGAATACGACGCCCGAATGCGCCTCCCAGCTTTGCTGAACCGCGAGCTGACTCCAACTGCGTTGATTGGCGTACATCGCGAAATCGGCGTTGCTCAGATCCCAGCACACGTTGATCGGAAACTGCTTCCAGATGACCGTCGATAATGCGAAACCCTTGTTCGTCCCATTCATCTGGGCATCTTTCGCGGATGCATTCACGGCATCGGATGCGCCGTCGCCTCCGCCGCATGCGCCAAGCAGCATTGCTAACAATAATGCGAATAGGCACGCGCCGATCCGTCTCATGTTCTTCTCCGCTGCGATAGTTTCGCTGCAAACGAGAAGTATATTTTCAAAGCAGCGGTGAAATTCGTTTGGTCATTCCATAGCATTTACGAAAGATGCGTGAAGCGCACCGTCACGACCACCCCACGATCCGGATGCTCGCGCTGCGCCAGCACGATCTGCCCGCGATGCGCCTGCACGATCTCCTTCGCAATCGCGAGTCCGAGGCCGGTTCCTTCCGTATCCGCCGATGCGCGATAAAACGGCTCGAACACGCGACTGCGCGCTTCGGCGGGAATACCGGGGCCATCGTCGATGACGGTGAGCGTCACGCGTTGCGCATCGCGCATGACGGCAACGGTCACGTGCCCGCCCGGCTGCGTATAGCGAATCGCATTCTCGACGACGTTGTACACGAGCGCCGACAACAATCCTTCATGGCCGATGATCCACGCCGATTCAACCAGCTCCGCGCCGAGATCGATCTCGCGCTTCTGCGCGAACATCGCCAGATCCTCGATCACGTCCTGCGCGATGGCGGCAAGATCCACCTTCTGCCGCGCGAGTTGCGCGTAGTCCGCGGCTTCGGCCTGCGCGAGCAGCAACAGCTTGTTGGTGAGACCGACCATCGAACGATTGCTTCGCTGCATCGCCGCGAGCGTTTCATTCAGCGACGGCTCCATCGCGCGATGCTGCCGCGCGAACTGCAATTGCGTCTCCAGCAGCGTGAGCGGCGTGCGCAACTGATGCGCCGCATCCGCGATGAAACGCCGCTGCGCCGCGACCTGAAGCCCGAGCCGCGCGATGCACTGATTGATCGCATCGACGATCGGCCGCAACTCCGTATGCAAGCGCTCCACGCGCAGCGGCTCGAGCTGCATCGGATCGCGGTCCATCACTTCTTTCTTCACCTTCAGAAGCGGCCGCAGCTCGAACGTCAGTCCGATGCAGGCGAGCGCCACGGCCAGCAACACCATCTCGATCTGCCGCACGAGCTGCGGACGCCATAGCTCGCGCACCATCGCATCGCGCGAAGCCTGCGTCTTGCCGACCGACACCAGCACGCGGCGAATCGCGCCGTTGTCGTACATCTGGCGCACGAAGCCGACGGCGCGTATCGGTTTGCCGTGGAGATCGGCGTCGTAGTAATCGGGCGCGTCGTGGCCGGCGGCGTCGCGCGTCGGGAAATCGGGCACGCCAGCGAGCAGACGGCCATCGTCGACGCTCACGTTGTAGAACACCTGATCGCCCTGCGGCGACGCGAACACTTCGAGCGCGGCCGGCGGAATATCGACGAGCAAGCGTCCGTCCGACCATTCGACCTCGCCCGCGATCATCCGCGCCGATGCAAGCAGCGTGTTCTCCTGCACGAGATCGGCGGTGTGGCGCGCGTTGTCGTAGGCGGCTTTGCCTGTCACGAACACGTAGATCGCGAGCGGCACGAGCAGCCACCATAGAAGACGGACGCGCAGGCTATTGGTCATCGTCCTTTTTGCGCAGCAGATAGCCGAGACCACGCAGCGTGACGATCGCCGCCGAACTGCCATCGAGCTTCTTGCGCAGCCGCGAGACGTAGATTTCGAGCGCGTCTTCGCTCGGGCTGTCTTCGTGCGTGAAGATCGTATCGAGCAGCGACGCCTTCGACACCGTCTTGCCGAGACGCAGGATCAGCGCTTCGAGCACGCTGCGTTCGCGCGGCGTCACGTTGAGCGGCGCGCCTTTGAGCGTGAACTGGCGCGTGTCGATATCGAACACGAGATCGCCGCACGACACCTCGTTCGCCGTCGACGAACTGCGCCGCCGGATCATCACCTTCACGCGCGCGACGAGCTCTCGCACTTCGAAAGGCTTCACCAGGTAATCGTCCGCGCCCGCGCCGAGCAACTCCACCTTCTCGTCGATGGAACCGCTCGCCGTGAGGATCATCACCGGCGTTGCGTCGCCGCGTTGACGCATGCGGCGCAGCACGTTCTTGCCGGAAAGACGCGGAAGGTTCAGGTCGAGCAACACGACGTCGTACAGATTTGCGCGCAGGAGCTGATCGGCGGATTCGCCATCCTGCACGGTTTCGAGCGTGAACGACTCCTGTTCCAGCATCTTCGCGAGCCAGAGCGAAAGCGTCGGATTGTCTTCGATCAACAGCAGTTTCATGGTGGCGCGATTGTATTGGCTTCGACGAACGATGAAGCATCGGGTTAACACCCATGATTTCGCATCGTCGCAGAAAGCTGGCAGAAGGTTTCGCGTTCCTATAATCGCCGCACAACTGAAAAAGCGGGCCATTCCCAACTTCACGGCCCACATTAAGGAGACTCCTGATGCGTACTCTGCGCCAGATCGCTGCTGTGTCCGGTATCGCTTTCGCCCTCGCCGCCGCTTCCGTATCCGCTCACGCCGAAAAGATTTCGATCATGGTCGGCGGCGCAACCAAGATCATCTATCTGCCCGCGAAGCTCACCGAGCAACTCGGCTATTTCAAGGACGAAGGGCTCGACGTCGAGATCCTGTCGCAACCCGCGGGCGTCGATGCCGAGAACGAATTGCTGGCCGGCGCGGTGCAAGGCGTCGTCGGCTTCTACGATCACACCATCGATCTGCAAAGCAAGGGCAAGGAAGTCCAGGCGCTCGTGATCTTCGGTCAGGTGCCGGGCGAAGTCGAATTGGTCTCGACGAAGCAGGCCGACAAGATCAAGAGCATGGCCGACGTGAAAGGCAAGACGCTCGGCGTGACCGGCCTCGGCTCGTCGACGAGCTTTCTGACGCAGTATCTCGCGCAGCGCGCGGGCGTCACGTCGAAGGAATACACGCTGCTGCCGGTGGGCGCGGACGCGAGCTTCATCGCAGCGATCAAGCAGGAGCGCATCGATGCGGGCATGACGACCGAGCCGACCGTCTCGCAGTTGCTCAAGACCGGCGAGGCGAAGGTGCTCGTCGACATGCGCACGCTCGAAGGCACGCGCGCCGCGCTCGGCGGCACGTATCCGGCGTCGAGCTTCTACGTGCAGCGCGCGTGGGCCGAGGCGCACAAGCCCGAAGCCGCGAAGCTCGCGCGCGCGTTTGCGAAGACGCTGAATTTCATCGCGACGCATAGCGCCGAAGAAATCACCGAGAAGATGCCGAAGGACTATTACGCGAAGAACAAGGACCTGTACGTGGGCGCGCTGAAAGCCTCGCTGCCGATGTTCACGAAGGACGGCAAGATGCCCGCCGACGGTCCCGAAACCGTTCTGAAGGTGCTCGCCGCGTTCAATCCGTCGGTGAAGGGCAAGCATATCGATCTCGCGCGCACGTATTCGAACGAGTACGTGTCGGGCACGGCGACCGCGTCGAAGTGAGGCTTTCACGATGAATCAATCGAATCAACCCGCGATCGAACTGCGCCATGTATCGTGCCGCTTCATCTCGCCGGACGGCAAGGCGACGGTCGCGCTGCGCGATTTCAGCATGTCGGTCGCGAAGGGCGAATTCGTCGCGATCGTCGGGCCGACCGGCTGCGGCAAATCCACGACGCTCAGCATGATTACCGGTCTGCTCAAGCCGACGACGGGCGAAGTGCGCGTGATGGGCCAGCCGGTCGATGGCATCGATCCCCGCATCGGCTTCGTCTTTCAGGCCGATGCCGTGTTTCCTTGGCGCTCGGTGCTCGACAACGTCGCAGCCGGCCCGCTGTATCGCGGCCGCTCGAAGTCCGCCGCTTACGACGAAGCGCAGTCGTGGCTGCGCCGCGTCGGTCTCGACAAGTTCGGCAAGCACTATCCGCATCAGTTGTCGGGCGGCATGCGAAAGCGCGTCGCGCTCGCGCAGACGTTCATCAACAAGCCCGAAATCCTGTTGATGGACGAGCCGTTCTCCGCGCTCGACATGCAGACGCGCACGCTGATGCAGGACGAATTGCTGCAGCTCTGGTCGGCGAATGCGGGCTCGGTCGTGTTCGTCACGCACGATCTCGAAGAAGCGATCGCGCTCGCGGATCGCGTGTTCGTGCTGACCGCGCGCCCCGCGACGCTCAAGAAGGTCTACGAGATCGACCTGCCGCGTCCTCGCATCACGTCGGAGATTCGCTATCACCCGCGCTTCATCGAAATTTCGCGCGATATCTGGCACGACCTGCGCGAAGAAGTGCAGATCGGTTGAACCCGCCTCAAAGGAACATCACTATGTCCACGCCTCAACAAACGATGCCCTCGGGCATCGATCCCGGCACGCTCGCGCAAGTCGAACGCGAAGCGCAAAAGCGCATCAGGCAGCGCAATGCGCTCGTCATCGGGCTGCGTATCGCGGTGCTCGTGTTCGTGCTCGGCGGCTGGGAACTCTCGGCGCGCCTGCACTGGATCGATCCGTTCTTCTTCTCGATGCCGTCCGCGATCTTCGATCAGATCGTCGAATGGTTCGTCGACGGCACGTCGCAAGGACCGCTGCTCACGCAAGTCTGGGTGACGCTCGAAGAGACGATTCTCGGCTTTCTGATCGGTTCGGCCGGCGGCATTTTCTGCGGCATCGTGTTGGGCCGCAACAAGCTGCTGTCGGATGTGTTCAGCATCTACATCAAGATCGCCAATTCGATTCCGCGCGTCGTGCTCGGCTCGGTGTTCGTGATCGCGCTGGGTCTCGGCATGGCGTCGAAGGTCGCGCTCGCCGTCGTGATGGTGTTTTTCGTCGTGTTCGCGAACGCGTTCCAGGGCGTGCGCGAAGCCGACCGTTACATGATCGCGAACGCGCAGATTCTCGGCGCATCGCGACGCCAGGTGACGACCTCGGTCGTGATTCCGTCGGCGCTTTCGTGGATTCTCGCGAGCCTGCACGTCAGCTTCGGCTTCGCGCTGGTCGGCGCGGTCGTCGGCGAGTTTCTCGGATCGAAGCAGGGCATCGGCTTGCTGATCTCGACCGCGCAGGGCGCGTTCAACGCGAGCGGCGTGTTCGCGGCGATGATCGTGCTCGCGGTCGTCGCGCTCGCGGCGGATTATCTGCTGACGGCGGTCGAGCAGCGTCTGTTGAAATGGCGGCCGACGGCGAACTGACGCGTCGAATTTCAGGCTCATAAAACGACAAACCCCACGGCGCGTGGGGTTTGTCTTTTCTGGCGTTCAGCGCAGGCCGACTTCCTTCGCCCGCTTGACGTTGCAGCCCGCGTGCTCCGTATAGACCACGCGATTCTGATTGTTGTAATACACGGACCAGCGGTCGGTGCCGTGCTTCTTGAACGCGTATTCGGTGCACAGCGAATGCCACGGTCCCCAGTTTCCGTCAGGCGGGCCGAGACTGTCCTCGACTTCCGCGCGCGTCATGCCGACCTTTACGCGGCTCATGTATTCCTGCGGATCGGGATCCTTGACGAAGGCCGAACATCCGTTCAGACCGATCAGCACCAGGGCCATGGCCACCGCGCCATACGCTTTCGATTCGAGCATCGTTTCAGCCTCGCAAAAGGTCTGAAACTAACGTCTACAGATGCGCGGAACAATCGAACTAATCCTAAAGCGTCCGGCTACGTCGCCGCACGAATTCCGCCGCGCCGATGCACGCCGCGAGCCACGCGCCGCCCGACGCGAAACCGCCGACCACATCGCCGGGAAAATGCACGCCCATCACCACGCGGCTCACGCCGATCGTCAGCACGATGAAGCACGCGAGCGCGACGATGAGCGGATCGCGGCGCGTCGGCGCGAGGCGCAGCAGCACATAGGCGCACATGCCGTAGCAGACGATCGAGCCGAACGTATGTCCGCTCGGGAACGCGAAGCTTTCGGGCAACGGCACGGTCGCGCCGGTGGGACGGTCGCGGCGCATCATCGACTTGAGCGCCTGATTGAGCAGGCCGCCCGCGCTCGTGACCGCGGCGAAATAGACGGCGAGACCGAAGCGCCGCGTCAGCAGCAGCCACGCGCACATGAGCGCCGACAGCAGCGTGAGGAACCAGGGATCGCCGAGATGCGTGAGCGCGGCGAATCCTCGCGCGGCGAATGCGGGCGTGCCGTCGCGCAGAGCGTCGACCATGCGCTGATCCGCCGATGAAAACGCTGTGCCATGCGCGATGCGCGTCGCGATGGCGATGAACACCGCCGCGCCCGTCGCGCTGACGATGCCCGCCGTAACCGCGACGGCCGCGCCGGAAGCGCGCCGTCCGCGCGCGGCGAAGGCCCACGCGACCGCTGCGAGCGCCGGGCCGGCGAAGAGCGCGATCGCGATGATCGCGGCCGCGTGGCGTTGTGCGAGCGCCGTGTATTCCATGATGTCCTGTTTTCTCCCGATCCCGATCCGTGATTACACGGCGCTCGCGGGCTCAGGACGCGGCTGCGTTGCCCTCCGCTTCGAGCGGCCGTTCCCAGCCGAACGCCTGCACGCGCGCGACGGGCTTGTCCAGGACGAGCACGCCGCAGATGCCGCCGGGCATCGGCAAGGTGAGTCCGTGCCAGTCGGCGTCTGTGTCGGCGTCTGTGTCGCCGCGCTGCGCACGCGACTTGCCGATGCGCGCCGCTTCGTCCCACATCGATTGTCTGGCGGCAGCGTCATGCGCGCCCGTCGATTCGACCGTCAAGCCAAGCCCTATTCTCGCCGATGCCACCGCGACCACGATCCAGATGCCCGAATACGCGACATCGACGTGAACCGGGCCGTCGTCATGCGGATGCGTCACGACGATGCGATCGTCCGGTTCGTCCTCGACGCCCACTTCGTGTGGCTCGCAATGGAACATGTGCGAAAGCACGAGCCGCAGCGTCGCGCGCGCGACGGAAAAGCGCCGCCCGAGCGCGGAATTCGGATGCAGCCGCGTGCGTTTTCGTTCGGCGGGACTGAGCCAGTTCCCGATATTCGATGCCGATGCGAAGCGGAATTCGCTCGGCACCAGCCACAGAAAGACTTCGCCGGGCGCGGGCGGTTCGTGGATCTGCACGCGCGATTTGGCGAGATCGTAGTAGCGCCACGCGACATCGGTGACGGGAAGCGGGGAGATGCGATCGATGGAAGACATGTGCGTCAGCGGACCCGGCGGCGCGCTCACGCCGGAATAATCCGCATTCAGAACAAACTCACATTTTGGGCGCTGGAAGCTTATGGGACGCTTATCCCGCCTACGGGTGATTCCCGAGTTGAGCTTTCATCAATCCGGTCCTCAAAAATCGTCGATTCCTCCCCGCGCGACGCCCGCCGCAGAATGCCTCACATCCACCGCAACGGTGGTTGAACTGCACACATCACGCGGACACAAGGAAGGAGTCAATGGAAAAGAATCTGTTCATCGGCGAAGGCTTCGAAGGGCCGGGCGTCAATCTCGCGCACATCAACGTGCTGGTCGGCCCGCGCAACGGCCCGGCCGGTCAGGCTTTCGCGACCGCGCTCGCGACGCCGTCCGCCGGGCACGCGCCGTTCGTCGTGATCGCGCAGCCGGGCGTGCCGACCAAGCCGCTCACGCTCTATGTCAACAAGGCGCAGATCGACGGCGATTTCCACGGCAACGCGACGTGGGGCGCATCGCAGGCGGGCATCGCGAAGGCGGTCGCCGAATCGCTCGAAAACGGCACGCTGCCGCCGGAAGCGGAGAACGACTGGGTCGTCGTGTCGGCGAACTGGGTCAATCCGAAAACCGACGATCTCGACGCCGTATTCGAGAACAACTATCGCGCGTGCCGTAACGCGATCATCGCCGCGATGGAAGGCCTGCCGCGCAAGGAAGCCGTGTTCAAGGCCGCGCGCGATGTGTCGAATCCGTTCTACACGCCGAAGAAGTAAGGAGTTTTCGACAATGGAATATGTGCGTCTCGGCCAGTCCGGCCTGAAGGTTTCGCGCCTGTGCCTCGGCACGATGAACATGGGCACGCCGCAATGGAAGCCGTGGATTTTCGATGAAGCGCAAAGCGAGCCGATCGTGAAGCACGCGCTCGACCACGGCGTGAACTTCATCGACCTGGCGGATTTCTATTCGACGGGCGTCGGCGAGGAAGTCGTCGGCCGCATTCTGAAGCGGCTCGTTGCGCGCGAGGAAGTCGTCGTGACGACGAAGGTCGGCTACGACATGGCGAGCCATCCGAACGCGGGCGGCCACTCGCGCAAGCACATCATGGACGGCATCGACGGCTCCCTGAAGCGTCTCGGCATGGACTACGTCGATATCTACATGCTGCATTACTTCGACGTGAACACGCCCGTCGAAGAAACGATGCACGCGCTCGACGACATCGTGCGCGCGGGCAAGGCGCGTTACATCGGCGTATCGACGATGTATACGTGGCAGTTCGCCAAGATCATGCAGGCGTGCGAGCGCCACGGCTGGCACAAGCCGATCAACATGCAGTTGCAGTTGAACGTCGCGTATCGCGAGGAAGAGCGCGAGATGATTCCGTACTGCATCGATCAGGGCGTCGGCGTGTCCGTGTTCAGTCCGCTCGCGCGCGGCCTGCTCACATCCGACGCGAAATCCACGCGCAACCAGACCGATTTCTTCACCGCGCAAATGTATGGCGATCGCGCGTCGCAGGACATCGCGGCATCGGTCGCGCGCGTCGCGGCGCGGCGCGGCGTGCCGGCCGCGCAGATCGCGCAGGCGTGGGTGTTGAGCCGTCCCGGGATTGCGTCCATGCTCGTCGGCGCGGATTCGCCGGCGCAATTCGACAGCGCCCTCGCCGCGCTGGACACGAAGCTCGACGACGACGAACTGCACGAGCTGGAGCGCAACTACACGCCGTGCGATCTCATCAACGACTACACGGCGGGGCGGCGCATCGCGCGCGAGGCGCGTGCGGCGCAAGGCGTGTTCGAACAAGCGATGGAGCGCGCGGCATGATCGATCTGATGCGGACGAATCACTACATCGACGGCACATGGCGCGAAAGCGCGAGCACGTATCCCGTGCGCAATCCGGCGACGGGCGAGTCCATCGCGAACGTCGCGCGCGGCGGTCGTGCCGAAGCGCAGCAGGCGATCGATGCCGCGAAGCGCGCCTTCCCCGCATGGCGCGCGCTGACCGCGAAGGAACGCAGCGCGCGCGTGAAGCGTTGGGGCGAACTGATGCTCGCCAATCGCAACACGCTCGCCGAACTGCTGACTCGCGAACAAGGCAAGCCGCTTGCCGAAGCGCTCGGTGAAGTCGCGTACGCGGCGAGTTTCTTCGAATGGTTCGCGGAAGAAGCGAAGCGCAGCTACGGCGACATCATCCCGAGTCCGAAGCCGAACGCGAAGATCGTCGTGACGCGCGAGCCGGTCGGCGTCGTCGCCGCCATCACGCCGTGGAATTTCCCGCTCGCGATGATCACGCGCAAAGCCGGTCCCGCGCTGGCCGCGGGCTGCACGATGGTGCTGAAGCCGTCCGAGGAAACGCCGCTGTCCGCGCTCGCGCTGGCGGTGCTCGCGGAGCAAGCAGGCATTCCGGCAGGCGTGTTCAACGTCGTGTCGGGCGATGCGGTCGCCATCGGCGAGACGCTGACCGCATCGCCCGATGTGCGCAAGCTCTCGTTCACCGGCTCGACGCGCGTCGGCAAGCTGCTCGCGAAGCAATCGGCGGATACGTTGAAGAAGCTGTCGCTGGAACTCGGCGGCAACGCGCCCTTCATCGTGTTCGACGACGCCGATATCGACGCCGCCGTGCAAGGCGCGATCGCGTCGAAGTTCCGCAATACCGGGCAGACGTGCGTGTGCGTGAACCGCTTCTACGTGCAGGACGGCGTCTACGATGCCTTCACGCAAACGCTGACGCGCGCGGTGCACAAGCTGCGCGTCGGCAACGGGCTCGAAGGCGAGTTCGATCAGGGGCCGCTCATCAACGAAGCCGCGCTGACGAAGGTGCAAGCCCATGTCGCCGATGCCGTGAGCAAAGGCGCGAAGGTGCTGACGGGTGGCAAGCCGCACGCGCTCGGCGGCACGTTCTACGAGCCGACGGTGCTCGCGGACGCCACGCCTTCGATGCTCATCGCCGATGAGGAAACCTTCGGTCCGGTCGCCGCGTGCTTCCGCTTCGCGACGGAAGAAGACGTCATCGCCGCCGCGAACGACACGCCGTACGGCCTTTCCGCGTACTTCTACACGCGCGATCTGGGCCGCGCGTGGCGTGTCGCGGAGGCGCTGGAGAGCGGCATGGTCGGCATCAACGAAGGCATCATCTCGACGGAAGTCGCGCCGTTCGGCGGCGTGAAGCAGTCGGGACTGGGCCGCGAAGGTTCCAAGTACGGACTCGATGAATACACGGAACTCAAGTACATGATGATGGCCGGACTCGGCCGCTGAATCATCGCCATACCGCGCATGCACGAAACATAACGCTATCGCGTGCGCGGTTTTCTTGCGGCGTCGATGCGCCGCTCCACTCGAGGTGGAGGAGATACTCTTGGACATGCAAAGCCTGAGCGCGCAGCCGCTCGCCCCGGGCGCCGCCGCGCCCTTCGATACGACGCGCAATCGCGTCGCGCTCGACGATGTGCCGCTGAACCGTTTCCACATCAAGATCGCGGGCCTCACGTTCGGCGCGCACTTCACCGAAGGTTATGCGCTCGGCACGATCGGTTACGCGCTGTCGTCGCTCAACAAACAGATTCCGCTCGACGCGTTCTGGATGGGCCTGCTCGGTTCATCCGCGCTGATCGGCATTTTTCTCGGCAGTCTCGTGTTCGGCTGGCTTTCGGACAAGCTCGGACGTCAGAAGATTTTCCTGTTGAGCTTCATCATCATCACGGCGGCCGCGTTCGCGCAGTTCTATGCGACGACGCCCGCGATGCTCGTCGGCTTGCGCGTGCTGATCGGCTTCGGCATGGGCGGCGATTTCGCGGTCGGTCATGCGATTCTCGCGGAGTTCTCGCCGCGCAAGCATCGCGGCGTGCTGCTCGGCTCGTTCAGCGTGATCTGGACGATCGGCTATGTGATCGCGAACGTGCTCGGCATGCATTACGCCGACGCGACGCCCGATGCGTGGCGCTGGCTGCTGGCCTCCGCCGGCGTGCCGGCGTTTCTGGTGCTCATCATGCGCGTGGGCACGCCGGAATCGCCGCGCTGGCTGCTCGGCAAAGGCCGCGTCGATGAAGCGATGCGCATCGTGCGCAAGCACTTCGGCCCGAACGTCACGCTCGAAGCCGATACGGGCGAGCATTTCGCGGGCAAGGGCGGCTTCGCGCGGCTCTTCAAGCCGGATCTGATTCGCCGCACGATCTTCAATTGCGCGTTTTTCGTGTGCCTCGTGATTCCGTACTTTGCGATCTACACGTTCCTGCCGAGCATTCTCACGGCGATCCGTCTGCCCGAAGGATCGGGCGCCGATCTGCTGCTCAATGGCTTTCTCGTGCTCGGCGCGCTGATCGGCATCTGGCTGACCATCAAGCTGTCGCGGCGCTCGTTCCTGATCGGGTCGTTCGCGGTGTGCTGCCTGTCGCTGTTTGCGTTGAGCGTGCTGCCGTCGTCGGCGAATGTGGGGATGATCGTTGCGTTCGGCGTCTTCACGCTGACGATGTCGGCATTCTCGAATCTCGTCGGCGTGTTTCCGCCGGAGTGCTTTCCGACCGAGGCGCGGGCGTGCGGTGTGGGACTGTCGATCGCGTGCAGCAGGTTGGGATCGGCGGTGGGGACGTTTCTTTTGCCTATCGGGATCGCGCAGGCCGGCGTGCAGATGACGATGCTCGCGCTTGCGGCGGTGTTGCTCGTCGGGATGATCGTGTCGATCGCGTGGGCGCCGGAGACGAAGCATCTGACGTTGAGTGAGGCGAGTGGGGGGTGAGGCCAGGTGCAGTAACGCGCGGCAACGGAAACGTTGCCGCGTTTCATGGCAGATTCGGAATAAACGCGTCGAGGCCGTCCGACATAGTTGTTACCTTTGAGGTGAGCGCCGAGAGGACAAGGCGCGAAGCGGGACGTTGACTCGCGTCATTGCCGACAGAGATTTTCCTGTCATTTGACAGTCTCGTCATTCTGAACATCTCGATCGTTTTCGCCATGAGCTATATCAGTTCAAACTACAAGAACTCACCCTCGGCGCGGCTGAACACTTGGGTATGCGCCCCAGGATCCGCACACGGTCCTTACGACGATGCGCCACCCGATGGTCGCACTGGCCACCCGGACTATTGCGGCGGATGCGTCTCCTATGTCAAGCAAGTATGTCCGTCGCTGCCGGCCACGATTGCATGGAAAAAAGGAGCTGCTGTTAAAAACAACCCGCACATCGTTGAGGGGACCGTCATCGCCACATTCGACAATCACCGACACTTCCACGGGCACGCTGCAATCTATGTCAGTCAGAGTCCCGTCGGCGTAACGGTATATGACCAATACGCGCATCCGCCCAAGCCCATTGGACCGCGCATCTTGCGCTGGGGCCAAGGCTCCGACGTCAACAACGGAGACAAATTCTATGTCGTCGAGTAAGACGCTCGCCTGTCTGACGACATTGCTCCTCGCCGCAAGCGTCAGCGGACTCGCGAAGGCGGAAGCGATCGCGTGTCCTGCGTTGCCGGGCACGCATCTCCAATACGTCGCGGCCTTCGACGGAAAGCCGGAAGAACACGTCCGGCTCATTGCGGATCATGGCGATGCCAAGCGGGGCTATTGGAAACTCGGCTACGTCTACGATCACGGCCGCTCAGTGACCGTTCAGTGCGTCTACGCCAACAAGGAAACGCGGGACTTCACCCTTGAGAAGCGAGTCGATGAGTGCCGATATCGGATCGACGAGCCAGGATCCGCCGAACTCGATTGCACGTAACGCGAAGGCGAAGGCCGCGCACTCAATCCCGCGCCGCCTTCGCTCCCTCCCCGCGCAGCCATTCCGCGAACGCCTGCACGGAATCCGCCCCGGCGAACGAAGGCGCGATATCCAGCCAATATCCGTAAGGCCCTGTAGCCTCCACCGGCGACAGCAGAACCAGCGACCCGTCGTGCAGTTCATCCGCGATCATGTTGCGATCGACGACCGCCAGCCCCGATCCCGCGCGCGCCGCGTGAATCGCCTGATCGAGTGTCGAGAACTCGATGCCGTTCTCGCCGAACGCGCGCGGCAAACCGGCGGCATCGAGCCAGTTGGGCCAGAGCGTGAGCCGCGCATCGTTGTGCAGCACATGCAGCGCGGGCAGCCGCTTCAGCAGCGCTTCGACCGGCTGCCCCGCCAACTTCATCGCGCCGACGAGCACATGCCGCTCGATGAACAGCAGCTCCGACCGATGATCCGCCCGCGCCTCGTATCCGAAGCGAATGCCGCACTGACGGTCTTCGACGGCATCGGTTCGAACCGAGAGATCGATGTCGGGCACGGCGTCCATTAGCGAACCCAGTCGCGGCGAGAGCCAGCGCGTCGCGAAAGTCGGCGGCGCGATCACGGTCAGACGCTTGCGCTCGCTGCGTTGCACGTTGGAAAGCGAACGCGTGACGCGCTCGATCGAATCGAACGCCTCCGACAGGCAAGCAAGCAATTCGGCGCCCTGCTTCGTGAGCCGGATGCCCTTGTGATCGCGATCGAAAAGCTTCGTGCCGAGCGCATCTTCGAGCAGGCGAATTTGACGGCTGACCGCGCCCGGCGTCACGCACAACGCCGCCGCCGACTTGTTGAAGCTCATATGGCGCGCGCTTTCCTCAAAAAAGCGCAACGCGGTCAGAGATGGCAAGCGCCGCACGGTCGGCTCCTTCAGACGAACGCGCTACGCTTGCCGCCGAGCGCCTGCGTCTGTTTCCCGATCTCGCCGCGCAGCCATTCACGAAACAGCGCGACTTGCGGCGCGTCGTCCTGGCCGGTGCGCGTCACAAGCCAGTAAGACTGATGCCCGTCCACTTCGACATCGACGATCGGCACGAGCGTCCCCTGCCGCAACTCGTGCCCGATCATGTGGCGATCGGCGATCGTGACGCCGAGGCCGTCGGTGGCCGCGCGAATCGCGTTGTCGAGCAGATCGAACTCGTAGCCGCCGCGCGTATCGACATTGTCGATGTTCGCCGCCTTGAGCCAGTGCTGCCACGTCAGATAGCGCTGATCGCTCGCCGCGAGCACATGCAGCAGCGTGAACGCGTTCAGATCGATGCCGGTCGTATCGCACTCGGCGAGCAGCGCGGGCGAGCACACGGCGATATGCCGCTCGTTCATCAGCAACTCATTGTCGAGGCCGTCCCATTCGCCATTGCCGAAGCGGATGGCGCAGTCGAGTGCGCCCGATTCGACGAGATCGTCCTTCAGGCGCGTAGTCAGCGTGATTTCGAGTTCCGGCGCGGCGGCGCGCAGCGATTGCAGCCGCGGCATCAGCCAGCGGCGCGCGAAGGTAGGCGGCGCATTGACGCGCAAGCGCGTCAGATGAGTCTTTTCCTGAATGCTGCGCACCGTGAGTTCGATGCGATCGAACGACATTCTGAGCGCCTGCAGCAAGAGCCGCCCCGTCGCCGACAACTCCAGATAATGATGGCGGCGCAACAGCAGCGGTTCGCCGAGCTGCGTTTCGAGCTGACGCACCTGCCGGCTCACCGCGCTTTGCGTCACATGCAGCATTTCCGCCGCGCGCGTGAAGCTGCCGGTGTGCCCGGCGACTTCGAAAGCCCTGAGCGCATTCAGGGCAGGCATTTTTCGCTTCAATTCCGTCTCCTCTTCCTGGCGTTCGACGGGCGCATTGAACACGTATCCGCGCCGGAACGTATCGCTCTTGGGCGACATTTTACGAATCGAGGCAAATTATGCCGCTTCGGGGCGCGAAGACGTTTCATGTCTCGCGCCCGCGTGCATCACGCGATCGCGGCAGGCTCCGCAGGCGCCGACACCTGTTCGATGACTGTGCGGGCATCGTCGAGAATCATGTCCGCGCCTTTCTCCGCGACCATCATCACCGGCGCGTTGAGATTGCCCGACGTGATGTTCGGAAAGATCGACGCATCGACGATGCGCAGGCCTTGCATGCCATGCACGCGCAGGCGCTCGTCGACGACCGCGGTGCGCGCGTCCGGTCCCATCGCGCAGGAACCGCACAGGTGATAGATCGAGCCCGACTGCTCGCGGAAATACTCGAGCATGTCGGCATCGCTTTCGACTTGCGGTCCCGGCGAAATCTCTTCTGCCGTAATCGCCTGCAGCGCGGCCGAACTCATGATCTTGCGCACGAGCTTGCTGCCCTGCACCGCTTCGCGGATGTCCTTCGGCGTCGTCAGCGCGTTGATGCTGATCTTCGCGGCATCTTCCACGCGGTTCGACGCGATTTCGATCGATCCGCGGCTCGTCGGACGGCACGGATTGAAGCACAGCAGGAAGCCCGAATACGGCTCGGGTTCGAGCTGCGCCTTGCTGCTCTTCGGAATCCGATAGGAAAGCGGATTGAAATAGAGCTGCAGGTTCGGCTCTTTCTCGTCGTCATCGCCTTTGAAGAAGCCGCCCGACTGGTTCACGCTCATCGAGAGCGGGCCCTTGCGCGATGTCAGATACCGCATCGCCGCCTTGACCTTGCCGAAGAGCGAGGAGAGTTCGTCGTTCAGCGTCGGCACCGTCGCGCGATAGTAGAAGCTCACGCACAAGTGATCCTGCAGATTCTTGCCGACCGCCGGCAACTCGTGCACGACCGGAATGCCGTGCTTCGCGAGCAGCGCCGCGTCGCCGAGACCGGAAAGCTGCATGAGCTTCGGCGTATCGACCGCGCCCGCCGACAGAATCACCTCGCGCTTCGCGCGGAACTGCAGCGATTCGCCGTTGCGCGTGGCGATGACGCCGGTCGCGCGCTTGCCGTCGAACGTCACGCGGCTCACGCTGACATTGCGCTCCACGCGCAGATTCTTGCGCCCGAGCACCGGATGCAGATACTCGAAGCTGCTCGACGAACGCTCGCCATTGCGCGCGTTGATGTCATACACGGTCGCGCCTTCGTAATCGGGGCCGTTGATGTCGCCGGTCACGGGAAAGCCCGCTTGCCGCGCGCCTTCGAGGAACGTGCCGCAGATCGCGTGCGCGCCCTCTTTCATCGACGAAATGCTGATCTTGCCGTTCGCGCCGTGATACGGCGTGTCGCCGGCCCAGTGCGATTCGAGGCGGCGGAAATACGGCAGCACGTCCCGATAGCCCCAGCCCGCGTTGCCGGCGCGCGCCCAGTCGTCGAAATCGTGCGGCTGGCCGCGCACGTAGATCATCGCGTTGATCGAGCCGGAGCCGCCCTGCACCTTGCCGCGCGGGCAATACAGCGAGCGGTCCTTCAGTTGCGCTTCCGGCTCGCTGTAGTACATCCAGTTGTATTGCGGGTTGTAGTAGGTCTTCGTGAAGCCGACCGGCACCTTGAACCAGAACGAATCGTCCTTGCCGCCCGCTTCGAGCAGCAGCACCGAATGCTCGCCGGACTCGGTGAGACGATTGGCGAGCACGCAGCCCGCCGATCCCGCACCTACGATGATGTAATCGAATTCCATGTTTTCTGCTTTTCCGTTCAGCCCTTGGCGGGCGCGAGATCTTTCACGTCGGCGGGCTTCGCGGCCATCTGCAGATGCAGACGCTCGCCCGTGTACGGCGTATGCGCGCGCACGACGTCCATGTTCAGTTCGACGCCGAGGCCCGGCTCCGTCGACGGAATGATGTAGCCGTCTTCCCAGCGAATCTTCGTCTTGAGCACTTCCGCGTGGAATCCGCCCCACGTCTCGATGCTTTCCTGAATCAGGAAATTCGGCGAGCACGCGGCGATCTGAATGCTCGCCGCCGCGCCGACCGGACCGTTGTAAAGATGCGGCGCGATCTGCGCGTAGTACACCTCGGCGAGACTCGCGATCTTCTTCGCTTCGAGCAGACCGCCGACGCGTCCCACGTTGAATTGCAGGATCGACGCGGCTTTCGCTTCGAGCAGCTTGAAGAACTCGTACTTCGTCGTGAGGCGCTCGCCGGCCGCGATCGGAATGCTGGTTTTCGCGGCGACTTGCGCCATCGCGTCTTCCTGTCCCGGCGGCACCGGTTCCTCGAACCACAGCGGATCGAACTGCTCGAGGCGCTGCGCAAGACGGATCGCCGACGACGGCACCATCTGACCATGCGTGCCGAACAGCAGATCGGCCTTGCTGCCGACCGCCTCGCGCACCTTGCGGCAGAACGTCTCGCAGCGGTCCATCACTTCGAGCGAAATCTGATGCCCCGAATACGCGGTGTACGGGCCGGCCGGATCGAACTTGACGGCCGTGAAGCCGAGCGCGACGTTGTGCGCGGCGCATTCGGCGGCGAGATCGGGATCGTCGTAGTCGTATTCGCCGCGCGCGTTCTTCGGATAGAGATACGTGTACGAACGCAGACGTTCATGCACGCGTCCGCCGAGCAGTTCGTAGACGGGCTTGCCCGCCGCCTTGCCGATGATGTCCCAGCACGCCATTTCGAGGCCGCTGACGACGCCCATCATCGTGAGATCGGGGCGCTGCGTGAAGCCGCTCGAATACGCCTCGCGATAGAAGCGCTCGACATGATGCGGATCGTGACCGAGCAGATAGCGCTCGAACACGTCTTCGATGATCGGCGCCATCGCTTTCGGATGGAACGTCGCCGAATAAATCTCGCCGACGCCCTCGATGCCGCAGTCCGTGCGCAGCTTCACGAAAATCCAGTACATGCCGCCGATATGCGGCGGCGGCACGGCGACGATATGTGTTTCCAGTGCGGCGATCTTCACTGTTGCGCTCCCAGCTTCCTGAGTCGAAGTTTGAACATGATGGCCGCCACGCCGCCGAGCGCGGACATGAAGGCGATATAACCGAAGTACAGTTGATATCCGTACACGCCCGGATAGTTCTGCGTCAGATAGCCGTTGATGAGCGGCAGCACCGCATCGGGCGAATAGCCGACGACGGACACGAGGCCGATCGCGAGGCCCATCGTTTCGGCGGGCACCTTGCATTGATCGAGCAGCGACCAGTAAAGCCCGCGAATCGCGTACGTCATCACGCCGATGAACAGCACGAGCACCGCGACGAGCACATGGCTCGAAATGCCGGGCGCGGCCATCAGCACGATGAGCGCGGCGGATGCGGAGAAGAGCGCGACGATGAGCACGGTCGTCTTCGAGAAGCGATCGCCGAGAAAGCCGCCGCCGATGCCGCCGATCGGGCGCATCCAGAGTTTCAGCGTCGTGATGAAGCCGGCCAGAACCACCGACAGCCCGATCTCCTTCTCATGCAGATAAGCGGAGAAACTGTAAGTCGACCAGAAGACCTGATAGCCGCAGAAGACGATCGCGGAAAGCAGCGCGAGTTGCGGATTCTTCATCAGCGATATGAGATCGCGCAGCACATTGCGCTTTTCGCGCTTCGCCGCAGCCGCCGCCTGCGCGCCTTGCGGATCGCGCACGAGGCCGAGCACGACGCCGAGCCCGATGCACAGGAACGCGTACATGTAGACGACGAGCCGGAAGCCCGCGACCGTCGAATCGCCGCGCGTCTGCGTGACCCAGGCGAACAGCCCGATCGCGATTGTCGCGAGCAGCGCTTCGATCAGGCCGCGCCCGCCGTCGAGAAAGCCGAAGAAGCGGCCTTGCTCGTCGGCGGCGGCGATCGTCTGCACGCGCTTGATGATCGCCGCCCAGAACGTGAGGCCGGTCGTCAGGCCCCATCCGCCGAAGATCACGATCAGCGAGGCGAACGACGGCGCGGTGGAATACCACAGCCCGAGCGCGCCCGTCGCGATCAGCGAGAAGCTGATGAGCAGGCGCGGCGCGACGCGATCCGCGAGCCAGCCGCTCGGCAAATAGCACACGAGGAAGATCGTGCCGAGCGCGGAGTAGAGATAGCCGAGTTGCGCTTCGGTGATATGGAAGACTTCGAGCATCGTCGGCTGATACACCTGCCGCAGATACAGAATCGGATAGATGGCGCCGGCGGCGATGACGAGCAGCGCGAGCTGGATATAGCGGTCGGCGCGCGTGCCTTCGCGCGGCGTCGCCACGCTTTGGCCGGATTGAGCGGGATTCGATGACACAGGCGTGCTCCTCGAAGGGCAGCGGCGCGCGGCGTGCGGACGCCGCGCGGCTGGGCCTTCACTATGTTTTTGTAGAGGGTGAGAAAAGGAATGCGGCCGGAAACGGCCGCGAGAATCAGTACTTCATGACGACGAGACGCGTCTGCGTGAACTCGAGCATGCCGTGCTTGCCGTCGTCGCCGCCGATGCCGGAGCGCTTCCAGCCGGCGTGAAAACCTTGATACGGATCGGCGGGCGTGCGGTTGATGTACAACTCGCCCGCTTCGATCGAATTCGCGACCTTCATCGCCGTGCGGTAGTTCTCGGTGTAGAGCACCGACGAAAGGCCGAACTGATGATCGTTCGCCATCGCGATCGCTTCGTCGATCGTCGCGTACTTCAGCACCGCGAGCACCGGGCCGAACGTCTCTTCCTGCACGATTTCCATGTCCTGACGGCAGTTCGACAGCAGCGTCGGCGGATAGAAAAAGCCCTTGCGATCCGGCACTTCGCCGCCGGTTTCCAGCGTGGCGCCCGCTTCGATCGCGCGGCGGACCATCGCGTGAATGCCGTCGCGCGATGCCTTGTTCACGAGCGGACCCATGTGGCTCGCGTCCTCGTAGCGATCGCCGATCGCCTTCGCCTTCATCTGCTCGCGCAGCAGGCCGACGAATTCGTCGTGGATGCGCTCGTGCACATAGACGCGTTCGATCGCCGTGCAAAGCTGACCGCTGTGCGTGAGCTTCGATGCGACGAGTTCGCGCGCGGCCTTCTGCAGATCGGCGTCCGGCTCGACGATCGCGGGCGTCTTGCCGCCCAGTTCCAGCGAAGGTTTAGCGATGTTCGCCTTGCAGTATTCGAGCACCTCGCGGCCCGCGTTGACGCTGCCCGTCAAGGTAATCATGCCGACCTTCGGATGCGTGCAGACGACCCCGGCGGTCGCGTGATCCATCGCGAGCACATTGATGACGCCGGCGGGCAAGGCCGCACGCTCGACGGCGCGCGCCAGTTCGAACGCCGACAGCGGCGTGTTGTTGCTCGGACGCACGACGACCGTGTTGCCCGCGATCAGCGCCGGCGCGACCTTGCGCATCAGCGTGTAGATGGGGAAGTTGAACGGAATCAGGCACGCGACAACGCCGATCGGCTCGCGATGCAGCACGAGATTTTCGTTCGGCGTATCGCTCGGAATGACTTCGCCTTCGATGCGGCGCGCCCATTCCGCGTGATAGCGCGTGATCTGCGCGGCGTAGACGGCTTCGTTGGTCGCGTCGAGCAGGCTCTTGCCGGACTCGGCCGCGAGCGCCGCGCCGATATCGGCGGAGGCTTCGACGATGGCATCCGCGAGGCGCTGCATATGCGCGCCGCGCTCCGCGGCAGGCATCGCGCGCCACAGACGTTGCGCGTCGGCGGCCTGATCGACGGCGAGCAGCGCCTGCTCGCGCGACGCATTGTGAACGTGGCCCAGCACCTCTTCGGTCGCGGGATTCAGGACGGCGGTGACGTCATCGCTCACGGGCTCGATGAAACGTCCGTTCACAAAATTGCGTTCTGGCTTCATGTGGCGGTTTCCTTGATCGCTGCGCGCCACGACGCCCGGCCGCCGGGAAATCGGACGACCGCTGCGACAAGGCAACGCATTTGCGGGCCATTCTTTCGTGCCTCGCGCTGCAACGACAAGCGAAGAATTCGCTGGAAAAACATTCAAAAAACTCGCGCTCGCTGTTCGACTAAATCCTTTTGCGGCGTCCCTTTAATCGCGCACAATCCGTCGCTCGCCGTCCTCGCCGAGCCTCATGGCTAGGACTTCTTGACGAATAAGTAAAAGACTTGAGACTTTCATGAGAATCAAAGTAATCGCCCTCGCCTCGCTCGCCTGTATCGTGACTTCAGCTCATGCTCAAAGCAGTGTCACCCTGTTTGGCGTCCTCGATGAAGGCTTCGACTACACGAGCAATGTCGGCGGGAATCGTGTCTATGAGCTGACGAGCGGCTATGCGTCGGGAAGCCGCTGGGGCCTGCGCGGCGTCGAAGATCTGGGCGGCGGCACGAAGGCCGTGTTCCAGCTCGAAAGCGGCATCAATTTGAGCAACGGCGCGGCGGGCCAGGGCGGACGCATGTTCGGGCGGCAGGCCTACGTCGGCGTCACCGATAACCGTCTCGGCTCGGTCACGCTCGGCCGTCAGTACGATTCGGTGGTCGACTATCTCGCGCCGACGACGGCCAACGGCAACTTCGCCGGCTATCTCTTCGCGCATCCGTTCGACAACGACAACACCGACAACTCGTTCCGCGTGAACAACACGGTCAAGTACGCGAGCCCGTCGTTCGGCGGCTTCAGGTTCGGCGGCACGTACAGCTTCAGCAACGACACGAACTTCGCGAACAACCGGCAGTACAGCATCGGCGCGTCGTATGCGAACAGCGGCCTTCTGATCGGCGCGGCTTACTTGCGCGCGGATGGCGTCGGCATGAACGCGAACGGCGCAATCGCCACGAACGACGCGAGCTTCATCGCGCAGCGCATGCAGATTTTCGGCGCGGGCGTGAACTACACGTTCGGCAAGGCGACGGCGGGCTTCGCGTACACGAACTCGAGTTATCGCGATCCGGTGACGAACGGCTATATCGGCGGGTCGCTGGCATCGGCGGGCAACACGCTCAACAACCTGCGCTATCAGAACTTCGAAGTGAACGGGAAGTATCAGTTCACGCCGGCGTTCTTCGTCGGCGGTCAGTACGTCTATTCGATGGAAACGTACGACTCGACCGCCGGCACCGTGAAGCCGCACATCCATTCGGCCGGTCTGATGGCGGATTACTTCCTCTCCAAGCGCACCGACGTGTACGTGCAGGGCGTCTATCAGAAGATCGCGGGCAGTTCGACCGGTTCGGTGATGGATCAGGCGTTCATTCCCGGCACGCAGGGTGTGTCGTCGAATTCGGAGCAGTTCGTCGCGCGCGTCGCGTTGCGGCACGCGTTCTGACGGTCGAATCGATGAAATCGCTGTCCGCGTATTAAACGCGGACAGAAAATTCCTAAGCATTTCCTAAGCTTTCGTCTTCTAATCTTGCGGCTTTCCCGAACGCCAAGACGCCGCAAGATGAATCACACGCTCGCCCCAGCCCCCGCGCGCCGCCGTCGGACGCCATGACTGCCCGGAGACACGCCATGAGGGTATTGCTCGTCGAAGACGATCGCATGATCGGCGAATCGGTTCAGAACGAACTGCGCGACGGCGGCTACGCGGTCGACTGGGTGCGCGACGGCAAGCTCGCGCTCACGACGCTCACCACGCACGTCTACGACGCGATCCTGCTCGATCTCGGCTTGCCCGGCGCCGATGGCTTCGCGGTGCTGCGCGCCGTGCGCAGCGGGGCGAATCACGTGCCGCTCATCATCGTCACCGCGCGCGATTCCGTCGATGAACGCATTCGCGGACTCGACGAAGGCGCCGACGATTACCTCATCAAGCCCTTCGACATCTCCGAGCTCAAAGCGCGCATGCGCGCGGTGATCCGCCGCCGCGGCGGGCAGGCCGCGCCGATCATGTCGAACGGCGTGCTCACGCTCGATCCGGCCACGCGCGAAGCCACCTCCGGCGACATCGCGATCCGACTTTCCAGCCGCGAATTCGCGCTGCTGCAAGCGCTGATGATCCGCCCCGGCGCGATTCTCTCGCGCGCGGAAATCGAAGACCGCATCTACGGCTGGAACGAGGAAGTGGAAAGCAACGCCGTCGAATTCCTGATCCATTCGCTGCGCAAGAAGCTCGGCGCCACGGCCATCAAGAACGTGCGCGGCGTCGGCTGGATGGTCTCGAAGCAGCCATGACGCGTTCGCTTCAGTTCAGGCTGTCGGCCTGGCTGTCGGCGCTGATCGTCGCGATCGCGGCGGCGGGCGGCGTCATCGCGTTCCAGACGGCTTTCCACGAGGCCAACGAATTGCAGGACGGCCAGTTGAAGCAGGTCGCCGCGCTCGTCACGCCGCGCACGCTCGCGACGATGCAGCGTGAAGCGCTCGGCCGCGTCGACGGCGCGGATCCTGAGTCGAAGCTCGTCATCCAGACGATCGGCGAGCGAGCGCCGCTGCCGGTCGCGTCCGATCTGCGCGACGGCCTGCAGAACGCCATCGTCCAAGGCACGCGCTGGCGACTCGTCGTGAAGACGCTCGATGACGGCACGCGCGTCGTGATCGGCCAGCAGACGGCGGGCCGCGACGAGATCGCCCGCAACGGCGCGCTCGCCACCGTGATGCCCTTCGCCGCGCTCGCGCTCGTGCTGCTCGCGGCGCTGCATCTGATCGTGCGCCGCCAGTTCCGGCCGTTGAGCGCGCTGTCGGCGAGTCTCGACACACGGCCCGAACACGATCTCTCCGCGCTTTCCCGCGACGCGCTGCCGAGCGAGATCGCGCCCTTCGTCGTCGCGATCAACCGGCTGCTCGCGCGCGTGGAGGCGTCGGTGGCGCTGCAGCGCCGCTTCGTCGCCGATGCCGCGCATGAACTGCGCTCGCCGCTGACCGCGCTGTCGCTGCAGGCCGAGCGCCTCGACGCCGCCGAGTTGCCCGACAGCGCGCGCGAACGGCTCGACGCGCTGCGGCGCGGCCTTGCGCGCACGCGCTCGCTGCTGCATCAACTGTTGACGCTCGCGCGCCTGCAGCAACGCACCGACGCCGATACCGCGCGTTTGCGCGTGCAGGACGTCTTCCGCAATGTTCTCGAAGATCTGATGCCGCTCGCGGAGACGAAGGACATCGACATCGGCGTATCGACGAGCGACGACGTGTTCATCCACGCGCCGCAAGCCGATCTCACCATCATGGTGAAAAATCTCGTCGACAACGCGATTCGCTATACGCCGGCGGCCGGCCGCGTCGATCTCGCGGCGGGCGTTTCGAATGCGCGGCCGTGGATTCGCGTGGCGGACAGCGGGCCGGGCATCGCGCCCGAGGAACGCGCGCGCGTCTTCGATCCGTTCTATCGCGTGCTCGGCGGCGACGCGAACGGCTCGGGCCTCGGGCTCTCGATCGTCGGCACGATCGCGGCGCGCATCGGCGCGACGATCGAACTCGCGGATGCCGCGCCGCGCGGGCTCGTCGTGACCGTCACGATCTGAAGGCGTCGGCTGCCCGAAGCGACATGCACGACGCGCCGGACCATACGCGCCCGCGCGTGTCCGGCGCACGCGCGGCGTGCTATCGTCGATGCGTCATTCCGACGTGGCATTCCGATGCCGCCATCATGAGTCAAGTGCGCTATCCCCTCGGCCCCGATGACCGCGTGCATCTGCTCTGCTGGCTCACGTGCGGATTGCTCGGCGCGTACTACATCGAAGGCGAATGGCCCGATACGTCGTTTCAGGTGCGCGCCGCGCATCGCTGGCTCGACCGGCATCATCGCGCGGCCGACTGGATCGAGACCGCGCGGCTTTCGGTGGCGGCGCACGCGCTCGCCGCGCGCTTCTCGACGATGCTTGACGCCGACGCCTCGCGCAGCGACATCGAACGCATTCTCGAAGGCGAGGATCTCGACTACGAAAGCGTGCTCGTGCAGCGCATCTATCACGAGTGCTGGATCGAGCTGTCGAGCGGACGAAAGCCGTCGCAGTAACGCGTTCCTCCGATCAATTTCCGTGCCGCGCCGCGCGCGTGCCTTGGCGCGTCTCGCGCGCGGGCACGGACATTTTTTTGCGCTGGCGGAATGTGCGGAACCCCACATTGGCGCTCAGGGCGCGGCGATACCATCGGCGCGCCTGCTCGCACGTCGATGTTCGCGCCTCCCGCCGATGTCCCCAATCGCCGGGCTGAAAAGCGGCTACACCGTCAGCGGCCAAAAACGATGACAACAATCGACACCGACTGGAGGTCGCCATGCAGCGCAGCATTCGTCCGCTTGTTTCTCAAACCGCGATTCGTCGTGCGCGCCTGCGCCCGCTCGCGATCCTCGTGCCGATCGTCGCGGGCCTGACTTGCGCGAGCATCGCCGATGCCGCGCCGCCGCTGCCCGCCGGCGGCCAGTTCGTCGCGGGCAGCGGCGCGATCAGCGGCGGCGGCACCGGTTCGACGCTCACCATCAATCAGACGACGACGCGCGGTGTCATCGACTGGAACAGCTTTTCCATCGGCAGCGGAAGGCAGGTCACGTTCAACAACGGCAGCGGCGCGACGCTCAATCGCGTGACCGGCGGCAATGCTTCGGTCATTCTCGGCCAGCTCAACGCGACGGGCAGCGTGTATCTCGTCAATCCGCAGGGCGTGCTGGTCGGGCCGGGCGGCGTCGTCGCGACGGGCGGGCGCTTCGTTGCGTCGGCGCTCGACATCGGCAACGATGCGTTCATGCAGGGCGGCCCGCTCACGCTTTCGGGCGGCGGCAACGGCATGGTCATCAATCTGGGCACGATCGGATCGAGCGGCGGCGACGTGTTCCTCGTGTCGCGCACGGCGGCGGTGAATGGCGGCAGCATCAACGCGCCGCAGGGCACGGTCGAAATCGCGAGCGGCAATCAGGTGCTTCTGCAGGATTCATCCGGTGGACAGCAGGTTTTCGTGCAGACTGGCAGCGGCGGCACGGCGATGAACGGCGGCGTGATTCGGGCGGCGCAGGCGAGTCTCCAAGCCGCCGATGGCAACGTGTACGCGCTCGCCGGCAACAGCAGCGCGATCCGCGCGACCGGCACCGCGACGCGCGATGGCCACGTCTGGCTCGTCGCCGATCAGGGCGCGGTCCACGCGAACGGCACGCTCGCCGCGACGAACGCAGACGGCAGCGGCGGCACGGTCGAAACGCGCGCGAATACGCTCGATGTCGCGGGCGCGAACGTGACGGCGCGTACATGGAAACTCGGCGCGCCGTCGTTCACCGTCGATCAGGCGAACGCGGATTCCCTCGCGCGCGGCCTTGCCAACGGCACATCGGTGGATGTCGAAGCGAGCACCGGCGATCTGAACGTCGGCGGCAACGTCCAGTGGAACGGCAACGCGTCGCTGACGCTCGGCGCGGCGCACAGCGTGGCCATCGGCGCGGGCGCGACCATCGGCAACACGGGCAACGGCAATCTCACGCTGCGCGCGGATTCGGGCGGCATCGACAACGGCGGCGGCGTGGCGAACAGCGGCACGATCGACTGGTCGAAGAGCGGCGGCATCGTCAGCGCGCTTTACGACATGAACGGCAGCTATGCGCCGGGCACGCTGCTCACGAACAGCGGATGGACCGCCGCGCCGTACAGCGGCGTGCGCACGCAGGCGACCGCGTACCGGCTCGTGAACAATCTCGCGGATCTCTCGAACGTGACGCAGGATCTCGCGGGCAACTACGCGCTCGGCAAGGATATCGACGCGAGCGCGACGTCGTATCCGAACTATTTCACGGCGATCGGCTCCAAGACGACGCCGTTCACCGGACAGTTCGACGGCTTCGGCCACACGATCGACAGGCTCGCGTCGACGCCCAATCTCAACGACGACCGTCAGGGCCTGTTCGGCGTGATCGGCGCGAACGGCGTCGTGCGCGATCTGAATCTCACGAACTCGAGCACGGGCGGCTACGCGTCGGGCGCGTACGGTTTGCTCGCGGGCCAGAACGACGGCCTCGTCACGTACGTCAACACGACGGGCGGCGTCGGACAGAACGGCTTCGGCGGCGCGGGCGCGGGCGGGCTCGTCGGCGTGAACAACGGGATCATCGAGCGCTCGTCGAGCACGGCGGATGTCGGCTATCAGATTCCTGCGGGCGGGCTCGTCGGCGTGAATAACGGCACCATCGTGCAGTCGTATGCGACCGGCACGACGTACGCCGGAAATCACGGCCAGACCGCCGGGCTCGTCGCGTACAACAACGGACTGATCACGCAGTCGTATGCGACGGGCGGCGTGGGCGGCTTCGGCGGCGGCGGGCTCGTGTTCGACAACGGCGCGACGGGTGTCATCAACGAGTCCTTCGCCGTGGGGCAAGTCGGCGGCGGCGGGCCTCCGGGCGACGCATACGGCGGTATCGCGGCGTACAACGAGGGCGCGATTCACAACAACGTCTACTGGAACAAGGAGACGACGATCCGCACGAGCGCGGCCGGTTCGAACTCGGGCACGACGCCGCCGGACGCGAACGGGCTCACGACCGCGCAGATGAGCAATGCGTCGAATTTCCTCGATTGGGGCATTCCGTCGGGCGGCGTCTGGGCGATGCCTACCGGCGCGACGCATCCCGTTTTGCAGTGGCAGCAGGCGCAGCCTTGAGGGGCGTGCCGAGCGGATCGTCAGCTTCCGATCACGAGGAATATCTCCCCCACCGGCGCCTTCGATCCGTTCGGCACGACCGCCTTCAACGGAAACCCATACGTTCCGCGAAAGCTGACGAACCTTCCGACCTGCACACGCACGCCCACACCGACGCTCGCCAGCGAAGCATTGTTCACTTCGCCGAATTCCGCGATGCGATTCCACACGTGACCCGCATCGAAGAACACGAACGGCTGCATCGCCGCCAATCCCGCGAGTCCCGCGAGTCCCGCGCTTCCCGCCGATATCGCCGGCGCACGCAATTCGGTTTGCAGGTTCCATCCGCGATCGCCCTGCGCGGAATACGGCTCGTAGCCGCGCACGGTGGCATCGCCGCCAAGTCCGAGTTCCTCGCTCGGCAATAGCGTGCTGCCCGTCCACTGCAACAATCCGCGCGCCGATATCGAGAATCCCGACTTGCCGAGCGGCATGTCACGCTGCGCCGACAACTGCATGTACTGATAGCGCGGCTTCGCGCCGAGACGAGCGGCATCGTAGGCTTCGTCGTTGCTGTTGCTGTCGAAGTAACCGGGACTCGCGAAGAGCGCTGCGTTCAGATGCGTATCGCCCGATGCATCGCTATTCGAAAGATCGTAGGCGATCACGAACTGATGGATATGCGTGTTCGCATTGAACACCTGAAAGCCGCCGAACTCGAGATCGTTGTTCGAGCGCTTGAAGTCGTAGCCGAGCTGCACTTGCTGTTGCCACGCGCCCGCGTTGTCGAGCGGCGGCAGACGCCAGTCGTAACGAAAACTGAGCTGCGCGCTGAGACCCGTTTGTCCGTAACTGTCGGGCAAACGCGGCGTGCTTTGCGCGAACACGCCGAACAACTCGATGCGATCGAGCCACGGCAACGGCGCAACGGCATTGAACGCGTGCGCGATGTAGCGCGGACGATCGGGCCGCCCTTCGATATCCGGATTGCCGCTCAACAGATCGTTACTCGCGGTCATCTGATAGCCGATGCGCGCATCGATGCCGAACAGATTGCCGTAATCGAATCCCGCGAGAATGCGATCGCGGCCGAGGTCGCGCACGCCGTCGTTGTTATAGCCGCCGTAAATGCGGAACGGAAAGCGGTCTTCGGTTTGCAGCACGACGTCGGTCGTATCGGGCGCGGTGCCGGGCGCATAAATCACGTCCACGCGCCGATACGGATTCGCGTTGAGCAACGCGAGTCCCGCGGCGACATCGGCTTCGCGGATCGGCTCGCCGCGCGCGAGCGGCATCTCGCGGGCGAGCAGCGCATCGGAGAAATGGCGGTTGCCCTTCGGCATCACGCGCCCCGCGCGAAACTCCGCGATGGCGATCTTCACGACGCCATTGCTCACGTCCTGCTCGGGCACGTACACATCGACGAGCGGCTGGCCCGCCGCGCGATAACGTTGCACGACGGCGCGCCGGATTTCCGCGAGACGCGCGAAGGTCAGCGGCTTGTGGAGATCGGCGGAGAAGCTGTCGAGAAAATCGGGCGTGAGAAAAGGCGCGCCCGCCGATGTTATCGCGCCGTTCGCGCCCGATTGCGTCGCATCTGATGTAGCATCCGCACGCACGAACGCGATGCCGCGCAGATCCTGAAGCGCGATTCTGTGCGAGTCGTCGCTCGGCTCGGGCGGCGACGGCGACGCGCGCGGACGCTGCTCGGCGGGCGGCGCAATCGGCGCGACATCGCGATACGACTGCGCGGCGGCGTCGCGTTCGGCAACGATGCAGGCGATCGCGGTCGATAGCACCGTCGCGGCGACGCGTGTGCGGTTCAAATCATGTCTCCTCGGCGCCGGCCGCGTAGGTTGGCCCCGCATGTTATCAGCGCACGGAGCGGAACGTTTCATGCGTCGGGCGCGCATGACCAGTCGCGAGAGAAAGATGCTCGCACCGTACCTGTTAGCGTCGCGAACGCGCGTAGAAATGACTCGACGTGAACGGCCGAGCCAGTAGAAAACACCGCAGCGACATTGGCCTTTCTTCCGACCGCGCAACGCATCTATGATTCGGAGATGATCGGCGCGATGAGCAGCCGAACCGCATTGTCAGGACGAGGATGGACAAAACCTCCAACGCAGAAATCACCGATTCCGCTTCGCTCGATGCATCGGTCTACGCGCAATGCGCGCGCGAGCCGATCCACATTCCCGGCGGCATTCAGCCTCACGGCGTGCTCTTCAGCGTCGACGCGCATTGCCACATCCTGCAGGCGAGCGCCAACGTCGCGCAGCTCGCGCACATCGCGCCCGAAGCGTGTCTCGGCCGCGCGCTCTCGACGGTGCTCGGCCAGCACGCGGCCGAACGTGCGAGCGCGGGACTGAAGCAACTCACGCGCGACGGCGCGGCGATCCACGTCGGCAACGTCGTGCTCGACGGATGGACGCCGGACGGTCCCGTCGCGATCGTCGTGCATCGGCATGACGGGCTGTTGTTCGTCGAAGTGGAGCCGGCGCGCGACACCGCCGACGTCTTCTCGACGATGTATCCGCTCGTGCGCTCCTTCGTGAGCGATGTCCAATCGATGCACACCGTCGAGCAGATTTGCCAGTTCGCCGCGAACGAGATCGCGCGCATCACGGGTTTCGGCCGCACGCTCGTCTATCAGTTCGACGAGGAAGGCAACGGCAACGTGCTCGCGGAAAGCGTCGAGCCGGGCTATCCGTCGTATCTGAAGCAGCACTTTCCGGCATCGGACATTCCCGCGCAGGCGCGCGAGCTGTATCGCAAGAATCGCATTCGGCTCATATCGAACGCGAACTACGAAGCCGCGCCGCTCGTGCCCGCGCTGCATCCGGCGACGGGCCGCCCGACCGACCTCACGTACGCGTCCTTGCGCAGCGTGTCGCCCGTGCATCTGCAATACATGCGCAACATGGGCACACTCGCGTCGATGTCCATGTCGATTCTCGTCGACGACAAGCTCTGGGGCCTCATTTCCTGTCATCACGCGACGCCGCGTCTGCCGCCGTTCGAAGTCCGCACTGCGTGCGAGCACGTCGCGCAGATCGTCTCGCTGCAGATCGAAGCGCGGGAGACGCAGGCCGAAGCGCATTACCGGCTCGAACTGCGCCGCATGCTTTCGAAGCTGCTGTCGTCGATGGCGAACACGGACAGCTTCGTCGAAGCGCTCGTCAGCGACGCCTCCGATCTGCTCGGCTTCACGCGCTCGTCGGGCGCGGCGGTGATTTTCGAAGGACGCACGTCGCTCATCGGCGTGACGCCGAGCGCGCACAGCGTCACGGCGCTCGTCGACTGGCTCGACAATCAGAGCGAGGACGCCGTGATGTCCGACCGCGCTTCGCAGGATTGCCCCGCGCTCGCGGATTCGCCCGAAGTCGCGGGCTTTCTCGCGGTGTCGATCTCGAAGATCTACCGCAATTACGTGATCTGGTTTCGCCGCGAAGTCGTGCAGACGATCGAATGGGCGGGCGATCCGCGCGCGAAGCTGACGGGCCTCGCCGCGTCGCTTTCGCCGCGCGTGAGCTTCGATACCTGGACCGATGTCGTGCGCGGCCGCTCGCTGCCGTGGCGACCCGCCGAGCGCGAGATCGCGCTGGAATTTCGCGCCGCCGTTCTCGGCATCGTGTTGCGGCGCGCGGAGGAAATTGCGCAGCTCGCGACGGAACTCGGGCGCGCGAATCACGAACTCGAAGGATTTTCATACACGGTGTCGCACGATCTGCGCGCGCCGCTGCGGCATATCGTGAGTTTCGCGGACCTGCTAAAGCAGATGGACGGCGAAAAGCTGTCGGAGCGCGGGCGCGGCTATCTGGAGCGCATCGTGACGTCGGCGCGTTTCGGCGGGCGTCTCGTCGACGATCTGCTGTCGTTCGCGCAACTCGGCCGCGCGGCGCTGCGTCCGCACACGGTCGACGTCCACGCGCTGGTGCATACGGTGATTCAGAACGATATCGACGAACAATCGTCCGCACGCGTGCATTGGAAGGTGGACGCGTTGCCGCGCGTCGAAGCGGATCACGTGTTTCTGCATGTCGCGTTCGCGAACGTGATGTCGAACGCGGTGAAGTTCAGCGCGCAACGCGAAGAGCCGACGATCGAGGTCGGCGCGCACGATGGCGTCGGCGAGCTGATCGGGCATGTCGTCTATTTCGTGCGCGACAACGGCATCGGTTTCGATATGCGTTATGTCGACAAGCTCTTCGGCGTGTTCCAGCGTCTGCACGTCAACGAGAAGTTCGACGGCACCGGCATCGGGCTCGCGAACGTGCGGCGCATCATCGAGCGGCATGGCGGCAAGGCATGGGCGGAAGGCGCGCCCGATGGCGGGGCGACCTTCTATATGGCCCTGCCGAAGCAGTTCCGCCCCGAAAGCGGCGTGCGGCGCGATACGGCCGCGACCGCGCTGGCGCGGCTCGCCGCGGGCACGGGCGGCGCGGGGCACGACATCGGCCAGCTCATCAAACGTTCGGAGCAGGACAAGAAGTAACGCGCAATGCAAAACGGCCGCGATCTTGTGGATCGCGGCCGTTCTTTTTCCTACGACTGCGCTTAGAAGCGGTGACGCAGGCCCACGGTCGCCGCGACCTGATTCTGCGTCGACGACGGCGACAGCGTGTTGATCATCGCGACGTTGGCGCCCGCATTGCCCAGCTCGCCCGACGCATGCTGGTACACGCCTTCGACGTACACATCGGTGCGCTTCGAGAGCGAGTAGTCAGCCTGCAGCGAAACGGTGTGCCACTTCGGATCGCCCGAGCCGTTCGCGCCCGTCACCTTGCCGTCCGTGTACGTATACGCGGCGTCGAGGCTCAATGCCGGCGTCACGAGATAGCGGCCGTTCAGCTCGAAGTTGTTCATGTGCAGGTTCGAGTTGCCCGGCAGCGCGAACGTCGTGCCGCCTTGCGATGCGGCGAGCAGGTTATCGTAGTGCGTGTTGGTCCACACGAAGCCGACCGTCGCCGGGCCGTACGTGTAGTTCACGCCCGCGCCGAACGTGCGCTGCAGTTCAGCCGTCAGATTCGCGTTGTTGCCCTGACCCGCCGACACCGCGCCGCCCGTGTTCGCGTTGTTGCGCGAGTTGTTCGTCTGCAAGTAGGCCGCGGCGAAGTTCAGCGGGCCGTTGCCGTACGACGCGCCGGCGCTCCATGCGCGGTTGTTCGCGAACTGGCCTGCGTCGTTCGAGAAGCCATACAGGCCGCCGAACTTGAAGCCCGCGTAATTCGCGCTCTGATACTTCACCGAATTGCGGATCGAGAACGAGTGATCGAGATTGTCGTTGTCGAACGGATGCGCCGTCAGGTTATTGCCATAGCCCGCGCCTGCTTCGGCGAGCGGCGACAGATAATCGACCATCGAATCATATTGACGGCCGAGCGTGATCGTACCGAATTGATCGTGCTGAAGGCCGACATATGCCTGACGGTTGAACATCGTGCTGTTTTCGGTATAGCGGCCGTTATTGAGGTTGAAGCCGCTCTCCAGCTTGAAGAGCGCGTGCAACCCGCCGCCGAGATCTTCACTGCCTTTCAGGCCGAAGTAAGTATCCGAAACCGCGCCGCTGCCTTGCTGCCAATTGTTATGGCCACCGGCGTTGTTCGTATAGACGAGACCGGCATCCAGCGTGCCGTACAACGTGACGCTGCTCTGAGCGTGGGCTGCTGCTGCGAAGGTGCCGAGAATGCCCGCGATGAGAAGGGTTTTTTTCATGGTTCTCTGTGTCCTGTTTAATGCGAAAGCTTCCGGGGACTGAAAGAGCCCGGGAAACTGGGACACACTGTATGCGACGGGCGCTTGAATGTGACCGCGTATCCGGCGCAATAATCATTTGCTGATTCTGCGAACCGGCGTGCAGATCCCTTCATAATCTTTTAAGGTCAAGTGCTTAGCGGCGATTCGGCGCTCAGATAATCCAAATGGCTGTTGCACATCGACGACGTTATTACTGCGCATTCTGGAGAAGTCCATTGCGTCGCATGCGGTTTATAGCGGCCGAGGCGTTTTGCTAAGCTTCCCGGGTCTGAAGATCTCCACGCAGATATCTCGAGGACACGGAGCGGTTTCGCGAGAGGGAGCCGCTCCGTTTTTATTCCCGACGCGGCGATTAATCCGAGCGCTTTAGACGGTCTCAGAACAGCGGCCGTCGAAATCACTCAGTTACCCGAAGTACCCGAACGATTTTCCCGATTCTTGATGCCGACCGTAAAGGTTACGCGCCCACCGCGAACGGAACGAATCGCATTTAGATGAATCGAATCAACGAGTAACGCGATATGTTTCTCTATATATCTCGACGTTTTGAAAATTTTGCGCGAGATAGACGGGCAAATCAGGCGACGAAATTACGTCCTGTGACGGCAAATTTCGGAAATTCGGGAACAAGTTCTTCACTAAATGTAACCGTCGCGCAAACGTTTGCTACCGCACAGAACGGGACCGGGCGTTCTGCTCGTTTCATTTCGAAACAATCTGAAGGAGCTTGAATCGCCTCTGCGGAACGCTGCTTGCTTTAATAGAGGCCTCTGT
This sequence comes from Caballeronia sp. LZ008, assembly GCF_031451435.1. Classification (NCBI taxonomy): domain Bacteria; kingdom Pseudomonadati; phylum Pseudomonadota; class Betaproteobacteria; order Burkholderiales; family Burkholderiaceae; genus Caballeronia; species Caballeronia sp. LZ008. The sequence goes on along the minus strand of NZ_JARUXK010000003.1, from coordinate 67,217 downwards.
AAAATCTAGCCGGATATAGCCACATGAAAAGAAGCGCCAATGCCACGACCGTCCCAGCATTTCGACAGCGGCGGCCCGCTCAGCTCGCTGAACGCGAGCTTCTCCATCTGGAAATGATTCTCTCGAGTGTCGTCGAAGGGAACTCGGCTTCCGATCGCCTTCCCGCCAGCTATTGGGATATGCGGATTTCGCAACTGGACGCGGAGTACGACCTCGTCCCGTCGCAAAGTCAGCGTGTAGCATCGCTTCAACGCAAACTCGCGTTACTCGACAACGCGCTCGCCACCGCTGCCGACGCGCAGGAAGGGCAACAGAACCGGCGCGTCGCTGCCTGATCCGGGTTCGTCGCGCGGCGCTAATTTATAGTGCCGCCCGCACCCATTCGTCGACCAGCGTGCGCGCCTGCGTGTGCGCGCTCATCAGCGCGTCCTCGGCGGATGCGAAATTCGAATAGCGTGTGTTCTCGATCAGGAGTGGCGAGAACGCAGTGACCGGCCTTCCGGAACGGCTGATCGTCACGATCGCCAGATAGCGCAATTCGCCCGGCGGCGGCACGAGCCGGCTGCTCGTTTCGATCGCGACTTCGAGCACGAAGCCCTTGTGGTTGTACGACCGTATCATCCGGACACCCCGTACGCGCCGTGGATATGACGTGCTTCCAGCATGAGATATACCCGTTCGAAGCGCTGCTACTTCGCGCGTCGAAGCGCCGTGCGCGCAATGTCAGCGGCGAGATCGGCGCGCAGTTCGGCCCATTTGCCGAGCAGCGTGGCGTCGTCGGTGAAGAAGTAAGGCGCGTGCGTCCAATGGGCGACCTTTCCGCCCGCGACGGCCAACTCGAAGATACGCATGTCCTGGTCATCGCTGACGCCTGCGCTCACGAGTTCGCGAAACGATCGAATATCGTGCAGCGAGACGTTCTGTATGCCGACGCCGTGCACTACCGCCATCACCGTCTTGCCGATGCGCCAAGCGGCCTCGCGGCTATCGGCGAGCACGAAAGCGACGCTTTCCAGAGGCGTCTCGAACTTCAGCCGATACAGCCGCGCCCTGCATTGTTCACTGAGTTGCGTGTTCATTTGACTCAAGCCCGCGTCGCTCGCCTGGAGCGACGCGCAGCAGGAATTGATCCCGCTTCAGCATAGGATGCCGCGACCCCGAACGTATGTCCGATTGCACTGCGTTTCGAACGCACGCGCGCGCGTCACCTGATCACCGGTTCAGCTCCTCGAGCCGCAGCCCGTTGGTCTTCGGACCGAACAGGCCGATTGCCAGCGCCACGAGCAGCATGCAAACCGTAATGCCGATGAACACGCCCGGCACGCCGAAATCCTTCAGCAGCGACGCGATGATGAAGCCCGACATCATCGCACCCGCGCGGCTCGCCGAGTAGACGATTCCGCTCGCCCGGCAGCGCACGGCCGTGGGAAAAAGCTCGGTCTGATACGCGTGATAGCAGACCGAGATCGTCTGGCCGGCGAGCGAGATCAGCACGCCGAGCGCGATGAGCGCAACGGGCGATTTCATCTGCCCGAACGCGAGACCGCTCGCGATCACGACGAGCGCACCGCCGACGATCAGATACTTCCGCTGCACGCGGTCGGCGTAGAACATCGCGAAGAGCGGTCCGAGCGGCAGCGCGAACGCGATGATGAACGAATACAGCAGGCTCTTCGTCACGGTGATGCCCTGCCCGATCAAGAGCGTCGGCACCCAGTTCGCGAAGCCGTAATACCCGATCGCCTGACAGAAGTTGAAGACGATGAGCATCACGAGACGCGAGCGATACGGCGCGACGAACAGCTCGCCGAGCGACGCCCGCCGATGCGCCGGCTGCTCGACGACAGGCGCGGGCGGCGGCAATGCGGCGCCCGATTCGCGCTCGACCACGCGCTCGATGTCGCCGACGACGCGTTCGCTCTCCTCGAGCCGGCCATGCATCGCGAGCCAGCGCGGGCTTTCCGGCACCGCGCGCCGGATGAACCACACGATCACCGCGCCGACCGAACCGGCGAGCACGACGACGCGCCATCCATCGAGACCGAACACGGTTTCCGGCACGAGCCAGTATGAAAGCAGCGCGGCGACGGGCGCCGCCGCGAACATCACCATCTGATTGAAGGCCATCGCGCGGCCGCGCATGTGCTGCGGCACGAGTTCCGTCACGTAACTGTCGATCGTAATGATTTCGATGCCCACCCCGATGCCCGTCACGAAGCGCCAGAAGATCACGCCTTCGGGGCTCGTCTGGAACGCCATGATCGCGGAGCCGATCGAGTACCACAGCAGCGAGAACGTGAACACGCTGCGCCGCCCGTAGCGGTCCGGCAGCCAGCCGAAGAAGAACGTGCCGATGAACAAGCCCGCGAACGTCGCCGCGATGAATCCCGCAATGCCGGTGAAGCCGAAGAACGCATGCGTCGTCGTCTGCAAAAGTCCGCTCTTCGCCATGCCCGGCGCGATATAGCCGGTGAAGATCAGATCGTAGATTTCGAAAAAGCCGCCGAGCGAGATGAGCAACACGAGCATCCAGAGATGCCGCGTGATCGGCAGTCGATCCATGCGCGCGGAGATTTGCGCGCCGGGCGTCGTGGCGACGCGAACGTCGGGCGTTGCGAGCGGCTCGGCGACCGCGCTGAAAGTGGGCTGCATTGTCCTGTCTCCTGTGTTGGCGACGGCGCGTGTTTTTATATGCGCCTGTCGCAATGCCTCATGCCGTGACGCGTTTCGTCAGTTGCCCGAGCACTTCGTCCGTGTGCTCGCCGACGCGCGCGAGCGGCTGCCGCACGCCGGGGCGGCGTCCGCCCATCGTGAGCGGGAGCAAAACCACGTCGGTCGTGCCGCCGTCGTCGGTCTGCATCGGCACGAGTCCGCCGCTCGCTTTCAGATGCGGATCGTCGAGCAACTGTTCGGGGCGCATGATCGGCGCGTAGGGAATGCCGGCCGCTTCGAGCTTCGGCGCGAGCTCGTGGGCGCGGTGATCCGCGAGAATCTCGCCGAGCCGCGCGAGCAATTGCGGCCGCACCGCGACGCGCATCGCATTGGTCGCGAGCTCGGGCGCTTGCGCGAGATCGGGACGTTCGAGCACATCGCAAAGCGTAACGAATTGCTTGTCGCTCACCGCGCCGATGAACAACTGCTCGCCTTCGGCCAGCGTGAATACGTCGTACACGCTCCATGCCGATACGCGCGACGGCATCGGCGGCGGCGCTTCGCGCGTCATCGCGTATTGCTGCATGTGTTGCGCGGAGAGAAACACGCAGTTCTCGAAGAGCGCGCTCTGCACTTCCTGGCCGCGTCCGGTGAGATCGCGTTCGCGCAGCGCGGCGAGCACGCCGATCGCGCCGAACATGCCGCCCATGATGTCGTTCACCGACGTTCCCGCGCGCAGCGGCCTGCCCGCCGGACCGGTCATGTAGGCGAGGCCGCCCATCATCTGCACGACTTCATCGAGCGCGAGACGCTTCTCGTACGGCCCCGGCAAAAAGCCCTTGTGCGACACGTAGATCAGTTTCGGATGCGCCTTCGACAAGGTTTCGTAGTCGAGACCGAGCTTCGTCATGAGGCCGGGGCGGAAATTTTCGAGCAGCACATCGCATGCGCCGATCAGTTCGAGCGCGCTGTCACGCCCTTCTTCCGTGTTGATGTCGATGACGACGCTCTTCTTGTTCCGATTGAACGAGCGAAAGAAGCCGATGCCGAGACCCGGCAGATTGCGCGTCTTGTCGCCGCCGGGCGGCTCGATCTTGATGACTTCCGCGCCGAGATCCGCGAGGATCATGCCGCAGGTCGGGCCCATCACCATATGCGTGAACTCGATCACGCGCACGCCTTCGAGCGGCAGGGTTGAATGACTCATGACGTCCTCAGGCTTCGATTGCAGTTTTCGATTCGTGATTGACCGGCAAGCCCGCGAGCGCGAGCGCGCCGTGCAGCGTTTCGCCGTCGAGCCAGCGCGAGAGTTTCGCGCGCAAGTCCAGCAACGCTGAAATATCGATGCCGGTCTCGATGCCCATATCGGCGAGCATGAACGCGAGGTCTTCGCTCGACGCGTTGCCGCTCGCGCCCGGCGCATGCGGACAGCCGCCGATGCCCGCGAGCGTCGCATCGAAACGCGCGACGCCGGTTTCGAGCGCGGCGTAGACATTGGCGAGCGCGAGGCCGCGCGTGTCGTGAAAGTGGCCGCACCAGAAGCGCTCGCCGGCGATGTCGCGCGCCTTCTCGAAGAGCTCGCGCACCGCACGCGGACCGGCGTATCCAACCGTATCGGCGATGCTCACGCGGTCCGCGCCCGCATCGAGCAGCGCCTGCATGTAGCGCAGCACATCGGCGTGATCGACGCGGCCCTGAATCGTGCAGCCGAACGCCGTGCCGATGCCGCCCTCGATCAGCGTCTTCGCGCCCGACGCATCGCGCGCCGCACGCATGCGCGCGACTTCATCGACGACTTCCTCGGGCGTCTTGCGCAGATTGGCGAGACTGTGCGCGCGGCTCGCGGAAAGCGGCACGAGCATCAGATCGGCGTGCGCTTCGATGGCGCGCTCCGCGCCTTTCAGATTCGGGACGAGCACCGAAACCAGCAGGCCCGGCAGCGTCGTTGCGTAGGCGACGAGTTCGGCGGTATCGGCGAGTTGCGGCAGAAGGCGCGCGGGCACGAACGAACCGACTTCGATTTCGCGCTGACCGGCGGCGTAGGCATCGCCGATCCATTCGATCTTGCGTTCGGTCGGCACGATCGTGCGAATGCTCTGCAGGCCGTCGCGCAGGCCGACTTCGCGGATTACGGCGTTCTGCGGGAACGCGGGCATGGCTTTGTCTCCGGTCTTATGTGTATGGTCTCGACTTTAGAGATTCCGCAAATGGCCTAAAAGCGGTAATTTGGAAGGCTCGTGCTTCCCGTTCGGAACGTCAGAGGAATCCGGTCACATGCGCGATATCGATTTGAAAACGCTGCGTCTCTTCGTGACGGTCTGCGAGCACCAGAACATCGCGCGCGCGGCGCACGAGGCGCATATCGAACCATCCGCGATCAGCAAGCGCATCGCGCAACTGGAAACATCGCTCGGCGTGCCGTTGTTGTCGCGCTCGCGGCGCGGCGTCGAACCGACGCCCGCGGGCATCGCGCTGCTCGAACACGCGCGCAGCGTGCTGTTCACGATGGAACGCATCGCCAACGACGTCGCCGCGTTCGGCGGCGGTCTCATGGGGCGCGTGAGCATTTGCGCGTCGGCATCGGCGATTGCGGAAGCGTTGCTCGACGATATCGCGTCGTTCATGCGCGAGCCGTCCAACAAGAACATCAAGGTCGATGTCGAAGAACGGCTATCGAACGATCTCGTGCGGCAGTTGCGCGAAGGCGTGGCGTCGGTGGGCGTGTGCTGGGACAGCGTCGATCTGCACGGGCTGCAACATCGCGCTTATCGGCACGACCGGCTCGCGCTCGCGGTGCCGGCGGATCATCCGTTCGCGAAGCGGCGTTCGGTGAGCTTCGAGGAATCGCTGGAATTCGAGCACGTCGGTCTGCCGCCCGCGACCGCCGTGCATACGATGCTCCAGCGCGCGGCGGCGCAAGCGGGCAAGTCGATGTCGTATCGCGTGATCGTGTCGAGTTTCGATGCGGCGTTTCGCGTCGTCGCGGCGGGGCTCGGCATCAGCGTCGTGCCGATGGAAGTCGCCGGAACGTATCGGCAGGCGCTCGGCATCGAAGCCGTGCCGCTCTCCGATGCGTTCGCGAAGCGCCGCTTCGTCGTATGTTTTCGCGACTTCGACGCCTTGCAGCCGGCCGCGAGGCGGCTCGTCGAGCATCTCGAAACGCGTGCGGCGCGTTAGGCGGGCGCGTCGCAGAACACGGTTTGCGTGTCCTTTTTCTCGATCGTCAGATTCACCGAACGCGCGCCGCCCGGGCGCGTGCAATGCGGCTTGCCCGCGGGCACGGTCAGCAATTGCCCGGCGCGCAATTCGACGGCGCCTTCCTCGAACTCGATGACGAGCGTGCCTTCGACCGCCACGAAAGTCTCGTCGGAGTTCGGATGAAAGTGCCATCGATACGGCGCGTCCATCACGCTGATATGGACGTCGTGATCGTTGACGTTCGCGATGACGCGATTCATGTAGCCATCGCGCGCGGCATCGGCGATGGCTGCGTAGTCGATTGTGCTGTTCATCGTTTCAGGCTAACGCCGCGCGCGAATCGGCACAAACGAATCGTTTTGACTTTCATGTGAGCGCGATTCACACGCCTGCCGCGTTCGCGTGCCCCATGATCGCCGAGATATTGCCGATGGCCGGTTGCGCGTACCGCACCGGCGGCGCATCGGGCGGCAGCGGCGCGGGGCCGGAATCCGTCGCGTGCGCATAGACCGGCAGCGGCGGCGCACTCTGCGCGCTCGATGCGACCGGGAACAGCGGCCCGCCCACAATGCCCACGCCGATGAACGGATGCGCCTGCGCCACCGTCACGAGGCCAAGGAGTTTCACGCCCACCATCACATGTCGGATCGTCTTCATTTCTCGTCTCCCGCGCTGCGTTGTTCGTCGATGGAGGCATTCTGCGCGGCGAAAATGAGCAAAGAATGAGAGCGCGGCGGGCGTCAGACCATGTGAACTACACTTTCGAGACGTCACGATGCGTTCCACGGTCCCTTCATGCAAAGCCGATTCACCGCGATTCTCGTCGCCCTCACCGCGGCCGCGCTCTTCGGCGCGACCACGCCCATCGCGAAAGCGCTGCTCGGCCCGATGCCGCCGTTCATGGTCGCGGGCCTGTTCTATCTCGGCAGCGGCGTCGGCCTCGGCGCGATTCTGCTCGCGCGCGGAATCTGGCGCGAAAAAACCGAAGGCATGCGCGCTCGGGAAATCGCATGGCTGTGCGGCGCGATCGCGTTCGGCGGCGTCGCCGGGCCGGCCTTGCTGATGCTGGGCCTGACCAGCACGCCCGCCGCGACGAGCTCGCTCTTGCTCAATCTCGAAGGCGTGCTGACGGCGGCGATCGCGTGGATCGTCTTTCGGGAAAACGTCGATGTATCCGTGTTTGTCGGCATGGCCGCGATCGTCGCGGGCGGCGTCGTGCTCGCGTGGGAACCGGGCGCCGCCCATGCGACGACCGGCGCGATCCTGATCGCCCTGGCGTGCCTGTGCTGGGCCATCGACAACAATCTGACGCGCAAGATCTCGACCGCCGACGCAATGGTCATCGCCTGCGCGAAAGGGCTCGTCGCGGGCGCGACGAATCTCGGCATCGCATTCGCGATGGGCGCGCACTTGCCCGCGCCGCCTATCGTCATCGCCGCGATGGCGACGGGCTTCGGCGGCTACGGCGTGAGCCTCGTGCTGTTCGTGATCGCGTTACGGCATCTCGGAACGGCGCGCACCGGCGCGTACTTCTCGGTCGCGCCGGTGTTCGGCGTCGCGCTCTCCCTCGCGATCTGGCCGCAAACGCCGGGCATGCCGTTCTGGATCGCCGCCGCGCTGATGACGCTCGGCGTGTGGCTGCACGTACGCGAACGGCACGAGCACGAGCACACGCACGAGCGCCTGGAACATACGCATCGGCATGTGCATGACGAGCATCATCGGCATACGCACGACTTTCCGTATTCCGGCGACGAACCGCACACGCATCCGCACGCGCATCTGCCGATCACGCACTCGCACGCGCACTTCCCCGACATTCACCACCGGCATTCGCACAAGCGCGGCTAGAACACCTTGCCGGGATTGAGCAGGCCGTGCGGATCGAGCGATGCCTTGATCGCGCGCATCGCCGCGATATCGGCTGCGCGGCGCGCGAGATGAAGGTATTCGCGCTTCTTCACGCCGATGCCGTGCTCCGCCGAAATCGATCCTTCGAACTCGCGCGTGACGTCGTAAATGACGGCATCGACATCGTCGTGATCCTGCTTTCCCCGGCCGGGAATATCCACGACGATGTGAATGTTGCCGTCGCCGAGATGGCCGTAGGTCATCACGATGGCGCCCGGCCAGCGCGCGCGCAGACGCGCTTCGCATTGCGCGGCCGCATCGCCGACTTGCGCGATCGAAAAGCTCACGTCGTACGCCGCGTAGTTCGGGATGAAGCGATCGTATTCGCCGGGCGCATCGCGGATCGCCCAGAAATCGCGCGCGTGCGCTTCGTTCGATGCAATGGCCGCGTCCGTCACGATGCCCGCTTCGAGCATGCCGCCGAGAAATTCCTCGAACGCCTCGCCGTGCCGCGCGGGATCGGTGCCGACGCTTTCCAGCAGCACGTAGAACGGATGCGCATCGGCGAGCGGCGCGCGCAGGTTTTTCAGATTCGCGATGACCGTATCGTGATAGCCGGCCCACATCACTTCGAACGCGGACACGCCCGGCGCGAGGCTCGCCTGCGCGCGCGTGAGCAGCGTCGTCACCGCGGCGAAATCGGGCAGGCCGCACCATGCGGTCGCGGTCGCCGTGGGCTTTGGACGCAAGCGCAGCACGACCCGCGTGATGACGGCGAGCGTGCCTTCGCTGCCGATCAGAAGATGGCGCAAGTCGTAACCGCTGTTGTTCTTGATCATCTTGTTGAGCCCGCCGACGATCTCGCCGCTCGCGAGCACCGCTTCGACGCCGAGCACCTGATCGCGCATCATCCCGTACTTGATGACGCGGTTGCCGCCCGCGTTCGTCGCGAGATTGCCGCCGATGGAACAACTGCCGCGCGCGCCGAGATCGAGCGGAAAGTAGAAGCCCGCCGCGCTCGCCGCTTCCTGCACGACTTGCAGCGGCGTGCCGGCTTCGACGGTCATCGTCCCCGAGATTGCGTCGATCTCGACGATGCGGTTCATGCGGTCGAGACTCAGGCTCACTTCGCCGCCGAGCAGATTCGCGCCGCCGACGAGTCCGGTCAATCCGCCTTGCGTGACGACCGGCTGCTTGTGCGCCGAGCAGATGGCGAGCGCCTGCGCGACTTCATTCGTATCGCGCGGACGGATGATCGCGAGCGGCGTCGCGCCGGGCATGCCGCTCCAGTCGGCGACGCGCCGGTCGCCGAATTCGTCGGGCAGCGCCACGACCTGTGCGCCGAGCGCTTCACGCAATGCCATCACTGCTTCGCTTACTGCCATGCGTCGTCTCCTTCGTTGTTTCGGTTCGGTATCGGATGCGATAGTTTGAAGCAAAACGCGCGAGAATTATTGGCAACGATTCGGGAGAAACGCGACGATGGAACGGGCAGACTACGAAAGCGCGCTGGCACAACTGGTCGGCGCGGCGCAACTGGTTGCGTCGGGCGCGGATAAAGATCGGCGCGCGCAGGCGTTCGAGATGCTGGCGTTTTATCGGCTGCGTCAGGGACGAATCGGGGAAGCGGGCGCGCTCGTCACGTCGAACGACGAGCTTTTCAAGGACACGGCGATCGCCGCGCTCACGATGGCGGGCCGCAAGGAATTTCTCGCCGCCGCCGCGTTGCTCGAACAGGCGCGCGGACTGTTGACGAACTGAACTACGCAAGCGCGAGGAAATTGCGCACCACCGCCGATGGATCGTCGCGCCGCGACGCCAGCGCGAGCCGCGCGCGCAAGCCTCGCGCGACGATCGGACGGTAGACGACGCCCGCGACGCGCACCTGCGTGATCGCCTTCGGCACGATCGATATGCCGAGCCCCGCCGCCACGAGCGTCACCGCCGACGCCATCTGCGGCGCGGGTTGCGCGAGACGCGGCTCGAAACCCGCCGCGGCGCATGCGGCAACGATGTCGTCGAACAGCGTGCCGCCCGCCGCGCGCGGCACTTGCACGAAGGGTTCGTCGATCAGTTCCGCCAACTCGATGCGCCGGCGCGAAGCCAGCCGATGACCGACAGGCAAGGCGACGAACATCGGCTCGTCGTCCCAGTCATGCTGCTGCACGACGTCCGCGACGCGACGCTCCGGACGAACGATGGCGACATCGAGCTGCCCCGCTTCGATCTCGTCCAGCAGCACGCCGGAAGCGGCTTCGTGCAGCGTCAGTTCCGCATCGGGATACGCTTCGCGAAATTTGCGGATCAGCGCCGACACGCGCTCGTTGAACGCCGCCGTGCCCGTGAACCCGACGCGCAAATGTCCGGTTTCACCCCGCGCCGCGCGTTGGGCCGCTCGCGCTGCGCGTTGCGCGTCGTCGAGCACGCGGCGCGCTTCGTCGGCGAACACGCGTCCGGCCAGCGTCAGTTCCGCGCCGCGCGCGGTGCGCTTGAACAACACGACATCGAGTTCCTGCTCCAGCGCTTTCACTTGCTGGGAAAGAGGCGGCTGGCCGATGCCGAGCATCTCGGCGGCCTTCGTGAAATTCGCGGTTTCGGCCACGGCCAGGAAATAACGCAGATGCCGAAGCTCCATTTTCTTTTTCCTTTTGCATGAACACGATCGAGCCAGTGCTAAAAGATATCGGGGGGCATACTTTCATATATTGGACATATGAGCGCGCATTGGCAAGAATGAATCCGGTTACTTCTCAACCGGCGACGCCCATGTCCTCCCCTTCGATTTCACCGTCGGCGACCCACGAACGCACCGCCGCGACGCGCCCGCTTCCCAGCGGCATTTCTCCTGCTTCGGCCGCGTATCGGCGCATCGCGCTCGCGCTCTTTCTCGCGGGCTTCTCGACGTTTTCGCTGCTCTATTGCGTCCAGCCGCTGCTTCCGGCGTTCGCGCGCGAGTTTCATATCGGCGCGGCGGCGAGTTCGCTGTCGCTGTCGGTTTCGACCGGATTTCTCGCGGTGTCCATTCTGTGCGCGGGCGCGTTGTCCGAGCGCGTCGGGCGGCGCGGGCTGATGTTCACATCGATGACATCGGCGGCCGTGTTCAATCTGCTGGCAGCGAGCGCATCGAACTGGGACGCGATGCTCGTATGGCGCGCGCTCGAAGGCTTCGCGCTTGGCGGCGTGCCCGCCGTCGCCATGGCGTATCTCGCCGAAGAAATCGCAGCCGAAGGGCTCGGCTTCGCGATGGGCCTTTACGTCGGCGGCACGGCTTTCGGCGGCATGATCGGGCGGATCGGCACGAGCGCGCTCGAGGAATATTTCTCGTGGCGCACGGCGATGTGGACGATCAGCGTCATCGATCTGATCGCGGCCATCGCATTCGTGATGCTGCTGCCGCCGTCACGGCGTTTCGTCAAACGCACCGATCTCACGCTTCGGCATCATTTTCAGCTGTGGAAAGCGCAATTGCTTCACGGACTTCTGCCGCTCGTGTTCGCCATCGGCTTTCTCGCGATGGGCGCGTTCGTGACCGTGTACAACTACGCGGGATTCCGTCTTGTCGCGCCGCCGTTCAACCTGAGCGCGACCGCATGCGGCCTGATCTTCGGCGCGTATCTGTTCGGGATGGTGTCGTCGTCGACGGCGGGCGCGCTTGCCGACAGGTTCGGACGAGCGCCGGTTCTCGTCAGCGGTGTCGTGCTGTTCGCTCTGGGTCTCGCGCTGACGCTTTCGGGCGCGCTCGTGACGATCATCGTCGGCATCGTGCTCGTGACGATCGGCTTCTTCGTCACGCATTCGGTCGCGAGCGGATGGGTCGGGCAACTCGCCGGCAGTGCCAAGGGTCACGCGGCATCGCTCTATCTGCTCGCTTACTACGTCGGGTCGAGCGTGCTCGGATCGATCGGCGGATCTTTCTGGCAGCACGGCGGATGGCTGGCCGTCGTGGGCTATGTCGGCGTGTTGCTCGCGGTTTGTCTCGTGGTGGTGAGCCGCATCGTTCAGAAGCGCGACATCCGGTAGCGCTAGAACAACTCCGTTTCGAGCGGGAGCAGGTTGATCCATTTCACGGCGGTGCGCCGCTCCACGCCGTCGTCATGAATCGACCGTATCATCACGCGCTGGCCGCGCGCCTCCCCGAGAACTTCGACGATCCGGTTGCGATATCGCGCAAGCGAGCCGCGTAATGGCTTGCGCTTCCTGCTCTTGCGGGGAGAAACTGCGGGCATGGACGTGACAACGATTTATGACGGCCACATCATAACGATGGTCACGCCTGCACTCAAATATTCAACCTCCTCACTGCGGCCCGCCACACCATGCGTCGAATCACTGTCCGGACATCGCCCGTTCATGGCCGGGGCGTTTTCGCTCTCGCCGACCTTCCCACGGGCGCGCTGTTGCTCGAATACAAGGGTCTGCGCCTGTCGTGGAAGGAGGCGCAGCGCATGCACGCGAAATCGAACGCGGAAGAGGGTCATACCTTCCTCTTCGGTCTCGATGACGGCACGGTCATCGACGGCGCGCGCGGCGGCAATTCCGCGCGCTGGCTCAATCATAGTTGCGCGCCGAACTGCGAAGCGGAGCAGGACGGCGAGCGCGTGTTCATCCGCGCGATCCGGCCGATCGGCAAAGGCCAGGAGTTGTTCATCGATTATTGCCTGACCGTCGATGGCCGGCGCACCGCGGCGCTCAAGCGGCTCTATGCGTGCCGGTGTCTCGCGTCGGGTTGCCGTGGAACGATGCTTTCGCACAAGTAGGGATTGCGCCGCGAGACACCTGACCTGCACATGACGGACACCTACTCCGGCGATATCGAACGCCTGCCCCGCGAGCGCATCGACGAGATGCTCACGAACGTCGCGAAGGGCGACGAACAGGCGTTCGCCGAGTTGTATCGCGCGACATCGGCGCGAGTGTTCGGCGTGATCGTGCGCATGATCCGCGATCGCGGCGAAGCCGAAGACCTGCTGCAGGAAGTGTTCGCCACGGCCTGGCGTCGCGCGGATACCTTCGATCCGGCACGCGGCAGCGCGATGACATGGCTCGTCGCGCTCGGGCGCAATCGCACGATCGACCGCATGCGTCAGCATCGCGAAGAACTGCTTGGCGAAGGCGATGCGCCCGACATCGCCGACGAAGCGCCCACGCCCGCGGCCGCGGCGGAATCGAGCGAGGAACGGCGGCGGCTCGAATCGTGTCTCGACCGGCTGGAGCCGCAGCAGAAGAGCGCGATCCGCGAGGCGTTCTTCACCGGCGCGACGTACAACGAACTGGCGCAGAGGCTCGCCGTGCCGCTCGGCACGATGAAAAGCTGGATTCGCCGCAGCCTGATGCAGCTCAAGACCTGCCTCGAACAATGAACACGCCCGCTCGCGACGACGACGATCTGCGCTGCGCCGAATATGCGCTCGGCGTGCTCGACGCGCACGAACGCGCAGCGCTCGAAGCGGACGTGTCGCGCGATCCCGCGTTGCGGCACACGCTCGATGACTGGCAGCGACGTCTTGCCCCGCTCGCCGACGATGTCCGCGCGATCGCGCCGCCGCGGCGCGTGTGGACGCGCATCCGCCGCGATCTGGGATTCATCGCGCCGCAGCCGAAACGCGAACGCTGGCGCGACAGCCTGAACGTGTGGCGCTGGCTGACGATCGGCGCGAGCGTCGCCGCGCTCGTCCTGCTCGGCGTGACCTTCACCTTGCTGCGGCAAGCCCCGCAAACGCCGACGACGGCAGCCGTCTCCGGCGAGTACATGGTCGCGTCGATCGCGCGCAAGGACGGCGTCGTGCACTGGACCGCGACCGTCGATGTGCGGCGCGCGCGCATGGTCGTCGTGCCCGCGTCGCACGTCACGATCCCCGCGAATCGCGCGACGGAACTGTGGCTGATTCCGCCGAACGCGAAGCCGATTGCCCTCGGCGTCTTCCCGCCCGATCGTCCCGCGACGATGACGCTGCCGCCCGAGATCGTCGCGCAACTCAGCGCGCAGGCCGTGCTCGCCGTATCCGACGAACCTCCCGGCGGCTCGCCGACGGGCGCCCCGACCGGACCCGTGCTCGCAACCGGCCAGATGCGTTCGACCTGACGATCGATCGCATCGCGACTCTCGCATAGCGAACGTCCATCTTTCGTTCGCTGCATCCAATCGCACTCGGCATCCGTATGACTCGGTGAACGCCTGTTCGCGGAGCCGCCATGCCTTTCATCGTCACCGTGCTCGTCGTCGTCAGCGGATTCGTGCTGGTCTTTTTCGCCGCGTGGCTCTGGCAGTTGCGCACGAAAAACGCGGGCATGGTCGATCCGCTCTGGGCCGCTTCGCTCGGCGCGGCCGCGCTCGTCATCGCCGCGTGCGGGACCGGCGCGACGGTCAATCGCGTATGCGTCGCGGCGGGCGGCGGGCTCTGGAGCGCGCGGCTCGCGCGGCATCTGTGGCGGCGCAATCGCGGCAAGCCGGAAGACACGCGCTATCGCGCGTTTCGCGAACGCTGGGGCGAACACGCCGCGCGCAACATGCTCGGCTTCTTCCAGTTGCAGGCGTTCATTTCGATGCTGCTTGCCATCGCGTTCTTCGTGCCCGCCTATGCGCGCGAGGCGGCGAGTCCGCTGTGCATCGCGGGATTCGCCGCCGTGTGGATCGTCGCGGTCGCGGGCGAAGCGGCGGCCGATCGTCAACTCAAGCGCTTCGCCGCCGATCCCGCGCATCGCGGAAAAGTGTGCCGCGATGGCTGGTGGCGCTATTCGCGCCATCCGAATTACTTCTTCGAATGCGTGCATTGGCTCGCGTACGCGGTGCTCTCGATCGGCATGCCGCGGGGCTGGGCGACGCTCGCGCCGCCCGTGCTGATGGCGTGGCTGCTGCTGAAGGTATCGGGCATTCCGATTCTCGAAGCGCATCTCGCCGATACGCGCGACGGCTATCGCGACTACATGCGAACGACGAGCGCGCTGATTCCGTGGCCGCGTAAACGCGCATGAACAAAGCAAGGACACGCCGATGAACATCACCGCCCGCGATACCTCATCCGCGCCCGCCGCACCCGCCGACATGCCCGCGCTCGACGAAAGCCGCATCATTCGCGCGTGCGAGCGCGGCCTCGTGCCTGATGCGCTCGTGCGCGCCGGCATGCGCCTGCTGATCCGTCAGCGTCTCATCGACGAATATGCGAACGACAACGCGCAACGCACGCAGGCGTTCGAGCGCTTTCTGAACGAACTGCGCGCGAGCCCGATCGCGATCGATACGCACGCCGCCAACGCGCAGCATTACGAGCTGCCCGATGCGTTCTTCGAAGCGCACCTCGGCCCGCGCCTGAAGTACTCGTGCGGTCTGTACCCGCGCGGCGACGAAACGCTCGCGCAAGCCGAACTCGCGATGCTCGAACGCTATGCCGAGCGCGCGCAACTCGCCGATGGTCAACGCATCCTCGATCTCGGCTGCGGCTGGGGCTCGCTCGCGCTGTGGATGGCGGAGCGTTATCCGCGCGCACAAATCGTCGCGCTGTCTAATTCGGGCGGGCAACGCGCGTTCATCGAAGCGCGGGCGCGGCAGCGCGGCCTTCGCAACTTGCGCGTCGTGACGGGCGATGTCGTCGATTTCGATTTCGCGCACGACGAGACGCCGTTCGATCGCATTCTGTCGATCGAAATGTTCGAGCACATGAAGCATTACGGCCTGTTGCTCGCGAAGATCGCGCGCTGGCTCGCCGATGACGGACGACTTTTTGTCCACCACTTCGCGCACGCGACGCTTGCGTATCACTTCACATCGCGCGACGGCGGCGACTGGATGTCGCGCTATTTCTTCACCGGCGGCACGATGCCATCCGCGTCCTTGCTGCTGCACTTTCAGGACGATTTGCGCGTCACGCGTCAGTGGTGGATGAACGGCACGCACTACGCGCGCACGGCGAATCAATGGCTCGCGAATCTCGATGCCGCTCGCGATCGCGTCATGCCGATGCTGCGCGACGTCTACGGCGATGCGGCCGCCATCTGGTTTCAGCGCTGGCGCATGTTCTACATGGCGGTGGCCGAGTTGTTCGGCTACGCGCGCGGCCGCGAATGGGGCGTCGCGCACTATCTGTTCGAGAAGCGTCCGATAAAGGTGATGCCATGACAAACACGAAGCGGGCGCTCGTCGTGGCGCTGGTGGCGGCCGGCGTCGTCGTGGCGGTGGCGAGCTGTTCGAGTCCGCCGAATCCGAATCCGCGAGCGAACCGACCGCTCGAAACCGTTGCCGTGGACGTGCCGCGCTACATGGGGCGCTGGTATGTCATCGCGAATATTCCGTACTTCGCGGAACGCGATTTCGTCGGCACGCATGTCGAATGGTCGCTGCGCGCGGACGGAAAAATCGACGACGTCTTTTTCGGCCGCAAGAACGGCTTCGGGCAAGAGGAAACGACGCATCGTTTCGTCGATACCGTGAAGCCCGGCAGCAACGGCGGCGAATGGAGCGTGCAACTCTTCTGGCCGATACGCGTGACGCAACTCACGCTCTACGTCGATCCGGATTATCGCTACACGATCCTCGGCTATCCGAACAGAAAGCTCGGCTGGATCTTCTCGCGCGAGCCGGCGATGAGCGACGACATCTATCGCTCGATGCTCGCGCGCCTCGACGCGATGGGCTACGACACCGCGCGTTTTAGCCGCGTGCCGCAATCGCCGGAGCAGATCGGTCAGCCGGGATTTCAAAGTCCCGGTCAGCGCGACTGAAGCAGCGCGGCGCGCGTGCATCCGCGCGCGCGTCTTTCTCGTATTTGATCTCGCACTCGTCTGGAACAGCCACGTCCACGCGGCGCGAGGAGACCTTTTGGCGCGAGGAGACCGCCCGTCATGGAATCATCGACAAAAGAAAGACAGCAGCGCATCGCGGTGATCGGCGCGGGGATCGCCGGTCTCGCGAGCGCGTATCTGCTCTCGCGCGCGCATCGCGTGACGCTTTTCGAAGCCGCCGATTATCTCGGCGGCCATACGCATACCGTCGATGTCGCGCTCGACGGCGTGCAGCATCCCGTCGATACGGGCTTTCTCGTGTTCAACGACCGAACGTATCCCAATCTCATCGCGCTGTTCGATGAACTCGGCGTCGCGGCGCATCGCAGCGACATGACGTTTTCCGTTTCGCTCGACGGCGGACGCTTCGAATGGGCGGGCACAAACCTCAACACCGTGTTCGCGCAGCGGCGCAATCTCTTCTCGCCGTCGTTCATCGGCATGCTGGGCGACATTCTGCGCTTCAATGCATCGGCTCATAGGCAGCTCGAACGCGTGAGCGCGACGCGCTGCTCGGTCGGCGAACTGCTCGTCGAGGGCGGATACGGCGCGCCGTTTCAGCGCCACTATCTTCTGCCGATGGCCGCGGCGATCTGGTCGAGCGCCGCGCACGACATCCTGCGCTTTCCCGCCGCCACGTTCCTGCGCTTCTGTCTCAATCACGCGCTATTGCAGGTGAACGGCCGGCCGCCGTGGAAGACCGTCGCGGGCGGCGCGCGCGAGTATGTGCGGCGCATCGCGGCCACGCTCGACGACGCACGCACGCGCGCGCCCGTGCGAGGCGTGCGCCGCGACGACAACGGCGTCACCGTGATGACCGACGATGCCGGTCCCGAGCGCTTCGATGCCGTCGTGCTCGCGACGCACGCACCGACGAGCCTGGGCCTCATCGACGACGCATCCGCCGATGAGCGCGCAGTGCTCGGCGCCGTGCGGTATCAGCGCAACATCGCGGTGCTGCATACGGATTGCGCGCTCTTGCCGCGCCGCCGCCGCGTGTGGTCGGCCTGGAACTACATCGGCGCGCGTGCGGCGCTTGCGCGCGACGCGGCCGCGCCCGTCTGCGTGAGCTATCTGCTCGATCAGCTTCAGCCGCTTCCTTTCAGGATGCCGGTCATCGTCACGCTCAATCCCGTCGATGAACCCGCGCCTCGCACGCAACTCGGCCGCTACGAATACGAACATCCGCTCTTCGATCTCGCCGCCATCGATGCTCAGGCGCGTCTGCCGCGCATTCAGGGCGTGCGCCGGACGTGGCACGCGGGCGCGTGGACCGGTTACGGCTTTCACGAAGACGGCCTGAAATCGGCGTTGCGCGTCGCGCGCGATTTCGGCGTCCAGCCGGCATGGGCGCGACCATGAAGACGGCGCAATGGCTGACGGGCCGCGTGATGCACGAGCGGCTGCGTCCGGCGCGGCATCGCTTCGAGTATCCGGTGCGCTACGTGCGTTGCGACGTCGCGCGTCTCGACGCGTTGCGCTGTGCGTGGTTCGGCATCGACCGCATTCGGCCGCTCGCGCTGTTTCGATGCGATTACGGCCCGCGCGAACACTGCGATCTCGATCTCTGGATGCGCGCGTGCCTCGCGCAGTCGCGCATTCCCGCCGACGGCGAAATCCATCTTCTGACGATTCCGCGCGTCTTCGGCTACGCGTTCAATCCGGTGAGCTTCTGGTTCTGTCATGACCGCGCAGGCGCGTTGCGCGCGCTTTACGCCGATGTGCGCAACACCTTCGGCGAGCATCGCGGCTATTTGCTGAGCGCGCAGGATCATGCGCCGATCGTCGAAGACACCGTGCTCGTCTGCCGCAAGACGCTGCACGTTTCGCCCTTTTGCGATGTCGCCGGCGACTACGCGTTTCGCGTGCGGCAGCGTGGCGACCGCTTGAGCATCTCGATCGATTATCGCGACCGCGACGGGCTGCTGCTGCGCACCGCGATCGGTCTCGTCGCGCGGCCGCTCACCGGCGCGCTCGCGTGTCGCACGCTCTTGTGCGCGCCGCTCTTCGCCGCGGGCGTCATTGCGCGGATTCACTGGCAAGCGCTGCGGCTGTGGATGAAGCGCGTGCCTTTTTACGGCAAGCATCCACCGACGAGGGACGAGACGCGACCATGAACCTGCTGCGATCTTTCTCCGCGACATCGGCGATGCCGATGTCCGCGCGGATCTTTCTCGGCCTTCTGCGTCGCATCAGCGTCGGACATCTCGTGCTCGTCATGCCGGATGGCGGGCGCTCTGTGTTCGGCGATCCGCTGATGCAACCGGCGGCGCTTCTTTTCATCCGCGACTGGCGCGCGTGCCGGGCGATTCTGCGCGCGGGCGACATCGGCTTCGCGCGGGCGTATCGGGCGAAATGGCTCGATACGCCCGATCCGTGCGCCCTGCTGCGGCTCGCGATCCGCAACGAGACGGCGCTCGCGCGCACGGTCGCGGGCGGCTTTGTCGCGCGGTGCTGGCACAACGTGCGGCATCGTCTGCGCCTGAACACGCGCGCGGGGAGCCGCCGCAACATTCACGCGCATTACGACATCGGCAACGCGTTCTACGGGCTCTGGCTCGATCCGACGTGGACGTATTCGAGCGCATGGTTCGATGGCGACGCCGGTCTTCCGCTCGAAGCGGCGCAGGAACGGAAGTATCGGCGCATCGTCGATACGCTCGGACTCACGGCGGGGATGCGCGTGCTGGAGATCGGCTGCGGCTGGGGCGCCTTCGCGCGGCACGCGGCGCGTCTCGGCATACGCGTGCACGGCGTGACCGTTTCGACCGCGCAACATGCGTTCGCCGTGGAACGCGTAGCGCGCGAAGGTTTGAGCGGGCTTGTCGATATCGAACTGCGCGACTATCGCGATGTGTATGGACAGTACGACGCGGTGGTGTCGATCGAAATGTTCGAAGCCGTGGGCGAACGGTTCTGGCCGGCGTATTTCCGCGTGCTGCGCCGCTGTCTCGCGCCGGGCGCGAAGGCGCTCGTGCAGTCGATCACCATCGACGATGCGCGCTTTGCCGCGTATCGCGCGTCCAGTGACTTCATCCGCGAGACGATCTTTCCGGGCGGCATGCTGCCGAGCCCGGAGCGCTTCGCACGCGCGGCGCGGCGCGCGGGACTCGATGCACGCGCGACGCTTTCGTTCGGCGCGGATTACGCAAGGACGCTGAGGTGTTGGCGAGACGCGTTCGAGATGCACGCCGATGCAGTCCGCGCGCAAGGATTCGATGAAGCCTTCGTGCGGACGTGGCGGCTGTATCTGGCTTATTGCGAAGCGGGCTTCGACGAGGCGCGCACCGATGTCATGCACTTTGTGGTGTGGGGGGAGGGGTGAGGACGTCGATCGGGCGAAAAAAAGCCCCGACCCTGTCGGGGCAAAGGTACGAGACCACCTTGTAGCGTTGCAGCTACCCGGCGAGCATAGGCGACTGCGCGCGCACTTCCCACCAGTAAAGTCCGAAACCTCACGCGCGACTTCAGAATCGGCGGACGTTGCCGATAACACACGCACACGTCCACCAGGCATCGCCGCCACCGCACACGATGAATCGCGCCCCATCCGACAGTTCGCTCCAGGCCGCTTTCCTGCGGCACGAAGACACACTCGCGCCGCCCGAGCGCGCGCTCGGCGAGGACGATCACGCCGTCTATCGCACGCTGCTCGAATCGACCAAGGCGATTCCGTGGAAGATCGACTGGGCGACGATGGAATTCGCCTACATCGGCCCGCAGATCGAGGCCCTGCTCGGCTGGGCGCCGTCGTCGTGGAAAACGGTCAACGACTGGGCCGAGCGCATGCATCCCGACGACCGCGAAGCAGTCGTCAACTTCTGCGTCTCTCAATCGAAGGCGGGCACGGATCACGAAGCGGATTACCGCGCGCTCACCCGCGACGGCGGCTACGTGTGGCTGCGCGATGTCGTGCACGTCGAGCGCAACGAGAAAGGCGAGGTCGAGGCGCTGATCGGCTTCATGTTCGATATCAGCGAACGCAAGCGCACCGAAGAAAAGCTCGCGCAAATGCAGCGCGAACTGGAACGCCTGTCGTTCAGCGACAGCCTGACGGGCGTCGGCAATCGCCGCCGCTTCGACGACGTGATGGCGCGCGAATGGCATGCCGCGAAGGATTCGGGCAAGCCGCTGTCGCTCGTGATGATCGATATCGACTTCTTCAAGTCGTACAACGATTACTACGGCCACGTTCAGGGCGACGAGTGTCTGAAGCGCATTGCGCGCGTGCTCGGCGAGGCGGCGGGTCCGCAGCACTTTCTCGGCCGGTTCGGCGGCGAGGAATTCGCGCTGATTCTCGCCGATACCGACGCCGAATCCGCGATACGCGTCGCGGAGCGTTGCCGCGCGCTGATCGCCGAGGAAGCGATTGCGCACGTGCGCTCGCCGCACGATCAGCGAGTGACGGCGAGCTTCGGCGTGGGCACCGTCGTTCCGGGCGAGCGCATGGACGTGACGGCGTTCATCAATCTGACCGACGCGCAGTTGTATCAGGCGAAGGACAACGGCCGCAACCGCATTGCGGCGGTGGATCGCGCGGGCATGCAGGGCGAAGGCTTCAAGGCGCAGTCGCGCTGAAACGTCAGACGCGTCCCGTCACCGGAACCGCCGCGCCCGTGATGCATTGCGCATCCGGCGAAAGCAGGAACGCGATCACCGCGCCGAGCGCTTCGGGCCGCACCCAGCGGGAGAAATCGGCGTCGGGCATGTCGCGGCGATTCGGCGCGGTATCGATGATCGACGGCAACACCGCGTTCACCGTCACGCCCGTGTCCTTCAACTCTTCGGCGAGCGCTTCGGTCAGGCGCAACAGCGCGGCCTTCGATGCCGCGTAAGCGCCCATCCCCATGCCCGCTTTCATCGCCGCGAGCGCGCCGACATTGACGATGCGCCCGCCTTCCTTCGCGCCCAGTTGCGCGAGCGCGGCCTTCGATGCGTTGAGCGCGGTCTTCACGTTGACATCGAACATCGCTTGCCAGGTGTCGGCGCTGCCGTCCGCGACCGTTTCCCAGGCGAATGCGCCGGCGACGTTCACGAGCGCATCGAGGCCGCCCGTCCGCTGAACGACCGTATCGATGGCTTGTTGCGCCGATTTCGCATCCGTCAGATCGATGCCGGTCACGATGCACGCGTCGCCGAGCGGCGCGGGCAACGCTTCCGACGCCGCGCCGTGGCCGATCAGCGCGACCCGCGCGCCGCGTTGCGCGAGCACGCGCGCCGTCGCGAGTCCGAGACTGCCGAAGCCGCCCGTGATGGCGACGATCTTTCCTTCGAGGCTGTTCATGACGTTGTCGCTCCCTTCGATGGCGCCTGATGAAGCATAGGACGGAACGCGGCGATCTTCAGGGCGCGTGTCGCGCATCGCGTTTCACCGCGCGCTGGACCGCGAACACGGCCACCGCCGTCGTCGTGCCGGTGACGAGCACGCCATACAAGCCCAGCAACATCGACAAGGCTCGCCCGATGCCCGTCGTCGCGACGACATCGCCGTATCCGATGGTCAGCGCCGTCACGCCGCAGTAATAGACGGTTGCGCCGAACGAAACGCGCGCGTGCGTCGCGGTTTCGACGGGCGCGCCGAGCCAGAACATCGCCGCGCAGAGCGCGAAGAACGCCATCAGCAGCGTGCCGAGCAGCGAGCGCAAATGCCACAGCGCGCGGATGAACTCGACCGTCACCTCGCGTGAATTGATCGTTTCGACCTTGAAGAGTTTCGTGATGCTATTCATTCGGAATGGACCTGCTGCGCGTGAACGAAAGCCGTCATCCTACCTTCGCCCGCATCGGCCCGAAGCATCCGGGCGCGTTATTCAGCCAGCGCCGATCTCGCCTTTCCGGAAGCCTTCGCGCCGCTTTCGGCGGCCGTCAGGTCGTATCCGGATTTCGCGTCTTCATGGCCCGAGCGCCGATCGCGCGACACGCTCGAATCCCGCCCGATGCGCCTTCGCGAGCGCCGATGCCGTCTCGCGAAGCGCCGCGCGATCCATCGCCCGCGCTTCGTGCATGGCGGGGTGCAATTCGGCGATGCTCACCACACCCGGCGCGCCCGCGATCTCCCACGTCGAGGCGTACGCGCGCTGCTTGGCCGCGTCCGTGTGCGCGATATTCACGCGCGGCAAGCCGTACGCCATCGCGACGATCCGGCCATGCAGGCTGCTGCCCGCGTAACCGTCGCTTTTCGCGATCAGCGCGCAGATGTCCCAGACGTCGAGCGAATCGAAGATCGTCACCGACGGATGGCGCATACGCGCCGCCATGCGCTCGTAGACCGCGATGTCGTCGTGCCACGGCGCCGCGCCCGCGCGAAACAGCGCGATGCCCAGTCCCGTCGATGCGCCGATCAGATCCAGTTGATGCGCGATTTGCGCGAGCGTCGCGTCGTCGCCGAAATCCGCGCTGAACTGGACGGCCAGATAACCGCGCGGGAACGCGCGGCATGCGCCGGCGCGCGTCCGGATGCGCGCGTCGAAAAGCTCGGCGACCATCGATGCCGGATCGGGGACGAGGCGCGCGTCGATTCCCGCGCGCTTCAGGAAGGCTTGCGTGTGCGTGTCTCGGACGCTGATGTCATCGGCTGAACGGAGCTTGGCCAGCACTTCGGCCTGAAACGCGGCATCGCGGGCGTCGAGCGTCGCGCCGCCGATCGCATCGAAGGAAATCGACGCCGCTCGCGGAAACGTCTCGCGGCCGATGACGTACGGCGCGAGCGCGTCCATGCCGAGTTCGGCGCGCGCCCACGCGTTTCGATCCGCCGCGCGCGACTCGTATCGGGCGATGCAGGCTTGCGCTTCGTCGGGATGCTTCAGCATCACGGCGGCTTCCCACGCGTCGCACGTCAGCAACTCGCCGCCCGCGTGGATCAGCACGACGGGCTCGTCGCGCCAGCGCGCGGCCAGTTGCGAAAGCGCGGCGACGTCGTGGCCGCCGTGCGCGCGCAGTTCGCGCCGCGCGCATCCGGCGAATATCGGTTCGACGTTCGGACGGCGTTCAGCGAGCAAGGCCGCGACGACATGCGCGAACAACATGTCGCCGAAGTTATGCCGGTCGAACGCGCCGAACACGATGATCCGCCGATTGCTTCCCATCCGAACGCACCTCACGATCCGCTCATTCTGCACGTTCACACTTCCTTCACACGATCAGGCCGTCACGCGCGTGATGCCGCCGCTCGACAGCAAACGCACGCGCTGGCCGGCGTAGAACATCTGGCCATCGGCGGCCTGGGTGATCGCGCGCAAATCGCCGTTGTCGAGACGCACGGTGATTTCGATTCCCTTCTGCCGTTCGAGATGATCCTGAATTTGATCGCCCGCGACCGCGCCGGCAATGCCGCCGATCACGCCGGCAAGCAGCGAGCCGTGTCCTTCTCCGACCGCGCTGCCCGCCACCGCGCCGAGCAGGCCGCCACCGATCGCGCCGAACGGAGCCGGATGGCCGTCGTTGTTCTCGATCGTCACGCCGCGCACGCTTTCGACGGTCGCCATACGCACCGTTTCCTCGTGTTGCGTCTGCATGCTGTCGTAGATGTCGGCGGAACTTCCCATCGATGCGCAACCGCTCATGCCCACCGTGCAGGCGACGGCCAAAGCGCAGACCGCGATAGTCGACTTGTTCATGTTCTTGCTCCTCAGATCGGACGATGTCTTGTTGGTTTCGGCTCGCGTTTCGCGTATCGCGTTGCCATGCAAAGCATCGTAAAGAGGCCGAATGAGCGCTGAATGAGCCGGCGCGACGCGCTTGACCTGCATGATTGAAGCGCTTATACAGGACTCTCATCGCTCGCGACCGGAGTGCAGAATGACAAGAAACGCAATTCCCTTCGTGGTTTGCGCCATCGCTCTCGCTGCATGTTCCACCGGCGGTTCCAACTCCGCGCCGCCGCCCGGCGCCGTTACGACGACGCTACCTTCGGGCGGCGTCTACAAAGGCTCGCTCACGGGCAACACGGCGCAAGCCACGCTTCTCATGCTTTTCGACGGCACCGCCTATCTCTTCTACGCAAGCGCGGGCGGCGCGGGACTCGCGGGCGTCGCGGTCGCGAAGAACGGCAAGCAATCGGGCGATGGCCGCTTCATCAGCGACGCCGCATTCGACTATCGCGTGGGCAAGGCGCCTGCGTCGGCGGCCGTTTTCAGCGTGAACTTCGCGCGCGCGCCCGCCGTCGACGGAACTGTCGCGAACAAGGACGGCGGCGCGGGGCTCGCGTTTTCCGCCAACGCCGCGCCGATGCTCGACATCGCGCCGAGCCGCGCCAACGCGGGCGGCCTGTACAGCGGACGCGGCATGTCGCTCGGCGGAACGACGCAGACGCGCATCACGGTCGCGGGCGACGGCTATCTCGCCGGCACGACGACATCCGGCTGCATCTTCAAAGGCACGACGGCGCCGCACCAAGGCGCGAACGCCTACGACGTCTCCGTGACCTTCGGCCCCGCGCCCTGCCCGCTTCCCGATACGACCGTGACCGGTCACGCGGTGCTCGACGGCGCGCGTCTACTCGTCGCGTTGCCGAGCCCGGACCGCACCGACGTCTTTCTCTTCGACGGCCGGAAATAGATGCCGCATGCAACCGCGCGCCGCAGCGAAACTTAGTCATCCGCTGCTTACTTAAGCGATTTCTATCCTAAGATTGTTTTCATTGCCGAAGCGTCGTGCGATGCGCGCGTCGGCGGAAGTGGCCGTGTTTTGTTCAGTGCAATTCCGAGAGCACCTTTTGCTTTGCATGGAACCGGACGGCGCCACCGAAACGTCCGCTCCGGTTATTAACAACAACAGGAGACAAACCGGATGAACGCAACGTTCAAGCTTTTGCCGTTGGCCGTCGGCGCGATGATCGCCTGCGTGCCGCACGCGAACGCCGCGCAGGACAACATCAACGCGCTTTCGAATTTCCGGCAGACGGGCAATGCCGCACCGCCGGAAACCATTCCGCAAGCTGGCCAGACGGCCGATGCGCTGCGCAAGAATCTCGAGCAGATCAAATTGCCGCCCGGCTTCAAAATCGAGCTATACGCCGTCGTGCCCGAGGCCCGCGCGATGACGATCGAGCCTTCGACGGGCGTCGTGTTCGTCGGCAGCCGCAAAAATCGCGTGTGGCAGGTGACTGACCGGACCAAGCAACGCGTAGCGAGCGATGTCGTGCAGTTCGCGTCGTCGGTGACGTTCAAGGTGCCCAATGGCGTCTGCTTCTCGCCGGACGGCGTGCTCTACGTGGTCGAGCAGAACCGCGTGCTCGGCTTCCCGGCGGCGCAGTTCTTCGGCGAAGGCGGACCGGATGTCGCCGCGGCGGTCGTCGTCCCGCAGGGCAAGCTGATCCCGACGCAGTTCGAAAGCTTCAATCACGGCGCGCGCTACTGCCGCGTCGGGCCGGACAAGAAGCTGTACATCGCGCTCGGCCAGCCGTGGAACGTGCCGCCGAAAGACAAGCTCGCCGAACTCGACAGGAATGGGCTCGCGGGCATCATCCGTCTGGATCAGGACGGCAAGAACCGCGAAGTCTACGCGCACGGCGTGCGCAATTCGGTCGGTCTCGATTTCAATCCGAAGGACAAGACGCTCTGGTTCACCGATAACCAGGTCGACGGCATGGGCGACGACACCCCGCCGGGCGAGCTGAATCGCGCGACCAAGGGCGGCGAGAACTTCGGCTTTCCGTGGTACGGCGGCGGCAAGGTGCGAACGGTGGAATACAAGGACCAGAATCCGCCGGCGGGTCTCGTGTTTCCGCAGGTCGAGTTCGCCGCGCATGCCGCCGATCTCGGCATGTCGTTCTACAACGGGAAGATGTTCCCGCAGAAGTATCAGGGCGGCATCTTCGTTGCGGAGCACGGCTCGTGGAACCGCACGAAGCCGATCGGCGCGCGCATCATGTTCACGCCGATCAAGGACGACGGCACCGCAGGCGAGGCGGAAGTCTTCGCGGAAGGCTGGCTGACGAGCAGCGGTGAGTACATGGGCCGTCCCGCCGACGTGCAGATGCTGCAAGACGGCTCGATGCTCGTCTCCGATGACTACGCGGGCGCGATCTATCGCATTTCGTATTCGGGGGCCAAATGAGGGTCGCGCTGACGGCGGCGGTGCTCGCGGGCGTTCTGGCGGCGGGCGCTTCCGCGTCGTTCGCCGCCGGCGACATCAAAGCCGGGCGCGCGAAGGCGACGGCGTGCGCGGCCTGTCACGGCATCGACGGAATGTCGAAACTGCCGGAAGCGCCCAATCTCGCCGGGCAGACGGAGGAATATCTCGTGAAGGCGCTCAACGATTTCCGCACGGGCGAGCGCAAGAACGAAATGATGTCGATGATGGCGAAAACCTTGTCCGACGCGGACGTCGCCAATCTGGCCGCCTACTATCACAGCCTCGGCAAGCAGTGACCGCCGCCGATGTGTTGCAAATTTGCTGCGGTCGATTACCGATTGCGATTTTTTTTGTTTTAGGTGTTGACGTGGCGGCTTAAGGGTTTATACTAACACCTGTCTCCTCCATGTCTCAACCGATGTGGATTCAAGCCCGCTCAACTGAAGCGGGCTTTTTTTTGGCCTAATTTTCTGGCCGCTTCACCGCTCGTCCGGCATGTCGCCGCGCAATTCGGCCTCGATCTGGTCGATCGAAGGCAGGGTCGTCTCCAGCGATGCCGGAACTTCACGCAGCAGCTGATATTCGGCGACGCCCATCGGCTTCGCGACGCCGCGCAGCGCATATTCGGCGACCAGCCGGTTCTTCTCCTTGCACAGCAAAAGCCCGATCGTCGGCTGATCGTCGGGCGCCTTCAGTTGCGCATCGACAGCGGAGAGGTAGAAATTGAGCTGGCCGGCGTATTCGGGCTTGAACGGCGTCGTCTTCAGTTCGACCACCACGTAGCAGCGCAGCTTCAGGTGATAGAACAGCAGATCGATGAAGAACTCGTCGCCGCCCACATCCAGCCGATACTGCCGTCCGACGAACGCGAAGCCTGCGCCCAGCTCCAGCAGAAAGCGCGTGATGTGCTGCGTGAGCGCCTGTTCGATATCGCGTTCCTGCGCGTTTTCGGCGAGTCCGAGGAAATCGAAGATGTATGGATCCTTGAGCGCGTCGCGCGCCAGATCGGATTGCGGCGGCGGCAGGCGCTCGTCGAAATTGGTGATCGCGCTGCCGCTGCGCGTGTGCGCGGCGGTTTCGATCTGCATCACGAGAATCTGGCGCGACCAGCCGTGCTCCAGCGCCTTCGCCGCGTACCAGCTTCGATCGTCCTGATTCTTGAGCTTGTCGAGCAGCGTGCAGAGATGGAACCACGGCAATTGTGCAGCAGGCTGCTGCACGAATGCCTCGTCCGGCCACGCCTGCGCGAGCGCGCGCATGTATTTCAGATTGCGCGGTGAAAAGCCGCGCATGTCGGGAAACGCCGATTTCAGATCGCGCGCGAGCTGATCGATGACGCCCGCGCCCCAGCCCTGTCGCCGCTGACGATCGAGAATATCGCGGCCGATCTGCCAATACAGCGTGACGAGCTCCCGGTTCGCGCTGGCCGCCGCCCGCTGGCGCGCGCGCTCGACACGTAGTTTCAGTTCGGCGAGCCAGCGCCGGTAATCGTCGTCCCAGACGTTGGGAAGATTGGCGGTCATGCGGTTCCTGGTTCGACGCCCGTTGTCGTGGAACCGTCATTATCGGCGGATTCTGCTGCTGCGTCGGTTGGTCTCCTGACGCGCCCGTGGCGCCTGGCTTGGGGTTATCTTCCCAGGCTCTTCGGCCTCGATGCTTTATGTTGTCCACAGAAACTGGGCACAAGCCTGTGGATATCGTTTCAGATTTTGCTGCAACGCATTGATTCGACAACACTTACTTCCGCCGCCCAACGACGCGCCCCGCGCGCGCCGTCGTCGTCGTCAGTCGGCATTCGGCATGCACGACGCGAGCACCGCGTCGAAGCGATTCATCTCGATGCTGAAAATCGATTGCGGCGCGGTGGCGTTCAGTTCGTCCGCGGGGGATGTCGGCAGCGCCATCGCAATGGTGGCCGTCGCGAGCAGCGCAAGGACAACCGACAGGAACCAGGAAAGAACGATCATCGCCAACCTCGTCAAGTAAGACTCTCTGAATCGGCGCGCGTGAACGTCAGCGCGTGATGTGAAGAGTACGGCTGCGTGGCGCTTCGCACAGCCCTACGGACGGGGGGACGTGAAGGAGGGTAACTACGGACGCAGCAGTGGCGACGCCGTCGTCGATACGCCTTGCGCGAGCGCCGCGGCTTCCTGCGCCTCGAGCGCGCGGACGAAGCCTTCGCGTTCGCGCAGACGCCGCCAGTATTCCGCGATCGATGGCGCGAAGTGCGCGCTCTGCCCCAGCAATTCCGCGAGCATCAGCGCGTAGCCGACGGAAATGTCCGCCGCCGTGAAACGCCCCGCGCACAGATACGGCTGCGCGTCGAGCAGCGGCGCGAGCGTGCGCAGACGCGCGTGGAACCACCGCGCGTAATCCTCGACGATCTGCGGCTGCAGCCGCTCCGGCGGCTCCAGATGCGCGTAGCGAAGCACGAGCGTCTGCGGAAACGTGAGCGTCGCTTCGCCGAAATGCACGAAGTTGAGATAACGGCCGAAATCGGCCTCGTGCGGCGCGACATCGAGCGCGCCCGGCGAATAGCGCGCCGCCAGATACTGGCAGATCGCCGACGATTCGGTCATGAAAAGCGCGTCGTCCGCATCGTCGGTGAGCGCCGGAATCGTGCCGAGCGGATTCACGTCCTTGAAACCGCGCGCGAACACGCGCGGCGGAAACGGCAGCATCTTCAGTTCATACGGCACGCCGATTTCTTCCAGCGCCCACAGCGGCCGGAACGAGCGCGCGCTCACGCAGTGATGCAGCGTAATCACGTCGATTCCTCCGGTGCTTCAAACGAGCCAGGACGGCTTGCGCTTCTCGAGGAAGCTGCGCACGCCTTCGCGCCCCTCGTCCGATGCGCGGATGCGCGCGATGCGCTCCGCCGTCTCGCCGATCGACGGTTCGTCGATCTCCTTGCCCGCGAAATCCGCGACGAGCTTCTTGCATTCGCGCACGGCGTTCGGACTGTTCGCGGCGATGCTCGCGGCGATCGCTTCGACGCGCGCATCGAGCTGATCGGCGGCGACGGCTTCGTGCACGAAACCGAGACGCAGCGCTTCGGCGGCATCGAAGCGCTCGGCCGTCACGAAATAGCGATGCGCCGCGCGCGCGCCCATCGCGCGGATCACGTACGGCGCGATCGTCGCGGGCATCAGGCCGAGCTTCGCTTCGGAGAGACAGAAGTGCGCCGTGTCCGCCGCGACCGCGATATCGCACACGGCGACGAGTCCCATGCCGCCCGCGTAGGCGTCGCCCTGCACGCGCGCGATGACCGGCTTCGAGCAGGCGTAAATCGTGTTGAGCATGGTGGCGAGACCGAGCGCATCGGCGCGATTTTCCGCTTCCGAATAGCCCGCCATGCGCTTCATCCAGTTGAGATCGGCGCCCGCGCAGAATGCCGGACCGTTCGCGGCAAGCACGATAACGCGCACGTTGGCGTCGTCGTCGAGCGCGCGGAAGGCGGCGGTCAGCTCGACGATGGTCGCGTCGTCGAAGGCGTTGCGCACGTCGGGGCGATCGAGCGTCACGCGCGCGACGTGGCCTTCGATGCCGAGCTTCAGGCGTTGCAGATTCGCTGCGTCGGTCATGCTTCGTCTCCTGCGCGCTCGAATTGAGCGCGGCTCAGTTTATCGTGGCTGGCAATTTACCTTTCGGCGATCAGTTTCATCGGAAAACACGAAAACGGTCAACTCATATCTTTGAGTGTCACTCACAATGAGTCCATCAAACAATCATCCGACGAGTCGCGCCGAAACCCATGCACCGACGCAATATACTCGTATATATTACGGTGCTCGCCGGACCCTACGGCCACACGCTCGCGGCCTCCAACGCGCCGCCTGAAGTCGTTCCATAAGCAGAATTTCAACTCGGTTCAAGGAGCTTTACGTGATGACTCGTATTCTGCGCGCTTTGCTTTGCGCGTTCGTTCCGCTCGCTGCGGGCATTGCTTCGGCATCCGCGCTGGCCGGCGAAGTGCAGGTCGCGGTCGCGGCCAACTTCACGGCGCCCGTGCAGGCGATCGCCGCCGACTTCGAGAAAGACACCGGCAACAAGGTCGTCGCATCGTTCGGCGCGACGGGTCAGTTCTACGCGCAGATCAAGAACGGCGCGCCGTTCGAAGTGTTCCTCGCCGCCGACGACGCCACGCCCGCCAAGCTCGACAGCGAAGGCGCGACCGTTCCCGGCAGCCGCTTCACCTACGCGACGGGCGCGCTCGCGCTGTGGTCCGCGAAAGACGGCTACGTCGACGATAAAGGCGACGTGCTGAAGAAGAACGCGTTCAAGCACATCGCGATCGCGAACCCGAAGGCCGCGCCGTACGGTCTCGCCGGCTATCAGACGCTCGACAAGCTCGGCCTCGCAGCAGAAATCAAGCCCAAGGTCGTCGAAGGCCAGAACATTTCACAGACGCAGCAGTTCGTCGCGACCGGCAACGCGGAGCTCGGCTTCGTCGCGCTGTCGCAGATCTACAAGAACGGCAAGGTCACGAGCGGCTCGGCGTGGATCGTGCCGGCGAACCTCCACGAGCCAATCAAACAGGACGCGGTTATCCTGAACAAGGGCAAGGACAATCCGGTCGCGAAGCAGTTCATCGAGTACCTGAAGGGTCCGAAGGCCGCCGAAGTCATCAAGTCCTACGGTTATCAACTCTAATTTCGCCGATGCCGCTCGATAGCGCCGATCTCCAGGCTATTACGCTGACGCTCGAACTCGCGTCGCTGACAACGGTGCTCCTGCTCGTCGCCGGCACGCCGATCGCGTGGTGGCTCACGCATACGCGTTCGAAACTGAAGGGCGTCGTCGGCGCGGTGGTGGCGCTGCCGCTCGTGCTGCCGCCGACGGTCATCGGCTTCTATCTGCTCGTGCTGATGGGGCCGAACGGTTATGTCGGCAAGATCACGCAGGCGCTCGGTATCGGCTTGCTGCCGTTCACGTTCACGGGGCTCGTCGTCGGCTCGGTGATCTATTCGATGCCGTTCGTCGTGCAGCCGCTGCAGAATGCGTTCGAAGCGATCGGGCGCCGTCCGCTCGAAGCCGCCGCGACATTGCGCGCCGGTCCGTGGGACACGTTTCTCACGGTGGCGCTGCCGCTCGCGCGGCCGGGCATCGTCACGGCGACGATTCTCGGCTTCGCACATACCGTCGGCGAATTCGGCGTCGTGCTGATGATCGGCGGCAATATTCCGGGGCGCACGCGCGTCGTGTCCGTGCAGATCTTCGATCACGTCGAGGCGCTCGAATACGCGCAGGCGCACTGGCTCGCGGGCGGCATGGTGATATTCTCGTTCGTCGTTCTTCTGCTGCTCTACTCCGGCCGACGTTCCGTCACGGCTCATGTCTGAACTCACTTATCAACGCGTGATGCTCGACCGCGCGCATACCCGTTCCGACGAAGCCATCGAAGCGCGCTTTCTCGTCGAGCACGAGGGTTTCGCCTTCGATATCGATCTCGCGCTGCCCGGTCGCGGCGTCACCGCGATCTTCGGCCATTCCGGCTCCGGAAAAACCACGCTGCTGCGCTGTCTCGCGGGACTCGCGCGGCCGCGCGCCGGGCGGCTCGTCGTCAACGGCGAAGTCTGGCTCGACACCGAGCGCCGCATTTTTCTGCCGACGCACAAGCGCCCGCTCGGCTACGTCTTTCAGGAAGCGAGCCTCTTTCCGCACTTGAGCGTGAAGAAGAATCTGCGCTTCGGGCTGGAGCGCGTGAAGTCGGCAGAGCGGCGCGTGGATTTGTCGCAGGCGGCGGACTTGCTCGGCATCGCGCATCTGCTGGAGCGCATGCCGGCCGGATTGTCAGGCGGCGAACGGCAACGCGTGGGCATCGCGCGGGCGCTCTTGACGAGTCCGCGTCTGCTTTTGCTCGATGAACCGCTCGCGTCGCTCGATCAAAAACGCAAGCAGGAAATCCTGCCGTATCTCGAACGCCTGCACGATGAACTCGACATTCCCGTGATCTACGTGAGCCACGCGCCCGAAGAAGTCGCGCGTCTCGCGGATCATCTCGTGCTGCTCGAAGGCGGCCGTGCGCTTGCGAGCGGGCCGATCGCCGATACGCTCGCGCGGCTCGATCTGCCGCTCGCAATGGCCGACGACGCATCGGTCGTGTTCGAGGGAATCGTCGACGGATACGACAGCAAGTACGGCCTGCTCACGCTCGCGCTGCCGGGCTCGCGCGCGAAGCTCGCCGTCGTGCATACGCCTTTGTCCTGCGGCAAGACGATGCGCGTCGCCATCAAGGCGCGCGACGTGAGTCTCGTCACCGGCACGCACGAGCACGAGCGCAGCAGCGTGCTGAACGTGCTGCCCGCGACGGTGATCGGCATCGCGAAGGACGCCCATCCGTCGCAAGCCGTGGTGCGGCTCGACGTCGACGGCTCGCCGCTGCTCGCGCGCGTCACGCGTTATTCGCTGGACCGGCTAGGCATCGTCGAAGGCATGCGCCTGTGGGCGCAGGTGAAGACGGTGTCGCTACTCGCCTGAACGCGCCGCGAGCGCGGCGTATTGCAGCAGCATGATCGTCTTGCCGTCCATGATTTCGCCGCGCTCGATCATCTGCATGGCGGTTTGCAGCGGGACTTCGATCGTCTCGATTTCCTCGCCCTCTTCCTCTACGCCGCCGCCGTCCGAAACGCGCATCGAGCTGTCGTAATCGCCGACGTAGAAATAGAGCTTCTCCGTGACCGATCCCGGGCTCATGAACGCCTCGAAGATCTTCTCGACGCGATGCACGCGATAACCCGTTTCCTCCTCGACTTCCGCGCGAATGCGCTCTTCGGGCGTGGCGTCGTCGAGCAGGCCGCCGGGCGACTCGATCAGCATGCCGTCGTGTCCGTTGACGAACGCGGGCATGCGGAACTGGCGCGTCAGCAGCACGTTGCCGGTCTTGCGATCGCGCAGCAGAATCGTCGCGCCGTTGCCGCGATCGTAGGTTTCGCGGCTCTGACGCTGCCAGGCGCCATCGCGGCGCTGAAAATCGAAAGTCACTTTTCTGAGGACGTACCAGTCGTCCGACAGCACTTCGGTTTTGAGGATGCGGACGCGCTCGCTCGTTTCCATCGGTTCACCCGTTCGACAAGTTGTTGAACTCATGGTAGCGTGCAGTTTCGTGCAATATCAAGAAATTTCGTGCAAACAATGTTGACCAGTCAGCGCAAGAAAGCGATTCTCGATGCCCTCAAACGCGACGGCCAGGTGCTCGCCGCCGAACTGAGCGCACGCTTCGGCATTTCCGAGGACACGGTGCGGCGCGATCTGCGCGAACTCGCGGCCGAAGGGCTGCTGCAACGCGTGCACGGCGGCGCGCTGCCTGCTTCGCCCGCGATCGCGCCGTTCGCGCGGCGCGAGGACATGGAATCGGAGGCGAAGCGGCGCATCGCGAAGAAAGCGGCGGACATGATCGCGCCGGGGCAGATCGCGATCATCGACGGCGGCACGACGTCCGCGCTGCTCGTGCGTCAGTTGCCGGCGAATCTGTCCGCGACGATCGTCACGCATAATCCGAGCGTCGCCGTGGCGCTGGCGGAGCACGCTTCGGTCGACGTCGTGCTGATCGGCGGCAAGCTCTACAAGCATTCGATCGTCACGGTCGGGGCCGCTGCCGTCGAAGCCATGTCGCACATTCACGCCGATCTCTATTTCATGGGCGTCACCGGCGTACATCCGACGGCCGGCCTCACTACCGGCGATTTCGAGGAAGCGCACGTCAAGCGCGCGCTCGCGGCGCGCGCGGCGGAAACCGTCGTGCTGGCGTCGGCGGCGAAGCTCAACGCGGCGTCGGCCTACAGGATCGGCGGGATCGATCTGGCTCAGACGGTCATCGTCGAGGAAACCGCCGACGCGAAGCTCGTCGAACCGATCGAACGCGCCGGAATCACCGTGCTGCGCGCATGAATTCACGACACTTTGTTACCGGGTAACGCGCCGAAAAATACGCGCCGTTCCGCGTAATTGAAATTCTCCGGCAAAGGGAATAGCGTTCGAGGATGCGCTATGTCAGGTCAACTGCGGAGGTCGGATTTCCGTTAGCGCCATCGACATCGCAAACATTTTTTCTGGAGAAGGACGTGAATCGCCTGAAGGCTTTTATCGCGCTATCGCTGATCGCGAGCGCGGGCGTGACCGCCAACGCGTACGCCTGGGCGCGCGTCGGCGTGTGGGTCGGCGGACCCGTGTATTACCCGTATCCCGTCGCGCCGGCGCCGTATTACTACTATCCGCCGCCGCCCGTCGTCGTTCAGCCTGCCGCGCCGGTTCAATACGTCGAGCAGGGTCAGCCCGCCGCCGATCCGGGCGCGCCCGCGCAGCAGCCAGGCATGTGGTACTACTGCGACTCCGCGAAGGCCTATTACCCGTACGTGAAGCAATGCGCCAACGCATGGCGTCCGGTTCCGGCGACGCCGCCGCCATCGAACTGAGGCTGTTCGGCACTTTGAAAACCGATAACGAAGCGAATTCGCAAGAATCCATGAACTACTCGAGGCTTGGCCTTTTACTGGCGGCAATCGGCGTGACGGGCCTTTCGGCCTGCACCGTGATGCCTACCGGCCCCAGTGTGATGGCGCTACCCGGCAGCACCAAAACGTTCGACCAGTTCCGCGCCGATGACAACTCCTGCCGCCAGTTTGCCCTTCAGCAGGTCGGCGGCGTGGACGCCAATCAGGCGGCGACCAACAGCGCGGTCGGCAGCGCGGTCGTCGGCACCGCGCTCGGCGCGGCGGCGGGCGCGGCCTTCGGCGGCGGATCGGGAGCGGCCATCGGCGCGGGCGCGGGCCTTCTGACCGGCAGCGCGTTCGGCGTCGGGGCATCGCAGGCATCGGGCTACAACGTGCAGCAGCGCTACGACTACGCGTATCTGCAATGCATGTACGCCGCCGGCGACAAAGTGCCGGTACGCGGCTCGACGCGCATGGTTCAGCCGTCCGGCGGCGCGTATTCCACCACGCCTCCGCCGCCTCCGCCGCCGCCGGGCTGGCAGCCGCCGCCCGGAACTTACTGACAGACTGAGTCAATGCCGCACGCGCCGGTCATCGCCGCCGGCGGCGAGCGGCGCATCGGGCACGAACGACGGCGCCACGAGCAAGCCCGTCACCCAGCCGATATAAAACCGCAAGTCGCTCCAGAACTCCGATCGCTCATACACGCGAAACGCCTGTACGTGCGCGAGCCATAGCGCGAGTTGCAGCGCGCCCGTCAGCACGAGCCAGGCGAGCGCGATCACGCCGGTCGCGCGGGCGCAGCGCCTGAACGTGAACGCATCCCACTGTTCCCGCACGATGAGACATCCCGCGATCAGCACGGCTATCGTGGGAATCGCGCTCGTCACGAGCACATGCGCGCTCCAGCCGAATATCACGCCGACCAGCAAACCGACGATGATCGACAGCGCCGCAATCGGCCACGCGATCCACGACGGCGCGCGCGCGGCCATCCACGCAATCGTGATGAAAAACGGCGTGATCGCCCATTGCAGCGCCTGCGCCACGGCTTTCACGAGGTTCTCGCTTGCCTGCTCGTTGGCGTGACTCGCTGCGACATACACGGTGATCGCCTCGTGCACGCAGACGGCGACGATCGCAAAGCTCAACGCCTCGCACGCGGCGAAAGCGGGAGATTTCTCGGCGGGCTCGTGCGCGTCGGACAGACCGCGCAAGCGCTCCAGCACCGGCTCGACGAAGAACGCGAGAATCGCGCCGATCAGGAGCGCGGCGGCGGCATCGGTCAGCGAAAAATGGCCGAAGAGCGAAAACAGCCCTTGCCACAGAAATTCGGGCGCGGCCGCGCACACGGCCACCCAAAGCGCGAAGAAGAACCCGTTCGAAGCACTTCTGAGCGGCATGGCCACCTCGATGCGTTTTTATTGTTCCGGCGGCGACGCATCCTTCACGCGGTCGATCAATGTCGCGCGCACGCGCTCGCGCAGGTCGGCGGGCATCGAAAAGCATTCGTAGGCGAGCGCCTGCGCAACGGTCACGATCCGCAGTTCTTCGTAGCGGCGTCCGCTTTCGATCATCGCTTCGAAGGCGTTGGCGCGCTCGTTGATTTCGATCGGATCGGCATCGACGAGCAGGACGGCGTGGGCAAGCACCGCATAGAGCGGCTGGTCCTTGTCGCCGTGCGGCACGCGCCGCCAGTACTGCGCGGTGCCCGCGATCTTGCGGGCGTCGTCGCCGGGGCCCCAGGCGAGATTGAAGCGGCCGTCGCAGAAAGAACCTTCGACCGCCTGCCAGTGCGTCAGCACGCCGAGCGAGCTGAGGGCATCGGCGAGAATCCGGCACAGATGCACGTAGACGGTTTCGGACAGCGCGCCCATCGGCGCGCGCACCGGATACGCGAGGCTCAGATTGAGCACGCCCGGACCCTGCGGAACGAGACCGCCGCCGGACAGACGCAGCCACACGGGACAGCCGCGCGCAGCAAAAGCCTCGCGCGCGTCGGCGAGCGCCGCGTAACGCTGATAGCTGCGCGGCACGACGAGCGATGCAGGCGCGTCCCAGACATGCGCGACGGCATCGCCCGCGGCCGCGCGCGCGAGGAGCGCTTCTTCGGCTTGCAGCGGATCGTGCGGATCGCCGGAAAGCGCGGCGGGATCGATCAGTTGGAAGGGCATGGCATCGAAGGAATGACGCGCCGACGCAGACGCGATCCCGACATGGTAGTCAAGAACGCGCGGACGCGCCGCGACGGTGTCCTGCTCCGCCGCGGCGCGCGCCGGACGATCAGCCGCCCTTGCCTACGTGCTCCTTCAACAACGCGTTGACTTCGTTGGCCTTCTCCATCTGACTCATGTGCCCGGCGTCGTCGAACACGCGAACGGTCGCGCCTTCCGGTGCATGCTTCGCGTGCGCGGCGGGAATGATCTGGTCCTTTTCGCCCCAGATCACGAGCACCGGCTTGCGCGACGCAGCCAGCTTGCCGCCCGGCAGCGCGCTCTGCTTTCCGCCCGCGAACAAGCCGCCGTTGAGCGATGTCAGCGCGTCGCTGACGCCGTCGAGCCGCTTGTACTTCAGGAGATCGTCGAGCATCTGGCGGCTGACGAGTTCGGGATTCGCGAACAGCAGTTCGACCACCGGTTTCAGCTCGCGACGCGATTCGGCCGTGACGAAGCCTTCGGTGTACGCATTGTTCACTTCATCGCCGAAGCCGGCAGGCGAAATGAGCGACACGGACTGCACGCGCGACGGCTGATCGACGGCCATCTGCGCCGCGATGCCGCCGCCCATCGAATGGCCGACGAGATGCGCCGCTTCCAGACCCACGGCGTCCATGAACTTGCCGACGAACGCGGCCAGCGCTGCCAGAGACGTTCCAGGCACTTTAGGCGTCGATTGTCCGTGGCCCGGCAGATCCAGCGCGAATACGCGGTTCCTTTCGGCGAGCGCATCGAGGTTGAACAGCCAGTTGTCGAGATCGCCGCCGAAGCCGTGGATGAACAACACCGCGGGCCGGCTCGCATCGTCGCCGCCGCGCGAGGCGTAGCGCACGCGGATGCCATCGACATCGACGAAGTGATACGCCGCCGCTTCCTCGCCCGCTTCCTCATCTTCGGCGGGCGTGACGTAGGACGAAACGTACGCGTCGATATCGGCGTCGCTCACGTCGGACGGCGCGAGCACGCCGAGCAGCGCCTTGACCGGCAGCGTATCGCCCGCCGACGCGACCCGCCGACGCAGCAAACCCGCGTCGGGCGCTTCGACGGCGTTGGCGATCTTGTCGGTTTCGACATCGAGAATCGGCATGCCGACGGTAATCTCCGTGCCCTCCTCCACGAGCCATTCGTTGACCGTGCCTTCCTTCATCGACAAGCCCCATTTGGGCATCACGATCGGTGTGATTGCGGCCATCAGTGCTTTCCTCCCTTCATGGTTTTTCGTGCGGCGTCGGCGATCTGCGCGGCGCTCGGTATGTAAAGATCTTCGAGCGTCGGCGAGAACGGCACCGGCGTATGCGGTGCGCAGACCATCTGGATGCCCGCTTTCAGCGCGCCGAACGCCTGCTGCGCGACCTGCGCGGAAATATCCGTGGCGATATTGCAGCGTGGGTTCGCCTCATCGACGACGACGAGCCTGCCCGTGTTCTCGACCGTCTCCAGCACCGTATCGAGATCGAGCGGCGACAGCGTGCGCAGATCGACGACTTCCGCTTCGATGCCTTCCTTCGCGAGCGTCGCGGCCGCCTCCAGCGCGCGATGCACCATCAAGCCGTACGTGACGATCGACACGTCCTTGCCGTCGCGCACGACGTTCGCTTCGCCGAACGGAATCGCATACGAGTTCTCGGGCACTTCGCCTTCGAAGCCGTAGAGATTCTTGTGCTCGCAGAAAATGACCGGATCGTTGTCGCGGATCGCCTGAATCAGCAATCCCTTTGTGTCGTAGGGCGTCGACGGGCACACGACCTTCAGCCCCGGAATGTGCGTGAACAGCGAGGTCAGCATCTGGCTATGCTGCGCGGCCGCGCGAAAGCCCGCGCCGACCATCGCGCGGATCACGACGGGCGTTTCCGCCTTGCCGCCGAACATGTAGCGGAACTTCGCCGCCTGATTGAAGATCTGGTCGAAACACACGCCCATGAAGTCGATGAACATCAGCTCCGCGACCGGACGCATGCCGCACGCCGCCGCGCCGATCGCCGCGCCCACGTATGCCGATTCCGAGAGCGGCGTATCCAGAAGGCGATCGCCGTGCTTCGCGTACAGACCTTTGGTGACGCCGAGCACGCCGCCCCACGCGTCTTTCTCGCCGTCCGCGCCTGCGCCGCCGACGATGTCCTCACCCAGCACGATCACACTCGGATCGCGCGTCATTTCCTGATCGATGGCTTCGTTGATCGCCATCTTCATGCTCAGTTTGCGGGCCATGGTGTTTGTCTCCTCGAATCAATATTTGACGTAGACATCGGTGAGCAGATCGGCGGCGGTCGGCAAAGGCGCGTCCTTCGCTTCCTGCACCGCGCGGTCGATCAGCGCGGCGACCTCCTTGTCGATCGCGTCGAGTTCTCCCGGGGAGATCACGTCGGCTTGCGTGACGGCGGCCGCGAACTTCTTCAGGCAATCCTTGTTCGAGCGGATATCGTCGATTTCGCCGGGCGCGCGGTACGTCTGCGCGTCGCCTTCGAAGTGACCGTAGAAGCGGATCATCTTGCATTCGAGCAGCGCCGGCCCGCCGCCTTCGCGCGCGCGTTTGATGACCTCGCCCGCCGCTTCGTACACCGCGAAGAAATCGGTGCCGTCGACGGTCACGCCCGGAATGCCGAAGCCCGCCGCGCGATCGACGTAGCTATCGACGGCCGTGCCGTAGTCGCGCGCGGTCGATTCGGCATAGCCGTTGTTCTCGATCACGAAGATCACCGGCAGGTTCCACACGGCCGCGAGATTCAGGCTTTCGAGAAACGTGCCCTGGTTCGACGCGCCATCGCCCGCGAACGTGATGCCGACTTCGCCCTTGCCGCGAAACTTCGCCGCGAGCGCCGCGCCGCAGATCAGCGGCGCGCCCGCGCCGAGAATGCCGTTCGCGCCCATCATCCCTTTCGACAGATCGGCGATATGCATCGAGCCGCCCTTGCCGTTGCACGAGCCGCCTTTCTTGCCGTAGATCTCCTTCATCATCGCGACCGGATCGACGCCTTTCGCGATGCAGTGTCCATGTCCACGATGCGTGCTCGCGATGCGGTCGCCATCGTTCAAATGCGTCATGATGCCGACGCCCGCCGCCTCCTCGCCCGCGTACAGGTGCACGAAGCCGGGAATGTCCCCGCGTCCGAAATCGACGTGCAGGCGCTCTTCGAAATCGCGGATCGTGCGCATCTTGCGATACGCGCTCAGCAGTTCGTCCTTGGAGAGCGGCAAGCCGCCCGCATGTTGCGTCGCTGTCATCTCTGTCTCCTTTGATGTCTTCCGTGGGTTGGCCTAGCGGGTGTGGCTGCTGGACTGACGCATCAGCCCGGACGCCGCCGCGTAACGCATGCACGCGGCGACATCGATGCTGCGAAAAGCGCTTTCCCTGAGCGTGACGCTCACTTCGTCGCCGGGTCCGAAGGCGAGCTCGCGTTCGCCGTCGAGCGCGACGATGCCGCTCTTCTGCTTCACGCGATGCGGCACGCCGTCGGCGAGGCGCGTCCAGTTCGCGATCGGCACGGGTTCGACGAGGCCGGGCGCGATCGGCGCGTGCAGTTCGAATTCGCAGTCGCCTGGTCTGCCGAGCTCGATCGCGAGTCCGCCCTTGTCGTGCCGCCCGAGCGGTTCGAGCAGACCGGCGATCGCCGACATGCCGATCGCCTGCGGATCGGCGTAAGAGACGTAGACGGCGGCGAGCGTGTCGATCTTCCACAGCGCCCGCGCACCGATGAAATGCTCGTGCGAAATCACGGCATCGACGAGCGCGATGTCGCGGCGCACGCTGCCTTTCGCATCGCGAACTTCGATGTCGAGCAACTTGTTCGACGCGAGCGCTTGGCGCGCGGGGACGCGGCCCGTTGCGTAGAGCCCCGTCGCAAGTCCGGAGATGGTCGGCTCCCGCATTTCCGGATAGGCGTTGTTCGTGCCCGTCGACAAGCCTGCGATCGGCACCTGGCCGCACTCGCGCACGACCGCGCGATGCGTGCCGTCGCCGCCGAGCACGATGAGCGCATCGGCGCCGGCGTCGTGCATCATGCGCGCGGCGCGAAACGTGTCGTCGACGCGCGCGGTCACGGGCATGTCGAGGAATTCGACGTGAGCGAGCGCGGCGTCCGGACCTTGCTTGCGCGAAAGATGCCGTTGGAGCATGACCTTGAGACCTTCGCGGTCCGGCATCATCAGCACGCGCGAAGCGCCGCACGACGCGAGCGACGACAGCAGCCGCAACACGATATTCACGCGATCCGCGAGCTGCAGGCTGTTCGCATTCGCGATGACGCGCCGGATGTCCCGCGCCGAAACAGGATTGGCGATGATGCCGACGAGCGGCGCCGCGCTGTCACGCATGCCAGTGTCTCCGTTGTGTGTTTTGTGCGGCGGATAAAGGCAAGCGCCATGCCAATCTGAAGACGGCTTTCGCGCGCGAAAAAGCGAGGGATTACCCGCGGAAATCGGGCGCTTTGGAGGGTGTACGGGGCGCCGCCGTGACAGGTGTCACAGCGGCAGGTGTATCGGCGGGAGTACAGGCGTATCGCGCGTTAGTGACCCGCGTCGCGCTGATTCGGCGACTTGATGCCGTAGCGCGCCATGCGCCGGTAAAGCGTCATGCGGCTCACGCCGATCTGCCGCGCGACCGCGCTCAGATTCCAGCTCGCCGCGCGCAGATACTGCATCAGCAGCATGCCTTCGGGCGGCAGCCGATGCGGATCGAAATCCTCGACGACGGCGCGCGCCGGCTCGGCTTCGACTGACGTCGGCGCGCCGTCGAATCCTTCCGGCAGATCATCGACATCGATCGAACCGTTCGCGCACACCGCGCGCGCATAGCGCAGCACGTTGCAAAGCTCGCGCAGATTGCCCGGCCACTCATGCCGATGCAGCCGTTCACGCGCCGCCGGCGTCAGCGTGACCGCGCCTTCGAGCAGCTTGTCGACGAGCCAGTCGAGATCGCTTCGTTCGCGCAGCGGCGGCAGCGTGAAGCGCGCGCCGTTCAGGCGATAGTAGAGATCCTCGCGGAAGCGTCCGTCGTGCATGAGCGCGTCGAGCGAATGATGGGTGGCGGAAATCACGCGCACATCGACCGATACGGGCCGCGACGCGCCGATCGCGAGCACTTCGCCTTCGGCCAGTACGCGCAGCAGCCGCGATTGCAACTCGCGCGGCATGTCGCCGATTTCATCGAGAAAGAGCGTGCCGCCGTCCGCTTCCTGAATGAGCCCGCGCTTGCCCTTCGCGCCCGCGCCCGAAAAGCTGTTCGGCAGATGCCCGAACAATTCGCTTTCGATGAGCGTCTCCGGAATCGCCGCGCAATTCACCGCGACGAACGGCCCCGCGCGCCGCGCGCTCGCGCGATGCAGCGCCTTCGCGAAAAACTCCTTGCCGCTGCCGGTTTCGCCATTGACGAGCAGGTTGATCGGCGAATCGACGAGCTTCGCGGCGCGTTCCAGTTGACGCCTGAGCGCGGCATCGCCACCGCACAGCGCGGCGAGCGGCGCGGGCACTTCCACGCTGCGCGCCGCAGTCGCGTTGGTCGACGGCGTGACGCACGGCGCGGGCGGCATCACGCTCAGATAAAGCAGCGCGCCGGATTTTGCGAGCGGCACCGCGCGCAATTCGCTCGGGCGCGAATAGACGAAGCGGCCCAGCTCTTCGATGCGCGCGTCGAAAAGCGTATCGAACGGCACGCCGATCAGCGACGTCGCCCTTTCTCCCGGCGCGACCGGACGGCCGATTTCGGCGGCGAGCATCGTATGCGCGCGGCGATTGTGTCCGACGATGCGTCCGCTCGCATCGAGCGCGATCAGATATTCGGGGTTCACATCGACGAATTCCGGCGCGGTGTTCAGCTTCAGAATCCAGTCCTGCCGATGCGTGCGCAGAAAATTCGCGTTCTCGATGTGCCCCGCGTAAATCCGCACGAGTTGCAGCGCGAGATTCTGGCTGTCGCGCGCTTGCGGCGACACGAGCGCGGAAATGTCGAGGATCGCGGAAAGCGCGCCGCGCGAATCGTAGAGCGGCGCGGCGGTGCACGTGAGCGGAATGTGCGTGGCGTCGAAATGATCGATCTGATGGACGGTGAGCGCCTGCCCCGTCGTGAGCGCGGTGCCGACCGCGCAGGTGCCCGCGCCCGCTTCGCTCCACTCCGCGCCGAGATAGAGACCCGCGCGGCGCAGCGAGGAATCGGTGTTCGCATCGCCGATGTAATCGACGGTCACGCCGAGCGCATCGGTGAGCAGCACGACATAACCCATGCCCGCGACCTGCTCGTACAAGGCTTCGAGACCGTGACGCGCGATGCGCGCGAAGTCGTCGATGCGCTGCTGATGCTCGCGCAGGCGCGTCTGCGGCAGGATGCGCGCTTCCTGCATGCGCGACGGATCGAGTCCGTACTGATGCACGCAACGCCGCCATGAAGACTGAATGATGCCGTCGTGCGCTCGCGCCGTACCGAGCGCGTCCGCCCGCGTGGTCGCCGCGACGACTGCCTCGATGTGCTCGCGTTGCCGCATGTCCATCGTGCTCTCCTTGGCGTTCTCGTGCCGCCCGCACGCGGAATTCACCGATT
Organism: Caballeronia sp. LZ008; assembly: GCF_031451435.1. Lineage (NCBI taxonomy): Bacteria > Pseudomonadati > Pseudomonadota > Betaproteobacteria > Burkholderiales > Burkholderiaceae > Caballeronia > Caballeronia sp. LZ008. The sequence continues at coordinate 23,490 of NZ_JARUXK010000003.1, read as the reverse complement.
CGCACGAGCGTGTCTCAGGCCATATGATGCTCGAATCGGCAGAACGCGTCATGCGGCGATAGCGCTGCGCCGCAACATAAACGGCCGCTGATACATCGGCGCATCAGAACGAAAATCAGGAGACAGCGGATGGCGAAGATCGCTTACGAAGACTTCGAGCGACAGATCGTGCAGCATCACCTCATCAAGGGCAACGTGTACGAGAACGGCGCGGCGCTCGTCGAGCGCGCGAACAGGTGGATTGCCGAGAACGACGTCGACGTGCTGAACGTCGAGAGCCTCTCGACGTTCGGCGCCGGCGACGATACCAGCGTGAGCCATTGGTACTCGGGCATTCGCGTCTGGTATCGGATCGCGTAGAAGAAGAATCAGCCGCGGCCGACGAACGGCATCTTGGTGGCCATCACGGTGTGGAACAGCACGTTGGCTTCGAGCGGCAGGTTCGCCATGTAGAGCACCGACTGGCCGACGATCTTCACGTCCATCATCGGTTCGATGGCGATCTCGCCGTTCGCTTGCGGCACGCCCTTCGACATGCGCTCCGACAGCTCGGTGAAAGCATTGCCGACATCGATCTGACCGACCGCGATGTCGTACTTGCGGCCATCGAGCGATGCGGTCTTCGTGAGACCTTGCACCGCGTGCTTCGTCGCCGTGTAGGCCGCCGAATTGGGGCGCGGCGCGCTCGCGGAAATCGAACCGTTATTGATGATGCGGCCGCCCGTGGGCGTTTGCGCCTTCATCGTGCGGAATGCTTGCTGCAGGCAATAGAACATGCCGTTCAGATTGATATCGACGACGTTCTTCCATTGCTCGGGCGTCCAGTCCTCGAACGGTCCCGGCGGATTCGTCACGCCAGCGTTGTTGAACAGCAGATCGACGCGGCCGAAGCGCTCGACCGCCGCCTTGAAGAGCTTCTCGACCGATTGCGGATCGGAGACGTCGGTCGGCACGGCGAGCGCGCGCTCCGCTGCATTCGATTCGCCGATCACCGCGTCGAGCGGCGCGGGACGTCTTCCGGCAAGCACGACCGACCAGCCGTCGCCGAGCAAGGCCAGCGCCGCCGCACGGCCGATCCCGCTTCCCGCTCCGGTGACGATGGCGATTCGTTGAGACTGCTTGGCTGCGTCAGACATGTCGGCGTTCTCCTGTTGTCGGGCGCGCGACACTTTGCGCGCGCTTTTGGGGAGAACATTATCGACGATGATTCAGCGATTCCGCGACGCTTCCGTCGTAACGGCGCCGGCCGTCGTCTTGCTCGCGCCGCTGCCGTCGCAGAAGACGGCGGTCATCATCATCGGCACGACCTGTTTGACGACCGCCGTGCTGCCCGATTCGCGCACCTTCGCCTCGACCGTTTCCGACGCGGCGAGCACCACGACGCCATACGCGGAATCGTTGATCGGCTGGCCGCTGCCGCGCTTGAACATGTCGTCGCCGTGCTCGTAGCCCAGCACGGCATAGACGCGAAAGCCGTAAGCGGTGAGCTCGCTTCCCTGGGTCGGCTTGAACGCGTTGACCGAATTCGCCTCGACGCGCATGGGGCGGGCGTCGATGGATTTATCGGCGACGAGCGGTGCGATGAAGTTGTGCGCGCTGGACTTGCAGTCGAGCTGGCTTTCGAGAGACGTGGCGGTGCACAGGCTGGGCAGCAGTCCCCCGACCACGGCAGCGATTGCGGTAAGCGTTGCGAGAGGAGCGGTTTTCATGGCAGCGTAACCAACGGTTCGTAAGGCCGGCACGGATTCCCGGGCACCCGTGCCGATGCAATAACCGAGCCAGTGGACCGGCCCGCACGTCGCGTTCGCGCTGCACATTCCCGCAAGGGCTTGGTTTCTTCGTTGTTCGTTGACTTCTTGACCTTCGCGCTGCGCGCAATCCTCGTATCGATGCTGCGATTCCTACAATCGCTTTTGTAGTCGAGGCAAGAACAGATTCCGCGTTTCGACATACGTCGTCTGTACGAGATCCCTCAATCTTTTCCTGTCGATGCGGCGAGCGGATGACAGCGCGCGCGATGGTGTCTTCGACGCAGGAAAGCCGCGAAATCGTTATATTCGGCGCTTCGACCTTCGAGGACTCTAAATGACCGCGCTTGCCGATTTCCCCATCACCCGCAAATGGCCCGCTCAGCATCCCGAGCGCATTCAGCTCTATTCGCTGCCGACGCCCAATGGCGTGAAAGTCTCGATCATGCTCGAGGAAACCGGCCTGCCTTACGAGCCGCATCTCGTGCGCTTCGACAAGAACGATCAGATGTCGGACGAGTTCCTGTCGCTCAATCCGAACAACAAAATTCCCGCGATCATCGATCCGGACGGACCCAACGGCGAGCCGATGCCGCTCTTCGAATCCGGTGCGATTCTTGTCTATCTCGCGGCGAAGAGCGGCCAGTTGATGCCCGACGATGTGGCGAAGCGCTACGAAACGCTGCAATGGCTGATGTTCCAGATGGGCGGCGTCGGCCCGATGTTCGGGCAGGTCGGCTTCTTTCACAAGTTCGCGGGCAAGGATTACGAGGATAAGCGTCCGCGTGCGCGCTACGTCGCCGAATCGAAGCGGCTTCTTGGTGTCCTCGACAAGCGGCTCGAAGGTCGCGACTGGATCATGGGCGACGAGTACAGCATCGCGGATATCTCCACGTTTCCGTGGGTGCGCAATCTGATCGGCTTTTACGAAGCGCGCGAGCTGGTGGATTTTCACGAGTTCAAGAACGTCGAGCGCGTGCTCGACGCGTTTCTCGCGCGGCCTGCGGTGAAGCGCGGACTGGAGGTTCCGAAGCGTGATTGATTGCGGGGCATCGGTCGCTTTCGTTGGGAACGCGCACGCAAAGGTTTGCGGCGCGTGACCGCGGCGCTTGTCACACAAACGTCGTCGACGATCGGTAGATTGCGCTCTCCATAAAAGTCCGATGATTGGCCGCTGCGCGCCTCGGACTTCTCCGCGCACGTTTCTCTTCTACCGAACATGTCAAAGTTCACCGTCAAGGCGCGCCTCGCGATCGTCACGGGCGCGGTCGCCGCCGTGCTCGTCGCGGTCGGCAGCGTCGGATTATTCGGCGTCCAGCAAGGCAATGCCGCGCTACGCCACGTCTTCGAAGGGCGCGTGCAAGCGCTGCAGACCATTTCCACGATCGACGAACTCATCACGCAAAGCCAGTTCGCGATCAGCGATGCCGTGCTCGATCCATCGGCGCAAAAGACGCAAGCCGTGGTCGCATCGACGCAGCAGCGCGTCGCAAATATCGATGCCCTGCTCGGCCGCTATCTGCGCTATCCGCTCGATTCGACCGAAGCGCCGCTCGCAAAGCGCCTCGCCGCCGACTGGGCGACACTGCGCGACAAAGGCTTTCGTCCGTCGACGGATCTGCTCGCCGCCAACAATTTGGCCGAAGCACAGTGGATCGTCACGCAGCAGATCGAGCCGCAAGCGAAGCGCGTCAAGAAGGAAAGCACCGATCTGCGCGCGTTTCAGCTCACCGCCGCACAGCAGGAATACGACGACGCGCAACGCGTGAGCCGCATCGTGCAATGGAGCGTGGGCGCGTGCATCGGGGCGGGCGTGGCGCTCGTCGGCTGGCTCTGCTTTTCGTTGGCGCGCTCGCTCATGCGCCAGCTCGGCGGCGAACCGGAACTCGCGGCAAGCGTGGCGCGGCGCGTCTCGCAAGGCGATCTGCTGACCGATGTGCCCGTCGCGCGCGGCGACACGCAAAGTGTGATGTACGCGATGAGCCTGATGCGCAGCCAGCTCGCGTCGATGGTCGGCGACATCAAGCGCTCGACGCAGACCATCGGCGTCGCGGCGGCGGACATCACCGAGGGCAACCACGCGCTGTCCGCGCGCACCGAGGAACATGGGGCGAGCTTGCAGCAGACGTCGGCGAGCATGGAGCAGATCGCATCCACCGTTCGCGCGAACGCCGAGCACGCGAATCGCGCGCGCGAGTTGGCGAGGGAAGCGTCTGGGCGCGCGAAGGATGGCGAACGCGCCGTCGCCGATGCAATCGCGCGCATGATGGATTTGTCGTCGCGTTCGGCGCAGATCCGGCAGATTACGAGCGTGATCGAATCCATCGCGTTTCAGACGAATCTGCTCGCGCTGAACGCGGCGGTCGAAGCGGCGCGAGCCGGGTCGCTCGGACGTGGCTTTGCTGTCGTCGCCGAGGAAGTTCGCGCGCTCGCGCGACGCTCGTCGGCCGCGGCGAAGGAAATCTCGCAATTGACCCGCGAAGTGAACGCGCACGTCGAATCGAGCGGCTCGACGGTCATGCGCGCGGGCACGACGCTCGCCGATCTGCTCGCTTCCGTCGACGCCGTGTCGATGCTCGTCGAAGCGATCGCGACGGCTTCGCGCGAGCAAAGCAGCGGCATCGACGAAGTGAACGACGCGGTATCGCAGATGGATCGTTTGATGCAGAAGAATGCCGCCCTCGTGAACGAAGCGGCGACGGCCGCGCACGCGCTCGACGCGCAGGCGCGCGAACTCGGGCAAACCGTCCAGGCATTCCGCATTTAGGCTTTTTTGACGCGGCCGGCGCGAATTTTTTTACCGGTTCAGAATGGGAGACGAAGCAACGCGCGAATTTCGTACGCCGGGTCAAATGCGTTACGCATCAACACGTTGGCCCGGCGATGCTCAGGATATCCACAATCTTGCCCACCGATTCTGTGGACAAGCATTCGTCCGTTCCAGCCGTCACGAGTTCGCCGAACGCATGATTTGTCAATGCGAATCTGACGATGGTGACGCCAATGGATGCCCTCCTCTACCCTTCTCGACGCCGCGCCCGGCGCCTTTCGCTAGCTGCGGCTGCCGGCATGATTTGCATGGCGGCTCACGCGCAAACGCAATGCCCCGGCTACGTCGAAACCGACGCCGGCAGCGCTTTCGATATCGCATCGATGATTCGCGACGCCGGCTCGCCGCAATCCGCGCTCGACAAGCTGCGTAACGCGGTGGCGAAAGTGAACGCCGGCGGCGGATGCTCGATCTTTCGCGACCGCCTCGCCTGCGAGGAAACGCTCACGCTCGCAAACAAGGCGATCGTCGCGTTGCAGGCGTGCGCGTCGTCAAGGATGCCTAAAGGCACGACGCACGGCTGATGTCATCGCGCAAATAAAAAAGCGCGTGCCGCCATTTCTGGCGGCACGCGCTTCAGAGTTCGCCCGAACGTCAGTCCAGGCGGCCCGCAGAATCAGCGATCCAGGAACGGACGCAGCTTGTCGGCGCGGCTCGGATGCATGAGCTTGCGCATCGCCTTGCTCTCGATCTGGCGAATGCGCTCGCGCGTCACATCGAACTGCTTGCCCAGTTCTTCAAGCGTATAGTCCGAAGCCGTGTCGATGCCAAAGCGCATGCGCAGCACCTTCGCCTCGCGCGGCGACAGCGCGTTGAGCGCATCGTCGATCGCGGCGCGCATGTTCGCGTGCACGGCGGCCTCTGCCGGAGAAGCAGCGCCCTGATCTTCGATCATGTCGCCAAGCGTTGCATCGGCATCTTCGCCGACCGGCGTTTCCAGCGACACCGGTTGCTTCGCGATCTTGAGAATGCCGCGGATCTTCTCTTCCGGCATTTCCATGCGCTCGGCCAGCACCGACGGATGCGCTTCCAGGCCCGTCTGCTGCAGGATCTCGCGCGAGATGCGGTTCAGTTTGTTGATCGTTTCGATCATGTGCACCGGCACGCGGATCGTGCGCGCCTGATCGGCGAGCGAACGCGTCACGGCCTGACGAACCCACCACGTCGCATACGTCGAGAACTTCCAGCCACGGCGATATTCGAACTTGTCCACCGCCTTCATCAGACCGATGTTGCCTTCCTGAATCAGATCCAGGAACTGCATGCCGCGATTGACGTACTTCTTCGCAATCGAGATGACGAGACGCAGGTTCGCTTCGATCATCTCGCGCTTGGCCTGACGCATCTTCAATTCGGCAGCCGTCATCTGACGGTTGATCTTCTTCAGTTGCTGCAGCGGCATCTCGACGACGCCTTCGATGTCGATGAGCTTCTGCTGCTCTGCCTGAATCGCCGGCAGGCTGCGCTCGAGCGACGCGCCGTATTGCTTCGAAGCCGCCGACGCACGTGCCGTCCATTCGAGATCGGTCTCGTGACCGACGAACGATTCGACGAACTTGTCGCGCGGCATGCCGCAACGATCCACCGCGATCTGCAACACGCGACGTTCGATGTCACGCACCTGCGCGACCTGCTGCTGAACGTTCGCGCACAGGCGGTCGATGGTCTTCGCCGTGAAGCGGATCGAACCGAGCTCGCGCTGGATTTCGGCTCGAGCCTTTTCGACAGCCTTCGCCGCAGCGGCACCCGAACCCTTAGGACTGCTCGCCTGTTCCGCCAGCTCGCGCACGCGTGCGAAGATCTCCAGACAGTCGGCCTTCAGTTGCTTCAGACGCGCTTCGTTCGATGCAGCGGAATCGCCAGCGCCATCGAGATCGTCGTCGTCGTCTTCGTCGCTGTCGGATTCGTCGGTATCCGTATCGATTTCGGCGGAGTCGGTCGTATCGGAAGCCGACATGTCTTCATCTGCCGTGTCCTCTTCCTTCAGGCCATCGACCAGTTCGTCGATCTTCAGCTCGCCCGATTCGACTTGCGCCGCGTCCGCGAGAATCGTCGCGACCGTCGACGGGCACGCCGCGATCGCCTGAATCATCTCGTGCAGCCCGTCTTCGATGCGCTTCGCAATCGCGATTTCGCCGGCGCGCGTGAGCAGCTCGGTCGCGCCCATTTCACGCATGTACATGCGAACCGGGTCGGTCGTGCGGCCGAATTCGGAATCGACGGTCGACAGCGCGTTTTCCGCTTCTTCGTCCGATTGCTCGTCCGTCACCACGCTTGGGGCGTTGTCGCTCAGCAGCAGCGTTTCGGCGTCCGGCGCCTGCTCGTAGACCGCGACACCCATATCGTGGAACGTGCTGACGACGGTTTCCATCGCCGCCGTTTCAGCGAAGTTATCCGGAAGGTGGTCGTTGATCTCGGCGTGCGTGAGATAGCCGCGCTCCTTGCCCAACTGGATGAGCGCGCGCATCTGACGCTGACGCTCTTCATTCTGTTCGGCGGTCATCGCGACATCGGGCTGTATCGTGCCGGCCTGGCCCTTCCCTTTGTTCGCCCGCCGGCCCGGTGCCTTGCGCGCCGGCGCGACGATATCCAGCTCCGAATCTTCCCGATCAAAACTTGCCATACTTTCTCCTCGACAGGTTTGCTCGGCGACGACAGATCCCCGGGAGCGAGCGTAACGGCTCGCGATGATTTCGATGACAGCTTCGACCACGGACGGCTTGCTGAAAATCGCATCGAGCAAAGCACGCAAACCGCATCCAGACGCGGTGTTTGCGTTTTCCAATCGCCCATTCAGGCGCAACCTTAGAGTATATCAGCTTTTGCTGCGACGCAGCAGCCTAATTCAAAAAGTTTCCGGGCGCGGTCTCACGTCGATTCATCTGATGTTTTGGCCGCCCGTTCATCACGAACTCGTACCCGCTGAATCGCGAAAATTGGTTGATGGCGCCGCACGGAGCACCGCCTGCAAAAGCGAACTCAAAGGGGCGATAGCGGACTTGTCCTTCAGCATTGGTCGCGCCACGTCCCTTGGTTTCGCAGATGGGGTCCCGCCCACGCTCTTCAAGCGGAGAAGCGCTTTGATGTCGCTCAGGCGCGCTTCGGATTTGCGCTGGAGGTCGGTCGGGACTGCGGCTCGAGGCGTCGGGAAATCGACGTGAGAGCCGAAGCGATCTTTGTCGTCGAGCAGGATGTGACCTGCCTCAAAGGCCGCAACGAAATCTTTCTGCCATGTGCCCGCATGGACGCGCGGATGCGGCTCGTCGCGATGGCAGATCACGATGGAACGGGCGTCGTCGGAGACGCGGTAGCGGCGCAAGCCGTCACGGCTGACGAATGACCGGCCGGCCAAACCGCCTACAACTTCATCTGTGCGCGCAGAAGTCGTTCGCTCGATTTGCTGCTGCACGTGGGCTTCGCGCTGGCTTCGCGCCCGATAGGCGAAGTCGACCGGGACTCGCAGAAGGGTGCGAAGGTAGCTGATCGGATGCGTTGCGCGTTGCAAGGGTGCCCAACTTGCTTCGACGACATCGGAGAGAAGCTTGCCGTGGGCTTTCGCTTCTTGCATGAGTTTGAAGATCAGGAATTCACGAAATCCCAGAGACACGAGGCGTTGCAGATCGGCGGGAAGTCGTCCTGGTTGTCTCTTTTGAGTATTAGGGAGTAGATCCTTATATATAGCACCGTCTGCCACGGTGACAGACGGATGGCCGTCAGAAAAGCCGGCTTGGGCGTCTGACGCGCTCTCCCGATGTTGAGCGGGCTGCGTAGTGGTCGCATCGGCTACGTCAACGAGTCCGAGCAAAGCGGCTGCCTTCTGCGTCAGGTGGATATATGCGCGACCAAACAGGCCGGCAGCGCCATAGCGGGTCTGAGGCGGCCGGATGATAAACCCGGCGCCCTCGAGGTCGTCCATGCTGCGATAGAAGGTCCGCATGGATTGCTGGGCCCGGCCCGTGAGCAGTTCGCGCCGCGCGAAGATGGGTGCGAACGGACGAGATGCGTCGACTGTGCGGGCCAAGGCGGCGAGCAGGGCACGCGCGCGTGCAGGCAACGCCGTCGTGTGCGTGGCTCGATGAGCGGCCCGGAAAATGACCCAAGGCAGATTCGAACGATCACAAGCGTACTCATCGAGAGCTTCTTGATCGGCAACCGCTGAAGACGGTCCAGAGTTTTTTAGGCGAGAAAGAGCCTCGCCTGCAACGGAAAGTTGCGCGATACGCATGTCAAGTACGTCCATTTCGAAAAATGGAAGACAAATGCTTGACTGCTAATCGCGTTCCGCTAAACTTCGAGTTGCGTACTCGTGACCCGATTGGCGTCGGGAAGCGGACCGGGCGATAAGCAGTTAAGCCCGATATTCAAAAGCCTTCGGTTGGCGCCGAAGGCTTTTGTCTTTGTGGAACTTGTTCGTTACATAGCACCCTCAGGTTTGCCACTACGCTAAGTCTCTGATTTGCAAAGAGGTTCTACTAGGTTCAGTGTCAACGACTTTCCGGTTCTCGTTAAGTCATTGATTTAAAAGAAAACTCTAGTAGAGCCTCAGTCTTGCTCCGATTCACTTAGTGTCTTGTTGATGAAGTCAGCAATGCGCTGTCCCCATTGCTCTGCGTCGCCCGCGTCCTTCTCGAAGAAACGAACTCCCACCACACCATTTCGCGTGGACACTTCGCAGACCTTCCTGCGGCCCGCTCGGACCACTGTTGCGCTTGGAGTCACTGCGCGCGGCTTTTCCGCGACGAGGGCGACCGCCTTGTCCTGCGTAAAATTCTCGTCTTCGACCAACCGTCGGACGGCTTCGACGACCTTTTCCGCCTTGCCGGCTTCTGTTAGCGCCGCGAGCTTTTGCGCGGCATTGCTGCCGAGTCGCTCTGGCTTTTCGGCGAGTGCGGCTTTGGCTGCCTCTGGAAGGGCGTCGAATGAGAAGATTCGCGTGACGTGACTCTTGCTCAATCCGGCGCTTTCAGAGATTTCCGTGCGCGAGAGTCCGCTCAATTCCTGCAATCGTTTGAAGTTCCAATACTTCTCGAAATCCGTAAGCGATGGCGATAGCAGGTTCGAGAAGAACGCCGCGAACTCGATTTCCCCTTCTTCGATCGAAGCAACGTTGGCGCGTATCGTCGATCGTCCGAGTTCCCGGTATGCAGCGACGCGGTTATGTCCCGCAACGATCTCGTAACGAGCATCCGGCAAAGCGCGCACCAGAATAGGCGTGGCGAGCGCGTGTTGCGCGAGATTGCTCTTCAACTCCTGGAACTGCTCGGCCGTGAGTTTGCGACGCCGTCCGCTGACTTCCACGAGCGCATCGAGCGGCACTTCGAGCGCCGCTCGTTCCTCGAGTTGCGACTCAAGTTCTTTGATGCGCGCCTGCGCCGTATTGATGCGATGCTGCGCATCCATCAACCGACCGGGAGACGTACGCGGTTCCGTGCTGACTGGACGCGCTTGCGTTCCTTCTGTGGGCTTACTGCCGATGTTCGCTGTCTTGGCGAGGAGTCTGTCCCCGATGCCCATTTAATCCTCCGTCTGATTCCACGCGCGGGCGAACTGCGCGTCGAGATGCTCGGCGAGCCGGTCGAGCGGCTCTTTGAATCGGTTGTAAGCGGCCGTGCTGCCGTCCGGCTTCGACAAGTCATATACCGTCGACAATTGCGCCGACGCACCTTTTGGTACGGTCGACTCCGGAATCTCGAAAGGCAGGACGCGATCGCCGTATGCTTTCTGAAGCCAACCGCGCACAACACGCGACACGTCATCCGACTTGGCTTTAGTCAGAATCACATTCACGAAGTCGAAGCGCTTTTGCTCGAGCACGCCCGGCAGCTTCTTGGCGATGTCCGCAAAGAGATGCCAGAACTGTGTCGAGCTTGCGAAATCCAGCGCCTCGGGCGGGCAGGGCAGCAGAATCGCATCCGACGCGAGCAGCGCGTTGATGGTGAGATAGCTGAGCGCCGGAGGCGTGTCGATGACGACCGCGTCGTACTCTTCCGTCAGCGGCATGAGGCCTTTGCGGACGATTTCCCAGAATTCGAACGTGCTGTCGTTCAGCACCTTGGCGGGAATCTCGAACTCCGCATCGAAGAGCGATGACGAAGCCGGGATGAGATCCAAGTTATGCCAGTACGTTTCCTGCACTGCATAGTGCAACGTCTGCTGATCGCCGTAGATCAGCGGAAGAAGGGTCTGATCGTCCGAGATTTCGGCGTCGGGCGCCCAGCCGCATAGCTGTGTCGTCGTGCCCTGCGGATCGCAGTCGATGACCAGCACTCTGCGGCCGAGCAGCGTCAGGGCCTGTGCGGCCGAGACGGCGGTTGTGGTCTTGGCGACGCCACCTTTGAAGTTCGCGACGGTCACGATCCGCCCGCGCTTGCCTTCAGGCCGGCGGGGGCGTTCTTTCGTCGCGCGGATCCATGTGAGCGCTTCTTCGAGCGTGAATTCCTTGCTGCGGCCCGCGCCCTTGGACGTGCCCGCTGGCAGCTCGCCCTTGGTCGTCAGGTACTGGAACCGCTGCTTGTCGATGCCGCAGAGCGACGCGACCTGCGCGCTCGTGAATGTTGGTGCGCTTTTGCGCGGATACGGCTCCAACATTGCATCGCGGATCTGATTGAGAATGTCAGTGGCTTGGGCGGCCACCCCCAAGAGCGTTTCGATCGAAACGGATTGATCGACTTCGGGAAGCCGAGCGCTTAGCATGGAATTCGCAGTCACTGGCGGGCCTGGGTAAGCAAATAATTCTTCGGTTTGTGGAAAACAAGCTGCAAACCGAAGAATAAACGGCGAACCGGTAAACCTCAAGTAAACTCTGAAGTACTTGATCGCCCGCAGCGGACATTTTTACAACGCTCGACGCTCGTGTAAACGCGAAATTAGGACCGATCCGAAGGTTTACGCGTTAACGAGATGCCGCGAATCAACTTCTCGATGCCAAGGAAACGCCCCGCGTCTTCGTTTTCCAGATACAGAGCGGTGGTCGAAACATCGGAATGGCCGAGTCCGGCGCTGACCTCGCGCAGATCCGCGCCGTGTCCGAGCGCGTGCGTCGAATGTGTGTGGCGCAGCCAATGCGTACTCGCGCGAGTCAGGTGCCTGCCAGCGCCGGGCGCATGAGATTCCATCAATGCGGCCGCGTTCGAGAAAATCGTCTTGAACATTTTCCCAATGCCGTCGGGCGTCAATGACTGTCCGCCGCGCGCCTGAGCCAGTATTGGCGTGCCTTCGGCGCAATCCAACGGGCGCGGCAGTCCGCGCATCGCCAGGTTTTCGATGAGCGTTTCGACGACGATCGGCGGCAAAAGCACCGTCCGCGTCGCGCCGCGGCCGCCATCGACGGCAAGTCGCCAGACCACGCCGTCCACGCCGGAAAGACGCCCGGCGCTGAGCGCGTCGGTGGTTGCGAATGCGAGTTCGGCCCGTCGCAGGCCCGTGGCGTACGCGAGAAGCAGCGCCAATTTGTCGCGATGCTCGGCGAACGAGTATTCGGTCCGTTCGACCGATTGCAACACGCATTTCCACTGCGTCAGATCGAGCGACCGCGTCGCCGAATCGAATACCGGCGGCGTCGCGACACGCGCAAATCCGGCAAACGGATTGGCCGCCAGATAACCTTCGCCGACGAGCCACTCGCACATGGCGCCCAATATCGACCGGGCCGTTTCGCGGCTGCGATCGGAAAGCGGGCCGGCAAAAGGGCGCCAGTCGGCAAAACAACGCTCAGGGCGACCCTTCGCGATCCAGCGCGCCGCCGGCTGCGGATCCGCGAGAAAAACACCGACGTACTCGGCGCAATCGGCTGCATCGAGAGACGAAATCGGCTTGCCTTTCTCGATCAACGCCCACAGCAGCAGGCGTTCCGCCTCCCGCCGATAGGCACGCCGCGTGTGCGTACTGTTTGACCGGGCCTCCAGCCAAGCGGTGATCGCGCGGATGTCCGTATCGAATCGCGGGTGCGTGTGCGCCCGATTCGACCCTTTCGATCCGTCGAGCGCCAGCGGAACCCGCAACGTTTCAAGGGGAGAAATGGCGATCGAGTCGCTTGCGTCGACGTCCGCGCTTTGCGTCGACACGACGTCTCCGGGCTGCCACTGGCGCCGAGGCACGAGCGCGGCCGGCGAAAGCGTGTGCCGGAGTGCCTCGGCGTGGAGTTGCAGCCAGTCGACCACGCGTTGCGCGCCTTTTGGACCGAGCCGTGGCACGGCCGCATACCACCGATGCCGTCGCCGCTCGATGAGTTCGATGACATCCGCGAGCGTCGAAAGTCCGGCGGCAGTCAATCGCGCGGCGACGGCCGGCTCGAACCAGCCATCGACCGGATGATCCGGACGTGGATCCTGTGCGAGCGACGCCTCCATGCGCGCGAGCGCGTCCGCCTGCCGGCGACGCAATCGGGCGTTACGCGCCGCGCGCCGATCGAGAGCAGGCGAGCTCTCGGGCGGATAAGCCTCCTCGTAAAGCGCGAGCAGTTCCGATTCGCCGTACACGCCGTCCGGATCGATTTTTTCGCGGAACGCGTCGAGCGGCGGGGCGACGGCGGCGGGCGGCGGCTCGAACAGCGGGATGCTGCCGGGACGAAGCCGCAGCAGGTGAGCCGCGTCCGTGTCCCGTGCGCGGCGTGCGAGAACGGAAAGCGTGTCGCGCAGCGCCTCGATCAGCCGTCGAGTCGAGCGTACATCGGCGCTGGAATCGCCATACGATGCATGCAACTGTGCTTCGGAAACGCCGTCGAGATAACCGCGATAAAGCGCGAAGTGTTGACGCGTGAGACGGCTCGGCGCATTCGCCTGCCCCGAGTTATCTGCCAAGCGCTCTCTGGAGCGCCCTGTGTTGTCTGGCATTTATCCTTACGTTTCAGTGATTTGGGCGAAGGTTAGCAACCGACTTCGAATTTGACAAGGAAAATCGCTACGTCTGATAAGTCCGATTATCAGACGCGAAGCACAGGGCTGCGGCATCTGTAACCAACGCCCGTCCGATGCGCTTGAATGTTCACTCGCCGCGGCGCATATTTTCACAACATCCACAGCAGGTTTCCGCAGGAGAAACGAGCCGATGCTTGATCCTGTACGCCCCGCTTCGAAACCGCCCGAGCAGGACGACGCGTTCCGCCCGAGCCTCCCCGAGGTGTACGCGTCGGTTCATGTGCCCGAAACCGGCCGATGGATTCGGCGCTTCCTCGCGTTCGCGGGTCCCGGCTACATGATTTCGGTCGGCTATATGGACCCGGGCAACTGGGCAACCGACATCGCTGGCGGCTCGCGCTTCGGCTACACCTTGCTCGCCGTCATCCTGTTGTCGAACCTGATGGCGATTCTGCTTCAGGCGCTCGCCGTCCGACTGGGCGTCGCGACCGGGCGCGATCTGGCGCAAGCCTGCCGCGATCATTATCCGAAGCCGGTGAACTTCGCCCTGTGGCTCGCCTGCGAAGCGGCGATCGTCGCGTGCGATCTGGCCGAGGTGATCGGCACCGCGATCGCGCTGCAACTGCTCTTCGGCATCCCGCTGATCGCGGGCGCGCTCCTGACCGCGCTCGATGCCTTCCTTCTGCTGCTTCTCATCAACAAAGGCTTCCGTCTGCTGGAAGCCTTCGTCATCGCGCTTCTGGTCGTGATCGCGAGCTGCTTCGCGTTGCAGATCGCCGCTGCCGCGCCGCCGTTCGCCGAAGTCCTGCGCGGCTTCATCCCGTCGCCGCGCATCGTCGCCGATCGCGAAATGCTGTATGTCGCCATCGGCATCCTCGGCGCGACGGTCATGCCGCACAACCTTTACCTGCATTCGTCGATCGTGCAGACGCGCGCGTATGGCAAGTCCGTCACGGCCCGGCGCGCTGCGATTCGCTGGGCGACGATTGACAGCACCATCGCGCTGACGCTCGCGCTTTTCATCAACGCGGCGATCCTGATCGTCGCCGCCGCGGTGTTTCACGCGAACGGTCACGACGAGGTCGCGGAAATCGGCGATGCGTTCCGCCTGCTTTCGCCGCTCCTCGGCCTGAGCATCGCATCGACGCTCTTCGCGGTGGCATTGCTCGCGTCGGGCCTGAACTCGACCGTGACCGCGACGCTCGCCGGCCAGATCGTGATGGAAGGTTTTCTGCGCCTGCGCATACCGAACTGGGCGCGGCGTCTCATCACGCGCGCGATCGCCATCGTTCCCGTGATCGTCGTGACGGCGATCTACGGCGAAAAGGGCACCGGCCAGTTGCTCGTGCTGAGCCAGGTCATTTTGTCGATGCAACTGCCATTCGCCGTCATTCCGCTGGTGCGCTTCGTATCGGACCGGCGAAAAATGGGCGTCTTCGCGATTTCGCGCTGGACGAGCGCGCTGGCGTGGCTCGTCGCGGCCGTGATCGTCGCGCTCAACGTGAAGCTGCTCGCGGACACGCTGACGTCGTAAGCGCAAGAACAACTTCTATATATAAGGAGACGCAGATATGAGCGGCAGCTTCATCGACATCGCGCTTCGCGCCGGCACGATCATTCCGGCTTACGTCACGCAGCCCGCGAAAGGTTCGGGACCGGGCATCGTGTTGCTGCACGACGCGGCCGGCCTC
This sequence comes from Caballeronia sp. LZ008, assembly GCF_031451435.1. NCBI lineage: Bacteria > Pseudomonadati > Pseudomonadota > Betaproteobacteria > Burkholderiales > Burkholderiaceae > Caballeronia > Caballeronia sp. LZ008. Next base: position 8,366 of record NZ_JARUXK010000003.1, on the reverse strand, counting down.
GACGAATTCGTCATGCGCTCCGCCGATCTGTACGCCGAAGAAGGGTACGTCGTGATCGCGCCGCAACTTCCCGGGCACGATCCGCAACCCGGCGGTATCGCCGCGGACAATTTCGCGGCGCTCGTCGATGCCCTGCGCGCGTTGCCGCAGCACGCCGGCAAAGTGGGCGTGATCGGGTACGGGCGCGGCGGCCGCTTCGCGACGCGCATCGCCGCGCAGGCCGACGTCGATTGCGCTGCCTGCTACTACGCGGACGATTTCAGCGCCTGTCTCGCCGATATCCCGACGATCCGCTGCCCGATGGTCTTCCACTTCGCCGAACGCGCGGCGCACGATGCGCGCGAAGTCGAGCCGGCGCTCACGGGCAGACCGCACATCGAACGCTATGTTTATCCGGGCGCGTCGGCGGGCTTCATCGTTTCGGATTCCGCGCACTACGACAAACCCGCCGCGCTGATGGCGTACTCACGCACGCTTTCGATGTTGCGCAAGGTGCTCGGTCCGCACTTCGATCTGAATCACTTGTGGGAGCAGCACTGCTATTTCGAATTCGCCACGCGCGACGTCGACGCCGTCATGCCGACGATGGTCGCCGAGCCATACGTGAACCACGTCCCGACGATGACAGGCGGCGTTGGGCACGATCAGTTGAAGCGTTTCTATCGATATCACTTCGTCCACTCGAATCCCGCCGATACGAAGCTGATTCCGGTATCGCGCACGATCGGCGCGGATCGCGTCGTCGACGAATTCGTGTTCTGTGCAACGCATAGTTGCGAAATCGACTGGCTGCTGCCCGGCCTCGCGCCGACGGGAAAATACTTCGAGGTTCCGATGCTAGCCGTTATCCGCTTTCGCGGCGACAAGCTCTACAACGAGCATATCTACTGGGATCAGGCTTCGGTGCTGGTGCAGATCGGCGTGCTGAACCCCGAAGGGCTGCCGGTCGCGGGCCGGCGAACGGCCGAAAAGTTGATCGACGAAACATTGCCGAGCAACGCGTTGATGCCCAATTGGGCATCGAGCGAGGGCAAGCCCATCTGAAGCGGCAAGCGATCAAGCGGACATTGCTGACGCGCAATGCGTGGACTACTCTGAGCAAAAACGTTGACGAGAAGCAGCAATCAGCGGGCCGATCATCGTCGCAACGATGCGAAGCACTGCTGATAAAAATGAAATCGTCAGCGGAGCCGGAGAACCCATGCGCCGCTTTTCGCTTCCGATGCGATCGACGCCGCTCGCTCATGCGTTATCGCTTGCGTTCGGCGTGTCCTGTCTCGTTCGCGTGGCGCCCGCTGTCGCCGGGTGCGACAGGACTGCGCCGCAGTCCAATCAGACCGCGACTTGCGATACACGCTCGCCCAATCCTTCGAACGTATCGGTCATCGCGGTGCCGGGCAGCGTCAACGTGACGATCAACGTGTTGACGGGCGTCGAACTCGACATTGCCGGCAACGGGCTATTCGTGCGCAACACCAGCACGGCGACCAACGAGGGCACGTTGCAAATCACAGGTGACGGTTCCGACGCCATGACGTCGCAAAGCGCGACGACCGGGCGCAACACGCTCGTCAATCGCGGCGCGATCTTCACGGTCGGCATGAATTCGGAAGCGATGTTCAACAACGCCGCCGCCGTCACGATGCGCAACGAGGCAGGCGGCACGCTCACGACGAGCGGTGCAAGCGCTTCGGCGATGAACGACTTCGCCAGTCCGGGCGGCGGCACGTTGGTCAACGATGGCGCGATCGCGACGAGCGGGGCGGGTTCTCATGGCATGGCGGCGCGAACCAGCGGCGACACGCTCGTGAACAATGGCGCCATCACGACGACCGGCGCGAGCGCAAACGGCATGTTCGTGGCCGGTACACCGGGCCAGAACGTCGTGACCAACAACGGCACCATCGACGTGTCGGGCAACAACGCGTCCGGCATCGTTTCGCAGGATGCGACGCCCGGCGCGATCACCAACACAGGATCGATCGTCGCGCGTGGCGCGGGCGGGGCGGGCGTGTCGCTCGCGAATGCGGCGTCCGTCACGAATGCGGCGGGCGCGAGCATCGTCAGCCAGCAGGCGGGCGGCATCGTCGCGAATCGGGGTGGCGCGATCGACAACGCCGGCACGATTCAGGGCGCGACCGGCGTGACGATTGCCAATGGCGCAGAAACGATCGGCAACAGCGGCGCGATTCGCGGCACGAGCGCGGAGGCGATTGCCGCGACCGGCAAGATCAACGTGTCGATCATCAATAGCGGGACCATTGCGGGGGGCGCGGGCGTCGCCGTACGCACCGATACCGGTAACGATACTTTCGACATGAACGGCGGCGTCGTCACCGGACAGATTCGCCAGGGCGACGGCGCCGACACCGCCACGATGACAGGCGGACAGATCGATTCCATCGATCAGGGCGACGGGCGCGACACGTTCTCGATATCGGGCGGGCGCGTGCTTGGCACGCTCGCGAACGGCGACGTCGTGAAGATCACTGGCGGGCGCCTCGCAACGGTGGATTTGAATGTCGGAAACAACGTGTTCGACATGTCGGGCGGACAGGTCGACGGCAACGTGACCGCCGCGCAGAACGACGACACGTTCACGCTGTCGGGCGGGACGATCGGCGGACGCGTCGATCTCGGCAGCGGCACGAACTCGCTGGCGATCGCGGGCGGCTCGATCGGGCAAGGAGTGACGACGACTTTCGGCGTCGATACGCTGATCTGGAGCGGCGGCACGATCGCCGGGCCGGTGTCGCTCGGAGCGGGCAACGATTCGGCGGTGATCCGCAATCTGAACGACGCGACGCTCGCCGCGACCACGAGCTTCGATGGCGGTGCGGGCACCGATTCGCTCACGTTCGACAACGTGCAGGCAAGCGGCCTCGCGCGCTTTTCGAATTGGGAGACGGTGAACGCGTCGAACAATACGCAACTCACATTCGACGCGAAAGGTCTGACGCTCGGCGATGCCGCGACCGGAACCGGCGCGCTCAATCTCGACGCGACGAGCACGATTTTCGCGGGCGGCATCGGACGCACGTCGGTACAGCCGGCGATCGCGGGGCGACTTGTCGCGCTGAACAACGCGGGCACGATCGATCTGACGAACGGCGGTTCGAGCACGAGCGATGCGTTCGTGGTGAACGGCAACTACACCGGCAACGACGGACGGCTTCTCGTGCAGAGCGTGCTCGGCGCGGACGGCGCGCCGAGCGACCGGCTCGTGATCGCACAAGGCGCGGGTGCGGGAACGACGTCGATCGGCGTGACGAATGTCGGCGGCATCGGCGGCCTGACGGTGAACGACGGCATTCTGGTCGTGCAGGCGACGAACGGGGCGACGACGTCGGCGGGGGCGTTTTCGCTCGCACATCCGCTGGAGGTGGGCGCTTACAGGTATTTCCTGTTCAAGGGCGGTGTGAGTGACGGAACGGCGGACAACTGGTATCTGCGTTCGAGCGTGCCGCCCGCGCCTGCTGTGCCTGTGCCTGTGCCTGTGCCTGTGCCTATGCCGACGCCGACGCCGGTGCCTACGCCAACGCCATCGCCGACGCCAACACCAACACCAACGCCAACGCCAACGCCAACACCAACACCAACGCCAACGCCAACACCAACGCCAACGCCAACACCAACGCCAACACCAACGCCAACACCAACGCCAACGCCAACGCCAACGCCAACGCCAACGCCAACGCCAACGCCAACGCCAACGCCAACGCCGACGCCAACGCCAACGCCAACGCCAACGCCAACGCCGACGCCGACGCCGACGCCGCCGTCCCCACCAACACTGACGCCGGCTCCGACGCCCACGCCCACGCCAAGTCCAACACCGACGCCAACGCCAGCCCCAACGCCCGAACCCATACCAACCGCCGCCGCGGGTACACCACCGCTGCCGCCGCCACCGCCGCCCGGCGCGGCGCCGATCCCGCTCTATCGGATGGAAGTGCCCGTCTACGCAGAGCTGTCGCCGATCGTCCGCGAACTCGCGATCCAGCAGATCGGCACATTCCACGAACGTCAGGGCGAGCAGTCGCTGCTGACGGAAACCGGCGCGCTGCCCGCCGCGTGGTCGCGCGTTTGGGGCGGCCACGCGACCCAGCACAACAGCGGCGCGGCCGATCCCGAATTCAGCGGCGGCATCGGCGGCCTGCAGGTCGGCCACGATATCCATGCCGATGCGACGCCGGCCGGTCATCGAAATCACTACGGCTTCTTCCTCGGCTTCGCGCGCGCGAGCGGCGACGTCGACGGTTTTGCACTCGGCTTTCCGAACTCGAGCGTCGGCCACCTGTCGATCAACGCGTACAGCGCGGGGCTGTACTGGACGCACATCGGCCCGGGCGGCTGGTACACCGACGCCGTGCTGCTCGGCAGTTCGCTCACCGCCGATCCGCAATCGAACCGCGGCGTCGGCGCGACGACGCACGGCAGCGCGTTCGCCGCATCGGTCGAAGCGGGTCTGCCGATTCCGCTATCCGCCCGCCTCGCGATCGAACCGCAAGCGCAACTCATCTGGCAACACGCGAATCTCCACGACATCGACGACGGCATTTCGTCCGTGTCCTTCGACCAAGCGAGCGGCTTCGTCGGCCGGCTCGGCGTGCGCCTCTACGGTCATTTCGATGCGGCCCGCACGACCTTCGAGCCGTATGTGACCGCGAACCTGTGGCGCTACTTCGGCGCGACGGACACCACGACGTTCGCGGGCACGACCGTCATTCCGACGAACGTCTCCGCGACGACCGCGCAATTCGGCGCGGGCATCGTCGCGAAAGTGAGCGCGCGCGGCAGTCTCTTCGCGAACCTCGTGTATTCGACGAACATCGGCGGTTCGCATCGCGATTCCATCGGCGGAGGATTGGGCGTGCGCTGGAAGTGGTGACGCGTTGCATACTGTGGTCACGCGAAAAAAACAGGAGACGAGCATGACCGCTGCGCCGCATTGCCCATTCCACGTCAAAGCACCGAACGGCTGCCCGATCAGCGCGGGCGCGGCCGAGTTCGATCCGTTCGGCGACGGCTATCAGCAAGACCCGCCCGAATACGTGCGATGGGCGCGCGAACAGGAACCGGTGTTCTACAGCCCGAAGCTCGGCTATTGGGTCGTCACGCGCTACGACGACATCAAGGCGATTTTCCGCGACAACATCACGTTCAGTCCGTCGATCGCGCTCGAGAAAATCACGCCGACCGGCTCGGAAGCGAACGCGGTGCTCGCGTCCTACGGATTCGCGCTGAACCGCACGCTCGTCAACGAGGACGAGCCCGCGCACATGCCGCGCCGCCGCGCGCTGATGGATCCGTTCACGCCCGAAGCGCTCGCGCATCACGAGCCGATGGTGCGTGCGCTCGCGCGCGAGTACGTCGATCGCTTCATCGACGATGGCCGCGCCGATCTCGTCGATCAGATGTTGTGGGAAGTGCCGCTCACCGTCGCGCTGCATTTTCTTGGCGTGCCCGAAGAAGACATGGACACGCTGCGCCGCTATTCGATTGCGCACACGGTCAACACATGGGGACGGCCGAAGCCCGAGGAACAGGTCGAAGTCGCGCACGCGGTCGGCAAGTTCTGGCAATACGCGGGCAAAGTGCTCGACAAGATGCGCGAAGATCCGTCCGGCCCCGGCTGGATGCAATACGGCATCCGCAAGCAGAAGGAGCTGCCCGAAGTCGTCACCGACTCTTATCTGCATTCGATGATGATGGCGGGCATCGTCGCCGCGCACGAGACGACGGCCAACGCGACCGCGAACGCGATGAAACTGCTGCTGCAACACCCCGACGCCTGGCGCGACATCTGCGACGACCCGAGCCTGATTCCCAACGCAGTCGAAGAGTGCTTGCGGCATAACGGCTCGGTCGCTGCATGGCGACGGCTAGCGACGAAGGACGTGACGATCGGCGGCATCGAGATCGCGGCGGGATCGAAGCTGTTGATCGTGACGTCGTCGGCGAATCACGATCAACATCAGTTCGCCGATGCCGATCTTTTCGACATCCGCCGCGAAAACGCCAGCGATCAGCTGACGTTCGGCTATGGCGCGCATCAGTGCATGGGCAAGAATCTCGCGCGCATGGAGATGCAGGTTTTTCTGGACGAGCTCACGCGCCGTCTGCCGCACATGCGCCTCGCCGAACAACGCTTCACGTATGTGCCGAACACGTCGTTTCGCGGGCCGGAGCATCTATATGTGGAATGGGATCCGGCGATGAATCCCGAGCGCGCCGATTCATCGGTGCGCGAGCCGCGCGCGGTCGTGCGGATCGGCGAGCCGTCGTTGCATGCGGTGAGCCGCGCGGTGATCGTCGATTCGGTCGAGACCTGCGCGGATCGCATCGTGCGCGTGCGGCTCGTGTCGGCGAACGGACGCGATCTGCCGCGCTGGACGGCGGGCTCGCATATCGATGTCGTGTGCGGCGAGACCGGCATCTCGCGCCAGTATTCGCTGTGCGGCGATCCCGCCGACGCCCGCGCGTTCGAAATCGCCGTGCTGCGCGAGAGCGAGAGCCGTGGCGGTTCGGCGTGGGTGCACGAGAACGTGAAGCCGGGCGCGCACTGGCGCATTCGCGGCCCGCGCAATCACTTTCGTCTCGACGAGACCGCGAAGAAGCTCGTGCTGATCGCGGGCGGCATCGGCATTACGCCGATCAGCGCGATGGCGCGTCGCGCGCGTTCGCTCGGCATCGACTACGAAGTGCACTACAGCGGACGCTCGCGCGCGTCCATGGCCCTTCTCGATGAAATGCGCGCGCTGCACGGCGAGCGTCTGCGCGCGTACGTCTCGGAAGAGGGTGTGCGCAACGACTTCGCCGCGCTCGCCGTGGAGGAGGGCACGCGCGTTTATGCGTGCGGCCCGGCGCGGATGCTCGACGCGCTCGCCGACGCGAGCGCGTCGTGGCCCGAAGACGCGCTTCGAATCGAGCATTTCGAATCGAAGATCGGCACGCTCGATCCCGAAAAGGAACGCGCGTTCGAAGTCGAACTGAAGGATTCCGGCCTCGTCCTGACCGTCCCGGCCGATCAGACACTGCTCAGGACGCTCAGACGCGCGAACGTCGATGTTCAGAGCGACTGCGAAGAAGGGCTGTGCGGATCGTGCGAGGTGCGCGTGCTGGAAGGCGAGATCGATCACCGCGACGTGGTGCTGACCCGAGGCGAACGCCAGTCGAACAATCGCATGATGACGTGCTGTTCACGCGCGAAGGGCAAAAGGCTCGTTCTGGCGCTGTGAAGGTTTGGCCGAATGTCGGGCGGCTTTTGCTGCCGTCCGACACAATTACTTTTTGTTGACGGATGTCAAACTGCCGCAGCAATTGGCAATCGATTAATGGCTCGCACTTTCATCATGGCGTCATATGTGTCCGAATAACCACGTCGATTAAAGATCGAATGGTTATACCCAGTAGTTAATTCGAATATAACGTTAAAGACGGCGCAAACCTTTTCAATGTAGCGCATGCTTCAAATGCCGGGCTTAGGTATTACCTAATTACCTGAATTCGCGCAAAGTGATCATACAACCGCGCAATTTTCACCGTAATATAGGATGATTATTGAACGTGCGTTCGAGTAATTCGCGAATTTCTTACATGAAAGATAAGCGGTTTTTCCGCGATCTAGGGTTTTTACCTACTAATATGAAATTTTTTACGCATGTTTTGCGTTTAGAATTGTTACTAATTTGGTGCGTCGCACAAGCACGCACGACCGAATAACTTCCGATAAACCTTGCTGCACGACTGCGCGAAATTCGCGCGGTGGAATTGCGTCTGCGCGATTTGCGCGGCAAGGCGAAAGAGAAGGGCGGTGCTGAACCTGAGAGATTTTATTAAAGGCCCATATAAATGGACCACGCAATTGGCTGCACGTTTGCCGCATCCCGTTCGGGATTTTCTATGCGGAAGAGACCGCGTCCTTCAGGCGAGGTCATCCCGCAGTCGGCGCGACGCCCTTTGAAAGTCGCTCGCTCAAGCATCGGACGGTCGGACATCGCTCCGCAATCGACGCTGCGCATCAATCGCCCGGGTTCGAATCGAACTCACCGAATCCATTCGTAATGGATGCGTTTCCGTATCGCGTGCATCGCTTCGCAAACGGAAGTCCGTTGACGCTTTCGCAGTTTCACGAGGATAGAAAATGACTGACGTAGTGATCGTATCGGCCGCGCGTACGGCGGTAGGCAAATTCGGCGGCTCGCTCGCGAAAATCGCGGCGCCGGAACTGGGCGCGACGGTCATCAAGGCCGTGCTGGAGCGCGCGGGCGTGAAGCCGGATCAGGTGAGCGAAGTGATCCTGGGCCAAGTGCTCGCGGCCGGTTCGGGCCAGAATCCGGCGCGCCAGTCGCTCATCAAGGCGG
>NZ_JARUXK010000002.1:621802-1043112 GCF_031451435.1 Caballeronia sp. LZ008 | reverse complement strand
AGAGCCGTCATGCGACGCTGTTCTATCAGAATGACCACCTTGGCACGCCGCAGGAGTTGCTGGACGAGTCGGGTAAGGTTGTGTGGCTGGCGCGGTATAGGGCGTGGGGTGGATGGAAACCAACGCCCTATGGCAAGACAGATGCGGCCGAAGCGGATAACGCGATTCGGTTCCAAGGCCAGTATGCGGACGACGAGACGGGACTGACGTACAATCGGCATCGGTACTATGATTCGAGTTCGGGCCGCTATATTACGCAAGACCCGATCGGCCTTGCGGGTGGCGTCAACCTGTATCAATACGCGCCGAACCCGATTCAGTGGATGGATCCGCTTGGGCTGACTCCATGTTGCCTCACATCTAGAGCAGCACGCCGCGAAGCGATGCGGCAAGCCGGTATCCCAACGAGCCAGCAGCCGATTAGTCAGTCGCGCAATGCTTCAGGATATGAATACCGGTACAACGTGCCACAGGCCGGTGGCGGAACAATAGAGGCAACGGTCCAACAACAAACGATGGACGTGAGCCATAAGGAAGATCCTCATTGGGAAGCAGGCAAAGTAAAGGTTGATCCGATTAGCGGCGAAACGCGGATGACTGATTATGATCGACCTAAAATAGCCAATCCGAAAGGAAAGGCTTATTACGGGAGCTGCCAATGAATGAGCGAGGTGTGAACCAATACAAGAAAGAGCTCCTTTACAGAAAGGCTAACGGGAAAAAGTTGCTCAATGAGTACCTTGGCAAGATAGCGTCTTTGTTCCCAACTGGAGATCGATCAGAGATAATTCCTTTGGAGGAAACGGATGCTGTATTGGATCGCTTCAAAGCGGCGTCCACTCAACTACACCAGAAGACTGAGCGGATATCCGGGAGCGGACTTCACGTCGAACTCTCAGCCATGAAAGATCATCATAGAGACATGTATGTCCTCATAGATGAAGACTGGAGGTACTGCGGGATATTACGGGTCAAAAGTACGGAAAGTCTCAATGTCGACTTTGAATTTGGCAACAAAATACTGAATGACATTGTGTTTATATGGGCTGATATGTCTGCTGCTATCAGCTTTGATTTCTTTGAGGTTTCAGGCAATCGCCTGATAGATGTGAAGAGGTGGGGTGTGAGATGAACAAAGGGCCGCTTCTGCGGTAATGCCGTTCAGTTAAGGTCTTTTCTTAGATAGCGAACGGTGTACCGTTTAGGGCGGGATTTGACGACCCGGTCGCATGTGCGTCCGGGTCGTTTTTCGTTGCGCATAGACTTGAGCCTTTCGCGCAGACGCTGAAGGCAGGCGGGTAATTTTGCAAACGCCGGCGTGAGGGCCGAGCAAGAACAACAGCTCGTGCGCGGCGTGCTCGGATCCGATTGGGTTGGCGGGGGGCTGAAAGTCTATCAATATGCGCCCAATCCGATTGAGTGGATTGATCCGCTTGGGCTTGCGAAGCACTGTGCATTGAGCACAAAGAGACTCGGCAAAGCGACCGGGAGTTATTCGGCAGTGAAGCCGGGTCCTTTGCCCGATGATCTAGCCGCGACGTTTGCAGGAGGGCGATACAAAACCGTCACTTTGCCCAAAGACACCGTGCTGTATCGAGCAGGAACGGCGGAGCGACCGTTGGGGCAATTCTTTAGCCAAGAGGCACCTACTGGCGTGTTGCAAACTCGGATAGACAAAGCGGTGTTGCCTACGTGGCCTGGTGGGGGAACATCGCCGATTGATACGTCATTCGGGGTCAAGATTCCTGCGGGAACTCAAGTGTATGTTGGAGAGGTTGGTTCGCAAGGTGGTTTTTACGTAGGCGGTACGCAGTAGGTGGTTGTGCCAAAACCGTGGACTATCGAGGGAGTCGAGGTCACGCATTCATGCGTTCTCAAATGATGGATATTCGACAAATTGAGGCAGTGCTTTCTAAGATGCGCGACTTGCACGCATCGGCGGACTGAGAGACTGGGCCGATGCGCTTGATAGTTGTGTACTGGACTTGCCTGTTGATCCTAGCGGTGTGCGAATGAGAATCGTCTCGATATATGGCGGAACGGGATCGCTGAATGATGTGGTTTTATACAGAAATGGGCAGCCTCTGATTCGCGAAAACAACGAGCTTGATGATTTACGAAGCGAATTGTATCGACTCTGTCATGCGGAACCATAACGCTGTCCCCCTCGAGTCTTGTTGTGGACTGCAAAGGGTCGCATACGCGGCCCTTTGTTCGTCTACTCGGGGTAATGATCAGCCGTCCGTGTTCAACGTTGACCTTTACGCGCTGCCCTGCCTGAAATCCTGCCTGCTCAATCCACCGTCCGGCGAGTTTGAGCCAGGGAACACGGCGGCTCGGGTCGTTGCCAGTACGGTTTGGTCGAGCGGTCCTCGCGCCGCGACTCTTGAATGGTCACGAATCGTTCCGTGACGTGTGGACGTGCTTTAAGATTGGCGTACAACCGGCATCGATACTATGAATCGGCCAGCGGGCGGTTCATCACGCAAGACCCGATCGGACTCGCGGGTGGAACCAACCTGTACGCTTATGCACCTTCGCCCGTTCAGTGGCTTGATCCGTTGGGGTTGAGTGGCACACTTGCAGGAAGGCTGCCCAATAAGGCCCAAAGTTTGCCGGCATCTCAACGACCAAATGCGGTCGCCGTGATTGTTTCCAAGGACGGTCGTATCGTAGTTGGACGAAAATCAAGGCGGTGTGACAAACCCTGAAGTGCAGGATGCGTTGAAAGATATTCCGCCGAACGAGTTCGATACTCAATGTGCCGAAGTAACTGCAATAAACGGACGAGGAGATCCAATTCCAGAAAGTCCTAATTCAGTGCCGTCTAGCGGCGACTTGAGCGAACTCGCTCGTCTAGTTGATAGCGTGATAGAGGTTGGAATTGTTGACCTCTACGATGCCCAAACTGACTTGCCGTTGAGGTTCTTGGACAAGGCAATGCAGACACTAGAGCGGAACGCGATTCCATTGCCGGCATTGGCTGACCAGACGAACGAAGGGGCCGCATACGCGGCCGCTTCGTGTTTTTACTCGGCGGTAGTAATCAGCCATTCGTTTAACATTGATTTTCATGCGCTGATCCGCTCAGACTGGTAGCATTCTCCCTTCGTGATTTTTGTCAGTAATTCCATTTGTCAAATATGTTGAAAAAAATCATTTTTCGCAGTTCTTTGGTGTTGATGCCTTTTATCAGCGTCGCTATTCACGCAAAAGAACTGGACTGGCTAGCGGACAACGAACTATGCACAGCAAGCGCTCCGGACAAGTTTTACAAGCCTAATGGCCATGCCGATCTCGTTAGATTGCAGAAAGAAGGTGCTATCGTTGGACAAGGTAAGGCTATCGCTGACGGCGAAGAGGTCGTCTTTGCTGTGAAACCGGGAATGACACTTTGGGGATTTCCCGTCAAGTCGGTTGTGCTGCTGCAGGACGCTTATCCTGCTGGCTCTAGTTTAGTTGTCGATCTCGCCGGCAGTATTGGTAAGGTAAAGACAAGTCTGGATCAGCAATTAGTTCAGTACAAGCAAGCTGGACCCTTTGCCAGTCGGTTTCATGAAGTATCGCAAGCAAACGTCACGGCCTATGTGCGTTCGATCAAGTACAACAATGGCTATCCTGATCAAGGCCTCGACGAGAAAATCGGGACGTTCCGAGTATTCCTCAGCGCACCACGCAACACAGATAGCCCACGCACATCGGTGTATTGCGCGGTCGAGCAAACCTAAGGAAAGGCATGACCTCAATTGCATGCGTAGGCGATGCGACCACGCACGGCGGGCGCATCATTACAGGTTCCGATACGATGGACATCAAGGGGCGCGGAATGGCCCGCATGGGTGACTTGGTGACGTGTCCCGAACACGGCACGAACCCGATCATTCAATGCTCGGACAGGTTGACCGACACGAACGGCAATGGCGTCGCACTCGACGGACATTTGACCGCGTGTGGCAGCCGTCTGATCGCTTACGAGGATCACGGCTCGGTGGGGTAAGGGAAATGGTCGAGCGTTGATGCGCGGCTCGACCTTCGCGACGAGCACCCCAAAGGCCCGCCTCGCGCGGGCCCCTACTTATGCGCGCTCGACGTCCTCGCTCGCTTCGTCTTGCGCCTCGCCGCCGTCCAACTCGCGCAGTTCAACGACGCCTTCAGGTTCCGTCGCGTAGACTTCCGCCTCTCCCGGCGTGAGCGTCGAATCGTTCAGCGTGTCACCGTCCACGATGACCCGAATATCTGAAACTGCCCTGGTTCTCGATATGCACCTTCATTGCTTTGTGTCCTTGGGGTTAGCGTTGCTGCGGGTGGATGAGCCGATTGATCGAGGCCGCGCCGCCGCTTTCATGCTCAGGTAGCCGCACACCGCCGTGTCCGCCGGTATCGCTCACGGCGTTGTGATCGCCTTCGATGTAGACGAGCGTGCAGCCGTGGAAAAAGAGCGCGGCTAGCAGCGCTGCGGCGTAGCGGATGGACATAGCAGAGCGACGCTTTACGAGAGCGCTCCGAAAGCCTTCCACGTTCCCGGCGTGCCTGCTGCGGTGCAGGTCCACCCGGCGACGGCTGTTCCGGCCGGGTTGCTATTGGTCATGGTGTCACCGATGACCCACGTTCCGGAGGTCGGCGGAGCCGTGCCTCGCAATACGCGCTGCCCGGGCAGCAGGTTCCCGCTGTCGAAGGACTGAAATGGCGCTACCGCTGTCGTACTGTCGATAGCGCAATTCCAAACGGCATAGCGGGCACACTGAAATCGTTGCCCGCGACATCAGCGAGTGCCACGGCCCCCGCTTGAAGATTGATAAGCCCAATCGGATATTGCGTGTCGCCTGGGTAGGTCCGCACGTTCCCCTTAATCGATAGCTTGCTGATGGTCACAGTTGCGGTCGTCGAGGAAGCGCCAACCGTGACCGCGCGCTCGTCGCTCGCGCCCGAGCTGTTGACGTTCAGAATGGCGTTACCGTCAACAACGATCGCTTGAACGGTGCATGCTGCCGCTGGCGCACACGCGACACAACCCGCAACTTCGCACTCTGTGATGGAAAGCAAGGTTGAGCGGGTCGGCTTCGCCTTCATCGGTTCGCGAGGAGATGCTCGATGGCCCGTCGAAGCGTGCCGGGTTCGGGCCGCTGCGCGAGCCGCGCATCGCCGCCCAATCCAGAATCTGACGGACCGTACCATTTCCGTGGTAATGGTTAATTTTGCAAAGAAAGTAGGCGCCGCCCCGCACAGGGGCAGCGCCAATAGACCGACGCGAATACGGGATCCGGCGAAAACCAAAACCAAAACCAAAAAATCAAAACGAGTGATGAATCCCCGCCAGCACGATGACTTGATTCGCCGTACTCGACACCCCAGCGGTAAAGAAAGCCGCCTTCACCCCCCCAGTAGCATGCTCATAAAGCGCATTGACATAAAGCTGCGTCGACTTCGACAACATATAGATATCGCCGATTTCGAACTGCGTCCATCGTCCGCCCGCGAACGTCGTCGTCGCCGCGCCGCCCGCGATCCAGTTCCACGCGACCGGTTTAAAGGTCAACCCCGCATCGTATGACTGAAACGTATCGGACTGCCCGTTCGATTGCAGCTTCACGCGCGTATAAAGCGCATGCACGACGAACTTGCCGATCTCATACGACGCACCCGCGCCCATCTCCTCCTGCTTGTCCGCCATGTAAGTCGCCGCCGGCTGACCCTGAAACGTCGTCAGACCGGTCGTCGCGATCGCGGGCGTGCGATTGTGCTCGTTCGAATACGTGGCCGCCGCCTTGAACGGACCGTTCGCATACGTAATGCCGAAGCCGTAGTTGCGGCCCGTCGAGAAGTTCGTCGTGTTGCCGAGGCCCATCATCGCGCCCGCAGAGAAGCCATAGAAGTTCGCCGAGCGGAATTTCACCGAGTTGTCGTAGGGCACCACGCCCGTATCCGCCAATTGATCGATGTTGCCCGGATGAAACGCGTACCAGCTCGCCGCGAGATACGCGGTCGATAGCGGTCCGAGCATGTCGAAGCTGAACGGCGTCTGATGACCGAGCGTCAGCGTGCCGACGTTTTCCTGCTCGAGCCCGAGATACGCCTGCCTATTCCAAAGCGTGCCCGCCTTCGCGAAGTTGCCCGTGTTCGTGTAGAAGCCGTTCTCGAGTTGCGCGACGGTCTTGAGCCCGCCCCCCAAATCCTCGACCACGCGAAAGCCCCAGCGATCTGGCTGCATGTTGCCCTGCTCCTCCATCCACTTCGGATGGCCGCCGACGTTGTTGATATACGCGATGCCGGCATCGAGACTGCCATAGAGCGTGACCGTGCTTTGCGCGGCCGCGCCGGTCGCGACCCCGGCCCCGATGAGCCCCGCTGCGATGATGTGCTTCACCCTTCGTTCTCCTGATCGTGTGGTTCGAGCGCGGGCCTCGCCCGCTTTCCTGTTCCTGCTGATCGCAGTTATGGCCCTTCCCCAGCAAGACGTCCCGCCACTCGTTTACGTTCCATATATGGATCAACGTCCTGCCTATGGAAAGTATAGTGAGCTTTCCCGCGCCAAAAAAATAAATTTGTGATGAAGCCGGGTAGACCCTGAGACGACCCGGACACGGCGCATCTGCCGGGCAAAAGGGCTTACGGATCAATGACAAACGGGCGTTCTTACTTCATCCGCGAGCTGTAAACCGCGTCGACTTAAGTGTTTTCACCTAGATATCTACTTTTATATTTTTTCCGAGCCAGTCGACTCCTATAATCACCATACACGAACTGTTGTTCCTTTAGTGGAACACAGACGAACCAGAGGAAAGGGTGAAAGATGTCTGAACAATGGCGCTGCGCCGGGCATGCCGGCGATCTGTCGGAAGACGCACCAATCGAATTCAAGCTCGATGACGGCGCGGAAATCGGAATCTACAAAGTGGGCGACGCGCTATATGCGCTCGAGAACGTCTGCCCGCACGCATATGCGTTGCTGACGCAAGGCTTCGTCGATGGCGACACCGTCGAATGTCCGCTGCACGAAGCGGTGTTTCACATCCCCACGGGCAAATGCCTGAAAGAGCCCGGCGGCCGCGACCTGAAGACGTATTCAGTGCGCCTCGCCGGCGAGGAAATTCAGATCAAGGTGGCGTGACATGGAAAAAGTCGTGAACTTCAACCCGCATCTCAAGCCGTGGCTCGCGCCGCAGCCGAACAACGTCGCCGGCAAGGGCGTGATCGAAAAGCCGGGCGAGACTGAAAACTTCATCTGGCAGACGCGCAAGGCCGAGCCGACGCAATACGAAAACGACTTCGGCGATGCGCTCGAACGCGTCTTCGAAGCGGGCGCGCTGGAACTGGAACAGGTGGTCGCGGGCTTGAACAAGGACGGTTTCCGCACGCCGGAAGGCACCGCATGGACCGCCGACCGCCTCGCCGCCGAACTGCGCACGCTCGCCGAATAAAGAAGGAGCTTCTTCCCATGACGTCCCCTCAGCAAACAACCGCCGCCGATCCCGTTCAGGCCTATCTCGATCGCGGCTTGCGCAATTACTGGTATCCCGTGGCGCCGAGCTGGCAAGTGGCGAATGCGCCCATCGGCTTGACGCGACTCGGCGATCAGATCGTGCTCTGGCGCGACAACGAAGGCAAAGTGCATGCGCTCGAAGATCGCTGTCCGCATCGCGGTGCGCGTCTGTCGCTCGGCTGGAATCTCGGCGGCAGCGTCGCGTGCTGGTATCACGGCATCGAAGTCGATGGCAGCGGCACTGTGCAGAAAGTGCCCGCCGTGTCCGCGTGCCCGCTCGAAGGCCAGAAGTGCGTGAAGTCGTACCCCGTCGAAGAACGCGCGGGCGCGATCTTCCTCTGGTTCGGCGACGACGCCAACAAGGAACCCGCGCCGCTCGTGCTGCCCGAAGAACTCGTCGGCGAGGAATACGCGAGCTTCCTGTGCATGTCGCACTGGAAGTGCAATTACCAGTACGCGATCGACAACGTGATGGACCCGATGCACGGCGCGTATCTCCACGCGACATCGCATTCGATGGCCGAGGGCGACAAGCAGGCCGACATGCGCGTGCGCAAGACCGAAACTGGCTTGATGTTCGAGAAGGTCAATCAGCGCGACGTGAACTTCGACTGGGTGGAGCTCGGCGAAACCGGCTGCCTGTGGATGCGCCTCGCGATTCCGTACAAGAAGAAGTTCGGGCCCGGCGGCAACTTCGGGATCATCGGTTTTGCTACGCCCGTCGACAACGACAACTGCCAGGTCTACTTCTGGCGCACGCGCAAGGTCTCCGGATGGCAGCGCGATGCGTGGCGCTTCCTGTATCGCAATCGTCTCGAAGGACTGCACTGGGCCGTGCTCGAACAAGACCGCTATGTGCTCGAAAGCCTGGCGCCGAACGCACGCGATCACGAATTCCTCTATCAGCACGATGTCGGCATGACGCGCGTGCGTCGCATGTTGAAGCAGCGCGCGCAGCAACATCTCGCCGCGCTCGAAGCATTGCCGAAGAACACGGAGCACGCTCATGCGTGATGCGTCGAAAGCGCTCGACGGCCGTCGCGTGATCGTGACCGGCGGCGCTCGCGGACTCGGCGCGGCCTTCGTGCGCGCGCTCGTCGGGCAAGGCGCGCACGTCGCGTTCGGCGATGTGCTTAGCGAAGAAGGCGAAGCACTTGCGCGCGAACTGCGTGACGTGCACTTCTTCCCGCTCGATCTGAACGAACCGCGAAGCATCGCCGAATTCGTCGAACAAGGCACGAATGCGTTGGGCGGTCTCGATGCGCTCATCAACAACGCCGCGATCACCAACTCGGGCGGCAAGTCCGCCAGCGAGCTCACACCGCAAACATGGGATGCGGTGATGAACGTGAACGTGCGCGGCACTTGGCTGATGAGCGTCGCGTGCCTGCCGCATCTGAAGGATTCGGGACGCGGCGCGATCGTGAACATCGCATCCGATACGGCGCTGTGGGGCGCGCCGAAGCTGCTCGCATACGTCGCGAGCAAGGGCGCGGTGATCGCGATGACGCGCTCGCTCGCCCGCGAGTTCGGCGCGGACAACGTGACCGTCAACGCGATCGCGCCCGGCCTCACCGAAGTGGAAGCCACCGCATATGTGCCCGCCGAGCGTCACGAGTATTACCTCAAAGGCCGCGCATTGACGCGCGCGCAAGTCCCCGACGACGTGAACGGCCCCGTGCTGTTCCTGCTCTCGGATGCGGCGCGCTTCGTAACGGGCCAGTTGCTGCCGGTGAACGGCGGCTTCGTGATGAATTGATTCGCTCTATTTGATTGGAACCTGGAGAAAGCAATGGCCGATGCAGACATCGAACGCAAGTCGTGGGATCAGCCCGCCGAAGCGAGCTTCGCACAATGGATGGACACGCGCGTCGCGCGCCTCGAAACGCGCCGTTACGACTGGGACGCGCTCAAGTTCCAGGCCGACTACGACCCGAAGTATCGTCGCGCGCAGATGCGTTATGTCGGCACGGGCGGCACGGGTGTATCGAAGGACATGAACACGATTCCCGCAGGCAGCTTCACGTTTTCGACGATGGTCATTCCCGCCGGCAACATCGGGCCGAGTCATATTCATATCGACGTAGAAGAGATTTTCTTCGTGCTGCGCGGAAAGATGAAAGTCGTTTGCGAGAAGGACGGACAAACGTGGGAAGCCGTGCTCGGCGAGCGCGATCTCATTTCCGTGCCGCCGGGCGTGTATCGCACGGAGATCAACATCGGCGAGGAAGACGCGCTGATGTGCGTGATGCTCGGCGCGCCGAAACCCATCACGCCGACGTATCCGCCGGATTCGCCGCTGGCGAAGTTGAAGCGCTGAGGCTCGCATGAACATCCAGACGCTCGCGTGCTTTCCCGACACGCATATCGAAACCGCGCACGGCATCACGGGTTATCGCGAGGCAGGTGCGATGCATCGGCGCGCGCTGCCCGTCGTGCTGCTGCATGGGATCGGGTCGGGCGCGGCGTCGTGGGTCCGGCAGCTCGACGCGCTCGGTGCGAAGCGGCGTGTCATCGCATGGGACGCGCCGGGGTATGGCGAATCTAGTTGCATACGTAACGATTCGCCGCTTGCGCTCGATTACGGGCAAGCGTTGCGCGCGTGGCTCGATGCGCTCGATATCGATCGATGCGTGATCGTCGGCCATTCGCTAGGCGCGATCATCGCGGGATCATTCGCCGTGCATACGCCACAGCGCGTCGCGGGCCTGCTGCTGATATCGCCGGCTGCGGGTTATGGCGCTGCATCGAAGGAAGTGCGCGATTCGAAACGCGATGCACGTTTGAAGATGCTGAACGAACTCGGCCCGCAAGGACTCGCACGCGAGCGCAGCGCCAACATGCTTTCGCACTACGCCGACGATGAAGCGCGCGAATGGGTCCGCTGGAACATGGCGCGCATCGTCCCCGCAGGCTATGCGCAAGCGACGCATCTGCTTGCCAACGCCGATCTCGCAGCGGATATCGCGCGCTTTCACGGACGCATCGCGGTCGCCGTCGGCGCGGACGATGCGATCACGCCGCCCGACGCATGCGAGCGCATCGCGCAGGCCGCGCGGGTCAATCTGCAAGTGATGCCGCGTGCGGGCCATGCAGGCTACGTCGAATCACCCGCTGCATACACCGCATTGATCGATGCGTTTTGCGAAAGCATCGAATGCCACACGAAAGACGGAGTACCGCAATGACATCCCTCGCCACGGAAGAAGCCGACAAGGGCGAACCGACTTACATCGTGCCGGGACTCGAACGCGGATTGAAGATCCTCACCGAGTTCTCGCCGCGCGAACCGGTGCTTGGCGCGCCCGAATTGTCGCGACGCCTCGGCATTCCGCGCACGACGGTTTTCCGCCTGTTGCAGACGCTCGAATCGCTCGGCTTTCTGGAGCGCGCGGACAAGGACCGCAACTATCGGCTGGGCGTCGCCGTGCTGCGTCTCGGCTTCGAATATCTGAGCTCACTCGAACTCACCGATCTCGGCCTGCCGATCATCGAAGCATTGCGCGACGCGACCGGTCTCACGAGCCACATTCTCATTCGCGATGGGCGCGATGTCGTGTTCGTCGCGAAAGCGCAGAGTCACGCGCCTATCTTCAGTTCGGTGAAGGTGAACGTCGGCACGCGCCTTCCCGCCCATGCGACGACGCACGGCCACGTTCTGATGGGCGATCTTTCGCTCGATGAACTGCGCGCGCTCTATCCGGAAGCGCATCTCGAACGCTTCACGACGTCCACGCCCGAAACGGTCGAAGAGCTCTTCGAGCGCGTGAAGGAAGACGCCGAATGCGGCTACGCGACAAGCCAGTCGTCGTTCGAGCGCGGCATATCGGTCGTCACCGCGCCCGTTCGCAACGACACGGGACGCATCGTCGCCGTCATCACGACGACGATTCCGCGTCCCGAGATCGACGCAGCGTTGCTCGACAGCGGTCTCGTCGACAAGGTTCGCGAAGCCGCCGAGGCGCTCTCGATGCGTCTCAACTATCGCCCGGGCGCGCGTGCGTCCGCGTCGAACCGCTACATGAAATCTCTGGGGTTGCAATGATTCGAATCGATCTCTCGGACCAGGTCGCTGTCGTCACCGGCGGTTCGTCGGGCATCGGTCTCGCGACGGCGAAGTTGTTCTTGCAAGCGGGCGCATCGGTGGCCATTTGCGGGCGCGACAGCGAACGTCTGCAAGGCGCGCAGGCAACGCTCGCCGATGAATTCCCGCAAGCGCAACTGTTCGCCGCGCGTTGCGACGTGCTCGACGCGGAGCAAGTGAACGCATTCGCATCGCAGGTAATGCAACGCTTCGGCCGCGTCGACATGCTCGTGAATAACGCGGGTCAGGGCCGCGTCTCCACATTCGCCGATACCACCGACGACGCCTGGCGCGACGAACTGGAACTGAAGTACTTCAGCATCATTCGTCCGACGCGCGCCTTCTTGCCGATGCTGAAAGATGCGCCTTCGCCCGCGATCGTCTGCGTGAACTCGCTGCTCGCGCTGCAACCGGAGCCGCATATGGTCGCGACTTCATCGGCGCGCGCGGGCGTGTTGAGTCTCGTGAAATCGCTTGCGACGGAACTCGCGCCGCAACGCATCCGCGTGAATTCGATTCTGATCGGCATCGTCGAATCGGGGCAATGGAAGCGTCGCTATCAGAACTATTTGGACGAGAACGCCGATAACCCCACGCGCCAAAGCTGGGAAGAATGGACCGGCGAGCTCGCGCGCAAGAAAAACATTCCGCTCGCCCGCTTCGGCTTGCCCGAAGAAGCGGCGCAGGCGCTCTTCTATCTCGCAACAACGCTGTCGTCGTACACGACCGGCAGCCATATCGATGTTTCCGGAGGCTTTGCTCGTCATGTCTGAAAAAACCACGGTCGGCGAACTGATCGCCGCGTTCCTCGAACAATGCGGCGTCCGCACGGCGTTCGGCGTGATCTCGATTCACAATATGCCGATCCTCGATGCGATCGGGCGTCGCGGCAACATCCGCTATGTCGGCGCGCGCGGCGAAGCGGGCGCCCTGAACATGGCCGACGGACTCGCGCGCGTATCCGGCGAACTCGGCGTCGCGTTCACGTCGACGGGCACGGCTGCCGGCAACGCAGCGGGCGCGATGGTCGAAGCGCTGACGGCGGGCACGGCGTTGCTGCATATCACCGGGCAGATCGAAACCGAGTATCTCGATCAGGATCTCGCGTATATCCACGAAGCGCCCGATCAGTTGTCGATGCTGCAATCCATCTCCAAGGCGGCGTTTCGCGTACGCACCGTGGACACCGCGTTGCCGACGATTCGCGAAGCCGTGCGCGTCGCGCTCACTGCGCCTGCGGGCCCGGTGAGCGTCGAGATTCCCATCGACATTCAGGCCGCTGAAATCGAATGGCCCGCCGATCTCGCCGCGCCGCACGTCGGCATGCTCACGCACGACAGTCTGCGCGTGAAGCAACTCGCCGATGCGCTCACGAACGCGAAGCGTCCGTTGCTATGGCTCGGCGGCGGCACGCGTCATGCGCGCGGCGCGGTCGAGCGCCTCGTGAAGCTCGGCTTCGGCGTGGTGACAAGCGTGCAAGGTCGCGGCGTGCTGCCGGAAGATCATCCGGCGACGCTCGGCGCATTCAACGTGCATCCGTCCGTCGAAGCGTTCTACAAGACCTGCGATGCGCTCGTCGTCGTCGGCTCGCGTCTGCGCGGCAACGAAACGCTGAAGTACAAGCTCGCGCTGCCGCAGCCGCTTTATCGCATCGACGCCGATGCGCTCGCCGATAACCGCGGCTATCGCAACGAACTCTTCGTGCATGGCGATGCATCGCGCGTGCTCGATGAACTCGCGACGCTGCTCGAAGGCCGCATCCGCATCGATGCCGCGTTCGCGAGCGATCTCGCGGCAGCGCGCGAAACGGCCGTCGCGGAAGTGTCGAAGGGACTTGGACCGTACAAGCGTCTCGTCGATTCGCTGCAACGCGCGGTGGGCCGCGATTACAACTGGGTCCGCGACGTGACGATCTCCAACAGCACGTGGGGCAACCGCCTGCTGAAGATTTTCAATCCGCGCGCGGGCGTGCATGCGCTCGGCGGCGGCATCGGGCAAGGCATGCAGATGGCGATCGGCGCCGCGCTTTCGGGCGCGGCGAAGAAGACTGTCGCGCTCGTCGGCGATGGCGGTCTGATGGTCAATGTCGGCGAGCTCGCAACCGCCGTGCAGGAAAAGGCCAACGTCATGATCGTGCTGATGAACGATCAATGCTACGGCGTGATCCGCAACATTCAGGACGCGAACTACGGCGGACGCCGCATGTTCGTCGATCTGCATCAGCCGGATTTCGCGCAGTTCTGCGCGAGTCTCGGCCTTGCGCATCGCCGCATCACGTCGCTCGATCAGGCCGATGACATCGTGCGCGAAGGGCTCGCGATCGATGGCCCGGTGCTGGTCGAAGTGGACATGCTGTCGGTCGGCTCGTTCGCGACCGCGTTCGCCGGGCCGCCCGTCAAGAAGGAAGAGCCGAAGGAGCCGGAATATGCGTGATCCCCTCCATGCACGGCAAGCGATCGACATCGCGATGATCGGCTTCGGCGCGATCGGTTCGGCGGTGTATCGCGCGCTCGACAACGATCCGCTCGTTCGCATCTCGCATGTGATCGTGCCGGAACGCGATCGCGACAACGTGCGCGCCGTGCTCGGCGATAACGTCGATGTCGTGTCGCACGTCGATGCGCTCGCCAGTCATCCGGAATTCGCGCTCGAATGCGCGGGACATGCGGCGCTCGTCGATCATGTCGTGCCGTTGCTGAAGTCGGGCACGGATTGCGCGGTCGCATCGATCGGCGCGCTGTCGGAAGCCGGCTTGCTCGATGCCCTCGCCAATGCCGCCAATGAAGGCGCGGCCACGATCACGCTGCTCTCGGGTGCGATCGGCGGCGTCGATGCGCTCGCCGCCGCGAAGGAAGGCGGCCTGGACGACGTGCAGTACACCGGCCGCAAGCCGCCGCTCGGCTGGCTCGGCACGCCTGCTGAAACGCTCTGCGATCTGAAGTCGCTGACTGAAGAAAAGGTCATCTTCGAAGGCACTGCACGCGATGCGGCGCGTCTCTATCCGAAGAACGCGAACGTCGCGGCGACCATCGCGTTGGCGGGACTCGGGCTCGATGGCACACGCGTGCGTCTCATCGCCGATCCGGCTGTCGAGCGCAACGTGCATCGCATCGTCGCACGCGGCGCGTTCGGCGAGATGTCGCTGGAAATGTGCGGCAAGCCGTTGCCGTCGAATCCGAAGACATCGGCGTTGACTGCATTCAGCGCAATCCGTGCGTTGCGCAATCGCGCCGCGCGTTGCGTCATCTAAGGAGCTTCAGAAAGATGAATCATCCCGACACTTCGCTCGTAGCGTCCGGCGATATCTATATCGGCGGCGAGTGGCGCAAAGGGCGCGGCAATCAGTACGCGAGCATCTATCCCGCCGATCAATCCGTCAACGCGGAGATCAGCACCGCCGATGCCGACGACGCGCGCGAAGCCGTCGAGATCGCGGATCGCGCTTACAGGCAGGCCGATTGGGCCGGACTGAAGCCGCATCAGCGTGCTGCGGTTCTGCATCGCATCGCGAATCTGATCGAAGCGCGTCATGAAGCGCTCGCGCAATTGCAGCGCCGCGACAACGGCAAGCCGATCAGCGAAACGCGCGCCCTGGTCACGAGCGCGGCCAACACGTTCCGCTACTTCGCAGCGTGCCTCGAAACGCTCGAAGAAGAACTCACGCCTTCACGCGGCGATTATCTGACGATGAGCGTGCACGAACCGCTCGGCGTCATCGCGGCAATCACGCCGTGGAATTCGCCGATCGCATCCGATGCGCAAAAGCTCGCGCCTGCGCTCGCGGCCGGCAACGCGGTCGTGCTGAAGCCCGCTGAAGTGACGCCGCTGGCATCGCTTGCGCTCGCGCGCATCTGCGAGGAAGCGGGCGTGCCGAAAGGCGTCGTGAGCGTGTTGCCCGGCAAGGGCTCGGTCATCGGCGATGCGCTCGTGCGTCATCCGCTCGTCAAGAAGGTCGCGTTCACGGGCGGCACCGAAGTCGGTCGCGGTATTGCGCGTCTTGCCGCGGAAAAGCTGATGCCGGTATCGCTCGAACTGGGCGGCAAGTCGCCGACCATCGTCTATGCCGATGCCGATCTCGATCACGCAGTGAACGGCGTGCTGTACGGCATCTTCAGTTCATCGGGCGAATCGTGCATCGCGGGATCGCGGCTCTTCGTCGAACGCAAGGTGTACGGCGAGTTCATGTCGCGTCTCGTCGATCGCGCACGCAGGCTGCGCGTCGGCGATCCCACGCGCGAAATCACGCAGATGGGTCCGCTCATCACATCGCAGCATCGCGAGAGCATCGAACGCTATGTCGCGCTCGGTCTCGAAGAAGGCGGCACGCTGTTGTGCGGCGGCGAACGTCCGACGGGCGATGGCCGCGAGAAAGGCTTCTTCTATCTGCCGACGATCATCGAAGGTCTCGCGAACGATGCGCGCATGTGTCAGGAAGAAATCTTCGGCCCGGTGCTTGCCGCCCTGCCCTTCGACGACGAAGCCGCGTTGTTGCAACAAGCGAACGACAGCGTGTTCGGTCTCGCCGCCGGCATCTGGACGCGCGACTACAAGCGCGCATGGAACCTCGCGCGCGCGTTGAGCGCGGGCACGGTCTGGATCAACACGTACAAGCAGTTTTCGATTTCGACGCCTTTCGGCGGATGGAAAGACAGCGGCATGGGACGCGAGAAAGGCCGTCTCGGCCTGCGCGAATACATGCAGCAAAAGAGCCTGTACTGGGGCTTGAACGATGCCCCGCTGCCGTGGGCGAACTGAAGGAGTTGCCATGACGATCCTTGGCATTGAACGCATCACCTACGGCGTGACCGATCTCGACACCTGCCGGCGCTTTTTCGCGGACTGGGGATTGAAGGAAGTCGCGCACGATGAAGCGCGCGCGCGTTTCGAAACGCTCAACGGCTGCGAAGTGCTGCTTGCATTGGCCGACGATCCCGCGCTGCCGCCCGCATTCGAAGGCGGTCCGACGTTGCGCGAAGTGACGTGGTCCGTCGCGACGCGCGCCGAACTCGACGCATTGCGGGGACGCTTCGCGGGCCAGCCCGGTCACATCGAAACCGACGATGCGGTCGGTTGCATCGATCCGAACGGCATGGCGATTCGTGTGGAAGTGACGAAGAAGCGCGACATCGACGTGAAGGGCTCACTGTCGAACGTGTGGGGCAACGCGCAGCGCATCGATACGCCGAGCCCCGTCTATGAGCGCGCGGAACCCGTCGAAGTGGGACACGTCGTGTTCTTCACAAACTGCGTCGGGGAGCAGGAAAAGTTCTATCACGAGCTGCTCGGCTTCGAGACATCGGATCGCTATCCGGGACGCGGCGCGTTCATGCGTTGCGCGCCGCACGGCGGTCATCACGATTTGTTTCTCTTGCAACTACCCGATGGAAAACGCGGCCTGAATCACGTCGCGTTCACGGTGCGCGACATCCACGAAGTCTTCGGCGGCGGCCTGCATATCAGCCGCTGCGGATGGACCACGCAACTCGGACCGGGACGTCATCCGGTTTCGTCGGCGTACTTCTGGTACTTCAAGAATCCGGCGGGCGGTCTCATCGAGTATTACGCCGATGAAGACGTGCTCACGCCCGAATGGCAGCCGCGCGAGTTCGAGCCGGGTCCGACCGTGTTTGCGGAATGGGCCGTCGATGGAGGTCTCGACGGCAACACGCGCCGCCAGAAAGAGGCGAAGGCGCCCGAAGGCAAGTTCATGACGGAGCGGAAAAATGGCTGATCTTCAGACAGTCGTCGTGATCGGCGGCGGACAGGCGGCGGGCTGGATCGTGAAGACGTTGCGCAAGGAAGGCTTCGATGGCCGCGTCGTGATGATCGCCGACGAGATTCATCTTCCTTATGAGCGCCCGCCGTTGTCGAAGGCCGTGCTCGCGGGCGAAGCGGATATCGAAACCGTGCGTCTCGTCGATCACGATGCATTCGCCGCGTTGAACGTCGAAGCGTGGCAGCCGGAACGCGCGACGTCGATCGATCGCGATGCGCGCATCGTGCGTACCGCGAGCGGACGCGAAGTGCAGTACGACCGGCTTGTCATCGCAACGGGCGGTGCGGCGCGCCGTCTGCCGGCATCGCTCGTGAAGACTTCGCATCTTGCCTATCTGCGCACGCTCGACGATGCGGTGCATATCGGCAAGCGTCTGCGCGAGAGTCATGCGAAGCGCCTGCTCGTGATCGGCGGCGGATGGATCGGCCTTGAAGTCGCGGCGACCGCGAAGAAGCTCGGCGTCGATGTGACCGTGATCGAAGGTGCGCCGCGTCTGTGCGGACGTTCGGTGCCCGCGAGCGTGTCGGACTTTCTGCTGAAGTTGCATCGCGATAGCGGTGTCGATGTGCGTTTGAATGCATCGGTCGTATCGCTCGAAGACTGCGAAGGCGGCGTGCGCGCTTCGATGGCCGATGGCACGTTCATCGACGCCGGCTTTGCCGTCGCGGGCATCGGTCTCGCGCCGCACACGGCGCTCGCGGAAAGCGCGGGCATCGAAGTGAACGACGGCATCGTCGTCGATGAATTCGGCGCGACCCACGATGCACATGTGTTCGCTTGCGGCGATGTCGCCAATCATCCGAATGCGTGGCTGAAGCGCCGCGTGCGTCTCGAATCGTGGGCGAACGCGCAGAACCAGGCGATCGCGACGGCCCGCGCCGTGCTCGGCGTTCGCACGCCGTATGCGGAGATTCCGTGGTTCTGGTCGGATCAGTACGACGTGAACCTGCAGATTCTCGGCGACATTCCGCCGGGCGCGACGCCTGTCGTGCGCGGCGATCTGGACGCGCGTCGTGCATCGCTCTTCTTCTTCGAAGGCGATGTATTGCGCGGCGTCATCGCGATCAACGCGACGCGCGATCTGAAGGTCGCGAAGAAATGGATGAGCCAGGGACGCGCGGTCGATATCGCGTCGCTCGCGGATACGGCGAAGGCACTCGCATAACACATTGACGGGAGCAGGCATGAGGAGCATGAGCAACACGGCCGTTGAGCACGGCGGCACGGCCACGACAGTCGCGGACGCGAGCGCGGCCGCTCACGCGGTCACGAAGGGATCGATCATCGCGCGCATCGAACGGCTGCCCGCCAATGCGATGCAAGTGCGCGCGCGGATTCTGATCGGCGCGGCGACGTTCTTCGATGGCTTCGATGTCATCGTCATCGCGGCGACCTTGCCGCTGCTCATCCAGCGTTGGGGGCTTACGCCGGGACAGGTCGGCTTTCTGATCGCGTCGGGATCGATCGGACAATTGATCGGCGCATTCCTGTTTCCTTCGCTTGCGGAACGCTTCGGGCGCGTGCGTTCGATCGCGTGGAGCTCGGGGATCATCGGACTGACGAGCATTGCATGCGGCTTCGCGCCTTCGTTCGCCGTGTTCGTCGCGTTGCGCATCGTGCAGGGGCTCGGACTCGGCGGCGAGTTGCCGGTGGCGGCGACGTACATCAACGAGATCACGCGCGCGCATGGACGCGGGCGCTTCGTGCTGCTGTATGAGATCGTGTTTCCGATCGGCCTGCTTGCATCGAATGCGCTCGGCGCGTGGATCGTGCCGCGATTCGGATGGGAAGCGATGTATTTCATCGGCGGCATTCCGCTCGTGCTGTTCTTCATGTTGCGCGCGCTGGTGCCGGAATCGCCGCGCTGGCTCGGTGAACGCGGCCGCATGAAGGAAGCGGGCGATGCGCTTTCCGCATTCGAAGCGACCGTCAAGCAGCCGTTGCCGCCGCTCGGCAATCTCGCCGAATTCGAAGCGATGGCGAATCGGCATCCGAAGCGGCGCCGTCTCGATCTGATCGGGCCGGCGTATCTGAAGCGCACGATCGCCGTCGCGCTGCTTTGGATGACGTGCGGCGTGCTGCAGTACGGTCTCTCGACGTGGTTGCCGACGATCTACAAGACGGTTTATCACGCGCCGCTGCAGCTTGCGCTGAATCTTGCGGTGGCGGCGTCGGTGCTGGGCGTGATCGGCTCGCTGACGTGCGCGCTGATCGTCGACAAGGTCGGGCGCAAGCCGGTCATCAACTGGTCGTTCGTGTTGTGCGCGGTGTCGCTGGTATGCGCGGGCGTGTTCGTCGCGCAGTCTGTGTATGTGGTTGCGACGTTCTGCGCGCTCGCGCTCGGCTTCATGGCTTGCGGGTTTATCACCGCTTATGTTTATACGCCGGAGTTATATCCGACGAGTATCCGCGCTTTCGGTTGTGGTCTCGGTGGCGCATGGCTCAAGATCGCGGCGATCTTCGCGCCGGCGCTCGTCGGCAAGACGCTGATGGGCGGGAACATGGACATCGCGTTCTATGCGCTCGCGGTCGTGCCGGTCGTCGCGGCGGCGGCGGTGCATTTCATGGGGATCGAGACGAAGGGGAAGGTGCTGGAGCAGTTGGAGGTTTGAGAGGATGGTTGCCCCGCTTTGCGCGGGGCTTTCTCTTTCCTGTTGAGCGGAGGCCAGAGGGGGCCTCGCTCGTTCGGAGGGTTTTCTGAGTTTTTTAGGTGGAACGTCCGGGGCGATCATGCTGCCGATTTAATCGCGGTTAGCGTCGCAAAGTCTGCCTCGTCCGGCGTTTGATCCGCCAGGCTCGAGTGGGGGGCCGCTTTCGGTTGCACAGTTCGATGTATTCGCCGATGGGGCGCTTCGGACCACGCACTCGCGCGTTCCAGATCGGCGTGGACTAACGCGCCGCGTGCATCAGTTCGCCCCCGGTAACGGGACGCCAACCTTCTGCGCGGCAGCCAGCGCACCAGGTGGCAAGGGCGGCGGCGGCTGCCCGGTTGCCTTCTCGGCGAGCGTCTTCGTCACGAAGATGCGCGAGGGCAGTGTGAAGTGACGCAGCGCCAGCACGTCAAGCGGACCCGCGCCCGCTTCGGCGCGCAACTGCACCGAGAGCGAGGACCCCGCGCCCTGGTCCGGCGTCCACGACAGCAGATAGCGCGCATTATCCTGCTGCGAAACTCTCGCGCGCTCGAGCAGCCGGATGAATGCGAAGCGACCCTGCGAGTACATCGTCGAACGCAAGCCGCCTTCCTCAGTCTCCCACTGAAGCTGCGCGTTGTTATCCAGCGCCTGCGCCGGCCATTCGAACGGCACCCATTGTTCCATCTGGTTGAAGTAGTGCAGTTGCTGGCCCGATGAGATCAGCTTCATGTCCGTGATGCCCGGCGTCGCCACGCCTTGCAACTCGAAGCGCACGCGCGCATCGCCCGAAGGAAACAGCACAGTCGCGACGTGGGTGAGCTTGTTGAGCGCCGTGAGGAACGCGGGATCGAGTGTCAGCGTTCCTTGGCTTGCACCTTGCGCGGGCACCCAATGATCGCCTTGAAGCTCGATCACGCCCGCAAGCTGCGTCGAGACGAATTTCGCGATTACGCCGTTGTCCATGCGCATGAAACGCGCCATATCGGGCAGCGAGGCGTCGTTGTTCGAATCCGCAAACGGATAGCGGCCGCCGAACGCGCGGTTCCAGTCGGCGAGAATCGAGGTGCGCCAGATCTCGTTCAGACTCGATGACGCCGGTTGCACAACCACCTGCCACGTTTGATCGAGCGGCGCTTCGAAGAGACGCCCGAAACCCGACCACTGTTCGCCGAGACTCGCCGCCAGACGGCTCGCGTAGTCACGACTGTCGGCGATGTCGGAGGTTTTGCCTTGCAGCACCGCTTGAGCCGCCGCGCGCGACATCGCGTCGGGGTCGGCGCTCGCCATCATCTGCTGCGTCTTCAGGCGCATGGCAGTCACACGCTCCAGATAGCGCGGCAGACTCAGCTCGCCCAAGGCAATCGTTTGCACGGGGGTCTTGCCGTTCGCGGGCGTGGGCGCTGCGAGATCAGCACCGGTCAGGCGCAGAATCGGACCGAAGGCATTGGCCAAGGGCGCCAATGGCTGCTGCGTTTGCTTCGATGGGTCGCGCTCGTCCTTGCCCGCCCATTGCTGCGCTTTCGCGATCAGACTGTCCGAAAGCGATTGCGTCGCGGAGCCCGCGCTTGCCTGGTAGACGATCGCGTTCATCAGTGCAACCAGCGGCGAGCGCTGCGGATCGCCCAACAGCGTCAGTTGATCCACCGTGCCAGACAGCGATGACGCGTTCTGCCAGCGGATGCTGTTCAGAAACTGCGCCCAGGCGCGCGCATAGTCGTCGAAGTAGCGTTGGCGCAGCTCGGCTTTGAGCGTCGAGGGAGCGGTGTTGTCGATCTTCGCGTCGGATAACACCCAGTCGCCGGTGACGGTGCGTTGCTCGCTTGCTTCATCGATCGCCTTCGGGATGCGCTCATCCCACGCGGCGCGGGTGAACACGCCGGGAACGGTGGCGGTCGTGTTGAAGAGGCCTCGGCTCGGGTGGTCGCCCAATAGCGTCGCGAGTGTGATGGGCGGGTACTTCGGCTTCGTTTCCTCGATGATCTGCTGGTAGATCGCATCGGTGGAGTTTTGCAATCCCCGCACGCCGATGATGGTCTGGCGAGTGGCCGCCACGAGCCCGGAATCGGGATCGATCGCAGGCGCCGAAGTCGACGCCCCTGCACGCGTCAGATGGTTCGCGTAGAAGGCGATCACGTGCTGACGCACGTCATCCCATGTGCCCGCGGTCACCGACGCGTTCTGCGGCCGCATCGGTGCATCGGTAGCCACCAACTGCGTGTTCAGGAATGCGGCGTCGGCATGCTCGGGATGCGCGAGCATCAAGTAGGTCTTGAGCGTATCGTAGGCGGCCTGAACCTGCGCGTTGCCGCCACTGGCGATTTCCGCGTCGGAGAGCGAGGCGAGTTGCTGGAGGCGTGCTTCGAGCTTCGCCTTGATCGGCTCGATCAGCACGCGCGAGGCAATGCGCTGATACGCGGGCCACAGGGCGTCGAAAAGTGCGGCGTCGTGGTTCAGGCCGAAACGCGTGAAGAACGGCGCGCCTTCCTTACGATGGAATTCGAGCGTGTCGAGTTGCTTGTCGAGGGCGTCGAGCGCGAGCAGCGCTTGCGTCGGGTCTTGCGTGGACAAAGCTTTGGTTATGGTGGACGCGGCCTCGTGCATGGACGCGCGGTTCGATGCGCCCGAAATTATCGATCCCGATAGCCAGACTGCGGTGGCGGCGACGATCGACCAGGCGGCCGTGGCCGACCAAGAGAACCCGACGCGGCGACCATGGACCTTGCGGCTGTGCGTGGCGATGGCGGTCCATACAGCACGACGCGGCGTTTCGGGAACGCCCCTGCCTTCGCGCGCGGCCTCACGCGGAAATCCCTCCACACTTACCGATTGAGGCAGCGGTAAAAAGAACAGTCCATGCACGTTGCTGCGAACAAAGCTCGAGCGTCTCACGCCCGTCACGAGGTCGGCCAGCGCTCCTTGGAACATCGAGATATGCTGTGAAAGCACCGCGAATGATCGGTCTCTCGGATTCCGTGATACCCGAGCCACACCGACATCTGCCAGGCTATAAGTCAGACGCTGTAACGAGGCGCGGACATCGCCGCCGCTCGGATTGGGACTGGACCACGTAAAACCGATCGCCTCGTTCAAATCGACAGCGTTCTTACCGACTTCCTCCACATTCAGAACATACACAGGTGCAGACCAGCGCAACCCGCGAGCCAATCGCGCGAGCGTTCGGGAAAGCATCTGTGCATCGAACGGTTCGTGACCGCAAGGATCGGCGCGCGTGACAGTGACCACGGCGTCCACCGGACGGCGACTGCGTAGCCGGCGAATGTCAGAAAGACGCTGAGATTCGAAATCGCCGTTCGTTTGTCGCGCATACAGAAGAATGGCTCCGCCCACGCTCGCATAGCCGAATTCAATCAGATCCGGCGCCAAACGTCCGACCAAAGCTTCATCTCCAACGAGCAAAACCCACGACTCAGGATTACGCCAACGCCGGCCGTGTCGCTCGACCAGCCATTGCTTCATCTCTGAGATATCCGCCGCGCCAGACTTCGGCATGGTCCGCGACGCGTCCATCGGCGCCCCGCCGTTCTTCAACACCCAAGTTTTGACAGCCCGATAAGCCGTCGCCGCACGCGACGATTCGTGGTAATTGAGCGCAAGCCACAACACGATAAACACACCGCACAGCGCAACGATGACCGGACCACGACTGTCTACCGAAATGCCAATCCACTGAGGCCGCAGCCAGACCAGCAGCCCCGGCAAGATAACGAGGAACAGCGTGCTGATTAAATCAAGCTTGAATTTCCGAGTCATGCAAAGATTCTTTGTTGTTCGATTCATTGTGGCTGGTCTGCACCACGGCAACACAGGCGCATTCGCCCGACTTGTGGACGATGAGCTGCGGCACGCCCGACCGATTCG
Organism: Caballeronia sp. LZ008; assembly: GCF_031451435.1. NCBI lineage: Bacteria > Pseudomonadati > Pseudomonadota > Betaproteobacteria > Burkholderiales > Burkholderiaceae > Caballeronia > Caballeronia sp. LZ008. Next base: position 1,019,260 of record NZ_JARUXK010000002.1, on the reverse strand, counting down.
CTCTATCCACGCCGCACGCGACGGCGAGCCACCCCGCCGATCGGCCTGCCCGTCCGACCGCGCGATCCAGATCAACCTCCCTCAGTGGCTCCTGCTCCTCCGTTCGCACGCCGACGTGACTGAGGGACGCGTGCAGCGGTCCGACCGACTCGCCGTCCAATCCAGTCATCCACACCGAATCCAGCGACGCAGGATCCGCATTCGCCCAACGCAATGCGTACGTCAATGCGTGATCCAGATTCCCACTCGTCGAACTAAGGGGGCGATGCACCTTTCCGTCAGGTATCAGTTGATGCTGCTCGGCGAGCGCCTGAGAACTCAGGAGCAGACCGACGCCCGCTTCAGCCGACCCATCGGCGGGACGCTCATCCAGCATGCCCTGAAGCGAAACCGAAACAAGCAGAACCGCATAGCGGTGTAACGGTCCCACCGAATCGTCAAGCCATCGATCGATCGTCGTCAGATCGATCGGCACTTTTGCGACCGTCGCTTCCGCTCGACGCAATTCGTGTCGCGCCCAGCTGGCCGTCCAGACCGTCTTGATATCCGCTTCACCGAGATAACCCGATACGTCGAGCACAATGCGCAGCGGAAATTTGTCCGGAAGCGCGTCGAGTCGTTCCGTCAGTTCGTCGAGAAGGCTATCGAAAACCCATGGCAAGAGCAGATCATGGCGCTCCTCGTCATCGGCCGCCAACAATGCCTCCGCAGGTTCGAGCCAGCGCGCCGTGATGGACGCATCCTGCGTGAAATCCGAAGCGTTCGCAGTGAGTGACAACTTCCTGGTTTCGATGTGCGCCATGAGTTCCGCTGTCTCGTCCTCCGTTACGCGAATCGCCGTGCCAAGCACGAACATGGGAATGCTTTCCCGGGCAAACGCTTCCTCACGGTGGCGCTTGCATGCAGCATTCCACGCTTGAACATCCAGACGCCGCCCTTCATACATGCTGAATCGGCGCAACACGATGAACGCGGCGATACCCGCCGGGTAGAGTGCCACGCACATCCAGAACCACGAAGTTTGAGCAGGTTCGTTGCCAGGCCACAGCGTCAGGACCGCGAAAATGCCAGCGATGGTCAAGACGAAGAAGATAACCGTCCAGACAAACCTCGAAGGAGGTTCGTCTGACTCGGGTTCTTCAGGCGGCAGCTCGTTCAAGTCAAGCGCCATTTCAACACTTGCCGCTGTTTGGCAGAGAAGAGATCAACCGGCATCCGCACTCACAACTATCGTTGTGCTGCGCGACTTCAACGCCATTGTCGAACGCGCCCGATGTTGCCGTCGCGATGCGATTGTCGCCATGCTTGGGGCATGTGACGCGATCGTGAAGGCGGGCGACGGGGCGGCCCATGAATACGCAGGTGGACGAACCTTGCGTGACCGCGCCGTCTCCCGTGTGACGGTCGCCCATTCGGATGATGCCTGACATGTCTTGTTTCTCGAGAAAATTGGCACGCGGTCATTGCTCCAGGGGCGTGCAACCACCGCACTGATTCAGATGCGCGCAGGCATTCGCGGAGCTGGGTTCAACCCACGGCTGATCCGCGAAGCGCGGTCCGCATTCTTCTCTACGCGCTCGCGTTCCCTCTCTTCGGCATCGAAGTCCGTTGAGCCGAACATATCAACACCGCGAGTCTGGAAATAAAGCGTGGGCGACAGAACATGATCGTGCCAGCTCGTGAGCATCGTGTCATGCACGAGCAGGTCGAATAACGCCATGACCTTCGGCGGAAGCGGATTCTTGCCACTCAACCCCATCTTCCACGCCTGAACCAGAAGTTCCTGCTCGGGCGTAATCATCGCGCCCATATAGCTCTCGACAAGCGAAGCGCTCAATTCCGAGTCGGCGTCATAGGGCTGCTCCGCGGCTGACGTGCCGGCACGGATTTGCTTCGCTGCACCGGTCATTCCCGCCACGTACGATTCGCGCTGCATCATGTCATCCGATTCGGCCTGGATGCGCTCCCAAACGCCCACGGAGCGGTCTGGCCCTCTCGACACTTGCGTTGCGTAGCGATTCCATCTCGGCTCTAGCCGCCGCATCCATGCGATTCTGTGCTTTGCCCAAAGTAACCGCATCAGGTGTGGGCGTTTGCTTGCGCAAAGCCAGATAGGCCGCCTCTGCGTCCTTACGTTCCTTCAACAGAGCTTCGTGTTGGGTAGCCAAAGCATCGAACTGATTCGTTACCGTGGCGCGGAATTCCGGCGACATGTATCGAACCGCCATCCAGCGCAGGAAGACTTGCATGTGATCGACAAAATTCAGGCGCGGAGCGTAGGGCACGATTTCACGGTAGGCCTTTATTAGCTCCCAGATTTTGTATGTTGTTCGACCATCGGAGATGGGGTTGGCCAAGGTGAATCGCTGGAATGTGTCCCCTTTGAAGCGCGAGAGGTCTTCCATCATATCGAGAGCGACACCATGTGAAAGCGCCTCGTTCAGCATGTCTCGCAAAACCACCCGTTGAAGTTCGGCGCGCGCACCTAACGCGCCGGGAGGCGCACCACCCATAATGTCCTCGCTCGTGCCGGGGTACAGGTATTGAACACCGCGTGTCTTCTCAAGGCTATCCAGCCGCTGGTAAAAACGCAGTTCGTGCGCAGCGGCAAAGTGGACGCAGCGCTGAACGGCCTGCGGTATCGCAAGCGTTTGATCTCCATAGTTCTGTTTGATCCCGTTCACCAACGGCACCATACTGATCAGCGCATTCTCTTCCACGAGCGATGACACCGCGTCCAGCAAGCCGACGAATACTAGTTCAATAGGAATGGTTGCTCCGTTTGGATCCTTCGGAATCCCGTACTCCAGGATCGCTTCGCTCGGGTGCTTGTAGGTCTGACTCAGGTCGTTCAGAAAAGCGCGCGCAAGTACGCAACCGCGGTCCGCACCGAACACGGATACCTTGATGCGTTGAACCTTGGGCATTTTCGATCGGGCGTCCTCAACCGCCTTCTCGAACTGACTCTTCGCCGCAGACAGGCGTGGTTCCACCCCCGTCCCCATGAAACGAGCGACTACCTAGTTATCCCGCAGAAAAGGGACGAAGTCGAAAGAGCACTTGAAAACTTCGGCTGCAATAGCCCCGGCCATTTTCCAAGGATCGCTCTTGAGATCGAAAAGGACGCGACGGCCGCTCGTCTTGAGGTCTTTCTTGATGATGCGGGCGGCGGTTCGGCCGCGATCGATCACCGTTCCCGTCTTGAAGAACCGTAAGACGCGCCCCGCGTTAGTGCGCGTCGCCTTTGCTTGCTTGACAAGTCCGTCGAACGCGTCGACGACTGGCCGATAAGAATGTTCCTCCAGCCCTTTCTTGAATCCATCGGCGATGGCGCTCTTCGGGTCGAATCGCAGCCGGTCAACACCGGCTACTTTCTCCGCAACCGCCTCCGCCTTTGAGACCTGTTCTTTCGCTGCGCTCAACACCTTGCCCTTGATTGCTAATACGATCTGTCCGTCCCTGGCTTCCTTGTTGAGGTTGGTGCCGAGGCCCGAGTAATAAAAGCGATACCAGAATTGGTTCGGTTGTTCCTTACGACGTTCATCTAAGTTGTCCCGATGTGCTTCCCAAAGACGACAGATGTTTGAATACCGCGAAGTCGAGTTGTCGTCGTAGTCGCGATGACGCCCAAACCCGTCAAAAAATAGGCCAATATGAACCACCGCTCCACACGGAATGCAACCGTCGGACGGGTAAGCCCTTGTATTTACGCCGACGGCGTCCAGTACTTCATGTGGTGTTCGATCAGCAGGATCAAGTTGATTTGAGTTAGCCATTCTTCTTTTCGCTTTTCACATGGTCAAATTTGTCGGACTTGATCTCTCGCACAAGAGAGTCCGGCAGCTTCTGCATTGCGTCACCAAAAGCCCCGGGCTTTCCGTCTGTTTCCTTCAAGATGCGCAGTACCGCCGGATGCTCGTCGAACTTCGGATTGACCAAAAACGTGTAGTAGACGTATTGCTCAAGATCGACCGGATCGGTAAAGCGATATTTCGTCCAGCCTTGAGCCGCGACCCGCGCGGTCCGACGATAGGCAGCAGCCCAATCCAAGCCGTCGGGGTTTGCTGCCTGTCCATATTTCGTTTTGAACCAATGATGTACCTCGGTATAGTCGATCCTCGTACCACTCAAATCATTGCGGAACTCAAACTCGATGTGATCGTCCGGATAGAAATGTACTGCCAGAACATCGGCGCCCGTCCTGTCTGATCGACTTACAGGAGGAAGATGCACCGTTGTCACTTTATGTATCTTCTTTACTGGTGCATAGATATCTTTAGAGAACTCCTCCATGTCGTACAGCTCCCAATCAACCGTGAAGTCGGTGCCCTTCAGCTTATAGCAGCAGCTAAGACTCCCTTCTCCAGCACTGGGAGGGAGATCTCCACCTCCGCTTGCCCGATTGCCGTATTTGTCACGAATGACAAAATTCGTGAGGTTGTAAGACGTGTAGTTGAAACCCTCCACACTCAAGCCGCCATAGGTCGGCTCGGAATCGAATGCATCACATCCCGCGATACACATCGCAGCCAGCACGGCAAACGCACCGTGTTTGAGAAACTTTGAATTAGTCATTTTTCCGTTTCTTAATGCCGTCTGTTCGTCACGCGCGGCAAGACGTGAAACCCGTTCAGCCAGTCTCTTTTCCGCTCGTCATACGGTCGAATTTATCGGACTTGATCTCTCGCAGGAGAGACGCAGGCAGCTTCTGCATCGCGCCACCAAAAGCCCCAGACTTTCCATTCGCTTCCTTCAAGATGCGCCGCACCACTGGATGCTCATCGAACTTCGGATTGACGAGCAGTGTGAAATGCACGTACTGCTCCAGATCGGCCGCATCCGTGAAGCGATACTTCATCCAGCCTTGAGCGGCGACCCGTGCGGTTCGACGATATGCGGCAGCCCAATCCAAATTGTCGGGGTTTGCTGCCCTTCCATACTTTGTCTGAAACCAATGGTCTACTGCCGTATAGTCAACCCTTGTCCCGCCTAAGTCACTCCGGAACTCAACCTCCACATGATCATCTGGATAGAAATGCAAGCCGATGATTTTTGTTCCTCATCCACCGGACACTTTCGTTGGTGGCACGTGAACTCTCGTCAACTTGTGCACGGTCTCGATTTGTTCCTGCGCATCCAGCGCCTTGATTGCATCGTCGGCGTCGTACACTTCCCATTCCACTGTGAAATCTGTTCCCTTCAACTTATAGCAACAACTTAATCGGCCTTCACCCGCGCTGGGCGGAAGATCACCTCCACCGCTCGCACGATTTCCGTATTTATCACGAATGGTGAACTCCGTGAGGTTGTAAGGCGTGTAGTTAAAGCCCTCGACACTCAACCCGCCGTAGGTCGGCTCGGAGGAGAATGCATCGCACCCAGCGAGAGAGATCGCAGCGAGCACGAGAAGCGCACGGTATTTGCATAACTTTGAATGGATCATTTTTACCTTTGGTCATCCGACACATTCGTCACGCGTTCTGCAAAGCGTGGGACTCGTCCATCTTCACCACCTCTTGAATAACTTTCCGGTCAAACCCGGTCAAAGCTTCGCGATGCGATATCTCTCCACTCAATGCCCGTCGGAGTCGCTCCTGAATCACCGGATGTTCATCGAACCGAGGCGAAAGCATGATTCCTTTCGACACGTAGTTCAAAAAGTCATCCTTGTCTTTGAGGCGATAGCGGCTTGCGCGCTCGAGTTGCGCGCTCACGCGCCGGTGGAAATCCGCCTCGTCCGGTGCGTCGAGTCGCGATCCGTACATCTCACGCAACTGCATCATGAGCTTGTCCGCGTGGCCGAGCGCGTACAGTTGCGCCTGCTGGTCAGCCGATATCTGAGGCACTTCGTCGGTGTGAGCTTGCACCGTAACCTCGTCATTGCGCCATACGCTCTCGCCGAAGTCCCGGTCGCAATACCAGAGTTCGTGACATGGCGCGATGAACGACTTGGCCTGTGCATCAGTCCATACACTGCGAAGCCGCACGAGAATCCGGTTGTCATAGAAATGCAGAAAGAACTCCCGCTTGTCGGGCGTGACATACCGCGTGTAGTACTTCAAATGGCTGTCGAGTGCTTCCAGCGAGAGAGGCGTCCAAATCCATGTGAGCATGAAGCGCGATTGCCCTTCCATCCAGATGCGCCGAAAGAGGCGACCCGCCAGTTCACGCGGCTGCTCAAGCGCCAGCGGATCCACTTGAATCAGATACGGTGCAATATCCGCATAGGCCGCAATGACGGAACCCCGCCAGAGCGATGACGACTTGACACCTGGAACTTGCATCAAGAGCTTGTCCAGCCCCGGATTGCCCCGAGCATCGGCCAGCAAATAGAGGCTCGAATCGGCTTCTCGATCCGCGAACGGCTGCCACTGGGCGAGCAGGCGAGTACGCCATTGGTCCCACGCCGCGTTTGTGTCGCGGGACACCGGAGCCACATCGATACTGTTCATCACGCCACCTCCGTCATCGCTTCAACACCGCGATGCGCGTACAGCAGGCATTCTTTGCACGGCCCGATCGGCATGTTCGGCATCGGCAGTGACACACTGCCCGGTCCGGTCCAGTTGAAGCTGCCGCACTTCAGCAGAACACTGCCCGGAGCGCCCAACTCGATGTTGCCGCCTTCGATCTTGATATAAGCGCCGCCGCTCGTGAGTGTCATCGCCCCCTTTGAATGCGCCACGATCGAGCCGCCAATGCTATTGAATTGCATATCCTTCGACGACGACAATTCCATGCCACCGGTTCGCGCATGGACCACGATGTCCTGTTTGGCCGCCGTCAGCCGCATACCCTGGGTCTGCGCAAAAAGCGAAACTTGGCGCCCCGCGGCGACGGTGAAGTTGCGCATCACACCGATGTCGGCGTTACCGCCGGCTGTCGCGATCACGTTTTGGTCGGCATTCAGTTGCAAGTGCTCGCCAGAGGTAAGCCCGATGCCTGCGGGGCCGCTCATGAGAACGACGGAGCGCTTCAATCCGTCAAGCGCGTCGCTATACAAGGACTTCTGCTTCTGCAAATCAGCGACGACCGCTTCCGCCGCTTGAACGGCCTGATTCAACGACTCGATGCGCTCGATTGCCCGTTGAAGCTGTTCTCGCGCGCTCTGCATATCCAACTGGGTGCCGGTCGCATTAACCTTGGCTTCAGCGGTGACCAGAACGCCCTTACCGCCTCTCACCGCGATATGCTCATCGCTTCGCAATTCCGCGCCACGCCCGCGCTCCTTGCGCCCCGCATCGACCATATGCCCCAGATTCAACTCACTGGTCTGAAACGGCGTCGTCAGGTGGATATGCTCGATCCCCTCCTTATCCTCCATGCGGAGTTCGTTCTTCGCCGCGGACCGGATGATGTTTCGCGTATTGTTCAGGTTGTTGACCAGGTCCGGATTCAGGCTGTCATGAAGCGATCCCGCTATGACAGGCCTATTCGGATCTTGCGCGGTAAATATCAGCGCCACCTCCGTGCCATGAATCAGCGGCATGTGATGCCCGTAGTCCGGCCCCGCGTACGGCCTCATCATGCGGATTTCACGGCTCGCGCCACCCGGACTCCACTCGTCCAGATCGAACGGCATCTTGACCACGTACAGGCCTTTTTCGCTCAAGTAGCCATAGCGATACGACCCCGGGGAATCCACCCGAGCGGGCCAAATACCCTCGGCCTTCGGCTTTTCGACAGAATCGATATTCGTGCGCCACCGGCGATCCGCCGGAATCGCCCGGAAGGTGTTCCAGTACGAAACGCCCCGACCGCCGCCGCAGCGCATCGACGTGACGAGCAGCCCATTGGGCGCATCCTTCGGATTGACATCCAGCCGGATCACCTCGCCCACTTCGAGCGAGAACGGATTGCCCCGGCCGCGATAGCTGATCTGCGTGGCGATATACGCCTCATGACGCAGACGCGCGATCTGACGACCTTCGTCCAGTGTTTCGTAATGCTCGCCCCAGGTGCCGTCCACGCCGTCGGTGGTCTTGTCAGCCCGCGCAGTGTTCTCCTCCACCAGCAGCTTGACGTCCGCCTGACGATGGTTGTAGTCGTTCAGTTGCACCGCCTCGGGCACGCGCTGCGTGATCGTGCGCAGCGACCGAATCGACTCCGCGCCCGCGCTTTCAAGGCCCGAATGGCTGCGATACGGAACCACGCGCTGCTTTCGGGCATAGGCATCCAGATCGTCTCCGAAGACGATAATCGTGCGATCAGCCTTCTGTTCGAAGCGGAACCAGATGCCGGCTTCGGCGCACAGGCGCTGAATAAAAGCGAACGTAGTCTCGTAGAACTGCGTCTCGTATTCGAAACGCCTATACGTCCCGCGCAGATTCTTGAAATCGAAATCGACGCCCAGGCGATAGTCGTAGTGACGCAAGGTGTCGGTGATAATCTCGACGACCGATTGCTTCTGGAATAATCGACACTTGCGGCCCCGTGCCAATTCCGCAATCCTCGGCACCAACGTGACGCGATACCGCGTTTCATCAGCCGACGTGCCGAGGGTCTCGAACTTGTCGATGACGCCGTGCGTGACACTCGGCGGCGGTGCCTTGCTGAATTGCGTCCAGCGATCTCCGAACATTTGCCGAAGGTACGCCATTTCTGGATCAACAGGGTCGATGGTGAACGTTGCTGGCCGGCCCACGACCTGGTCCATCGGGATGTCGGCCACCGGACTGGTGAACTCGATATGAAATTCATAAAGCTGACTGATGTCAGCTTTTCCCGAGAAGCGAAGCACTGAACAGGACGCTGGATGTGGTCGCAGTACTAAACTATATGCTTGACTTGGTAATATCATCGACACGCGAAATGCTCTCCTTGATATTCCCCACCTGCTCAACGACACGAGCGGACGGTTCAACGACCCGAGGGCTTAGTTGCACAGTTGATTGGCATTCCGAATCTGGCCAGTCTGAATATTCTGCCCCACCAAGTGGTTGCTCGATAGAATTAATCTAACAATTATGACTAGTCTTACGTGGCGCGCTCAAGTGCCCGCTGTGCCAAAATGCAATGGCTGGCGGTCCGGTGCGCGTCATCGCGTACAATTGACGCGCCGGTCGACTGCGTTTCATCAAATTTCGTGTCCGACAGACATCGGCCACCGCGCTCGGTGGCTTGTAGCACAACCCGCTCGATCGTGCGCGTGCGTGCCTTCACCGCGCATTGATGACACCATTCCCCCTTGCGCACCCGAAACCACTCGGCCCCCACACGTGACCCAATGCGCACACCCATTTCACTGGCGTTTTCTTGTCGATGTTCGCCGAGAGGTATCGCCCGCCGTGCGCTCCAACTCATCCTGCGACGGCTTCATGCGACCGACGGGCACGCGCGGCACCAATCGCCGCGTAACACCCCAACGAGAGCCGCCAGCCATGCGTGCCGATTGTCGCAGCGCCAACGCAAGCCCGCCTTGTGTTCTCGACCGTCTGAGAGAGACAAACCCCCTCTCGCTTCAGCCAGCCGACACGCGTCATCGATCGCGTAACGTCGGTGTGCCTCGAGCGCGCTGTAACCGTCGACACGTCTTTGTACCAGACTGAGGCCGCAAGATTTTCGCGCTGGAAGTGTGCGCGCGGCTTCGGCGGCGCCGGTCCATGCCGACGAGCAAGAGCGGTGTGAATCGCGTGATTGTTCTCGCGAGTTCCGCTTCCAGTTCTGCTCGTTCGTCACTCATGGCGCATTCCGGCGCTGTGATTCACGCGTATTCCAGTGCGTCCCCAGACAAAAATGCCGGGACCCCTTAAACGGGAATCCCGGCACACTCAGCACCTACTGGACGAAGCGAAGAATCAGCTCTTCGCTTTCGGCATCTGCGAAACCAGCGACAAGCCGATATCCATGCCTTCCACCTGGAAATGCGGCACGATAAAGAGCTTGATGCGGAAGAAGCCCGGGTTATCTTCGATATCCTCGACCGTCACCTTCGCCTCACGCAGCGGATGCGATGCCTGCAACTCATCGCCCGGATCCTTCATCTCTGTGACGAGACCCTTGATCCAGTTGTTGAGTTCAAGTTCGAGAAGACGCCGGTCCTTGGTCGTGCCGATGTTCTCGCGCTGAATCAGCTTCAGATAATGCGCGATGCGTGAAAGCAGAAAGATATACGGCAGACGCGCATTGATGCGGCTGTTCGCGGTCGCTTCCTTGGTCTCGTATAGCGCAGGCTTCTGCGTCGAATTCGCCGAGAAGAAGCACGCGAAATCGTGATTCTTGTAGAACGACAACGGAATGAAACCGAGGTTCGCGAATTCGAATTCACGCATCTCGGGAATCAGCACTTCGGTCGGGATCTTCGGCTGCACGCCCGTGCCGAGGTCATACAGATGCACCGGAAGATCCTCGACCTTGCCGCCTGCCTGCGGGCCGCGAATCTGCACGCACCAGCCGTTGTTCACGAAGCTGCGCGTCATGTTCGCCGCAAACGCGAACGATGCGTTCACCCACAAAACGATCGTGGTCCGGACCCTTCACCTGCTCTTCGTAGTTGAAGGCGCGCACGGGCGTCGTATCCTTGCCGTACGGCAGACGGCCGAGCACGCGCGGCATCACGAGCCCGACGTAGCGCGCGTCGTCCGTGTCGCGGAAGCTCTTCCACTTGATGTATTCCGCGCGGTCGAAGTAGTTGCCGATATCCTGAATCGCAGCGACCTCCTCCATCGACTTCTTGCCGAAGAAGGCCGGGCCCACCGAGCCGATGAACGGCATGTGCGCGGCCGCCGCCACCTTCGAAATATTGCGCAGCAATGCCACATCCTGCGGCGAGTTGGCGAACTCGAAATCGCTGACCATCGCGCTGATCGGCTGGCCGCCCGGCGTGTCGTACTCTTCGATGTACGTCAGGCGATACAGGCCGCTCTGGATCAATTCCGGCGCGTCCTCGAAGTCCCGCACGAGCGCATCCTTCGATACGTCCAGCACTTCGATGCGCGCGTTCTTGCGAAAATCCGTGCGCGACACGAGCATCTTCAGACCGCGCCAGCGGCCTTCGAGCGCTTGAAATTCGGGGTTGTGCATGACCGAATCGAGTTGCCGGCTGATCTGGCGATCCAACTGACCGATGAAGAAATCGAGCAGCGACTTGTCGAGACGATCCACCGGCTTGCTCGTCTGCGCGACGAGATCGAGAAACGCGCCCATGCCGCGCGCGAGGCGCTCGTCGGCGGATGCTTCGGAAAGCATGTCGTTGTCCCGGAATGCCTCCAGCGGACGCGCCTGCGCCACCGGACTCAGATTGATCTTGTTGCAAAGCGATGCATAGACGCTGTCGCCATACGACTCTTGCGGAGCATCGAGCACGACGGTTTCGCCTGCGGCGCTCGCGCGGACTTCTTTCTTAGTCATTGATTGTCCTGTCTGGGATTCTTGTCGATTGAAGCGTATGGAAGGGTGCCGAGGTTCAGGCGTGGCCTTCCGGCTGCGTCGCCGCGGTGGCGATTTGCGAGAGTTCCCCGCGCAGCTTGTCCGACAGTTCCTTGTTCTTCAGGATCTTTTCGAACTCGCGGCGGAAAGTGCCGTTGTCCAGCAGATTCGACTTCAGATCGCGCAGCAGATTGCGCACGGCGAGCAGTGCCTGCAGTTCCGGAATCTGACGCGCCACCTGCTCCGGCTCGAAATCCTTCATCGAACGGAAAGAAAGGTTGATCGGCAGTTCGGAGCCGTCGTTCGAGAGCGTGTTCTCGGCGGCGAACTTCAGGTCGGGCGCGTAGTCGGCGAGAACGGCGTCGAAATTGTTCTTGTCGATATTGACTTTCTTGCGTTCGGAAAGCGGCGCCTGCTCGCGTCCCGCGCTGAAATCGCCCGCGACCAGCAGCTTGAGCGGCAATTCGACCTTCTTTTGCGCGCCGCCCGTGTGCAGATCGAGCGTGATCGAAACACGGCTTTTGGGAATCTCTCTCTGGAAGCTATCCATCAATAATCCTTAATAAATTGATCAAACCCATCTCGAAACCGAGAAACCACCTTGATTCTTCTTGCGCATATCGAGCGCCGATCAGACTCACGCGCCCAATGTGCCCTTCGGATTTTCGCGGGCATATTAGAACAGGTTTCGCCGCATTCCAAAAGAATCCAACGCTTGCCTAAATAATCGGCACGACACCCGTCCTCATCCGCCATTGCCGTTGATAAACAACGGCTTCGCAGTTTCCCGGATTGACTGCGCATGCTCGCGAAGCGCGCGCGACAGGGATCGAATGAACACTAATTGACAATCGTCACCCTCGCCATCTTCTTCTTGAAAATAGTCCAAGATCCATTTCCGTACATGCAAGTGGTTGTTATCGATCGACTTTCTCCTTGCCACTCTATAAATCCACTATTCATCCAGCAGGTATACGAATCACTTGGCCGACGATAGAATCCGCCCTTACATAAACCAATCAGTATCGCGAAATACATTCATGCGGATCGATAAACCGCTTTGGCACGAAGGCCTGATTCTTACGCAGCAGCATTTTCAACAACAGGAGCGATGGGCGGAATTTGCCCTTCGTCAATTCACGACTGCGGCCCTTGCGCAACCGTGGGGAACGCTCGACGTCGAGGTCGACGAAGACGCGCTCGCCGCTGGCCGTCTCAAGCTCTCGCGCCTCAAGCTGCGTTTTCCCGACGGTACGCCCATCGATACATCGATTGCGCAGCCATTACCCCCTGCGCGCGATCTCACGCAAGGCGCGAGCGCGGATCGGCAAAGCGTGACCGTGCTGGCCGCGCTCGCGCTGCCAGACGCCAACGGCAACAACTGCCGCATGGATGAGGCGGCGCTCACGCGTCCGCGCCGCGCCTACCGCGAGTTCGTCAAGGTCGTCGACACAAACGGCACCGACGAAAGCGAAATCGCCGCGGAACGTCATGCCGTGCGTCTGCTGTTCGATTTCGAGCCGCACGCCGATGACACCGTTTGCGCCATCGCACGCCTCGTCCGTTCCACGAGCGGCCAGTTCCAGCTCGACCGGCGCTACGTGCCGCCTTGCCTGTCGCTGGGCGCGCATGAGCTTCACGTCGAGCGCATCGGCCGGATCGCCGACATCCTGCTGGCGAAGAGCCTCGCCCTCGGCGCGCGGCGCAGCGAGCGCATCGAACAGGTCGCGGAATACGGCGTCGCCGACGTGCAGTTGTTCTGGCTTCTGCATTGCATCCATGCCGCGTGGCCGCAACTCCGATTCCTCGCTTCGAATCCGAACTTGCCGCCCGAGCGCTTGTACACGGTCCTCGCCGAGCTCGCCAGCGCGTTGATGACGTTCTCCACGAGCTCGCAGCTCACGGACATTCCTGCGTACGATCACGTCCGCGCCGACGAAGTCTTTGCGGACATCGAATCGATGATCCGGAACTTGCTGGATGCGATCATCCCGTCGCGTGTCGTGCCGATCGATCTCGCGCACGAGAACGCGACGACGTGGACCGGCCAGATTCTCGACACCCGTATCGCCGATGGCGCCGCCGACTGGTATCTGTCGGTCAATTCGACGCTGCCCGCGTTCGAACTCGTCGAACGCATTCCGCGGCTGTGCAAGATCGGCGCGCCGGACGAGGTCGATCACATCGTCAATTCGGCTCTGGCAGGTATCGCGTTGAAGGCCGTTCAGCGCGTGCCGGCGGCAATTCCCGTGCGCCTCGATAACCAGTACTTCGCGCTCGATGCCGCGAGTCCCGCGCACGCGCGCATGCTGGCCGCGCGTGCATGCCAGATCTATCTGCCGACATCCGTCCCGGATGTCTCGCTCGAACTCTACGCGGTGCTGCGCTCATGAACATGCTGTCCACGTCTTCCGCACACTCGAGCCTCGTCGAGCCGGCTCCGGGCGTCGCGCCGTCGGTCATGACCGGTATCCGCGATCTGCTGCGCGACACCGCGCTCTTCGTCGCGAATCTGTCGACAGGCGGCTCCTCTGCCGAGTTCGCATCGTTGCGTGCGCACTGCAAGTCGATGACCGACGAATTCAGCGCGGCGCTCCATCTCCGAGGCTATCCGGACGAAGTACGCGAGGACGCGGTGAAGGCCCAATGCGCCTTGCTCGACGAAACGGCGCTGCATCATCTCTCCGATGAAGAGAAGCCGCTGTGGTCCGCACAGCCTTTGCAGGTCGAGAGGTTCAAGCAGCACGACGGCGGCGAACGCGTCTTCGAGCGGCTGGAGTTCCGCATGCGCGAACACTCGCCGCAAGTCGATCTGCTCGAGTGTTACGCGGCGATTCTCGGACTGGGCTTTCGCGGCCGATATTCGGGCAATGGCGAGAATCAGCGTCTGGCACTCATCGATGAGTTGAGCGCGCTGATCGCGCGCCTTCGTCCCGAAAGCGAGCGCTCGCTCGTCATCGACCAGCCGGGCCGGCGCTTCGGCAACTGGCTTCGGCGCATCTCGCCGTGGGCCGTCGCCGGAATCGGCTGCGCCGTCGCGCTCCTTACGTGGTTCATCTGGCACGTCACCCTCGACATGCAGCTCGCCGCGCTGATTCCCAACGCAGTCAAGCCGTGAGCGCCATGCAGAGACTGGGTTATCCGGCGCGCACCATCGTCGTCTTCGCGGCGCTGCTCGCGCTCGCCGTGCAGTGGTTCGTGCAGCCGTTCGGCAAGGAATGGATCTGGCTTTCGACGGCAGGCATTGTGATCGTCGCGGCGGCCCTCGTCGGCTGGCGCACGCGACGCCTGTCACGCGCGCGCCGCAGCAGCATGCATGTCCTGAACGCGCTGGGTGCGGCGACCGTCGATATTCCGCTGAACCTGCGCACGCGCATGCCGCTCGTGCTCGTCATGGGCGATGCGCTCGCCTCGCTTTTCGATCACGGCTCGGGCACGCCGCGTCTCGTGCTTATCGGCGATGGCGCGATCTGGCTGCGCGTGGATCGTCCGCAGGATCTGCCCGGCATCGCACTCGCGATGCGCCAGTGGCGCGACGGCCAGGCGCCCGACGGCGTCGTGCTGAGCATTGCGCCCGCGCTCCACGCCGACGCCGATGTGCTCTCGCAAAGCCTGCGCGTGGCGCGCCAGGCGCTCGCCGATGCCTCGCGCATCGTGAGCGTGCGCTTGCCGGGTTATGTCGCGGTGTATCAGCGCCTGACACGTATCGCGTGCAGCGACGCAAACGCGGGACGCCGATGGCACTGTGTGTCGTCGGGGACGCCGCTCGTCGACGCCCGGCGCTTCGAAGCGCTGATCCGCAATGCGGAAGACGATGCCTGCCGCCATGCGGGCGATCATTACGCGTCCGCCCATGCGGCCGCACTGGCATCCATCGTCGGCTGGACGCAGCGCATGGTGTTCGGCACGCTGACCGATCCGCGCCAGCCGGCCACGCCCTGGGCGCTCTACGGCGCAGGCTGGATCGACTGCGGGCCCGCCAGCGACGCACATAAACCGTGGGAGCAGGACGTGCAGATGCAAACGCACATCGCGCCCGCGAGCGTCGATGCAAGCCCGGCTCCGTGGCCGTTGCCGCAATCGCTGATCGAAGCAATGCCCCGCCGCATCGTGACGTCGCCGCGCGTGGCCGCCTTCGCACATGCCATCGGCATCGTGGCACTGGCGGCAGGCGCCGCGATCCTCGGCGCGGGCCGCAACAATGCGGCGCTGCTCGAGCGCCTGCAGGCGGACATGGACCGCTACGCAGCCGTCACGCCGGAGCACGACGCCGCGCGCCGCGACGCGTTGAAGGCGCTCGTCGCCGATCGCGATGAACTGGATCGCTACGCGCGCACGGGCGTGCCGCTCAGACTGTCCTTCGGGCTCTATCGCGGCGCGCAATTGCTGCCGACGTTGAATACCGCCATCGCCAGCTATCAGCCGCCTGCGCCGCCGCCCGCCGTGGTGACGCTCGACAGCATGTCGCTCTTCGACAGCGGCAAGGCGCAACTTAAACCGGGATCGACGCGCGTGCTCGTCGAAGCCGTCGAAATGATCAAGGCGCATCCGGGCAAGCGGATCCTCGTGGCGGGCCATACGGACAACGTGGGCAATGCCGCGAGCAATCTGAAGTTGTCGAACGCGCGCGCCGCGGCTCTGCGCGACTGGCTGATCGAAGCGTCCGGCATACCGGCTACGCAGTTTGCGGTTCAGGGCTACGGCGACACACGCCCCATCGTCGCGAACGACACGCCACAAGGGCGCGCGAAGAACCGTCGCGTGGAAATCACTCTCGTACCGGACACCGCGAACGTCGCGAACTGACATCGTTAATCGAATTCCCGGAGTTCTCTCTTCGGGATCTTGTCGCTCAGGAGTTGTTTTTCTGAGCATTGCTTGGCAGTACCAAAGAGGAGTAGTAAATGGCAATTCCCGCATACATGTGGCTGAAGGATGACGGCGGCGCCGACATCAAGGGTTCCGTCACCGTGCAAGGCCGCGAAGGCAGCGTCGAGATCGTCGAGTTCGGTCATGGCGTGCATATCCCGACCGATGGCAACACCGGCAAGCTCACCGGCACGCGCGTGCACGCGCCGATCACGCTGACCAAGGAAACCGATTCGTCCACGCCGTATCTGTACAAGGCGGTGACGAGCGGCCAGACGCTGAAGTCGGTCGAGATCAAGTGGTACAAGATCGACGACGCGGGCAAGGAGAAGGAATACTTCAACACCAAGCTCGACAACGTCAAGGTCGTCGCGGTCCGTCCGAAGATGCTCGACATCAAGAACCCGGCTTTCGAGAAGCACAACCATCTCGAAGAAGTCGAACTGCGCTACGAGCAGATCACCTGGTCGTTCAAGGACGGCAACATCATCCACAAGGACACGTGGAACGAGCGCGCGTAAGCGCGTGACCCAGCGGCTCATGACAACGTGAGCCGTCGAAGCCAGCCTGCTTGCGGGCTGGCTTTTCTTCTGCAATTCATCCCCACCGTACGCCCTCTTTCATTCACCTCGGCACCGACTTCATATGACAATGCGCGACTCCACTCATCTGCTTCGCCGGCTCAACCAGCACTGCGCCCGCACGCTCGAAGCGGCCGCGAGCCTGTGCCAGACGCGCCTTTCCGACGAAATCACCGTCGAGCATTGGCTGCTGAAGCTCATCGAGGCGGACGAAGGCGACATTCCCGCGATCCTGCGTCACTATGAAATCGATGTCGATGCGATCTGGAACGCACTGCTCGCCGCAATCGACCGCCTGCCGCGCAATCTGCGGGGCATGCCGTCGCTTTCCATCCAGCTCGCGAGCGTGCTTCAGGACGCGTGGCATCTCGCATCGCGCGAGGATATCGACGGTACGATCCGCTCGGCGCATCTGCTGCGCGCGCTCATCGGCGCACCGCATGTCATGCGGACGCAGGACGCGTGGCCGCTTTTTTCGCTTTCCGATGCGCAGATCGAACGGCTCGTGCCGCGTCTCGGACGCGCGTCGTGCGAGAACGCGCCCGCGCAGGAAGACGAAGGCGACGCAAGCGCACCAGTTGCAGATGCTCAAGCGCCCGTCAAGCAGGCGGCCCCGCGCTCGACCGAAGGCCAGGCGCTCGAGCGCTTCGCCATCGACCTGACGGAGAAGGCGCGTCGCGGCGAAATCGATCCGGTGTTCGGCCGCGATCGCGAGATCCAGCAGATGATCGACGTGCTCGTGCGGCGGCGCAAGAACAACCCGATCCTCGTGGGCGAGCCGGGCGTCGGCAAGACGGCACTAGTCGAAGGGCTCGCGCTGCGCATCGCCGAAGGCAGTGTGCCGTCTCTCTTGCGCGACGTGCGCATTCTCACGCTCGACCTCGGGCTGCTGCAAGCCGGTGCGGGCGTGAAAGGCGAATTCGAGCAGCGCCTGAAAAACGTGATCGATGAAGTCAAGGCATCGGCGACGCCGATCGTGCTGTTCATCGACGAAGCCCACACGCTGATCGGCGCGGGCAACTCGGCCGGCGGCTCGGACGCTGCGAACTTGCTGAAGCCTGCACTCGCGCGCGGCGAGTTGCGCACCATCGCCGCGACGACGTGGTCCGAATACAAGGAATACTTCGAGCGGGATGCGGCGCTCGAGCGGCGCTTCCAGATGGTCAAGGTGGAAGAGCCGGACGACGATGCCGCCTGTCTCATGTTGCGTGGCCTCGCGACGCGCTACGCACGGCATCACAACGTGCATATCCGCGACGAAGCGCTCGTTGCGGCAGTCAGACTGTCGCGCCGCTACATCCCCGCGCGCCAGTTGCCGGACAAGGCCGTCGATCTCATCGATACCGCCGCGGCGCGCGTGCGTATGGGTCTCGACGCGCCGCCCGCCGAACTGCAGCGCGCGCGCGCGGTCGTGGCCGCGCTGGAACTCGAAGGCGCAAGCATCGATGCCGACGAACGGGCGGGCATCGACGATACAGCCGCGCATCGCGACGCGCTCCGCGCCTCACTGGCGCAAGCGAAACAGGAACTCGCGGACGTTCAGGCGCGCTACGACCGCGAACTGTCGCTGGTGCGCGCGCTGCTGGAACAACGCGGCGACGGCAAGACGAAGCCGGATGCAGATGCGTTCGCCGCAGCGAAGCACGCCCTCACGGATGCGCAAGGCAAGTCGCCGCTGATCTTCGCCGATGTCGATGCACAGGCCATCGCGCGCGTGGTCGCCGAATGGACGGGCGTGCCGGTCGGCAATCTCGTCGAAGACGAGCTGCTCGATCTGCTCACGCTCGAAGATCAACTGGCGAAGCGCGTGGTCGCGCAAGACGACGCGCTCGGCATGCTCGCGCAAAGCCTGCGCACCGCGAAGGCGGGGCTCAAGAGCGAACATGCGCCGCTCGGCGTGTTCCTGCTGACCGGACCCTCGGGCGTCGGCAAGACGGAGACGGCGCTCGCGCTCGCCGATGTGCTGTTCGGCGGCGAGGCCGCGCTCACCACGATCAACATGTCGGAGTATCAGGAAGCGCACACGGTGTCGCAGTTGAAGGGCTCGCCGCCGGGTTACGTCGGCTATGGCCGCGGCGGCGTTCTGACCGAAGCGGTGCGTCAGCGCCCATATAGCGTCGTGCTGTTGGATGAAGTCGAGAAGGCGCATCGCGACGTGCTCGACATGTTCTATCAGGTGTTCGATCGTGGCTCGATGCGTGACGGCGAAGGTCGGGAAATCGACTTCCGCAACTGCGTGATTCTGATGACGTCCAACCTCGGCTCCGAACAGATTCACGATGCGACCACGGACACGCCCGGCATCGCGCACGCCGCGTTGCTCGACGCCATCCATGATCCGCTCGTGAAGCATTTCCAGCCGGCGCTGCTCGCGCGTTTCCAGACGCTCGTGTTCCGCCCGCTCGACGTAAGCGCGCTCGGCGATATCGTGCGCCTCAAGATCGCGAAGATCGCCGATCGCCTGAAGCGTCAGCACGATGTGACGCTCGCCTGCGAGGAATCGCTGATCGCATCGCTCGCTCAGATGTGCCTGTCGCGCGATTCGGGCGCTCGCAATATCGACGCTTTCCTCGACCAGCGCATTCTGCCGACTGTCTCGCGCGAACTCCTGACGCGCATGGCGAGCGGCGCCGCACCCGCGGAGATTCGTCTCGCCTATTCAGAGGAAGGCAATCTGACGATCGAGTTCATCGATCGCGACTCGTCCGTGCCCGCAACCGCCTGAAGCGAGAAAAGATGCCAGGCCCGTCCCTATATGAAATGCTGCTCGGTCAGATCGACGGCGAACCGCTCAGCGATTTCGATGACCGCACGCTCGAAGTCCTGAGCGTGCAGCAGAACGTGCGACGCATCCTGAACACGCGCGCCGGTGCCCTCAAGCATCTGCCGGACTACGGGCTGCCCGATCTGACCAACCTCTACAAGGCGCTGCCGGCTTCTTCACAGGCGCTGAAGGAGCAGATGGAAGTCGCGCTGCTGAAGTACGAGCCGCGCATCCGCGCGATCGACGTCGCGATGGTCGATACGTCCGAGCCGGGCCTGCAAGTGAGCTTCGAAATGACCTGTCATCTGAAGCGCGCGGGCCTTGTGCGCTTCGGAACGTACTTCGTGCCGCCCGGCGTTTTCCGGCTGGAGCGGCGCGTGCGCGAGGGCAGGATTTGACTCAGCTTGCGCGCGGGCTGATTCGCGCGCTACACCGAAGCCCCCCGCTCGCCGACCAACTCGCGAAGATCGTCCGCGATCCGGCCGATGACCGGCTCCCAGTCATGCAGCTTCTTCTGTCGATACAGACGCACGGTGGGATACCATTCGGTTCGCTCGCCCTGCAGTCCCCAGCGCCACTCCGGCGCGGACGGCAAGATTCCCCACGTCGGCTTGCCGAGCGCGCCAGCGAGATGCAACGGCGAAGAGTCCACCGATATCACGAGATCGAGATGATCGATGAAGCCGGCGGTATCTGCAAAGTCCGTCCACTGAGACGACACGTCGTGCGCGCGAATGCCCGACTGCCTCGTCAAACTGGCGTTCGCCTGGTTCTTCTGCAAAACGAACCATTCGATACCCTCGATCTCCGACAGCGGCTTCAATGCGCGCGCAGGCACGAAGCGGTCAATGCCGCTGAAGTTGTGCGGCCCGCTATACCAGCACAGTCCCACCTTCAGCTTGCCCGCATACGGCTGCATGAAGCTGTCCCAGCGAGCGCGGGCATCAGCTGGCGCCTCGATGTATCCGCGTCGACTGTCGGAGATGGCCGCTGCTGTCTCGTGCACGTATGCGGGCAGCAAGTAGTCGAAGACCCAGTAATCGTAATTCGCGAGTTCGTCCGGCCGCCAGCCAGATGCAACGCTTTGCGCGCCGTCGAGATCGCGAAACAGCCGGTGCAGTTCCGGCCGGCAAACGAAGTGAACCGACGCGCCCGCCGCTGCCAGCCGGCTCGCGTAACGCGCGAGCATCAGATTGTCGCCGACGCCCGCATGGTAGGCGACCAAGATACGCTTGCCTTGCAGCGATTGACCCCGCCACCATTTTGAAAGATACGGGGCAATATCCGGATCAAGCGCAAGAACATACTCATCGCTCGACACCCCTTCGAGCTTGCGCCATCCCTCGCGCTCGCGTCCGAGCAGAATGAGCACGTCCCCAAGCGGACCGAAGGCATCCACTCGGTGCGGTGCAATCTCTTCGGCTCGGCTAAATGCATCCAACGCTTCGAGATAACGGCTCTGCATGTACAGCGCTTTCCCCAACATCAGCCAGATGTCGACGTCGTCGGGAGTCTGCGCGAGCAGCGCGCCCGCACGTTCGATGACCCCGGCATAATCGGAGAGGAATCGTCCGCGAAGATGCAGCGCGCTCTTCTCGTCGGCCCGGATAAGCGCCTGCTTCGCATGGAACCGCATCAGTTCCGGTCGACCAGCGAACAGGTAAATCTGCGCGAGGGCGGAATGTGCGTCGCAGTTGTCGGGATCGAATTCGAGCGCCTCGACAAAGCACTCGATCGCGCTTTCCCGATCCCCGCATTCGTTCAGATAGATGATGCCGCGCTGAACTCGGACGATCGCGTTGTCGGGGTTCCGCGCGATCCATCGCGTACACATTTCCAGCGCGAGAAGCGGCTCACCTAATCGGATGAGGCCATTGGTGGCCTCGATCGCGTAATGAGCCTCGTGAGGTTCGATATCGAACGTCCCGTGCCACAAGGCGATTGCCTGGTCGCGTTTGCCACGCTCGATTGCAGCCTGAGCAGCGCTGGCGAGCGCCGTCGCTCGCTCCCTGATGTCATGCTCCACCATCGCTCTTCCGTCGTTCAATAAGGATGCCGGAGCGTAACAGAGCCGAGCGTCTCAACCGTAACAATGCGACGCGCGAACGCCGCTACTCATGCCACTGCCCCGCCCCTCCCGCGAACGCCGGCACGCCCATTTCCTCGCGACTGCGCGCCGCACGCGCTTCATCGGCTTCCACGGTCTTGCTCGTATCGATGAAAAGCGCCGCGACCGCACCGACCGCGAGCAATCCCGCTGAAATCGTGAACGGCACGTTATAGCTTCCTGTCTGCTGGATCAGATAACCGAACGCGACCGGCGACACCATTCCCGCGATGCCGAAGCCCGTGTTCATCATGCCGCCCGCCGTGCCCGCATACTTGCCCGCGATATCGAGCGGCAACGTCCACAGCACCGGATTCGTGATCTCGAGGAAGAAGAACGATGCCGTCAGGAACCACACCGCCATGATCGGGCTCGGCGCATTGACCATCGGCAGAAGGAAGGCGAGCGACCCGCCCATGCCCACCACGAGAATGCTGCAGCGCGCGAGCCGCAGTTTTCCCGTCATCCTGTAGATGCGGTCCGACAGCACGCCGCCGAGCGTATCGCCGATCACGCCGGCAAGCAGCGGCAATGCGGTGAACAGCGCGAGATGCTTCAAATCGAAGCCGCGCGATTCCTTCAGATACGAAGGCAGCCACGTCAGATACACCCACAGCAGCCAGCCATAGCAAAAGTCGACGAAGGTCACGAGCCACATGCGATGAATCAGCATGCGCCACGGCGTCGGCTGCTTTCTCGAGCGCGCGCATTCTCCCGCGCGATAGCCGATCTCAGCGGTTTCCTCGGGCGTCACGCGGCGGTTTTCATCGGGTGAATTGGTGAAGACGAAGAGATACAGCACCGTCCACGCAAGGCTCGCGATGCCCAGCAGAACGAATGCCTCGCGCCAGCCGCTCGCTGCGACCACGGCAAGCACGAGCGGCGGCGTCACCGCGCCGCCGAGCCGCGCGAAACTATGCGTGATGCCTTGTGCAAAGCCGCGTTCGCGCACCGGCATCCAGAACGTGAAGGCGCGCGTGGCGGTCGGAAACGCGCCGCCCTCGCCGATGCCCAACGCAAGGCGCAACAGCACGAGCATGCCGATGCTGCCCGCGAAGCCCGTCGCGAGCGTCGCCGCGCCCCATATCAACGAGAGCACGGTCAATACGAGCTTCGGGCCGAATCGATCGGCAAGCCATCCGCCGACGATCTGCATCACCGCATACGGATACGCGAACGCGGAGAACACGAGCCCGAGCTGCACGGACGTGAGGCCCATCTCCTGCCGGATCAACGGTCCTGCCACGGCGATGTTCACCCGATCGATGTACGAGATGAAGTACATCAGACACATCACGCCGAGAATGATATGGCGCGTCTTCACGCGCTGACGTTGCTTGTTCACAGTGTCTCCTTCCTTTGGTCCATCTGATGTGCAATATCGAGCCGTGTCAGCTATACGAGCTTCAGGCGCTGCACCTTGCCCGAAGGTCCGCGCGGCAATGCATCGGTGAAGCGGAATTCACGCGGCGTCTTGTAACGGCCGAGTTCGCGCAGACAGTGCGCGCGCAAGTCGGCCACATCGAGCGATGCCGCGCCGCCGTTCGGCACGATGTACGCGACGATGTCCTGGCCATACGCCGCATCGGGCACGCCGACGGCCGCTGCTTCGAGCACGCCGGGATGACGCAGCAGCGCTTCGTCGATCTCGCGCGGCGCGATGTTCTCGCCGCCCTTGATGATCAGTTCCTTCGCGCGTCCATTGATGTAGAAGAAGCCCGCCTCGTCGCGATAACCGAGATCGCCGCTGCGCAGCCATCCGTCTTCCGTGAACGCGTTGCGCGTTTCTTCCGGACGCTTGTAGTAGCCGCTCATCAATTGCTCGCCGCGCAGCACGAGCTCGCCGGTTTCGTTGGGCGCGCACTCACGTCCATCGATGTCGACGATCTTCGCTTCGCCGCCCGAAGGCAAGCCGATACTGCCGATTCGCCTTAACGTTTTGTCATACGGATTACTGAATATCGGCGCGGCGGTCTCCGTCATGCCCATCGTTTCAATGACGCCGATGCGAAAGCGCTTCTCGAACGCCCGATGATGATCGGCCGGTAACGCTGCCGACGCGCTGCGGCAAAATTTCAGCGCCGACAGATCGCAGCCCTCAGCGCCCTCGCCGTTCAGCAGATAAGCGACGATGGTCGGCACCACGTTGATCCATGTGCATCCGAACTGCGATGCCTCGTTCCAGAACGTGCGCGCCGAGAAACGCGGCGTCATCACCGCCGATCCGCCGTGCCACAGTGGCGACAGCAGCGCGACGACGAGACCGTTGATGTGATAGAGCGGCAACGATACGAGCACGCGATCATCATCGGATAGCCGATGTTCGTCGCTGATGTTGCGCATGTTGGCGAGCAGGCTGCGATGACTCAGCAGCACGCCTTTGGGCGCGCCCGTCGTGCCCGACGTGTACATGAGCAGCGCCGTATCGCCGGGATTCATCGCGCCCGCATCGCTCGCGACGATATGCGCGCCGGGCGTTTCGTCGCGCACGAGTCCGATCGTGCGTGACGGAAGCGTCGGGATATCGGGCAAAGCGTTCGCATCGGGCGACGTACGCACCACAGCGACGTCACGGTCCATGCCTTCGCGACGCAACACGTCGATCGCTTCGACGATGGTGTCGTGCGTGTCATCGGCGACGAAGATCGCGCGCGTCTCCGAATGCTCGACGATATAGCGCACCTGCGAAGGCTGACACAACAGATTCAGCGGATTCGCCACCAGGCCGCTATACATCGCCGCCAGCAGCAGCCGCGCGGTCTGAATGCCGTTGCCCATGAAGACGGACACGACATCGCCCGCACGCAGGCCCGCAGCATGAAAACGCTCTTCCAGCGCGAGACATGCTTCGCGCAACGCGCCGAAGGTCAGCATGTCGTCTCCGACCGCGGAGAGCAGGAAGGGTTTGTCCGGCGCGCGTCCGGCGCGAGCGTCGATCAATGCGCGCAACGTGAATGCAACGACCGGCGCACGATCGGAAGGAACGATTCGATCCGCTAGCGCGCTCATCGCCCGATCCTCCTGAAGTAAACGCCGAGCAACGCGTCGACTTCCGGCACGCGCTCCGCAATCCGATACGCGATGCGCGTCACGTTCAGGTATTGCCGATAGCCGAGATTCGCCGAAAAGTTGTTGCCGCCCCAGGTGCCGCATCCCATCGACAGCGAGAACGGCAGGCCGTTGTCGAAGTTGCCGCCGGTCGCGAGGCAGTGCGCCTGATCGACGATCACGCGCGCCACCGGCAATTCAGTGCCGAGCCGGACGGCGAGGGCATCGTCCGCGCCGTGCACGCCGACCGAATGTCCCGCGCCCATGTATTGGTAGATGCCGCGCACGATGC
The DNA here is from genome assembly GCF_031451435.1 of Caballeronia sp. LZ008. Lineage (NCBI taxonomy): Bacteria > Pseudomonadati > Pseudomonadota > Betaproteobacteria > Burkholderiales > Burkholderiaceae > Caballeronia > Caballeronia sp. LZ008. The sequence continues at coordinate 994,232 of NZ_JARUXK010000002.1, read as the reverse complement.
CGATTGCGGCGTCGATGTCGCGCGCGCGATAGACCGTCAGCACGGGCGAGAGCTTTTCGCCGGAGAACGGATACTCGGCGCCGTAGCCGCTCTCCTCGACCATCAAGAACTTCGGCTCGCGCGCCGCGATATCGTCGAGGCCCGCTTCGCGCGCAATGGCCGTCGCCGAGCGCGCGGTGCAGCGCGCCGAGAGCTTGCCGTCGTGCCACATCGCCGCCTGCAACCGCGCCTTCTGCGCAGCGTCGAGCAGCACGCCGCCCTGCCTCGTCAACGCATCGAGCATGCGTGCATGGATCGCGTCTTCGATCACGACACTGTTCTCCGATGAACAACTCGTCGCGTTGTCGAACGTCTTGGACGCGGCAATCTTGCGCGCTGCATCATCGGGAATCGCGCTCGCCGTGACGATCGATGCGACGTTGCCCGCGCCCACGCCGAACGCGGGCGTGCCGCTCGTATGGGCCATGCGGACGTTCGCCTGCGAGCCCGTCGCGACGACGAGATCCGCGAGCTTCATCAACGCGGCGGTCGCGGCCTTGCCGATCGGATGCGGCAACATCTGCACGAGATCGCGATCGAGACCGGCCTTCGCGAACTCCGCATGAATGAACTCGATGAGCAACGCGCACGACGAATAGCCCTTCGGTGAGGGCGCGACGATGACCGCGTTGCCGCACTTGAGCGCGTTGATGATCTTGTTGGCGGGCGTCGCGGCCGGATTCGTCGATGGCGTGATCGCCGCCACGACGCCGACCGCGCGCGCAATTTCGACGATGCCGTGTTCCTCGTCGCGCGCGATCACGCCCGTCGTCGCGACGCCGTGAAGATCGCGCAGCAGGCCGAGCGTCTTGCGATGGTTCTTGCGGAATTTGTCGTCGGCGTTGCCGAGGCCCGTATCGCGCACGGCCAGGTCCGCGAGTTGCCGGTTGCGCTGCGGCTCCATGATGGCCCACGCAGCGGCCGATGCAGCTAAGTCGAGCGTCTCCTGGCCCGCTTGTTCGAAGCGTCGTTGCGCGGCGCGCGCTCGCGTCACGAGCGCGGCAACGATGCGCTCCACATCGGGTTCTGGTTGATTCGGCGCATCGTCGTGAGGACGTGCGAGCGTCGCGCCGCTTGCCATGTGATTCATGCGATAAACCTCGGCTGTTGGAAGATTGAAGGTGCTCTCCAATCTAGTCAGCCGCGTCCGTCGCGCGGTCCCGTTTTCTGGACTAACGCGTGCAGCGATAGCGCGAGCATCGGAAATTCAGCTTTTCGGGACTTTTTAGAGTCCCGAAAACCGGTGTTTTCGACGCACAATGAAATAAAACCGAAAAGTATGCAGACGGAGACAAGCGTGACTTCGAATCAATCGAATGCCGCCGCCGTGCGAGCGTTTCGCGTGCTCGAAACGCTCGCCGAGGCGAATCGCCCGCTTTCCATGACCGAGCTCGTCGATGCATTGGGTCTGCCCAAACAGACCGTGCATCGCATCCTGGTGCAGTTGATGGACGCATGGCTCGTCACGCGCGGCGCAAGCGACAAGCTTTATGAATGCTCGGCGCGCGTGCGTACGCTCGCCATCAACGTGCTGATGCACGCGGGTCCCGCTGCGGCGCGTCATGCGCTATTGGAACAGCTCGTCATGCGCGTCGGCGAAACATGCAATCTGACGATGCTCGCGGGCAACGACGTCGTCTATGTGGATCGCGTCGAAACGGGATGGCCGCTGCGCATGCATCTGCAGCCAGGTTCGCATGTGCCGTTGCATTGCTCCGCAAGCGGCAAGCTGCTGCTGAGCTTTTTGCCGAAGGATCGGCGCGAACGCATGATCGAACGCTTGCCGTTGCGTTCGTATTCGGAGCGCACGATCACCGATCGCGACGCACTGCGCAAGGAGCTCGCATTGACACGCCGCCGCATGCTCGCCATCAACAATCAGGAGCATTTGCAGGGACTCGTTGCGATCGCGGTGCCGGTGATGCTCGATCGCAATCGCGCGTGTGCGGCGATTGCGATTCAGGCGCCGGTGGGGCGCGTGGCGCTCGATCAGTTGCTTGCGTTCGAACCCGATCTGCGCCGTGCTGCGGAAGAAACCGCGAAGACGTTCAAGGATTGAAGGCCGGTTTTCGATTCGGCAAACCGGCCTTTGCTTCAGTGCTTATCGTTCGCTGGTCTGGAGATGCCGCGTCGAGTGATGTTCGTCTTCGACCTCGACTTCCTTGCGGCCGCGCTTGAACACGACATACGCGACGATCAGAATGCCGAGACTCGCGACGCCCAGCCACAGCGGCTTGCGTTGATCGGGAATGAAGGCCATCGCGACGAGAATCGCCATCATCCCGAAGATCGCGAGCCACGTGAGATAGGGAAATCCCCACATGCGTACGCGCAGGTCGCTTACTTCGAAGCTCGTCATACGGCCGCGCAAGCGCAGTTGCGAAAACGCGATCAGCAGATACACGAAGATCGCCACCGTGCCATACGAATTCACGAGGAACGCGAACACCGTATCCGGCGATACATACGACATCACCACCGACACATACCCGAAAACCGTGCCGAGCAGAATGGCGCGCGTCGGCACGCCGCGCTTGTTGACCTTCGCGAGTCCGAGCGGCGCATCGCCGTGACGCGTCAACGCGAACAGCATGCGCGATGCCGCATAGAGGCCCGAGTTCAGCGCGGACAGCACGGCGGTGAGGACGATCGCGTTCATCACGTTGGCTGCGGCGGGCATGCCCATTACTTCGAGCGCGCTGACATAAGGCGTCGCCATCTGATGCGAATTCCACGGCACCAGCGCGACGACGAGCGCCACCGATCCGACATAGAACACGAGCACTCGCGTGATGACGGAATTAGTTGCCTTCGCAACTGCCTTCGCAGGCTCCTTCGCTTCGGCCGCCGCGATCGTGACGATTTCCGCTCCGAAGTAGAAGCCGGTCGCCGCGACCGCGCCTGTCATCACGGGCCCGATGCCCTCCGGCATGAAGCCGCCATGGCCGAGGAACGTCGCGGCGACATCGGTCGTGTGCATCGATGCGGGCCAGAAGCCGCAGACGTACAGGCCGCCGAGAAACAGGAACACGATGATCGCGCCGACCTTGATCGACGAAAACCAGAACTCGAATTCGCCATAACTGCCGACCGAAATGAGATTGGTCAGCGTGAGCACGACGAGCAACACCAGGCTGATCATCCATGCAGGCACATCCGGTATCCAGAACTGCACGAGCTTCGCGCCCGCGACTGCTTCGAGCGCGATCACGATGACCCAGAAGTACCAGTACATCCAGCCCGTCAGGAACCCGGCGAGACGGCCCGGCCCGCGCTGCGTCTTGAACGCGAGCCGCGCATATTCGTAGAACGAGCCGACGGCGGGCATCGCGCAGGCCATCTCGCCGAGCATACGCATGACGAGAACCACGAGGCCGCCCGTGATGAGAAACGAGAGAATCGCCGCGGGTCCGGCCTGCTGGATCACCACGCCGCTCCCGACGAATAGTCCGGCGCCTATGACGCCGCCCAATGCGATCATCGTCATGTGGCGCTGCTTGAGGCCACACTTGAGATCGCTCTGCTCCGTACTCGATTGCATGTCGTCTCCTGATTTGCTTGTATCGATTCGGCGCTCGCCCGCGGGTTCGTTGCCGGCGGGTCGAGGCGTTCGTTCAATGACGCTTCAAAGCGCCGGACGATCCTTTCGATAGGCGTTCTTCACCGCGATCCTGCCATCGCTGAACGTGAAGACGTCCACCATGCGCGCCTCGATGCGCGAGCCGTCCGCCTTCGTGCCGCGAAACGTCGATTCCGATACGCCGCGATTGCCGCTCACGAAGTGCTCGCCGTCATTCCACGATGCATCGGGAAAGGTTTCCCACGCAAGCGTGAAGCCCTTGCGCACTTCGTCCCGGCCCTTGAACGTGCGGCCCAGCGCATCGGGTCCGGCCACGCCGTGAAAAACGCATTCGTCCGCCATGCAGTTCATCAGCGCGTCGATGTCGTGGCGGTTCCATGCATCGTTGAACGTCTGCAAGAGGCGAATGTAATCCTGATTCGTTTGTGTGCTCATGTGTCGATGTTTTCAGTGCGTTGCGAAAGAGACCAAAATGCGTTCAGCGCTTCTCGTCCTGCGTCAGATACTTGTGATACAGAAACCGTTGGCCGACGCGGCGGAACGGCGCGAAGCCTTTCCACTTCACCATGCCCATCACGTTCGGATATTCGAGCGCGGAGTCGTAGATCGGCAGATCGTCGCGGCTGTGCTGCCACTTTCCCGCGACGCGCTCGGCCATGCGCCGCCCCGCATGCGCGGAGAACGACACACCGTTTCCGCCATAACCGACTGCATAAAAAATGCTCTGTTGCGGATCGGGTTGCGCGACGCGCGGCATCATGTCGTGACTCACATCGACCCAGCCCCACCAGGAGTAATCGATGCGAAGGCCTTTGAGCGATGGAAACTTGCGATGCAAGCCCTCGATGAGCACGTCCATATGGCGAGGGTTTGCCGCATCGGCGCCGGTGATCGCGCTGCGGCTGCCGATCTGCACGCGGTTATCCGGCAACAGCCGATAGTAGAAGCGCAGCGTGCGCGTATCGGTAATGACCTGGCGCGAGAGGAAATTGGTCGATGCGAGTTCTTCCTGCGTAAGCGGCCGCGTAACGAGCGAGTTCGAGAGTATCGGCATGATCTTCGCGGATAGCGCGCGATGCATGTCGTTGCGCGTATAGCCGCCGGTCGCGAACGCGATCGCCTTCGCGCGAATCACGCCGCGCGGCGTGCGGACATGATGCACGCCGCGAATCGTCTCGACGTTGAGGACCGGCGTGCCCGGATGCACCTTCACGCCGAGCGAGCGCGCCATACGCATATAGCCGAACGCGAGCTTCAACGGATGTACGCCGATGCCATCGGGCTCCAGCAGCGCGCCGCAATTCTCGCGATCGTCGACATACGATTGGGCGACTTCCTTCGCGCTCAGCATGCGCGCGTCGTAGCCGAATACGTCGCGCATCACTTTGCATTCGTTCGCGAGAAAGTCCATCTTGCGCGCGCGATGCGCGATGTACAGATGCCCGCCCGGCTGCGGATCGCATGTGAACTCGCCGATCAATTGCTTGAAGGTGTCGAAACCTTCGCGGATCTCGGCATCGAGCCTGAGCGCCGTCTGCTTGCCCCAGCGTTCGATCCATTGCGAGCGATAGAGGCGTCCGCTCGCGTTCTGCCCTTGCCCGCCGTTGCGGCTCGTGCAGCCCCATGCCGTGCGATTCGCATCGACGATGGTCGCGCGGATGCCATGTTCGCGCGCCAGAAAGAGCGCCGTCGAAAGGCCGGTGAATCCCGCGCCGACGATCAGCACGTCGACGTCGGCATCGCCGGGCAAGGGGCCGTCGTCTTCGGGCGGCTCGCCTGCGGTCGCGACCCAGTAGGTGGGCGCGTAATCCATCGGCTGACGGCCGATGGGCGAAACGAGCGGGTCGTAGAGCGGATCGTATGGGGCGCACGCGCCACGAAAGGCCGGCGCAACGTAGTCGAGAGTAGCCACCGATGACTCCTTGGAAAGTACCCTCATACTGCACCGAACTCGACGTACCGCTTAGAGCCACGCCGAAACCATCGTTAGTGCCAGGATGCCGCCGCCGCTGGCCCCAGCGATTGGTCGCGTCTGGCACTACGACGCGCGCTTTTTGTCTGGTCATACTGGGCCGAATCCCTTCTCTCTCGCACCGAATGTCTCGGGAGGCCAATGATCATGCGGAGTGACCCATGCCGAAGCGCTCTCAGGCATCGAAGGGCAAGCATTCATGCCTTCGAGTCATCTTCCCGCCGATCTGCGCAGCCTTGCCTTTCGCTCCGATGAGCGTTTCGATCGCCTCTTGCGCGCGAAGAGCATCGCGCGGCTCGTGATGGAACGTGTGCCGAGATTCACGTCGTCGGCAAGCGCTGGCAAGTCATCCCATGCCGCGATGTCGACGAAACCGCCATCGTCTTCATCGGCCTGTTCGAAACCGACGACATACATCGCGCGTTAAGTCGTGCCTCTGCGCCGCGCACCGAGCCATGCGGCGAGCTTCGCGAATAGCGTCATGTCCGGCGCAACGCTCAGATCCACTGCGAAGTGATGCCGATAGTACGTGCTCAAATCGAGGCCGACGCCAAGGCCGAGCACTTCCACAGCGCGCGATGCTTCGTGCTTCTCGACGACCTCTCTCAAGTGCTGATCGAGATAGTTCGGATCGTTGGCTTGCGCGGTCGCGCTGTCCATCGGGCTTCCATCGGAGATGACAACGAGGATGCGGCGCGCTTCGTCACGCGCGATGAGCCGCGAGCATGCCCAATCCAACGCTTCGCCGTCGATACCTTCGCGGAACAAATCGGCCTTGAACAGCGCCGCGATATCGCGTCGCGCGGCACGCCAGCCTGCCTCCCCTTCCTTGAAAATCATGTTGCAGGCTTCGTTGAGCCGGCCCGGATACTTCGGCCGGCCCTTCGCGAGCCAGTCGAGCTTCGCGCGCCCGCCATTCCATGCGCCGGTCGTGAAGCCGAGCACTTCCGTCGTGACGCCCGCCATGCCAAGCGCTCGCACGAGCACGTCGATCATCACCGTGACCGGCTCGATGCTCGCCTTCATCGAGCCCGAGCAGTCGATGAGAAAGCTCACCGCACAGTCCGCGTGCGGACGTTCGCGCTCGCGTCTGAAGACACGCCGCTCATCCGGCGATGCCACCACTTGCGCGAGCCGCCGGCCGTCGATGCGCCCGTCTTCCTCGCCGAACGACCAGCCATCGCGACGCGGCACGGTGATCGATGCCTGCAACATGCGCGCGAGACGCGGCACGTTGATATGCCGCGCGGCAATCAGAGCGTCCAGCCGCTCGCGATATTCGCGCAACAACGCGGCCCGGATCAGCGTCGATGGGCGAACGGTCTTGTCGTAACGCGTGGTGAAGATGCGATACGCCTCGCCCGTCGCCTCGCGCGCGCTGCTGTCGCCACTCGCAGCGAGCGCCAGCCGTTCGAGTTCGCCATGTTCGTCGTCGGTATCGAACCAGGTGCCGAGCATGGTGCGCGCGGCATCTTCTTCTTCGTCGTCGGATGAATCGCTCTCGACGAACGTGTGCCGCACTTCCTGCACCATTTCGCCTATCGTTCGCGCGATTTCCAGCGCATGGACCGCATACGCGCGCTGGTCGTGACGATGGCGGCGCATGCCCGCAAGCGCATTGCCGAGCGATGGCGCGAGCGCCGCACGGGTCGCTTCGATGAGCCCTTCGGTTTCTTCGAGCACGGCGCGGCCCGAAAGACGCGACTGCGCCATTTGCGCGGCCGTGTAAATCAACAAGCCGATTTCGCTGTCGAGCAAGCCCGATTCGTAGCACGCGAGCGACCACGCATCGAAGCGATGCCGCACATTGCGCTTCACGCCTTCCATGCCGGAAGGCACGCGCGTTTCGCAGCGCAACTGTTCGAGCATGTCGAAGACCATGCGCGCGACGGGTTCACCGGGAGCGAGTTCGCGATGCAGCGCGGCATCCGAATGCGCGATGCGCAACGCGGACGCATCGGCCGCGCCGCGCGTCGAATCGGCGTCATCTTCCTCTCTGTGCTCGCCGCGCAAATGTGGCGCATGCAACGGCACCGGCCGCAGATGCCGATACAACTTGCCACCGCGGTAATGCAATGCGTCGTCGCCGGTCAGGGCTCGCACGGTGGCCGCGCACAGCGCATCGCGTCGCGCGCGTTCGCGCGAGTCGTTCATCGCGCCGACTCGTCGTGCCACTGCGATGGCGTATCGAGTTCCTCGCCGAACGCGCGCTGAAAATATTCCGCGACGATCGGCCGTTCCGCTTCATCGCATTTGTTCAGGAAAGTGAGACGCAGCGCGAGCTTCGTATCGCGGAAAACTTCGCGGTTTTCCGCCCAGCTAATGACGGTGCGCGGCGACATCAGCGTCGAAAGATCACCCGCCGCGAAGCCGCGCCGCGTGAGGCCCGCCATGCTCACCATCGAATCGACGAGCGCGCGGCCCGCGTCGTCATCGAGCTGCGGCACGCGCGCGAGCACGATGCGGGCCTCTTCCTCGCGCGACAGATAGTTGAGCGTCGCGACGACGTTCCAGCGATCGATCTGCGCGTGATTCAACATCTGCGTGCCGTGATACATACCGTTCAGGTTTCCGAGGCCGATCGTGTTGGTCGTCGCGAACAGCCGAAAAAAACGATGCGGCTGGATCACGCGGTTCTGGTCGAGCAGCGTAAAACTGCCGTCGCGTTCCAGAATTCGTTGAATCACGAACATCACGTCGGGACGGCCGGCGTCGTATTCGTCGAACACGAGCGCAACCGGCCGTTGCAGCGCCCAAGGCACGATGCCTTCCTGAAACTCGGTGATCTGCACGTCGTCGCGCACCACGATCGCGTCCTTGCCGACGAGATCGAGGCGGCTCACGTGGCCATCGAGATTGACGCGCATGCAAGGCCAGTTGAGCCGTGCCGCCACCTGTTCGATGTGAGTCGACTTGCCGGTGCCGTGCAGCCCCTGCACCATCACGCGCCGGTTGAATGCAAAGCCGGCGAGAATCGCCAGCGTGACCTCGGGATTGAAGCGGTACGCCTCGTCGATTTCCGGAACGTGCGGATCGCGCGTGCTGAACGCAGGAACGTCCAGATCGGTGTCGATTCCGAAAAGCGAGCGCACGGGCACCTTCCGATCCGGCTCGTCCATCCATGTGTCGCGCATCATGAGGCTTCGTCTCCCGTAGCAGAGACTTCAGCATAGCAACTATTCTTTTTCGGAACAATTCATTTCGTTTATTTTTATCCGAACGGCATATGAGGCGGCGATCGGCACCTCATTTAAAATAATGTCGACAAATTGATATGGAAATCATGCCGATGGACAAGCCCGACACGCCCACGCTGCGCGCCTTCGCGCTGCTGGAATATCTGGTCCAGGCGGGCAACCCCGTGTCGCTGACGGACATGGCCGACGACATGGGTATGCCGAAGCCTTCGCTGCATCGCATGCTCGCGTCGCTCGAAGCGGGCGGACTCGTGATTCGCGAGCCCGGCGACCGAAACGCGTATGTCGTCGGCCCGCGTCTCGCGCAACTCGGTCTCAACCTGATGACGCACGCGGGCGCACGGCGTTTGCGTCATGCGATCCTCACCCGGCTCGTCTCCGATCTCGGCGAGACCTGCAATCTGACGATGCTGCATGAAAACGAAGTGCTGTATCTGGATCGCGTGGAAGCGCCGTGGCCGCTCAGGCTCGACCTCAAGCCCGGCTCGCATGTACCCGTCTGGTGCAGCGCGAGCGGCAAGCTGCTACTCGCGCTGCAACCGCGCGAGGAACGCAATGCGCTCGTGCGCGCGATGAAACTCGAGCGCTACACCGCAAACACGATCACCGACACGGAAATGCTGGAAGCGGAATTGGACCGCATCGCGAAGAAGGGCGTGGCGATCGACAACGAGGAGTTCGTGCAGGGCATCGTGTGCGCGGCCGCGCCCATCGCCGACGCGCACGGCACATGTATCGCGGCGATCGCCGTTCACGCGCCTGTGTCGCGCACGCCGCTCTCGCGCGCGCTGGAAATGGTGCCGCGTCTGAAGGAAGCCGCGGTGGAGTTGGGCAAGACATTCTGAAGGCCCGTTCCGGATCAGCCGTATAAAAAAACGCAACCGAGCGTTCTGAAAATTGTGGCGTCGCCGCCGCTTCCCGGCGTAAAGTAGTCGTAATCCGAAACCCACCGTTCCGTTTCCGATTCATGCGCGACGTCACACATCTCGATCCTTCCGAACACGCCGGCGATGAAGCACGGACGCTTCGCCCGCTTGCCGTGCTCGAACAACTGGCGGCCGCCGGCCACGCCTACACGCTGTCGCAACTGGCGGCGCGCGTACGCATTCCCAAGGCGACATTGCTCCGGCTGATCGATTCGCTCGAAGCGCAGGGCTATGTCACGCACATGCCCGACTCGCGCGGCACCGATCGCGGCATCGCGCTCGGGCCGCGCGCCGCCCAGCTTGCACTCGCCACGCTCGCCAACAATTCGTTCACGCGCGCATGCCGGTCGATCCTGCGCTCGCTCGTCGACGTGATCGGCGAAAGCTGCAATCTCACCGCGCTCGACGGCGATACCGTCCTTTACATCGAGCGCGTCGAAACGGCCGAGCCGCTGCGCTTGCACATGCAGGCCGGCATGCGCGTGCCGCTGCATTGCACGGCGAGCGGCAAGCTGTTTCTTTCGCAGATGCCGCTGGCCGAGCGCCGCCAGATTCTCGGACGCCTCACGCTCACCAAGAAGACGCATCGCACGCTGACTGACCGGTCGTTGCTCGAAGCCGAGCTCGACCGGCTCGCGGCGCGCGGGATCGGCATCGATAACGAGGAGTTCGTGCTCGGCATGGTCGCGGTCGCGGTGCCCATCACCGACCCCTCCACCGGGCGCGCGCTCGCGTGCCTCGCCGCGCATGCGCCGACCGCGCGCGCGAATCTGAACGATCTGCTGCAGGCGGTTCCGCAGTTGCGCGAAACCGCCGTGAAGCTCGCAACGCTCATCGATACGTCCGACGGACTGACGCTCATGACGCGTCAACGCCCCGCCGCACGCTGACTCCGCTTTTCGCCGAACTTCCCGCCGAACTTCCCGCCGAAGCCCGCCGCACGGGCATCGGCGGCGATTCGCCCTTCTTTTGAACGACTACATTCCGATTTTTTTAGAGACGAATCATTCCATTTATTCGAAAAACAGGTTGACCACGGAATCGGCCTGTCCTACGATGTCTTCACGATACGAATTCCGGAACCGAACGTTCCGTTTTATTTCACCCGGAGACATTCATGAGCGAGCACGACCAAGCACGTCCGTCCAAGACCACCCTCGCCGCCACCGGCGCGGCGCCCAGCGGTCCGCAGGCGATGACCCCGTCCGAAGCATTCGTCGAAACGCTCGCCGCCAATGGCGTGACCGAGATGTTCGGCATCATGGGTTCGGCATTCATGGACGCGATGGACATCTTCGCGCCCGCCGGCATCCGTCTCATTCCGGTCGTGCACGAGCAGGGCGCGGGTCATATGGCCGACGGCTATTCGCGCGTGTCCGGTCGTCACGGCGTCGTCATTGGTCAGAATGGTCCGGGCATCAGCAATGCGGTGACGGCCATCGCTGCGGCGTACTGGGCGCACAGCCCGGTCGTGATCGTCACGCCGGAAGCCGGCACGATGGGCATCGGCCTCGGCGGTTTCCAGGAAGCGAAGCAACTGCCGATGTTCCAGGAATTCACGAAGTATCAGGGCCACGTCACGCATCCGGCGCGGATGGCCGAATTCACCGCGCGCTGCTTCGATCGCGCGATGTCCGAAATGGGACCGACGCAGCTCAATATTCCGCGCGACTATTTTTACGGCCAGGTGAAGGTCGAGATTCCGAAGCCGCAGCGTCTCGATCGCGGCCCCGGTGGCGACCAGAGCCTGAACGAAGCGGCCGATCTGCTCGCGCAAGCGAAATTTCCCGTCATCATCTCGGGCGGCGGCGTGGTGATGTCCGATGCCATCGAAGAGTGCAAGGCGCTCGCCGAACGTCTGGGCGCGCCGGTCGTCAACAGCTATCTGCATAACGACTCGTTCCCGGCGAATCATCCGTTGTGGTGCGGCCCGCTCGGTTATCAAGGCTCGAAGGCGGCGATGAAGCTGCTCAGTCAGGCCGATGTCGTCATCGCGCTCGGTTCGCGCCTCGGACCGTTCGGCACGCTGCCGCAGCACGGTCTCGACTACTGGCCGAAGGAAGCGAAGGTCATCCAGATCGATGCGGATCACAAGATGCTCGGCCTCGTGAAGAAGATTTCCGTCGGCATTTGCGGCGATGCGAAGGCGACTGCCATCGCGCTCACGCAACGTCTCGCGGACCGCAAGCTCGATTGCGATGCGACGAAGGATGCCCGCGCGAAAACCATCGCTTCTGAAAAAGCCGCGTGGGAGAAGGAGCTCGACGAGTGGACGCACGAGCGCGATCCGTACAGCCTCGACATGATCGAAGAGCAGAAGGGCGAGAAGCCCTTCAGCGGCGGCCAATATCTGCATCCGCGTCAGGTGTTGCGCGAACTCGAAAAGGCGATGCCGGAAGACGTGATGGTCTCGACGGACATCGGCAACATCAACTCGGTTGCAAACAGCTATCTGCGCTTCAACAAACCGCGCAGCTTCTTCGCGGCGATGAGCTGGGGTAATTGCGGCTATGCGTTCCCGACGATCATCGGCGCGAAGGTCGCGGCGCCGCATCGTCCGGCCGTGTCGTATGCGGGCGATGGCGCCTGGGGCATGAGCCTGATGGAGACCATGACATGCGTGCGCCACAACATTCCGGTGACGGCCGTCGTCTTCCATAACCGTCAATGGGGCGCGGAGAAGAAGAATCAGGTGGACTTCTATAACCGCCGCTTCGTCGCGGGCGAGCTCGACAATCAAAGCTTCGCCGAGATCGCGAAGGCGATGGGCGCGGAAGGCATCGTCGTCGACAAGCTGGAGGATGTGGGCCCGGCGCTGAAGAAGGCCATCGATCTGCAGATGAATCATGGCAAGACGACGATCATCGAAATCATGTGCACGCGTGAGCTCGGCGATCCGTTCCGCCGCGATGCGCTCTCGAAGCCGGTACGCATGCTGGACAAGTACAAGGACTACGTCTAAGTCCTGCCTCACGCCGCTGCGCGCCCGCGCAGCGGCGCTTTCCGACCGACCATCGAGAACCCGCCATGAAAGCCATGCATCGCATCATCGATCAGGCTCGCGACCTGCCGATGCGCGTCGTCCTCTCCGAAGCCGAAGACACGCGCGTCCTTCAGGCGGCGCAACGCGCGCACAGGGAAGGTATCGCGCGCATCGTGCTCGCGGGTGCGAAAGCGCGCGCGTATCAGGTCGCGGATGGCGCGGGCATCGATCTCGAAGGCATCGAGGTGATCGATCCTTCTCAATCATCGCTTGGCGAGCGCTTTGCGGAAGAGCTTTTCGCGTTGCGCGAGAAAAAGGGCATGACGCCCGATCAGGCGCGCGCCGCCGTGCGCGATCCGCTGTGCTTCGCGAACCTCATGGTGCGTATGGGCGAGGCCGACGGATCGGTCTCCGGCGCGGTCAACACGACGGCGGATGTCGTGCGTAACGCGATTCAGATCATCGGCGTTCGGCCTTCATTCAAGCTCGTTTCCAGCTTCTTTCTGATGATGCTCTGCGAGCCCTTTCATACGATGAAAGGCGGCCTCGTCTTTTCCGATTGCGCGCTCGTCGTCGAGCCGAATGCGGAGCAACTCGCCGAAATCGCGATGGCCGCGGCCGACAGCGCACGCAGTCTTCTGATGGAAGACCCGCGCGTCGCGATGCTGTCGTTTTCGACGAGCGGCAGCGCGCATCATGCGGCCGTCGACAAGGTCATCGAAGCGACGCGGCGCGTGAAGGAAGCGCGCCCCGGCCTCGCCATCGATGGCGACGTGCAGCTCGACGCCGCGATCGTCGCCGAAATCGCGATGCGCAAGGTGCATCACTCGCAGATCGAAGGACACGCCAACACGCTGATCTTCCCGAGTCTGGAAGCGGGCAACATCGGCTACAAGCTCGCGGAGCGCATCGGCGGTGCGAAGGCTATCGGCCCGTTGTTGCAAGGGCTGGCGAAGCCCGCCAACGATCTGTCGCGCGGCTGCAGCGCGGACGATATCTTTCACGTAATCGCCGTGACTTGCGTGCAGGCGCGGGCAGCGCGGCATCACCCGGCGTGAGCGCGCATCATGGACACGCGAGCCGATACGGAAGCCTTCGCTCACCCTGAATCGACGGATAGCGCGCCGCTCGCCGAAAGCGCCGCGCGCAACGAAACGCCTACGCTGCGCGCATTCAGCGTGCTCGAACATCTGGTCGCGGCGAAGGGCGCGCTGTCGCTCGCGGAGCTGGCGAACATCATCGAGCAACCGAAGGCATCGCTGCATCGCATGTTGCAATCGCTCGAAGCGGGCGGCTTCGTCGCGCGCGAGCCGGGCCAGAAGAACGCTTACGTGATCGGCCCGCGCCTCGAACGGCTCGGCGTCGACGTGATGATGCACAGCGGCGCGCGGCGCCAGCGTCATGCGATTCTGGAGCGTCTCGTCGCCGATCTCGGCGAAACGTGCAACCTGAGCACGCTGCACGACACGCAAGTGCTTTATCTCGACCGCTGCGAATCGCCGTGGGCGCTGCGACTGGAGCTCAAGCCCGGATCGCATGTTCCCGCGCATTGCAGCGCGAGCGGCAAGCTGCTTCTTTCGATGATGCCGCGCGACGAACGCAGCGCGCTCGTTCGCGCGATGCGGCTCGAACGCTTCACGCCCAACACGCTCGACGATCCGAACCTGCTCGAAGCGGAACTGGATCGCATCGCGAACAAGGGCATCGCCGTCGATAACGAAGAGTTCGTGTTGGGCATCGCCTGCGTCGCCGTGCCGGTTTTCGACTCGCGCGGCAAGTGCATCGCGGCCATCGCCGTGCATGGGCCGGTCTCGCGCATGGCGCTGTCCCGTGCGCTGACGTTCGTGCCGCGCCTGCAGGAAGCCGCCGCCGAGCTCACGGCCACTTTCTGACGCGCCGCAGCATCGTTACTTCGGATGGCGAATCAATAAATCGCGGCTCAGGGACAACCCCAATCCCCCTTCCGCTTCTGAATCGGAATTCGCACTTTCCGTTTCACTTTCGCGAGCTTCCGCGCTTTTCTCTTGGCTTCCTTGCCCGCTTCTTCCACATTGAACGAAACGCAAGCGAAACGATTCGTTCCAAAAGAAGACCTCAGGAGACAGGTGTCATGCAGCAGGAAGTCGATTACGTCATCGTCGGTGCGGGCTCGGCAGGTTGCGTGCTCGCCAACCGTCTGAGCGCCGATCCGTCCAACACCGTGCTGCTGCTCGAAGCGGGCGGGCCCGATGCGAGCCCGTGGATTCATATCCCCGTCGGCTACTTCAAGACCATGCACGATCCCGAGCTCGACTGGTGCTATCGCACGGAACCGGACGATGCCGTCGCAGGACGCAGCATCGACTGGCCGCGCGGCAAGGTGCTGGGCGGCTGCAGTTCGCTCAACGGGCTGCTCTATGTGCGCGGTCAGCGCGAGGACTACGATCGCTGGGCCGAACTCGGCAACGCGGGATGGAGTTACAAGGACGTGCTGCCCTACTTCAGGAAATCGGAAGATCAGGAGCACGGCGCGAGCGAATATCACGGCGCGGGCGGGCCGTTGAAAGTATCGGATTTGCGCTTGCGCCGTCCGATCGCCGATCACTTCATCGCGGCGGCGCAGGAAATCGGCATCCCGTTCAACGAGGATTACAACGGCGCGACGCAAGAAGGCGTCGGCTATTTTCAGCAGACGGCCTACAAGGGCTTTCGTTGGAGCACCGCGAAGGGCTTTCTCAAGCCGGTGCGCGACCGGCGCAATCTTATCGTCGAGACGCGGGCGCAAACGCGCAGGGTACTGTGCAACGGCAAGGAAGCGGTCGGCATCGAGTACATGCATGAAGGCGTCGTGAAGAAAGTTCGCGCGCGTGTCGAAGTGATTCTCGCGGCTGGCGCGATCGGCTCGCCGCAGATTCTGCAGAACTCGGGCGTCGGGCCTTCGAGCGTGTTGAACGGCGCAGGCGTGCAAGTGAGGCACGAACTGCCGGGCGTGGGCCGGAATCTGCAGGATCATCTGCAAGTGCGGCTTGTGTTCAAGACGCGCGAGCGGACGTTGAACGACGAGGTCAACAATCCGCTGAAGAAAGCGCTCATCGGCTTGCAATACGTTATCTCGCGCACCGGACCGCTGACGCTCGCGGCGAGCCAGGTCGCGATCTTCACGCGTTCGTCGCCGGATGTCGCGCGTCCCGACATCCAGTTTCACATGCAACCACTTTCCGCCGACAAGCCCGGACAAGGCGCGCATCCGTTCTCGGCGTTCACGTCTTCGGTGTGTCAGTTGCGGCCGTACAGCCGCGGCAGCGTCGAGATTCGCTCGAACGATCCGCTGCAATATCCCGCGATTCATGCGAATTATCTTTCCGACGAACGCGATCGTCCCGTCGTGATCGGCGGCATCAAGGTGGCGCGACGCATCGCGGCGGCGCCTTCGCTCGCGAAGCACATCGTGTCGGAGTTCATTCCTGGTTCGGAGTATCGAACCGATGCCGATCTGCTCGACGTCGCGCGCAAGTTCAGTCAGTCGATCTATCACCCGGCGGGCACCTGCAAGATGGGCAACGATGCATCCGCGGTCGTCGATGAGCGCCTGAAGGTGCGCGGCATCGGACGACTGCGTGTGGTCGATGCGTCGATCATGCCGGAGCTCGTATCGGGCAACACGAATGCGCCTGTCATCATGATCGCGGAGAAGGCGGCCGACATGATTCTCGAAGACCAGCGCTATCAGCACGTCACGCATGTGGAAGACGTAACCCAGGTCGTTGCGGAAAAGCCCATGGCCCATGCAGGCCAAAGAGACTGAGCACAAGTCTCGAACCCATCACGGAGACAAACCATGAACGCACTGCCCCGAACCGATGGCAAACAGATGAGAAAGGTCGTCGTCGCAAGTCTGATCGGCGCGACGATCGAGTGGTACGACTTCTTTCTATACGGCGTGGTCGCCGGCATCGTCTTCAACAAGCTCTATTTTCCAGGCAGCGATCCGCTCATCTCGACGATGCTCGCTTACGGCACCTTCGCCGTCGGCTTTCTCAGCCGGCCGCTGGGCGGCGTGATCTTCGGGCACTTCGGCGACCGCGTCGGCAGAAAGAGCATGCTCGTGATGACGCTGACGATCATGGGCGTCGCGACGGTGTTGATCGGCATGGTGCCGACGTATGCGCAGATCGGCATATGGGCGCCATCGCTGCTGCTGTTTCTGCGCGTGCTGCAAGGCATCGGTCTCGGCGGCGAATGGGGCGGCGCCGTGCTGATGGCGTTCGAATACGCACCCGAGAACAAGCGCGGCTTCTATGCGAGCATTCCGCAGATCGGCCTCGCGCTCGGCTTGTGTCTGTCGTCGGGCGTCGTCGCGGGGCTCTCGCTCATGCTGACCGACGCGCAGTTCCTCGCGTGGGGCTGGCGTATCGCGTTCTTCCTGTCGTTCGCGCTTGTGCTCATCGGCATGTATATCCGCCTGAACGTGATGGAAACGCCGGAGTTCGCGCGCATCCAGAAGACGGGCAGCGAAGCGCGCATGCCGATCGTCGATGTCATCACGAAGTATCCCGGCAATACGCTTGCGGGCATGGGCGCACGCTGCATCGATGGCGTGTTCTTCAACGTGTTCGGCGTGTTTTCGATTTCTTATCTCACCGGCACGCTGCATCTGCAACGCACGGACGCGCTGCTCGGCGTAATGGTCGCCGCGTTCGTGATGATCTTCACGATTCCGTTCTTCGGACGGCTGTCGGATCGCGTTGGGCGTGCGCGCATTTACTTCTGGGGATCGCTTGCGACCGGGCTTTCCGCGTTCCTCGGCTTCTGGCTCATGAAGAATAGCGGCGGCAATACGATGCTCGCGTGGCTCGCGGTCGTGCTTCCGCTCGGCGTGGTTTATGCATCGATCTATGGTCCGGAAGCCGCGCTCTTCTCCGAACTCTTCGATGCGAAAGTGCGCTACTCGGGCATCTCGTTCGTGTATCAGTTCTCGGGGATCTTCGCGAGCGGCATCAGCCCGATCATCGCGACGTGGCTCTTGCAACGCAACGGCGGCGATCCGTGGATGATCGCGGGATACTGCCTCGCAGCGGGCATCGTCAGTGCGATGTCGGCGGCGTGGGTCGGGTTGCGGCAGAGAAGGGAGATGGCGTTTTCGGTGCGGGGCGCGAGTTGACTTGCAGCTCAGAAGAAGAGACTCATCAAAAACTTCACCGGCCTGAACGACACCGGCTCGGCGTGCTCGTCGAGCGAGAGCCGGGCGAAATAGACGGCGTATGCGGGCACTTCGCGCCAAATCGAATACGCGTCCATCGCCCTGACTTCACGCGAAAACGCACCCGGCAAGACCGTTGCGCCAAGGCTCTCGAACGCGAGCTGCGCTCGTGGAAGGTGGAAATAGCGAGCAAAGACCCGCACGATGACACTTCAAGGCGGTCTCGAGCCGCGCCGCGAGAATGGGCTTTGGCGTGCCGTCATCTTGGAGCGCATTTCGGAAGACCACGGCGACGTCGGCGCGTTCGAAAGGCACGGTGATACGTCGCAGGCAGATCAGCACCATGCGAATCATGGAGGCGCGCATCACGCGGGACTCCCCGCAACGCCAACCTGCCGCCTCAACCATTCGACATCGACGTGCTGCAGATAGCTTCTGATGTTTCCCCACACCGGATGAAATCCATAGCCGCCATGCAGCAACTCATCTTCGGCCTGTTGCCTGGTCCACCCTTGATACACCACGCGATACAGCGCCGATACCAGCCCCGTGCGATCCGCGCCATGCTGACAGTGAATGAGGATCGGACCATCGCGGTCGACATCGCGCAGCGCCTTGAGCGCGGCGATCATGTCCTCGTCCTCGATGTTCCATGTGTTGATACGGATGCGCTGCAGCGCGATGCCGCTGCCTTCGAGAACATCCTCATCGGAATGAAACGAACGGAAGCTGACGATCTTGCGGATACCCAGTGCGCGCAGTTGCACGATATCGGCCGCCGATATCTGCGCGCTCCGATAAAGCGAAGGCGTGATGCGATGAAGATTGTCGACGCCTGCGTACACGATCGGTTCGGCCCAGTTCAGCGGGCGTTCGACCGTCATGGATGCAGACGTGGCCGGAGCGGGCGCTGCCGCCATCTTCGACTGCAGGACGTATGCCGCAGCCATGAAGCCCGCGCCGTAAAACAAAATGCGGAAGACTTTATTCATGCGACGACCGCCCCGTGCCAGGCTCACGCGACAGATGAAACAACACGAGCGCTGCAATGCTCATGGTCCAGTAATCGGTTGGTGCGAACCCGATCCAGTGCTTGTGCCAGGGCACATGAAGCGCATCGAAGCGATCGATGCCGAACGCGGGATTGAGAACGAACCAGAGAAAGTCTTCGATCAGCCAGAACGTCATGACGCATGCGACGATGCGCGCCTCGATGCGCCATGACCATCGAGCGAAAAAGATCACGGGCAGATGAAAGAACAACGCGACGAATGGAAAGACCCACGCGTGATACCCCGTCATCGGTCTGCCGCCCCAGAAGATGTCGAGCAACCAGTGATGTTCGATGCGCCATGTCGGCAAGCTCGCGGCCCAACCTGCGTTGCCTTCGATCTGTATTTCGACGTTGGCGAACAAGAAGCCCAGCAGCGCGACCCAGCCGACGAGCGCGAGCGTGCGCCCGCCAGGCACGAGGGCACGTGCGTTCATGCCGCCACCTTTGTATCCGGATTGCCGAGCGCATCGCACACCGTATCCAGAACGAAACGTGCTGCATACGGACGCGAGAGCGGCGCGATTCGCTCGCGCATCGCATCGAGCCGGGCCGGATCGTCCAGCAGCGCGCGAACGCGATACTCCAGCGCCACTGCATCGACGGCTTTCAGCGCGACGCCGTGTTCGAGCAGGTAATCCGCATTGCGCTCTTCCTGCCCCGGGATCGGCGAGGTGACGATCATCGGCAGTTTCATTGCGAGGCACTCGGACGTGGTCAGCCCGCCGGGCTTCGTGATGACGAGATCGGAACACGCCATCAGGCGCTCGACGTTGGGCGTGAAGCCGGAAACGTGCAAACGTGCTGGATGGAACGCGCACAGTTTTCGCAACGCGGCGCGCATCGCTTCGTTGCGACCCGCCAAAGCGATCAACTGAAAATCGCCGTCCATGTTCAGCAGACGTTCGGCGAGTGCGTCGAGCGCGCCAAGACCTTCGCCGCCGGACATCATCAACAGAGTCATGCGCGCAGGGTCCAGGCCGCATTGCGCCGCGCACGCCGCGCGGTCGAGAGGCTCGCTGAAGGCAGGCATGACAGGTATCCCGCCGATGTGAACCGATGCCGATGAAACGCCGCGGTTCGTCATGCGCCAGGCGACTTCGTCGTTTGCGGCGAAATATCCCTGCATGCCCGGCACGACCCACATGCGATGAAGATCGAAGTCCGTGACTTGCACCCACACCGGCGTATGAATGTTGCCGAGACGACGTTCACGCGAAAGCAACTCGGCAGGCAGGAAATGCGTGCAAATGATCGCATCGGCGCGATGCCGCTCGATCTCCGTTATCAGCGCGCGGCAGTTGAGCCGCTCGACCGCGCGTCGAAGACGTTCGCCGAATGATCGTGGCGAAGCGTTGTCCGTCTTCTGATAGAGATAACTCCAGAGGGCCGGCTGGCGAGCGACCAGTTTGATGTAGAACTCTGCGTAAAGCGCCTTGAAACTTGCGGGAACGAAGTCCATGACATCGAGATGCACGGCTTCGACACTTGCGGGATGAGTCTTTGCATACGCGCACAGCGCCTCTGCTGCGCGAACGTGGCCGGCGCCCGCGCTCACGCTTAGAACAAGAACCTTGGGCATACTTATCGGAAAGCTCGATGGGGTGACTGTTCGATTCGGCTTGGAGATTGCGCCAGCGCGCCGCCGATATCGTCAATAGAACCAACTTACGAAGTCGTCATCCGTGAGAAAACGCAGGCGATTCTATTCAATCGTCGCGCCGCATCCGCTATCCGGGATCATTTTTTACTTCAGCGTCATCGCGCGAACGGATTCGCGGCTAACAGCTCGTCTGCCTTCGGGCTATTTTTCAACTGGCGCGACAGGCAAGCCCCACGTAATATCGACACATCCAATAAACGTTCCACAAGGAGACATGCATGCCCATCCGTCCTACCGCGATGCTTTGGGCGCAGCTCTTCGAGCGCTCGCGGGTCTCGGGGATGAGCCTGCAAAACCAGATCCGCCAGATGATCGTCAATGCGATTCTGAGCGGTCATATCGCGCCCGATTCCGCCTTGCCTTCGAGCCGCGAACTCGCCGATCAGCTCAACGTGTCGCGCAACACCGTCGTGCTCGCGTATCAGCAACTCGTCGAGGAAGGCTACCTCGTCTCGCGCGAACGCAGCGGCCATTTCGTGAATCCTGCGACCGACGAGTTGCAACGCGGCTTCACCGCAGCGGGCGTCGCGGAAACATCGAGCATCGAGACGCAGCAAGGTCATCCCGACTGGAGCGCGCGCATCCGGCACGCCCCGTCGCATCAACGCAATATCGTCAAGCCGTCGAACTGGCAGAGTTACGAATATCCCTTTATTTACGGGCAATTCGACACCGAACTCTTCCCGACGAGCGACTGGCGCGAGAGCTGCATGCACGGCTTGTCGGTGATGGAAATCCGCAACTGGGCGCCCGATCTCATCGAACGCGACGACGAAACGCTCGTCGAACAAATACGCACGCGCGTGCTGCCGCGTCGCGGTGTCTTCGCGATGCCCGAAGAGATCGTCGTCACGAACGGCTGCCAGCAGGCGCTCTATCTCATCGGCGCGTTGTTGTGCGGCACGCAGACGAAAGTCGGCATGGAGAACCCCGGCTATCCCGATGCGCGCAACATCTTCCAGCATCACAACGCGCAAATCGTGCCGCTCGAGGTGGACGGAGACGGCGCCGTCATCGACGATGAAAGCGTGATCGCGGCTTGCGATTACGTGTATGTCACGCCGAGCCATCAATGTCCGACGACCGTCACGATGCCCATCGAGCGGCGACGCAAGTTGCTCGACCTGTCGGTGAAGCATGATTTCATCGTCGTGGAGGATGACTACGAGAGCGAGAACACGTTCTCGGGCACGCCGCATCCCGCGTTGAAGAGCCTCGATACGGCAGAGCGCGTCGTCTATATCGGTTCGCTGTCGAAGACGCTCGCGCCAGGACTGCGGCTCGGTTATATCGTCGCGCCGCGCGAGCTGATACGCGAGCTGCGCGCGCTGCGCCGTCTGATGATTCGTCATCCGGCCGCGTACATCCAGCGCGCATTCGCGACCTTTCTCGCGCTCGGTCATCACGACACGCTATTGCGCAAGCTCGGGCGCGTCTACAAGGAACGCGCCGAAGTGCTGATGGATGCGCTCGCCACGCATCTGCCGGAATTGCGCGCATCGAACGTGACGGGCGGCGCTTCGTGCTGGGTCGAAGGTCCGCCGTGGCTCGACGCGACGCGTCTCGCGAAAGACGCGCAAGCGCTCGGCGTGCTCATCGAACCGGGCAGCGTGTTCTTCGCCGATCCCGCCGATGGTCAGCGATGCTTCCGCATGGGTTTTTCAGCGATACGCGCGGAGCTGATCGAGCCGGGCGTGCGGGCGCTCGCCCAAGTCGTGCAGCAGCGGCGCCCCTGAACGTGCGCGTCTATTTCCACGGCGCCATCGCGTGAAAGACGCCATCGCGACGCACGAGCGCATGAAACAGCGCCGCCGCGAGATGCACGACGATCAGCGCGAAGAAGCACAACGCGAGGAACCGATGCGCGTTCCAGAGCAGCGTGTGCAACGAATTGCTATGCGGTAAAAGTGACGGCAGGCGATAGCCGCCTATCACGACCGGATAATCCGCCGCCGACAACATGCCATAGCCGAGCAATGGCAGCGCGATCATCAACGCATAGAACGCATAGTGCGATAGATGCGCGGCGAGCTTCATCGGCTCGGGCATGTTCGCGGGCAGCGGCGGCGCACCGCGCGCGATTCGCACGGCGAGACGGATCAGCGCGAGCACGAGTATCGCGATGCCGAGCGGCTTGTGTATCGACACGAGCGTCAGATAGTCCGGCCTCACCGTCGACACCATGCCGACGCCGATGAACAGCATCGACAGAATGCAGATCGCCATGATCCAGTGCAGGGCGCGTTGCAGCGGCGAGAACCGCTCGTTGATCGCGTTCATTGCTGCGCTCCTTGCGAAGGCGTGTGCGGATAGGCCTTGTCCTCGGCGGTGCGTCGATTGAACGATACGGAATAGGCAGCCGAGCGCGCGGCAGGAAACGGATCGTCCGATACGCGCATGCCCGAGGGCAGCACGGTCGGATCGAAGTTGAGATCGCGGCAAGGACCGTCCGGCTCCGGTTCGATGGCTTTCACGACGAGCGTGCCCACTTCGACCGTATGCCGGTCTTCCGGCCACGCCTTGCTCGGGTCCGCGGTCGGATCGCCGGGATTCGCGACGGTGACGACCATCGCCCAGCGTTGCGGCGCGCCTTGCACGCGCTGCGTGATCTCGGCATCGAGAAAATTCGCGCCCTTCTGCTTCAATTCGTCCGGCGTCAGCGTCTCGGGCTTCGCGGCGGGAACGAAGGACCAGCGCACCGTCTGATCCTGTCCCTCCGCGTTCGTGAAGACGAAGCTGTTGAGGCTGTTGTAACGCTCGTCCGCATACGATGCCGTCCACGGCGCACTGCCGGCCCACGCGCCGAACGCAGCGATCTCCGGGTGCGCGGCGGCGAACTTCTGCATCGACTCGGGATCGCTCTTGTTCGCGAGCGCGCGTTGCAGGTCGAAAAAGGCCTGCGGTGTCGCAACGGGGAAGAACGGCGCATCGATCATCGCGGAGCGCCACTCGCTGCCGTCGGGCATCACGATGCGCAGGCTCAGGCCGCGCACGCGCGCCATCGCATCCGATGCTTTCGGGTCCGGCGTCGCGAGATTGAAGCGCCCCGTGACGGGATACGTACCCGGCATGAACATCCTTGCTTTGGAGATTGCCGCGCCCGAGCCGTTGGATTCGAAATCGCCGCTGAAGCAGATGCCCTTCGCATGATTGCGTCTGAAGCCCGGCACCGCGCCGCCCGGTGGCGCGAGGCTGCCCACGATCTTCGCCGGTGTGAGGCGATTCGGCGTGAGCCAGCCCGCCGTGTAGGCGAAGGCCGCGACCAGCACGGCGACGATGGCCGCGATGAGGATCAGCGCGGGAAGAGGCGAACGCGGGGAAGCGGATTTGTCAGGCATCGTAGTCTCTCGATCAACGATTCTGTTGCACGGTAATCTAGCAGCGTGACGGAAATCGTGCCAGCAACGCGCAAAATTCGCAGATACCCCCGCTTCGCATTGTCTCCTGGTTCGAAATGGAAGGAAGTTATGGCCTGCCGATAGCCGCTCGCGACAACTTCGCGTTCATCGCAAGTCGAGCCATTGCTTCAATGCGGGATGGCTTTTGATCGAGTCTTCGAGCAATCCGGTTCTCAATGTCCTGCCTTCGGTGTTCATGTGGAGGTCGGTGTTCAGAAACAGTTTGCGGTTGAAAAGAAGCTGGTTCCGGTCGTCGAGCACGGTTCCGAGCGGAGAAATGGCGCTGGCGAATTGCTTCGATGCCTCTTCGACCCGATCCGCGCGCGTCGTGCTCGTCTGCACATAGGGCGTATTGGCGAAGTAGACCGACACGCCCTTGTCGTGCATCGCATGGACGAATCGCTTCAGCACGAGAAAGCTATCCGGACAGATTTCCGTTTCCTGTTCCGCCGATTCCGGACGTCCCGTGTAATTCGAGCCATCGATCTGCTGCATGTTGCCCAGGCCGTCGAGGTGATACGCGGAATAGGCGAATGATGTCGGCGGCGGCGCATCGATGAATCTCGTCACGATTTCCTGATCGTGAAATGCGCGAAGCCTGTCTTCGATGGATTTCGGAAACCATGTCTCGCGAATTCGAGCCTGCGCGAGTTCGAAGATGAGTCCAGGACCCATCGATGTAATTGCGTCCAGCCGCCGGAATATCGAC
The DNA here is from genome assembly GCF_031451435.1 of Caballeronia sp. LZ008. Lineage (NCBI taxonomy): Bacteria > Pseudomonadati > Pseudomonadota > Betaproteobacteria > Burkholderiales > Burkholderiaceae > Caballeronia > Caballeronia sp. LZ008. The sequence continues at coordinate 969,535 of NZ_JARUXK010000002.1, read as the reverse complement.
CACGTCCGCCAGCGGTCGTGATCCCAGGCGATGGCGTTTCGCGCTCTCCAGGTGGCATTCTCCTTGTTGGCATCGTCGCAATAGTATTCGCGCTCCAGTGCGAGAATCACGGTGTCGTCGTTCTCGGCGACGGACGTCACTTCGCCAAGGATTTCATCGAGCGCGAGTCCCGCGTGAAATCCGTAATTCAAAACCGGAATGCCGAGATCCTTGCTCAGTTGCGTCGTGTCCACGCTGAAAAGCACGTTCGATCCGGCCGCTACGATCAGCTTTCGCTGTCCCTTGTAATGCTGCGCGATGCTCCGCTTCACGACCGTCATTTCCCGTACCCAATACTCGCCGGCAATTGGCGCGGGCGCGAGCATCAATGCCGCCGAGAACCAGGCGATCGCGATAATGGCCAGCGACGTCGCGAAGATTTTCAAGTACGTCATGGTCAGAACTCGAAATAGAGAAACTCCGATGGACCCGCTGATCCAATAGCCAGAACCACGACGAAAAAGAGCAACGCCGAAAGACTTGCGGCCAATAACGTGGCGTCGACCCGGCGCGGCAATATCCGGTTCCGGACGCGCGTGAATGAAAGTTCAGCCGACCTGTAGCGCTCCAGCAAACGCTGCAGGTTCGGAAATCCCCACACGAGAACGAAGCCGAACAGCAGCGTGACGAACACCATCGACGGAATGCCGACGGATGGCAGAAAGCCGTCGAAACGCAGCTTCGAACCGAGAACGGGAACGATATGCCGTTCCAAAGACGCGGGTAGCGAAACACCGTGAAAACCCGCCATGCCCGCGAGCATGTTCCAGGCGGTCTGAAAGTTCTCGGCCCTGAAGAAAACCCATCCCACGACGACGGCTAAAAAGGTCAGCGCTACGCCTGCGATTCGCGCGAACCGGCTCGAACCATCTATTCCCAGACGCGGAGACACGGCGCGCCAGCCGTGATTCACGATCAGATACGCGCCATGCAATCCGCCCCACGCGATGAACGTCCATCCGGCGCCGTGCCACAAGCCGCCCAATAGCATCGTTATCATCAGATTGACGTAGCGGCGCAGCGGGCCGCCGTGTTTGCTTCCGCCGAGCGGTATATACAGGTAATCCCGCAGAAACGCGGATAACGTCATGTGCCAGCGCCGCCAGAAGTCGATGATGCTGGCCGCCTTATAGGGCGAATCGAAATTGATCGGAAGTTTGACGTTGAAGAGCAGTGAGATGCCCACGGCCATATCGCAATAGCCGGAAAAGTCGAAATACAACTGGAGCGTGTACGCGAGCGCGCCCGTCCAGGCTTCGAAAAAAGTCAGCGGCACGCCCGCACTCGCCGCGCTGAAAAGCGGCACGGCGCCTTTGGCTAGCGTGTCTGCAATCAGAACTTTCTTCGCGAGACCCAGCACGAAAACCGTCAATCCGGCGGATATGTTCTCCGGATTCATCCGGAAGGTTTTCGGATTGCCGAACTGCGGCATCATCTGACTGTGATGCAGCACCGGTCCTGCGATCAGATGCGGGAAATACGTGACGAACAGTAAGTAGTTGACGAAGTTATATTCGCGCGCGATGCCGCGATAGACATCGACGAGAAAGGCGATCTGCGTGAACGTAAAGAACGAGATTCCCAACGGCAGAATGATGTCGAGCGCCGCAAGATTCATCCCCAGCAGATGATTCGATGAATCGATGAGAAAGTTGGCGTATTTATAGTAGCCGAGCAGACCCAGATCGATTGTTATGGCGCCGATAAGAATCAGCTTCGGATGGCCGCTTTTCCTTTCGCTTTCCCTGCCGATCCACCACGCGGCGGCATAGTTGAACAGGATGGAACCGAGCAAGAGCACGACAAAGCGTGGCGTCCATATTGCATAAAACCAAAGCGACGCCAGCCCGAGCCAGAGCGCAGCGAGCCGATGGCTATAGCGCCCGAGCAGAAACGCGCCGACGAAAACCACGGGAAGAAACGCGAAGATGAACGAATAGGAATTGAAAAGCATGCTCGAGACTCCGCGGCAAACGGCGTCCGGGCGTGCATCACCGCGGATGCGTCGTCGTTCGTTGTCGGTCGAACAGGATGCTAGATGCTGAATGGGACGGCGGGCGGCGCTTGGCCGATGTCACCATCGCTTTGGCTGACGGAAAGGGGCACGCCGAAGCCCGGCGCGCTCGCGTTCAATGAGGAATGCGTCGAACTAGCCCGCTTTCAGCACACGCAGGGCCACCGCGCCCGCCGCCTCGCCTTCGGCCGCCTGCTTCGCCTCGCGCATCGACAGATAGCGCAAACAGCACACGCGCAGAAACGACGCGAAGTTGGTCGGCGCTTCGCCGCGCAGCGCGATCAGTTCGTCGTAGAGCTTGACGGCGAACTGGCTCGTCGTGAGATTTTCGCGCCCGGCGATTTCGTGCAGCACGTCCCAGAAGAGATTTTCGAGCCGGACGGTAGTGATCACACCATGAATGCGCAGCGAACGCGTGCGCGATTCATAGAGGATCGGATCGGCGTTGATGTACACCCGACACATGACGTTGATCTCCAGGAAACGGGCCGCCATGCTCGTCGCACGACGGCCGACCGAACAAACTACTCCGCTACGCAATCACCGGCAATCACGTCAAACCCTGCGCTGCTTCATCTGGCCGGCGATGTAGTCGGCCTGACGGATCGCCAGCGTGACGATCGTGAGCGTCGGGTTTTCCGCCGCGCCCGTCGTGAACTGGCTGCCATCGGAGATGAACAGGTTCGCCACTTCGTGCGTCTGGCCATGCGAATTGCAGACGCCGTCGGCGGCTTTCGCGCTCATGCGCGCGGTGCCGAGATTGTGCGTCGACGGATACGGCGGCACGAGATACGTCGCCTTCGCGCCCGCCGCTTCGTACACCGCGCTGCCCTGCTTGTACGCGTGCTGGCGCATCGCTTCGTCATTCGGATGATCGTCGAAGTGGACGTTCGGCACCGGCAAGCCGTACTGATCCTTCACGTCGGTGTTGAGCGTGATGCGGTTCTGTTCGCGCGGCATGTCCTCGCCGACGATCCACATGCCCGCCGTGTACTGATACTGATCCATCGCCGCCGCGAAGTTCGGCCCCCACGAGCCGGGGTCGAGAAACGCCGCATAGAAGGGCAGCCCGAGCGAAAGCGTCTCCATGTGATAGCCGCCCGCGAAGCCGCGCTTCGGATCGAACACGGATTCATCCTCGATGATGCCGGCCATCGTCGTGCCCTTGAACATCTCGACCTTGTCGTTGAACACGCCGTAGACCGAGCCTGTCGTGTGCCGCATGTAGTTGCGGCCGACCTGGCCCGAGCCGTTCGCGAGGCCATCGGGGAACTTGCTGGACTGCGAGTTGAGCAGGAGCCGCGGCGTCTCGATCGCATTGCCCGCCACCGCGACGACGCGCGCCCTCTGCCGTTGCAGCTTGCCGTCCTTGTCGTAATAGACGACGCCCGTCGCCTTGCCGCGCGCATCGTGCTCGATCTTCACGACATGCGATTGCGGGCGCAATTCCATGCGGCCCGTCGCCTGCGCGCGCGGCAGTTCGGTATAGAGCGTCGACCACTTCGCGCCCATGCGGCAGCCCTGAAAGCAGAAGCCGCGCTGAAAGCAGTGCGTGCGATCGTCGCGGACCGTGCTGTTGATCGCCATATGGCCGGTGTTGCACTCCTTGTAGCCGAGCTTCGCCGCGCCCGCCGACATCACTTTGAAGTTGTTGTTGCCCGGCAGGCCCGGATTGCCGTTCGTGCGCGTGACGCCCATCTTCTTTTCGGCGCGGTCGTAGTAGGGATCGAGCTCCGCGCGCGTCACCGGCCAGTCGAGCAGATTGGCGCCCTGCACGTCGCCGTAAGTCGTCTTGGCCTTGAACTCGTGCGGCTGAATGCGCAGGCTCGCGCCCGCCCAGTGGACCGTCGTGCCGCCCACGGTCTTGCAGATCCACGCGGGCAGGTTGGGGAAATCTTTCGCGACGCGCCAGTTGCCCGATGTCGTGCGATTGTCGAGCCATGAAAGCTGCTTGAACGCGCTCCACTCTTCCGTCGCGAAATCGCCTTGCGTGTGCATCGCGCCTGCTTCGAGCACGACCACGTCGACGCCCTTCTGCGCGAGTTCGTTGGCGAGCGTCCCGCCGCCCGCGCCCGATCCGATGATCACCACGACGTGATCGTCGTTGTGCCTGAACTGCACCTTGTTGTCCGTGTACATGTCTGTCTCCGTTTTCCGTCGGATCGCTCGAATGGGTTAGCTGTCTTTCGGAATCGGACCGCTGTTCGCGAGAGGCGGATCGGGCAGCCATGACAGGTTGTTGAAACCCTGATAGAGATAGCCGCCATCGCCCTTCGATGCGCCATAGCCGAAGTGCTGATACGCCAGCGCGTTGCTGTACAGGGACACGACGGCCGTGCTGCGTACGGTGTTGAAGAACGGCGTGCCCGCGAGCGCGGCGACGTCCTGCGCCTTGTCGTTCGCGCCGCGCCTCGTCCAGTCGGAGCCGGCTTTGGCGTCGAGCTGCGCGACGCCGTCGGCGAGTTGCTGGCGCACGGCGGGATCGGCTTTCGCCTTGGCGTCGAGATCCTTGACGACGAGCGCGTAGACGGCGTCATCGAGTGTTGCGTGCGGATAGATCTGTCGCGTGACTTGCAGCAGCACTTCGCCCTGATGCGTGTCGAGCCCCTGCATTTCGAGCGCCCAGACGCGGCTCGGCGCGAGGCTCGCGAAGATCGAGGTCGCCGCGATGGTGCCGACCAGCACGCCGGTGCCGCGCAGAAATTCGCGTCGCGTCAGTGCGATGTTCGGTGGCGCGGCGATGTCGTCGTGGTCGTGATGCTCTTCACCGTCGTGCGCGCGCCGCTGCGCGACGATCGGGATGATCGTGTCTCGCATGTCTCTCTCCTTGTGGGGCACTGCAACAACTTATTTATGTGTGTGGTCCCGCGTGATGCCGCTGACTATCTGACTATTCGTAATGTCCATGCCGTTCGAGAACTTCGATCTTGTAGCCGTCCGGATCCTGAATGAAGAAGTAACGCGCGATGAGCGAGCCGTCGTCGTTCTTGAATTCGCGCACGTCGTTGGGTGAGAGACCGAGGCCGATCAGACGCTCGCGCTCCGCCTTCGCATCCGGCACGCTCACCGCGACGTGGCCGTAGCCGTCGCCATGTGTGTATGGCTCGGCGCGTCCCTTGTTCCAGGTGAGTTCGAGCTCGGCGTTGGTTTCGTCGTTGCGCAGATAGGCGAGCGTGAAGTCCGGAAAGTCCAGCCGGTGCGCGACGCCGAGATCGAAAGCCTTCTCGTAGAAATCGAGCGAGCGTTGCAGGTCTCGCACGCGAATCATCGTGTGAATGAGCTTTGACATGAGCGCCTCCCCCTTTTTAGTGAAGTTTAGGAAGCCGCGCGCGCAAAGGGTAATGGCCGGTTAAATCGGGCGTAGGCGTTTGCCCGGGGCTTGCGCATTGGCTCGACGCCACATGATCGCAAACGAACATTCGATCGATGAAACGAAACTATTTGTCGCAATTGAGATAAATTTCGGTCGCCGAGAGTAGGATTGAACCGGCTTTTCGATGTCGAACGTTCGAATTCGATCATCGCGATAGCCGAACAGAAAGGGCACGGCGCGCCGCCGCTCATCGCCCGTCGAGAACAACGGAGACTCAATCTTGAAAACAGTCATCGGCTTGCGCTGGTGGATCATCGCGCTCGTCTGCGCGGGCACGATCGTCAACTATCTTTCGCGCAACGCGCTCGGCGTCATGGCCGCCGAGCTGAAAACGCTCATGAACATGAGCACGCAGCAGTATTCCTATGTCGTCGCCGCGTTTCAGGTCGGCTATACGATCATGCAGCCGGTGTGCGGACTCATCATCGATGTAATCGGGCTGCGGCTCGGCTTCGCGCTGTTCGCGTGCCTCTGGTCCGCGACCGGCATGGCGCACGCGCTCGCCGGCGGCTGGGTGTCGCTCGCGGCGCTGCGCGGACTCATGGGCCTCTCGGAAGCCGTCGCGATTCCGGCGGGGATGAAGGTCGTCGCAGAATGGTTTCCGAATCGCGAGAAGTCGGTCGCGGTCGGCTACTTCAACGCCGGCACGTCGCTCGGCTCGCTGTTCGCGCCGCCGCTCGTCGTCTTTCTTTCGCTGCGCTACGGATGGCAAAGCGCGTTCGTCGTGACCGGCGCGATGGGCTTCGTTTGGGCCGCGTTCTGGTACTGGCTGTATCGCGGGCCGCGCGAGCATCCGAAGATTGGCGAGCAGGAGAAGAACGCGATCATCGAAGGGCAAACGCCCGTGACGAACCGCCCGGGCGAGCAACGCCGCATCCGCGAAGTGCTCGGCACGCGCCGCTTTTGGGCCATCGCGCAGGCGCGCTTTTTCGCCGAACCCGCGTGGCAAACCTTCAGCTTCTGGATTCCGCTCTATCTCGCGACCGAGCGTCACATGGATCTCAAGCAGATCGCCATGTTCGCGTGGCTGCCGTTTCTCGCCGCCGATCTCGGCGGGCTGTTCGGCGGCTATCTTTCGCCGTTTCTGATGAAGCGTTTCCGCGTGCCGCTCATCGCGTCGCGCATCGCGGGCGTCGTGCTCGGCGCGTTCATGATGATCGGGCCCGCGTGCATCGGGCTCGTCGCGTCGCCGTATGAAGCCATCGCGCTGTTCTGCGTCGGCGGCTTCGCGCATCAGATGATCTCGGCGCTCGTCAACACGCTCGCCGCCGATGTCTTCGAGCCCGGCGAAGTCGGCACCGCCGCGGGCTTCGCGGGCATGGCGGCGTGGATCGGCGGACTGGGCTTTTCGCTCGTCGTCGGCGCGCTCGCGGATTCGGTGGGCTTCACGCCGCTCTTCGCCGCGCTCGGCGCGTTCGACCTGATCGGCGCGGCGCTGCTCGTCGTGCTGATGCGCGGCGTGACGAGCGACGCGAATCCGCCCGGCGCGGCGCATCGGGCCGCCTGAGATCGAATGAACGGGAGACACATCATGGCCAACTTGAAGAATCGTCCGCGTTTCGCGATTTCGGAGCGAACGGACAACCGCGTCGCGCTGAGTTCCGCCGATGGCGCGCGCATCGAACTGTTCGTCCTCGCCGATGACATCATCCGCGTGCTGGTCTTGCCGCACGGCGAGCTGCGCGGGCCGCGCACCTGGGCAATCGCGCCCGGACAGGACGACGTGCCGCTCGAAGGACGCGACCGCTACGATACGAGCGGCTTCGCGAGCGCACCGTTCACGATGTCGGACGATGAGCAACACGTCGTCATCGAGACAGCGATGATCCGCTTGACGATTGCGCTCGACGGCGGCTTCTGCTCGTGGCAAATCGTGCGCGACCGCCAGTGGCATCACGTCATGAACGATCGCAAGACGCAGGCGTACAACTTCGGCTGGTGGGACGAGCGCGTGTATCACTACATCGCGCGCAAGCCGGGCGAAATGTACGTGGGACTCGGCGAACGCGCGGGTTCGCTCGACCGCGCGAATCAAAGCTACGAGATGCGCAACGTCGATGCGATGGGCTACAACGCCCGCACGACCGATCCGCTCTACAAGCACATTCCGTTCTACGTGACGTGGCAGCCGGAGACATCGACGGGCTTCGGTCTCTTCTACGACACGCTCGCCGATTGCCGCTTCGACATGGGCCGCGAGCTCGACAACTATCACGGGCACTATCGGCACTTCATCGCGGAGCACGGCGATCTCGACTATTACTTCATCGCGTCGCCCGACACGCCGCTTCACGCCGTGCGCCGCTTTACATGGCTGACGGGTCGTCCCGCGTGGATGCCGAAGTGGGGCCTCGGCTACTCCGGCTCGACGATGAGCTACACCGACGCCCCCGACGCGCAAAAGCGCATGGCCGAATTCATCGACCGATGCCGCGAGCACGACATCCTGTGCGATTCGTTCCATCTTTCGTCGGGCTATACGTCGATTGGCGGCAAGCGCTACGTGTTCAACTGGAATCGCGACAAGTTTCCCGATATCGACGGTTTCGTGACGAGCTATCTGCGCGAAGGCGTGCGGCTGTGTCCGAACATCAAGCCGTGTCTGCTGCGGGATCACCCGCTGTTCGATTCCGTCGCCGATGCCGGTCTCCTGATCGAAACGCGCGACGGCGAACCGGCGTGGGTGCAGTTCTGGGACGAAGTCGGCGCGTATCTCGACTTCACGAATCCGCGGACCATCGACTGGTGGAAAGCGCGCGTGAAGGAAAGCCTGCTCGCGCACGGCATCGCCGCGACGTGGAACGACAACAACGAGTTCGAAATCTGGAGCGCGGATGCAATCGCGCGCGGCTTCGGCGAGCCGTTTCCGGCGCGCGAGGCCAAGGTCCTGCAGACGCAACTGATGATGCGCGCCTCGCGCGACGCGCAGCGCGAACATGCGCCCGGCGTGCGGCCGTTTCTCGTATCGCGCTCGGGCGGCGTCGGCATGCATCGATATGTGCAGACGTGGTCGGGCGACAACTACACGTCGTGGGACACGCTGCGCTTCAATCTCAAGATGGGCCTCGGTCTCGCGATGTCGGGCGTGTCGAACAGCGGACATGACATCGGCGGCTTCGCGGGGCCCGCGCCGGATCCTGAACTGCTGTCGCGCTGGGTCGCGTTCGGCATCTTTCTGCCGCGCTTTTCCATCCACTCATGGAACGACGACGGCACCGTCAACGAGCCTTGGATGTATCCGCAAACTACCAATCTCATCGCCGGTCTCATCAAGCTGCGTTACCGGCTGATTCCGTACCTGTACCAACTGCTCTGGCGATCGCATCGCGCGTACGAACCGGTGCTCCGTCCGATGTTCGCCGAATTCCCCGACGATCCGCTCTGCCTCGAAGACGGCGACGACATGATGCTCGGCTCGTCGCTGCTCGTCGCGCCGGTCGTCGAGGCGGCGCAAAGCGAGCGACGCATCCATCTGCCGAAGGGCGCGCGCTGGTCGTCCTACTGGAGCGGCGAAGTCTTCGACGGCGGCCAAACGGTCACGCTGCCCGCGCCGCACGATCGCCCTGTCATGCTGATCCGCGAAGGCCATGTGATTCCGCTGAACATCGCGGAGCAGCACTTCGCGCGTCCCGCCGATGAACGCGCGTTCATCGCGTTGCCTTGCGCGGGCGCCGGCGTCGCGCGCGGCGATTGCATCGAAGACGACGGCGAATCTGAAGCGTGGCGCGACGGCGTGCACGGGCGCTGGCGCGTCGTCATCGAAAGCGATGCGCGAAGCCTGCGCATCGCGATAGAACGCCACGGCGCGATGCCGCGCGTGCAGAACGAAGTCCGCGTGAGCGTGCCCGCATCGGATACGCGCGTCGCGACCTGCGCGACGGGCGAGCTGGCCGGCGAGCGCATCGCGGACGGCTGGCGTCATATCACGCTGCGTCTTGCAGACTGAGCCTCAACACTTCACGGGAAAGTAATCAGCAATGAAGTCCTTGAATCGCGCACGGACGCGCGCAGGCGTCCTCACGTCCATTTCTCTCGCCGTCGCCCTGTTCAGCGGCACGGCGACGGCCCAAAGCAGCGTCACGCTCTACGGCGTCGTCGATAACGCGTTCGCGTATGTCAGCAACCAGCGCGGGCAGTCCAACGTCTACATGAGCCAGGGCAATCTGCAGGCGAGCAAGTTCGGGCTTCTCGGCGCGGAAGACCTCGGCGGCGGCACGAAGGCGATCTTCCGGCTCGAAAGCGGCTTCAATTCGCTGACGGGCGCGCAAGCCAGCGCAAACGCGATGTTCAATCGTCAAGCCTATGCGGGCTTGAGCCACGAGCGTTACGGCACGCTGACGCTCGGCCGCCAGTACACGCCTTACTTCAGCATGGTCGGCGCACTCGGACCGACGGGCGTGCTGACCGGCGCGACCGGCGCGCATCCCGGCGACGTCGATGCCCTCGACACCACGCTGCGCTTCAACAACGCGGTCACGTATGCGTCGCCGGTGATCGCGGGTCTCGCGTTCACCGTTCAATACGCGCTCGGCGGCGTGCCGGGCAGCATCGCGAGCGGCAGCAACTTCAGTGCCGCGCTTCGCTACGACTACAAGCCTTTCGCGATCGCGGCGGGCTACGTGAAGCTGAAAGACATCGCGACCAGCCCGGCGCTCGGGAGCTTCGCGATCAACTCGCCGGTGAACAACGGCTACGCGAGCGCACAAAGCGCGCAACTGATCGCGGCGGCGGCGCGCTACACGTACAACGATCTGATGCTCGGCCTCAACTATTCCAACGTGCACTATGCGCCGGGCTCGCGCTCGCTTTTCGCCGATGAAGCCGTGTTCAACAGCTACGGCGCCATCGCCACTTACCGGTTCATGCCCGCGGTGAATGTCGCGGCGGGCTACAGCTACACGCGCGCGAGCAGGGCCAACGGCATCGGCGATGCGGCGCAGTATCACCAGATTTCGTTCGAGGAAACGTACAGCCTGTCGGCGCGCACTACGTTCTATGCGCTGCAGGCGTATCAGCACGCGCGGGGTCAGTCGCTCATCGCGTCGGGCGGAACGGGCGGCGTGGCGATTGCGAATGCCGTGGCGGTCGTCGGCGATTCGCAGAACGCGTCGCCTTCGTCGGGACCGTCGCAGTTCGTCGCGATGGTCGGCATCCGGCACGCGTTCTGATCGACGCGCCGCTACGACAGCATCCAGGTTCGCGCGAACGCATCGAAACGCGCGATTTCTTCCGCTTGCCATTGCGCGCCGTGCCCGAGTTCTTCGGCCATGATTCTGGCGACTTCGGGCGCGGCATCGCGGGCGGCGGCGGCATCGAGAAACAACGCGCGATTGCGCCGCGCGAGCACATCCTCGACACAGCGCGCGAGTTCGGCCCGCGCCGCGAAGCGCGTCTGCGCCTCGGTCAGGCCGCTCGCCTTCACCAGAACGTTTTGCGCGCCCGGCAGACGATCGATGATTGCCCCATCGGAACCGTAGTAGCCGCGTTGCTCCGCCGTCGATCCATGCAGCGGCAACGACGCCGTTCGGCACGGCGCAGCGCTCAGCAGTTGCTTCGAGACGGCGAGATCGATCACCTGCTGCGCCATCAGACGGTACGTGGTCCACTTGCCGCCCGTCACGGTGATCATGCCGGTCGCGTTCATTTCGATGGTATGTTCGCGCGACAACGACGCGGTCGATGCCGCGCCGTCACTCTTCACGAGCGGACGCAGCCCCGCCCATACGCTCAGGACATCGTCGCGCGTCGGCTTGACGGACAGATAATCGGCAGCCGTCGCGAGAATGAAATCGATGTCCTCGTCGCTCGCGCGCGGATCGAGCGGCAAGTCGTGACGCGGCGTGTCGGTCGTACCGACTATCGCGTGACCGTGCCACGGCACGATGAACAGCACGCGCCCGTCCTGCGTCTTGGGCACGAGGATCGCGCTATCGCTGCGCAGGAAGCGGCCGGGCAAGGTCAGATGCACGCCCTGGCTCGGCGCGACGATCGGGCGCGCGCCGGGCTCGGCCATCGCGCGGATCGAATCGACCCAGACGCCCGTCGCATTGACGACGCAGCGCGCGCTCACCGCGAACCGGTCGCCGCTTTCGACGTCCTCCACCTCCAGCCGATGACGCCCCGCCGCGCGATCGAACTGCACGCCGCGCACCGCCGCATTGTTCAGCGCGACGCCACCGAGATCGAAGAGCGTGCGCATCAGCGTGATGGCGAGACGCGCGTCGTCGAACTGGCCGTCGAAATAAAGCGTGCCGCCGCGCAGCGCGTGACCGTGCAGCGATTCGGCGAGCATCGGCGATTTCGCGCGGGTTTCGGCGAGATCGAGGCTGCGGCTCGCGCGCAGGTTGAGCGAGCCCGCGAGCCAGTCGTAGATCTTGAGGCCCGCGCCGTACGTCAGCTTGTCGCCGAGCCGGTACGCGGGAACGATGAAACCGAGCGCGTGCACGAGATGCGACGCATTGCGCGCGAGCAGTCCGCGCTCTCGCAACGCTTCGCGAACGAGCGGGATGTTGCCCTGCGCGAGATAGCGCACGCCGCCGTGCACGAGCTTGGTGGCCTTGCTCGATGTGCCCTTCGCGAAGTCGCGCGCTTCGAGCAGCAAGGTCCGATAACCGCGCGACGCCGCATCGACGGCCGTGCCGAGACCGCTCGCGCCGCCGCCGATCACGACGACATCGAAGAACGGCGTCTGATCTGTTTCGCGCAAGAGCGCCGCGCGTCCGGATGGCATGTTCGTTTTCATGTCAGACCGTGGAAAGCGGTTCTTCGGCGGGATGTTCCCAGGCGCGGGCGCGATCGATCGCGCGATGCCAGCGCTCGATGTGCATCGCGCGTTCCGCCGACGCCATCGCGGGTTCGAACCGGCGCGCGGGCGGCCACGCGCTCGCGATTTCGTCGCGGCTCGACCAGAAGCCCGATCCGAGTCCGGCGAGGCAGGCCGCGCCGAGCGCGGTCGATTCCGTGACGCTCGGGCGCACGACGGGACGGCCGAGCAGATCGGCCTGAATCTGCATCAGCAGGTCGCTCTGCGACGCGCCGCCGTCCGCGCGCAGCTCGCTCACGGCGATGCCGGCATCGGCTTCCATCGCGTCGAGGACATCGACCGTCTGGAACGCGATGGCTTCGAGCGCGGCCCGCGCGATATGCGCGCGATTCGTCCCGCGCGTCATGCCGAGCAGCGTGCCGCGCGCGTAGGGATCCCAATACGGCGCGCCCAGACCCGCGAATGCGGGCGCGAGCACGACGCCTTCGCTCGACGAACATTGCGCGGCGAGCGCGCTGATTTCCGCCGCGCTTTCGATGAACCCGAGACCGTCGCGCAGCCACTGGACGATCGCGCCGCCCATGAAAACCGCGCCTTCCAGCGCGTAGGTGCGCTGCCCGCCGAATTCCCAGCCGATCGTGGTCAACAGCCGATGCCGCGATGCGACCGGCTGCGCGCCTGTGTTCATCAGCATGAAAAGGCCGGTGCCGTAGGTATTCTTGACGAGGCCCGGCTCGACGCAGCCCTGCCCGAAGGTCGCGGCCTGCTGGTCGCCGGCGACGCCTGTGATCGGAATCGGCGCGCCGAACAACGCGGCGTCGGTATGGGCGATCGCTCCGCTCGATGCCACGACTTCGGGAAGCACGGCGCGCGGGATATCGAAGAGCGCCAGCAGCCCGTCGTCCCATGCGCCTGCGCGGATGTCGAAGAGCGCGGTGCGCGCGGCATTCGATACATCGGTTACGTGGCGGCGGCCTGCGCTCAGTTGCCAGAGGAGCCAGCTATCGACGGTGCCGAACGCCAATTCGCCGCGGCACGCGCGCGCGCGCAGGCCGGGCGCGCTGTCGAGCAGCCACGCGAGCTTGGTCGCGGAAAAGTATGGATCGATGCGCAAGCCCGTCTTTTCTTCGATGAGCGATTCCGCGCCGGATTCGATCAGACGGGCGCAATGCGCGGCGGTGCGGCGGTCCTGCCAGACGATCGCGGGTCCGACGGGCGCGCCCGTTTGCCGGTCCCAGAGCAGCGTGGTTTCGCGCTGATTCGCGATGCCGATGGCGGCGATATCCGAAGCCCGCGCGCCGGCCTTCTGCATCGCTTCGTGCGCGACGGCGAGTTGCGACTGCCAGATGTCGGCGGGATCGTGCTCGACCCGCCCCGGCTGCGGATAATGCTGCGCGAACTCCCGCTGCGCGCTCGCTATCACGCTGCCCGAATGGGCGAACAGCATCGCGCGGGAACTGGTCGTGCCCTGGTCGAGGGCAAGGATAAAACGTCGCTGGCTCATGCGGCCACTCCAGACAGCCGGTTCGGAGAATGTTCGAATACGAATCTGAATATTCGTTTTCAACCATCGTAGCATCGCGTGGCGTCGACGGAAAGATGGCGGACGCACTGTTCGAGCGCATGTGAACCGGCAATTTCAGAGCCGGCGTTGGTCGGCGGCGGCTTTCGTCGTACACTGCGCGCATCCGATAATTTTCATTTTTTTGCGATTCCGAGCAGCTTTCGATGACATCCGACCAAGCACTGAACGGCAGGCAGCGCGCGCTGCTGGATCGCGTCGCCCGAGACGGCTTCGCGACCATCGAAGACCTCGCGGCGCAATTCGACGTCACACCGCAGACGATCCGGCGCGACGTCAACTGGCTGTCCGATCGGAACCTGCTGCGCCGATATCACGGCGGCGCGAGCGCGCTGACGAGCTCCGAGAACGCCGCGTACACGGCGCGTCAGCAGATGTTTCTCGACGAGAAGCGTCGCATCGCGAGGCGGGTCGCGGCGGAGATTCCGAATCACGCGACGCTCTTCATCAATCTCGGCACGACGACCGAGGAAGTGGCGCGCGCGCTGCGCCAGCATACGGGCCTGCGCGTCATCACGAATAACCTGAACGTGGCGAACATTCTCGCGGACGAGTCCGACGCGGACCTGATGGTCGCGGGCGGCAAAGTGCGCGCGCGCGACAAGGGCGTCGTGGGCGAGCAGGCCGTCGACTTCATCCGGATGTTCAAGGTGGACTTCGGGATCATCGGCATTTCGAGCATCGAGGAAGACGGCACGCTCCGGGACTTCGACATCGCGGAAGTGCGCGTGGCGCAGGCGATCATCGAGCAGTCGCGCACGGTGTTTCTCGTTGCGGATCATTCGAAGTTCGGCCGCGCCGCGCTCGTGAAACTCGGGCATCTCAGCCAGATCGACGCGCTCTTCACCGACGCCCCGCCGCCCGAATGGATCGCGGAAAGTCTCGCCGATGTCGCCGTGCATGTCGCGGATTAAGGCGACGCGATCGGCGAACGGTCCTTGTCGCCCGCAGCGTCGCGGACACTACAATCGGGTACTTTGACAGCATCCGCTTACAAGCACGGGGACGCGAACATGGCGCAAGCGCCGCACATCGGCCGGAAGGAAGACCGCAGCACGCACAACGAACGCCGCTGGCTCACGACCGGCGGTCCGATTCTCTTTCTGCTGCTCTGGTCCGCCGGCTTTCCGATTGCGAAAACCGGCCTGCATTACGCGTCGCCGCTGACGTTTCTCGCAATACGCTTCGCATTGAGCGTCGGCGTGCTGCTCGCGGTATGCGCCGTGAAGCGTCCGCAATGGCCGCGCAACGCGCGCGCGTGGCTGCATCTCGGCGTCGTCGGCTTTCTCGTGCAGGTGATGTACTTCGGACTGAGTTATCTGTCGATGACCGCGGGCATCGCGACGTCCGTGCTCGCGCTGATCGTGTCGTTGCAGCCGATTCTCGTCGGCGTGCTCGCGCCGAAGTTCGTCGGCGAACGCATCGGCGTGCGCAGATGGATCGGCTTGCTGCTCGGGCTCGCGGGCGCGGCCGGCGTGATCGTCGCGCGCGGGCCGCTGCATGCGGAATCGCTCGGTCCGGTGCTGATGGCGATCGGCGCGCTCGTCGGCATCACGGCCGCGATGCTCTATGAAAAGCGCCTGGGGACCGCGCAAGATCCGGTGACATCGAATCTCGTGCAATACAGCGTCGGCTTCGTGTTTTGCGCGCCGATGGCCTTGCTCTTCGAGCACACGCAAGTGCAATGGACGCCGGCATTCATCGCGACGCTCGCGTATCTCGTCGTCGGCAATTCGCTGATCGCGATCACGCTGCTGCTCGCGATGACGCGTGCGGGCAAGGTCTCGCAAGTCGCGTCGCTGTTCTTCTTCGTGCCGCCGGCAGCCGCCGTGCTGTCGTACTTCTTTCTCGGCGAAGTGCTGCCGGGGACCGCATGGTATGCGATGGGCGTCGCCGTGCTCGGCGTCGCCATCGCCACATGGAAGCCGCGCAGATAGCGGCTAGTGCGAATGCTTCGGCACTTCCGCGCCACGGCATCCGACGAGAAAGTCGAAGTCGCAACCTTCATCGGCCTGAAGAACGTGCTCGACGTACAGCTTGCGATAACCCGTTTTATCCTCGGGAATCTCGCTCTTCGCCGCGTTCCACGCATCGAGGCGCGCGCGGATTTCATCGTCGCCGATGTCGATGCGTAGCACGCCGTTGTCGCAATCGAGCTCGATCCAGTCGCCATCGCGCACGATCGCAAGCGGCCCGCCCGCGCGTGCCTCGGGCGCGACGTGCAGCACGACGGTGCCATACGCCGTGCCGCTCATGCGCGCATCCGACACGCGCACCATGTCCGTCACGCCTTGCGCGAGCAGCTTCGGCGGCAAGCCCATGTTGCCGACTTCCGCCATGCCCGGATAACCCTTCGGCCCGCAATTCTTCATGACGAGCACGGAGTCCGCCGTGACATCGAGATCGGGATCGGCGATACGGTGCTTGTAGTCGTCGAAGTTCTCGAACACGACCGCGCGCCCGCGATGCTTCAGCAACGCAGCCGTCGCCGCCGACGGCTTCAGCACCGCGCCATTCGGCGCGAGATTGCCGCGCAGCACGCACAATCCGCCATCGGCGACGAGCGGCTTGTCGAGCGGCCGAATCACTTCGTCGTTGTAGAGCGGCGCTTCCTTCACGTTCTCCCACAGCGTGTGGCCGTTCGCGGTGAGTGCATCCGGATGCGGAATCAGGTTCGCTTCGCCGAGACGCCGCAAGACGGCGGGCAAGCCCCCGGCGTAGTAGAACTCTTCCATCAGGAAGCGGCCCGAAGGCTGCAAATCGACGAGCGTGGGCGTGCCGCGACCGATGCGCGTCCAGTCGTCGAGTTCGAGCTTCACGCCGATGCGCCCCGCGATCGCCTTCAAATGAATCGCCGCATTCGTCGATCCGCCGATCGCCGCGTTCGCACGAATCGCGTTTTCGAAGGCCTCGCGCGTGAGCAGCTTGGACAGACGCAAATCCTCGAGCGCCATTTCGACGATACGCATGCCCGACAGATGCGCGAGCACATAGCGACGCGAATCGACCGCCGGAATCGCGGCGTTGTGCGGCAGCGTGACGCCGAGCGCTTCGGCCATGCACGCCATCGTCGATGCAGTGCCCATCGTGTTGCAGGTGCCCGTCGAGCGCGACATGCCCGCTTCCGCCGACATGAACTCGTGAATCGAAATCTTGCCCGCCTTCACCTGCTCGCTGAGTTGCCATACGACCGTGCCCGAGCCGATGTCGCGTCCTTCGTGCTTGCCGTTCAACATCGGTCCGCCCGAGACGACGATCGCGGGCACGTCGCAGCTCGCCGCGCCCATCAGCAACGCGGGCGTCGTCTTGTCACAGCCGACGAGCAGCACGACCGCATCGACGGGATTGCCGCGTATCGCTTCCTCGACGTCCATGCTCGCGAGATTGCGCGTGAACATCGCGGTGGGACGCAAATTCGATTCGCCGTTGGAGAACACCGGAAACTCGACGGGGAACCCGCCCGCTTCGAACACGCCGCGCTTCACGTGCTCGGCGAGCTTGCGGAAGTGCGAATTGCACGGCGTTAGTTCGGACCACGTATTACATATGCCGATGATCGGCTTGCCCGCGAACTCGTGGTCCGGAATGCCCTGGTTTTTCATCCAGCTCCGGTACATGAACCCGTTCTTGTCGGCGGTGCCGAACCACGCGGCCGAACGGAGCTTGGCTTTTGGGGCGCTCATGGCTTTGATCACTTGATGGGAAAGACCTATAAATAGCATGACTATATCGATGGGGCGTACCGGGAAAACGCTAATCGCCACGTCAAAACACTCTGCATATAGTTTGTCTATTGAAGTCAGCGCGCGGGCTTCGTCGTCCCAATTACTAGTTCAAAACGCCGCGCTCTCGAATCGCCCTCTCGCACTGTTCGCATGGTCATCCGCAACGCTTCGTTCTTTCATCGATGAAAGCCGCGTGTGTATGACGTGCCGTGAAACCCAGTATCTGACAGCGATCGACGATGAGTCGACCCATCGACCAACGAAGAAGAGACCGGAGGAACACATGGCGCAGAATCGGGATGACGACGCAAACGACAGCAAGCTCATCAGCGCGGGCCGGCGCGGCATCATGCAGGGCGCGGGACTCGGCGCGGCGCTGTCGCTCCTGGGCGGCGTGACCGGTGGCGGCGGTTTGATCTCGTCCGCGCAAGCGGCCGAAGCGGCGTTTCCGCAGCACAAGAAATGGAAGATCGTGTTCGTCAATCATGTGACGACGAACCCGTTCTTCGTGCCGACGCAATACGGCATTCAGGATGCGTGCTCCATGTTCGGCATGGACTATCAGTGGACCGGCTCGGCCACGTCCGACGCGGGCGAAATGGTGCGCGCGGTGAATTCTGCGATCGCTGCGAAAGCCGATGCGATCGCCGTGCCGATCGTCGATCCGAACGCATTCGACAAGCCCATTCAGGCCGCGCTCGACGCCGGCATTCCC
This sequence comes from Caballeronia sp. LZ008, assembly GCF_031451435.1. Taxonomy (NCBI): domain Bacteria; kingdom Pseudomonadati; phylum Pseudomonadota; class Betaproteobacteria; order Burkholderiales; family Burkholderiaceae; genus Caballeronia; species Caballeronia sp. LZ008. The sequence continues at coordinate 951,324 of NZ_JARUXK010000002.1, read as the reverse complement.
GTATTCGCTTACAACGCCGATGCGCCGCGCGGCAAGACGAATCCGCGGCTCGCTTACATCGGACAGGATCTGTATCTGTCGGGTTATCAGATGGGCGAGCGAATCGCCAGCATGATCGACAGCGGCATGGTCGCGCTTTTCATCGCGACGCCGGGACAGTTGAACATTCAGCCGCGTCTCGACGGCGCGAGCGATGCGATCAAGAAATCCGGCAAGAAGATCGACATTCAGACCGTTGCGACGGGCGCGACCGTCAACGAAGAACTGTCGAAGATCAAGTCGTTCTATCTCGGGCATCAGGACCTGAAAGGCATGTTCGCAGTCGATGCCGGCAGCACGCAAGGCGTCGCGCAAGTGATGAAGGAATCGAACCTGCCTTCGAAGGGCGTGCATGGCGGCGGCTTCGATCTGTTGCCGCAGACGATCCAGCTCATCCACGAAGGCTTCCTCGATTTCACCATCGACCAGCAGCCGTACGTGCAGGGCTTCTACACGGTGATGGAAGCGTTCGTGTTCCTCGCGTCGGGCGGGCTCGTCGGGCCGGCGAACATCAATACCGGTCTCAAGTTCGTGACGAAGGATACGGTCGAGCCGTATCTCAACACGTCGACGCGTTATGAAGGCAAGACCACCAAGCCGCAAATCGTGCCGATGAAAGGGGCCATCAAGTCCTGATGAACACAGTGAACGAACCCCGTAAAGCAACGACGCCCGCGCGGATCGCCAGTCCGCGCGGTGCGTGGGCGTCGCATTGGGCGCCGGAGTTGCGCATCCTCCTCGTGGCCGTGCTGCTCGCGGCTTACTTCCAGTTCATCAACCACGACTTCCTGTTCAGCAACGCGAGCCTCGTCAACCTTTCGCAGTATGTCGCGCCGGTCGCGATCATCGCGTTCGGCGAGATCATGCTGATGATCGGCGGCGACATCGATCTGTCGGCGGGCATGGTCTTCGCATTCGCGCCGTTCATGATGGTGTTCGCGAACGAAGCGGGCGCGCCGATGTGGCTCGCGGTGATCGCGGGGCTCATCGCCGCGGCGATCATCGGCTTCGTGAACGGCGCGGTGACGGTCTTTCTGCGCCTGCCTTCGTTCGTGACGACGCTCGGCACGCTCTTTCTCATCAACGGCATCACGCTGACCGTCTCGCGGGGCACGCCCGCCGCGACGCCGGGCTCGCCGGAATTCGCCGCCGTGATGGGCGCGTGGGGCTATAGCGAGATCATCTGGACCGTTGCGATTGCGTTCGTCATGCATGTGCTGTTGCGGCATACGCGCTGGGGTCTGCACACGCAGGCGGCGGGCGCGAATCCGCTCGGCGCGAGCGAAGCGGGCATTCATGTGAACCGGCTGCGGCTCGGCAATTTCGTGCTCGCGGCGGTGCTCGCCGGATTCACGGGCATTCTCGAAAGCTTTCGCATTACGTCGATCGATCCGCAAGCGGGCGGCAATCAGATCATGTTCCTCGCCGTGGCCGCTGCCGTGATCGGCGGGACGCCCTTGACGGGCGGCTCGGGCACGATTGTCGGCGGACTGCTCGGCGCGGCGGTGCTCGGCATTCTGAGCGATGGCTTCACGCTCATCGGCATCAACGCGTTCACGTTCAACATCATTCTCGGCGCCGCGATTCTCGCCGCGATGATCTTCAATATCCACATCGGCCGCATTCGCCGCAAGGGAGCACGGTGATGGCAGACCCGCAAGCAGCAGCCGCCACCGATCTCGCGCTGCGCGGCGACAAGCTCGTCAAACGCTTCGGCGCGGTGACGGCGCTCGACGGCGTGTCGCTTACGCTCGGCCGTGGCGAGATTCTCGGCATTCTCGGCGACAACGGCGCGGGCAAGTCGACGCTCGTGAAGATTCTCACGGGCTTTCATCAGCAGACGAGCGGCACGCTGCATGTGCACGGCGAGGAAACGCTGCTGAAGTCCGTCGATCATGCGCGCGCGCTCGGCATCGAATGCGTGTATCAGGACCTTGCGCTCGCGAATTCGCTGTCGATTTATCACAACATGTTCCTCAATCGCGAGATCGTGCGGCGCGGTCCGTTCAGGCTCGTCGACCACAAGCAGATGCGCGAGCGCGCGGCGCAATGTCTCGAGGATATCGGCGTACATGTGCCTTCGGTCGATCTGCCGGTCGAGCGTCTGTCGGGCGGTCAGCGTCAGGCGATCGCGGTCGCGCGCGCGGTGCATTCGAACGCGAAAATCCTGTTGCTCGACGAGCCGCTCGCCGCGATGGGCGCGCGCGAGGCCGCGCTCATCATCGATCTCGTGATGCGTTTGAAGGAAAAGGGCGGCCTCTCGATCATCATGATCATGCACAACTATGCGCAGACGCTGGACATCGCGGATCGCATCATGTTGATGCAGCGCGGCCGCGTGACTTACGAGCAGCGCAGCGCGAACACATCGGTCGCGGAACTGATGGATATCGTGAGACGGGAATATCGGGCGATGCGCGCGACGACCGCTCAATAGCCGTTTCGAGCTGCGCGTCATGGATTACCGCAACCCCAAGCAACGCAAGAGCATGCACGGACGCATCGTGCAGGAGCTCGGCATGCAGATCGTCAGCGGGCGCATTGCGCCGGGCGAGCGTCTGCCCGCCGAGCCCACGCTCTGCGAAAGCTACGGCGTGAGCCGTCCCGTGCTGCGCGAAGCGACGCGCGTGCTCGTCGCGAAGGGGCTCGTCGTATCGAAGCCGCGCGTGGGCAGCGTCGTGCGCGCGCGCGACGAATGGCACATGCTCGACCCGGACGTGCTCGTCTGGACCATCAGCCATCTTCCCGAAGGCGAGTTCTTCCGCTCGCTGATGACAGTCCGCCAGATCATCGAACCGGCCGCCGCCGCGCTCGCGGCCATCTCCGCGACGGATGACGACATCGCGCGCATCGGCGCTGCGTATGAGCGCATGGAAGGTGCGCAGACCGCCGCCGATCTGCTCGTTCCGGACCTCGAGTTTCATCGCTCGATCATGGCGGCGACACACAACGACATGCTCGCGTATATCGGCAACATGCTGTCGCTCGCGCTCAGCGAGTCGATCAAGCTCACGAGCCGCCACCCGAATACGCACGCGCTGTCACTACCGCGTCACAAGGCGATCTTCACCGCGATCGCGAACCGCGATGCGCTCGCGGCGCGTCAGGCGAGCGTCGTGCAGCTCGACAACGCACGCGCCGACGCCACGTCCATCCTCGGCGGCGCGGCGCTCGAACCGGACCGTCCCCTCTCCGGGTAAGTTTTCCCGATCTTTCGCGTCGTAACGTTTGCATCGGACGAAATTCGTTCAAGTCCCGTTCATCCCTGCCGTAAACCCTATTGAGACCGGCTTCGACGCGGTCTCCTCTTCGCCCCACGTGTCCGGCAGCGCCCTCTTCCGGACGGCTCACCGGGGTTAATCGACAAGCATTCCACCGTTCCTGCGTCCGACGCGGGACGAAGGTCCGTTACCGGTCCGTCCGCGTTCGTCCGGACGACTCGCGCAACGTACGCCTACTTCGTGGAGATGGATGTCAGCCACTTAGTAATCCGTATTGAAATGACGAACTTCGCTCCGGCCTTCCGCTTCATCCGATTCAAGTCTATCGCGCTCGTTGCAGCGGTGAGCGTGTTGGTCGCCGCATGCGGCGGCGGCGGTGGCGGCAGCAGCGACAACGCATCATCGAGTAGCGCCGCGCAGAGCGGCAGCGCGTCGGCTTCTTCCGCGAGCGTGACGGGATCGGATACATCGCCATCGGGCACGGGGACGACCAAGCTCACGACGAGCCCGCCCGCCACCGCGAGCGACACCTCCGACGACGCCGCGTCGAGCGGCACATCTTCGCCCACGGCCAGCGCGCCCGCTCCCGCGTCGAGCACGGATAGCACGAGCACCGATAACGCGAGCACCGGCAACACAGGCACCACGACGCCGACGCCGACGCCGTCCGCGCGACTCTTCTACGGCGTGAACGGTCACAACAATGAAGGCGGCGCCTACGATATCTCCAGCCCCGCGCTGCAGCTTTCGCAATTGCAGGATCTCGGCGCGAAGCTGTATCGCAACGAGGTCTATAGCCAGGGCACCGCGAACAAGCTCGCGGGCATCGCCGACATCATGGCGGCAGGCGGCGTGACCGTGTATCCGGTGATCCTGATGGATATCGCCACGTTCATCAACGAAACCGACGGCTACAACGCCGGTTTCGCGCTCGGCCAACAGACGGCGAGTTCGCGCCGCTATGCGTACTACGAGGTCACGAACGAGATGGAATCGGCGCTGCTGCTCGGCAATGTCGATGGCGTGCTTCCGTCGCAATACGATGCCGTCAAGTTCAGGATCCTGCGCGGCGTCATTCGCGGGATGATCGCGGGCATCAAGTCGGTCGATACGTCGGGGAAGATCATTCTGGGCGGCGGCACCTGGCTGCACTACGGCTTCGCGCAAATGCTCGCGGCCGGCACGGAGCCGGATGGCAGCACGGGGCATGAGGTCGTGAATTGGGACATCACCGCGTGGCACTGGTACTCGGACATGAACGACATCACCAACGCGTGCGGCGGCACGGGCTGTCACAACGTGCTCGCGGCGCTTCAGGCGCTCGGCAAGCCGATCTGGATCAACGAGGCCGGCGTGCGCCCGAACTTCGGCACCGATCAGCAGATCGCGGCATATCTCGTCGGCAACAAGATGTTGGCGCAGTTCGTCGCGCTCGCATCGACCTACGGCATCGAATCGGTTCAGACGTACCAACTCTACGACGATCCGGCGGGTCTTCCGGGCGGCGGCGCATACGGCTTGCTCGAGAACGACGGCCACACGCAGAAGGACGCCTATGCCGCGTACAAGAACTTCGTCGCGGCGCATCCTATGTGATGCTTTCGCCTTCGATCAGCACGCGGCCATTGTCGATGCGGATGGGTATGTGCCTGAGGCTCGCGCCAAGGCATGGACCATCGACGCACACGCCGTCTTCGAAGCGAAACATCGCGCTGTGATGCGCGCACATCAGCAGCGCGCCTTCATAGGTCCAGAACGCGTCGGGCTCGTAGTTGAGCGGTATCGAGAAATGCGGGCAAACGTTGCGATACGCCCACGCATCGCCGCCGCGTCGCAGAACGAGAACCGATGGCGCGGCTTCGAAGCCGCCGCCATCGGGAATGTCGTCGAGCGCGCAAAGAACGTTCACGCGCGCTCCTTCATGAGCAGCGTGAAATCGCGCGCCACCTCGTAACCGCCCTCCTTCGCCACATACTCGATGACGAGCGAGCGCTTCACGCCGAACACTGCATCGGAGTTCACATACGGATCGTCGGACGAGTAGAGCGCGGTTGTCAGCGGCTCGTAGCCGGGTGCGTCGATACGAAAGTGGATGTGCGCGGGACGCATCGGATGACGTCCCGTAGCGACGAGCATCTGGCCGACGGGACCATCGGTCGGAATCGGATAGCTCGTCGGCTTGATCGAATGGAACGCGTACGCGCCGTCGGCATTCGTGCGAAAGCGCCCGCGCAGATTGCCTTCCGGCTGATCCGGGTCTTGCCCTTCGTACATGCCGTTCGGCGCGGTCTGCCAGACTTCGATCAGCGCATCGGCGACGGGCTTGCCGTTCACGTCGCCGACCGTGCCATAAAAGAAAACCGGCTCGCCATCGCTTTGCGCGATGTTCGCGCCGAACGCCGATTCCTGCACGCCATCGCGATAGAACGGGCCGAGCAAACTGCTTTCGGTCGCGGCTTCATCGTGATGCTGATTGATGTCGTCGAGCACGATGGAAAGCCCCAGCGTATCCGACAGCAGAATGAACTCCTGCCGGATGCCGTCGCACTTCTTGCCCGTCGCCGTGAGGAACTCGATGCCGCGTCGCCATTCGTCGTGCGTGAGGTTCACTTCGCGCGCGAACGCATGCAGATGACGCACCAGCGCGACGACGATCTCCTTCGTGCGCGCATCGGCGCATTGGCCGAAGGCGTCGGCGACGGATTGCGTGAGGTGTTCGTTCATGGTCGTCGTCCTTCGTAGGCCGCTTCGATCAGCGCACGCAGCGGCGCGCGTTCGACCGGACGCGGATTCCAGTACGGGCTTTTCAACGCGATATCGACGGCGATGTCGATATCGCTCTCCTTCATGCCGATGTCCTTGAGCGCGGTCGGCGCGCCGTTCGTTCGTGCGAGTTCGAATGTGCCTTGCGCGGCATCGTCGGCGTCCAATGCGCGAGCGATGCGCTTCATGGCGCCGGGCGCGGCATCGCGGTTATAGGCGAGCGCGTGCGGCAGCACGATGGTATGCGTTTCCGCGTGCGGCAGATTGAACGTACCGCCGAGCGTATGACACAGCTTGTGATGCAACGACATGCCTACGCTTCCGAGCACCGCGCCGCACAGCCACGCGCCGTAGAGACAATCGCTGCGCGCATTCATATCTTCAGGATTCCGGACGACCTTGCCGATGCCTTGCGCGAGCGCGCGAATGCCTTCTTCGGCCATCAGGCTCACGATGGGATTCGCGTCCTGCGCGTACAGTCCTTCGGCAGCGTGCGCGATCGCGTTGATGCCGCTCGTCACCGAAAGCGACGCGGGCAGCGAGACCGTGAGTTGCGGATCGTAGATCACGGTTTTCGGCAGCACGCGCATGTCGCGGCCGGTCCTCTTCGAGCCGGCTTCGGTGAGGCCGTAGATCGGCGTCATTTCCGAGCCTGCGTAAGTGGTCGGCACGGCGAGTATCGGCAATGACGATGTCAACGCGATCGCCTTGCCGAGACCGGTCGTCGAGCCGCCGCCGATGGCGATCGCGCAATCCGCGCCGATGCGCTCCGCATACTCCCGCGCCGCGCGCGCCGTTTCGACGGGAACGTGCATCACCGCTTCGGCGAACACGCCCGCCGCGCGATGTCCGATGCGTTCGGCGAGCGCTTCGGCCTGATCGCGTTGCGGAGGCGTCGAGAGAATGAGCGCGCGCCTTGCGCCCAGACGTTCGATCTCGCGTTCGACGTGTTCGATGCTTCCCGCACCGAACACGACGCGCGACGGCATGCCCTGATAAACGAACGATTGCATGATTTCGGGTGCGCTCAACGTGGATAGTAAGGCGGAATATTGGCGTCGACATTCACCCACACCGACTTTGCCTGAGTATATTCGCGCATCACTTCGAAGCCCATCTCGCGTCCGTATCCGCTCGCGCCGACGCCACCGAAAGGCGATCCCGGACTCACGCGCTTGTAGCAGTTGATCCACACCATGCCGCTCTTCAGTTGCCGCGCGAAGAGATGCGCGCGTTGCAGATCGCGCGTCCAGAGTCCCGCGCCCAGGCCGTATTCGGTGCCGTTGGCAATCGCCAGGCCTTCTTCATCCGATCTGAACGTGCTGACGGTGACGAACGGGCCGAACACTTCCTCCTGCGCGACGCGATCGGTCGGCTTCGCCTGCACGATGGTCGGTTCGACATAGCAGCCTTTCGCGAGCCCCGCGGCGTCCGGCGACTTGCCGCCCGCGAGCACGCGACCGCCCTGCTCCCGCGCGACATCGACATACGAAAGCACGCGATCGCGATGCATCTGCGATGTGAGCGGACCCATTTCCGTGGACGGATCGAGCGGATCGCCGATGCGGATCGAGCGCGCGAGCGACGTAAAGCGTTCGAGCAAGTCATCGGCGATGGATTCGTGCACGATCAGCCGCGACGCCGCAATGCACGCCTGCCCTTGATTATGAAAGATGCCGAACGCGGAACCTTGCACGACAGCATTGAGATTCGCGTCGCCGAACACGACGTTCGCCCCTTTGCCGCCGAGTTCGAGCTGCACTTTCTTCAGATTGCCGCTCGATGCCTGCACGATCTTGCGGCCCACCGCCGTCGATCCAGTGAACGCCACCTTGCCGATCTCGGGGTGCTCCGCGATGTATTGACCCGCGACGTGACCGAAACCCGGCAGCACGTTCACGACGCCCGCCGGAAAGCCGACCTCGGCCATCAACTGCGCGATCGCGAGGCTCGACAAGGGCGTGAGTTCGGCGGGCTTCATCACGACGCAATTGCCCGCCGCGAGCGCGGGCGCCATCTTCCAGCTCGTGAACATCAGCGGAAAATTCCACGGCACCACTTGTCCGACAATGCCGACCGGTTCGCGCGTCAGATAGTTGAGAAAGCCGGCTTCGACAGGAATCACCGAGCCTTCGAACTTGTCGGCCATGCCGCCGAAATAACGAAACGTCGCGGCCGTGCGCGGCACGTCGAGATTGCGCGTATCGCGAATCGGATGGCCGGTGTCCATCGATTCGAGGCGCGCGAGTTCATCGGCGTTCGCTTCGATCGCGTCGGCGAGTTTCAGGAGCAGGCGTCCGCGATCCGCCGCCGCCATCGCGCTCCACGCCGGGAATGCCTTTTTTGCGGCTTGAACCGCGCGATCGACATCCTCGCGGCCGGCCATCGAGACTTGCGCGATCTCGCTGTTGTCGTGCGGATTCAGTGTCGCGAGCGTTTCGCCGGACAGGGCGGCCACGAAGCGGCCGTCGATGAAGAGTTGCGTTTGCATGTCTTGCTCGTGTCGAAGATTGAAGACGAAGCGTTCCCCGCGACGCCTTTTCAAGGCATCGTTCTTGTCGAAGGGAAACCGTAGGCGGCTTAGAACGCGACCGGATACGGCGGCAGTTCGCCGCTTTCGTAGCGCCTCGGCAGATCGGGCGTCGCGTTCTCCCAGACGAGAAGCATCGAGCGTTTCTGCGAATAACCCTTGTGGCGGATGTCGGCGGGCATCGCGGCGATATCGCCGGCGTTCATCGTGATGCGCGCGCGCGGCTCGCCGGTGTCCTTGTCGGCCACATCCCAGATGATCTGATCCGACAGTTGCAGGAACCACTCGACGCGATCGTTGCCGTGAAAAACCGGCAGCACGAATTCCTCGGTCGTCGGGCAAAAGAGGCTTTGCTTGCACACGGACGTGACCGATGGATTCCACGTCACGTCCGAACGCGACAGATACTTGAAGAGGCTGAACGCGTGCAATTGCCCTTCGAATTCAGGCTCCGCGTGAATCTCCGGCTCGTCTTGCGATACATCCGCGAACTGGCGATTCACCGGGAAGTCGTCGCGCAACGGCGAATCGCCTTCGAGGCCCGGCATGCGCTTCGTCGCGATGCGCGTGCGGTCGATCGCCGCGATGTTGTCGCCGTGCTTGGCGCCGAATGCCGAGCCGGTTTCCTCGGGAGCCGCGAACGGATCGAAGCCTTCGTTCACCCAGTCCTTCAGGATTGCCTTGAACGTCGCCATGATGATCGGCGTTTCGAATTGCTGCGTGTAATCGACGCCCGCTTCGCGGAAGCTCGCGTTGTACGCGCCGGCATACATGTCGACCTTGCCGTAGTGATTGCGCGTGCCGATCACTTCATCGAAATTGACCCAGCCGTAGAAGAAACCCCACGCGACGTCGCGCATCATCGCGCGCAGGAAGTCGTCGGCGTGCATCTGATGCGAGCGCGTCTGTCCTTCTGCCGGCCACTTCACGGTGACGAAATACGCGTCGCGGCTGAACTCGAACTCGCCGAGCTTGAACGTGCGATAGCCGGTGGACGCATCGGGGTCGGTGGCGACGACGCTTTGCAGGAAAATGGCTTGATCCATGATGTTTTTGCTCCGAAAGATGAGAGTTCGCGGCGGCGTTACTGGATGCAGATGTCGGCCCATTTCTCGACCGATTCCGCGCCGGCAATCGTCTGCACGAGCAGCACGCCGGTCTTTCTCGCTTCGAAGCGATACGCCGCGCCCGCAGGCAGCAGCGCCTGATGTCCGCGACGCAAGCGCACGAAGCCCATCTTCTGGCCGGAGGGTTCGCCTTCGAGTTTCACCGAGCCTTCGATATCGGCGCTTACGAGCGCGCCATCTGAAGGCTTGATGAAGTGCACGTCGATCTCGCCATCGAGCGCGACGACGAATTCATCGTGCGATGCCGTGAACCACGCCGACACGCCTTCCGCGCGCAGCGTTTCGATCACGTACTTGAGGTTCTTGCCGACGACCACTTTTTCGTACGGCGCGGACTGGCTCGCCACGTCGAACACGTTGGACATCACGTAATGCGATGCCTGTCCCTTGATGATTTCGATATTGCCTTTGCGATAGTTATCGAGGCTGCCGAGTCGGGTCTGTTGCATGTCTGTCTCCATGTCCGCGGTCACGTTCGCGGTGTCGCGCTGGAATCAAGATTAGGGCGGCGAGCGCTGCGAGGCAATGAATCGAGGTTCGCGTTTGCCGAACGATGCGTGCTCGATCGCAGCCCTAGGGAAAGTACTTACTTTTGCGCGTTTTTATCCGCGAGCCACGGATAGCGCTGCGTGTCCGCGCTTTCGTAATCCGGGTCGAGATAGATGAAGCAGCGCTGGATCTTGAAGTCGCGGATCTCGAAGACATCGATCCAGCGGCCCGCGTGCGTGACGCCCGCGCGCCAGTCGACGCCGCTTTGCGTCGTGCCGTAACTCGTGCCTTCGATGACCACCGTATCGCCCTGCTGGATCACGTTCAGATACGCGAGGTCGTGCTTGAACTTCGCGACGATCGAGCCGAGGTCCGCGAAGAGTTGTTCAAAGGCCGCGCGGCCTGTCGCGATGCCCCATTTGGGGAAATAGACTTCGGCGTGATCGTCGAAGAGATCGAAGAATGCTGCGCCGCGATCGAGCCTGCGCAGATATTCGAGCGCGATGGTCTTGCGCTGTTCGTCGCTCATGGTGATGGGGTTCATGCTTTAGTCTCCTGATGTCGGATTCAATGCAGCGTGCGCAGATACGCGATGATTTTTTGCCGCCGTGCTTCGTCGCCTTCGAAATAGGTCATCGCGTTGCCGGGCGCGACGGCTTGCGTGTCGGTGAGCCACGCGTCGAGCAGCTTGTCGTCCCAGACCTTGCCCGACGCGGCCGCCTTCATGCCCGCCGAATACTTGAATCCGGGCTCCGATGCCATCGGCTTGCCGACGATGCCGAAGAGATTCGGCCCTTGTCCGTTGGGTTCGCCCTTGCCGAAGGTGTGGCACACGGCGCAGTTGTTCGTCGTGAGTTTCTTGCCGATCGCGACGCTGTCCTGCTGCGCATGTGCCGCAGAACTGGCGAGCGCGAATATCGTAATTAAGTTAGCCATCCGAATCATGATTGACCTCCATTGGCTGATTGCGCCGCGCGATACGCGAACGCGATGATCGGTCCGAGCGTGCCGCCGCCCGCCCAGTAAGCACGCGCGGACGCCGACGCCACGCAATTGCCCACGCCGTACAAACCCTTGATCGGCTCGCCGCGCGTATCGAGCACTTGCCCATGCGAATTGGTCTTCGGACCGCCTTTGGTATCGAGATTGCCTGCGACGATGAGCGCCGCGTAATACGGTCCTTTGGCCGAGAGCGGATACATCGTCTCGTTCTTCTGATCGGCTTTCTTCGATACGGGTCCGTTGAAAAGCTTCTCGACGATGCGCTCGCCGCGATGGAAGTCCTGATCCACGCCCGTCTTCGCGAAGCCGTTGAAACGCTTGATCGTCGCGTCGAGACTGCGCACGAAGTCGTCGCTCAACGTGGCGCTACCGAGCGCGCTCTGGTACTTCGCCATGCGTTCGCGAATCGCGCCCGCCAGTTCCGCAAGCGTGTTGCCGCGCAGTACGTGCCGGTCGTTCGATCCCTTGGGAACGATGAGGCTGCCGTAGTCATCGCTTGCGCAATGCTCCTGCGCCTGCTGATCCCAGATGGAAACGAGCGTGAGATTCGGATACTCGCCCTTCGCGCCGTCCCATTCGGAGAACGCCGCACAGACCTCGTTGTATGCGAGCTTCTCGTTCACGACGCGCTTGCCGTACTTGTTCACGTAGAGCATCGAATCGCCCGTGGGCGTGAAGATGCCGGACAGCGAGCCATCCTTCGCGATGGCCTTGTCGAGCGAGATCGGCGCCATCCACGAGTAGTTCATGTTGCGCAACTGCACGTCGAGCGCGCTGGAAATCCGCACGAAATCGCCTTCGTTGGTTGGCGCTGCACAACCGCCATACACCGCGCCGTGCAGGAAGTTCTTGCGCAACTCGGGATCGTGCGTGAAGCCGCCGGTCGCGAAGATCACCGCCTTCTTTGCGCGCACGCGAAAGAGCGTGCCCTCTTCCGTCAGCGATTCGACGCCGATCACCGCGCCCGTTTCATCGACGAGCACTTTCTGCACGCGATAACCCGTCTTGATGTCGATGCCGTCTCGGCGTGCTGCCGCGCTCATCGTGCGGATCGCGACGCGGCCGCCGTCCGACATGCTCGGCAAGCCGTCTTTAGGAAACAGCACGCGGCCGCGCGGCGCCTTGTCTTCGGGCAACTCGGCCCAGTAATCCGGCACCGCGCCTTCATGCCGATACGGCAGCGCGCCCTTGCTCGCGAGCAACTCCGCCGCCGGCGATGCGCTGTCGTAGATCGCCTCGCACATCTCGTACTCCCAGTCGGACAGACCGAGCTTCGGCAACGACGGATCGTATTGCTCGGGCCGCGACAGACGCGCGACATAGCGCATGTAATCAGGCTTCGGATCGGCGATGCCCGCGCGGCGCATCGGCTGGTTGTTCGGCACCCAGTACCAGAACGCGGCCTTCGCGGCCGTGCCGCCGACGCTGCCTGCCTTCTCGAGAATCACCACGCGGTTTCCCAGCCAGCGCGAGAACAGCGCGCACGGCAATCCGCCGCCACCGCCGCCGCACACGACCACGTCATACTCCGCGTCGAACTTGACATCGCTCGCCGCGCGCGCCGTGAGCGATACCGCGCCGAACGCGGCCGCCGCCGTTCCTGCGCCAGCGGCCTTGATGAAGCTGCGTCGCGATGCGGCAGAAAGCTTGTTCGTCTCACTCATGTTTGTCTCCATCGTTTGAATGTGCTCACCAGTAGTGCCACGCCTGCACGAGAATTCCGTTGGTGAGCGTGGTGTTGCGGCCCGAAACCGAGTGTTGGTATTGGATCGAAAGCTGGTCGTACATCTTCTGGTGCAGGAACGGCAGGCTATTCGGCTTGAACTGGAACAGCACGCCGAGTCCCACGGTCGTTTCGCGGCTCGCGCTGTTGGAAAGCGGCATCCCCGCCGTCTGATTGAAGGTGCCCCCGCTCGTCTGATAGTCGAGGCCGACGAAAGGAATCGCGAAGGGGTTGTCGGGCGGCGAGATGCTGTAGCCGACACGCAAATTCAGATGGAACGTGTTGCCCGGGCTCAGATCGTCCTGACCCGAGCGCAGCGTGCGTCCGCGCAGAATGCCGCCGAGCAGGAGGTCTACGTTCAGGTGTCCGTACCAGTCGTCATAGAAGACTGACGGCCAGAACGACCACGTATTCGTCGATACCGCGTTCTGCCCGACGGGCACTTGTACATAGGTCTGAAAGCCGAGCGTCGTCGCGGGCGCGGGGTTGTACCAGACGAGCCCGCCGACGAGCGGATCGCCAATGCCGCTTGCCGAGAATTGCGAGCCCTGCGTGCGGATCGCGGGCACCGTGATGCTCGCGTTGAAGCCGACATGCGGCAGCGACGGCACTTTCCAGTAGTGGATCAACGTCGATAGCCCGACGAAGGTGTTCGTGCCCGGACCCGCGACCTGATTGCCGTGTGAATCGAATGCGCGGCTGTCGTGATTCCATTCGAGGTTCTGGCCGAAGGAATCATAAGTGCCTTCGAAGTCGCTGCTGAACTGCCACGTTTGCGGACGGTCCGTCGCGAAGGGAATGCCCGACGCGTGGGCCATCGTGCAGGTTGCGCCAAGCATGGCGAGCGCGCATGCGTGACGTCGTCGTATCTTTGATTTCGGGTGCCGCATTTGCATCGTCGTCTCCGGTCGTTCGTGTCGTATGAGCGAACGTTACGAAGGCGCGGCGTATCGGTCTTTCAGGTTTCGGAAATTACAGATTCCGGCGGATGCGGGTTTACACCACGCACAAAGCACGCACGCGGCGTTCGCAAACGGCGACCCATCGCGCGTGCAAGAGCTTTGCGCTCGCATCTATACTCGCGTGGACAGCGGCATCGAAAGCCGCGAGAAAAGGAGACGTAACGATGAGCGCCATTGCAGCGCCCGCTCGCATCGACCGCTTCAGCAAGCTCGCGGGCGTTCCGGGACTCGAATACTGCATCTCGGGCCCGCAACCTTATTCGCTGGAATTGAGCAATTCGTCAGACATGATCTGCCTGCTGCTCGGCACGATCGTCTCCGATACGCGCTACGACGACGGCCCCGCCGCGCCCTTCACGTTTCGCGCGGAAACGGCCGCGTATCATCCGCGCGGCGGCAGCATGCGTATCGACGCGCACGATGTGCGGCATGGCTTCATCGCGTTTCGATATGCCGATGCGTTCGTGGACCGCATCGCCGATCGCAACGCGGAACCGTTGCGTTGCGCGGGCAGCCGCAGCAATCTCGACGCCGATCCGATCCGTCATCTCGTGCGCTATGCGCGTCAGAAAGCGCATGACGGATCGGGCAAGATCGATCCGTGGGAACTGCAGTGCGTCGCTACGCTCGCGTGGATCGAAACGACGCGTCATCTCGAACGCGCCGCGCGCGAACGTAAATCGGCGCTGACGGACGCTACATTCGCAACGCTCGCAGCCTATGTCGCCGACAACATCGATCAGAACCTGTCCTGCGCGGATATCGCCGCCGAGCTCGATCTGCCCGTGCGCGCGGTCTTCGATGGCGTGAAGGCGCGTACCGGTTATTCGCTCTATCGCTATGTGCTGGAGAAGCGCATCGGCGCCGCTGCGCGCATGTTGCGCGCGGACGATGCGCCGCTTGTCGATATCGCCGCCGCGTGCGGATTTTCGTCGCAGCAACACATGACGGCGCTCTTTTCGAAACGGCTCGGAACCACGCCACTGCGCTATAGAAAAGCCGCGGGATAAGCCAGGAGGAAGCATGGACCTCTTCATGTCGATGGAGGCCTTCGTTCGCGCAGCCGAAGCGCAGAGTTTCGCGAGCGCGGCGCGGCAGCTCGGCGTGGCGAAATCGGTTGTCACGTCGCGTGTGAAGCAACTCGAGGAGCACTTCGGCGTCGCGCTGTTTCATCGCTCGACGCGTGCCGTGCGGCTTTCGGAAGTCGGCGAATCCTACTATCAGGATTGCCTGCTGCTCGTGTCGAAAGTGAACGAGCTGTCGGGACGCGCGATTCCCGAAACGCAATCGCTCTGTGGCACGCTCAACGTTCATGTCTTGCCCGGCTTCGCGCTCGGACACTTTTCGCAGGCGCTGATCGCGTTTCGCGAGGCGCATCCGCGCATCGAGTTCGTCGTGACGGTGAACGATCGCGTGATCGATCCCGTGCAGGAAGGCTTCGATCTCGCTCTGCAGATTTATCCGCCCGCGTCGAATCTGCTCGTCGAGCGCAAGCTCTTTCCGGTGCGCGGCGTATTGTGCGCGACGCCCGCGTATCTCAAGGAAGAGCCTGCGATCGAGACGCCGCTCGATTTGCTGCGTCACGATTTCGCGCGTTACGCGCACTATCCGTGGGGCGACAACTGGCCGCTCATGAAGGGCAACGAGTGCTATGAGATCGCGCTCAACGCGGTGCTTAAAACCAATAGCGTGCATCTGCTGCTCGAGTTCGCGCGCGCGGGCGCGGGCGTCGTCTATCTGCCGACGATGGTCGCCGCGAGCGATCTGCTCGAACGCCGTCTCGTGCGCGTGCTGCCCGATTACGCTGCGCCGCCGTTGTGGCTGTCCGCGGTGTATCCGACTTCGCATCGTTCGACGACCAAGGTGAAAGCGTTCGTCGACTTCCTGCGCGAGCGCTATCTGAGCGAGCCGCAATGGGACAAGGCACTCGGCATTTCGCCGCCCGATGACGAAGAGCGCAACGTCGACGAAGAACTCGGCGACGTGTGATCGCAACTAGAGCACGTAGAGCCACGCGAGCAAGGTGACGATCGAAAAGAGCGTGGTCATCGAGATGACCGCGCCGACCACGCCCTTCTCGACGTCGTATTCCGAAGCAAGCACGTATGCGCTTTTCGCGGTCGGCACGGCGGCGCACACGACCGCGGCGATGGTCGCGTCGTGACCGAGTCTTGTCGCGAGGCACAGCGCGTACACGACGAGCGGCACGATCGCGAGCTTGAGCGCGGTCAACAGCGCGTAGAGATTGACGCGTCCGCGCAACTCGTCGAGCGTGAGATCGAGACCGATCGCGAAGAGCGCGCATGGCGTCAGTGCTTCGCCGAGTATCGTGAGAAACGATGCGACAGGAACCGGCAGCGTCAATCCGACGACGGACCACAGCAGTCCGCAAATCGTCGCGAGAATGACGGGATTGGTCGCGATCTGCCGAACGAGCGCGGTGACATCGATCTTGCGCGATGCATCCATCCGGCCGATCTCGACCAGCACGACAAGCACAGGAAACATGATCGCGCCGACGAACACCGTCGCGACCGCCGCCGCGAGCACGCCGGGCTTGCCGTAGAGCGTCTTCAGGATCGGCAGCGCGACGAAGCCGGTGTTGGTCATCGCGACGGCAGCGGCGAGCATCGCAGCGGATGCGAGACTCGCGCCGCGCACGATGCGCGCGACGAGCAACACGGCGGCGAAGCAGATCATCGAGCCGCCGCCGAACGCCGCGAGAAAGCGCCATTCGAGCAGCGAGCGAAGCGACTCGTCGGCGATGGTCAGAAAAACCAGCGCGGGCATCGCGACGTAATAAGCGAAGCGCATCAGGGAAGGCGCGAGCGCATGCGGCATGTAGCCCGACACGCGCGCCACCCATCCGGTGAGAATGATGGCAAAGATCGGAAGGATCATGCCGGCAAGATGCATGGCGGACTCCGATATCGATGCAGCGCCCGGCGCGAGCGCTCGCTGCTGAAATGGGCATCATTATCGGAGAAAAACGACGCGCGACGTGCGATCTTGCGCAGCCGCGCGACGCTCGTCCGCTAGCGTGCGGCCAGCAACGCTCTCGCTTCCTCGCTCGACAGCACACCTCGCTCCTCGCGATTCGCGGCGCTCGCCGCGTAGACATCCTTGCGTGCGTGCGTGATGCCGAGCGGCGCGAAGCCGTTGGCCGGATTGAACGCGAGCCGTTCGATACGCGCTTCGTCGTCGACGGATGGCGGTGCATCGATTTCGAGTTCGCCGATGGTCACTACATCCGACTTCCACGCGATGGATGCATCGTTGACGGGCGTCGTTTCTTCATCGACGAAGAATTGCACGCCGAGTCGCCACTTGACCGGACCTTGCTCCAGACGATTGCAGATATCGGCGCGCAGATAGTTGTCGCCATGACGCTCGGCGTTCGTCCCCGAGGACGTCGACGGATGCGGATGCAGCGAATACTTGATCGCCGCCTGCCCCAGTTGCACGACCGATCCCCAGTAATGCTCCGTCGCCAGGCTGTCGACGTGATGCACTCTGGTTTCCTTGAAAAGGATCGCCAGAATGCGCGCGCCCTCGACGGGCCCGAGTCTTGCCATCATCATCTCGCGCAAGCCCTGCGCGATCCCGCTCACCGTGCCTTCCGCAAGCAACGCGACGATGATATCGGCGACCGCCATGAACTGAGCGGCGTCGCGCGCATGTGAGCGACCGCCTTCGTTGGTCATCAGCAGATCGGTTTCGGCGCCCTCTTCCGTGAAGAACTTGAGCGCGATGCCGCGAACGTCCGGCGACGTGTCCGGCTGCGGACACGGCTGTCCGTTGGAGATGCGGCATGCGGCGCGATACGTCGCCGGGTGCTTCGCGAAGGGGCCGAATCGCGCGGCATCCGGAATATCATCAGCTATCCGAAGCAATCCGAAAGCGCCGAGCAATGACTTCTGATGTTGCGCTCGATCGACCTGTCCGTTCAGCCCCGTGTGTTTGCTCGCGGCCAGCTTCGTCTGCTGCGCGCCGATCGCCGTGACGAGCATCGCCAGCGTGGCGGCGTCATCGAGCTTGTCGGTCCAGCCGGCGCCGTCGCCGGCGGATTGAGGGGAGTTCACGATCAACCTCCGTTCGCGCCTGGAGTGATAGCGCGCTGTTTAAGTGTAGGTGCGTCAGCTGACTCGTCTGACTCACGCGCCGGCACCGCGCCTGCCGCAATGCTGCCGTCGGCGCGCGCCGCGAAGTAGCGATAGATCGCGTCGATGTGATTCTCGATCAGCGCGTTGCCGCGATAGGCCGGCATACCCAACGGCGGATTGCCGTCGAGAATCGCGGCGATGAAGCGCTCGCGGCTCTGCGTGCGCGCAAAGCCGACGATCGACGGCGCGGCGAGTCCTTCATGATCCTTGCCATGGCAGCGCGCGCAGTCGGCGACGCGCACGGCCCGCCATGCATCGATCAGCGAGTTGTCGGCTGCGGCCGCTGCGTGAGCATGGGCGACCAGCCAAACGCCGACGATGCCGGCAAGCGCTGCGCGAATCAATGATTGCGTCCTGAGATTCGGCCGACGTACTTCCATCCCTGATCGCGTATCCATACGTAAGTGAAGCCCGTTGGACCGTCGATGAACACGGTCATCGGCCGCTCGCCCGCCGACGCTTCCTTTTGCGGTTCCGTCGACGCCTGCGTGATGCGCGCTTCCGTCGGCTTCAGATTCGCATCGCGATCGTCGAGGCGCCAGCCGTCGTCATCGGCGTAAATGAGGCGTGACGTTCCGCCCGTTGGCGTCTGAACCGTGAACGCGAGCGGATCGGCGTCGGTCGCGGCAGTCGCGGCGAAGGTGCTGGCGCACGTGAGCATCGTGATCGCGAGGAACGTCGCACGCTTTGTCTGTTGGGATCTCATTTCGGGTACCTCCTTACGGGCCGCGCGGTCGCGGCTGTCCAGATGGGCTTATGCATAGAGAACGAACGTGGCCTCGACGAATGTGAAGCCCGGAGATCCGCGTGGCTGACTATTTGATTTCGCTGCGGACAAGAGTCTGTCGTGTGGAAGCATCGCCACGCGGGGCCGATGAGCGGCCGTCTTTTGATGGGCTCAACTATCGACCGAACGATCGTCTGGAAAAACCATGCATCGGGAGGGATTCAGCCCCTCCGTTGGGGGACTGCGAAATGGAACGAGGATCGAATTCGTCGAAGGCGTCCCCGCCGCCTTCGCACATTGCTACTGGCCGCTATAGATGTTGCAGCTCAGGCCCGGCGTGCAGAGTTGCATCGTGCTGCCCGTCCAGGCATCGCGCGATGCGCTGCCGGACTTGCTCGTCGACATCGCTCCGCCATAGCTGGAATCGTTCGTTGCCGTGCTGCCGTCTTGCGCATTCTGCTGCGCGGTGCTGCCTTGGGCCGGCGCCATCTGCATGTTCTGCGTTTGCGCGACGGCGCTCATCGCGAAGACGCTTGCGGCCGATGCGGCCAATAGAAGAGTTGCTCTCATCGCCATCACCTTCTTGAGTCAAGAAACCGATTGAGGACTGCAAGCCTGCGACGAACTCGCGGGCACGCATGCTGGGACCCGGTTTCGAGCGCGAAACGCCGCGCCTTCCGGGCTTCTGATCGAACTTGAGGATGGGGCTTGTAAGCCCCGAAAGCGCGTGGCGGGTAGCACGCACTCCTACCCTATACCGCGGATCGGAAAAGTAAATTCCCGATCCGCGGTTTCCTTGACCGGCGCGCATGGCAGCATCTGCGCGAACGCGCTTGCTTAAGCAGATTGCGATATCGCGGCATGCATCGAGCTTTCAATCGCGTGGCGTTTCGAAGACGATGCACGGTTTTGCTATATTGGATTTCCCGCCCGGGATTTTCGACGATGCGTGTCGGCCGACCTGTCAAACCTCTGCCTCATCCGAATTGCGATTACTGCGGCGCGCCCGCGACCCTGACGCGCGCGGGCGACGAGGCCTATCCGTATCGCGAAGACCACGGCCCGCACTGGTTGTGCGCCGATTGTCAGGCGTGGATCGGCATCTTTCCACGCAGCACGCGTAATGTCCCGCTCGGCCGTCTCGCCGATGCCCGCTTGCGCGATCTCAAAGTGAAACTGCACGCCGTTCTCGAACCGCTCGTGCAGGCGAAGGTCCGGCGCGACGGCTGCAATGTTTTCGAGGCGCGCTCCAAGGGCATGAAGTGGCTCGCGCAGGCGATCGGCGTCGAGCCGGAGAAATGCAGCATCCACACGCTGGACGCCGATCAATGCGAGCGCGCGATCGCCGTCGTCGAACATTTTGAACAGGAACGCGCCCGGCACCCTTCAGATTCGACGATCGATGAACGTTAACCTGAAAAGGTCAACGTTCATCGGTCCTCGCATGTCACGCACTATTCCTTTTCAGCGCTCGCCGCAAGCGACGCGCGCGCGGCTCAGCAAAGCGCAGCTGCTTCCCATCCCGCGCGCAGTGGCGGACGAGCTCGCACTCGTGGCGCATATGTCGCTGACGGCGTTGCGCTCGGGTTCGTCGGACGTCGCGCCGGCGCAGCATGTCACCGAGGCGATTTATCTCGCCAAGTTCCTCGCCGAAGCGGGACACGGCGATTTCTCGCATGAAGAACTGCTGCTCGCGGATCAGTCGATGGCCGCCGTCTTCGACATTGGCCGCACGTCCGGTTCGTGGATCCTCGCGCCCGAGGACTTCGAGCGGATCGCGGCGATCGTGTCGCTCTACGATCATCAGTTGCGGCGCGCGTCGCTCGCGGCCTTGTCGGTTGCGAGCGAACGGCTCGAACGCTTCAAGGCCGGCGAGCCGTATCAGTCGACGCAAGCCCGCAAGTCGGCGCGCGTTTGACGCTCGCGTTCGCCGTCAAAAGGCGGTACGCAAGCCGATCATCACGCTGCGGCCGCCTTCCGGCGCGATGTCCCGCACGACCGAGCTCGCGTAGCGCACTTCCTGATTAGTCAGGTTCTGGCCGCGCAGAAAGGCGAGCCAGTTCGTCGCGCCGACGCGAAATTTGTACGTCAGGATGACGCCGAGCGTGGTGTAGCTCGCGGTCGGCAGTTCGTTTTCCGGCACGCGATGCTGCGCCCACGCGTGAACCAGTTCGGTTCTCGCGCCGTACGGCCCATACGCGTAGTCGAGCGCGAGCGTCGCGCGCAGCGGCGAGATGCGTGGCAATGCCTCGCCGGTATCGATGTTGCGCGCGTGCGTGTAGTCCGCGACGATTTCGACATCGAGACGTTGCGCGCCCTTGTCGAAGACGCGCCAGGTTCCGTCCAGTTCGACGCCGTAGAACTCCGCGCGCACGCCGCGATAGACGGCTTCGTTGAGCGCATCGTCGGTGCCGGGCGCGACGGGTTCATCGTCGTCGTTGACGAGCCGGCCGGTGTTGAATTCCGTCAGATAGTTGCGAAAGCGGCTGTAGAAGACGCCCGCGCTCGCCTTGTTCGCGCCGCTCGCGAAGCGCATCGACAAATCGGTCGAGATCGCTTTTTCTTTTTGCGCGTCAGGGTTGCCGATCAGATATTGGCCGGTCGCATCGTGCGGACCGTTCGAGTAAAGCTCGTAGTACGTGGGCGCGCGTTCCGTGTACGCGACATTGCCGGCGAGGCTCCACGCCGAGTTCAGCTTGAACAGCGCGCCGGCCGAGACGCTGCCTGCGTTGAAATCGCGCTTCGGGGAATCGGCGAATTTTTCGTTTCCACCCGACGTCGGATCGATGTTCACGTGTTCGTAGCGTGCGCCGATGCTCAACTTCAGCGCATCCGTGACCGTCCACTCTTCCAGACCGAAAAGCGCCGCGTTCGTCGTCTGCGATGTCGGCACGAGCGCTTCATCGCCGAGCGCGGAGAACGTGTTCTGGCCGAGTTGCACGCCGATCGCGCCATCGAGCGGACCGATCTTCCGGTGCCGCGCCTCGATGCGCGCCTCGTATCCGTGATTGCGGAAAATCGTGCCGGTCTCGCCGTCGTCGATCTCCTTGTGCTCGTAGTCGGTGTAGGCGAAGTCGAGCTTCAACCGGCTGAAGGGGCCTTGCAGATTGCGTATCTCCGACGACCCCGCGATGTGATCCTGATGCATGCGAAGACGCACATCGTCCTCGGCGACCGAGCCATAGTTCGCCTCGTATCCGTTGTAGCTGATGCCCGCGTAACCGTCCGTCCACGTGTAGGACGAGCCGACGGCGCCGCCGTGCCAGCGGCCGTCACTGTTCGGGATGCTGCCGTAGGGTTGCGCGACATCGGGGCCGTCGAGCGCGCGTTGACCATCCGAGTGCGCGAATCCGGGGATGCGCTCGTTACTCGTCTCGCGATCGAAGGCATCGACGTGGAAGGCGAATCGGCCATTTCCGCCTTCGACTTGGGCGGCGCCGGCGCGGGCATCGTTGGCGCCGCCGTAGCTGGCATCGACTTGTCCCGACACGCCTTTGATCGGGTCGCGCGGGATGCGGTTGTCGATCGTATTCACTACTCCGCCGATCGCGTTGCCGCCGTAGAGCAACGCCGCCGGCCCACGCACGATTTCCACCCGTTCCACTGAGAGCGATTCTTGGGGCACGGCGTGGTCGTAGGACAACGACGATGCGTCGTAAGCCGCGACGCCGTTCTGCAGCAAGCGGATTCGGTCCCCGTCCATGCCGCGGATGATCGGCCTTCCGACCATCGGACCGTAGGTTGTCGTCGAAACTCCGGGCAGTCCGTTCAGGGTTTCGCCGAGGGAGTCGGCGCGTCGCAGTGTGAGGGCAGTGCCGTCGAGGACGCTTGTCGGGGATGCCAAAGCGTTTGAGCCTAGCGGGTTCGCGGTTACGAAGATCGGTTGGAGCGATGTGTCGTTTATCGGTTGAGATTGGGCGCTGGCCGCAGTTGTGATTAGGAGCGCCGTCCAAGGCAGGACGTTGAGGGCGCGGGCGGGCATTGATGTTGGGTTTGGATTGAACACGGTCGCTGGATGTGATGTTATAACGTTTCGTTTGGTCGGCGCGGTCCGGGCATGGAGGCGGCGCATCGCTGTGAACGGCGAAATGATATAACGTATCGCGTGATTTGGCTCGGTCGGATTATGGTGATTTTCAATGGTCGCCGACTTGAACTTTACGGATTATGTAGTGTTTGATACGGACGGCGAGTTGCGGGTGTCTTTCGGGCGCTCAGATTTGGCGACCGGGCTGCTTCGCGATGATTCGGACTGTTCGGTGGGCCTCTTTTCGTGAAACAAGTTGAGTTTGTTTATCTAAGCGATTGATTTTTAATTAGTTTTTTGAATGCTATTGTGGTTCGCTTTGTTCCACGCACGAGTAGAAGTTTCGATACCCGTCACGTTGGCGCATTGGTCTTTGGCTAGCCACGAATGATCGGCCGGCCGCACCCGAGCACCGATTTTATTCGCCTTGCGATTGTCCTGACCTACCGTACAGTCAGTCCGCAGACATTCGTTATCCGTGCAATACAAGGTATGGCGTGGCGAATAGACCAGCGTCGATAGCGTCGTATGGTCCGCTCTTGATTTCGGCGGCAACGACAAAGAATCACCACATCCTCCTTGACCTTCGCCATTCGCTTCAGCTAATGGCAATCGGACGCCAAGGGGTTGCAGGTTCGACAATGGTAACGGCGTCGGCACGCCTCACTGGCGAGTCAGGGGCGTACTCAGCGTTTTTCATTTTGGAGTGCCGTCCAACACTTCCGCTTTCCGCGGTCGCAAGTAGAAGGTCGCGATCCGCCGGCTTGGAGTTGCGAGTGAAGATGGCGGTGTTCGCGAACGGACGCGAGGAGCGCAGGCGCGGGCAGCGCATTTTTTCATGCGTAACGATCGCCGGACATTCGTCGTCGCATGCTGTCCAATCGATGTGCTCAGTGCGTGCGTTTTGATGCTCTCGTCTCCCACTGAGTGTCCGAATTCGGACACTCAGCGTGCAACCGCTTCCGCTGGTGAGAAGCGAAGTGATCGGTGGCCTCGAGTCCCGAACACGGCTGAGCAGCGTCGCGCCTTCCCGGATTCGGATCGCTCGGTACGGTCGCGCTGTCGGAGCGGAAGACATTTTTCGGCTGGTGCGCTCCGTCATGCGATCGAGGCCCGTTAGCGAAGGCCTCGCCTGCAGCCCACGGCGGGCAAGCCGGCCATACATGTCCGAATTCGGACACTGAGGTCGCTGGCAACGATGGTCTCGCATCCTGCCTACGCCGTCGAACCGGGGCATGTGTCCGAATTCGGACACCAAGGTCGTTGGAAACAATGGTCGCGCATCGTGCCTACGCGCTCGAACCCGGACATGTGTCCGAATTCGGACGCATGCCACTCTCGCCCTTGATCTTTCGTCACGCGAAACTTGGTTTGTCGCCCATAAAGAAACCCGCCGAGGCGGGTTCAAAAAATCACTCAGACCGAATCGAGAACATCTTCCCTATGTGTTCTCTAAGTTGACTTTCCTGCTCCTCTGTCATCACTCCGGCTTTGAACTTGAAGGTCAGTCCCTTGACATCCTTCGTGATGCTCCCGGCTTGGACCTTTCCGGCGAAGATCTTCAGGATGCTCCGCCCACCGGCATCCGTCGCCAATTCTCCACGGCTGGCCTGTGCATTCAAACTCGGCGCAACCTTCGTCTGAACCAGGTCGCCCGACAGCACCATCGGCCACAATTCTTGCAGCACCTTGAGTCCATGTTCGCCCGTCTTCTTCAGTGCGTTCGCGATATCCTGAGCCGACGATGCTCCGAGCACGGACGGGTTCAAATCCAGATCCCGCTTCACGAAGTCCGGGAGCGCATCATATGCAAGAAACCGATACAGGTCGCTACGAGTAATGCCCATAGCTTCCGCGAGCCGCGTTCGGTTCGGAAATTCCGCTTCCGCACGACGAATCGCGATGGCGATTTCATAATCAGACAGATCATCGCGCGTCACGTTTTCCATCAACGCCAAAGCCGCCATGTCCTGATCCGTGCAGTCGATCACAACTGCGCGAACAGTCGCCTTGTTGATCAGCTTATGTGCGCGCCAGCGTCGTTCGCCCGCAACGAGTTGGAACGATTCTCCGACTCGTCGAACCGTTACCGCCTGCAACAGCCCAACCTCACCGATCGACCGCGCCAACTCGGAAAGCTTGCCTTCGTTGAATTGACGACGCGGTTGCCATGGATTCGGCACGATCGCATCGACCGAGATTTCTGTGTCGACACCTCGGGCTTCGAGTTCCTGGATCCGAAGCTGTGCAGCAGCTAGCGCACTCGTGATTCCCGGCATCGTCTGCGGGCCACGAGTGGTCTTATCCTTTTTGTTCTCGCCTTTGAAATCCGCGGGCTTCGGCAGGTTGGCCGTCTTGGCCATGAGTTGTTCTCGGATGTTATTACTCATGCCGACTCCCTCCACGATTTGACGAACATATCATCCAGCCATTTGGCATATTGCATCATGGGCTGCCGCACTCGCTGAAGCGACTTCGCCGTTGAATGCGTGCTGACCACGTCGAGTGCCGTCGAGAAGGAAAGCGCGCCTCCGCTCATGACCGAGCTGGCCGGAATCTCGAACGGGTCGAGCCAGCGCCCGTATGCGCTTTGCGCCCATTGCCGAACAACCGGCGCGGACGACGTCTTGCCGTAATCCACCTTCGACAACAAAATAGAGATGAAGTCGTAGACCTTATCCTCCTCGTAAGGAAGGAAGTCTTCGGCAACGTCCGAGAAGAGTCGCCAGAACGCGAGCGAACTAATGAAGTCGAGATTCTCGGGAATCATCGGCATGACGAGCGCGTCGGCGGCGAGCAGCGCGTTCAAATTCATATACGACAGCGACGGTGACGTATCGATCAGGATGTAGTCGTACTGCGAGCGCAATGGCTCGAGACCCTCGCGCAAGACTGCCCAGAATCGATAGCCCTGAATGGTCTTCTGGCGAGCCGGCAGCAAGAACTCCGCTCCATATAAGAATGTATGGCCGGGGATGATGTCGAGCCCATCCCAATACGTCGATTGCACGCTTGCGCCGAGACCGCCCTCTACGTTTTGATCGTATATATAGGGCAGCACGGTGTCGTCGCCGGAGATTTCCTTTTCGGCATAGAGACCGCACAACTCCGAAGCCGAAGCTTGCGGATCGAGGTCGATGAGCAATACTTTGCGGCCAAGAAGCGTCAGCGCCTGTGCGAGGCAAACCGTCGTTGTGGTTTTAGCGGAGCCGCCCTTCAACTGAGCCGTTGTCAGCACCTTGCCTCTGAAGGTGCCGTTGCTGTCGTCGAGCCGGGTCTGGTAGATATCGGAAGCCATCTTCACCCAGACGCGCACTTCAGGCAGAGTAAATGTCCGGCTGCGGCCGCTGCCGTTCAGCGTGCCTGTCGGAAGCCCGCCTTCGCCTTTCGTGACCAGATATTGAATCTGCTGCCGAGTCAGATTGCACATCTCGGCCAGCTCGCTAATCGTATAGAACGGCGCGAGCTTACGCGGACGCGGCGCCAGAATCTGTTCACGAAGGTTATCCGAGAAGGGTTCCAGGTTATCCGCGAACTCAGCAACTTCGCGGAGCGTAACCTTCCGGTCTTCCATAGGTAGCGTGCCTACGTTTGCCATTCTGCGCTTTCTCCAAGTATTGACGTCGAAGCGCAGAATACACGAATACGCGTAAACAAGGTTGTATTGCGTCGAGTTTTAATCGATCGGCCAGCGGTGTATATCCAACCCCTTGATTTTTCGTTCTTTTCTAAATAGGCCGCTCGGTGCCCTGAATTGAGTAGACGGCGAAGAACGAGTTGAATCCTTAGCATCGTGAACTCACTGCGGCGTCCGCACAAAAACCACCCCGGGGGCGGTTTTTGTGCGGTTCGCTCTCATCCGCTTTTCTATATTAGATTCAACGACTTAACGAAATTCATTCGCCGCGGCGAGCGTAAACTCAGTCGATGTCAGTTCAGTCTTTTTGTAAACCTAGACCCACCCACCAACAAACAGCGCCACCCATTTCCTTAAAAATCAACACGCAACCCTGTGGATAGAGGCGCTTTTTGTGACGCCTAGGGCGCTTTTTGTGCGGACGGGACCGCAATTTGGGCCGCACGAGGCGGAAATTGTGGCGACCGGGGTGGAAATTGTGATCCGCCTCAGCGAGCGGGGCGATTTTTGTGCGGATAGCGTCAAGCAGGAGCGGGGTGGTTTTTGTGTTGACACCCCTCGCTCGCCTGATAGAGTGCCGGGGATCGAAGCCGAATCGGAAGCATGGAAAACCAAGACCTCACTGTCACACCGCAGCAGTTGGCGCTGGACATCTACGAAGACATGTCCGCGCAGGGATCGGCGATCTGCGAGTCGACGAGGGACATCGGTTTCCTGCGCAACAACATCTTCACGCGGGTCGGCGGATTGGGCATCGCCGCGCGGCGCGTGCTCGATGCGGCGTACTTCATCGTTGCGACGAAGGCGCCCGAAGAACTCATCGACGACAAGGTCTATACGTTCACGGCCGACGTCAACTACTTCAAGTGGTTGATGCGCTACGACAGCCGCAACCACAGTCATCTGATCGCGCAGATGCGAGCCGCGGCCCGGGCGCGCGTCGAAATCATGACCGCGCCGTCGATCGAGGAACTGACCGAGAAGGACTCGTGGGGCACCATCAGTTTGCTGGGTGACTGCTACATCGAGCGCAACGTCGTGTGCGTCCTGCTTGCCGGGCGGGTCATCAAATATCTGATCAGCCCGTACAAGGCGCATTGGCTGAGCCTGCGCGCATCGACGGCTTTTTCGCTTTCGCTCGCCCGCGCGATTTACGACCGCCTCATTCCGTGCGAAGGCCACGGCGTGACCGAGTGGTTCGCATTCGAAGACGTGCTCGAATGGCCCGGCAAGGTCGGCGAATCGCGCAAGGAAGTGAAGGAATTCAAGAAGCGGTTCCTCGAGCCCGCCATCGACCAGCTCAACGAAGTCTCCGATTTCGATGTCAGCTGGGAGCCCAATGCCGATCGCGTTCCGGCGGACAAGCTGAAAATCCGTTTCCGCTTCACGAAGAAGCAGGGCGCCGACGCGGCGCGCGCCGGCATTCAGGATTCGATGTATCTGCTTCTGCACAACGAATTCGCTTTCGATACCCCCGACTTCGAGCGCCTCGCGAAGCGGCGCGACGTGTGGACCGACGAGCGGCTCGAACAGGCGATCGAATACACGCGATACAAGCTCAACGAAGGCAAGGTGACGGTCAGCCCGCGCGGCTATCTGTTCAAGGCGCTGGAAGGGAATTACCGCATCGGCGAAGCGGACCGGAAGATGGCGTCGATCAAGGCGAAGCAACTCGAGGACGACAAGAAGGACCGCCGTTCGCGCGATACGGCGCAGGCGCATCTTGAAGCCAGCATTCAGGTTCAGAACGATACGGCCAAAGCCAAGATGAGCGAGGAGATCCGCGCCGGCCGCGAGTACTTCGAATCCGTCGATGCGCCGGCACGCAAGGAACTGTGTCACTCGTTCGTGAGCCAGCTGATTCCGCAGCGGCTCATCGAGAAGCAGGGCGTTTCACGCGAGAGCCTGAGCGCCGACAACATTCTCACCGTCAATCGCGTGGTCGCCGACGCCTTCTGCTCGCATGTCTACGCGAAGATGAAGAAGGCGCGTGCGGGCAACCGAATCTGATCTGCGCGAAGGGTCGAGAATTTCTCAGGCATCCTGTCTATTCAGCAAGGTTTTCTGACAGCCCGCGAGCACCGCGCCGGCAGCCAGCACGAGCGCCGAATAAACGAGTCCGCGAGTGAGCCCGGCGCTGTCCGACACCCGTCCGATCACGACCGGACCGACGATCTGCCCCAGCGCGAACACGATCGTGAACGCGTTGATCCCACGCGGCCACTGATTCGCCGGCAGATTGTGCCGCACGAAAGCCGTCGTCGATGCCACCGCCGATAAAAACGTCGCGCCGAACAACGTACCCGAGACGAACGCCGCCAGCGGATGCGCGAACATCGCGGGAATGAGCGTTGCGGCGGCGAGCAGTCCGTTGAGGATCGCGAGCGCCTGACCGCCGCGCATGCGATCGAGCAGCCCGGACCACATCCGCGCCGATACGACCGTCGCCACGCCCAGCAGGATATAAAAGCCGATCACGACCGCCGCGCTCATGCCTGCGTTGCGAAGCAGGGCGACGATGAACGTCATGTAGCCGATATAGCCGATACCGAAGCACCCGTATCCGGCGAGCGCGAGCGCGAAACGCCGCCGCCGAACCGGCGCGCCCGCGGCGCTGTCCGTACCTTGACGCGTCGCCGAAACAGGCTGCGCGGATTCGATACGCCGCGCGGCCCAGACGGCGGCGCCGGAACACGCCGCGCAACCCGCGGCGAGCGCGAACCACGCGACGCGCCAGCCGTGCGCGACCGGCAGGACCGTCAGCGGAACGAGTATCGACGAGATCACGATGCCCCAGCCCGTGCCGCCGTAATACAAGCCGATGACGAGTCCGGCGTCGCGCGGCGACATCGATGCGAGCCGTGCCGCCAGCACGCCGCCGCTCACGAAGACGAGCGCGCTGCCGATTCCCGTCGCGACGCGTAACGCGAGCAGGGCGTCGGTATCGGTCGTCGTGCCGCTCGCCGCCATCAGGACGACGGTGAGCGCGCAGCCCGCGACGAACAGCGTGCGCGACGGCGCGCGCATCGACAATCGTGAGAACGCGAGTGCGCCGAGCAGGTAGCCGAACGCATTCGCCGTATTCATCGCGCCAGCCTGGGCGAAGTTCCACGCGAGGTCGAGCCGCATCGGCGGAAGCAGCAGCGCGTAGGAGAAGCGCGCGAGCCCGAGCGCGATGGCGCTGCCGAGCGATAGCGCCATCGCGAGCAGAAGCGCCTGTCTGCGAAGTTCCCCGCTTGCATCGTCACGCTGTATCACGCTCTTTTCGTCCTGTTGTCGATACGCGGCCTATGGTATCGCGGACCGGTCATATTGCTTACACAAGCCGTGGCTAAGCTTCGCAGCGCTGTATCGATCTGCGACCGAAGCCGGAGAAACCGATGTCCACTGTTGCATGCCGTCACGCGCTCGTGGCGTGTCTCGTCGTTTGCGCCAGTGCAATCGTTTGCGGTTGCGGCGAGCGAGACACGGAATCATCGGCCTCCGCCGGGCTCACGCGCGACGTATCGTCCGAAACATCCGCGACATCCGGCCCATCCGCGACGAGCGAGCTTCAGAATTGGGCGAAACAGGCCACAGGAGGCGCATCCGATGAAGCGGCGCAGCCCGCGATAGCGCGAGCCGCGTCGGAACCGCTCGCGACACCGGTGATTCACACGGTTGACTGACCCATCCATTTACTTCCCGCAAAACGAATGAAAAACACGAACCGTCGTGACTTTCTGCGCGCGGCCGCCCAGGCGGCAGGCGCGACCGCCGCACTGAACGTGATGCCGCTCGGCATTCGCCAGGCGCTCGCGATTCCCGCGAACAACCGTCATGGATCGATCGAGGACATCGAGCACATCGTCGTGCTGATGCAGGAGAACCGCTCGTTCGATCACTACTTCGGCACCATGCGCGGCGTGCGCGGCTTCGGCGACAAGACCGCCGTGACGCTGCCCAACGGCAAGCCGGTGTTCAATCAGCCGATCGCGTCCGGTGCGGGCGAAGTGCTGCCGTTCCACCCGGACGCCGCGAATCTCGGCCTGCAGTTCCTGCAGGATTTGCCGCACGGATGGACGGACGGGAAGGGCGCGTTCCACGACGGCCGCTATGACCAATGGGTGCCGTTCAAGGGCACGACGACGATGGCGTATCTGCAGCGCGACGACATCCCGTTCCACTATCAGCTCGCCGACGCCTTCACGATCTGCGACGCGTATCACTGCTCGACGAACACATCGACCGATCCGAACCGCTACTACATGTGGACGGGCTATGTCGGCAACGACGGCACCGGCGGCGGCCCGGTCGTCGATAACGCGGAAGCCGGCTACGGCTGGTCCACGTTCCCCGAAGTGCTGGAGCGCGCGGGCATCTCGTGGAAGATCTATCAGGACATCGGCACGGGGCTCGACGCGAAGAATTCGTGGGGCTGGACCGACGACGCGTACATCGGCAACTATGGCGACAATTCGCTGCTGTACTTCAAGCAGTATCAGAATGCGCAGCCCGGCAGTCCGCTGTATGAAAAGGCGCGTCGCGGCACGAACGCGGTCGCCGGCGACGACTACTTTTCGATCCTGAAGCGCGATGTGGCGGCGGGCACGCTGCCGCAAGTCTCGTGGATCGTCGCGCCCGAGGCGTTTTCCGAGCACCCGAACTGGCCCGCGAACTACGGCGCCTGGTATATCGATCAGGTGTTGCAGGTGCTGACGTCGAATCCGGATTTGTGGAGCAAAACGGCGCTGCTCATCAACTACGACGAAAACGACGGCTTCTTCGATCACCTCGTCCCGCCGTTTCCGCCGACGTCGAGCGCGAACGGTCTTTCGACGGTCGATACCAGCGCGGAGATCTTTCCGGGCAGCGCGAAATACGCGAGCGGCCCCTACGGCCTGGGCGCGCGCGTGCCGATGCTCGTCGTGTCGCCTTGGTCCAAAGGCGGCTGGGTATGCTCCGAAACCTTCGACCATACCTCGGTGATCCGCTTCATCCAGAAACGCTTCGGGCGCGCGCACAACCTCGCCGAGCCGAACATCTCGCCGTGGCGTCGCGCGATTTGCGGCGATCTGACGTCCGCGTTCGACTTCCGCAATCCGAATAGCGCGATGCCGACGCTGCCGGCGACGAGCGGCTACGTTCCGCCCGACAAGCAGCGCCATCCCGACTATGTGCCTGTCCCGCCCGCCGCGCAGGCGCTGCCGAAGCAGGAGTCCGGCGTGCGCGCCGCGCGCGCGTTGCCGTACGAGCTTTTCGTGCGCGCGCGCCCGGATGCGTCGAAGGACGCCGTCTCGTTCGACTTCGTCAACACCGGACGCGCGGGCGCGGTCTTTCTGCTGTATCGCAATGCGAGCGCGGATGCGCCTCGCACCTATACGGTCGAAGCGCGCAAGCGTCTCGCGGACAGCGTCGCGGCGAACGCGGACGGCAGCTTCGATTTCGTCGTGCACGGCCCGAACGGCTTTCTGCGGCGGATCGCGGGCAAGGCGAGCGCGCAGTCGCACTGGTGGTCGCGCGAGCAGGCCGCGCCGGATGTCGCCGAAGGCTACGACGTCGCCAACGGCAACCTGCAACTGCGGCTCGCGAACCGCGGAACCGCGGCATGCACCTTCAGCGTGAAGAATGCCTACGATCCGTCGAAGACGATCACGCGGCGCGTGCGGGGCGGCGACACGGAGCAGCTCTACGTCGATCTGCGCGACGCGCACGGCTGGTATGACATCGAAATCACGGTCGACACCGATTCCGCGTTCCTGCGCCGTCTCGCGGGTCACGTCGAAACCGGGCGCGACAGCATGAGCGATCCGGCGTTCGGCGCCTGACGCGATCGCGTCGAGCATTGCCGGCCGCGCGCATCGACCCGCGCGGCCGCGTCGACTTTTCCTCCGCCATCCGCCAGTCCAGCGGAACTCCGCAGCTCGAGTCCACTCCCAAAGTCTCGCAAAGGCGGGCATTTTTTGCCGGCCAGCCTCGTCGTGCAGCGCACATACGTGGGACATCACGCATTGCGAAGCGCGACAAAGCCTGTGAAGATCGAACGTGCACGTCAATTCACGCTCAGGTTCGACGCGACGGTGAAATCAAAATGGCACGCCGCGCGCCGTATCGCAGCATCGATCCAATAACGAATTGGGGTGCAACACGGAGACGGGGATGAGAGAACGAGCAACCGTGCTGCTGGTTCGTCGCCAGTCAGTGCTGCTGGTCCGGGAGCGTGGCGGACCGTGGCTTCTGCCGGGCGGAGCGGTGGCATACGACGAATTGACGATTGTTGCAGCGATCCGAGCGCTGCACGAAGACACCGGCGTCGAGGCGAGCGCTGCGGCGTTTCTGTTTCAGCAGGCGTCGGCGCATCATCTGCATCATGTTTTTCGCATTGCGATACCGGACGAGGTGCATCTGCGGCCGAAAGCCGGCGCGCGATTCCATGAGTTGCTGTGGATCGATGCGCCTCAACTCGCGCAAGTCAGTGCGACGCCTGGCACACGCGCGATCCTGACCCGCGCGATGGGCGGCAGCCGGGAGCCGGCGCGGCACGCGTGGAAAAACGGCGACGCCGATGCGGCCATGACGGCCGGCGCCGGCAGGCGCGGGCGCTGAAACGGGTCGCCGATCGGTCGCATCGAGGCTTTTTTCGTCTGCGCAAATCGCGAAGGCACCTGTTTCGCCACGAAATGAATACTTTTCCGGCGAACTTATGCCTATGCTAGCGTTGGGACGGTTGCCAGGCGCACCGGCGAGTATCGTCGGACGCGAGCGGCAGCTTGAGCAACGGAAGCATTCGCCCTTTGACTGGCGGAGGAAACCATGAAGCTCGTCAGCCTATTCGCCGGAACCGTCGGGTTCGTGGCGGTGGTCGGCCTTTCCTTATTGGCGGTAGCGGACATTCTCTTGACAACGTCCGACAAACCCGCGGAAAAAGAGGGGCTCGCGTGAAACGCGCTTTCTTACTTGCTGAAATGATCGGTTAATCGTCGGTCAAATAGGCGAGACGACTGGCGGCAAATCGGGAATATCGACGCGCGCATTCGAATGACGCGCTGTTGTCTTTCGAAATCCGCATCTCGACGTGTACTACGCTCTGCATCGGTCTCCGAATAAATCGCGCCGGCCTTCGCGTCGCAGCGGTCGATGCGCATCCCCGGCCCGCGCCGCACCATGCCGTTCGTCCGCCCGCGCGGCCGCGCTGCCCGGCGAGCGGTCCACGGAAAAGATGCGCTTTCACCCTTTTGTTCAGGGATTTGCGCGGGCCGCATCCGTCCGAAAATCATCCACATAGGTCCGTCACGCGGAAATTGGCCGATTTCCGATGTGATATAATCCGCGAATAAATCAAAATTTCATTCGGCCAAAACTTTCAGCGGCAGGTTTTATCTAATGCTTGATTCAACGCGTACGAGCGCGGAGGAAGCATGTCTGTAGGCGGTGTTATAGGCGCAATTGTTTTTTTCGCAATAATCGGCCTCGCTTTGCTGGCCGTGTTCGAAATTATCTTTTCGCCTTCTTCCAAACATAAGGCAGATGAAATGAGCAAGCCGGCTCATAAGCGGCCTACGTGGTATCGCAGGCGCGAGGTCGCCGTGCGCCGCGACGAGCCTTGATCCGCGACAAAATTTCCTGATCCGCCAACAAGTTAGGTCTCCCTCCGTATCGGCCCGTGGCCAGCGCCAGGCGTGCCGGCCATCGCACCGCGGAGCCATTCCGGCACAGCCGTTCAAAATCCCTCGCATTATTTAGCTGTCGCAACTGTGTGCGATAGCGCACCGCAGTCACGTTCCCCAGACTCTAGTCTTTCTTCGCCGGCATCATCATGAAATGTAGGTTCATCATTTCGAAAGCGCCGGAACACAACACATATAAAAGACAGTTAAGCGCTTAGCTAAAGATTTCAATTCTATCGACTGGCGAATCCGCTGCTGTCTGAGGGAAAAGAAAATGGCGCAACCCGCATATCCTTCCGTGCTTGAATGGTGGACGCGCATCGAGAAGCGGCTCTACGGCGACCCCGAAGAGACACCGCGACGCGCTCACGTTCGTGCTCCAATCACCGTCCTGTACGACGGCCACGAGAACATCGAGGCGCTGTGGAAAGCGCTGCTTCAGTGCCGAACGCCACATATCCAGGCCGTCTGGAAGTCCCCCGACTCCGGCGAAATGCGACTGCTCGCCGAGTCGTATGTCGCGATACCGGAGAAGCTTTTCTTCCTGAAGTCGTTGCAGACGAGCCTGCAGCGCGTCGCCGTTCTCGTCGACCGGGCGCAGAAGCGGCTCGACGCGAACCCGCCGCTGCGCGATCTTCCGCTCGTCAAGCCGAAGGCTCGGCCCGCGCGTCTGTCGGGTTTCACTTCGGCGTGCTTCGCGCTGCGCCATCTCGGCCGCAAAGTGCTGAATCAGCCGCTCAAGCTGCTGGTTCAGCGCGGACACTGGGTCCTGGCGTATCGGCGCACCGATGCCCCGTCCGCGGACGGCGACGAAAGCCGCAACTGGGTGACGCTTCCCGGCATGACGTCGCAGTTCCATGCCGATCCGTTCCTCTGGCGCGGCAAGAACGGCGACTATCACCTGTTCTTCGAAAGCCTGCCCTACGACACGAATCGCGGCACGATCAGCCATATCGCGTTCGATCCGACCACGCAGACTTGGCAAGAGACGCCGCGCGTCGTGCTCGACAAGAACTATCACCTGTCGTATCCGTTCCTCTTCGAGCATGAGGGCGAGGTCTTCATGATTCCGGAGACCTGTGGCAACCGCACGATCGAGATGTACCGCGCGGCGTCGTTCCCGACGGAATGGGTGCTGCACAAGGTGATCATGCGCGATGTCGTCGCCGCCGATACGACGCTCCATCACGACGGCAAGACATGGTGGATGTTCACGAGCATGACGGAGGACGGCGGATCGAACTGGGACGAACTGTCGATTTTCTATTCCGACAGCCCGTTCGGCGAATGGACCGCGCATCCGATGAACCCGGTCGTTTCCGACTGCCGCCTCGCGCGCATGGCGGGCAACCTGTTCAAGGACGGCCAGAACCGCCTGATTCGCCCCGCGCAGAATTGCGAGCGCGAATACGGCGCGGCGCTGACGTTCCGCGAGATCACCGAGCTCACGACGACGACCTATGCCGAGCGCACGGTGTCGGTTCGCACGCCGCCGCGCGGTCATCAGGGGTTGCATACGTGGAATGCGGTCGGCGGGATCACGGTCATCGATCTCAAGACGCAGCTTCGCAAATGGAATCCGTGGCGCGGTGCGATGAGGCGCGCCTGACGCCCGCAGGACGCGCGCGGACAGGAGAACCGGCGTGTGGCACGTCGCACAGTGCGTGCCACCGCGCCGGCTTACATTGATGACTCGCCGGAGCGTGCCCCGGCGAGGCAGCCCATCGTCATAAAACACACCCGTCAGCACAAGCATTGCCGCCAGCGACGCGCGCGTCGGTTGCCTGGAGACGGGCCCATCGTAGAAAAACGGCAGCCGGGACCATGAAGCTTCTCCATGTCATCGTTGCGCTCAATGCGGACGGCGCTGAACGTATGCTTCAGCGCCTCATCGAGTCGCACATCGAAGATCCGCGATTTCGTCACGTCGTCTGCTCGCTGACGACCACCGGCAAGATCGGCGAAGAACTCGCCGCGCGCGGCATCGACGTTCATAGCCTCGGCATGAAATCCCCGCTCGGCTTTCCGCGCGCGTTGATGCGCCTCGTGAAACTGATCCGCGAAGAACGCCCCGACATCATTCAGACGTGGATGTATCACGCCGACTTTCTCGGCGGGCTCGCCGGACGGATCGCGGCGCACAAGCGCATCGTCTGGGGCGTGCGCACCACCGATGTCCGATCGGGCGGCTCGCGCGTGACCGTGCTGCTGCGCAAGATCTGCGCGTGGCTGTCGTACTACGTGCCGCAGACGATCGTCTGCGCGGCCGAGGCGTCGCGCCGCGCGCATGTGTCGGTCGGCTACGACGCGAGCCGCATGATGGTCGTGCCGAACGGCTTCGACGTCGCGCGCCTGTGCGCCACGCCGGAGCAACGCAGCGCGATCCGCGAGCAATGCGGATTCGGCGAGCGCGACGTCGTCGTCGGCGTGCTCGGACGCTTTCATCCGGTGAAGGATCACCAGAATTTCGTGCGCGCGGCGGGCATGTTGGCCGCGCGTCATCCCGATGTGCGCTTCATGCTCGTCGGCCGCGATCTCGACGCGAATAATCGCGAGCTCGCGGACTGGATCGCGCAGACGGGATTCGCATCGCGCTTCGTGCTGCTCGGCGAGCGGCGCGACGTGCCCGCGTGCCTGTCGGCGATGGATGTGTTCTGCCTGTCGTCGCGCACCGAAGGATTTCCGAATGTCGTCGGCGAAGCGATGGCGATGGCGCTTCCGTGCGTCGTCACCGACGTGGGCGACGCGGCCATGCTCGTCGCGAATACGGGCGTGGTCGTCGAGAAGGAAAACAGCGACGCGCTCGCGGCGGGACTCGATCGCATCGTCGACATGAAACCCCACGAGCGCCTTCGTCTCGGTCAGATGGCGAAAGCGCGCATCCACGCCGAATTCACGATGATGCGCGCGCGCGAGCGTTTCGAAGATATCTACCTGCGGCTCGTCGAAGAGAAATGAGCATCGCATAAGCGCGGCCTATGGCCGGATCGTAAGGAGAACCAATATGTGCGGTATCGTCGGCTTTCTGGGTGGACGCGGCTTCGGCGCGGGCGACTCGAAGACAACGGTGCGGAAGATGGCGCTCGCCATCGCCTATCGCGGCCCCGACGACGCGGGCGACTGGACCGATGATTTGCGCGGCATCGCGCTGGGTCATCGGCGGCTGGCGATCATCGATCTGTCGTCGGCGGGACATCAGCCGATGGCGTCGGGCAGCGGGCGATATGTCATCGCGTTCAATGGCGAGATCTACAACCATCTCGATCTGCGCGACGAGCTCGAAGACACGCAACGCGCACCCGCGTGGCGCGGCAGCTCCGACACCGAGACGCTCGTCGCGGGCTTCGATGCGTGGGGCATCCAGGCGACGATAGAGCGCGCGGTCGGCATGTTCGCGTTCGCGGTGTGGGACCGGCAGGAATGCCAGCTCACGCTCGCGCGCGACCGGCTCGGCGAAAAGCCGCTCTACTACGGCTGGCAAGGGCAGGGCGAGGAAGCCGCGTTCCTGTTCGGCTCCGAGCTCAAAGGGCTGCGCGAGCATCCCGCGTTCGAGAACAACGTCGATCGCGGCGCGTTGACGCTGCAAATCCGCCACGGCTGCGTGCCGTCGCCGTATTCCATTTTCGAGGGCATCCGCAAGCTCGAACCGGGCAAGATGCTCACCGTCTCGCTCGAACGGCGCGAGCCGCGCGTGTGGTCGTACTGGTCGGGCGTCGATGCGGCGGTCAACGGATCCGCACGCGGTTTCGCGGGCAGCGCCGAAGACGCCGTCGATGAACTCGAGCATCTGCTCACGGACGCGATCCGTCAGCAGATGCTTTCCGACGTGCCCCTCGGCGCGTTTCTGTCGGGCGGCGTGGATTCGTCCACGATCGTCGCGCTGATGCAGAAGCAGTCGTCGCGTCCGGTGAAGACCTTCACCATCGGCTTCAACGAAAGCGATTTCGACGAAGCCAAGCTCGCGAAGGCCGTCTCCAGGCATCTCGGCACGGAGCACACCGAGATGTACGTGACGGCGCGCCAGGCGCTCGATGTGATCCCGCGTCTGCCGGAGCTATACGACGAACCGTTCGCTGATTCGTCGCAGGTGCCGACGTTCCTCGTCTCGCAACTCGCGCGGCAGCACGTCACGGTCTCGCTGTCCGGCGATGCCGGCGACGAGCTTTTCTGCGGCTATCAGCGTTACAAGACCGCGCCGGGCATGTGGGACAAGATGACGATGATGCCGGCGCCGTTGCGCAAGCTGGCGGCATCGGGCATAGCCGGAATCTCGCCGAAGCGCTGGAACAGCATGGCGGGCCTGATGGAGCCGATTCTGCCGTCGTCGCTGCGCGGCGTGAAGGTCGGCGACAAGCTGCACAAGGGCGCGGAACTGCTGTCGTGCCAGTCGCGCGACGAGGTGTATCTGCATCTCATGTCGCAATGGAACGACCCCGCCGCGCTCGTGATCGGCGGATACCAGCCGCCCACGCTGATGACCGGCAATGCGCCGGCCTTCACCGGCCTCGACGACGTGCAGCGCATGATGGCGCTCGACATGATTACCTATCTACCCGACGACATTCTCACGAAAGTCGATCGCGCCGCGATGGGCGTGTCGCTCGAAACGCGCGTGCCGTTCCTCGATCATCGCGTCGTGGAGTTCGCGTGGCGTCTGCCGCAATCGATGAAAGTGCGCGACGGACAGACCAAATGGGCGCTGCGCCAGGTGCTCTATCGCCATGTGCCGCGTGCGATGATCGAGCGCCCCAAGCAGGGCTTCGGCGTGCCGATCACGCACTGGCTGCGCGGCGAGCTGCGCGACTGGGCGGAGGCCTTGCTCGATGCGTCGCGGCTGCGTCGCGAGGGCTTCTTCGACGCCGCCACGGTGCGCGCGAAATGGCAGCAGCATCTGTCGGGCGAGCAGAACTGGCATCGTCAGTTGTGGAACGTGCTGATGTTCCAGCAGTGGCTCGAGCACCAGCAGGCATCGTCGATCCCGCTCTTCGCGTCGCACACGGCGGATCTCGCGAGCGTCGCAAGCTGATATCGAATGCGCCGCGCTCGACGCGGTTCGAATGACGAAGGCCTTGATCGGAAGCGATCAAGGCCTTTTTTTATGCGTCGATTGCACGCGCCTCACTGCTCAGGCTTCAGTGCATCGCTGCTTCACCGCTTGACTGCATCGCTAAAACTAAAAGGCCCCGGTCGATTCGACCGGGGCCTTTCGTGATTACGTTCCTACGAACTGCTCAGGATCACTTGTGATGTGTCGTCTGCTCGGCAACCGCGCTGGCAACGACGCTGCGCCGCTGACTGCCGAGGAGCCATCGCGGCGTCTTGAACCGCACGATCGCCGTGTAGAGCCAGACGTACGCCACCGCGAACACGACCGCCGTCACCGCGAGCACCACCGGGTTGTGCCAGAAGAGCGACGCGGGCACGATGCCGATCATGCTCAGCACCCACAGATACGGCGACGTGCGCGCGTTTCTGCGCTGACGCTGACGCGGGTCCGTTCCTTTGCGCACGACTCGCTTGAAGATGAGCGTGTGCAGATGGATGCCGTCGGGCGCGCCGACCGGACGCCCGCGCACGATCCGGCGGCGGTAGATCGAGAAGAGCGTTTCGAAAAGCGGATAAATCGCGACGACCATTGCATACCACGCACAGACGTTCGGATGCCGCGCGACCAGCAGCACGAGCAATTCGGCGATCGTGAAGCCGATGAAATACGCACCGCCGTCACCGAGAAAAATCGACGCAGCCGGATAGTTCCAGATCGCGAAGCCGCCGATCGCGCCGATCATCGTGAGCGCGGTGCTCATCACGAGCAGATCGCCGACTTCATGCGCGACATAGCCGATCGAACCGAAGATCAGAATCGCCACGACGGCGGCGAGTCCGTTGAAACCGTCGATGATATTGACCGCGTTGGTGAGGCCGGCGACCGCGAGCACGGTGAGTCCGATCGCAATGGGCGTGACGGCGAGGATCGGATCGACGAGCGGCAGATCCACACGGCCGACGACGCCGTTGAGAATGAACGCGCCGAGCAGCGCGGCCAGCATCGCGCTCAGGAGCCGCGCCCGCACGCTCACGCGCTTGGTCAGGTCTTCGATCACGCCGCTTCCGAATGCGGGCGCTGCGCAAAGCAGCAGCAAAAGGGACTCGTCGCGCGGATTGCCGCCGAAGATCGCGGCGATGGGAAACGTCACGCAGGCCGCGACCATCAATGCGATGCCGCCGACCCGCGGAACCGGATGAGAATGGTTCTTTTGAACCCCGTTCAAATCATGATCCAGGGAAAGCGCCCCGTAGCGTCCCGCGAATCGAACTATAAGTAGCGTCATGCAGAAAGAACTGATGAAGCCAAGCGCAAGGTTTAACATTTTTTTCACTCACGAAGAGGGCGCATCTCTTTTCGAATATCAATACCCGAAAGCCTATGGTAGGTACAACCCCTGCCATTGTCCACGCATTTATGGCGCTTTAATGTGTGAAACCGAGCCTACTGCGATTTTATTGGGGCTTCCCCCGATTATTCATACAAACCCGAAATTAATAGCGCGTTAAAACACGGATTTCATATAAAGGACTTAATGCGCGCTTTTGAAATTCGCGCCTTGTCCGTACGCAAGCCCACCTTCGCGCGCATATTCTTGTCAGGGCCGGTACGTTTTTCCCTGCGTTAGAGCCCAGCGGGCCGGCGCTGCCGGCACAACAGGCCCGACGAGCCCGTCCCGGGAGGCGAAAAAATGTCCGCAAATCGAACCCAGGCTAAACCGGTTTTCTTCATAGAATTAGCAGTTCGATTAATAGCGATTATATGTGCGGTGCCGCGCATACAACAAGGCGGCCTATGCTACTTTTCGATTTGCTCAAATGGCCCGCATACTCGTTAAATTCTTAAAAGCGGGAAAGCGAACACTCGGTCGCTCTGAAAGGTTCGATAAACAACAAAAATCGTCTGTGGGAATTTCTCTTTTTTTGGGTCGTGTGTTTCAATACGACTGCAATGCCGGGGCGGGATTTTAACGGCCCTGAATGCAGGCCTGAATTCAAGAATAAGGAAATGATGTTTGCGCCCTTAGGGGTGCGCCGCAGGTGTTTCGATCCGCATCCGGTGCGCTTGCCGCGCCGGTCCCATAAGAGCCTGTAACGAGACGTTCTATGAAAGTTAAAAATCAGGCGTCAGCCGTAATGGCCGAGAGCGAGAAAGAGATCGAGCTAACGTCGATTCTCGAAACGCTGGGCCGTCACTGGAAGATGATCGCGGCGACCGTGGCGGTCGTCTTCAGCATCGGGGTGGTGTACGCGTATTTCTCGGCCCCGATTTATCAGGCCGGCATGCTCGTCAGAGTCGACGACTCGAGCAATGGACAGCCGGCCGACTCACGCGACATGGTTCGGACCGCGGCCACGCTGTTCGATCAGCGTGCGACGGCCGAAGGCGAGATCCAGGTCATCGGATCGAAGTTCGTGCTCGGTCCCGTCGTCGATGCGCTCAAGCTGTACATCCAGGCAGCGCCGCATCGCTTCCCGATCATCGGGGGCATGGTCGCCCGCATGAACGATGAAACGTCGACTCCCGGTCTCTTCGGCCGCGGCGGTTACGCATGGGGCGCCGAATCGATCGACGTGTCCGCGTTCGACGTGCCGAAGAAATACGAAGGCAAGGAATACACGCTGCGCTATCTCGGCAACGGCCAGTATCAGGTGCGCGGCCCGGGCGTCGAAACGGGCGTCGGCGGCCAGGTCGGCAGCGTGCAGCGTTTCGACACCGACGCCGGTCCCATCTCGCTGCTCGTGGGCTTCATCCACGGCGAGAAGGGCGTCGAATTCGATCTGACGCGTAACTCGCGCGTGTCCGCCATCGATCGTCTGCAGAATTCGCTGGCGATCGCCGAGCAGGGCAACAAGTCGGGCGTCATCAGCACGACACTGGAAGGCAAGGACCCGGTGCTCGTGGCGGCGACGATCAACGAACTGTCGCGCATGTACGTGAAGCAGAACGCCGATCGTCGCGGGATCAACGCCGAGAAGTCGCTCGAATATCTCGAGCAGCAGCTTCCCGACGCCAAGCGTCAGATGGAAACGGCCGAAGACAACTACAACGCGTATCGCAACAGCCGCACGCTGTTCAATCCGGACGAAGAAGGCCGCATCGTGATGCAGCAGGCTTCGCAAGCGGATGCGCAGTTGCTCGACCTGAAGCGCCGTCGCGCCGACCTGGCCGTGCACTTCTCGCCCTCGCACCCGAGCGTGGTGGTGATCGACCAGCAGATCGCGGCGACCGAGAAGTACATCAACGACCTGGCAGCGCGCGTCAAGGCGATGCCGCAGGCCGAGCAGGGCGCGCTTCGTTTGCAACGCGACGTGCGCATGAGCACCGACGTCTATTCGGCATTGCGCAACAACATTGAAACGATGCGCCTCATCAAAGCCGGCCGCACGCCGACGGTGGAGCTGCTCGACCACGCCGAAGTGCCCGAGCGTCCCGTCAAGCCGGTCAAGGCGCTGGTGCTCGTGATCGCGGCTGGTATCGGTCTGTTCCTCGGCATCGTGATGGCGTTCGCTCGCGACTTCCTGTTCAAGGGCGTGCTCGATCCGAAGGAACTGGAATCGAAGACGGGTCTTTCGGTATTCGCGACGATTCCGGACAGCGAGCGTCAGAAGGAACTCGCGAAGCGCATCGCCGAGAAGAAGCCGGAACAGCTCGCGCTCGCCTCGCGTTACCCGACCGATCCGGCTGTGGAAGGCCTGCGCATGATGCGCTCGTCCCTGCAGTACGCCTTGATGGATGCGCCGAACAACGTCGTGATGCTCGCGGGTCCGCTGCCCGGCATCGGCAAGTCGTTCGTCTCCGCGAACCTGGCGACGCTGCTCGCCGCCGGCGGCAAGCGCGTGCTGCTCGTCGACTGCGACCTGCGCCGTGGCCACCTGAACCAGTACTTCGGCCTGCCGCG
Organism: Caballeronia sp. LZ008; assembly: GCF_031451435.1. Lineage (NCBI taxonomy): Bacteria > Pseudomonadati > Pseudomonadota > Betaproteobacteria > Burkholderiales > Burkholderiaceae > Caballeronia > Caballeronia sp. LZ008. The sequence continues at coordinate 908,320 of NZ_JARUXK010000002.1, read as the reverse complement.
CGGCAAGGGTCTCGTGGATGTCGTGAACGGTTCGGCCACGCTCGAAGAGACCGTGCATCGCTCGGTGCTGAACAATCTCGACTTCGTCCAGTGCGGCTTCTATCCGCCGGACCCGGCCGAGCTGCTTTTGTCGGACGCATTCACGGAATCGGTGAATCGCGCATCGGCGGAATACGACATCGTGCTGCTCGACGCACCGGCCATTCTGGCGGTGTCCGACACGGCGATCATGGCGCCCGTCGCGGGCTCGATCTTCCTGGTTGCGCGTTATGGGGATACGCGTTCCGGGGAAATCTCGGAGTCCGTGAAGCGGCTCGAACAATCGGGCGCAAGCGTCACCGGCGTGTTGCTCAACGGCTTCAAGGTGCACTACGGCAACTATGCCCAGGCGCGCCAGTACGGCGGCTACGCCTACGCTGCCTACAAGGCCGACAAGGAAGACTAGAGACTGACTCATCCGGCATTTGCTTCAGCTGGACCCCGAATCGAACAGCAGTACTAAATAAACGTCCTGAGTTGCATAACGAGGAGAAGTGAATATGTTCTCGCCGCAAGAGTTGAAACTCGGCATTGTCGGATTGGGCTACGTTGGCCTGCCGCTCGCCGTCGAATTTGGCAAGCGCCATCCCGTCGTGGGCTTCGATATCAATCGTGCGCGCATCAACGCGCTGCGCGAAGGGCGCGATGTCACGCTCGAAGTCGACGATGCCGAGCTGGCTTCCGCGACCTTCATGCAGTACAGCGCCGATGTAGAAGACCTGCGCAGCTGCACCGTGTTCATCGCGACCGTGCCGACACCGATCGATCACTACAAGCGTCCGGACCTGTCGCCGCTGATCGGCGCATCGACGACCATCGGCAGCGTGCTCAAGAAGGGCGACGTCGTCATCTATGAATCGACGGTTTATCCCGGCGCGACCGAAGAAGAGTGCGTCCCGGTGCTCGAAAAGATGTCGGGCCTGAAGTTCAACGAAGACTTCTTCGTCGGCTACAGCCCCGAGCGCATCAACCCGGGCGACAAGTCGCACCGCCTGCCGGACATCAAGAAGGTCACGTCCGGCTCGACGCCCGAAGTGGCCGATTTCGTCGACGAGCTCTATCGCGGCATCATCACGGCCGGCACGCACAAGGCGAGCAGCATCCGCGTCGCCGAAGCGGCCAAGGTTATCGAAAACACGCAGCGCGACGTGAACATTGCGCTGATCAATGAACTGTCGATCATCTTCAACAAGATGAACATCGACACCGAATCCGTGCTGCTCGCGGCCGGCACGAAATGGAACTTCATCCCGTTCCGCCCGGGCCTCGTCGGCGGCCACTGCATTGGCGTGGATCCGTATTACCTGACGCACAAGGCGCAGGCGATCGGCTATCACCCGGAGATCATCCTCGCCGGGCGCCGCCTGAACGACAGCATGGGCAACTATGTCGTCTCGCAGCTCGTGAAGACGATGACCAAGCGCGACATCGCCATTTCGGGTGCGCGCGTGCTCATCATGGGTCTCACGTTCAAGGAGAACTGCCCGGACCTGCGCAACACGCGCGTGGTCGACATCATCGCCGATCTCAAGGAGTACGGCGTCCAGGTCGACGTGTACGACCCGTGGGTCTCGAAGGAAGAGGCGCATCACGAGTACGGCATCGATCCGATCGATCAGCCGGCCAAGGGCGTCTACGATGCGGTCGTGCTCGCGGTGGCGCACAAGCAGTTCGCCGATGAAGGCGCGGAAGGCATTCACGCCTACGGCAAGTCGCAGCACGTGCTGTGCGACCTCAAGTACGTTCTGCCGCCCGAGGCGAGCGACATGCGTCTCTGAGGTTCGGTGGCATCGGCATTGACCGGTGCAGGCCGTCGCACAACATCGCCGCGGTTCGGCTCCCGGAATTTCGGGGGTTGCCCGCGGCGATGTCAACCGGACGTTCGGAGTTCGCAATGAAGATGCCCAAGGTAGTTCTGTACGCCAACACCGATTGGTATCTGTTTAATTTCCGGCTTTCGTTCGCTCGCAAACTGCGCGACGCGGGTTTCGAAGTCATTCTGTTGTCACCCGACGGCGAATACGGCCCGAAGCTGCGCGATCAGGGTTTTCGCTGGCATGCGGTGCCGATGAACCGGCGCAGTCTGAATCCGCTGCGCGAACTGGCGCTCGTGCTCTGGCTCGCGCGCTTCTTCCAGCGCGAAAAGCCGCAACTGGTGCACGGCTTCACGATCAAGAGCGCGGTGTACGGCTCGTTCGCGAGCAAGCTCGCAGGCGTGCCGGCGCGCGTGAACGCGGTCGCGGGGATGGGCTACGTCTTCACGAGCCGCGATCTGAAAGCGCGTATCTTGAAGCCGGTCGTGCGCACGGTGATGCGCTCGGCGCTGAACGGCCGCGACAGCATTCTCGTCCTGCAGAATCCGGACGACATCAAGCTGTTCGAAGCCGCGCGCATCGTCGAGAAGCAGTCGATTCGTCTGATCAAGGGATCGGGCGTCGATCTGACGCGCTTCAAGGTGCGCGAGGCGTCGCCGGACGATGCGGCCAAGCCGCTGCGCATTCTGCTGGCGGCGCGGCTCGTGTGGGACAAGGGCATCGAAGAATATGTGGAGGCGGCGCGCATGCTGCGCCGCGAGAATCGCACCGTGCGCTTCCTGCTCGCGGGTTCGCCCGACGACGGCAACCCGGCATCGGTGAGCACGGCGATGGTGCAGGGCTGGGTGAAGGAAGGGCTCGTCGAATGGCTCGGTCATGTGAGCGATATGCCGAAGCTCTTCACGGAAGTGGATGTGATGGTGCTGCCGAGCTATCGCGAAGGCTTGCCGAAAGCGCTGATCGAAGCCGCGGGCTGCGCGCTGCCGCTCATCACGACGGACGCGCCGGGCTGCCGCGAAGTGGTCAGCGAGTCGGGCGTGGATGGTTTGCAAGTGCCGGTGCGCGATGCACGCGCGCTCGCCGATGCGATCCGCCAGCTCGACGACGACCGCGCGCTCGCGAGAAAGCTGGGCCTCGCCGCGCGCGAGAAGGCACTGAAGAATTTCGACGAACGCATCGTCATCGAGAAGACGCTCGCCGTGTATCGCGAGCTGGTTCCCTCGATCGCGATCGAAGACGAGCGCCGCGAACACGCCGCGCCCGTCGGCAAATTTGGAGACTTTCATGTCTGATCGTTACGAATCGATCCGTCAACAACTGACGCGCACGCCGCAGAAGTGGCTCATTACCGGCGTCGCCGGGTTCATCGGCTCGAATCTGCTCGAAGCGCTGCTGAAGCTCGACCAGGACGTCGTCGGGCTCGACAACTTCGCGACCGGGCATCAACGCAATCTCGATGAAGTGCGCTCGCTCGTGACGCCCGCGCAATGGGCGCGCTTTCGCTTCATCGAAGGCGATATCCGCAATATCGACGATTGCCGCACCGCGGTGACAGGCGTCGCGCACGTTCTGCACGAAGCGGCGCTCGGCTCGGTGCCGCGCTCCGTGAACGATCCGATCACGACGCACGAAGTCAACATCAGCGGCTTTCTGAACATGCTCGTCGCCGCGCGCGACGCGAAAGTCGAGAGCTTCACTTACGCCGCGTCGAGCTCGACGTATGGCGACCATCCGGGCCTGCCGAAAGTCGAGGATCGCATCGGCCAGCCGCTTTCGCCGTATGCGGTGACGAAGTACGCCAACGAGCTGTACGCTTCGGTCTTTGCGCGCACGTACGGGTTGAACGCCATCGGTCTGCGTTACTTCAACGTGTTCGGCAAGCGCCAGGATCCGGACGGCGCGTATGCGGCCGTGATCCCGAAGTGGACGGCCGCGCTCATCGACGACGAACAGGTGACGATCAACGGTGACGGCGAAACGAGCCGCGATTTCTGCTTCATCGACAACGTGGTGCAGATGAACATCCTCGCTGCGCTCTCCGAGCCGCAAGCGCGCAATCAGGTCTACAACGTCGCGGTCGGCGATCGCACGACGCTCAATCAGCTCTATGACGGCTTGAAGCGCGTGCTCGCGGACAACGGCGTCATCAACGAAGGCAGCCCGGTGTATGCGCCGTTCCGCGCGGGCGATGTGCGTCATTCGCAAGCGAACGTCGATAAGGCCGCGCAACTGCTCGGCTATGCGAGCGCCATTCCGCTCGCCGACGGACTCGCGATCGCGATGCCGTGGTACATCCGCTTTCTGTCGCAGCGCCGCGTGCCGGTCGAAGCCGAACTCGCGACGAGGCCCGCATGAAAATAGTCGTTTTCATCTACTCGATGCACGGCGGCGGCGCTGAACGCGTCACTGCCAATCTCGCGAACGAGTGGGCGGCGCTCGGCTGGGAAGTGACCGTCGTCACGCTGACAGCCGGTGAAGGCGATGTCTATCCGTTTCATCCGGGCGTGAAGCGCCTCGAGCTGGGGCTCGCGGGCGGCGTCGAGGGCGGCGGCTTCGTGCGTACGCTGATGTCGAACGCGAAGCGCGTGCTCGCGTTCCGCAAGGTGTTGCGCGAGACGAAGCCTACTGTCGCGCTCGGCGTCATGGCGACGGCCAACGTGCTCGCCGTGCTTGCGGGCATCGGGCTGCCGTACAAGATCATCGCGAGCGAGCACACGCATCCGCCGCGCGCGCCGCTCACGCCGTTCTGGGAGCGTCTGCGGCTCTTGACGTATCGCTTCGCGGACAAGGTCGTCGCGCTCACCGACGAAACCCGCGACTGGATCGAAACGCATTGCCGCGCGACAGACGTCAAGGTGATTCCGCCGCCGTTCACGCTGCCTATCGCGCGAACGAATCCGATCATCGAGCCGAAAAGCGTCGTGAAGGACGGGCGCAAGTTGTTGCTCGCGGTCGGACGGCTATCACCCGAAAAAGGTTTCGACAGCCTCATCGATGCGTTCAGGAAGATTGCCGGCGCGCTGCCGCAATGGGATCTGGTGATCGTCGGCGAAGGGCTTGCGCGTGCGAGTCTCGAACGCCGTGTCGAAGAGGCGAAGCTGCGCGGCCGCGTGTTTCTGCCTGGCCGCGCGGGCAACGTCGCGGACTGGTACGAGCGCGCCGATCTCTACGTGCTGAGTTCGCACTTCGAGGGCTTCTCGATGACGCTCGTCGAAGCGATGGCGAGCGGCTGCGCGGCCGTGAGCTACGACTGCGATTCGGGTCCGCGCGTGATCGTCACGCACGGCATGAACGGCCTGCTCGTGAACCCGGTCGGCGATGCGAGCGCGCTCGCGAAGTCGCTCGAATCGCTGATGAAGGACGACGCAGAACGTCATCGCATGGCGCTGTGCGCGACGTCGGTCAACGACACGTTCGCGTTGTCGAAGACCATCGCGCTGTGGCAGGAAGTGTTCGAAGAGTCGGGCGTGAAGGTGCCGCGTCGCGCGGAACTCCACGTACCCGCAGCCGGACGATGAGGAGCCACGACCGATGAAGATCATGCTCGTGGTCAGTTCGATGGGAAGCGGCGGCGCGGAGCGCGTCGCGGCCTCGCTCGTCAATGCGTGGGCGCAACGCGGCGATACGGTGACGCTCGTCATCACGTATAGCGGCCGTGGCGCGTGCTTTTATCCGCTCGCGCCGAACGTGCGCTGCGTCTTCCTCGCCGATCGCGTGAAGGCCGGCGCGCGCATGCTGCAATATCCCGCGCGCTTTCGCGCGCTGCGTGCGCTGATCCGCGAAAGCGCGCCCGATGTGGTCGTGTCGTTCCTCTCGAACGTGAACATCACGACGATTCTCGCGACGCGCGGCCTCGGCATTCCGGTGATCGCGAGCGAGCACATCGATCCGTCCGCCGACGGCCGTTCGCAGCTCATGAGCCAGATGTGCCGCTTCGTTTATCCGAGCGCGGACCTGCTCACGCTGCTCACGGACAACATGGAGGCATCGTTCAGGAAGATGGTGCCGCGCGTGAAGCGCATCGAAGTGGTGCCCAATCCGCTGCCGGACGAGTTGTTGCTGTTGCAGCCCGAAACCATCGAGAAGAGCGCGCGCAAGCGGCTCGTCGCGGTCGGGCGTCTCAACACGCAAAAACAGTTCGATCTGCTGATCGATGTATTCGCGACGCTCGCGCCCGAGTTTCCGGACTGGGATCTGTGGATCTGGGGCGAAGGCCCGGAGCGCGCGGTGCTCGAAGCGCAGGTCGCGCAACTGAAGATGAACGAGCGCGTGCTGATGCCCGGCAAGACGACGACGCCTTGGGAAGAGATGGCGCGCTCGGATGCGTTCGTGCTGTCGTCGCGCTACGAAGGTCTGCCGATGGCGATGCTCGAAGGCATGGCGCTCGGCCTCGCGACGGTCGCGTTCGACTGCAAGAGCGGCCCGCGCGAACTCACGCGCGACGGCCAGGACGGTCTGCTCGTGCCTGCCGGCGACAAGGCCGCTCTGATCGATGCGCTGCGCCGCGTGATGTCGGACGAAGCGTTGCGCGCCGAGCTCGGACGCAAGGCGGCGGCATCGGTACGGCAGCGTTATTCGTCGCCGGCGATCCTGCGTCAGTGGGACGCGATCTTCGCGCAACTCGGCGCACGCTCGCGCGGCGGCGAAGGCAAGAGCACGGCTTATGCGCGTGCGGTGACGGGAGAGAAAGCGTAATGGTCGACCGGCGACAAGTGATCCGCTCGCTGCTGATGGGCGCCGTCGCCAGTGGAGCGGGCGTCGCCGGCTTCGACGCGCGCGCGGCGCAGAAACGCGATGTCGTCACCGACAAGTCGTTCGGCGTGAAGGGCGACGGCAAGACGAACGATCGCATCGCGCTGCAGCGGGCCATCGATCAATCCGTCGATTCGACCTTGCTCATCACGGGCAAGTGCCGTATCGACGACAAAGGGCTCGACCTGCGGCGCGATAGTCACCTGCGCTTCGCACCGGGCGCGTCGATCAAGCTGCTGCCGCACGATACGTCGTTCTATTCGATCTTCCGCATCTGGGACGTGAGCAACGTGCTCGTCGAGAACGCGGTGCTCGACGGTAGCAAGGAGCTTAACGCCGCGAAACCGGCGCTGCGTGAAAACGGTCACGGCATGGGCTTTTCGATTGCGGGAAGCACGGAGGTGACGCTCATCTCGCCGAAGACGATCGGCTGCTGGGGCGATGGCATCTATATCGCCAACAGCTACAACGTCGCGTTTAAGTACAGCAGCGGTATTCGCGTGGTGAATCATCATGCGGACCGCTGCCGCAGACAAGGCGTGTCGATCATCAGCGGACGCAACATCGTGTTCGAGAATCCGCTGTGGGAGAACATCGGCGGCACGCAGCCGGAAGCGGGGCTCGACGCGGAGCCGAACAGCAACGCCGATATTCTCGAGAACATTCGCATCGTCAATCCGACGACGCGCAATTGCCGGTACGGGATCATCGTCTGGCTGGAGGAGATCGTCGGGCCGATGCCCAAGCATGTCGATATCGGCATCACGAATCATCGCGACGAAGGCGCGAGCGATGCCGCGTTCGCCGTGTCATCGCTCAAGCTGAATGGGCGCAAGGTGTCCGGGCAGATCGCGAGTCATTCGCCGACATGGGTGAGTCCGAAGATGTCGACAGTGGAAAGCATCGATTACGACAAGGCGGGACCGAAGATCATCGTCACCAACCTGAGGCTCGTGCCATGAAAGCCGCGCCCACACACAATAACTAAAGCGGAAAAAAGGCCAATACGATGCAAGCAACGACAATGAACAATACGGCGCAGCAAAGCGCACAGAGCGCGCAGAGCGAACCGATACGACGCATGACCGGATTCGCGTACTTCATGACGCCATCCGGCTGGGCGTTCCTTGTGCTCGCGGCCACGGCGCTCTCGATCGTCGCGTTCCGCGAGCGCAGCGTCGGCCTGATCTTCGACCAGGAAGCGTACATCCAGTACTTCCGCTCGACCGACTGGCACTGGCTCGTGCAGTTCTATCAGAACCGCGAGTCGGATATGGGCTTTCTCATCAGCCTTATCACGGAAGAGCTGGGCTGGCGCTCGTGGGTCATCCTCCTCAATGCGTTCGGCGTGTCGCCCGAAGGCGGCATCCGCATTACGGTGGTGCTGCTTAACCTGGTCGTGATGTATTCGCTGTTGCAGACGCGCAGGCCGCTCATCGGTCTCGTTCTGTGGCTCGTGATTCCGTATGCGCTCGCTACGGTCGGTCTGTTCCAGATCCGCCAGGGCTTCGGTCTGGCCATCGCGATGCTCTTCGCGCTGCGCTTCAATAAGCCGACCATCGGCATGGGGCTCGCGAGCTTCGTGCACACGACCTTCGCGGTGCCTACAGCGTTCCTGATGACCGCCGGTTTCATCGGCGAGCAAAGGAAAGCGCGCGCGCTCGTCGCGGTGAGCGTGGTGGCGATCGTGCTTGCGTCGGCGGCGAAGTTTCTGTTTGCGACCTACGGCGGCCGTCGTATCGACGAGTACTCGGGCTATCAGGAAAACTTCACGATCAAGCTGCTGTCGCTGCTGCTGTTCTACACGATGGCATCGGTCATGGTGCTCTACTCGACGTGGCGCGCGCAGGATACGCAGCGTCAGCGCGCATTCACGCGGCTGTCGATCATGCATGTCGGACTCTTCGTGTATCTCGTCGTTGCGTTCTTCGTGTTTCCGTTCGCGAAGGGCCGCGTCTGGTATTGCGTGCCGCTGCTGCTGCCGTTCCTCGCGCCCGAGATCAAGTTCAAGAACGCGATGGTTCTGGTCATCACCTTCGGCGTGTTCGTGGCCGTCGCAGCCGACGCCACGAAGAGTTATTTCGAAGGCGTCTATCACTACTTCCTGATGCCCTGACGACGATGTCCTACTTCCTGATTTCGCTCGATTTCGAACTGATGTGGGGCGTGCGCGACCATCGCTCGATCGCCACATACGGAAAGAACATTCTCGGCGTGCGCGAGGCGATTCCGGCGATGCTCGACATGTTCACGAAGTATCGCGTGAAGGCGACGTGGGCGACGGTCGGCATGCTGCTGTTCGATAACAAGAAGGACCTGCTCGCGAATCTGCCCGACGTCCGGCCGACTTATACCGATACGAAGCTGAGTCCATACGCCAACGGTTATCTCGATTCGATCGGCGATAACGAAAAGAGCGATCCGTACCACTATGGTCTGTCGCTCGCGCGTCGGATCGTCGATACCGAAGGCAGCGAGCTCGCGAGCCATACGTTCTGCCATTACTACGCACTCGAAGCAGGGCAAAACAAGGCGCAGTTCGCCGCCGACATGGAAGCATCGGTCGCATCGATCCGGCGTCTCGCCGATCCGCCCGCGAGCATCGTGTTTCCGCGCAATCAGGTGAACAACGCGTATCTGTCGGTGTGCGCGGAGCAAGGGCTCGTCGCGTATCGCGGCACGGAGCGCAGCTGGATGTATCGCGAAACCTCGCGCGCCGATGAAGCGGCGATGCGCCGCGCGGCGCGTCTCGTCGATACGTACATCAATATCTCAGGCGATCACGCGTTCGATCCGCGCCCGTCTCGCGGACTCATCGACGTGCGTTCGAGCCGCTTCCTGCGTCCATATGCGCGCAACAAGCGCGCGCTCGAATGGCTGCGCATCCATCGGATCAAGCAGTCGATGACGTCGGCGGCGCGCACGGGGCGTTCGTTCCACTTGTGGTGGCATCCGCATAACTTCGGTGCGAATCTGGCCGAGAACCTCGGCGTCCTCGAAGCGGTGCTGAAGCATCACGTGTACTTGAGAGAGACCTACGGCATGCAGCCCGCGACCATGGCGGAAGTCGCGCGGGCGACGCAATCGGAAGAAAGCCGGCTTGCGGAGATGGAATTCGGTTTGTTCGTATGACGAAGTAATCAGGAAAGACAAGACGCTAGAAAATAACCCGCACCGCGGGCGCGATGCAATGGCGATGTCCATTGCATCGCGCTGGCGCGTGCGCGGCAAAAAAGAAGTTCTTGGGGGAAGCGCGATGAACTTTCGTAACGACATCAACGGCCTGCGCGCGTTCGCGGTTCTCGCGGTCGTCCTTTTCCACTTCGATGTGCCCGGCTTCAAAGGCGGCTTTCTCGGCGTCGACGTGTTCTTCGTGATCTCCGGTTATCTGATGACGAGCATCATCTTCAGACGCCTTTCGAAGGACAGGTTCTCGGTGCTCGAATTCTATGGCGATCGAGCGCGGCGCATCATTCCGGCGCTCGCGTTTCTTTGCTTCGCGCTCGGTGTGTTCGGCTGGCTGATATTCCTGCCTTCCGAGTTTCGCGCGTTCGGCAAGGCGGCGGGATCGAGCCTCGGCTTCTTTTCGAACATCGTTTACTGGCGCGAAGCGGGTTACTTCGATACGCGCTCGCATCTGAAATGGCTGCTGCATACGTGGTCGCTTTCCGTCGAGTGGCAGTTCTATCTGCTGTATCCGCTCGGCATTCTGCTCGTGCGCAAGCTCTTCGGGCGACGCGGGACGAAGATCGCGCTCGTCGGCGCCGCGCTCGTTTCGTTCGCGGCGTGCGTCTATCTCTCCGATCCGACGAAATGGCCGACGGCCGCGTTCTTCCTGCTGCCGACGCGCGCATGGGAAATGATCGCGGGCGGGCTCGTCTATCTGTTCCCGTTGACGGCGGGCAGGCCCGTGCGCCGCACGCTGGAATGCATCGGCCTCGCGATGATCGCGTACGGCGCGGTCATGTTCAACGAGAACAACGAATGGCCGGGCTACCTCGCGCTCGTGCCGGTGCTCGGCACGGCGTTCGTGATTCTCGCGGCGCGCAGGCATTCGATCTTCACGGGCAATCCGCTCGCGCAGTTCATCGGCAAGATTTCGTACTCGGTCTATCTCTGGCACTGGCCGTTCGTCGTCGCGCTCACGTACTTCGACAGGGAAGGTTCGCTGCGCTGGCGCGCGGCCGCGATCGCGGGCGGCTTCGTCATGGGCTATCTGTCGTATGCGCTCGTCGAGTCGAAGACCAGGAAGCCGCCGGCGCGAGACGAGGCGCGCGCCTTTCCGCGCTTCATCACGCTGCGTCCGATTCTCGCGTTCACGCTGCTGCTGGCAATCGGCGGCGGCAGCATCTATGCGAGCCAGGGCGTGCCGAATCGCTTCGACCGTTCGGTGTTCATCGCCGATAGCGAGACCTACGACACGAATCCGCATCGCACGAAGTGTCACATGATGATCGATCCGTGCGATGTCGCCAACAAGCAGAAGGAGAGCCGCGTCGTGGTGCTCGGCGACAGTCACGCGGAAGCGATCGCCGAAGCGGTCGTCGACGCCGTGCCGAACGGCAAGCCCGATGATGTGCTGCTCATCACGATAGAAGGTTGCCCGACGATCTACGGCATTCGCCGCGGCAATGGCGATTGCTTCGATCAGGACCGCAAGTACATCGATATCCTGAGCCGCGATCAGAGCGCGAAGACGCCGGTCATCATCGCGAATCACTGGTCGCAGTACTGGTCCGGTCCGACGATGGACGACTTCGCGTTCGTCAATCCGGAGCAGCCGGCGCAGACATCGACGCCGTTCACGACGGAGTTGTATCGCGAGCACTTGCTATCGACCGTTTGCCGCATCTCGAAGATTCGCCCGGTCTATCTCGTCGAACCGATTCCCGAGTTCGACTTCAACGTGCCGCTGACGCTCGCGCGCGAGAAGATGCGGGATCCGAAGGCGCCCGATCTGTCGATCACCATGTCGGATTACGTTCAGCGCAATGGCGCGTTGCTGCAGGCGATGCATCAGGCACACGATCAATGCGGCATCCATCTGCTCGACCCGCGTCCGTTCCTGTGCCCGGACGGCAAGTGCATGGGCTCGCACGATGGCCGGCCGCTTTATTCCGACTTCCATCACATGAGCGAATACGGCAACCGCTTCCTCGTGCCGATGTTCCGGCGCGTCTTCGAACAAGGTTGAAAGCAGGTGCTTATTGCGGCGTGCCGGTATCGTGCTGCGCGTCGTTGCCGGTGAACGGCGGCGCATAGCGCGTCCAGAAGATATAGCTCGCGAGCACCGCGATCGCGCCGATGCCGGTCGCGAGCAGCACGCCCTGCGCGCCGTAGTAGCGCACGAGAATGACGTTGCCGATGATCTTCGTCGCGAAGCCGATCAGCGAAATGACGGAGATCGCGCGATAGCGTGTCTCGCTCGCGAACAGCTGCACGAGCACGCACATGCCGAAGTAGAACGGCACTTGCAGCAGCCCGTAGCGAAAGAGCGTGGTGACGGCGATGGTGTCGTCGGCCGTGAACGCGCCTTTCTGAAACAGCAGCTTCACGACGTACGGCGCGAGCGCATACGCGAGGATGCTGCCGGTCAGGCCCAGTACGGTCATGATGCCGGACCACTTCAGCGCGGTGCTGCGTGCGCGCGCATGATCGCCGCGATGAAGAATCTCCGCGAGAATCGGCAAGGTCGCGCGCGTGATCGCAAGCGCGCCCATGCTGAGCACGAGCGAGAGCAGCCGGTTCGCGTAGCCGAGCGTCGCGATGGCGCCGTCGCCTTGCTGCGCCATGAAGTACTGATCGATCGGAAGCCACAGACTCGCGACGACCGCGCCGATCGTGAGCATGCCCATCGAGCGGATCGTCGATGGCCACTGCTTCGCGCGCATCGAAACGCGCGGCCGGGCGGGCATCGTGTCGGCGCGCCTGGCGAGCACGCGCAGCCACGCGGCCTGCACGACGAAGCCGAGCGACGTCCCCATGACGAGCGGAAAAATCGATTCGTTGTTGCGCGCGGCAAGCACGAAGACCAGCAGGCCGATGGCCGGCACGCATTCGAGCAAGGTGTTGATGTGCTTGCCCGACGCCTGCAGCCGCGACGACGAAATGCAGATCGTGAAGGTCAGCACACCGACCGGCGTCATGCTGATGATCATCGCGCGGCACATGTCGCGTGTGGATTCGGCGAGACTGCCCGCGATGACATCGGCGAGATGAGGCCAGAAAAGCCATAGCAGAAGCGACGAGCCGAGGCCGAGCACGAGGCCCACGCCTTCCAGCTCGCCGAGAAAACCGTTGCGCTGCGACTTGTCTTCCTGAAGCGAGACGAGCGCGGGAACGAGCAGCACGGCGAGCACGTTCGTGAGCATCGTCGGCAGCCAGGTGACGAGCGTGAGCGCGAACTGATAGGCGTCGACCGTGCCGCTGATCCCGTAGCGATACGCGATCGCCATTTCCTTCGACGCGCCGATGCACTTCCCGGCGATCACGAAGATCAGCAGGACGACCGCGCTTCTTGCGATTCTCTTGTGATCCTGATGCACGCCGCCGAGACGTCGTCTCACCGATTGCACTGCTGCGCTCAGCACGGGTCCTCCTGCGTGGGAGCCTTTCGCCGCATGGCCTGACGTCGAAACGAAAGCGCCATGCGACAGAAATCACGCGAAGGCCCGCGGCTTTCGCGTGAGAGAGGAGAGCGTGCACCAAAACGGGCGGCGTGACTGTTCGCTAAGGCACCTCGCCATGCCGAAGCCGGTCCTTCATACCGCGCCTGTCTGCCACGGACGCATGATGTAGCGCGCCGCCCGCTCGGGCGTGGCGTCGTCGGTCAGAATGCGCGCCGGGCAGCCGGCCACCGTGACGTTCGGCGGAATATCCTTCGTCACGACGCTGCCCGCGCCGATCGTCACGTTGTCGCCGATGGTCACGTCTTCGATGATGCAGACGTTCGGCCCGATATACACGTTGTTGCCGATGGTCGCCGCCTTGCCGTGATTCGATCCGATGGTCACGCCCTGCGAGATGTTGCAGTTCGCGCCGATGACCGCCGTCGGGTTTACCGCGATCGTGCCGATATGACTGATATAGAAGCCCGGCCCGATGCGCGTGCGCGGACTGATCACGAACCCGAAGCGGCGCTGCTTCAGACGCACGATGTGGTTGAGCACGAGGCGCATGGGCCGCGACGACGCGGCGCTCGCGAGGCGCAGCCAGAACATGTAGTTGAACCCTTCGTTCAGCATCAGTTGCTCGAGAAGGAGCATGACGCTGTACTCGCCCGTATAGCGATAGAGATCGCTTTTGATCAGATCAAAGGTTTTCATCGCGGTGTATCCGCTGGTCGTGTGATTTCTTGTAATACCTCCGGCCGGAATCGGCCGTTCCCCCAACTGTGCTGAGCGCACCAAATCCGAGACTAGTCTTTCTGTCCAACCGGATCAGTGCGAAACGGAACATATGACCGGCTGGCAATCGAAACGATTCCAACTTTCGCCCGTTTTGTCTGTTGAATAAACCCGTTTCTTTAATCAGATCATTAGCGTTTCGGTCGAATCCCAGGCTGCGCGCGGGATTCAGCGGAAAATGATCCGATTCGTAAAAACCCGATAAGGGTAAGCCCTGTAGGGTCTTTCGTCTTTTGAATGAAAAAAGTTTTTGGACCGCACTTACAAAATCCGATTCGTCGGATGAAATCGTTTAAAACGGTGCTTACTTGAATGTAATGTTGGGACTGCAACCGTGCAGAAGCGGCAATTTTGGTGCGCGTCTGGATAATCGTCGGCGGACTGACCGGTCAATAAGGCGAAATAATGGGCGGATTGTTGCTCGTTTCGGCATACGAAAGGCGGTCTGCAAGCCCCGCCGGGCCTTCCGAGACGATAGGTCACATTCTTGGCGGGTGAACGGTCGTGTCGTTATAATCGATTCTTCAGATGATTATTAGTCATCGTACCTCAACTGGTTTGAAGTGGTGTTATTCATCTACCGTATTAACATTAAAAAAGCCGTAGATTAATTTGCTCGCCGCCGATTAAAAGCGGAAATGCACAGCAATAAAGACGCGAAAAAGCAAAATAATAAGTTACAAGCGTACATTTTGTAACAAGTGCCGGGTAGAAACGCCTCGTAACAATCTGTAGGATTTAAAAAAGACGGTAATTACTGCCGTCAGACTTCAGCGCTTCATCAGCCCGTTCGCGGGCCAATCAAGCGCGGGGTTGAGTGGGTACTTCCGGATTATCTGGCTCTCCCGACTCTGGTTCGTCCAATCCCGAAGTCGTCATGTTTTTCGCCGAGATGCCTTTCGGAGTCGCCGTGTGCGGCTGTCGAGCGCTGAGCGGCGCAATCGTTTGCGCCTGCTGAATTTGCGTTGGTCATCTCACGCCCATAAAGAAACGTTGCGTGCGGCCGTAGTCGCATGAACGGGTCCGCCCGTCGACAACGCACAACCAACTCGGAAAGACAATGCTTTCGAACAACACTCAGGCAGACACCCAGGCAGACAACACCGTCGTCGACACGCGTATCGCAACCCGTCGCAAACTCCTGACCTCGCTTATCGCGGGTAGCGGCGCGTTTGTGCTCGCCGCATGCGGCGGCGGCAGCGACAGCGCGGCCCCCGATTCGGTCGCCGATCGCTGGAGACGCCGTAACACCGGCAGCGGCGCCTCGACGGCGACGCCCGCGAGCTCGGCTTCGTCGGCAAGCGCCACGACGACCGCCAGCGCTCCGGCCGCGGCAAGCTCGACGAACGCCGCCAGCACGAACACCGCAGGCACCATCAACGCATCGTCGTTCGGCGTGAAGGCCGACGGCTCGACCAACGACCGCGCCGCGCTGCAAGCCGCCATCGACGGTTCCGTCGGTCAGATTCTCCTGATCTCGGGCCAGGTCCGCATCGACACGACGGGTCTCAAGCTGCGCACGAACACGCACATCCGCTTTGCGTCGGGCGCTTCGATCAAGCTGCTCCCGCACAACGCCGACATCTACCAGATGATGCTCATCGAAGACGTGAGCAACGTCATCGTCGAAAACGCGTACCTCGACGGCAGCAAGGAGCTGAACTCGGCTTCGGGCGGCGAGCACGGCATGGGCTTCTCGATCATCGGCGCACAGAACGTGCACCTGATCGCGCCGACCACGATCAACACGTGGGGCGACGGCATCTACATCAACGACAGCCAGAGCAAGAAGAACACGCCGACGTACAACCTCGTCGTCGACAACCACAAGGCCGACGGCTGCCGCCGTCAGGGTGTGTCGATCATCTCGGGCGACACGATCACGTTCAACAGCCCGATTTGGCAGAACATCACCGGCACGGCGCCGGCTTGCGGTCTCGACTTCGAACCGAACGACAACTCGGCCGTGTTCAAGAGCATCACGATCAACAGCCCGACGACGGCGAACTGCAAGGGCGGCGGCATCAACGTGTGGTTCGGCTCGCTGCCGGGTCCGATCAGCAAGACGGTCACGATCGCGATCAACAACCACGTCGACACGACCAGCCCGGGCGGTTCGTTCGCGGTTCAGGGTCTGTCGCTCGACGGCTACATCGTCAACGGCCAGATCAGCAGCACGAATCCGAAGTGGAAGTACCCGCTGATCGTCGAGCAGTGGGACAACGCGGGTCCGCGCATCAACGTGCAGAACCCGACGATCGTCAAGTCGTAATCGGCGATGAAATGAAAAACGCCATGCGGATGAATTTTCCGCATGGCGTTTTTTGCTTTTCCGCGCCGCCTACTTGAGCCAGTTGAGATTCACGGAATTGGCGATCGCCTGCAGCCCCGCCTGATTCGGATGCAGATGGTCGCCGCTGTCGTACGCACCGAGCATGACAGGCGGATTGGCCGGATCGCCGAGCGCGGCGGCCTGATCGAGCACGGCGTCGCAGCCGCTGTCGGGCGTCGCGACGAACGCGTTCACCGCTTGCCGCGTCGCTTCGATGTCGGCCGTCCACGGCGACACGCCCTCGAACGGCGTGAGCGTCGAGCAGATCGCCTTGACGCCCGCCGCGTGCGCGCTCTGCGTCAGTTGCGCGAACGCGCTGTTCAGGCGCGCGGCCGTCGGCGGCGATCCGCCGATCAGGTTGTTGACGGCATCGTCGGAAATGATGACCCACTTGACGTTGTACTTGTCGAGCACGTCGCGCTGGAAGCGCGTGAGGCCGGCATCGCCCGCGTCGTTCGTGAAGAAATCGTTGCCGGCGATACCCTGATTCAGCACGCCGACCGTCATGCCCGCCTGCTGCAGACGCGCGGCGAGCAGGTTGGGCCAGCGGCCGTTCGTGTTCGGCGGCGAATCGATGCCGTCCGTGATCGACGCGCCGAACGCGACCACCGCGCCCGTCGCACTGGCGTTCTGCACGACGACGTCGGTGAGGAAGTAATACGACTGCGCGCCGAGCGCGTTGACCACGCCGCCCGCGAATTCGGTGTCGGCGCTGACATCGCCGGGCGCGACGTACACGTCCTGCAGGCCTTCGGCGTGACCGGTGGTTTCCGATGGCGTCTGCTGCGGGAGATAGGCGCTGACGACGATGTCCGACATCGCCGGCACCGCGATCGCGATCGGATCGCTCATCTCCGTCTTGCCGGGCGGAATCGTCACGAAGGGCTGACCGTTGAAGGTGACGGCCCGGTCGCTGCCCGGCACGGTGCGTTTGCCGTCGGCGCGCAACGCGACGCGCACGTCGCCGATCACGAGCGGCTCGCTGCCGTACTGATTGGAAAACTGGACGCCGGCGGCCGTCCCGCCGATGCTCGTGTGCACGATCTGCCGGATCGTCTGATTATTGAAGCCGCCGCCGCCGACGATCATCGGCGCGGTGCTCCAGGTGCCGGTCCACGGCAGGGTAGCGCTGATGTTCTGCGCAAAACTCGACGACGTAAGCGGCAAGGCGAGCGCGGTGGCCACGAGGGCTCGCTTGAGGCGAGGAAATCGCTTGTTCAACTTGTTCTCCGAAACCAGCCTGGAATGAGATAGACGTCTCGCAGTGCGCGAGACTTTTGGCGGGCGCATGTGGCCACAGCGCGCCGGGGTGCGCGGCGAAATCTTTGAATGCGTTTGTTTCGCCTTGGTGAATCGGAGCACCATTTGTGCGCGTGCTCTGTGCGCGCGCGCTCATTTCGGCCGATAGGCAAGTCTTTCGTCGCTAGCTCGCAACTAACTGTCTACGCAAGCACCCGCCTTTGTTCGCGGGCGGCGTAAGCGTTTACGGTTGCACGTCGGAAGCGGGCGCCGGAGAGCTTGCAGTTTCGCCGGGCGTGGGCAGGATCGGCGGCATCGTCGTAAACACTGGCGGTTGCGGCGGCTCTTCGGCCACTTCGGCGGCGGGCTCCGAAGGCGGCCGCTTCGGACGCACCGGATGCTGCGCCGCCGTCTGCGCGGTTTTCGGCTTGCCCGGCTTCGGCGCTTTCGAGAACGTCTCGTCGAACCAGGTTTTTGCGTTCGTGAGCATCGTTTGCCACATGCCCGGCGCTTCCTGCGTATCGAAGCGCGCGCGGGCATCGATCAGATGCGAACGCAGCGAACGCTGCATGAAGTCGCCGACGATCGGCAACGCGCTGTGCGCGCCTTGGCCCCAGTAATCGCTGCGCAGCGTGACGCGGCTGTCGTTGAAGCCGACCCACGCGCCCGCGACGAGTTGCGGATGCATCAGGATGAACCAGCCGTCGGCGTTGTCCTGCGTAGTGCCGGTCTTGCCCGCGACATCCGCGCGAATGCCGAAGCGCGTGCGGATCGTCGTGCCGGTGCCGCGGTTGATGACGTCGCGCATCACATCGACGAGCTTGCGCGTCGCATCGACGGACAGCGCGCGCTCGGGCGTGCTCTCGAACTGCGCGAGGACTTCGCCGTCCTTGTTCTCGATGCGCGTGACGAGCAGCGGCTCCATATAACTGCCGTCGTTCGCGATCGTGCCGTACGCCGACACCATTTCCCTCAGCGTCACCGGGCTCGTGCCAAGCGCGAGCGACGGCACCACGTCGAGATGACTGTCGCGCACGCCCATGTCACGCGCGAGCCGCGCGACGCGTCCCGGACCGACTTGTTCCATCAACTGCGCGGTGATGCGGTTCTTCGAATACGCGATGCCGTCGCGCAGGCTCACGGGACGGCCCGACGGCGGCGAGTCGTCGGTCGGGCGCCAGATTTCGTCGCCGCGTATCGGGATTTCGACGGTCTGATCGACGATCGTATCGGCCGGCTTCGCGCCGCGCTCGAACGCCGCGCCGTAGACAAAGGGCTTGAAGGTCGAGCCGGGCTGGCGGCGCGCCTGCGCGACGTGATCAAACGGATCCTGCGTGAAATCGCGGCTGCCGACCCACGCCTTGATCTGCCCGTTGCGCGGATCGAGCGCGACGAACGCGGCCTGCACGCGCGTCTTGTCCTCGCACAGCGCCTGCATGAAGGCGCGGTCCGAGCCGAGTTTCTTGATGGCGTCGGCGTCGTTCGCGCCGCCCGTGCGCAGCGCGCGGTATGCGTCCGTCTCGCGGATGAACGCGTGCCCGAGATCGGCGTTCGCGTTCGCGCAAGCGGCGCGGCCGCCCCACGCCGCGTTGGCGATCGATTGCAACTGGTTGCCCTGCAGCGCGAGCGCGTTCGTCGCCATCGCCTGCAGACGCGAATCGATGGTCGTGCGCACGACGAGGCCATCGGAATAGATGTTGTAGTCGTTGTCGTCGGCCCAGCCGATCAGCCATTTGCGCAACTGCTGCGCGAAGTGCGGCGCGCGGCCGGGCTCCTCCGTCTGCCGCTCGAAGTCGATGCGCAGCGGACGTTTCTTCAGCGCGTCGAGTTTGGTCGCCGGCAAGTGGCCGAACTTGACCATCTGCCCGAGGACGATGTTGCGCCGGTCGAGCGCGCGCTCCGGATTGATCACCGGGTTGTAGTAACTGTTGCCCTTCAACATGCCGATGAGCGTCGCGCTTTCGAGCACGTCGAGCTGGCCAGCGGATTTGTCGAAGTAAGTGCGCGCGGCCATTTCGATGCCGTACGCGTTGTACAGGAACGGCACCGTGTTCAGATACGTTTCGAGAATCTCGTCCTTCGAATAGAGCGCTTCGATCTTGAACGCCGTGATCGCTTCCTTCAGCTTGCGCGTGAGCGTCTGCGAGCGGCCGATTTCCTCGGGATACAGATTGCGCGCGAGCTGCTGCGTGAGCGTCGAGCCGCCTTGCCGGTCGCCCGAGAACGTGCGCAGCGCCGCGCCCGCCGTGCGCCGGAAGTCGATGCCGTGATGCTGATAGAACCGCCGGTCTTCGGTCGAGATGAGCGCGTCGATCACCTGCGGCGAAATCTGCTTGAGACTCACCCATTCGCGATGCGTCGGCTTGAATTCGGCGAGGAGCTTGCCGTCGGCGGAATAGATCTGCGCGGGCTGATCGACTTTTGCACGGCGGATATCGCGGATACCGGGCGTGAACGGAATCAGCACCAGCACATAGATAAGAAAGAGCGCCGGCAGAAGGAGCAGCGAACGCGCACGCAGATGCGGACGCAGCCGCGATGCGAGGCGAGCCAGAATCGCCTTGGCCCAGGCTTTGAAATCAGACGCGGTCACAACGAAACGGGATGCCCGGACATGGAAAACCCTGAATCGTAGCGTAATTTTTCAGCAGGTCTTTCGCAAAAGTGTCGCCGACGCTACACCGCCCGCGTTCCCGCCGATTCGCCGATTGGAAACGCCGTCGTCGAAAGCACCTCACGCAACACGACGAACGTGCGGATCTGCCGCACGCCCGGCAGATAGAGCAGCTTTTCGGCGTGGAGCCGGTTGAAGCTTTCGCTGTCGCGCGTGCGGATCAGCATGAAGAAGTCGAATTCGCCGGTCACGACGTGGCATTCCATGCAGCCGGGCACTTTCTGAGCGGCTTTCTCGAAGGCGTCGAAGGAATCGGGCGTCGAGCGGTCGAGAATCACGCCGATCAAGACGAGCATGCCGGCATCGAGCGCTTTCGGATCGAGCAGCGCGACGGTCGCGCGGATCAGCCCCGCTTCGCGCAGCCGCTCGACGCGTCGCAGACACGCGGGCGGACTCAGATTGACCTTCTCCGCGAGCGCGACGTTCGAGATCGACGCATCGCCCTGCAACTGACGCAGGATCGCGCGATCGACGCGATCGGTCTGGACGCTTGCCGGATGCGGGTTTGGAGCGGATGCGGTTTTTTTCATTGCTTCAACAGGCTCTTGTGCGAAATAAAAGTTAGCGAACAGCGTCTCGCGTCCAAAAACGTTAGGCCGAACGGCATTTTTTCGCAACCCGATCCGTCACGAGAATCTCTACGATTCTGTCCATGCAGTCCCACCATCACGAGGATGCCGACATGAATCTGCAACGTTTTCCCCGCTATCCGCTCACGTTCGGACCGACGCCCATTCAGCCGCTCAAGCGCCTGTCCGCGCATCTCGGCGGCAAGGTCGAGTTGTACGCGAAGCGCGAGGACTGCAACAGCGGCCTCGCGTTTGGCGGCAACAAGACGCGCAAGCTCGAATATCTGATTCCCGAGGCGATCGCCGAAGGCTGCGACACGCTGGTTTCCATCGGCGGCGTGCAGTCGAATCAGACGCGCCAGGTCGCCGCGGTCGCGGCGCATCTCGGCATGAAGTGCGTGCTCGTGCAGGAAAACTGGGTCAATTACTCCGATGCCGTCTATGACCGCGTCGGCAATATCCAGATGTCGCGGATGATGGGCGCGGACGTGCGCCTCGTCGCCGATGGCTTCGATATCGGCATCCGCAAAAGCTGGCAGGACGCGATGGAAAGCGTGCGCGCGGCGGGCGGCAAGCCGTTTCCGGTGCCGGCGGGTTGCTCGGAGCATCCGCTGGGCGGCCTCGGTTTCGTCGGCTTCGCGGAGGAAGTGCGCGCGCAGGAAGCGGAGCTGGGCTTCAAGTTCGACTACATCGTCGTTTGCTCGGTGACGGGCAGCACGCAGGCGGGCATGGTGGTCGGCTTCGCGGCGGATGGGCGCGCGCGGCGCGTGATCGGCATCGATGCATCGGCGAAACCGGAGCAGACGCACGAGCAGATTCTGCGGATCGCGAAACACACAGCGGAACTCGTCGATCTCGGCCAGGACATCACGCGCGACGACGTGATTCTCGATACGCGCTTCGGTGGCCCCGAATACGGCCTGCCGAACGAAGGCACGCTCGAGGCGATCCGTCTGTGCGCGCGGCTCGAAGGCGTGCTGACCGATCCCGTCTACGAAGGCAAATCGATGGACGGCATGATCCAGATGGTGCGCAACGGCGAATTCCCCGAAGGCTCGAAAGTGCTCTACGCGCATCTCGGCGGGGTGCCCGCGCTCAACGCGTACAGCTATCTGTTTCGCAACGGCTAGAACGCGCTGCGGAATGCGTCGAACAATGCGGCGACGCGTTCCGACGTATCCGCTTCGAAGACTGGCATGCGCGAGCCGAGCATGTGCGTCAGGATCGGCGGCGCGGGATCGCCGGGGCGCAGGATCGCGAGAATCTGCGCGCGGAGGTTTTCATCGACGAGCGCGGCCGTGTCGCGGCCGAGAAGCGCCGCGCCCGCGATATCCGGATCGTGTCCGTGGCGCTCGACGAGATCGAAGGCATCGGCATAAAGACGATCGAGGTTGCCGGCTTGGGCGTAACGCGCCATCAGAAAGAGCAGGTCGATCGCGTCCTTGCGGTCGGCGGCGTGCCGGTCTTGCCACGCGATGATCTTCAGCATCGCCTGCGCGGGCAGCGAAGCGACCGGCACGACGAGATCGCGCGTGACGCGCACGGCGAGCGCCGCATCGAGCGCCTGGCGAAAACCCGCGACGTTCATCCGCACCGAACCATCCGGCGGCCACGCGATTTCGCCGTGCGCGTCCTGCACGCCGCCGAAGGGCACGATATCGAGCCACGTGCGCTCGCCGGTCTGCGGCGCGTTGAAATTCAGCCGATGCGCCGAGCCTTTCGGCGCGGTGAAATGCCCCGACGCGACGAGCGCTTGCCGCAGCGCGTCGTGGCCGGTCCAGCTTTGAATCGAGATGCCGATATCGACGTCGGCGGTGGCGCGCGTCGCCTCGATGTCGTGGACGTGCGTGAGCAGGATGTCGCGCGCGCTCGCGCCGCCGACGAACCACGCGATGTTCGTCGCGTGCGACGCGGCGACGACTTCGCGCAGCATCGCGGAAAAGACGCCGGCGAGCGGGCGATGCGGCAGCAGTTCAAGCGGCAAGATAGCGTTCACGCAGCATCCTGGCGGTTTCGAGATTGCGCGGGTCGCCGCTCGCGACGAGATCCGCATAGACGATGAGCGGCGCGACGACGTTCGGCGGAAGACCATCGACGGGCGCGAGCGCCACGGGCGCGCGCAGGAATTCGACGTTTCCGGCGGGATCGGGCCGCAACCGCGCCGCCTTGATCCATTCGCGCGGCGCGGCGTCGGCGCAATACGCGGTGACGGTCGCGGGCTTCAGGTATTCCGTGAGTATCGCTGCGGCCGGCTCGCCGCCGAACTGGCATTGACCCGGCAGGCCGGGCACGTCGCGCCACCAGTCGTTCGACTCCGCGCGATAACGCCCGATCAGCAGCGATTCGCGCAATTGCCGCGGATACAGCGTCACCCATTCGTCGATGAGCCGTTCCTTGTCGGCGAATTGCAGGCCGGCGCCGTCGGGCCGCTCGAATACATCGCGATGATCGATGAGCGCCCGCACCGCGTTTTGCACCGTGCCGTGGCTCACGCCCGCGTGTTGCGCGATATCGCGATAGCCCCGTTGCAGCAGCGCGGGCGTGATGAGCAGGGCGGCCGTGACGCGCAACGTCGACTTCGTCCAGGTTTTCGAGCGGCGCGCCTTGCCGTGCGCGACGCGCGGACGGCCCGACACGATCACGATGACGCCATCGCCTTCGATGACGCTCGCGTTGCCGGCGAGATCGAGGGCATCGACGTTCAGATCGCGGCAGGCGCGGACCATGTCGGGTGAGAGATGCGCGGTAACGAGCGCGGGTTTCGCGCCGCCGTTCTGCGCGACCGAGGCGCTGAACGCGGATAACGCGCTGAACCGGTCGATGTTTTCCCGCACGATGACAGGGCGCTTGAAGCGCGCGCCGCCGACGCGGAATTCGATGGCGGCGTCGTAGCCGCCGCGCGCGGGTGGTTTGACGCTGCGTGCGGCGAAGCCGGTCGCCTCCGTGAAGGCGGCTGCGGCGGCTTCGGCGAGTTGGTCGGTGGGTGGCATCGGCGGGTTGGGCGTCCAATTTTGGTCAGTGTACACGAAACGTGGACAGACATAAAAGTTGGACGGAGTTCGTCTTGCCGAAATCCACTCTAAGAATCATGAGGTGCGGAATCCCTACCCGACACCGCATTTCCCCTTCACGCCAATCAAAGATAACTACAAACGTAATCCAGCGTTTCCGTCACGTCGATATCGAATCGGCTTTTGCCCGGCACCGAGAACGATTCGCCCGCCTTATACGTCTTCCACTCATCGCTGCCGTCGAGCCGAATACGGCACTGGCCTGCCTGCACCTCCATGAGCTCGGGCGCGTCGGTGCCGAAGTTGAGCGTGCCCGGCAGGATCACGCCGAGCGTTTTCCTGGTGCCATCGGCGAAGAGAACCGTGTGCGACACGCACTTGCCGTCGAAGTAGACATTGGCGCGTTTGATGACGGAAACCTGATCGAATTGCGTTGCGGCGGTCATGATGATGGTCCTTTGGACGGTTGCGAGGGATGGTCCGCCATCATACAAAAAAGGCGATGCGACTCACATCGCATCGCCTGTTTCGAGCCAGCAGGAACAATCAGCGATTCACGAGCCGTTTCGGCATCAGGATCCAATGCAACCGCATGTGGAGGCAAGACAGTCGCGAGAGCGTTTCAGGTATAAATCGCGATTGTCAGAGTTCCAAAACCGATACGATAGAATCGCGAACCAACTTCTGCTCGCGTTGGCAACGTTAGCGATCTTTCGCTTCATCTATTTATTCGCCGGTCAATAGCTAGTTCGGACAGACCCATGGCAATAGCGATTCGAGGCGCTGGCATGCCCTTCAAGACATGCTGACGCTGTCGGCATACGGAGGATTGTTTCTTGCCGCATTCGGCGCAGCCACCCTTCTGCCTCTTCAATCGGAGGCTGTGCTTGTGGGCTTGCTGCTGAGTAAAAGCTATTCAACTGCAACGTTGATACTGGTCGCGACGATCGGCAACGTGTTGGGTTCACTGGTCAATTGGGTTTTGGGGCGATACATCGAGCGCTTCAAGAGCCGCCGCTGGTTTCCAGTGTCAGATGAGAAATTGGACCGCGCGCAGCGCATGTATCAACGTTTAGGGAAATGGTCGCTCTTGCTTAGTTGGGCGCCCGTCATTGGTGATCCTCTTACTCTCCTGGCTGGGGTGATGCGTGAGCCTCTTCTGCCATTCGTCGCGTTGGTCACGGTTGCGAAGCTCGGACGTTACCTTGTCTTGGCGGCTGTGACGATGCGATTGATCTAGATCGGTCGGCATCTTCAGATGTGTCCGCGCGCTGCTACCCAGGCGACGCCGGGAACGCTTGTCTCGACGTAGTCATGGGGAATCGCCTCGCCTTTCTCCGAAGGCGAGGGGCTGCAACATAATGGAATCAGTCGAACATGTCGGGCTGCGTGGCGACGAGATCGTTCCAGATCGTCTGGAAGTGCAGCCAGCCGATGTAGTCGCTGCCCACATGCTCCCGGCTATAGCGCGCGCGGTCTTCGGGCACGAGCTTGGGCGTGATGCCGGTCGCTTCGATCATCAGTTGTTGCTGGCAGCAACGCTCGAGCGCGATGAACCAGAACGCCGCCGAATCGATGCTGTGGCGGCTCGCCGTGAGTAGGCCATGATTCTGATGGATCGCGGCCTTCACGCCCTTGAACGCATTCGCGACCTTGTTGCCGCCCTTCACTTCGACGGCGACCTTGCCGGCTTCATCGCCGATCACGACGTGGTCTTCGAAGAACGCGCACGCGTCCTGCGACATCGGAATGAGCGGCTTGCCGAGCGCCGCGAAGGCGGTGCCGTAGACGGTATGCGCGTGGCACATCGCGACGATGTCCTGATGCTGCTCATGCACGGCCGCGTGCAGCACGAAGCCCGCGCGATTGACCGCGTAATCGCCTTCGACCACGTTGCCCTGATGATCCGCGCAGATCAGGTTAGACACCTTCACTTGCGCGAAGTGGACGGCCATCGGATTGGTCCAGTAAAGCGACGGATGCTCCGGATCGCGCACGGTGAGATGGCCCGCGAAGCCGTAATCGAAGCCCTGCAGCGCGAAGGCGCGGCACGCGGCGACGAGGCGCTCCTTCAGGTACAGACGATGTTCCGCGTGGCTCGCAAACGTGGGCAGCTCGGGGAAGATCAAGCCTTGCTGCTCCGGCTGATAGATCGATACGCGGCCCTTGAGATCGATGGCCTGATCGGCGGTCTTTGCGGGGGTCTCCATGACGTCGCTCATCTTTTCGCTCCATGCGGATAGAAGTGGGTATGTCACGCATGGTGCCGGTAGCGATGCTTGCGCACAAACGAAGGTTGTTCAACGTGGCATGAGTCACATTCATGCGCCAAAGGTTTGAAGCGGCTGCCGAATTCGAAATTCGCCGAGGTTTAGACGATGCAACATTTTTCGCCGCGCCGCGAAACCGCGACGGTTCACGTCCGCATCCTGTGCCAAGCCTTTGAGAATCCCGCGGACGCCTGTCGCATAAGGCTTTCGCGCGACTCCGCATCGGGGCCTTAAAAACGACGCGCATCGCCGTTAACCACCTTTGCAACATTTTTAGCGTGCGGGCTGTTTCTGCTACGACAAGGCTTTCGAGCCTCCGATTGGCTTCGTTTCGCTAGATGAGCGCATCGGCGGAGCCTGCTCTGACAAGACATTCGCCAGACGAAAACGTTTGGCGTTCTGCCGCCATCGCCCGAGATCCGTCTGAAGGTCGCTTTTCACGGGTGAATCAATTTTCTTCGTACTTGAGCGCACGTTCTCCGCGCTTTGCGTGGGGAATCGCGCAAAGTCCTGTTGGTATAAGGATTGGCGTTCGCTGGCACACCTCTCGCTAATGTATGACCACGCACGAACATCGCTGCGGTATCAAACAAGAAGAAGCAGCGGGTTCGTACTACGGGGCTGGACGCAACAGGTTCGATGTATGCCATCAGATGCATGCGCGAATCCTGTTGCGAGCCAGAAGAAATCAAAAGCGCGAAGCGCAAACGCACGAGACTAAGAAAAATGTTGACACTTCAATCCGATCTGCACGGCAATCATCTGTTGGGCGCGCTTCCGGCGCAGGAATGGCAGGCTATCGCACCGCATCTCGAGCTGGTCCAGTTGCGCACGGAGCAGTTGTTGTGCGATTCCGGGCAGCGCATTCACCACGTGTATTTCCCGACCACGGCGATCATTTCGCTGCTGCATACGATGGAAGACGGCGGTTCCGTTGAAGTCGCGGCGGTGGGACGTGAGGGAATGTCGGGGGTTCCGGTGCTGACGGGCGGCGACACGATGCCGACGCGCGTGCAGGTGCAATGTGCGGGCTTTGCGTATCGCATGAGCGCGGGTGCGTTGCGTGAGCACTTCGGCCGTTCCGACTTTCTGCGCCGCGTGATGTTGCTGTACATGCAAGCCCTGCTGACGCAAGTGGCGCAGACGGCCGCGTGTAATCGTCATCACTCGCTGTCGAAGCAACTGTGCCGTTGGTTGCTGATTCAGACGGATCGCACGCCGTCGGATCAACTGCGTGTGACGCAGCAGATGATCGCCGATATGCTCGGCGTGCGCCGTGAAGGTGTGACGGAGGCGGCTGGCAAGCTGCACGATGCGGGGCTGATTCATCATAGCCGTGGGTGTATCAAGATTCTCGATCGTGCGGGACTCGAGGAGCGGGCTTGTGAGTGCTATGGCATCGTTAAACGCGAGTTTGATCGGATGTTGCCGCGGCGTGCGGCCGAGGCGTTGGCTTAAGCTGTTTTTGGTTCTGTCGCTGGATCCCGCTTTCTTAGTGATCTATTGGCACTGCCCCTGTGCGGGGCGGCAGTCACCTTCTTTGCCGTCGACCAGAGTTAGCGCTTTAGTGCTTACTCTGGTCCTGTGCAAAGAAAGCAACCAAAGAAAGCAGCTTTTCAGGCCCGCGGTCACACGCACGTTGGGTAATTCTCTCGTCGCGGATGGCACTCGCCTAAAGAGTGCCCTCATCACAATAACGGGGCTTGGATCGCGCACGGTCTGACGAGCTAGTTTTCCAAGGACACTGGTTCAGCACGAAAGAGCTTCGGCACAGCGCTACGCGCTGCCGCCGGGTATGCAAGGGAAACCAAGGGGGCGGCGATTGCAGTGAGATGGAGACGTTAGTAGAGAAGCACGCGCGGACCCGATTGACCGGTCGGCCGCGAAGCGGGCCGGAGCTATTTGGTGCTGAACCCATTTGTTATGTGGTGCGATGTGGCAGACCGTGCGCGAGCCAAGCCCGGTTGGGCCTATGAGGGCACTCTTTAGGCGAGTGCCGCCTAGGACGAGAGAACTACCCAAATTGCGTGTGACCGCGGGCATCAGTAGCTGCTTTCTTTGCTTACTTTCTTTGCAGCAGCAAAGAAAGTGAGTGCCGCCCCGCACAGGGGCAGTGCTAATAGACCGACGCGAAAGCGGGATCCGGCGAAAGCGAAAGCACGGCGAACAGAGGGCGATTCAAACTTCAAACAAGAGCCCGACTAGCCCGCCCCCGCAACCAATTGATGCTGGCAAAGAGCAGAACAGCAAACACGATCAGCATCGTAGCAACAGCAAGAATGGAAGGATCGATGGAATCGCGAATACCGCTCCACATCTGCCGCGGCACGGTTCGCTGATCCGGCCCGCCGATAAAGAGAATGACGATAACTTCATCGAACGAAGTAGCAAACGCGAACACGCTGCCGGTAGCCACAGCCGGCGTAATGAGCGGCAAGGTCACGCGCCGGAAGGCGATCCACGGCGTCGCCCCGAGCCCCGACGCCGCACGCAAGAGACTTTGATCGAAGGACAACAACGACGCCGTCACGGTAATCACGACAAAGGGCGTGCCAAGCGCCGCATGCGCGAAGATCACACCGGGATAAGAGTTGACGAGCCCGAGCGGCGCAAAGATCAGATAGAAGCCGGCCGCGACAACGACAATCGGCACGATCATCGGCGAAATGATGATCGGCATGATGACCGAGCGCAGCGGAAACTGCGAACGCGAAAGGCCGAGCGCTGCAAGCGTGCCGAGACACGTCGCGATCAACGTCGACGCCGCACCAATGCCGATGCTGTTCAAAAGCGAGCGCTGCCAGTCGGGACTCGTGAGCGCCTGCTCATACCAGCGCAACGAAAACCCCTGCAACGGATAAGAAAAGTAGGATCCCGAATTGAACGACAAAGGGATGATCGCAAGAATCGGCGCGACGAGAAAGAACAGCACGAGCGCGGTATGCACGCGCACCCATCGGGAAGCGATGCGTTCGGTCAGCACCCTGTTGCGTGATTCCGTCATGGAAGAATGGCCCCTTAACCGAAGCGCAACCGGTCGATGCCGACGATGCGGTTGAACAGGAAATAGAAGATCGCGGTGAAGATCACGAGGTACGCCGAGAGCGCGCCCGCAAGCCCCCAATTGAGCTGCGTATTCGTCTGCAGCGCGATGAGCTGACTGATCATTTCATCGCCTGCGCCGCCGAGCAGCGCTGGCGTGATGTAGTAGCCGAGCGCGAGCACGAAAACGAGAAAGCATCCCGCGCCGACACCCGGCAACGTCTGCGGTATGTACACGCGCACGAACGCGGTGAACGGATGCGCGCCGAGCGATTGCGCCGCGCGCAGATAGACCGGCGACACGCCTTTCATCACCGAGAAGATCGCCAGAATCATGTACGGCAGCAACACATGCGTCATGCCGATCAACACGCCCGTGCGATTGAAGATGAGCGGCAGCGGATGCGTCGCGAGACCGAGTCCCATCAAGAGGCCATTGATGACACCGCCCGGCTGCAGCAACACATACCACGCAGTCGTGCGTACGAGCAGCGACGTCCAGAACGGCACGATCACGAAAAGCATCAGGCGGTTGCTGCTTTGCGTCGGCAGATTCGCGAGCAGCCATGCGACCGGATAACCGAGCACGAGGCACAGCAGCGTGACGGACGCGCTGATCGATATCGTGCGCAGAAACGCCTGTCGATACACCGACGAGTTATCCGCCACGAACGCGACGTTGCCTTGCGGCGTCACTTGCGCATCGACGGCGGCAAGCAGATAGTCCGGCGTCGGCGACGTGGCCGCGCGTTTCAACAGACGCCAGATCTCCGGCGAATTCCAACGTTCATCCATGTCGATCAAAACCGGCTTCCACGCGGGCGGCGTCTCCTCGCGCACGCTGCGCGCGGTCCGCATCAGCAAGCTGCGAAACTCGGGCTGCGCGAAGTTGAGCCTGCGCGCGACGGTGCCGAGTTGCCCTTTCTGTTGCGCATCCTTCAGGCCCGAGGCGAGCAGCGCGAACAGATGTTCATCGGGCACGCCGCGGCCGTCCCAGGCATCGAGAGCACGAGTGAGCGCCGGCATGCTGTCCGGCACCTCCTTGTTCTCGACACTGCGCGCAAGCAGCATCGCGATTGGCGCGATGAACGTCGACAGCAAAAACACGATCAGCGGCAAGGCAAGCAACAACGCCTGCACCGATGCGCGGCGGCGCGCTCTTTGATACGAGGCGCGGCCATCGGCTCTCGTCGGAGAACCGGCGGCGTGCGCGTGAATCGATGCAGGCATGTCGTTACTCTCATCCATGAACAGCGTTATTGCGTGAGCCAGACCTGGAAGCGCTTGTTGATCTGATCTGCGTTGTCGGCCCAAAAGTTCGCGTTGATCTGCACCGCGCGCTTGAAGTTATCCGGCGCGGTCGGCATGTCGGCGAGTCGCTGCTTGTCGACGAGCGCGACCGCATCCTTACGCGGCGGCGCATACGCGATGTACTTCGAGAGATCCGCCGAAGCCTTCGGCTGCGCTTGCGACACGATGAACTTCGCCGCGGTATCGGCGTGCTTCGCGCCCGTCGGAATAGCCCACCACTCGAAGTCGTAGACTTGCGCGTCCCACACGGCCTTGAACGGCTTGTTGTCTTTCTTCGCGGCGTCGTCGATGCGGCCGTTGTAGGCCTGCACCATCACGACCGCGCCATCGGCGAGCAGTTGCGGCGCCTGCGCGCCCGATTCCCACCACACGATGTTCTTCTTGATCGTGTCGAGCTTCTTGAACGCGCGATCGACGCCGGCGGGCGTGCCGAGCACCTTGTAGACATCTTTCGGGTCGACGCCATCGGCGATCAGCGCCCATTCCATCGACACCTTCGGCGACTTGCGCAGGCCGCGCTTGCCGGGGTATTTCTGCAAATCGAAGAAGTCGTTGACAGTGGTCGGCGCGGTCTTCAGCTTGCTAGCGTCATAGGCATAGACCGTGGACCACACCATGCTCGCAACCGCGCAATCGCTGATCGAGCCGGGGATGAAGTCGCTCGTCTTGCCGAGCATCTTCTTGTCGAACTTCTGCAGCAGGCCTTCATCGCATGCGGTGATCGCGTCGTTGGTTTCCAGATCGATGAGATCCCACGTCGTGTTCTTCGCCTGCTCCATCGCGGAGAGCTTGGCGAGGCCGCCGTCATACGATTCGGTCGAGAAGTTCACGCCCGTTGCCTGCGTGAACGGTTCGAACCAGGCTTTCTTGGCGGCGGCTTCGAACGCGCCGCCGAACGTCACGACGGAGAGTGTCTCCGCCGCCTGTGTCGAGATAGTTGCAAATGCAAATACTGCGAGTGCGGCGCATTGTGCTTTGATGTGATTGCGCATGTCAGTTGGCTCCTGCGGGTGCGGTCGGGATGAGAGAAGGTGAGGGCGGTGTGCTCGGGGCAATCGCGGGCGCGTTTTTTGGCGCCATCATCGCGAGAATCTTGCAGTCGTCGTGACGCCACGCGATATCGATCGTGCTGCCTGCGCAGGGCAATGCGTGACGCTGGGTATTGGGCACTTTGACGACGATGGAATCGCGCGAGCCGAGCTTCAGATGCACGCGATGATGATCGCCGCAGTACACGAGTTCCTCGACGCGTGCGCGCACGACGTTGCTGTGCTCGTCCGCGTGCGCGTCTTCCGTGCCGGGAATGTGCGCGCGTTCGGGGCGCAGCGCGAGCATCGCTTCATCGCCGGCGCGCAGGCCGTGCTCGCAACGTCCGCGAATGACGCTGCCGTCCGATAACGCCAGCGTCGCCCATTCGCCGTTCGCACTGGCGACGCGCCCCGTGAGCCCGTTGTTCTCGCCGACGAAGTTCGCAACGAACGCGTTCTGCGCGTTCTCGTAAAGCTCGCTCGGCGTCGCGGCCTGCTGGATGCGGCCATCGGAAAAGACGGCGACCCGGTCCGACATCGTCAGCGCTTCGGCCTGATCGTGCGTCACGTAGACGATCGTCAGCGAAAGCTCGCGGTGCAGCCGCATGATTTCGTATTGCATCGTTTCGCGCAGGCGCTTGTCGAGTGCGCCGAGCGGCTCGTCCATCAGCACGACGCTCGGTTCGAACACGAGCGCGCGTGCGAGCGCGACGCGCTGCTGCTGCCCGCCGGAAAGCTGTGAGGGTCGCCGGTTCGCGAGATGGGGCAACTCGATCATCTCCAGCGCGCGCTTCACGCGCGTCTTCTGCTCGGCGCGGCTCACGCGTCGCACGGAAAGCGGAAAGGCGACGTTCTCCGCGATCGTCAGATGCGGAAAGAGCGCGTAGTTCTGAAAGACCATGCCGATGTCGCGCTGATGCGGCGGCTTGTCGTCGAGACGCCTGCCATCGAGACGAATCTCGCCTTGCGTCGGCGTTTCGAAGCCCGCGAGCATCATCAGCGTCGTCGTTTTACCGGAGCCGGACGGACCGAGCAGCGAAAGAAATTCTCCCTTGCGCACGTCGAGGTTCAAATCCTCCACGACGTAATGGGCGCCGTCATACGATTTGCTCACGCCGGAGAAGGAGATGAAGGAAGGGGCTGACATCGTGTTCGTGTCCTGTCTTTCAGTGCTGTGCGAGCTTCGTCGCGATATAGCGCGCAAAGTCGAAATTGGGCCGTTCAAGGTGGCTCAGATTTCCGGGCTTCGCGAGCGGCGCATGCACGCCGCGAAACACCGCTTCCACGCCGCGCCTGTCTTCCGCGTTCACTTCGTCGAGCAGCTTCTTCAATGTCGACATATGCGCGTTCGCTTCCGCGTCGGCGATGAATTCAGGCGCGAGACCGCCGCCGAAGCGGATATGCACTTGCCCGACGCCGCGCGGCTGCAACACGAGATACCAGAAATAGCCGGGCGTAAGCGTGACGAGATGCGTCGGATAGATCGCGAGCAGTGCGGTCGTCTTGCGCCAATGACCCGATAAACGCGGGTTATCCGGATGAGCATTGCCAATGGGCAAGCTCGCTTCCTTCGTGATCCAGTGATAGTTGAACGCGGGATAACCCGGTGGACATTCCATCTCTTCGAGCTTCGAATGCGGCCCTACGGTCGCGCGATGCAGCATTGGCAAGTGATAACTTTCCATGAAGTTTTCGGCGAGGATCTTCCAGTTGGTATCCCACACATGCTCTTCATAGAAAGTTTCGATGTAGTCCGTCATGCCATACGCGCCGATCAATTCGCTCAGTTCGGCTAGCTGCGTTGCGACGGGCGGCGCGCTTTCATCGAGCGTCACATAGATCCAGCCTTGCCATTCCTCGCAGCGCACGGCGGGCAGCCTATAACTTTCCTTGCAGAAGCCTTCTTGCCGGTCCATGAGCGGCGCGCCCTTCAATTCGCCGTCGAGTCCATAACTCCACGCGTGATACGGGCACACGATGCGCCGCTTGTTGCCGCGCCCTTCCAGCAGCACCGACATGCGATGCAGGCACACATTCGACATCGCCTTGAGCTGCATCTGCTCGTCGCGCAATACGACGATCGGCTGCGCGCCGATCTGCGCCGTCAGGTAATCGCCCGGTTCCTTCAACGCGCTCGCGCGGCCGACGCATTGCCATTCATGCGCGAAGATCTCGCGCTCTTCGAGTGACAGGAAGTCGGGCGATGTATAGGCGCCAGGCGGCATGGCGTGCGCATCGCTGAATGGTCGTTCGCAATTCGACCGTAACTGGTCGATGAGCGTGTCCACTGCGATCATGAAGCCCTCCTTGTCTCGACTCGTGAGAGCGCGCTGGCGCGGGCTTTGACCGCATTGCGCTCGACATGGACATCAATCTATCAAGCCAAATTGCCAGCCAAAATATTGTTTTCGGATACAAAGCAAAGCTTTTATCTATGCAGCGCCGATAACTTCACGTATCGATATGCAGTCGCCTAATATAGTTCTCGCAGAACGACGAGAAGCGATGCACCACTTGCCGCGGACGCATCGTGCGAGATTGCGCGATGCCTAACGTAGTCGCGTTGACGTTGTCCTTGAAGCGCTTAATCACGAAGTCCTCGCCATCCACCGTGCGATTCGACTTCAGCGGAAAGTTGAGGATGCTATAGCCGAGGCCGTTCGCCACCATGCCACGCACGACTTCCGGTTGCGATGACCGGAACGCGGGCACGGGACGGCTGCCGACCGCATCGAAGAGCGCGGCGAAATACTCGCGGCTATGCGGCAGATCGAGCATCACGTAAGGCTCCGATTGCAAATCGGCGAGCGATACCTTGCGCGCTCGCGCAAGCCGATGCGTCTTCGGCAAGATCGCATAAGGCGGCAACGAAAGCAGCGGCGTGAACGCGATGTCTTCGGTCAAGTCCAGACTATAGGTGAGGGCGATATCGAGCGAACCGTC
The DNA here is from genome assembly GCF_031451435.1 of Caballeronia sp. LZ008. Taxonomy (NCBI): domain Bacteria; kingdom Pseudomonadati; phylum Pseudomonadota; class Betaproteobacteria; order Burkholderiales; family Burkholderiaceae; genus Caballeronia; species Caballeronia sp. LZ008. The sequence goes on along the minus strand of NZ_JARUXK010000002.1, from coordinate 873,890 downwards.
ATGCAGGCCGCGCAACAAGCCGTCCTGATGCGCTTCGACCGTGCGAAACGAAATGCCCGCGTGCCCCGCCGTGAAGCGGCTGATGAGTCCCGGCATCAACGGCGGTGCGAGCGACACGAGACAGCCGAGCGCGATGGAGCCGGTCATGCCGCCATCCATTTCTTTCGCGGCCATTTGCAGTTCTTCCGCGATCTTCAGCAGATTGCGCGCTTGCCCGAGCAGATCGCGGCCGGCCTGCGTGAGCGACAGACCGCTCGCATGATGGCGAATGAATAGCTGCACGCCGAACGATGCTTCGAGATCGGCGAGGGCGGTCGATATCGACGGCTGCGAAATATGCAGTTTTTTCGCGGCGGCGGTGAAGGACAAGGCTTCGGCAGCGACCACGAAGTAGCGCAATTGCCGCAGCGAATAGCGCAAGGGATGGCTTTCCATCGATGACATTCCGGAAATGGAGCTTCGATGAGCCGCATTGTGAAGTGCTCAAAATTCATTGCATAGCCAAATCCGATGCCGTGCATTTTTTAAATATATTTTTCGGATTCGATCGGGACGCGTAGATTTTCACGAAGACATCACGGATACAACGGCCTTTCAGAAGGACATAGCCATGACAGTGGAAACAACGTCTATCGACACGCTCGTGGTCGGCGCGGGCCAGGCTGGCGTCGCGATGAGCGAACACCTGAGCAAGCTCGGCGTGCCGCATCTCGTGCTCGAACGCGATCGCATCGCCGAACGCTGGCGCACGGGCAGGTGGGATTCGCTCGTCGCCAATGGTCCCGCATGGCACGATCGTTTCCCTAATCTCGAGTTCGCGGATTTCGACCCCAATGGTTTCGCATCGAAAGATCAGGTCGCGGAATACTTCGTCGAGTACGCGAAGAAATTCGATGCGCCCATTCGCACCGGCGTCGAAGTGAAGAAGGTCGTGCGCAATGCGGGGCGGCCGGGCTTTACCGTCGATACATCCGACGGAACCATCGAAGCGAATCGCGTGGTCGTCGCGACGGGTCCGTTTCAGCGCCCCGTGATTCCGCCGATCGCGCCGTCGTCCGCAAAGCTCACGCAGATCCATTCCGCCGACTATCGCAATCCGCAGCAACTGCCCGAAGGCGGCGTGCTCGTCGTGGGCGCGGGATCGTCGGGCGTGCAGATCGCCGATGAATTGCAGCGCGCGGGCCGGCGCGTGTATCTGTCGGTCGGCGCGCACGATCGTCCGCCGCGCGGATATCGCGGACGCGATTTCTGCTGGTGGCTCGGCGTGCTCGGCGAATGGGACGCGGAAGTGATGAAGCCGGGCCGCGAGCATGTGACCATTGCCGTGAGCGGCGCGCGCGGCGGCCATACGGTGGACTTCAGGCGCCTCGCGCATCAGGGCATCACGCTCGTCGGTCTGACGAAATCGTTCGACGATACGCGCGTGAGCTTCGAAGCCGATCTCGCGGATAACATCCGTCGCGGCGACGAGAACTATTTGTCATTGCTCGATGCCGCCGATGCCTATGCGCAACGCAACGGCCTCGATCTGCCCGAGGAGCCCGAAGCGCGCCATATTCCCGCCGACCCGGAATGCATGACGCATCCGCTTCTCGAACTCGATCTCGCGCAAGCGGGTGTTACGTCGATCATCTGGGCGACCGGTTATGCCGTCGATTTCAACTGGCTGCAAGTCGATGCATTCGATGACAAAGGCAAGCCGAAACATCAACGTGGCGTCGCCAAAGAACCGGGCATCTATTTTCTCGGCTTGCCGTGGCTTTCGCGGCGCGGCTCCGCGTTCATCTGGGGCGTGTGGCACGACGCGAAACATATCGCCGATCACATCGTCACGCAGCGCAAATACCTCGCTTATTACGACGCGCCGCAACGTGCTGTCGAGACGAAGCGCGAAGAAGGCGTGACCGATGCATCGCGCGTCCACAAGGTCAGCGAGATGGGCGTCAACTGATCAGAAACTATCCGGAATCAAGGTGCATTCGATGAGCCAACCTACGCATACCCGTATCCGCATGTTCAACACGAAGGATACGTATCCGAATCAGACCCTCGATAACGATCTCTGCCAGGCCGTTCGCGCGGGCAATACCGTTTATGTGCGCGGTCAGATCGGCACGGACTTCGACGGCAATCTCGTCGGTCTCGGCGATCCGCGCGCGCAGGCCGAGCAGGCGATGAAGAACGTGAAGCAGTTGCTCGAAGAAGCGGGCAGCGATCTCTCGCATATCGTCAAGACGACGACTTATCTCACCGATGTGCGCTTTCGCGAGCCGGTGTATCGCGAAGTCGGCAAATGGCTGAAGGGCGTGTTTCCGATTTCGACGGGCCTTACCGTCGTCGCGCTCGGACAACCTGAATGGCTGATGGAGATCGATGTGATCGCCGTCATCCCCGATGGATGGACGCCGCCTCAGGAGCGCGCATGACATTCTCGATCGTCGGACGATGTGAAGAGACCGGGCAGCTCGGCATCGCGATCAGTTCGTCGAGCATCGCGGTGGGCGCGCGCTGTCCGTGGGTGCGCGCGGGCGTGGGCGTCGTCGCGACGCAGAACGTCACGCTGCCCGCGCTCGGTCCGCAAATTCTCGATTACATCGAAAGCGCCAAGCTCGATGCGAACGCCGCACTCGAACGCGCGTTGAGCGCGAACGAATGGAGCGAGTATCGGCAGGTGACGGTCGTCGATGCGCAAGGCCACACCGCGTTCTTCAGCGGCAAGCAAGCGCTCGGCACGTATCACGCGGTCGCGGGCAGGCAATGCGTCGCGGCGGGCAACATGCTCGCGGGCGTGCATGTCATCGAAGCGATGATTCCCGCATTCGAGAACGCATCGGGCCAGCTTGCGGATCGTCTGCTTGCCGCGATGCATGCGGCGATCGCGGCGGGCGGCGAAGCGGGGCCGGTGCATTCGGCTGCGCTGAAGATCGCGGGCGAGCAAAGCTGGCCGCTCGTCGATCTGCGCGTCGACTGGGCCGATGACGATCCCATCGGCAAGCTCGATGACCTGTGGCATGCGTACGAGCCGCAGATGCAGGACTACGTGACGCGCGCATTGAACCCGACCGCTGCGCCGAGCTACGGAGTGCCGGGCGATGAGTGACACGACGAGCCGCGATCTGCTCGACAAGCTGATTAGTTTCGCGACCGTCAGCCGCGATTCGAATCTCGCGCTGATCGAGTTCGTTCGCGATTACCTCGCGCAGTTCGACATCGAAAGCGAGCTGTTCTACAACGCGGAGCGCACGAAGGCGAATCTGTTCGCGACGATCGGACCGCGCGATCGCGGCGGCATCGTGCTCTCGGGGCATACGGATGTCGTGCCGGTCGATGGCCAGCCGTGGACCGGCGATCCATTCCGTCTCACGGAAAAAGATGGACGGCTCTATGGCCGCGGCACAGCCGACATGAAGGGCTTTCTCGCGTCGGTGCTGGCCGCCGTGCCGATGTTGATCGAGCGCGAACTGAGATTGCCCGTGCATCTGGCGTTTTCATACGACGAGGAAGTCGGATGCCTCGGCGTGCGGCCGATGCTCGCGCAACTGGAGAAGCGCGCGCACAAGCCCGTTCTGTGTCTGATCGGCGAGCCGACATCGTTGAAGCCGGTGCTCGGTCACAAGGGCAAGCTCGCGATGCGTTGTCAGGTGAAAGGCGCGCCTTGTCATTCCGCCTATGCGCCGTATGGCGTGAACGCGATTCAATATGCAGCGCGCCTCATCAATCGGCTTGAAGAAATCGGCGAACGGCTGGCGCAGCCCGAGCATCACGACGAGCGCTTCGATCCGCCGTATTCGACCGTGCAGACGGGCGTCATCAAGGGCGGTCGTGCGCTCAACATCGTGCCGGCCGAATGCGAATTCGACTTCGAAGTGCGCGCGCTTCCCGGCTTCGAAGCGAGCACGGTCGCCAAGGATTTGCAGGCGTACGCACAAGCCGAACTGCTGCCGAAGATGCGCGCCATTGAACCCGAGACGGACGTTCGCCTCGAAGCGCTATCCGCGTATCCCGGACTCGCGACATCGCCCGAAAGCGAAGCGGCGCGTCTCGTCGCGCTCTTGAGCGGATCGTCGGAATTCGGCACGGTGGCGTTCGGCACGGAAGGCGGACTCTTCGATCAGGCAGGCATTCCGACTGTCGTATGCGGTCCCGGCAGCATGGATCAGGGACACAAGCCCGATGAGTACGTAACCCTCGAACAACTCCACGATTGCGACGCGATGCTGATACGCCTCGCCGATCATCTTTCGACCACAGCCTGATTTCTCACACGCCGCAGGCGATACGGGCGCGATGCGCGTCAGGGCATCGCTTTGCCGCGCACAAACTGGAGACGACTTTGACTAGTGCACCACGCAACGCTTCTCCGTTGATCGAGAAGCACACCATCGGCTATGTGCCGCCCGAGGATCGTCACGGCAAAGTGCGCGACCTGTTCACGCTATGGTTCGGCGGCAATATCGCGCCCTTGCCGATCGTGACGGGCGCGCTCGGCGTGCAGATCTTTCATCTGAACCTGCTGTGGGGCATCGTTGCGATCGTCGTCGGACAGGCGGTCGGCGGCGTGCTGATGGCGTTGCATTCCGCGCAAGGGCCGCAAATGGGCATTCCGCAGATGATCCAGAGCCGCGCGCAGTTCGGATCGTGGGGCGCGTTGCTCGTGACCGTCATCGCGGGCGTGATGTACGTGGGCTTCTTCGCGTCGAACATCGTGCTCGCGGGGAAGTCGCTGCATGGCATCGAGACGTCGGTGTCGGTGCCCGTGGGCATCGTGATCGGCGCGCTGGGATCGGGACTGATCGGCATCATCGGATACAAGTTCATTCATATCCTGAACCGCATCGGGACGTGGGTCCTCGGCATCGGCATTTGCGTGGGCTTCGGCTACATCCTCACGCATGTCTCGACGGACGATTTCCTCACGCGCGGCGGCTTCAACTTCGCCGGCTGGCTCGCGACCGTATCGCTTTCCGCGCTGTGGCAGATCGCGTTCGCGCCTTACGTGTCCGACTATTCGCGCTATTTGCCGGAGACCGTGCGCGTCTCGTCGACGTTCTGGGCGACGTATCTCGGCTGCACGATCGGCTCGACGCTCGCCTTCGTGTTCGGCGCGGTCGCGGTGCTCGCGGTGCCGCCCGGCGCCGACGCGATGGATGCCGTGAAGCTCGCCACCGGACCGCTCGGCCTGCCGATGCTCGTGTTGTTCCTGTTGAGCGTCATCAGCCACAACGCGTTGAACCTGTATGGCGCGGTGCTCGCGGTGATCACGTCATTGCAGACGTTCGCGTATCGCTGGATTCCGACGGCGAAAGCGCGCGCCGTGTTGTCGGTCGCGATTCTCGTCGCGTGCTGCTATGGCGCGATCGGCGCATCGACGAACTTCGTCGCGAATCTCGTCGATCTCGTGCTTGCGCTGCTCGTCGTGCTGGTGCCGTGGACCGCGATCAATCTCATCGACTTCTATGTGATCCACAAAGGCAAGTACGACATCCAGTCGATCTTTCAGGTAGACGGCGGCATCTATGGACGATTCAATCCGCAGGCGTTGATCGCTTATGCGATCGGTATCGTCGTGCAGATTCCGTTCATGAACACGCCGATGTATGCGGGCGCGGTGCCCAAGTATCTCGACGGCGCGGATCTGTCGTGGATCGTTGGATTGCTGCTGACGTCGCCGGTTTATTACTGGCTTGCATCGCGCGATACGAGTTATCGGCGCAGACAGAACGGTGCGCGTGTGGCGTCGAACGTGGCGCGGTGATTCATTAGCGATGTCGGGCGGGACTCTTTCCCGCCCGACAATTCTGTTGTAACCCCGGCTGCATTTACGTCGAGTGTGTACCTTCACATAATCGCGTCACCTGCTGCGAAAACCCTTCGCGGCGCATCGAGGCGGTGACGATCCCAGGCTTGCCGAACGGCGGCCTGCAAGTGCGGTTCAGTGATTCTGATTCGTTGCGGCACACATCGCTCCTCCTCGCACACGCATTCAGGAGCTTGTCATGTCGAACGATCTTCCTCTCCGGACGGCTTCGCGCCGTCATTTCATCGGCGTCGCGGCGGCGAGCATCGCGGCGAGCGCATTGAGCCGCGTCGCATTCGCCGATTCGATCCAGAGCACGGCGGACATCGTGCAAGTGAAGAGCGGCGACAAGACCGCGATTCGCCCGCTTCGCGTCCACGCAACGGATGCGCAACTCGCCGATCTGAAGCGGCGCGTGCAGTCGACGCGCTGGCCCGAACGCGAAACCGTCGCCGATGCCTCGCAAGGCGTGCAACTCGCGACGATGCAGCAACTCGCGCGCCATTGGTCGACCGCTTACGACTGGCGCAAGGTCGAAGCGCGGATCAACGCGGTGCCGAACTTCGTCACCGAGATCGACGGACTCGACATCCACTTCATCCACGTTCGCTCGAAACATGCGAACGCGTTGCCGATGATCGTCACGCACGGCTGGCCCGGCTCGATCATCGAGCAACTGAAGATCATCGATCCGCTGACGAATCCGACCGCGCATGGCGGCAATGCATCGGATGCGTTCGATGTCGTGATTCCGTCGCTGCCCGGCTACGGATTTTCCGGCAAGCCGGCGACGACCGGCTGGGACCCGCAGCGCATCGCGCGCGCATGGATCGCGCTGATGCAGCGGCTCGGCTACACGCGCTATGTCGCGCAGGGCGGCGACTGGGGCAACGCGGTGACCGAGCAGATGGCGCTTATCGCGCCGCCGGAACTGATCGGCATGCACACGAACATGCCGGCGACGGTGCCGGACGATATCGCCAACGCGCTGAAGTACGGCAATCCCGCGCCCGCGGGTTTGGCCGGCGATGAAAAGCACGCGTTCGATCAACTCGATTACTTCTACAAACACGGCCTCGGCTACGCGCAGGAAATGGCGAATCGGCCGCAGACGCTGTATGGCATCGAGGATTCGCCGATCGGTCTCGCGGCATGGATGATCGATCACGACGCGGCGAGCCAGGCGCTTATCGCGCGTGTGTTCGACGGACAGGCGGAGGGTCTCACGCGCGACGACATCCTCGACAACATCACGCTTTATTGGCTGACGAACACGGGCGTTTCATCGGCGCGGCTGTACTGGGAAAACAAGCTCAACTTCTTCGCGCCGAAGCATGTTGCGATTCCGGTGGCGGTGAGCGTGTTTCCGGACGAGATCTATGCCGCGCCGCAAAGCTGGACGGAGAAGGCGTATCCGAAGCTGATTCACTACAACCGTCTGGCGAAAGGCGGGCATTTCGCGGCATGGGAGCAGCCGCAAGCCTTCACGGATGAAGTTCGCGCGGGCTTCCGTCCGCTGCGTTCGGCGTAAAGGCGGCGCATCGCGGTCAGCGCGCGCATGGACGCGCGGCCGATGCATCGGGCGGAACCCTGTCACAATCGCAATCTCCGACGTTTCTCGACGATGCGCTCGGGAGTGCGATTGACCGGGCCGTCTCATCCGATTGCGGCGCGCGAGGTGCGCCGCGCGTGTTTCTCCATGACAAGGAGCAAGCGATGCCAACGATGCAGGCAGTGCAGGTAACGAAAGCGAATGGTCCGCTGGAAGTCGTCGAGCGCGATGTGCCGGAACCGCCCGCCGGACACGTGCTCATCAAGGTGCAGGCGTGCGGGATCTGCCACAGCGATTCGCTGACCGTCGAAGGACTCTGGCCGGGTCTGCAATTTCCGCGCGTGCCGGGACACGAGATCGCAGGCGTGATCGAGAAGCTCGGCGCGGACGTCGAAGGATGGGAAAAGGGTCAGCGCGTCGGCGTGGGCTGGCACGGCGGGCATTGCGGCCATTGCGAGCATTGCCGGCACGGCGACTTCGTGCTTTGCCAGCGCGCGCTGGTGCCGGGCATCAGCTATGACGGCGGCTACGCGGAATACATGGTGGCGCCGCAGGAAGCGCTCGCGCGTATGCCCGACGATCTCTCCGACGTCGATGCCGCGCCGCTTCTTTGCGCGGGCATCACCACGTTCAATGCGCTGCGCAACAGCGGCGCGCGCGCGGGCGATGTGGTCGCGGTGCTCGGCATCGGCGGGCTCGGTCACCTGGGCGTGCAGTTCGCGCGCAAGATGGGCTTCCAGACGGTGGCCATCGCGCGCGGACAGGACAAGGCGCCGCTCGCGAAGCAACTCGGCGCGCATCATTACATCGACAGCGAATCGCAGAACGTGGCCGACGCGCTCAAGGCGCTCGGCGGCGCGCGCGTGATACTCGCGACGGCGACGAGCGGCAAGGCGATGAGCGCGACCATCGGCGGGCTGGGGCTGAACGGCAAGCTCATCATGGTCGGGATATCGGAAGAGCCGGTCGAGGTGCCGATCACGCAGTTCATCATGGGGCGCAACTCGGTGCAGGGCTGGCCGTCGGGCACGGCGGCGGACTCGCAGGAAACGCTCGCGTTCAGCGCGCTGTCGGGCGTGAAGCCGATGATCGAGGAATATCCGCTGTCGCGCGCGGGCGAGGCGTATGAACGGATGATGAGCGGCAAGGCGCGGTTCAGGGTTGTGTTGACGCCGGGGAAGTGAGGTGAGCGAAGCCCCGCTGGGCGGGGCTTCGAAAGCCGCCTAATCCCCCTCCCTCGTCAACAGACACCAGATCGCGAAAAACGGCACATCACCCGACCGCATCGCGTGCGGATTATTCCGCACGTTATGAATCCCGCCGCCGATGCCCGGATCGCGCCATTCTCCGCCGTTCTGCCGAAACTCACCCGGCGTGAACAGCACATAAGCTTCCTCGGGCGGATGACTGTGATCCGGATAACGCGTATGCGGCAGCATCAGCGAAAAGCCCAATTGCACGTCATAACGGCTCTCCGCGCCGCCGGGACCGCAGATCATGCCGTGCACGTGTGCATCGATATAGCCGTCGCTACCGTTCACGCCCGATGATCGGCGCGACCAGCCGAGATCGGGTTCGAGCGCCTTGATCGCGCGCGCGGCGGTGCCGAAGCCGGTGTCATCGTCGATGAAAGGCGCGAGCGTCGCGTCGAGCCATTCGCATGCGGGATAGCGCGTGCGATGCCGCGCGCCATCGTCGGATGGCGTCTGCAACCGCTCGAACACGCGCGCCGCGACGCGACGTCCCGCTTCCGGCAGCTTCTCCGATTGAAACAGCTTCTCCGCGATGGCGATGTAAGCCGCCACGTTCTGCGCACGACGAATCATGAAGCGCTCTCCGTCACAACCAGTCGGTCTCGAAGCTGCATGCCGTGAGCGGCACGCAGCCGTGCTCCGTAAGCACCACTTGTTCCTCCAGTTTCACGCCCTGACATCCGCCTTCCGCTCCGATATAGCTTTCGATGCACAGCGTCATCCCCGTTTCGAAGACGCCGTCATAGCCCGCGCTGTCCCAATCGACCTGATGCGCGATGGCCGGCGCTTCATCGACCATGCCGATGCCATGCGCGATGCAGCTATACCGGTTCTTCACGTACGGCGCGGGAATCTTCCACGCCTTCTCGGAGAACTCGCGATAGGTCATGCCCGGACGCAGCAGGTCCATGTTGAAATGCACCTGAGAATAAGCCAGTTCGTACAGCTTGCGTTGCTCGTCGGATGGACGCGTGTCGCCCACCGTCCAGGTGCGCGAAATGTCGGAGCAGTAGCCGTGCGGGCCGACCATGTCGGTATCGAAGGCAAGCAGTTCGCCGTTTTGCAGCACGCGCGACGAACATTCGCGCATCCACGGATTGGTGCGCTCGCCGGACGCGAGCAGCCGCGTCTCGATCCATTCGCCGCCGTGACGGATGTTCTCGAAGTGAAGATGCGCCCATAGCTCCTGCTCGGTCATGCCGGGCCGAAGCTCGCGACGCATCCGTTCGATACCGGCCTCGCACGCGCGCAGCGATTCGCCGATCAGCACGAGTTCGCCCGCCGACTTGATCGCGCGGGCGTCTTCCATCATCGCCTGACCGTCGAGCAAGGTAAGGCCGCGATTGACGAGCAGCGCCGAGCCGATCGGATCGAGCCGGTCGACCGCGAGCCGGCTGTCGCCGCGCGCGTGCGCGCGAAACACATCGACGATTTCGTTCGCCCACGCTTCGGCGCGGCTTTCCGCTTCGTGGCCCGCGCTGAAATAAATCCAGCTCACCGCGCCGCGCATTTCGACGTTCAACTCGATGCCGTCCCAAACGTGCTCGCAGCTATGAAACTCCCACGCGACGATGCGGCCATCCGCGAACACCATGATGTAGCGCGACGGATTGCGCGCGGTCCATATCTGCATGTTGGACGTGTCCGTCGCATAGCGGATATTGACGGGGTCGTACAGCAGGATCGCGGGACATTCGTGTCGCTTCAATTGCGCAAGCACGCGCGCGAGCCGATAGGTTCTGACATCGCGCATCGTCCGCACCGGGTCTTCGACCGCCATGTGCGCGTCTCCTCACAGTTCCAGTACGAGGTCCGAAGTCGGACGGCTGCAGCACAACAGGCGAAATCCCTTCTGGACTTCCCTTTCGCGAATGCCGCCGTTGTGATTCATGTCGACGGTGCCTTCGAGCACCTTGGTCTTGCACGTCCCGCACATGCCCTGACTGCACGAAGACGCCACCGCGACGCCCGCCTTCTTCGCCGCCGACAGCACCGTTTGCGATGCGTTCATCGTGAACGATTTCGACGAGCGCGACAGCTTCACGGTGAAGGTTGCCTGCGCATCGCCGGCTTCGTTCGGCGAAGGCGCGGGCGCGACGCCCGCACCGATATCGAAGCTTTCCTGGTGATAGCGCGCCGGATCGTGACCGCCTTCGCGAAGCAACGTCCGCACCGCGCTCATGTAGCCGACGGGGCCGCACGTGAAGACCTCGCGCTCCAGATAGTCGGGCGCCCATTGCGACAGCAATTGCAGGCTGAGACGGCCGATCGGACCTTGCCACTGCGTCTCGTCGCCGATGCCTTCGCACACGAAGAACACGCGCAGGCGCGGCGAGAGCTTCGCGAATCGCGCGAGTTCATCGCGGAACACGATATCCGCAGGCGTACGCGCGCTGTGGATGAACACGATGTCGCGATCCAGCCCAAGGTCGATGCTCGCGCGCGTCATCGACATGAGCGGCGTGACGCCCGATCCCGCCGACAGATACAGCGATTTCGTCGCGGGCGCGACGCTCGGCGTGAAAGCGCCGGAAGGACCGTATGCACGCAGGTCGCTGCCGGGCTTCATGTTGTCGTGCAGCCAGTTGGACATCGTTCCGCCCGGCACGCGCTTCACCGTGATCGAGAGCAAAAACGGGCGCGTCGGTGCGGAGGAGATCGTGTAGCAACGCTCGACCGATTGCCCTTGCACCTTCGCCGACACCGTCATGAACTGGCCCGGTTCGAACCGCACGGGCAGGCCGTCGGCGGTGCGGAATTCGAAGCTCTTGATATCGTGCGTTTCGTCGACGACGCGGCGGCACGTCAGCGTCTGTTGCTCGCCGCTCGGCCATAGCTTGCCGCCATGTTCCCAGGTGGCGGCATCGGCGAGGCGATCGTCGAGATCGACCGCGGGAGCAAAAATTCTGTCGACGGAATTCATGGCGCGAAAAAGAGTGCGTTGGCGATGAGCGAAGTATTGGATCGCCCATAAACACCGTCAACGCGCTTTATTTTCCGCGTTCCATTACTTGATGTTATGCGTCAGCCGTCGACCGGCGCGACGGGCGTTTCGAGCTTGAGCTGATAGAACGCCGCATCCAGCCAGCGGCCGAATTTGAACCCGGCTTCGGTGATCGTTCCCGAATGCGTGAAGCCGAGCCGCGTATGCAGGCGGATGCTGCCCGCATTCGTCGCATCGACGCAGCCGACGAGCACATGCACTTGTGCTTCGCGCGCGCGCCGGATCAGTTCGCGCAGCAGCCGCTCGCCGAGCCCGAGGCCACGGCAATCGCGATGCACATAGACGCTGTGCTCCACGGTGTACTTGTAGGCGGGAAACGCGCGGAACGTGCCCCAGCTCGCAAAGCCCATGAGCTTGCCCGACGCATCGACGGCGCCGACAACCGGAAAGCCGCCCGCGCGTTTCGCGGCGAACCACGTCGACATGGCTTCTGCTGGGCGCGGCACGTAGTCGTACAGCGCGGTCGAGTTGACGATGGCTTCGTTCAGTATCTCGAGGATGGCCGGCGCGTGTTCGGCCTCGTTGCAATCGATGAGGCGCACGTCGTCGTGCGGATCGGTGGTGTTCATTCGATATCCGTTCAGGCTGAAGATGAATCAGTTGGCGGACGCGTCGCCGATGGCGAGAATGTAGCGCGCCGCTTTCGAAGCCGGGTTGCTGAAGATGAGCGGGCGGTCGAGGCGCATCGCGAGGCAGTCGCCTTGCTGAAGCGCGTGAAGCTCGTCGCCGATCACGATGTCGATGCGTCCGCTCATCACCCAGACTTGCTGGTGCATGTTCGATTCGCGTCCGCCGGTTTCATACGCGACGCGCGCGCCCGGCGGAAAGTCCACTTCGACGAGCTGAAACGGCGACGGCCAGCCCGCAGGCGATAGATTGCGGCGCGTATAGCCGGATTCGGGATCGCGCCATTTCAATTGCTGGCGGCGCCGCGCGAGCGGTTGCGCGGGCGCGCCTTCCGCTTCCCCGCCGAAAAGGCTCGCGAGCGATACGCCCAGGCCCGCCGCGAGCTTGTCGAGCACGACGGCGGTCGGGCTGGCCGCGCCGCGCTCGATCATCGAAATCATCGAGCGGCTCACGCCGCAGCGCGCCGCGAGCGCGTCCAGCGTGTAGCCGCGCGCGGCACGCAACTCGCGGACGCGATCCGCGATGCGCTGGTTGATGTCGGCTTCAGCGGAACGCTTGGCGGTATCTAGCATAGTGGACGGAGTGTCCAATAAACCAGACGTCGATGTCAAGCGAAAGCGGGCTTCGCTGCACGAAGACAGCGAAGCCCGCCGATGACGCCTATAACCGGTTCAGATCAGCCGTACACGGGGAAGCGCTTCGTCAATTCCGCGACCTGCTGACGAACGCGTTCGAGGTTGCCCGCGTCTTCCGGGCTTTCGAGCACATCGGCGATCAGGTTGCCGACGATCTCCGCTTCCTTCGTGCCGAAGCCGCGCGTGGTCATCGCGGGCGAGCCGAGGCGCACGCCACTCGTGACGAACGGCTTCTCCGGATCGTTCGGAATCGCGTTCTTGTTGACCGTGATGTGCGCGGCGCCCAATGCGGCTTCCGCGGCCTTGCCGGTGATTTTTTTCGCGCGCAGATCGACAAGCATCACATGGCTTTCCGTGCGGCCCGAGACGATACGCAGACCGCGCTTCACGAGCGTTTCGGCCAGCACGCGCGCGTTGTCGACCACGCGCTGCTGATATTCCTTGAACTCCGGCGACAGCGCTTCCTTGAACGCGACGGCCTTCGCGGCGATCACATGCATCAGCGGACCGCCTTGAATGCCCGGGAAAATGGCCGAGTTGATCTGCTTCTCGAACTCAGCCTTCATCAGAATGACGCCGCCGCGCGGGCCGCGCAGGCTCTTGTGCGTGGTCGTCGTGACGAAATCGGCGTGCGGCACCGGATTGGGATACACGCCCGCCGCGATCAGGCCGGCATAGTGCGCCATGTCGACCATCAGATACGCGCCGACGCTCTTCGCGATCTTCGAAAGACGCTCGAAATCGATCTTCAGCGCAAACGCCGACGCGCCCGCGACGATCAGCTTCGGCTTGTGTTCATTCGCGAGTTGCTCGGCCGCTTCGTAGTCGATGTCTTCGGCTTCGTTGAGACCGTAGCTCACGACGTTGAACCATTTGCCCGACATGTTGACCGGCGAGCCGTGCGTAAGGTGGCCGCCGTGCGCGAGGCTCAGGCCCATGATGGTGTCGCCGGGCTTGAGCATCGCGAAGAACACGCCCTGATTGGCCTGCGAGCCGGAATTCGGCTGCACGTTCGCGGCTTCGGCGCCGAAAAGCTCCTTCACGCGATCGATCGCGAGCTGCTCCACCACGTCGACATATTCGCAACCGCCGTAATAGCGCTTGCCCGGATAGCCTTCCGCGTACTTGTTGGTGAGCTGCGAGCCTTGCGCGGCCATCACGGCCGGGCTCGTGTAGTTCTCCGACGCGATCAGCTCGATGTGATCTTCCTGGCGTCGGTTTTCATTCGTGATGGCCGCCCAGAGTTCCGGATCGACGTTTTCAACGGTGCTGGCTGCGCGATTGAACATGATGGTACCCATGTAAGAGAGAAGCGGGTTGCTGCGGGAACGCGTGACTGTCCCGTATTCCATCGAAAGCCGGCTCGCGCGGATAGAAGAATTACGACATTGCGCTGGAATGCGGGCACCTGCGCATTCGCCGCAAGTGAATGCTTATTTCATCGGGCGGCTGATTCGCATCAACGTGAACGCGTGACGCAGCTCGAAGCCGAGCCGTTCATACAGCGCGATGGCGCTTTCGTTGTGACTGAAGACATGCAGAAACGGCGTGTCGCCGCGCTCGCCGATTTCCTTGCGCAGGATGTTCATGAGCCGTCCGGCCAGGCCGCGTCCGCGGCAACGTTCATCGACGCACACCGCGCTGATCTCCACATGGCCGTCGATGGCCATGCGCTCGCCCGCCATCGCGATGAGTTCGCCTTGCTCGCGAATCCCGATGTAGCGACCCATTTCGCGCGTGCGCCTGCCGAACGGACCGGGTTTCGTGCGTTGCACGAGCGCGAGCATGGCGTCGATATCGGCAGCGCCGAGCGCGATCACGTCGCGGTCGTCGATGCTTCGCGTGAAACGCGACGTCGCGATCATCTGATGGATGGTGCCGACGCGCTCCGCGTCCAATGCGCCGATGTCCGCGAGCGCACCCGCCGAGAGCATCGCGACGTGTTCGCCGGGTTGCAGCAGCGCGTGCAGCGCGCGCCAGGCATCGGGTGTATCGGAGGCGATGGCCCCGAACGGCGCGACATCCGGATGGAAACGCCGCGCGAGTGTGTCGCCGAGGCCGAGATGCGCCTGCTTCGTGGTCAGCGCGGTCCAGATCGGGCGGTCGAGTGCGGCGTGGGTCGGGCGGATCATATCGGCTCCGGTTGCGAAAGGTGATCGAATGCCGATCACTTTAGGCAATTCCGAGCGTTCCGGCTATTGTCGGAAATGACAGTTTCGGGGGCATTTGCGCCAAACGAAACGCGTCAGGGGTAGCGCGCTTCGTCCAGATCGGCGATGAGCGTCGGGCCTGTCGGTTTCCATCCGAGGCGCGCCTGCGTCAGCGCGCTCGACGCGGGCATGTCCAGGCCGACGAACATCGCCATCCAGCCGAAATGCGCGGCTGCATCGTCCGGAGAAATCGACGTGACCGGCAGCTTCAGCCCGCGTCCGAGCGCTTCGGCAATCGCGCGGCTCGCGATGCCTTCCTCGCCGACCGCGTGATAACGCGCGCCGCTTTCCGCCTTCTCGACGGCGAGCCGGTAGAGCCGCGCGGCATCGGAGACATGGCCCGCCGGCCAGCGATTGCCGCCATCGCCCACATAAGCGACGACGCCCTTGTCGCGCGCAATGCCGATGAGCGGCGTGATGAGACCCTGCTTCAACGGATCGTGAACCTGCGGCAGTCTCACCACCGACACGTTGATGCCGGAATCGAGCAGCGCGTTCCCCGCCAGCTCGGACGCGATGCGCGGATTCGGATGACGCGTGTTGAAGACGTCCTCGCGCGCCGGTTCGCCGTGCTCGCCGCTGCCCATGCCGGTGCCCGACGTGATGACGAGCGGACGATTCGTGCCCGCGAGCGCCGATCCGAGCGCGGCGATCGCGCGCTTGTCCTTTTCGCAGTTCTCGACGAAGCGCGAGAAGTCGTGATCGAAGGCCGTGTGGATGACCGCATCCGCCAGCGCCGCGCCGCGCGCGAGGCTTTCCGGATCTTCCATCGTGCCGCGATGCACTTCGGCGCCGGCATCTTCGAGCGCCCGCGCGCCCGCATCCGAGCGCGTCATGCCGATCACCCGATGACCCGCGTTGATCAATTCGTGCACCAAGGCCGAGCCGATGAAGCCGGTCGCGCCCGTCAGAAAAATTCGCATGGTGAAGCTCCCTGGTCGAATGGCGCTCACTATCCGACGTTTTTTTATCCCGTTAAAGTAGTGACGTCATCCTATTAAAACGACTAACAGGGTTTCATATCCGTGGATACGGCCAGATCGCTCGGCGATTTTCTGCGCAGCCGGCGCACGCGTCTCGATCCGGCGAGCTTCGGTTTCGCCGGACGCCGCCGCACGCCCGGCCTGCGCCGCGAAGAGGTCGCCCAGCGCGCGAACATCAGTCCGACCTGGTACACGTGGCTCGAGCAGGGACGCGGCGGCGCGCCGTCGGCCGATGTGCTGGAGCGCATCTGCGGCGCGCTGTTGCTCACCGATGCCGAGCGCGAGCATCTCTTCATGCTCGGGCTGGGACGGCCGCCGGAAGTCCGTTACCGGTCCGCCGATGGCGTCAGTCCGCGGCTTCAGCGTCTGCTCGATTCGCTGCAGACCAGCCCGGCCATCGTCAAGACGCCGACGTGGGATGTCGTCGCGTGGAATCGCGCCGCGGCCGTCGTGCTGACCGATTACGGCACGCTGCCGCCCGGCGGGCGCAATATCCTGCGATTCCTGTTCCGCAATCCCGATGTCCGCGCGCGGCAGCACGACTGGGACAGCGTCGCGCGCTTCGTCGTCGGCGCGTTCCGGGCGGATGTGGCGCGCGCGGGGCTGGTGTCGGAAGTCGGCGAGCTCGTCGAAGAGCTTCGGCACGCGAGTCCCGAATTCGACGCGCTCTGGCGCGACAACGACGTCCACAGCCACGAAGAAGGCGGCGGCATCAAGCGTCTGATGCATCCGGCGCTCGGATCGGTCGAGCTGGAATATTCGGCGTTTTCCGTCGATGGCCGGCCGGATCTCGGCATGATCGTCTACACGCCCGTCGACCGCGCGATGGCCGAGCGGATCGGCCAGCTCGCCGCGAGCGCGTGACGCTTCAGAACTTCTCCACCCACGGCCGCAGCTCGATTTCCCACGTCCACGCGCTGCGATGCTGGCGCAGCACATCGAGATAGGTTTGCGCGATGGCGTCGGGATCGAGCGTGCTGTCCGGCGCGTCGGGCGGATCGGCGCGATGTTCGGCGCGCACGCCGCCGTCGATCACGAAATGCGCGACGTGAATGCCCTTCGGCGCCAGTTCGCGCGCGGCGCTTTGTGCGAGGCCGCGCAACGCGAACTTGCCCATCGCGAAGGGCGCGGACAGCGCGAAACCCTTGACGCCCGCCGTCGCGCCCGTCAGCAGGATCGCGCCTTTGCCGGCGGGAATCATGCGGCGCGCGGCCTGCTGGACGGCGTGAAACGCGCCGAGCGCCGAGACGGCGACAGCCTGCGCGACTTCTTCGGCATCGAGTTCCGGGATGGGTCCGCGCACGCGCCCGCTCGCGTTGTAGATGACGATTTCCGGCGCGCCGATGCGGGCTTCGGTCTGGGCGAAGAGCGTTTCCATCTGACCGGCATCGGATGCATCGACGGGTAGCGCGATGGCGCCGGTTTCATCGACGAGCGCCGCGAGCTTTTCGACATTGCGCGCCGCGATGACAACCGGAATGTTTTCGGCGCGCAGACGCCGCGTAAGAGAGCCGCTGATGCCTGGCCCGGCACCGACGATGAGGGCGCTGCGGTAGGGAAGTGTGCTCATGGTTTCACGCTCGGACGAGAGGTGGAACCGATGATAACTGGGGTGGGAAATCGGCGCGCGGATCGGCTGCTGCGGGGCTGTTTTTGATGAAAGTCGATGGGTTTCTCAGCGCGACGTGATCGTCGCTACATCCGGCGCGCTGACGAACGGTGGCACGCTCGCGGCGCAGCGGAATACGAGCGTCAATGCGGGCAGCGCAAGACCGATGCAGGTCATTGGCGCATCAGCAAAAAAGGGATTCTGACTCGGCAACGCGGCGCGTGTCGGACGTTGGTGATCTGAACATCGTCAGCGTGCAGGATGTGACCACGAGCAGCGCGCATCGGAGCAGCACGGGCGGCGGGTTCACGATTAGTCAAGCGGAGGCAGCGCGAGCTTCGGCGCGCAGAACGCGTGTTGTATGCGCTTGATCGTGATCACGTAGATCCGTGATCACGGCCCTCGATGTCGCTGTACGTCAGCGTGCCAGTGTACTCAAGCTGTTCTGCGATGCGTCCGCGGCACTTGCAATCGCCGCGCCTTTCAGATCGATGTTGCCCTTCACATTGACGTTACAGCCGCCTTCGCCGGCCAGAATCTCCGCCTGCTGATTGACCTACGGATAGTCGCCGTCGGCGTGACGCGCGAGGCCGCACCGCAGCCGACAGCACGACGGAATGACTCTCAACATCTGACCCGTATTGAAATGGTCCAACGATAGTCACAATCTTTTTCTGATTGAATGGAAAGATCAGGAAAGGATTATTTACGGCCACGACGGAGACGGCGATAGTAAGAAGTTTCCGTCGGTCGTCCAAGAAGACGAAGAAAAAGTAAAAGGACGGATCGTAGTTAATCAGAGCACGGCTCATTCACCGGGCCGGGTTCAGGCGCTCATGAGCGTCGTTCATGGTAATGACGACGCTCTCTCCACGTCCGACACACGCATCAGCAGCGGCGTTCTGCTCGGCCTTGGTCGGGTAAGTCGCTCGGGTTTGGCGTATGGATGTTGTCGCCGCCCGCGACGGTTTTTTTGTTCCATTCAGACCTAGAAGTTAGTTGATGATTTACCGAAAAAGGCTTGCGGCTCTGTCGTTCACAGCCCTGATGTCGCTCGCAGCAAATGCGCAGCAAATTCCATTCACAGACGAAGCCGCCGCCGCGCGCGCGAATGCGATACAGGATCAGCAAATCCAGCAACAACGCGAGGCACAGCAACGCGAATCGGCGATTCGAGCGCCGGCCTTGCGCTCGGAAATCCCTGACGAGAAGCGATATCCGTTGCTTCCTTCAGAGACGCCGTGCTTTCGCATCGACGCCTTCGAGCGCGATGTGCCGCAAACGCTGCCCGAGCCGATTCGGAAGCAGGGCGCATCATCGCTGCCGCTCGATCCGTTCGCGTTCGCCCGCGAGTGGCTCGACCACTACAAAGGTCAATGCATCGGCAAGGACGGCGTGAACGTACTGACCAAGGCGCTTCAGCAGGCAATCCTGAGCCGCGGACTGATCACGACGCGTGTGCTGCTGCCCGAACAGGACCTGTCGACCGGCACGCTCAAGTTCGCTCTGATCCCCGGCGTGATCCGCGAATTGCGCTTTGCCGATCCCAACACGTCGGGCACATGGAAGACCGCTTTTCCGGCGCGTCCCGGCGACGTGCTGAACCTGCGCGATCTCGAGCAAGGCCTCGAGCAGATGAAGCGCGTCGCGAGCCAGGACGTCGACATGAAGGTCGATCCGACCAGCTCGCCCGGTGAGAGCGATGTCGTCATCACCGTCAAGCGCGCCAAGCCTTGGACGTTCGTCGCCTCTGTCGACAACTCCGGCAGCCGTGCAACCGGCAAGTGGCAAGGCAACGTCAGCCTGGGCATCGACAATCTTCTTGGACTGAACGACATCCTGAGCGTAGGCGCGAATCAGGACCTGTACTTCGACGACAAGACTTTGGGCTCGCACGGCTTCAACGGTTCCTACTCGATCCCATGGGGCTATTGGACCGCGACGCTGTATGGCAACACGAACACTTACTATCAGCAGATCGCCGGTGTGAACCAATCGTTCGTGTCGAGCGGCAATTCGCAGAGCGCGGGGCTCAAACTGCAGCGCGTGCTGCGCCGCAGCCAGAGCGACGTGCTCAGCAGCTATATGCAACTCTCGAAGCGCTTCGGTGCGAGCTTCATCGAAGACACGGAGATCGAGCTACAACGACGCAACAATACTTTCCTCGAACTGGGACTGACCGATCGACATTACTTCGGCGGTGCACAGTTCGACGCGACATTGGCATATCGCCAAGGCATCGGTGGTCTGGGCGCGAGACCCGATCCGGAACCGGATCCTTACTCCATATCCACGCGCGCACCGACCTACCGCTTCAAGATGGCCGTGCTGGATATGAACCTGTCGATGCCGTTTGCCATTGCGAAGCAAAGCTTCCGCTACGTGACGACCGTACACGGGCAATACACCAACGATCAGCTTTACTACATCGACGACCTGACGATCGGCAGCCGCTACACCGTGCGCGGCTTCGACGGCGAACAAATGTTGGCCGCAGAAAAAGGCTTCTACTGGCGCAACGAATTGCAGATGCCGATCGGACAGACGCGCCAGTCGCTCTACGTCGGCGTGGATTACGGTCGCGTGTTCGGCCCGAATACCGAGTTTCTCGCGGGCACGCAGCTCGTCGGCGCGGTGATCGGCGTTCGCGGCGGCATTCCGTCGAAGTACGCTGGGTTCAGCTATGACTTCTTCGCGGGCACGCCGATTTACAAGCCGTCTTCACTCGAGACATCGCGCGTGACGGTCGGATTTCAGATGACCGCGCAATTCTGACGCGCGATCGACCTCGGGCTGCATTGCATGGTCAAGACACTGCGGCCCAAATAACAAAGGAGAAAACATGGCCAACGAGAAGAGTCTGACGCTCGCGTCGATTCATTCGACAGCGAAGGCGCTCACTGCCGGACTGCTGCTCGCGCTCGCCGCATGTGGAGGCGGAAGCGGCAGCGGACTCTCGGCTGTCGAGAACAACGGCAACGGGGCGACGGGAGGGACATCGTCGAATTCGGCGGATACGGCATCGACTTCATCGGACGCGCCCACATCATCCAGTGCGGCCGCGAGCTTCTTCAACAGCATCTTCTTGAAGGACAGCGGCAGCGGCTTCTATCAGTTCGATGCGAACTATCCCGGCAGCGGAGGCTACACGCCCGTCGCTTCGGGCAGAACCCGGTTCTACGTCGACAGTGATAGCGACGACAACTTCATCGCAGAGACCACAACGATAGCGGGCGCATATACGCAAGACTATGAGACGCAGCTGTATATCACGGCGGAAGGTGCGTTCACGTCGCGATCGACCCCCTACATCCATTTCGGTTCGAACTCGAAGATCTTCCAGAAGCTATCGCAAGGTTATGAGCTCGGCATGCGAGGCATGTCGACGGCCTTGGAGCGAATCACGATCAAATTGGACGACGTATCGGGTCTGCCGATCTCGGATGCCATTCGCAAGGACGAGGGTCCGGCCATCAACGGACTGCCGTTTCTGCTTGCCGCCGACAAATCGCCGATGCCGAAGGGATCCATCATCTATCAGTTGCCGTACACGGTCGTGACCACGCACTTGTGGGCGAACCTGACAAAGGGGAAGGATCCGTTTGCGTCTCTGGAGGAGATCCAGGCCAGGACCGGAGGGGCCATCCAATCGTTGGGCGGCTATCGCTATCTGCAGCCCGCGCCGAACAGCATGATTCATATCGAGTACGACGGGGCTCTGTACCACGGTGAACTGGTGAAGGCGGGTGACATCCACGATGTCGTTCCGGCTGCGTATAACGGCATTGCCGCGGATTTCATCGCGCAGCGCGAGGCAGTTGCGCTCGCAAAGTAGTGAAGAAAGGAGAAGGAAGCACAATTGTTCCTTCTCCCGTCGACGGTGCGGCTTCAGTTCTTCACGCTTTCACGCCGTGTAGCAGGCTGCCGATGGCGTCGAGCGACTTCGTCACGTTGGTCAGATCGACCTTGGTGTACTGCGATGCATCGACCTGCGTCACCGGCGCCACGTTGATCTGCGGGCTCGCGAACGCGAAGCCCGTGATCGAGTTGGCGTTGATGCCGTTGTTCTGGAAGATGCTCGCGCCGCCGACGATGGCGCCCATTTCAGCGCGACCAAGTTCCTTGCTGACCGCGAGGTTTTCGATTCTCAACATGATGTCTCTCCTGATGACGTGAATGGCTGTGTGAGGGCTTAGAGCTTCACGCCGCCGAGCACGCTGCCAACCGCATCGATCGACTTCGTGACGTTGGTCAGATCGACGTTCGTGTGCGTCGAGGCATCGACTTGCGTGACGGGCGCGACGTTGGTCTGCGGGCTGGCGAACGAGAAGCCGCCGTTGACATTGGCGTTGACGCCGTTGTTCTGGAAGATGCTGGAGCCGCCGACGATAGCGCCCATTTCTTCACGGTCGAGTTCTTTGCTGACTGCGAGGGATTCGATCTTCAACATGATGGTTCTCCGGATGCGTGGATGATTGCGATGAGATGGGGAATCAGAGTGCGACGCCGCCAAGCAGGCTGCCGACCGAAGCGAGCGACTTGGTGATGTTCTTCACGTCGACGTCGGTGTGTTGGGAGGCATCGACTTGCGTGACGGGCGCGACGTTGGTCTGCGGGCTGGCGAACGAGAAGCCGCCGTTGACGTTGGCGTTGACGCCGTTGTTCTGGAAGATGCTGGAACCGCCGACGATGGCGCCCATTTCAGCACGGCCGAGTTCTTTGCTGACAGCGAGGTTGTCGATCTTCAACATGATGTAGCTCCTGACTTGGTTGGTTGGATGAGCACCAATCGTTGCGCTCGCAGCTACATATGCGAGGGCTGTGCCAGCGGCTACTAGAGGATCTGTTCGGTTAATGCAAGTCGTTGATCGACATACAAAATCGAGGTACTCAAAGCAGATCGCTACGCGCAGTCCAGGTCGCTATTGGTCGCCGGCTGTCGGCCGTCCAAAGACAGATACTCGAAACATGTCTGGAGCCGGCGAACACGCAAGGTAATCAGACACGCGACACGTTTCACGCCGCAAGAAGAGAGACGAAACTATGGAATACGAAGTATCGATGAAAAAGACGAACGGCGCTCGCATCGAGCGTTGGGTCGCAACTTGGGGAAGGAAGAACCGGCAGGAAGGGAGTACAGCGAAGAGAAGCAAGGAGAAGGAAGCAGCGTTGTCCCTTCTCCCCTTGTAGACGATGCCTTACAGCTTTCCGCCCACGATCAGGCTGCCGACGGAATCAAGCGTCTTCGTCACGTTCGTCAGGTCGACGTTGGTGTGCGTCGAAGCATCGACTTGCGTGACGGGCGCGACGTTGGTCTGCGGGCTGGCGAACGAGAAGCCGCCGTTGTAGTTGGCGTTGATGCCGTTGTTCTGGAAGATGCTCGCGCCGCCGACGATGGCGCCCATTTCAGCACGGCCGAGTTCTTTGCTAACGGCGAGGTTTTCGATCTTCAGCATGATGTTTCTCCTGGGACGGGTTGGGTTGGACGAGCACCAATCGTTGCGCTCGCATCTCCATATGCGAGAGCTGTGCCAGAAGCGTCCGGATGTTGTCCGGTTAGGCCGATCCATTGAATAGCAAGGCTCACCGGGCATCTACAGCATCATTCACGAACGAGCGGCGCATCGATTCGTCGGCTGCGCGATGACAGATCGCCGAACATGTCGGCGCACGACCGACGGTCTGCGTACGCGAATGCGACGGGCTCAGTGAAACAGTCGATATCACACGCACGCGCCGTACAACGCTGGTGACAAAGCCACTTGCAGGCGATTGCCTTAGCGGAAAAAAGCCAAAAGAGGAGCGGCCTGGTCAATCCGCGCATTGCGCGCGTGCGGCCTTCGGAACAATGACGAGAGGGAGAAGGAAACGTCGTCGGTTCCTTCTCCCTTCGAGGGATGATGCTTACAGCTTCGCGCCGAGAATTTCGCTGCCGACGGTGGTGAGCGACTTCGTGATGTTCTTCACGTCGACGTCGATATGTTGCGACGCATCGACTTGCGTGACGGGCGCGACGTTGGTCTGCGGGCTGGCGAACGAGAAGCCGCCGTTGACATTGGCGTTGACGCCGTTGTTCTGGAAGATGCTGGAGCCGCCGACGATAGCGCCCATTTCTTCACGGTCGAGTTCTTTGCTGACTGCGAGGGATTCGATCTTCAACATGATGGTTCTCCGGATGCGTGGATGATTGCGATGAGATGGGGAATCAGAGTGCGACGCCGCCAAGCAGGCTGCCGACCGAAGCGAGCGACTTGGTGATGTTCTTCACGTCGACGTCGGTGTGTTGGGAGGCATCGACTTGCGTGACGGGCGCGACGTTGGTCTGCGGGCTGGCGAACGAGAAGCCGCCGTTGACGTTGGCGTTGACGCCGTTGTTCTGGAAGATGCTGGAACCGCCGACGATGGCGCCCATTTCAGCACGGCCGAGTTCTTTGCTGACAGCGAGGTTGTCGATCTTCAACATGATGTAGCTCCTGACTTGGTTGGTTGGATGAGCACCAATCGTTGCGCTCGCAGCTACATATGCGAAGGCTGTGCCAGCGGCTACTAGAGGATCTGTTCGGTTAACTCGCCGGCCTGATAGGAAAGGGATTGCGGGGTGGAAGCGCGATTTGCGCGCCGAAACCATCCGCAATAGGCGAGGCCGAAGTGTGGGCCGCAGAGAAACAGAGGGCGGGGACTTGTCGGATTCCGACGAACAGCGTGGTCAACGATACGGGACGCGCGTGCGCGGACGAGCCGCGTCCCGTATCAGAGTCGATGACATGAAGATCAGCTTAGAGCTGCGGAGAAACACCGAGCGGCGCAATGGGTTCCATGACCGGCGCGCTTTCCGGCTTCAGATCCTTGATGAAGGTGTCGGACATCGCGATCACGGTGGCGAGCGCGCGCGTGTCGTAGAGCGCGTGATCGACATCACCGCACACGGCGGCCCGGACGCGCGTCGTTCGAGACAGCTTCTTGCCGTGCCTGCCGAAATGCGCGTTCAGTTGATCGAGACCTTCGTCGCCTGCGCCGTACACGAGCAGCGTGCGCACGCCTTTGCGTTCGAGCGCATGGACGATGCTGTGCGGATCCGTGAGCGAACCGTGATCCGCCTGAACGACCTTCTTGCGCGTCACGCCGGGCATCTGCGATTGCAGCCGCGCCGCCGCATTCGATGCGAAAGCTTTCAGGATCGGCTTGAGTCCGCGCTTGCCGCTCAGCACGAGCCACCATTTTTGCGGCTTCAGGATCGCGGGTCCGAGACGCGCCATCGTGTTGCGCCGCTGCGCTCTGAGCTCTTGCAGCGTCAGATGCTCAGGTACATGGAAGCGCTGCAGATTCACGGCGATGACAGCGCCGATAGCCGGCTCGATCAACGACGCGCGCAACGCGCTATATGCACCCGAGCAGATGCCGAACACAACGACGTTATCGTAGCCCTTGCGTTTGAGCCATGCAGCTGCGGTCGCGACATCCTCGATCGTGGTTTGCGCATGAATCGACGCAACCGTGTCGTGCGTGCCATCCGGCGAACGTGCGGGACTGTCGCCGATGCCACGCGCATCGAAGCGCAACGATGCGATGCCGCGTTGTGCCATCTCCCGCGCCATGCGGACGGACAGCCGGCTGTCGCCTTGATGCACGCTGCCCGCTGTATTCGTGATGACGATCACAGGGCCGCCCGGCAGTCCGTCGCGCGGCTCGCACAAGATGCCGAAGAGTCCTGCAGCGCCGAAGATCACCGGGCGCTCGATCGCTTCCGGCGTTTCGATGATCGCATCGTCGCTCATGCTCGGGCGCGCTGCCTTTCTCGTGCGGGCCGGCTTGAGATCGCGGGCCATGCCTTCGGCCACGCCCTCCGCGATCCATTGCGCCGCGCGCTTGAGCGTCTTCTCGGGCAGGACCGACGATGCAGTCTCCTGCATGAATTCGAAGTAGTCGTCGAAGGCTTCCGTCTGCACGTCGACGCCTCGATCGAGCAATACGTTGCATAGCGACCGGCTCGCGCCCGGCCGCAAGTCGGCCACGAACACGCGCTTGGGCAGAGCGGACTGATGACTCATCGCCTTGCCGAGATCGAGCCCGCTCAGGCGGCTGCGAAACGCTTCGCTATAAACCTGACCGAGCACGTGATATGGCGAATCGACCTGCACCGCTCTCACGACGACGGGAAGATTTTCGACCCACGTCTGTCGCAGCGCGGTGAGTTCGCGCAGATAGTGGCGTCCGTTGACCACGGGCGCGAGGAGCGCGAGCGAATCCACCAGCGGATGATGCGATGCCAGCGCAGCCAGTGTGCCGCCCAGACGCAAGCCGCACAGCGTGACTTTCGTTACGCCCGTTTCCTGTCGCAAACGTTCGATAGCCGCGCCGATATCCGCGATGAAGTGATCGACCCGATCGCTCTCATGATCGATGCCGACTGAATCGCCGGTCGCCAGATAGTCGAAGCGCAAGACCGGAATACCGCGTCGGGAAAGCTCTTCGGCCAGATAGCGCATGGCCTTGTGGCCCCACGCTTCCTCATGCCCGAATGGGTTGCATAGCACGACGCCGTGGCTTCCATGGCCGACGTGAAGCCACCCGAAGCGGCCTCCGAAGACGATCGGCGTCATGCGTCGGCCCCACTTCCAAAATTACCGACGCATAGGCGCTCGCTTCGGTAAGAAGCGATATTGGCAACGCACTGAATCCCTGGGCCGCTCGATGTTTTATTTAGGTCGCGCATTTGTTGAGGTTCTCATTGCACGTTTTGCAAGATTTAACCTCCTTTCGTTTCTGGCCTTCGGTGCGCTGGACAACAAAGTGATGTTTTGCCGCATGCATGGGGTATACCGCCATGCATGCACGAGACCGGACGTCTAGACGTCGATGCAATGTTCGCTATCGCACATTCGCGTCTCTTGGCACGAAAAAAAGCTAAGGAGATCTACATGAACGGGAAGCCGGAATGAAGCGGTTCGCGAGGATCGACATAACGCTTGGCAATGGTAGAAGGGCATCTATTGACTATTCGGAGGCATCGTCTAGATTTTCGTCGTGGCCGCGCTCAATCCATCGATTCGATTCGCCAAGGAGACGATCATGTGCACTCGCCTGAAACCCGGACGCCCTCACTCCATCTATTGCATTCTGCCGCCGCACATGCTGGAGCACATCGCGAAGCATGGCGACGCGAAGCAGCGCGAGATCGCCATCGACACGCTGTCGAAGGATCACACGATGCGGTCCTTCCGTGCCGTGGAGGCCACGCTCGCAGTCCGGCGCGCAGCGCCGATGCCCACTGCCGCCGCGCCTTCCGCGCATCGCACGATCTACACGGCCGACGAAACTGAAACGTTGCCCGGCACGGTCACTCGTACCGAAGGCGCAAAGCCCGTAAAAGACGATGCCGCCAACGAAGCCTATGACGGTCTCGGTGCGACCTTCGAGTTCTATCTGGAGGTGTTTCATCGCAATTCGATCGACGATGCGGGCATGCCGCTCATCGGCACCGTCCATTTCGGCAAGGACTATGACAACGCGTTCTGGAACTCGCAGCAGATGGTTTTCGGCGATGGCGACGGCGAGCTCTTCAACCGCTTCACCATTGCACTGGATGTCATCGGTCACGAATTGACGCATGGCGTGACCGAACATACCGCCGGCCTGAATTACATGACGCAGGCGGGCGCGCTGAACGAGTCGATATCCGATGTGTTCGGCTCGCTTATCAAGCAATACGCGCACAAGCAGACGGCGGACAAGGCGGACTGGCTTATCGGCGAGGGATTGCTCGCGAAGGGCGTCAATGGCGTCGCGCTTCGCTCGATGAAGAATCCCGGCACAGCCTACGACGATCCGAGGCTCGGAAAGGATCCGCAGCCCGCCGACATGAGCGAGTACGTTCGCACGACGCAGGACAACGGCGGCGTGCATATCAACTCAGGCATTCCAAACAAGGCGTTCTGCATGACCGCTCTTGAAATCGGCGGATATGCTTGGGAGAAGGCGGGGCGAATCTGGTATGAGACGCTGACCGACTCGCACCTCAAGCCGACCGCGACCTTTAAGACATTCGCGAAGCTGACGCTAACTACGGCGAGCAGGCTATATGGCGCGAGCAGCGCGGAGGCATCGGCGGTCAAGAAGGGATGGCACGAAGTCGGTGTATTGTGATCGTGCGCGCGCTCGCATCTTCGCCGCGCTCCTGTTGTCGGGCGCGGCGCTGGTGTGCGCGGGCTGCGCTTCACATCAATCGTCGTGGGAGCCTTCAATGCACGCGGAGCTGACGACCGATGGCGGGTTAGCTGCCTTTCCCGGACTTGCACGGCCGATCGTTCTCGACGAGAAGGATCTTTCGCCCGACGATGGCGTTGCATTCGCGCATCTCGTCGTGGCGGCGCGTGCCGAGGCGAGCGCATCGAGACCACGCGCAACGAAACCTGTTCCGGACGGCCGCACCTATCGGATCCATGTCGATGGCGACGATACGCTTCACCTTCAGGCCGCCGATCCTTCAATACCCCCTGCCTTTGCCGCCTTGATGGAGTTCATCAAGCGGCATGGACATCGCTAACTTCCGGCTGTGCGTGCGTCAACACTTCGGCTGAATTGGATAATTCCCCAGCTAACTCTGCTTTCGTAAGATGTGCTTGCAGTTTGCTGATTCCATACATTCAAACGGAGTATCTATGAAGCCCGCCAAAGTTCTGCTTCGATCATCATTGAGATGCCCTCCGTCGATCGATCGGCGGCGATCAGAAGCATCTACACGTCAATCAAAGGCAGAACGGCAATCGCTCGATAACTTCGGCGACTGCCGTTCTCGCGTTCGATCACCTCACCCGCGCGAGCTATCAAACCAGCCTTAGATCGAGGCTAGGATTCAAGAACTATGTATGTGCGTTGGCTCATACAAAACACCGGCTTTTCGTTTGCGCAATTCCGGCGTGCTGTATAAGATTGCCAAACATTACAGAATGTAATGTTAATGATGAACGTTTTCCTTGCCTCTTTGTCTGTAAATGCGCAAGGCGCCGAAACCTTGACGGAGCCAGATTGCTGAATGAGCGAGCGCAGACTCTCTCCCGCTCTTTCGATGACCGATCAAGCCGCACCATAAGGAGACTTCATGCCAACTCCCGTTTTCGAGTCCGTACGTCTAGACGATGTGTTGCTCGAACCAGATCCGATCGACCCCGCATGGATACTCGAAGGCAATCCTGTCGCCCGCAGTGGCAGATGGTCGCAAAGTCTCGACACGACGACCTCCTCGTGGGTCTGGGATTGCACCGCCGGCCGCTTCAACTGGTACTTCGAGCAAGACGAGACCATCTATGTGATCGAAGGCGAAGTCATCATTACCGCCGAAGGTCAGGAACCGCGCACGCTGCGCGCGGGACACGCCGCATTGTTTTACGCGGGCACGCGATCTCAGTGGTACGTTCCTAAGTATGTGCGCAAGCATGCCATCCTTCGTCCGCACATCACGAAGCCTGTGTTGTTCGCGCTCAAGGTGAGCCGCAGATTGCAGGGCAAGCCGAGCGGCTATCGGCCTCGCACGTCGCTCTGACAATCTCCTTCGAAGAACATCACGGAACTATCGAAGTGATGAGTCACGCGATGGATAACCTCGTCCATTGGTCAAGGCATTGCGAACGGATCAGGCAGGAGAGCGCACGGTTCCCGAGTTCCTGCGAGGCGCGTGGCACGCCGGAGTAGTCCGTAATACGCCAGCGCTTTAGTTCATTGCCGATGCCATCTGCCGCCGATTCGCAGAAAAGAATCAAACGCGCCAATGCCGGCATGCATGACCGCGCGTGATGCGAATTGGCTCTTTGCTCATGGAGAACTTTTCGCGAAACGTCGCATTCGCCTTTGGCGAATCAATCGACGCACGCTCGTCATAACATATGATTTGAACGCAACGCGAGATAGCTTTTGATTCTGCTGCATACGTAAAGATACTTCCAGCGAGAGGCGGGCGCGAATTCGCGCCCGTTTTTGTATTGCTCGGCACTGCGCGAATACGCTTCTTCACCTAACTTCGCGAAACGCTACGAAAGCAAACGATTGCGAGTGCGATCACGCCGGCGTTTGCAAATGTACCGTCCACGACTATGCCGTCTGTCCATACGAACGTGCGTATCCGTTCAACGCCGCGAGCGATTAAGAAGTTTTTTCATATGGATGTCTATTTTTATCGTTGCCTCGACGCAATTTTTTCTTACCTGTAACCTGCGTCTGTGAGAACGCCTGGTGACTCCCAAAAGTTAAACGACGCCCACAGTCGACACGCTCGTTCGGAAGGAATAACACTAACGCAACGAATTGGAGGCTCCGCGATGTCAACCTCAACTGACGTCCTCGAAGCTACGTCCGTCGCTGGCGACTGCGCGTATGCGATGCATGATTCGACGGTAATCAAGCACATCGGCATTGTTTTATACGATGGTTTCTCTTTGCTGGCCGCAGGCACCCTCGCCGAAGCGCTGCATGTGGCGAACGAGTTGCAATCCGAAGCAGCGAATCATTCTTTGAAATATCGCGTGAATCTGGTATCGGCTCGCGGGGGTACGGTCTCGTGTTCTGCTTCCATGTCCGTGTGGACGGAACAACTCGCTGGAGGAAAATTCGATAGTCTCGATAACCTTTTCGTCGCAGGAGGCAGCGGCGTGGCACGCGCGTCCTCGGACGACAATCTTATGGAGCTCCTGAGACGCGCGAGCGGGAAGAGCGTCACCATTACCGCGATGGGAAACGCGCACATGCTCTTGTCGGCCGCGGGCGTTACGCCGCGGGACTGGCCTTCGATGAAGCAGGATATTCCGCCCAGTTCGGCGACCAAAACCCTATCAGAGCATGAACGCGATCAGGCATTGATGACATCGCTTGCATTCGTCAAGAAGGACTTGGGCGCCGATCTGGCTATGCGTGTCGCGGACCGTCTCGAATCGGGCGGAGGCTTGTCGCTCGAGGCGGCGTTCGAAGAGATGTATGACACGACGCTGGCCGAGAAGGCGCGCGCGGCGGCGCGTTGGCTCGTGCTGAACTGCGCAAAGGCGATATCCGTCGTCGATGCAGCGCGCATGTCTTCGATGAGCGAGCGCAACTTCCTGCGTCTGTTCAAGCGCGAGATCGGCGTCACGCCTTCGAAATATCTGCTTCGCGCGCGGCTCGATCTCACTTGCAAGCTGCTCGAAAATAGCGATCTTCCGGTCGACAAGATCGCCCGTCGAACGGGCCTCAGCAACGGAGAGAGACTGTCGAAGCTATTCCGCAAGGAATTCTCGATGTCCCCAACCGAATTTCGCGCACGAAGCCGGAATAAGCGCTGAGAGCGAAGCGCTCAGGTTGTCGGCGCCTGATCGCCGACACCTCGTTTGGCCTTGACCGAACTACGCAGACGCGCCTCGAATTGCAGAAGGATCGATTCCTTGGCGAGATTCGATGCCGCGTATTGTCGGCCGAGCGCACCAAGACGCTCACGAAGCGAGCGGTCATTGGCGAGACGAAGTATGGCTTTAGTCAATGCAGTTGGAGACTCGGGTTCGACCGCGAGGCCGACGGAATTCACGACGTCCCATAGCTCGGTGCCTTCATTCGCCGTGGCGATAACCGGCCGATTGCTCGACAGCATGGCGCCGAGCTTCGATGGCATGACGAGATCGGCGGCATCGGCGCGTTGCGGCAGAACATGCATGTCCGCGAGCGCGAGCAGTTCGTGGAAGCGCTCTTTAGGCTGCAAATCGAGGAATTTGACATTGGGTAAGTCGCGGGCCTTATCGAGCAGGAACGATCTTGCGGGCCCGGCACCGCAGATCACGAACATGATGTCCTCGCGCCACGCGAGAAGCTTTGCCGCATCCGCGATAACTTCCAGACCTTGCTTGAGCCCCAGATTGCCGGAATAAAGTACGACCTGCACGCCGCGACCGAGAGCGAGTTGCGCGCGATACGAGTTGTCCGCGCTGTCCGATTGTGCATGCTGCATGTCGACCCAATTCGGAAATGTAAAAGCGTTCTCGCATAGGACGCCTTTTTGCACCGCCAGTCGCGTCATCGCGGCTGAAGGTGTGGAGACCACGTCGGCGCGCGACATCAGCCATTTTTCAGCGGACGATGCGAGCTTCTTCGCCGCACGGCCCTTCAGGATTCCAAGCCGGAAAGCGGCATCGACCTCGTAGTCCTGTACGTGAAGCCAGAACGATGCACTCGCGATGCGCGCTGCCAACAGCGCCATGGGCGACGCGAACAAGGGCGGCTCGACGAGCCATACGGCTTGCGGACGCCACGCGATTTGCACTGCCGCGGCGGGTATGGAGAAGAGTGCGAAGCTCATCAGATGCAATATGCGCTTCAAGCCCGAAGGGCGTTTCGGGCACCAGAAGGGCACGCGTATCACCGAAACATTGTTGAGCTGTTCCGTCACGTATGTGTGCGAGTTATAGCCGGCGCGAACGCGCCATTCCGGATAATACGGAGAAGCGGTGATTACGCGTACCGTATGTCCGCGCAATGCGAGCCATTCCGCCAGCTCGGCAGAATACTTTCCAACCCCGGTTACTTCCGGGGCGTAGTTGAGCGAGATCATCAGCACTTTCATCGAGCCACCCAATGTGGTTGAAACTGAAAAGTCGGCGCGCCGAACGCGCTGACTTTCAATCGAAGCGCTTGCGAATGAAGCGGCATGGGTTGCCGCCATAAACGCCTTCGGGCTCGAGCGAACGATGTACGACGGAAAGCGGTGTAACGACCGCCGAACGGCCGATGGTCACGCCCATTTGCACGACACAATTCGCCGTGATCCACACGCCGTCTTCAATGACGATCGGTGCAACGCTCAGATTCATCGTCGTGCTCATTGCGTGCGAGCCGGCTGTGAGGAACGTGCCTTGTGAAATGCACACATGCGATCCGACGCGGATGGGCGCCTGGTTATAGATCCACACATCGGCGCCGAACCATGAGTGATCGCCCACTTCGAGATTCCACGGTGCTTTCACGCGAAGCTGTTGCAGGAAGCGGCAACCGACGCCTATCTTCGCGCCGAAGAGACGGAGTAACGCCACTCGCACATTCGAAAACGGGTTGAGCTTGTTATTGACGACGCAGGCTTCGACAACAAACCATAGTGCTTCGATGAGCGTCGATCGCGCCTTCTCATAGTTGCCCTTTCCTGCTCGGCTCAGATCGATGACGCGATTGGCAGCGTGCTCGTCCTTGACGTCGTGGACAACGGTTTCCGCGTTCGACACCGCATTGTCGGTGAGGAGTTCTGACGCCATTTGGAAGCTCTCCCAGCAGTCGTTGCACGTTTCAGGTATTGGCGGTGCGGACAGACCGACTTAACTGTCGCCAATCGGGGACATCTTCGGAGAGGGCTGCCAGCACATACGGCGCACTCGAAACGTCTCCAGTGCATGACGAAGCACCGACAGCCTGCGGTCGTCCGTCAAGGATTCGATGCGCTGCTTGCCTCGCTGGATCAGCCGCATTCTCAGGTCGGGGTCGATGATGAGCTCACGAAGTGCATCGGCCATGCTGTCCGGGTTCACAAGATCGATGAGAAGCCCCGCGTCGTCAATCTGGTCTCGCAGGTTCTTCAGGTCGGAATACAGCACGGGCACGCGAAGCTGAAACGCCTCGTAGGGCGGCAGGTTCGTGGGCCCGAAATACGTGGGCATCACCAATGCGACCGCCTGACGATAGAGGCAGGTCACTTCGATATCGGACACGAAGCCTGCAAAGCGGATTCGGTCCGCCAGCCTGAGCTCATCGGCCACTGAGCGTACATGAGCCAGGTTGCCGAAGTCGCGCCCCGAGAATATGGCGCCGACCCTGATCCCGAAGCGATCCTCCAGGCTGCGCAATCCCCGCAATAGATAGACATGGTTCTTATGCGGCCAGAACTGGGCGGGATAGTAGACGTAGTCGCAATCCAGGCCATACTTTGCCTTGATGTCGATAAAGCGATCCGGATGATCAAGCTCATGCTCGGACAACTGCGTTCCAATCGCGGGAGAAAAGGGAATCACATGAACTCTTTCCTCATCGACGGCATATCGTCGGATCACGTTATCGCGTCCCGCTTCTGAATCGACTACGACACCGGTCGCTTTCTTCAGCGCAAGTTGATAGATCTGCTCGCGGCGCTCGAACTCGCCGCCACAGCGAACTTCAGGAAAGTCCACTTCATCGCGGTGCGCCAGATCCCAGACCGTAAAGAGATAGCTGAAATGTGCAGTCACGAGAGCCAGATAGGACGGACCCGTGAAGTAGACGAGGTCCGCGCCCATTTCCCGTAAAGACCGGTCGAGCCAATTGAAGTACACGTGCTTTCTGAATAGTTGAGGCGGATTGAGCAGGCGCCACATGACATGGAAACGCGCAAGCAGCTTTTGCCAGCGGTGAACGCGAAGATAGCGAGCATCGATTCCAACCCGATGCAGTTCTTCGATCGCGGACCTGCGCGTCGTGATGAAGGTCACGTTACAGAGTTCGGGCGGCAGGCGCTTGGCCAGAAGCGCAGCGTTCGTCGCTTGCTGAAATCCTCCGCCTACTGAATTGTCCAGTTCGATAAAGACCACCATCCGGATCGGCCGGACATGAAAGCCGATGCCGGTGACATCCGCGCCGCTCGCATGTTCACGAGTTTCAACGCGGCGATGGGCGAATCGGGGAACTGCCAGATCACTTTGATAGGTAGTGCTCGAAGCGGCTCTCTTGAACAACATATCTTGAGTTCCCCGCAGAAGAAAGGACATGTTGCGTTCACAGCGACACGATCAATATCGGATCGTCTATCGTGGGCTGGTCTAACGATAGGCTGCCGTATATCCGCGCGACCCGTTATGACGGATGACGGCAAGACGTTGGCTGACCGATGAGTGAGACCGCGCCCGCCATCGCCGCGGACTCAGCACGCGGATGCCCGGCCAAAAGCTTGATGATTTCCGCCAACGGACCTTGCCGGGCATCCGCGGCGCTACGATGCCTTTCCGGGGCGTTGCACGAGGCTGTCGAAAGGTGTCGACGAACATTGCCGCTCCCGCATGCGTCCTGGCTCACTGGAGAACGTCTTTGAAAACGCTCCACATCATTCCGTCTATCGAGGCAAGGAGTGGCGGTCCGGCGGAGGCAATCAAGAAGCTCGCTGCAGAACTGCGGCTGTTTGGACACACGGTCGATATCGTCTGTCTCGATCCTTCGGCCCATGCCGACACGTCAGATGACGCTGTGTTCGATCGAGTGGTCCGCCTTGGACACCATGCAGGGAAATACTCGTTCAACTTCCGCCTCGTTCGCTGGCTGATCGAGCACGGCAGCCAATATGACGCGATTGTCGTGGATGGCATTTGGCAGTTTCATAGCGCGGCGGCCGTGTTTTCGCTGCGTCCGCGGAAGATTCCATACTTCGTCATGCCGCACGGAATGCTGGATCCATGGTTCAACATAGGCCATCTACTGAAGTTCGCGAAGAAGCTTGTCTATTGGTTATTCGTTGAACGACACGTCCTGAGCAACGCGAAAGGCGTTCTTTTCACTACGGATAGCGAGCGAACCCTGGCGCGCAAAGCATTCCCGCTATATCGCGCCAAGGAAAACACCATGACGATCGGCACCGTGCCGCCACCTTTGATCGAAAAGGCAGAGGTTATAAAGTGGCGCGCGTCGGGGCATTCGAATGACAAGAAGTTGATGTTGTTTCTAGGGCGGCTCCATGAAAAGAAAGGCTGCGACCTGTTGATTCGCGCCTTTCACGATCTGCGAGACGCCGCGAACGATTATCAACTAGTTATCGCGGGGCCTGACAACAACGGCGTCGCGGCGAAGCTGCGTCGTGAAGCCGAACAACTCGGGCTTGCCAGGAAAATCACCTGGATCGATATGGTGACGGGCGCGGACAAGTGGTCCTTGTTGCGGGCGGCGGACGTCATGGTCTTACCTTCGCATCAGGAGAACTTCGGCGTCGTGGTGGCCGAGGCGCTCGCATGCGGCGTGCCGGTGCTACTGACCGACAAGGTCGGAATCTGGCAGGAAGTCGTGGCGGACCGAGCGGGCCTCGTCGATGTGGATACGCTGCCCGGCATCACTCGGTTGCTCATGCAATGGACGAGCTTGCCGGAGCATGAAAAGGATGCGATGAGATCAGCTGCGAGGCAGTGCTTCGACGACCGCTTTCATGTATCTCGCGCGGCCAGGAAATATATTTCGCTGATGAGTGACGGCCGCGCCTAATGATCGAGGCAAGATACGTGCGTTCGTGCGCGCGACCTTCGCATGCGCGACTTATATGACGAGAAAGGGTGGAGCCGCGACGCGAATCGGTCAACACCTTGCCAGATTCCGTCACTTGACGAGAGACGAATCACAACGGGCGCTAAGCTTCAGTTACGGACGATGCGCGTTCTGGCCTC
The DNA here is from genome assembly GCF_031451435.1 of Caballeronia sp. LZ008. Taxonomy (NCBI): domain Bacteria; kingdom Pseudomonadati; phylum Pseudomonadota; class Betaproteobacteria; order Burkholderiales; family Burkholderiaceae; genus Caballeronia; species Caballeronia sp. LZ008. Next base: position 837,834 of record NZ_JARUXK010000002.1, on the reverse strand, counting down.
TGCTACGCGTTTCAAAGCGCGTCCATCTCGGACATTCTCCAGTCGGGACACATCATGAGGGTATATTCGGCCGAGCAGGACATTGGGGTTGAAGAAAGCGTCGATATCATCGCTCACGACGGCGTCACACTTGCCCTTATCATCCGTGCTTCCTTCTCGAGAGAAGGCGTGAATTTTTTCACGCCGCGCGAATACTCGCAGCAACTCGCGCATATGGAGCATGCCGCCGGAACGAAGATATGCGCGCATGTGCATAACATCATGGCGCGTGAAGTAAAGCTGACGCAAGAAGTTCTGCTGATCAAAAGAGGACGCGTTCGCGTCGATCTTTATGGTGCGAACCTGCACTATGTGACGAGCCGGACACTTGGGCCCGGAGACGTCATATTGCTGTCCGCGGGCGGTCACGGCTTCGAAATGCTCGAGGACGCGGCCTTCATCGAGGTGAAACAAGGGCCTTACATGGGCGATCACGACAAGGTTCGATTCGAACCGCGGTCGTGAGTTACGGCGTTGAAGAAAGCGGCATCAAGACCCTGAGATTGTTGTTCGCATGTGACTTGGCATAAGAGGAGAAGAAACGATGCCGAATAAGGTCGCGCTTGTTACCGGAATAACCGGTCAGGATGGTTCCTATCTCGCTCAATTCCTGCTCGATAAAGGATATGAGGTGCATGGCGTCAAACGCCGTTCATCGCTCTTCAACACCGACCGTATCGACCATCTTTACGAAGATGATCACGTAGCGCAGCGAAGGTTTCATTTGCATCACGGCGATCTCACCGATTCTTCGAGCATCCTGCGTATCATCCAGCGCGTTCAACCGGACGAGATCTACAATCTCGCCGCGCAAAGTCACGTAGCGGTCTCGTTCGAGGAACCCGAATACACGGCCAACGCGGACGGTCTGGGCGCTCTGCGAATACTGGAAGCGATGCGCATATTGGGTCTCGAGAAAAGCGCTCGCTTTTATCAGGCATCGACATCCGAGTTATATGGGCTGGTCCGGGAAATACCCCAGCGGGAAACCACGCCTTTTTATCCGCGAAGCCCGTATGCCGTTGCGAAGCTGTACGCGTACTGGATCACGGTGAACTATCGCGAGGCTTATGGTATCTATGCGTGCAACGGCATTCTGTTCAACCACGAATCGCCGGTTCGTGGAGAGACGTTCGTCACGCGTAAGATCACGCGCGCGATTGCTCGCATCGCAATCGGATCGCAGGACTGCCTGTATCTCGGCAATCTGGGCGCAATGCGCGACTGGGGACACGCACGCGATTATGTTCAGATGCAGTGGCTCATGCTGCAACAGCCCGAGCCGGAGGACTTCGTGATCGCGTCCGGCGTGCAATACAGTGTGAGGGAATTCGTGCAACTTGCTGCCGCGGAGCTCGGTATCGTTCTGCGCTTCGAGGGCAGCGGTGTCGACGAGGTCGCGATCGTGGAGCGGATCACCAGCAAGGAATGCCGTGTCGCGCCAGGGACCGTGATTGTGCGTGTCGATCCTCGCTACTTCAGGCCGACGGAAGTAGAGACCCTGCTGGGCGATCCGTCGAATGCTCACGCGAAACTCGGTTGGGCGCCAACGGTGACTTTTCCAGCGCTCGTCAAGGAAATGGTGCAGTCCGATTATCAGATAGCGAAGCGCGATGCTCTGATCACCCTAGCCGGATACCGTGCGCTGGAACATCACGAATAAGCGCGCACATGCGAGTGTCGACTGGGCCCGCTGGCTTCGCGGCCAGCGGGCCTTTGATCGCAGAGTCGGTTCATTTTCCGGCTAACCTGCGGATCAGCGGTTGCAGACCCCGAGGCAGCTTAGCGAATCCCGCGCGTGTCAAGCGGAAGAAAAGATATTCGCCCAGCACGGACATCATCGTTCGATCGAGCGGCGCAGTGTTCATCGAGGTCTTTGGAAAGACGTCATACTCCGAGGGCTGTCCGAATCCGAGGAACATCGACGTTCGTTCATTCACTTCCGAAATAAATTCCGTGTTCACGATGATGGGCTCGGACTTCTGTATTTCACTGTCAACCTGGAAGAACACGCTTTTCCTGACGAAGTTCTTGTCGGTTACGGGTCTCGCTCGATGGATGCCGTAGGTGTTGTAAATGACGAGCGATCCGCGCAGCATCTTGAAGCTCTTGACGTCCGACGCGAGGTTATCCGCGATGAACTCATCCGTGTAGTCGCTATACGCCTTCTCCCCGGACCAGAGATGCGAGCCCTCGATGTACTGGAACTCGCCGTCGTCGACATCGGAGACATAGAAGATAAAGATGATTCCGGGAATATGAGCGAAGGCTTTGTCGGTCTTGTTGTCGGTATGCCACTGCATGTGGTGCCCGCCGTACGTTTCGTAGTATCTCAGCGCCTTGAGTCTGAACTTGTCGCCCAGATATCCTTCGCAGACCCTGAAAACAAATGATGAGGTCGCGAAGTCGTAGAAGGTCTTCGACACGGCGAGCAGGTTCGTCAGATAGTATTGCTTCTCCCAGAATACACCGGCGACCTTGTTGACGTTCAGGCCCAGCTTCGTTGCAGTCGAATCATGTTCTATGCGTTCGATGGCCGCTGGTGCAAGGGCGGAAGGAAACGCAAAGTATCCTTTTTGATTCAGCTCTGCGACTACCTGTTCGGGATTGACCGAAAGGAATTCGCGAGTGAAGAGCGCCTTCTCCGTCTGGCTCCACGATAAGCCAGCTCGAGCGGAAATGTCAGGCGACGAGTGCTCGATCGCCTCTTCATTGAGGCCTGATTCTGCGGCGTCGAAAGGCAAGCTTGCCATTTGATTCTCCGGTCGTAAGTCGCGTGTCAAGCCGACACGGCACGCGGTGGATCGTCAACAGGCCATACTAGTCGCGCACAGCTCATTGACCGATGCAAGGCGGATGTCGGCAAGGAATTGGCCGAGACAGGGCGAGGTGTGAGCGCTCTCCCGACACATCGACCCGATTCGGCCAACCTCATGGCATATTCCGTCAACTCCGTCATCGGCCAGGCGTGCGCTCCTATGCTTCGTGCACGTGCGAAGGTAGTTCACGGGTCAACGTGTGCCGCGAGCAGCCAATTTCCGCAGGATCGCGTCGGGCGTGAAACCACCGGGGAGAGGCATGGACGTGACGAAGATCGAATGCGTGCTTGCGATGCTCGACAGAGCCTGAGCGATGCCACCACCTTTGGCCGCCTCGCGCCGTGCCCTCTTCGCGATGTCCTCGCGTCTGTTCGAAATGTTGCCATTCGGCGTCGGCAGATCGGAAGGACGCGACAGGGATCGATATCGGCGAGCTGCGCTTACGATCGCGTGCAACGTCTGCAGTTCCGGCCTGGCGTTCATTGTCCTGATTGCATCCGTCTCGTGGACGCTGCCGTATCTGGGGCAACAACGTTTCGGCGTATGGATGACGTTCTCGAGTCTCGCTGCAACGCTCGCCATGCTCGACTTCGGCATAGGCAATGCGCTTCTCAATCTCGTTGCAGGGGCGCGAGCGAATGAAGATGCTCGGCGCATTCGTGAGCTGATCACACATGGGGTATGGCTGCTCGGCACTGTCGGCGCGATTTGCGGAATCTGTTTGTACGCTGCGCTCCACATATTCGACTTGCGCCTCGTCTTCGGCCATAGCGCTGACGCCGCTGATGAAACGCTGGTGGCCGCGACGCTCTTTCTCGTTCTAACCTGCCTGAACATTCCTCTCGGTGGAGTGAAGCGTGTATGTCATGGCCTTCAAAGAGGCTGGGAACAGCATATCGTCAGCTCGATCGGTTATCTGATATCGCTGCCGCTCTTGTATTGGTGTTGTCTGCGTCAAGCATCCATTCCGTGGCTCTTGTTCGTCACCTATGGCATTCAGATCTGCATGTCGTCGTGTCTCGTTGTGCGATTGAATCGACAAGGATTGCTCGGCTTGATTTCGGGTGGGACGCACTCGACGATGTGGACTGATTCGAAGAAGATCCTCAGCATGGGATCGTTGTTTTTCGGACTGCAGGTCGGCGTCATGTGCGCAAGCGGCTTCGACGCGCTCATCGTCGCAAAGTTATTGGGCGTGACGGAAGTCGCGAAGCTCGCCGTCGCACAGCGTCTGTTCCAGTTCCTTACTGTCGGGATCTCGATGCTGACGGTGCCGCTGTGGGGCCTCTATGCCGATGCGAAGGCGAGGGGCGACACGAATTTCCTGTCGATGACGTTAAAGCTGTCGATGCTCGGCACCGGTGCTATCGCCATCGTGACCAGCGGATCGATATTCGCCGCCTCCTCGTGGCTTCTGAGCAAGTGGGTCGGCAACCACCTTAGTATTCCCGTCGCGCTGCTCTGCGCGGTTGCGGTCATGTCGGTAGTCGATGCGTTCGGCAATGCGTTCGGCATCTTTCTAAACGGCGTCGGCGAGCTGAAATCACAACTGGTCGCGGTGTGTGTGAGTTGTGCGCTCGCCTTGTCGCTCAAATTCTGGCTCGTGTCCACATTCCATGAAGTCGCCTGGGTGGTGTGGTCGACGGTGATCGCAAGCCTGGTGTCTGACTACTGCGTGTACCTGTTCCTGTTCAGAAAGCGCATATTCGCGCATCTGAGCGTGTTCGACGACAAAGGTGCGACTTCCGCATAAGCGAACGACCGGCAGGAAAGCGCAGTAACGTCTTCAACCACGATGCCGTTCGCGCCAATGTCTTGCCACATTCGGTCAAGCAAGCCGGCGCAGCGGCGGGCTGGCTACATTCAAGGCTGTCGGAGCGGGTGGAGTATTGGATCGGCTATACGAGCATTCCTTTCTGACGATTGCCGGAGCGCTACAGATGACTAAGGACTTCGCAGACGACGTTGCCTTGCCACGTGGCGATAGCGCGGAAACGGTCACGGAATCGTATATACGGTTTCTGAAGCGCAACTATAAGGTTATCGTCGGGACGACCGTAATCGTTGGCAGCGTCGCGTGCGAGTACGCGATCCTCGCAACGCCGATCTATCAAACAAGCATATTGCTGCAGGTTCAGGAGCCTCCCGAATCGTCGGGCAGAAGCTCGCTCGAAGATGTGTCGTCACTGTTCGCGGTGAAGCCTCGCGCTGCAGCCGAAGTCCAGAAGATCACGTCGCGCAGCGTGCTGGAATCAGCTATCGCACCGATGCATTTGGACATCTCGCTCACTCCGCGTCGCGATATCTGGACTCGCGCGCAATCGAAGTTAGGCGCCGCGTGGCGCAGAATCACCGGCGAGGCCGAGGTAGGCGGCGTTCAACCGGGTTTGGCTTCGATTGCAGAAGTGCCCGAAAGCCTGCGCAAGAAGGCACTGGAAGTAGTGTCGGAAGGCAACGGACACTATCGTCTTTTAACCCCCGACGGGGAGACTTTTAAGGGCAACGTATCGACATTGGAAAACTTCGAGACGAAGCGCGGTGCGATCGCGTTGAAGATCGATGCGCTTCCTGGAGGTGCCGGTCAGGTTTTCGATCTTCGGCGGCTATCGCGATCGGCAGTGGTCGAAAAGCTTCAGGAAAGACTGAGCGTCACGGAGCGAGGGAAAGAATCGAATATCGTTAGCGCATCCCTGGAAGGCACCGATCCGGTTTTCATTCGAAACATACTTCATGCAATCGGCACGACCTATGTCGCGAGTGAAGAGGCGAGAAGAAGCGCCGACGCACAGAAATCGATGGAGGCGTTGAGCACGGAACTGCCGATACTGAAGGGTCAGATAGAGAAATCGGAGGACCGGTTCAGCCGGTTCAAGAACGAGACGGGCTCAGTCAATCTTAGCGAGCAAGCGAACGTCGTCATCAGACAGCTGGCCGACGTGCAGGCCAAGATGACGGATCTCCAAGTGCAACGGCAGGAACTTCTGCGAAGGTTCACGAAAGACGACAGCACGGTGCTTGCGGTGGATCGGCAAATCACTACACTGAGCGCGCGTGCCACGCAATTGGAAGCCGAAGCGCGAATGTTGCCGGAACTCGAGCAACAGGCGCTTCGGCTTTCACGCGATATCAGCGTCAACAATCAACTCTACGCAGGCTTGCTGGCGAACATGCAGCAGTTACGCTTCATCAAGGCCGGCCGGGTGAATGAAGTACGACTGATCGACGACGCCACGCTTCCTGAAGATCCGATAAAGCCACGGCGATTGCTCATTGTTGTGCTCGGAATTGTTGGCGGCGCTTTTCTGGGAATTCTGCTCGCGCTCGCGAGAAAAGCATGGTCGGGCAAAATCGACGGTCCCGATGATATCGAGCGGCGCACGGGTTTGCCTGTGTTTGTGAGTGGCGCGTTCGGAAACGTAGCAGGGGCCGCATCGTATCGCCAAGGTATCGACGTTGCTCGTGCAGGCGCGAATACCACATCCAGAGCGCCGTCGATCGAGAGCCTGCGTCGATTTTCTGCCATCTTCGAGCATAAGATGCTCGAGTCCGGTTCTCGCATTGCGGTTTTTAGCGGGGTCAATGCGTGGACGGGAACATCATTCGTAGCGGAGCAAGTCGCGGCTCAACTTGCTCAGAGCGGCGCGCGCGTGCTCTTGATCGATGCCGACGCGCGCGCGGGACGCTTATCCAAGAGGCGAAACGCCGGATCTGCGCCCGGGCTATCGGATGTTATCTCCGGACGCAGCACGTTCGACGAGGTCGTTCGAATCGGCTCCGAAGGTGACTTCGACTTATTGCCGAGCGGAGTGCGAACGGACGGAGTACCTTCCAGCCTTTCGAGGGATACACTACGAAAATCGCTGACATCGGTTGGCGAGCGTTACCAGTTCGTCATCCTTGACGCTGCGCCGGTGCTCAGCGCGGCCGAGACGCTCGTCATGGCGCGGCAGGCGGGTTGTGTGTTCATTGTCGCGCGAGCGAATTTATCGAGAATCGCCGATCTGACAGCTTGCGTCGACGCGTTCGAATCGATCGGCGTTCGGGTAACCGGGGCCGTGCTTAATACCCTGGGCCGCAGAAAACATAACGCGCTGACAGCCGCCCCCGTCGTCGGCGCCGAGTCGTCTTCGACGGCCGGCAACTCGCGCGCTTCGCCGAGCGCCTTCGGCGGCGCTTCACTGACCACGCAACGCGACGCGATTCGCGACGGCATCGCGCCTCGTCCATCGGGACTTCACGAGACATGAACGATCTGCAAATGTGTAGCGTCGGCCGGGCCGCCGCAGCCCGCGGGTGTCATGACGGATCCCGTCGCGCTGTAGCGGTCTTTGCGCTGGCCTCGGTGGTCTCCGTGGCGTCGACTTCGACGCGCGCCGCCGATCTTACCAGCGCCCAATGGACCGCCTTGCAGAAAAACGCACAGTCGATCGTTGATACGGAATCACCGGCATCGGCATTGCCTTTCACGATAAGCACTGCGCTCATAGGAACCGGGCGTCGACCTATTGTATTTGCTCATTACTTCACTCCATTTCCTCTCTCTATCGATAACCTTCCGGCACGTTCCGATTACTATTGCACGGAGTATCTGAATCGCTCCGGTGAAGGAAGCAAATACGCGAGCGTTGGCGGCTATCTGCGCGACCGGCCCTTACCTTTGGCCCGTTACACCACTAACGTCTATAAGCAGCGCGCCCTGGCCGTGGAGATACTGCGCGCGAGGAAGATTGACATAGACGGCTTCGGCGTAGACCTTCTGCAAATCAACAGCGGCTCGCTATGGGACGACGTGATGCGGGTCTATTCCGTTGCACAGCATGTCGCGCCCGACTTCAAGATTCTGGCCGAACCGGATATGGCGGCGCTCGATGGTGTCAGTGTGTCGGATATGGTCGCGGCCATACGTGTCATTGCAGGGCAGAAGAACGCGTATCGAATGGCCGACGGAAGCCTTGCAATTGCGCCGTTCTACGCGGAGAACGTCAGCCAGAATTTCTGGTCGGATGTGATTCGCGGAGCTGCGGCTGCAGGCGTGAACGTCACGTTGATTCCCATTCTCCTCGATCCCGCCAAATCCGCCGACTTTCGCACAATCACGAATTCCTTTTCGTTCTGGGGCGTTCGAACGGTGCCGGAATCGACCGATAAAGGCGGTTGGGAAGATCAGGCGCTTACAAATCTCGAATCGTTCGGTGCAGATATCATGACGCCCGTCGCGCCTCAGGATTCACGGCCAAAAGACTCGGTGTTCTGGGAAGCGCAGAATTCCGCACTCTTTCGGGCGCAGTGGTCTCAGGTGACGTCGCGAGATCCAGCCTACGTGCAGCTCGTCACCTGGAACGACTACTCGGAATCGACTCACGTCTCGCCCTCTGTGGGTACGCAGTATGCCTTCTATGATCTCGCGGCTTACTACATCGAATGGGCCAAGACCGGAAATCCGCCGCCGATCGTTCGGGATAGCATTCTCTACTTTCATCGCAGGCAGATCTTTACGCCGGGCCGGTCTTCGACGCCGGAGACCGCGATGGTCGAAGAAGGCGTGGGCTCAGTCGTCAACGACATCGAAATGGTCGCCTTCCTGACCGCGCCCGCTGTCTTGCGGATAACCTCCGGCGGAACGGACCACACGTCGAATGGCGTGGCGGGCTTGAACGTATTCCGTGTTCCGGCGGTCTCCGGCGTACCGAGCTTCGCCATTATCCGCAATGGAGCCACAGTCGCACAGGTAACGTCGACCACATCGATCGTCTCGGTAGGCGCGGCGCAGGACCCGTTATACATCGGCGGAGGATCGGCGCGCTCGCCCGTAAGTCTGGTATGCAGCCAGTAGCGCGCTCAACAAACGACATGGCGGCCACATGAAAAGCCCGGCGAACGTGGTTTCATATCTTGCATTGGGTATCTTCCTGTTCGCGGCCGAGTTCTATACCCTGGGGATGAGTCCCGGGCATAGCCCGCTGATGCTCGTGTCTCACGTTCTCTTGCTTGGCGTGGTCCTCTTTCACCTCGGCATGCACTTGTTCGACAGCAAGCCGTCGTTTGCGGACGCATCTGTCGTGGTGTTCGAGATAACTTTCCTGATACTCGCACCGGCTCTTCAGTTGGCGCATGACGCGCAAGTGCTCGTGAATACGATGCCCTTCGACGACACTTCGGCGCTGCATGCGAATCTCATATTTATCGTTTTCATTGTCACTTACCTTGGCGCGCGACATCTTCTTCCGCGCACGATTCAAGCGTCGACGGCCCGCGCTTCGGAACCATTGACGATCCGTTATGCGGCGCTTATTCCGGCTCTGGCGATCTGCGTCGTGGCTGCGATGAGCGCATTCAATTTTGCCAGCCAACTGCAGGCCGGCGATCTGGATGGAATCGACGTCACCCCTTTGGACATGATTCGCGCGAAGGTGCTTTTCTTTCTGATCGTGCCCGTGTTCATTCTTATCGTGTTGCATCGTCCTCGTCGAATCGGACTGGTGTGGATTGCGCTCGCGCTTTTCGCGTTCGTCTTGCTACTCATTTGCCAGAATCCGCTGACGGAAAAGCGAAACGCACTCGGTCCCATCTATCTGACGCTGCTCGCATTGGCGTTTCAGCGGCACCTCAAGAGTCCATCCCGAGTGTTCTGGGCAATCTTCGTTTTGAGCGGACTGTTTTTTCCTTTTTCCGAGTTGTTCACGAACAGCAGAATCGATAAGTGGCCGCTTTCTTGGGCCACGATAGAGAGCTTCTTCGAGGAGCACTTCGCATCCACGACCTATGACGCGTGGGCCAATACGGAAGCCATTGTGGAAATGGTGAGTCGGGAAGGAATCAATGCGGGCAGGCAGCTCGCGGGCTCCCTGTTGTTTTTCGTTCCACACACTGTCTGGCCCGACAAGCCTCTTGCGACCGCAATTCTGGTGGGCGAATATCTGCAGCGAAATTACAGCATGTGGTTTCTAAACCTTTCCGCGCCGTTGCCTGCCGAAGGCTATTTCGATTTTTCGTGGGCGGGCGTCGTAGCTTATGGTTTCTTACTGGGTTATTTCTCGCGCCGCGCCGACGCGTTGGTCGAATCGCCGATACCGCTTCGGCGAGCGCTGGGATGCTATCTGTCGTTCTACGTTGTGTTCGTCCTGCGCGGGTCATTGATGGTCGCGGTCGCTTACGTGGTGCCCGTTCTCGTCACGTTTCAACTCGTGTCCGTGCTCCTCACATCGCGAGAGAACAGACGCGCCGAGCCGCGCACGGCGAGGCCGCTCTATAGCGGTATGGCACGTCGAAAGTAACCTCTCGCCGGTTTAGAGAACGGTGAGTGCTTCAGGCGGGGACGCCGCTCATGTTCTGCTCTTGCCCAATCCAGATCTGACTGTCGGGAAACCAGAACTCTCTGGATTTTGGCGGCGCAGCCAATGTCACTGGCAAGTCAGGATTGAATATTTTTGACCAGGCCGACAGGTAGGACGGCATCTTCACAAGATGGCCGCAGTTCGAAAGCAGCAGACTCGATACCAGCGCTTCTCGTCCGATCTCCAGCCCGGGATGACCGCTGAAGTGCACTGGCTTATCGCCGTTGGATAACAGTTTCGCGGGCGCGACATTGATCGGACGCTCGAACGGCCACGCACTGAAGAATTCGATGAAAGCCGGCTCGTCGCTGGAAACAAATATGTTGGTCAATTGCGGGTTGAGCATGAGCGTCTTATCGACAAGCCGGCAGAAATCGACCCACGGAAGCGTCACCGCTTCAAATTTCTTGTCAGTGCCTCTGAAGTGCACGCCCAACGTGGAGGCGCTGATCCCGAGTCTTGCGCAGGTCGATTCGACTTCTTCGCGGATGTGCGCCGCGGGCCGGTAATACGAGCGGAACAGATCGCTCGCGCTTCGCAGACGAAGCGCTGCGTCATACCGTTGCCGGAAACCCAGTTGAACCGGATCGCGCACGGTGGATGTCCGAACCTTATGCGACGTGGCGTGCCCGTTCTCCGGCCGGACGCTTTCGAAGAGCGCCGAAAACCAGTCGATCGTTCCTTTCACATCGCCGTACAGGCCGCCTCGCGCCGAAATTCGCGGAGTCAGGCGGTTCTCTTCACAGTGCATAAGGATGAAGAGAACCATTTGCATGATCGCGAAGAAGCCGCAGTTTTCCCTGATCTCGATCGAAAACACACCGTGATTCTGCCGCTGCCGTGCAAACAACATCGCGCGGCTGGGCGCGGCAAGCGAGTACTTGAATGTTTCACTACGACGGAGTTTCCTCAATTGATCCACCACCATGCGAAACATGTTCGATTCCTGTTGATTATGTTCGCGTGAATACCAGCGTCACGCGTCGACGTACCCGGTGCGCTGTGCGTTCTTCGTGAAGTCGGCATAAGTGGCCGCGATGCCTTCTCTGAGCGAGATCGTGGGCGTCCAGCCCAAAGCGGATAGCCTGGATACATCCAGCAATTTCCTCGGCGTGCCATCCGGTTTCGAGGTATCGAATTCCAGTGAGCCCTGAAAGCCTACGACGTCGCAGACGAGGCGGGCGAGGTCCGCGATTGCTATGTCGCGTCCACATCCGATATTGAACATGCCCTCCGCATTATGGCTGTCGAGCAACGCGAATACCGCCGACGCCAGATCGTCGACGTGCAGGAATTCCCGTTTCGGCGAGCCCGATCCCCAGACCGAGATCGATTGGAGTCCGTTCAGCTTCGCTTCGTGTGCCTTTCGGATCAGCGCGGCCAGAACGTGCCCGTTCTGCAGATCATAGTTATCGTTCGGACCGTACAAGTTCGTAGGCATCACCGAGATATACCGCATCCCATGCTGGCGGTTATATGCCTCACACAGCTTGAGCCCCGCAATCTTGGCGATTGCATATGCCTCGTTGGTCTGCTCGAAGGCGCTCGTCAGCAGATATTCTTCCTTGATGGGTTGAGGGCAATACTTCGGGTAGATGCACGACGAACCGAAGAAGACCAGCTCGGGCGTGCGCTTCTTGAAGGCCGCGTGGATGACATTCGTTTCGATGACGAGATTCTCATAGAGAAACGAGGCCGGTTGAGTGGAGTTGGCGTGTATGCCGCCGACCTTCGCAGCGGCGAGCAGCACGACATCGATGCGCTCGTGCGCAAAGAAATCGGCCACAGCGCGCTGATCGAGCAAGTCGAGTTCCTGTCTGGAACGGGTAACCAAATGGTGATAGCCGCGACTGGCGAGATGCCGGAGAAGGGCCGAGCCGACCATGCCCTTATGCCCGGCAATAAATATCCGAGAGCCTTTATTCATGTTGGTGCTCAATCGTCCATTGATGTGCGTTGATCGGAACGTGAGGCCCGATGTGCGATTGCCAGATTAGCGAGGCATTCGGTCAATCATCAGCTTGTGGCGGACGTTGGCAAGGTATTGTCGCGACCGGGCTCTCTCGTCATCGATGACGCGGCCGCCATCTATGCGCCATGGACGGCTCATTACCCGCGAGACCCGCCTCAGCCAACGTCATGGCAGATTCGGCCACCCCGCCTGGCGCGGCTTTCCCCAATCCTATGCTGCGTGAACGCATGCAGGCCGTTACGGGATCGATTCGTCCTTGAACGGACCGGCTCAGACGAGCCATCAAGCATCGATCTTGACACCAGGAGAGGGACCTGATGATTCCAGTAAACGAACCCCTGCTCGAGGGAAACGAGAGGACATACCTGAACGAATGCATCGAAAGCGGCTGGATCTCGTCGGACGGCGTATTCGTCGAGCGCTTCGAACGCGCAATGGCTGCATATGTAGGCCGCAAGCATGCGATCGCCGTCGCAAACGGAAGCGCGGCGCTCGACGTCGCCGCCGCTGCACTGAGTTTCGAGCCGGACGATGAAGTCATCATCCCGACGCACACGATCATCTCCTGTGCATCGGCGATCGTTCGAACCGGCGCGCGACTGCGGCTCGTCGATTCGAATGCGGATACATGGAACATGGACGTAGCGAAAATCGAAGCGGCCATCACGAGCCGCACGCGCGCGATCATGGCCGTACATACCTTCGGCTTGCCGGTCGACATGAAGCCGGTGCTGGACCTCGCGAAGAAGTACGGCCTGGCTGTGATCGAAGACGCGGCGCAGGCTATCGGGCTCACCTATGAAGGAAAGCAATGCGGCAGCTTCGGCGATATCTCCTGCTTCAGCTTCTACGCGAACAAGCACATTACGACGGGCGAAGGCGGCATGATTCTCTGCGACGACGATGCACTGGCGGCGCGCGCAAGGAGTTTGCGAAATCTTTGCTTCAAGCCCGAGAGGCGGTTCGTGCATGAGGAGCTAGGCTGGAATTATCGTATGAGCAGTCTTCAGGCTGCGGTCGGGCTTGCGCAGTTCGAGAAGCTCGATGAACGCATCGCGAGAAAGCGCGCACTGGGGCGGCGTTACGAAGGGCTTTTGCATGATGTAAGGGGCCTGGAACTTGCTCCTGTTGCGTGTTCCTATGCCGAGAACATCTATTGGGTGTTCGGCGTGGTGCTGGATGATCGCCTGCCCATCGGCGCGGACGAAGCACGCGCAATACTCGCCGATGCCGGCGTTAGCGCGCGGCCATTCTTCTGGCCCATGCACGAGCAGCCTGTATTTCGCAAGCAAGGGTTATTCGAGGGCGAAAGTTATCCGGTCGCCGAGCGCATGAGCCGGCGCGGTTTCTATTTGCCGAGCGGACTTGCACTAACCGAAGCGCAGCAGGATCAAGCGGTGGCCGCGGTCCGGAACATGATGGCCGAGTATGTCTAGAAACTCCGCAAGCCATGCTCGCGGACATTGCCTGCTTCATATGACCGTCATCAGTCACATCGATGATGGGTCGTAACACCACGCAGTGCAGCCATGGAGAATGCAATGCGTTCGACCGACTCGATGTCGATGGCCAACGCGCTAGCGCCGCATATGCAGTCTTGCCGTCGCATTGTGCCGGTCATACTCGCGGGAGGATCGGGCACGCGCCTCTGGCCGATGTCGCGCGAGCAGTTTCCGAAGCAACTGATCGGCGTGGTCGGACGTGACTCGCTGCTTCAGGCTACCGTGTTACGAATGGACGGATTCTCCGGCGACTTCGACGTCGATATGCATCCGATCATCGTGTGTGGCGAAGAGCATCGTTTCACGACCGAGGAACAAGTGCGGTTATGCGGCGTCGATGCGCGGATCATTGTCGAGCCCGCGCGTCGTGATACTGCGCCCGCACTGACGCTCGCGGCGCTTGCGGCCGTCGAAAGAAACGAAGACGCGATTCTCGTCGCGATGCCTTCCGATCATTCGATCGCCGATCTTGGCGCGCTGCATGAAGCGATATCGATCGCCGCGGACTACGCCGATAGCGGAATGATCGTGACGTTAGGGGTTCCGCCGACGCGTCCCGATACCGGCTTCGGCTATATTCGTCTCGGCGAAGCGCTGGAGAAGGGTGCTCATCTTATCGACCGCTTCGTAGAAAAGCCTGCCGCCGAACTCGCCGCGCAATACCTCGCTGCACAAACATACTGGTGGAACAGCGGCATCTTTGTCGTTCGCGCGAGCGTGTGGCTCGATGCCCTGGCGCATCTCAATGCCGATATGCATGCGACATGCACGGCGGCACTGAAAGACGGCAAAGCCGATGGCCATTTCTTTCGTCCGTGTCCGAATCAGTTCGGCCGTGTGCCTTCCGATTCGATCGATTACGCGGTGATGGAGCATATCGGCGACGCTGGCTCGCCTTGCAACGGCGTAGTCGTGCCGCTGTCGGCGGGATGGTCAGACCTGGGATCGTGGGACGCAGTATGGGAGGCCATGGAAAAGGACGGCTTGGGCAATGTCGGAAGCGGCCGCGTGGTCTTCGAAGGCGCGACGTCGAGCTACGCGCGCTCCGATGGCGGACGGCTCGTCGCGTGCGTCGGCACGTCGAACGTCGTTGTCGTCGATACCGACGATGCCGTGCTGGTCGCCGATCGCTCGCACGCGCAGGACATCAAGCGCCTTGTCGCGCGCATCCGCGAACAGCATGCGCCCGAGGCCGAAACGCATCGCAAGGTTCGTCGTCCGTGGGGCTTTTACGATTCGATCGAACATGGCGAGCGTTTCCAGGTCAAGCGCATCGTCGTGGCGCCTGGCGCACGACTTTCGCTCCAGATGCACCATCATCGTGCGGAGCATTGGGTCGTCGTGCGCGGCACCGCGCTCGTCACGCGCGGGGACGATCAGTTTCTGTTGTCGGAAAATGAATCGACCTACATTCCGCTCGGCGTCCGGCATAGGCTGGAAAATCCGGGCAAGCTGCAGCTCGAGATCATCGAAGTTCAATCGGGTTCGTATCTCGGCGAAGACGATATCGTGCGGCTGGATGACTGCTATGGCCGTATCTGATGTTATCGACAAAGCTCACGAAGGCGGGGCATGACATGCGCGATATTCAAGGATTGCTGGCAAGGCTCTTCGATGTCGCGATGGTCGTCGGAGGGGCCACCGTTGCATCGCGGATCAGGTTCGACAACATCGCCGAACCGGGCTATTACGTGCCGTTCGTGGCCTTTGCTGCGGCGTTTTCGCTCGTATTGTTTCCGGGCTTCGGCGTGTACGAGTCGTGGCGCGGGCGCAGCAAGCTCGTGCTGACGAGCCGCGTGTCGCTCTCATGGCTGGTGGTGCAGGCGTGCGTCCTCGTGCTGATGTTCTCGCTGCATCGGCTCGATGATGTCTCGCGCCTCTGGTTCGCGTACTGGACTGCGATGTCGGGCGCGCTGATGATCGTGGGCCGTCTCGTCACGCATGCGGTGCTCGCGCGCATGCGTCACGCCGGGATGAACTTTCATGACGTGGCGGTCGTCGGTTGCGGGCGGCATTGCGAGTCGATCATGAAAAGAATCGAGCGCGCGAGCCATTCGGGTTTTCGTACGGTCGCGGTATTCAACGCATCGCCCGAATTGCCGATAACTTCAACAGTGCCGGTCTTCGAAGATTTTGACACCTTCGTGCGCCACGCTCGCGAGCAGCATGTGCATGAAGTCTGGCTTGCATTGCCGCTATCGCAGGAGAAAGCCATTCTGCGGTTCGTGAATGAGTTTCGCGACGATCTCGTCAACGTGCGATTCATTCCCGACGTGCGCAGCCTGGCCCTCTTCGAAAGCGGGGTGAGCGA
This sequence comes from Caballeronia sp. LZ008, assembly GCF_031451435.1. Classification (NCBI taxonomy): domain Bacteria; kingdom Pseudomonadati; phylum Pseudomonadota; class Betaproteobacteria; order Burkholderiales; family Burkholderiaceae; genus Caballeronia; species Caballeronia sp. LZ008. The sequence goes on along the minus strand of NZ_JARUXK010000002.1, from coordinate 821,857 downwards.
TTTGCTCGGGGTGGCGGCGATCAATCTCGTCGCTTCGCCGCTTTCGCAAAGAGCGCTATTGCAGAAGGATGTTTTCGACCGGCTGTTCGCGCTCGCGGCGCTCATCGCGGTCGCGCCGCTTCTGATCGTTATCGCAATCGCGGTCAAGCTTAGTTCGCCCGGGCCCGTATTCTTCAGACAGCGGCGCAAGGGCGCAGACGGACGCGAATTCACCATCTACAAGTTCAGGTCGATGCGCCTGCATATCGAACAGTCCGGCATGCTGAAACAGGCTACGCGCAATGATCCGCGCGTGACGCGTGTCGGTGCGTTTCTCCGGCGCACGAGTCTCGACGAGCTGCCGCAATTCTTCAACGTCCTGCTCGGCGACATGTCGGTCGTGGGACCGCGTCCACATGCGCTCGAACATGACGATCTCTACCAGAAAGTCGTGCAAGGTTATATCCATCGTTACCGCATCAAACCGGGCATCACCGGATGGGCGCAGGTCAATGGCTTTCGTGGGGAAACGGACCGGATCGAAAAGATGGAGGCGCGCGTGGCCCATGATTTGTACTATTTGGGAAATTGGACTTTCGCACTCGATATGCGGATCATTGCCGCGACGGTGTTCAAGGGTCTGCGCGGGGCCAACGCTTACTGAAGCGTAAGCATCGCGCCCGGCGTGCGCGATGCAGGCATCATCTCTTTCTCGCGACGAAGGTCGCCGACAGATCGGCGGCGCTAAGTTCGCCGCCCATCCATCTCACGCTGTCGAGCACTTCGAAGCCGCTGAGATCCAGCATCAACTCGACTTCAGGCTTGAACATATAACGCATGACGTGCGTCTCGAGAACGGTTTCGACGCATTGCGTCTTTCCGTCCGTCATCATGATGGTGTAGTTGACGGTGACGGTATTCTCATGAGGACGCATCAGCGGTTCGGCGATGCGGATTACCGCGGTTTCATCGCTCGTGGCGCGCTTGATGCGAACCTTGGGCGGGTCGGCCAGCACGGCGGGACCGTACCAGCAATCGAACAGAAAGAGTCCTGAGCGCGGCAGATGAGTCGCTGCGGTGTGGCACATCGCCATGAAATCGGCGTTCGTCGTCTGATAGCTTGCGACATGAAACAGCGAGACGACCGCGTCATATAGCTCTTCGGTGCGGACGCTTCGCGCATCGCCCTGCTGAAACTTCAGTCTCTTCGCCACCGTGCCCGGCAGTGAAGTCCGTCTCGCATCGGCGCGTGCGAGCATGTCGAAACTCATGTCGATGCCGGAAACCGAAAAGCCGGTGGCCGCAAGCTCCGCCGCGTGGCGTCCTGTCCCGCAACCGAGATCCATAAGATGGCCGCTGACTATTCCATATCGACCGAGCAGGTCGGTGACGAACGCGGCCTCCGCCTTGTAGTTCTTCTCGTGATAGAAAAGATCATAGTATTGCGAGTATCGCGTGCTGAAACTCATGTGAGCCACTCCGAATTAGAGTTGGTGCCCAACGCATGTCCGCGCAATGGCGCATTCGTCCAGGTGACCGAAGCGCCGCTCGATAACAAGTCTCACTTGACGTTCCGGTTCAAGACAGAGCGTAGCCTTCGCACGAATCGCGACTTCATGCGTGACGGAATTCGGCAAGATGTTGGCCGGGCCGCCTGTGCAGGCCGCGAGGCCGGTTTTGACAAGGCGATGACGGAAATAGAAGTTATGTTTCGGAGATCATCGAGTCTTCGATCCCGGAGGATGAAGGTGATCCGAATAGGTCATTCCGCAACACGGTCTTTTGTTTAGGCGCCGCGAAACGACATAGTTCGAACTCCGTATTAAGCGCCTTTCCATAACTTTCATGCACTTATTTTCAAACAGCCGAAGAGATCGAACAGTCGTGTTGTTATCGCGGCCGAACGCGCCGATCTCGGCCAAAACCATGCTTTTCGCCGCCATGGCGGAAAGAACGGATGCAATAGGAAACTACGCTCCCGAAATAGTACGGAATCGACGGCATCGGTACGGCCTGCGATCCGCAGACCTGCAACCGAAACATAGGAAGATAACGCCATGTCGAACGTTACAGCCTTCGGCGATGCAGAGTCGAGCGGTCTCTATCATGCAGCGGAAGAGAGAAGCACAAAGCTCATAGGAATCATGTTGTATGACGGATTTTCTCTTCTGGGCGCTGGAACGCTTGCCGAGGCGCTTCATATCGCCAACGAGTTGCAATCCGCTATCCTGAGCAATGGCGTGACCTATAGCGTTCGTCTCGTCTCCGCCCGCGGTGGCGCGATAGCTTGTTCATCGTCGGTCTGTGTGTGGACCGAGCGCTTAGGTGGCCAGCGCTTTCAGGGCTTCGACGCGCTATACATTGCAGGCGGCGCTGGCGTGACGCGCGCAGCTGCGGATGAAAGTCTCCTCGAGTCATTGAGGATCGCGTGTTCGCAAAGCGGCGCGGTCGGTTCGCTCGGCAATGGCGACGCGCTGCTCGCCGCCGCGGGCGTCGCCCGGCGCGACTGGGCTTCGATGGGACGCGGCGTATGGGCTGGCGGAACATTGAAAAGCACGACGTCGACCGAACGCGGCGATGCGCTCGTCAACTCGCTGGCGCTGGTGAAGCGCGATCTCGGCTATGACATCGCAACGGCTTTGGCAGACCGGCTGGCCTCGTCCAACGATCAGCATCTGCCAATCATGCTGAGTACCATCGGCACGACGACGCTCGCCGAGAAAGCGCAGGAATCCGCGCGCTGGCTGGAGCGCAATTGCGGCCGTCCCATCTCCGTCGGCGACGCGGCTCGCACCGTTGCGATGAGCGAGCGTAACTTTCTGCGGCTGTTCAAGCGTGAGATCGGTCTGACGCCTTCGCAATATCTTTTGCGTGCGCGTCTCGATTTGAGTTGCGAATTGCTTATTAAAAGCGACTTGCCGATCGACAAGATTGCGCGCAGGACCGGTTTGACCAATGGCGAAAGATTTTCGAAGGTATTCAGAAAGCAATTTCTGATGTCGCCAACGGAATACCGGTCTCGAAAGAAGAGCGGTGACGCAGTGTGATCGCACGTTTCGCGCTTCACAGGCGCAGCCGGAATAACTTCCTCCAACTCGATAGCGCAGGCATATCCACGTCGGGCGGAAAGCGCATCCTAACCATGGCAATGTCCCCCTAATCTGCCAACAGCACTTTCACGCCCTCGGCGGCTTCGTGTCGCAGGGCGTCGAGATCGAGGCCCGGGATCACGCCGTCATCGACGACCACGCGGCCGTTCACGATGTTGTAGCGAACGCGAGCCGGCTCGCCCGATGCCACGGGCGCCACGGCGAGATCGTGATAGCCATAGAAGCGCGGATCGTCGATGTCATAGAGAACGAGGTCCGCCGCCTTGCCGACTTCGAGCGTGCCTACTGCATCGAGACCGAGCACGCTTGCGCCGCCCGCGCTGCCCCAGTGAATCGTCTCCTCGATCGTCGTCGCCGATGCGCCCTGCGCCGCGCGATGCACGAGCCACGCGAAATGCGCCTCGTTGATCATGCTGCCCGATTCGTTCGACGCGACGCCATCGACCCCGAGCGACATCGGCACGCCTGCCGCGGACATTTGCGGTGCGGGGGCGATGCCGCTGCCAAGCCGCGCGTTGCTCACCGGGCAATGCGAGCAGCCGCTGCCGGTCTCCGCGAGCATCGCGATCTCGCTCGCTTCGAGATGCACGAGATGCGCGAACCACACATCGGGTCCGAGCCATTCGTGATCGGCGACGAATTCGACCGGCAACTTGTCGAAGCGCTCGCGGCAGAAATCGACATAACGTTGCGTCTCCGAAAGATGCGTGTGCATGCGCAAGCCCATGCCGCGTGCCGCGCGTGCGATCTCAGGCAGAAGATCGGGCGGCAGAGAGAAGGTCGGCGTCGTCGGCGCAACGACGACGCGGCGCATCGATGTCGCGCGGGCATCGTGATAGCGCGCCTTCAGGCGTTCGATATCGGCAAGCATCTGATCGAGCGTCTCGGGCTTTAACGCGACCTTCGAGAAGCCCGGATGATCGCCTGCCGCCTGCAACGCGCCGCCACGGCACAACACGAAGCGCAGGCCGAACGACGCCGCTTCGTCGAAGAGCAGATCGCCTGTTTCCGTGGTGCCTTCCGCGTGATAGAGATAGTGATGATCCGCGCACGTCGTCACGCCCGACAAAAGCAGTTCGGCCATGCCGAGGCGTGCAGCGACACGCGCGAGGTCCGGCGTGAAGCGAGCGAGCCGCGGATACGGCACCGCGGCGAGCCATTCCTGCAGATCGGCGTTGATGCCTGAAGGCACCGCTTTCAGCAGGTTCTGGAACAGGTGATGATGCGTGTTCACCCAGCCTGGATAGGCGACGCACGAGCGCGCATCGATGACGCGTTCGTCGTCGCGTGCGTCGAGATTCGGCGCGATGGCGCGGATGACGCCATCGCGGATGCGAATATCGACGTTGCCGAGCCGTGCGGCGTCGCCACACAATCCGCTCATCACCGCGACGGGATGTTTGATTAGTAATGCTTCGTTTGAGATGTTCATGAACGCTTGTCCTTTCAACACGTTTTACTCGCGCACCATGCTGGGCGCAGGTACGACGTCTTCCTCATGTGCGCCGTTGAGCACGGCGTTCAGCACGACCGACACGAGACACGCGAGCACGACGCCGCTGTGCACGAAGGGCTGCGTCCAGTCGGGCATCTGCTTGAACACTTGCGGCGCCATCACCGGGATGAGCGCGGTCGCGATCGTGAAGCCGACGATCAGCACGTTGTAGCGGTTGCGCTCGAAGTCCACTTTGGAGAGCGTCTGCACCCCCGCCGCGACCACGACGCCGAACATCGCGATGCCCGCGCCGCCGAGCGCAGCGGCAGGCGTCGATGCGACGACCGCGCCGATCTTGGGCACCAGCGCGACGACGCACATCAGCACGCCGCTCACCGCCACGACCCATCGGCTGCGCACGCCTGTCAGGATCACGAGTCCCACGTTCTCCATGAATGCGATGAACGGGAACGCGGCGAACATTCCGGCTATCGCGCTCGCGAGACCATTCGCGCGCATGCCGCGCACCGCGTCTTCCTCGCTGATGTTCTTGTCGACGATATCGCCGATCGCGACGAAGAGACCCATCGATTCGATCATCTGCACGACCATCACGACGATCATCGTCAGAACGGGCACCACGGAGAACACGGGCATGCCGAAGTGAAACGGCAACGGCATCGTGAACCACGGCGCGTTAGCGACGTTGGCGAAGTCGCCCATGCCGAGCGAGCAGGCAAGCACGCTGCCCGCGACAAGTCCGATCAGCACCGACAGATTGCGCAGGAACGCATTGGCAAAGCGGTTGACGGCGAGAATCACGAGCGCGACGAACAACGCGACGCAAAGGAACGGCAACGCGCCGAAGTGCCGCGCGTTCTCACCGCCGCCCGCCCATTGATACGCGACCGGAAAGAGCTGCAGTCCGATCACGGTGACGATGCAGCCGGTCACGACAGGCGGAAAGAAACGCCGCAAACGTCCGACGAGCGGCGCGGCGAACATCGTGAACACGCCCGCGCCGATCACCGCGCCGCACACGCCCGCGAAGCCGACGCCGGGGCTCAGGCCGATCGCGATGACCGGTCCCACGCTGCTGAACGCGACGCCTTGCAGAATAGGCAGACGCACGCCGAACTTCCATACGCCGACGGTTTGCAGCACCGTCGAGATGCCCGAGCAGAAAAGCGCCGTGCTGATGAGCACGGTGGTGTCAGCGGGCGACATCTTCAATGCGGATGCGACGATCAACGGCACGGCAATCGCGCCGATGTAAGCGACGAGCATATGTTGCAGGCCGAGCGTGATCATCTGCCGCTTGGGCAGGATGCGATCGACGGGATGTTGGTCGGTGTTCATCAACGTGTCTCCTGATTATCGTTATCGGCGGCTGCGTTCGTCAGGCCGCGACAGGCACCGCAAGGCAGGCATGAAAGCGCTCGGTCAGCGCGGCGCGGTCGAGTTCGCGTCCGATGAACACGATTCGGCTCGAACGCGGCTCATAGCCCCACGCCTGCGCCGCGCGCAATTCGATGATGTCGTGCACGCCTTGCAGCACGTAGCGATACGGCTGTCCTTTCACGGCGAAGATGCCCTTCATGCGAAAGAGGTTCGTCGCATCCGATGCGCGCAGTTCGGCGAGCCACGCTTGCAGCGCGTCGAGTTCGATATCGGCATCGACTTCGATGCCTACCGAGCTCACGCTTTCGTCGTGGTGATGATCGTCGTGGTGGTCATCGTGATCGTCGTCCGCTTCGACGAGTTGCTGGGCAAACTCATTCGCGCCCACGCCGAGAATCGCGCGCAGATCGATCTGCGCAAAACTCGATTCGACGATTTCAGCCGTTGCGTTGAGCCCGCGCAGCCGCTCTTTCAATGAAGCGATGTCCTGCGCCGTCACGAGGTCCACCTTGTTGACGACGATACGATCCGCGCACACGATCTGATCGACCGCCTGGTTGTCGCGGCCGTCGAGCACGAGATCGTCCAGATGCGCGGCGATATGCTTTGCATCGACCATCGTCACGACGGCATCGAGGGTCACGCGTTGCGCAATCGGATCGTCGATGAAGAAGGTCTGCGCGACAGGATACGGATCGGCGAGCCCGCTCGTCTCGACGATGATGTGATCGAGCCGCTCGGGCCGCTCCACCAGCATCCTCACGATGCGCACGAGGTCTTCGCGCACTGCGCCGACGCAGCATACGCATCCGTTCGTCATCTCGTAGATCTCTTCGGTCGATTCGAGCACGAGCCCGCCGTCTATGCCGACTTCGCCGAACTCGTTCTCGATCACCGCGATCTTGTGTCCATGCTTTTCGCGGAGGATGTAGTTGAGCAGCGTGGTTTTGCCCGCGCCGAGAAAGCCGGTCAGCACCGTGACCGGAATCTTCTGGAACGCGTTATGAGTCGTATGGATGTGAGTCATTGCTTGTCTCCTTTGAGTCAGTCAGCTTTATGTTCCTTCCAGCGTCGAACCACGTTGCAATCGAGGCCGAAGAGATCCAGCACGCGGCCGAGCGTGTGATCGATCATCTCGTCGAGCGAAGCAGGGCGCGCGTAGAACGCGGGCACCGGCGGCGCGACGATGCCGCCCATTTCGGTGACGGCGATCATGTTGCGCAGATGGGCCAGCGTGTACGGCGTTTCGCGTGCCAGCAGCACGAGCGGGCGTCGCTCCTTGAGCGTGACGTCGGCGGCGCGCGAGATGAGGCTCGATGAAAGTCCGCCGGCGATTTCGGCGAGCGTCTTCATCGAGCACGGCGCGACGATCATGCCGAGCGTGCTGAACGAACCGCTCGAAATGGCGGCGGCCATGTCATCGCATCGATAGGTGAAGCTCGCGAGCGGGTTGACATCGGCGAGCTTGTGTTCGGTCTCTTGCTGCATCGTCAGAAGCGCGCTGCGCGAGATCGTCACATGCGTTTCGATGTCGAGTTCGCGCAGCAATTCCAGAAGGCGCACGCCGTACGTGAAGCCCGATGCGCCGCTGATACCGACCGCGATGCGCCGCGTGCTCATCGTGCGGCTCCTTTCAAAATGGCGGCTGCACGTTGCATCGCATCTTCGCCGATGCGCGCACGTATGCCGTCGAATTGCGAGCCGCGCGTCGCGTCGATGCCCATGCGCGATGTGGTGCCTTCGACGGACGACGAAGGATCGAGCGGGCTGCCCGGCAATCCGCCGACGATGAACACATCGTCATGCGGTTGCGCATGTGCCGCGATCGCCCAGAGCACTTGCGAGTCGTCGGTTATGTCGATATCGCCATCGACGGCGACGACATGCTTGAGATACGGATCCCAGCCCAGCAACGCGAGCATGATCTGACGCGCTTCGCCATCGCGCGTCTGATTCAGCGCCACATAGCAATGAAAATGCGTGCCGGAGTTCGGGTAATGCAGCGCAGTGACCGCTGGAAAACGCGCCTTCAGCTTCTCGCTCATTTCCGCTTCGCGCGGCAGACGAGCGAGCGTGAGATGCTCGGCATACGGACCACCGACGACATCGACGAGCCATGCATCGCGGCGGCGCATCATCGTATCGACGCGCATAACGTTGTTGGTCGAACGGTCCGACGAATAGCCGGTGAACTCGCCGAACGGACCTTCATCGGCGCGCGCATCGGGATCGATCGTGCCTTCGAGCACGAACTCCGCGGCCGCCGGCACGCCAATGCCATAACGCGGCGTGCGTACCAGTTCGAGCGGTGCGCCGAACAGTCCGCCGGCGATGGCGCGCTCGTCTGTGCCGAACGGCACGCGCGATGCCGCCGCGAGCATGAACAACGGATGCGCGCCGATGACCATCGCAACCTTGAGCGTGTCGCCGCGCGCCTTCGCCGTCTGCAACATGCGCCACAGATGACCGCGCGAATGCAGGCTCGTTGCGAGCGCGTTCCTCGCATGAAGCATCGAACGGTGATAGCTCATGTTCGCGATGCCGGTCACCGGATCTTCGGCGACGATTACCGCGTTCGTGATGTACGCGCCGCGATCGGTGGCGAAGTGGCGAATCATCGGCACATGCGCGAGATCGACCGCGTCGGCTTCGACGACTTCATCGAGCACGGGACCGCGCGCGACATGCAGCGGCGCGATCGGTGCATTCGCGCGTTGCTGATAGGCGTCGAAGAGGCCGCGCGCATCGACATCGAACAGACGGGCGATACGCTCGCGCGATGCGAAGAAGTTGGTCGCCAAAGGCGTTGCGATACCTTCGACGTGCTCGCATACGAGCATCGGATGCTTCCCGCGCGCGGCAAGCGCAGCGACGATCGCGCTGACGTCCTGATCGGCGGACAACTGTTGCGTGAGCGTCAGCACATCGTGGGGATATTGCTCGCGATATGCGTGCGCAAAGCAATGAAAGTCCTGCGTGGCGCGAAAGAGGTTATCGGCCATCGTGAGCTCCGTCGAGAGAAAGAAGGGCGCGTGAGCGACCGCGCCCGCATGACATCAGGCCGTCTGCGCGACTTCGTCGTTCTTTACATACGTGGCCTTCAATCGTTTCTCCGCTTCGGCAAGGTCCTTCGGCGGTTTAGTCGGCTCGATGCCCACCAGTCGCGCGATGTTATTGCCCATGTAGTCTTCGAGACCGTCCTCATCGAGGTCCATGCCTTGCGGCGCGGGACCGCACAGCATCTCCAGTTCGCGCAGCCACATGCCCGGCTCGTTCGGCGGCGAATCGGTGCCGAACACGATCTTGTTGCGCGGCAACTCGCGCGCGAACTCGACGATGCGCGACTGATAGCACCAGCCCGATTCGCAATACACGTTGGGCGTATCCATCGCCATCCAGAAGGCTTCGAACGAGTAATTGCCGCCCGTCTGGATCCCGAAGTGACCGATGATGAAATTCACCATCGGGAATTCGCGGATGATCGGATAGAACTGCGTGGGAATCGTGTACGGTCCATCGCCTGTGTGAATCAGCACGACGACGCCCAACTCGGCGCATTTCTTCATCGCAGGGCGCAGCCAGTCGAGCGCGCGATCCGGCCGATAGCCATGCATGTTCGCGTGCAGCTTGAGCATCTTGAAGCCGTATTCCTTGACGTGAAATTCGAGTTCCGCCGCGCCGTTTTCCGGACCCCAGCGCGGGTTATACGTGAAGTTGCCGATGAAACGATCGGGATACTTCTGCGTCAGCTCCGCGATATACGACATGTAATCGCGAATGCCTTCGCGCCCGCGCCGGTTGCCGTCGCGATAGCCGGTGTTTCCCGGCGGCGGCTGGATGAAACCCATGTCGATGCGGCGCGGCTTGCCGTTGATGATGTACGGACCGTCCATCATCTTGAGAAGGCGTTCGCCGGTGAACGGCTCGCCCGTGTGCCGCCAGGCTTCGTCGACGAGATTGGTCGGATGCAGATGGGTATCGATGATCATCAGCGCGCTCCTGCGTAGTCAGCTTCTTTGTATTGGTCGAGATTGGCTTGCGCTTCTTCGACGCTTTTGGGCGGCGCGCTCGGTTCGATGCCGAGCATGCGCGCGAGGTTGTTGCCGAGATAATCCTCGAGCGTGTCTTCGTCGAGATTGAGGCCTTGCGGCGGTTCGTGACACAGCACTTCGAGCAGGCGCAGCCACATGCCCGGTTCGTTGGGCGGCGTGTCGGAGCCATAGAGAATCTTGTGCGTCGGCAATACCTTCGCGAATTCGACGATGCGCGATTGCAGGCACCAGCTCGATTCGCAATAGACGTTCGGCGTATCGAGCGCCATCTGATAAGGCTCGAAGCAATACACGCCGCCGGTCTGCACGCCGAAGTGCGCCATGATGAACGGCACCGACGGAAACTCGCGGATCAGCGGATACCATTCGCTCGGAATGCTGTACGGTCCGTCGCCGGTATGCAGCTTCACGATGAGCCCGAGGTCCGCGCATTTGCGCAACGCGGGACGCAGCCAGTCGAGCGCGCGGTCCGGCCGATACGCGTGCATGTTGGCCTGCAACTGCACCATCCTGAAGCCGTGTTCCTTCGCGTAGAACTCGATTGCGTCGGCGCCGTTCTCGGGGCCGCAGCGCGGGTTATAGACAAAGCAGCCGAGCAGGCGGTCGGGATACTTCTGCGTCATCTCGACGGTGTACGCCATGTAGTCGTCGATCGACTCGCGGCCGCTTCTCACGCCATCGGTCCACGTATAGATGGTGTTGCCTTGCGGCGGTTGGATGAATGCCTTGTCGATGCGACGCGGCTTGCCGTTGATGATGTACGGGCCGTCCATCACCTCGATCAGACGCTCGCCCGAAAAGGGTTCGCCGTCATGGCGCCAGGCGAGGTCGACGAGATTGGTCGGATAACAGCTTGTGTCGATGATCATGGGTCTCGATCTCCTTGAGGGGAACTGGCGTGTCCAGTTGCCGGATCGCGGGCAGGCGCGTCGATGGAACAAGAGCTCTTGCGAGCTTGCCCATGCGGCCTTTTGCAAGACGCGTTGATGCGCCTTCCCCTCGCCGGCATCGAGTGTCACACTGACGTGCACTGCTGCTTGCGATGCAGTCTCACAAGTTATGCGCGCTCTGTACAATATTTTTTGACCACGATCTTGATACGTTAGCGATATGGACATGCGGCTTTTGCGGTACTTCGCGGTGCTCGCCGATGAACTCCATTTCGGCCGCGCAGCCGCGCGCCTGCACATTTCGCAGCCGCCCCTGAGTCAGCAGATCCGCATCCTTGAAGAGGAAATGGGCACTGCGCTTTTCTTGCGCTCGCAACATCGCGTCGAACTCACCGAGGCAGGGAAAACACTGAAAGAACAGGCGCCGCTGATCTTCGCGCAGTTCGAGCGCGCGATCGATCTCACGCGTTGCGCGGGACGTGGCGAAGTGGGAAGTCTCGAGATCGGCGTCATCAGCTCGGCGATGGTCGAGCCGATTCCACGCGCGCTCGGCGAGTTCGCGCGCAAGCATCCGCAAGTCAGATGGACGCTTCACGAGATGACGCCCGCCGCGCAGATTCAGGCGCTGAAAGAGCGGCGGCTCGACGTGTGCTTCTTTCGCGTGTCGCACGAAGATCCGGAGATCGTCAGCGAAGTCGTGTTGCGCGAGTCTGCCGTGGTCGCATTGCCGCTCGCGCATCCGCTCGCTTCACGCGCGGATATCGCGCTGCGTGATCTCGAAGCCGAGCGCTTTCTGTCGTTTGGTCTGCTGCAATCGCAACTCGCGCGGTTTCTGCGCGACTGTTGCGTCGAAGCGGGATTCACGCCGCGCATCGAGCAGGAAGTCGTCGAACTGCATACGCTGCTATGTCTGTTGCGCGAAGGGCTCGGCATTGCGCTGCTGCCGGCATCGGCGCAACAGCTGTCGGGCGGCGGCGTGGCATTCGTGCCGCTCGCAGCGCCCGCGCCCGAAGTCTCGCTTCATGCGCGTTATCGCGCGGACACGCCGTCGCCGGTGCTGGCGCGGTTTCTCGATACCGTGCGCGAAGTCGTCAGTCCGGATCGCGTGCGTTGACCGTTTGCGCGACGAGCTCGCGTATCGCATCGACGAGCGGCGCAACGCGTGCCGACTTCTCGCGCGGCCACACGGCGTAGAGGTTGTAGTGCGTCGGAATCTCGACGCGTGTGAGTTCGACGAGCTTGCCGTCGCGTTGCGCGTCGGCGGCGAGCAGGCCGCGCGCAAGTCCCACGCCGACGCCCGCGCTCGCGGCGGCGATCAGCCCCGCAGCGTTGTCAAAGACGGCGACTGCGTGCGGCTCCGCTTCCGGCAGGCCCGCCGCGGCGAGCCACGGAATCCACGAGCGCTTCGTGTAGCCGAGCAAGGGCAGCGCGAGCACTTGTTCCGGCGCGAGCGGCACGCTGAGTCCGCGCGCGCTCAACAATGCGGGCGAGCCCATGACCGTCAGACGGTCGCCGCAGATGAGCGCGTTCTCGAAGCCGTCCCATTCGCCATAGCCGTAACGCAGCGCGAGATCGACGCGTTCGAACGCGCTGCGGTCATGACGTGGCGCGGAAAGCATCGTCAGCGACGTGTCCGTCAATGCGCCGAGCAACGCGGGCAGGCGCGCGACGAGCCAGCTTTGCGCAAGCTCCGGATCGACGTCGAGCGTAATCGACTGCTTCACCGCGCGCTCCTTCACCGACGACAACGCGCGATCGATCTGCTCGAAGCCATCGCCTAGCTGATTCGCGAAGAGCGCGCCGGCATCGGTGAGCACGACGCGCGCGCCTTCGCGCACGAACAGCGGCTGGCCGACGAACTCTTCGAGCGTGCGGATCTGCTGGCTGATCGCGCTATGCGTGAGCGACAACTGACGCGCCGCGCTCGAAAAGCTGCCGGCGCGCGCCGCCTGCAAGAAGGCCTGCATCGACTGGATCGAAGGGTAGCGCTTCAACATGGGTGTTAGCCAGGCTTACGGGTGATCAAAGAAATCGTCGCTGGCGTTCTTGCATGACGGCTTCCGATAATGGCCGCAAGCTCGAACGACATTCAGGAGACAGCGCATGATCGAAATCGTCGTCAATGACGCGCGGCACTCGCTCGACAATGTACCGGAAGACATGCCGCTGTTGTGGGTGCTGCGCGATCGCATCGGTTTGACGGGCACGAAATTCGGCTGCGGCGGGGGCTTTTGCGGCGCATGCACGGTGCATCTCGATGGCGAGGCCGTGCGTTCGTGCCTGCTGCCGATAGCGGCCGTGGCGGGCAGGCGCATCACGACCATCGAAGGTCTTTCCAGGGACGGCACGCATCCGTTGCAGCGCGCGTGGGTTGCGGAAGACGTGCCGCAATGCGGCTATTGTCAGTCGGGACAGTTGATGCAGGCAGCGGCGTTTCTGAAGGGCAAACCGTCCGTGAGCGATGACGCCATCGCCGCTGCGATGTCCGGCAACATCTGCCGCTGCGGAACGTATGCGCGCATCCGGAAGGCCATCAAGCGCGCGGCGGCGGAGGTCTGAATGCGTATCGAACATCACGCAGCGCGCCGTCGTTTCATCAAGCAGAGTTCGGCGCTGCTGGCAGCGGGCCTATCCGTTGGATTTCGATTGCCCGATGCGTTGGCGAAGAACGGCGATGCTCATCCGCGTGACGGCGAATTCGAGCCGAACGCATGGGTGCGCGTGCTGCCCGACGACACGATCAAGCTCGTCGTCCACAAGCACGATTCGGGCACGGGCACGCGCACCGCGCTCGCCGCGCTCGTCGCCGAAGAGCTGGATGTCGATCCGTTTCGCATCGACGTCATCACGCCCGAGAATCCTTTCTATGCCGATTACATTCATCCCTTGTGGAAGGTGTTTTCCACGGGCGGAAGCACGAGCGTCTCGCTGGAATACGATCGCTTGCGGCGCGCGGGCGCGACTGCGCGTGCCATGCTGATCGAAGCCGCCGCGAAACAATGGAAGGTATCGCCGTCAACGTGCTCGACCGATAACGGCTTCGTGATCGACAACGCGAGCGGCGCGCGTGCGAGCTATGGATCGCTTGCCGTCATCGCCGCGAGCGTGCCCGCGCCAAAAGACGTGCCGTTGAAAGACGCATCGCAATTCAGGTACATCGGCAAGCTGAGCAAGAAGCGCGACGCGGCGCAGAAGGTATGCGGCGCGTTCGCGTATGGCATCGACGTGCGTTTGCCCGGCATGCTCGTCGCGGTCGTGACGCGTGCGCCCGTCATCGACGCGCGCGTGCGCAGCGTCGATGCGAAAGAGGCGCTCGCCGTGCCCGGCGTGCGGCAAGTGCTGCCGATACCCGGACGTCCCGATGTGCTCGGCGGCAATCAGGCGGGCGTCGCCATTCTCGCCGACGACTACTGGTCCGCGCACAAGGGACAAGCCGCATTGCGCGTCGAATGGGAAGACAGTCCGTTCGAAAACTTCGATAGCCGCGATATGCCCGCGCGCCAGGCTGCATGGCTCGACGATCCCGCTGCGCGCGTCGTGCCGACCATCACGAACGGCGACGCCGATGCCATTCTCAAGCATGGCGCGCGCGTGATTCAGGCGTCTTATTCGATGCCGTACAAGGCCGCGAATCCGCTCGAACCCATCAACGTGACGGCGTGGTCGAAGGAGGGCGGCATTGCGTATTGGGGCGGCTTGCAAGTGCCGTCGACGGCGCAGGAGGCGGCGCAAGTCATCGGCGGCATTCCGGCCGATCGTGTCGTGCTGCATGAACTGGTTTCGGGCGGCAGCTTCGGTGCGCGCGAATCGAAGTACTGGCTCTTCGAAGTCACATGGCTCGCGTTGCAAACCGGCAAGCCCGTCAAGCTGATGAACAGCCGCGAGGACGAAATGCGCGCGCTCTTCTATCACTCGGCGAGTCATCATCGCGCAAAGGCCACGCTCGATGCACGCGGCAATCTTTCGGCGCTGCAACTGCGCGCGGTGATGCCGGCATCGCCGGAACAATGGGAGCCGGGCTATTTCGGTCGTCCCGATCGCATGGACTACAGCACCACGGAAGCAATCAGCAAGTTCGAGTTCGCGTATGGCGCGCCGAATGTAGATATCGGCTGGGTGCGTCATGAAACGGGCGTGCCAACGGGCTGGTATCGCGCGGTGAGTTATATCCCGAACGTGTTCGCGGTCGAATCGTTCATGGATGAAGCCGCGCATAAGGGACATCGCGATGCGGTGGACTTTCGCATCGCGCATATGAAGGACGCGCGCCATGTCGCGGTATTGCGCGAGGCCGCGATGCGGGCCGGTTGGGGCAAGCCGTTGCCGCGCGGCACCGCGCTCGGCGTTGCGACGAATCGCGCGTACGGCAGTTATGTCGCGGTGATCGCGCGCGTCTCGCGCAAGGATGACGGTATCGTGATCGAGAAGCTCACGTGCGTGGCCGACTGCGGGCTCGCGGTGTCGCCCGGCGGTGTGGAAGAGCAGCTATACGGCGGCTTGATGTGGGGACTCGGACACGCACTCGCCGACCGCATCGACATTCGGCACGGCCAGGTTCAGCAGACCAATTTCGATGCGTATCGCGTGATGCGTATGAGCGACATGCCCGACATCGACATACGCATCATGCAGGGCGATCCGGCGAAGCCTGGCGGCGTAGGCGAGTTGTCGAGCCCGTCGGTTGCGCCGGCCGTTGCCAATGCCGTGTTCACGCTGACCGGCAAGCGCCTGCGCGAGACGCCGTTCGATTTGCGACGGCTCGCGTGAAGAAGTAACCGCTCAGGCGGCCAGCACTTCGTTGGCCGCCTCGACATTCGCGACAGCCGCCGCATGCTCGCGGATCAGGCGATAAACCGTCTCGCCCGGCACGGTTTCCGATTCGAGCAATTCATCGGCGATCGCGCGCAACACCGGCTCGTTGGCTTGCAGCAGGGCGAAGCATTCGTCGCTCAGATCGTGCAGCAACGCGTTCGCATGACCGATCGAATTCTTGAGCTGCAAGCCCGCATACTGCTGCGGCAACGCCGCGAGGCTGAACAGATTGCCTTCCTCGTTGAAGCCGAACTTCGACACCATATCGAGGCTGATGCGCGACGCCTCCTGAAGATCCGATGCCGCGCCGCTCGATGCTTCCTTGAACATGAGCAGTTCCGCGTTGCGCCCGCCGAGCAGCACCTGAATCTCGTTGCGCAATTCGGTTTCGCGATACAGATGCTTGTCCTGCATCTTCGTGATGAGCGCGACGCCCAGAGCGCCGCCGCGCGGCAGGATCGTCACTTCTTCGAGCACGCCGGTGCCGAGCAGCGCCGCAACGAGGCCGTGACCCGCTTCATGCACCGCGATGCGCGTGCGTTCGTCATCCGATAGCGCGCGTTCCGCGCCGTTCACATCGCCGATGCGCGCGATCTTGATCGCTTCGAGGAAATGCGCCGCCGATACTTCACGTTCGCCCGCCTTGCGCGCGACGAGTCCTGCCTGATTGACGATCATCGACAGCGTGGCGGGCGAGAGGCCCGTCGTCAGACGTGCGAGCTGATCGAAGTCGATGTCGTCGCGCTTCGTCTTCAAGCTGTCCGCGTAGAAACGCAGGATGTCCGCGCGATCTTCGACGCCCGGCAAACGCACTTGCACCGTGCGATCGAAACGGCCGGGACGACGCAGCGCTTCATCGAGATTGTCGGGATGATTCGTCGCCGCGACGATGATGACGCCTTCGTTCGATGCGAAGCCGTCCATCTCCGCGAGCAGTTGATTGATGATGCGATTGCTTTCCGCTTCGACCGGGCCGCCGCCGGTGTCGGTGCGCTTGCCGAGGCCATCGGCTTCGTCGATGAAGATGACGGTCGGCGCATTCTTGCGCGCGAGCTCGAACAGATGCTTCACCTTCTGAATGCCGACGCCGTAGTACTTCGCGCTGAAATAACTGCCCGTGATCGCGATGAAGTTCGCGCCGCATTCGCCCGCGAGCGCCTGCGCGAGCCGCGTCTTGCCGACGCCCGGTCCGCCCGTCATCAGGATGCCGCACGGCGCGCGCACGCCCATGCCGGTGAATTGCGCGGGCTCGGTGAGCCACGCGCGCACGTCGTTGAGCGCGGCTTTCGCTTCGCCCGCGCCGATGACGTCATCGAAACGCAGCGTCGGCGATTCGCCGAGCAATTGCGCGCCGCCGCGCATTTCGCGGCGCATGAACCAGAGAAGGCCGCCGATCATCAGGAGCGGCAGCAAGAGACTCAGCGCGTCGCGCGAACGGTCGAACATCTCGCTCCAGCGCGCAATGCCCGTGCGCACGTTGGCGTCGGGCAGCCATACGAGTTGATACGGCGAGGCCGCGTCGGGCTTCATATCGCCGAGCAGCAATGCGTTGGAGAACGCGCCGTTATGATCGGCCACGTAATACTTCTCGCCCTTCGTCGTGGAGACGAGAATCGCGTCGGGACTCACACCGATCGTCGCGACATTCTTCGCGCGAATATCGGTCAGCATTTCCGATGCGTCTTTCTCGCGATGCGTCCACGGCGATGCGTCATGGCGCATCTGATTGGCGACGCCCGTCAGCGCCGCCGTCTGCGATTGCGCGGTCCGCACTTCATGGCGCCAATGCAGAAAGCCCGCGCCCGTCACGAGCGCGGCCGCGATCACACCATAAGCGATATATCGGCCAACGCGTGACCGCAGCGAATTCCTTGCCGGTTTCATCAATTCTGTCCAATGGGCCCGCACGCGCGGCGCCCTAAAGCAATCGTCGGAGGAATGGCATCCGAACGTGTGTCTCTTATCGTGCTTCGGTGGTGGGATGCCCGCGCGCATGTCTTGATGCTCAAGATGGCGAAGCGATCGACCTTGAACCGCAGATCGTCAACCATGCGAGCATGGCCCTGTTTGCAGGGATTGCTTCGCTGGAATGGTGCCCGTAATGCATGACCATTCGATAACGCGAAGCAGCGCGCGAACGAGCGTTCGACACGCCGTTTCAAATACACGTCCCTTTTTTTTGATTAACGGCAGGTAACGGGTCTTCTTGACGGCAGTGTAAAAAACGCGTGATCCGCGCTCGCAGCGTGATGCGGGTTTGATGGCGTATGCAGGACGAGGCCAAGGATAGCACGGCAGAAAACGATGCTCCATCCGGTAAGGAATACTGCTTGCTTACGCTAGAGAACTCCGCGCACATGGGGCGCGCGGCGTACTCGGACGAGAGGGAGATAACATCATGTTGTATTACGCGTTGGTCTTTTTCATCATCGCGATCATCGCTGCCGCGCTCGGATTCGGCGGTATCGCGGCGGGCGCGGCGGGCATCGCGAAGATCCTGTTCTTCATATTCCTCGTGATTTTCCTCGTGACGCTGGTAATGGGCCTCATGCGACGTTGACGGCTCTCACGCAAAAGGCGTCGTGCCGAGGCTGGTCGGCACGACGCATTTTTTTTGTTCCTCGTTTAACGTAGCCGCCTGGACGAAAGATCGGTATCGTCGCAAATGACAACTTCTGGGTCATTTGCGCCATGCACATCGCGATACTCGCTCTCGATGGTCTCTTCGATACCGGCCTCGCCGTGACGCTCGACACGCTCAGAGCCGCGAACGGGTTGGCCGCGCGCACGATGGGCGGATCCCCGCGCTTCGATGTATCCACTGTTGGCGTGCGCAAGCGCGTGCGTTCGGGTCACGGCTTCGCGATTCCGGTGGAACCCGTCACGCCCGATTTGAAGCCGGACTGGGTCATCGTTCCGGCGCTCGCCGCGACGACGCCGGAACTGCTGCTGCCCGCACTGGAACGCGCCGACGTCAAGGACGCCGTGCGGCAATTGCAGAAGTGGCGCGCGCAAGGCGTATCGATCGGGGCGTCCTGCATCGGGACGTTTCTGCTCGCGGAAGCAGGATTGCTCGATCATCGGCAGGCGACATCGACGTGGTCGCTCGCGCCGCTTTTCAGGCAACGCTATCCGCATGTTCTGCTCGACGAATCGCGGATGCTCGTGCCGACCGATATCGGCGTGACGGCCGGCGCCGCGATGGGGCATCTCGATCTCGCGCTGTGGCTCGTGCGCAAGTCGAGCCCCGAGCTGGCCGCGCTCGTGTCGCGCTTTCTGCTCGCCGATATCCGCACGTCGCAGGCGCCGTACATCATCCCGAACCATCTCGCGCAGGCAGATCCGCTGATCCAGCGTTTCGAGCGCTGGGCGCGCGACCATCTGAAGGAAGGGTTTTCGCTGCAGCACGCGGCGAACGCGCTGGCGACGAGCACGCGCTCGCTTCAGCGCCGATGCCAGGAAGTGCTCGGCAAATCGCCGCTGGCGTACTTTCAGGACTTGCGCGTCGAACGCGCGCAATCGCTTCTGCACGGCAGCGGACTCGATCTCGAAGCGATCGCCGCCGAAGTCGGCTACGAAGACGGCGCGACTTTGCGAACGCTTTTACGTCAGCGCTTGGGACGCGGCGTGCGCGATCTGCGCGCCGGCCTGCGCTGACGATGCCTACAACGAACGCTCGATAGCCTTGCCGAGCAGATCGAGCCCGAGGTCGATCTCTTCCTCGCTCACGGTCAGCGGCGGCGCGATGCGGAACACGCCCCCCATGCCCGGCAATTGCACGATGTTCATGCTCAGGCCGAGATTCATGCATTCGCGCGTGATCTTCTCGCCGAGACCATCGGCGGGTTCCTTCGTGCGGCGATCCTTGACGATCTCCACGCCGAGCAGCAAGCCGCGGCCGCGCACGTCGCCGATGCAGTCGAAGCGCTCCATCAGATCGAGCAGGCCGCGTTGCAGGCGCGCGCTCATCACGTTCGCGCGCGCGACGAGGCCATCGCGTTCGACCACATCCAGCACGCGCAGGCCGACGGCGGCGGGCAGCGGATCGGATACGTGCGTCGTGTAGAACAGATAGCCGAGCGCATGCGCCTTCTCTTCGATTTCCGCCGATGTGACGACGGCCGCGAGCGGCAAGCCCGCGCCGAGCGTCTTCGATAGCGTGAGGATGTCGGGCGTGACGCCGTCGCGCTGGCACGCGAACATGGTGCCCGTCCGGCCGATGCCGGTTTGCGCTTCGTCGAGAATCAGCAGCATGCCGCGCTCTTCGCACTTGCGCTTTAGCGCCGCCATGTAGCCTTCCGGCAATTCGATGATGCCGCCAGAGCTCAGAATCGGTTCCGCGATGAACGCGGCGAGATTGCCGCTCGACTGCCGGTCGATGAGATCGAATGCGTAGTCGAGTTCCGCGAGCCAGTCGTATCGGCCGTTGTGCTCGAAGCGCGCGCGATATGGGAACGGCGCGGGAATCGCGAATGACCCGACCGCCGCGGGACCGACGCCCTTGCGCCCCGCGCTGTACGTTGCGGACGCCGCGTGACCCGTCATGCCGTGCCACGACTGCGCAAAGCCGACGACTTCGTATTTTCCGGTGACGAGCTTCGCCATGCGGATCGCGGCCTCGTTCGATTCGGCGCCGGTGCTCAGCAAGAGCGCGCGATCGAGACCGGCGGGCGTGATATCGGCGAGACGCGTCGCGAGATCGACGACGGGACGCGACAGCATCCCGCTGAAGAGATGATCCAGCTTGCCCGCATATTCGCCGATCACCGACACGATCTCGGGATGGCTGTGGCCAAGCACGGCGCTCATTTGTCCGGAGGTGAAATCGAGGATCGCGCGGCCATCGGCATCGTAGACGAAGCTGCCTTGCGCGCGCTCGATGATCATCGGCTCGAACGTGCCGCCGTAGCGGATGAGGTGCTGTCTGGCGTTGCGCCAGAAAGTTGCGTCGTTGTTCAGGGACACCGTGCTTCTCCTGGCGGGATAGGAAACAATCTGCAGTGTAGACAACGCTCAGGTTTTATAGAATCGAATAGTTCTAATGCGAGATAGAAGAGGCGCTAATACCTTGAGCCTGTCACTGGAAATCGAGTTGTTGCGCTCGTTTGCCGTCATCGCGGAAGTGCGCGCGCTGAGTCGCGCGGCCGAGCGCATCGGACGGACGCAATCGGCGCTGAGCCAGCAGATGAAGCGGCTCGAGGATATCGTCGATCAGCCGCTTTTTCAGCGCACCGGACGCGGCGTCGTGCTGACGAATCCCGGCGAGCGCCTGCTGGTTCACGCACAGCGCATCCTGCGTCTGCACGACGAGGCGATGGCCGATCTGTGCGGAAAAGGCTTGTCGGGCAGCATCCGCTTCGGCTGTCCGGACGATTACGCCGCCGTGTTCCTGCCGAGCCTGCTGCGGCAATTTTCGAGTCAGCATCCGCACGCGCTGGTGGAAGTCGTGTGCGGGCCGACGCCCCGGCTCGCCGAGCAACTGAAAAAGCGCGCACTCGATCTCGCGATGCTCTCGCTTCCCGAAGACAAACCCGGCGGCGAGGTCATCCGGCGCCAGCAACTGGTCTGGATCGGCTGTCCGGGGATGGATTCCGCGCATTACGATCCGTTGCCGCTCGCGCTCTCCGATCCGGACACGCTCGATCACATCGCCGCATGCGAAGCCTTGCAGCGCGCGGGCAGGGCGTATCGCATCGCGTACGCGAGCAGCAGTCTCGCGGGGCTCACGGCGCTGGTGCGCTCGGGGCAGGCGTTCGCGGTCATCACGCAGACCGCCGTGCCCGCCGATCTGTGCGTGCTGAATGCGGATGCCGGGCTGCCGGCCTTGCCGGGCGTCGGCATATCGCTGAAGTTCGCGCGCGAGCGTCCTTCGATGTTGACATCGGCGTTCGCGGAACACATCCGTCTCACGCTGCCGTTGTTGTGATGCAAGACCGATTGCGCGAATTAGGCCGCAAAACGGCCGCTTTCCGGGACATCGCGCATCGGGGACGCGGGCTAAGATACTTTCCATCTCCTCTAGCTCTTTCTTCTCAGGGAATGAGCGACTTTTGCGTCGTGCGGATAGCCTCTGCACGACGTTTTTCTTTGTGCGCGCCGGGCTACACTAGCCGCTCGTTTTCCGCACCCCGAACGCCATGCCGACTCGCAAACCCGCCACCGCCGATGCGTTGCAAGATCCGGCATTGTTGCGGCGTCTGTTGCGCGCCAAAGATCGCATGGACGCGTGTTCGCACGAGGACTGGCCGGTCAGCCGTCTGGCCGAAGTCAGCGGGGTCTCCGAAGCGCATTTCGCGCGATCGTTCAAGCGCGCGTTCGGCGTTCCGCCGCATCGCTATCTGCTGACGCGGCGCATCGAGCAGGCCGTCACGCTGTTGCGCGACACCGAGCTCGCCATCACGGATATTGCCTTCGTCACCGGCTGGGAAAGTCTCGGAACGTTCGGCCGCATCTTTCGCGATATCACCGGCCACAGTCCGAGCGCGATGCGCGTGCAAGCGCGCGCCGGCGTCGACGCGCTCGATCGCGTGCCCGCGTGCGTGCTGAAGGCCGCGCAACGACCCGATCTCACGATCGCAGTTTTGGAGAAGCGGCGGCGCGGTGCGAAAGGTACAGTGCGGCCATCTTCAACGAAGGAGGTCACATGAATCAGGGCATCGGCGTGGTGGGCATCTATGTCGACGATCAGGACGAAGCGCTTGCGTTTTACGTCGACAAGCTCGGTTTTCGCGTTCATACCGACGTGCGCAACGGCACGTATCGATGGCTCACGGTGCAGCATCCGGATCAGCCGTCGTTTCAGCTCGGCCTGTTCGCGCCGGGCGCGCCGATCCACGACGATGCGACCGCGCAAACGCTGCGCGCGATGGTCGCAAAGGGCGCGATGCCGCCGCTCGTGCTGTCCGTCGCGGACTGCCGCGCGACTTACGAGCGGCTGAAGGCGAGCGGCGTGGAGTTCACGCAGGAACCGGTCGATCGCTACGGCAGCGTCGATGCCGGTTTTCGCGATCCCGCGGGCAATGGCTGGAAGATGATTCAAGCGCCATCGGGACGGTAAATGTCCTGATTAGCCGGGAGGATGAAGTCTGTTCGTAGAGTGCTTAGAACATGACCGAAACCTCATATCAACCGCCCCGAGACATGTCGACGCTCGTGCTGGCGTGGATCCGGCGCGCGCGCGAATCGCAGATTCGTCATTACACGATGGCCGACCGGCTGACGCGCTGCGGCAGACGGCTCGGGCTTGCGGTCATCGGCATCACGGCGGCGACGGGCACGTCGGCGTTTTTATCGCTCGTAGCGACGGCGGTGTCGCCGGATGTGCACGTCCTGATCGGGATGACGAGTCTGAGCGCCGCCGTGCTCGCCTCGTTGCAGACCTTTTTGCGCTATAGCGAGCGTGCGGAATTGCATCGCCGTGCGGGTGCGCAGTACGGCGCCGTGCGGCGGCGTCTCGAAGCGATTCATGCGGCAGATGTTTCTCTGCGTGATGCGTGTGTCGTCGATGCAGTGCGCGATGAACTCGACCAGATCGCACAGACGGCGCCGCATTTGCCGCGCGCATGATTAATCATTAGTAAAGTTCCGAGTGCTGATTAGTCATTTATTAGACGTAGCGAAGGAAACCCGCTATTCGACTGACAAATGACCCTGTTCAAAAGGGGTTGTTTGTGCTTCCGAAACAATGCCCGGTGTGCTACGGTAATTCGTATGTATTACCTGCGACCGGACGATCGCTGATTGTCGATCGGCCTTCCGAAATGATTCGGATGGAGTGTGACAATGGAACAGCGAGGCGATGGCTCGCTTTATTTCGTCATCTGCCCCCGATGTGAAACCCTTTCATCAGTAGAAGAAAGCGTGTGCCCGTTTTGCGGCGCCGACCGCCACGGGGCCGTGCTGACGAGGGGCGCGGAGACAGCTCTGCGGGCAGTCGAGGCGGCGCGAGGCGTGACGCGCCAGTTCGCGCCACAGGGCGAAGTGGCCCGCGTGCGATGGCCGGCGCGTTCGAGAACATACGAAGCGCGTTTACCCGCGCCTGCGCGTGCCTCCATCGCCAATGGCGCTGCCGTGCTTGCGACGGGGCGTCCATCGCATTCGATACTCGCAACGGTCGTCATGGCCGCCGTCGTGCTCGGTGCGTGTTTTCTCGCGCGTGCTTACTTCGAGCAGCACGGATCGACACCGCGCGCGGGAACGCTGCCTGTGGCCGTCGCAGGCACGGTCCGTCCGATCGAGACGAAGGCCGCGCCGATCGCCGCCATTAATATCGATTCGGCGGACAGAATCGTGGACGGCCCGCTGCGCTCCGCTGCGCGTCCGTCAGCGGAAGCTGCGTCGCCACTGATTCCTGTCACGGCATCGAGCAAGGACAGCACGCGGCAGAGCGTGATTCCCGAACGCTCGATCGCAAAAAAACCGTCGACGCACGGCGCGAAGCAATCGGTCAAGACATCGAAAGCGAAACCCGTATCGAAGTCGGCTTCTGCATGTTCGCGCAAGTCCGAGCGCGCGTGCGCTGAAGCAGCGAAAGGCCGCGTATCCAGGACCGAGCCGAAGCAGCGTCAGACGCGCGCGGCGCCGCCTGCTGGGCCCGTCGCACGAGCGAAAACCGACACGAAGGAATTTCAGAAGGTCGCGGCCATCGCTCCGGCGGTGAAGCCCGCGATGACCGCCGACGATAGCTGGCGTCCGAGCAAGAAGAAGAACTGAAAACCCGCGCGGATCGGAAAGGAAAGGGAAGCGCTTCGCGCGGGACGCGAAGCGCGCTGACGATCTTATTCGACGGCTTCCCAGTGTTCGTCGACGGTCTTGTCGGTTACGCGTACCTTCGCGACCATGGGCGCATAGCCGCGCAGCTTGATTTCATCGACGGCGAGCCGCTCTGAACGATAACTCTGCTGCGTCATTCTCGTACCGTCAGGGAATTCGAGCGCGTAACCGTCGATCGGTCCCCACTGGCCCTTCGGCATCGGTTCGACATAGACATTCTGCATCGCGTTTCTCCAGCTTGATTGGAAAGCACCGGGCGGTTCGCATTGGCGAACGTGCGCCTCTTGTATAAGAGGTTAGCGAAGAAAGGGACGCGGCCGGCGACGATGCGCGACGTCGCGAAGCAAATAATTATCGAAGTAAATCAATGCTCTAGTTGCGGGTTCCCATGATGAGAAAGCCCATTCTCCGATATGCAACTCGCGGCATGCTGCCATGCAGCGCGCGTTTTCGTGAAACGGACCTTCATTGCATATCGTGGAAGTCAGTGATGCACGGCGCTGCGGCGATCGGCATCGAGATAGTTGTTGATCGTCGGCGCGACGTCCGCCGCGACGGATGCGAAGCGAAAGCCGTTGCGTCCCTTGCGCTTCGCTTCGTACATCGCGCGATCCGCGTCGCCGAGCATCGCTTCGGCGGACGTGTCGAAGCCGCCCGCGCACATCGCGATGCCGACGCTCGTGCCGAGATGCGCTTCGACGCGGCCGAGTTCGAACGGCCGTCCGATCGCGCGGCAAATGTCCTGCGCGATGCGGCTGCATGCACTCGATGACGAAATCCCGCGCGCCAGCAGCACGAATTCATCGCCGGCGAGGCGGCAGACGAGATCGCCCGCGCGCGTCGTCTTTTTCAGGCGCGCGGCCACCTGTATCAACAGCGCGTCGCCGACGTCGTGACCGTGCTGATCGTTGATGCTCTTGAAGCCGTCGAGGTCCATGAAGAAGAGCGCGAAAGGCACGGCGTCATCGCGGGCGGCATCGACGGAAAGCGCGAGTTGCTCGGCGAGCGCGCGCCGGTTCGGCAGGCCCGTGAGCGCGTCGAGCATGACTTCGGAGCGCATCTGATTTTCGCGCCGCTTGGTCTCGGTGATGTCCTGCGACATGATGTAGAAACCGGCAATTTCCTCGCGCTGAAACTCGGGAATATACGTCGCGTTCCAGACGCGGCTCGGCGCGCCTTCATAGACGATGTCCTCGTGCGTCACGCGTTCGCCGGCGAGCACGCGGCGAAAGTAAGGCAGACAGCGCTCGAAGGTCGACGCGCCGATCGTGTCGCGCACAGTCTTGCCACGCAACGCCGAAGGCTCGACGCCGAACACCTCGCGATACACCTGATTGTTGAAGCGATAGCGCAGGTCAGCATCGACGTGTGCGATGAGAACGGGCAGATTGTCCGTGATCGTCTGCAGCGCGGCGCGATTGCTGGTGAGCTCGCGCGTGCGTTCGAGCACGCGGCGCTCCAGTTCCTGCCGATAATCGCGCAACACCTGTTCGCTGTATTTGCGGCTCGAGATGTCGTGCGCGACGCTCACGAAATGCAGCGGCTCGCCGCGTTCGTCGCGAATCAACGCGACGGAAAGCTCGACCCAAACCGGCTCGCCGTTACGGCGGCGATATCGTTTTTCCAGCGTATACGTCTTGCTCGTGCCGTCGAGCAGTTCCGCGACGAGTTGCAGATCGGCCGACAGATCCGCTTCGTCGGTGATCTGCTGAAAGGTCATCGTGACGAGTTCATCGGCGCTATAACCGGTGATTTCGCACAGCTTCGGATTCACTTCGACGAAGCGGCCCTCCAGATCGACGATAGCCTTGCCCGTCGGCGTCTGTTCGAAGATCGTATGAAAGCGCGTCTCGGACAGGCGCAGCTTGCGGCGGTCGGCTTCCTGAATCTCACGCGTTTCGCGCGCGGCTTCGCGCTGCACGATCTCGCGCTCGACGGTCGCCGCGAGATCGCACAGCGCGGCCTGCGTGCTTGCCGTGAGTTTGCGCGGCTTCGTGTCGATCGCGCAAAGCGTGCCGAGCACGAGACCTCTGGACGAGCGCAACGGCACGCCCGCATAGAAGCGGATGTGTGGCGCGCCCCTGACGAGCGGATTGCCGGCGAAGCGCGCATCCGCGTGAGCGTCCTCGACGAGCAGCAGACGTTCGGAGTGAAGCGCGTGCGCGCAGAACGACACGTCGCGCGCGGTTTCGCATACATCGAGTCCGACACGCGACTTGAACCATTGCCGATGTTCATCGACGAGCGATACCAGCGCGATCGGCACCTGCAACAGCTCGGCGACGACGCGCGTTACGCGGTCGAACACTTCTTCCTGTGGCGTGTCGAGCAGGTCGAGACTGTGCAGCAACTGGAGCCGCTTCGCTTCGTCGGCGGGCAGAGGCGCCGTGTGCCATTCGTGTACGGGTTGCAAGGTTCTTCTCGATTCGGTATTCGCCATCGGGCCCAATGCCACGATGAGCAATTTATCGAACCTTCCGCAATCCCGATTCGCCGATCAAAGGCCGGCTTTTCCCTCAGTTCGCGAGATGTGCCTTACGGACGAAATGACGCAGAGCGGTCAGAGCCCCAGGCAAACCGCCCCGACCGCGACCACCACGCAGGCGAGCCAGCGCCTCGCGCTGACGGCTTCCTGAAGGAACACGCGCCCGATGAGCGCCGCGAACACGACGCTCGTTTCGCGCAACGCGGAGACCGTGCCCATCGCGCCGGATTGCATCGCCCAGATCACGATGCCGTAAGCCGCGATCGACACGAGGCCGCCCGCGAGCGACGAACCCACGGCCATCGGCGCTCGCTTCACGGGCGTCCATAGCGCCGCGGGCCCGCGTTTCGCGACGAAAATCATCGGCATGAACCAATAGAACATGAACATCCACGCGGTGTAGGTGAGCGCTTCGCCATCGGACAGACGCACGCCGATGCCGTCGATCACCGTGTAGATCGCGATGGTCACGCCCGTCGTCAACGCGGCGAGCACCCCCGCGCGCGATACGCGGCCGCCCTGCAATGCAAGCGCGATGATGCCGCCCGAGATCAGCACGATCCCGAGCGCATGCAGCAGGCCGATCGCCTCGTGCGCGAAGATGGCCGCGCCGAGCGTGACGAGCATCGGCGACGATCCGCGCGCGATCGGATAAGCCTGCGCGAGATCGCCGCGCCGATACGAGCGCACGAGGCTCACGTTGTAGACGATATGCACGAGCCCCGACGCGACGATGTAGGGCCACGCGGCTTTCGCGGGCATCGGCAGATAGAAGACGACGATCGCGGACACGGCGCCGATCGCGATGCTCATCCACGTCATCGAGAGGAACCGGTCGCGGTTGCCATGGAGCATCGCGTTCCAGCTTGCGTGGAGCACGGCTGCCAAGAGAACGACACCGCCGGTGTAGGTGAACATGCTTTCTTATGTCGGTTATATGACGGATAGTTACTAGAATAACTATCTTGTGAGCCGCTCACAAACCATATAAATTGGATCGTCGCGTTAGAAAAGCTCTTGCGAATGAGACCGGCATTGCCTTCACTCAATGCGTTGCGCGCTTTCGAAGCCGCTGGGCGACTCGGTAGCTTCAAGGAAGCTGCAGCCGAGCTGCATGTCACGCACGGGGCGATCAGCCAGCAAGTGCGTTTGCTCGAAGCGTGGCTCGGCGCGCCCCTGTTCGAGCGTCATAACCGGCGTGTGGTGTTGACCCCGGCGGCGCGCGTCTATCTCGCGCAAATCGGTCCGCTCTTCGATCGGCTCTCGCAGGCCACGGCGCGCTATGGCGTGTCCGAGGCCCTGTCGCGCACGCTCACCGTGAATGCGCCCGCTACCTTCACGTTGCGCTGGCTCGTGCCGAGGCTCGAACAATTTCGCGCGCGTCATCCCGATGTGGAAGTCAGGATAGAGACATCGAACGAACCGGTAGAAAGCCTGAAGGACACATACGACATCGTGATTCGCGGCGGCCCCGACACGTTTTACGGTTACGTGATGCGGCGCTTTCTCGAAGAGGAACGTCTGCCGGTGTGCAGCCCCACGCTGTCCAAACGTCTTCCTTTGCAGACGCCTGAAGACTTGCGGCGGCACACGCTGCTGCACACGTCGAGCTTGCCGCGCGTCTGGCCGGATTGGCTCGCGCAGGCGGGCATCGCGGCGCTCACGCCAGCGGCGGTGCTCACCTTCGATCACTTCTATCTGACCTTGCAGGCCGCTGTCGATGGCATGGGCATCGCGATGGGCCCGACCGCGCTCGTCGCCGACGATCTCGCGTCAGGCCGTCTCGTTGCGCCATTCGACGGGCCGCGTTTGCCGTCGCGAAGCTATTGCACGTATGTCGCCGATGAAAAAGCGGGGCACGATCTGATCGTGCTGTTTCGCGCATGGCTCGAACAAGAAGGACAAGCGTTCGCGACCGAGCACGACGTGTGAGCCTGCGCCGCGCTGCATTCGTGCGAACTATGCAGAAATTTAACTATCTGGTTAGAATGCACGGGTTTACGCTAATACCCCGGCCGGTCTGACTGATCGCGCGGGACATGCGATCCAGCCGCGCACATCGGCGCACGCGTGCATGCGTCGCCGCTTCTCGCGTGTCGCGGTATCGACTTCACGGAACGCTTTCATCGCGCGGTGCGATACGGCCGCGGCATTCCTGTTCGTCGCCGAAGCCGGATCGCATGGCAGATTCCTGGAGAAGATTTCGATGTCTACGAGTAAAGCCCGTCTTTCAGCCGCGCTGAGAGCAGGGTGTGTTGTGCTGGGCCTCGCGCTGTTGGCCACTGGTCTGATTTTCGTCGTCGGCGGCGCAAAGCTCGCGCTTCTGCACGGCAGCGCGTATTTCGTGATCGCGGGAGCGGTTATCGTCGTATCCGCGGTGCAGTTCATGCGGGCGAAGTCGTCGGCTGTGCTCGCCTTCGGCGCGGTATTTATCGGCACGCTCGTGTGGGCGCCGATCGACGGCGGTTTCGATTTCTGGCCGCTCGTGTCGCGGCTGATACTGCCGGCCGGCTTCATGATGCTCGCGCTGCTTACATGGCCATCGTTGCGCACGCATGAGACGGGCAAGCCCGCGTCGAAGCGCGCGTATGCGTTCGCTGGCGTCATCGCGCTTTGCATGCTCGTTACCTTCGTGCAGATGTTCGAGCCGCATCCGACCGTCGCATCCGATGGCAATGAAACGCCGCTCGTGCCCGTCGCGAAGGAGCACGCGCAGAAGGACTGGAGCAACTACGGCAACACGGCCGGCGGCAGCCGCTTCGTGGCGCTCGATCAGATCACGCGCGATAACGTGAAGGATCTGCGTGTCGCGTGGACCTTCCATACGGGCGATGTCCCCGAAAGCCCGACCGGCAACGGCGCGGAAGATCAGGAGACGCCACTGCAGATCGGCGACCGCATCTACCTGTGCACGCCGCACAACAACGTGATCGCCGTCGATGCCGACAGCGGCAAGCAGATCTGGAAGCGCGAGATCAACGCGCGGGCGCAGGTCTGGAACCGCTGTCGCGGCCTCGCGTATTTCGATGCGACGAAACCTGTGGCGCAACCGACGATAAACGGTTCGACGCCTGTGACCCCCGTTTCCATCGCGGCGGGCGCAAGCTGCCAGCGCCGCTTGCTGATGAACACGATCGATGCGCGTCTCGTCGCCATCGATGCCGACACCGGCGCGCTGTGCGAAGGCTTCGGCGAACACGGCTTCGTGAACCTGAAAGCGGGTCTCGGCGCGGCCGACGATCCGAAGTATCAGCTCACGTCGGCGCCGACGCTCGCGGGCACGACCGTCGTCGTGGGCGGACGCGTGGCCGACAACGTGCAGACCGACATGCCGGGCGGCGTATTGCGCGGCTTCGACGTCATTACCGGCGAGATGCGCTGGGCGTTCGATCCGGGCCGCGACGACCCCAACGCGCGCCTGCAACCGGGTCAGACTTACGCGCGCAGCACGCCGAATTCGTGGGCGCCGATGTCCTACGACGCCGCGATGAACACTGTCTTCATCCCGATGGGCAGCTCGTCGGTGGACTTGTGGGGCGGCAATCGCACGCCGCTGGATCACAAGTACGCGACGTCGATCCTCGCGCTCGATGCGACCACCGGCAAGGAAAAGTGGGTGTACCAGACGGTCCACAACGATCTGTGGGACTTCGACGTTCCGATGCAGCCGAGCCTCGTCGACTTTCCCGAGAAGGATGGATCGACGAAGCCCGCGGTCGTGTTCGGCACGAAATCCGGTCAGATCTTCGTGCTCGACCGCATGACGGGCAAGCCGCTTACGCGCGTCGAAGAACGCAAGGTGAAGACGGGCACGATTGCGCAGGAACAGTACTCGTCGACGCAGCCGTTCTCGGCCGGCATGCCGACGATCGGCGCGGACACGCTGAAGGAATCGGACATGTGGGGCGCGACGCCGTTCGATCAGTTGATGTGCCGCATCAGCTTCAAGTCGATGCGCTATGACGGCCTCTTCACCGCCCCCGACACCGATGTCTCGCTGAGCTTCCCGGGATCGCTCGGCGGCATGAACTGGGGCAGCCTGTCGACGGATCCGAATCATCACGTCGTCTTCGTGAACGACATGCGCCTCGGTCTCTGGGTGCAGATGATTCCGCAAAAGACCGACAGCGCGCCCGCGAGCAACGGCGGCGAAGCCGTCAACACGGGCATGGGCGCGGTGCCGCTGAAGGGCACGCCGTATGCCGTGAACAAGAACCGCTTCATGTCGCCGCTCGGCATTCCGTGCCAGAAGCCGCCGTTCGGCACGCTCTCCGCGGTCGATCTGAAGACGCAAAAGATCGTGTGGCAAGTGCCCGTCGGCACCGTGCAGGATACGGGTCCGTTCGGCATCAAGATGCGCGTGAAGATGCCCATCGGCATGCCGACGCTCGGCGGCACGCTCGCGACGCAAGGCGGCCTCGTGTTCATCGCGGGCACGCAGGACTATTATCTGCGTGCGTTCGACAGCGCCACCGGCAAGGAAGTGTGGAAGGCGCGCTTGCCGGTCGGAAGCCAGGGCGGTCCGATGAGCTATGTGTCGCCGAAGACGGGCAAGCAATACGTGCTGATTTCGGCGGGCGGCGCGCGGCAATCGCCGGATCGTGGCGATTACGTCATCGCGTATGCATTGAACCACTGATCGTACGAACCGAAGATTTCATGCGTCTGACCAACACTTTCATTTGCCTGCTGGCTGTATCGATGCTGTGCGGCATCGGTGCAACGTCCGCGCATGCGCAGAGCGCCGTGACCTTGTACGGCAGCATCGATACGAGCATCGAAGTGACGAACCCGGGCTCGTCGTGGACGCCGCGCATGGATTCGGGCGCGTATCGCGGCTCGCGCTTCGGCTTGCGCGGCTACGAGCAATTGAGCGGCGATACGCGTCTGCTCTTCGATCTGGAAAGCGGCTTCAGTTCCGCCGACGGCACCTTCGCGACGGCCAACACGATCTTCAATCGACAGGCGTGGATCGGGCTCGGCGCGCCGTGGGGCGAGTTGCGCTTCGGCCGGCAGTATTCGCCGATCTACATTCCGTTCAAGGGCGGACTCGATGCATTCGGTGCGGGCACGATCGCGTCGGGGCTCAACAATCTGTCGAAGATCACGCCTTACACGAATAACGGCATCACGTATCTGTCGCCCGATTTTCACGGCTTCACGACGACGCTCATGGTCGCATTGCGCGATAGCGGCAACGGCAACGGGCTATCGGGGAACTACGAGACGTTCGCGTATCACAGCGGGCCGTTTCGCATTTCGTACGCGCATCAGGACACGCAAGGCGACACCGGCTTGCGTGCGAATCTCGGCGGCGTGTCGTATCGCTTCGGCAAGACGACGGCCTTCCTCTCGTACTTCAACGGCGATGGCGGGTCGCCGCGCTATCACAACGACGGTCTTTCGGTCTCGATGCGCTACGCGGTGACGCCGCGCCTGCGCGCATCGCTCGGCTATGCGTATGCACGCGATCGCTCGGGCAGCGATAACGACGCTGACCAGTTCAGCGTTGCGTGCGAATACGATCTCTCGCCGAAGGTGCTGCTTTACGCGAGCGGCGCGATGCTGCGCAATCATGGCGACGCGACCTTCACGCTGCGCGGCGTGAACGTAGTCGGGATTCCGGCGGCTTATCCCGGCGCGCCGGTGCGCGGCGTGCAGGTTGGCATGATCGACCGGTTCTGATTCTCAGCGTCTCTTCTTCGCCTCATCGAGGCACGCCGCGAGCTTCTCGAAGTAATCCAGTGCTTTTCGCGTCGGCACGACGGTCTTGATGCGCAGATCGTCGCTGCTTTCATCGACGGATACGAGGCCTTGCTTTCTGAGGTTCGTCAGCTTGCGATGCACCGTCGCCGGCGCGCCCGCGATAGACAGCGCCATCGTCTCCGTGACCGTCAGCGCATGGCCCGCGTGCCACGACGCCGTGAGCGCTTCGAGCAAGCGTTCTTCGGCAGCATCGAGCTTCGGCACCGAAGGCAATGCCTGCACTGCCTGAGCCAGATTCAGGAAGCGGAAATAGGCATCGAACACGCTCTTTTTGGCCATGAAGAAATCGCTTTTAGGGAACGAACCGATCATAGCATTCGCGATATACGGCAAACCACAATCGACGATCTATTTATCAAGTTGATAAGTAAGTGCTAAGATAGTGCGTCGAGCAAGGGGCGCAATACAAGGGAGCAATACAAGGTCGCAATACAAAGGAGCAATACGAATAGCGGACGAGTGAGCGTTTCGCTATTGCCCGAGCGATTTCCCGGGAGGGCAGGGGCGTGGTTCAGGAACGCGATAACAACTACATCACGGCGCATTTCATCGAGCAGGAGATCGAACATCTCGCGAGGATGATCCGCTCGCGCCACTGGCATCGCAGCGCGGCGTGGCCCGTTTCGTACTGGCGCGAGCGCATCGAGGAATTGCAGCATGCGCCCGCCATCGCGCCGCTTCAGCGCATGGAGCTCGAATCGCTTCTGAACGAACTGGAGCGCATCGCGGCCAAACTCGAATCGTCGGCGAATTACGGCGGAAGAGCGCAAGGCCAGACGCGCACGATGCGCGACGCATGAATTCGCGCGGTGCTGCGATAAGATGTGCGTCCTTACCGCCGCTCACTGGCACGCCGCCAATGTCTTCCCTTCAACTTCGCTTATGTTCCGTCGTCGGAACGGCGCTCGTCTTTATCACCTCGCTCTGGGCCAATCAGGAAATCTTTACTCATTCCGAGTGCGTGCGAGGCGTGAACTGGATTTATCTTCCGGCCGGCATTCGGCTGCTCAGCACGCTGTTGTTGGGCGCGGACGGCGCACTCGGGCTGCTTTTCGCAAGCTGGCTCGTCGATTTCTTTTATTTTTTTCCAAATGATCCGGTGAGATCTTTCGTCGGCGGCATCATTGCGACCGTCGCGCCTTATGCCGTGTATCGACTCGCGCGCGAGATCTATGGACTCGATGCGTCGCTATCGAATCTGACGGCGGGCAGATTGATGATGCTCACCGTCGCTTATGCGCTTGCCGGTCCGCTGCTGCATAACATCTGGTTTTATCTTCAGGGCGATACGGAGCATATCGTCGCGCGATTCTTCGCGATGTTCATCGGCGATCTTGCCGGGACCATGATCGTCATCTATACGCTCAAAGCCTTGCTGCATTTCCTGCCCGTTCCGCGCGCGCCGAACCGCTTAATCGTGCGACGCGCGCGCCGCATGCACGTCAGCCGAACCACTTCATCATCAGCGTGGCGAACACGACCATGCCCGCGCCGCCGATGCGCGTCGAAATCTGCGCGAAGGGCATGAGCCCCATGCGATTCGACGACGACAGAATCGCGACATCGCCCGTGCCGCCGAGACCGCTATGGCAAGCGGTGATGATCGCCGCTTCGACTGGATACATCTTCAGCCACGCGCCGACGAAGAATCCCGATACGACCATCGCCGCGACCGTCGACGCGCAGATCACGAAGTACGCGGGCGAGAATGCGCCGACGAGCTTGTCCCACGACACGAAGAGCGTGCCCAGTCCGACGAGGATCGCGAAGGTGAGATTCGTCGACATGAACTTGTAGATCTGATACGCGCCGATCTCCATGCGTTCGGGAATCGCGCGCACGACCTTCAGCACGGCGGCTGCGACGATCATCAGCACGGGTCCGGGAATGCCGGTGACGGGCGCGAGCAGCATGCCGAGAATGAACAGCGTGCAGCCGAGCAGCAGCCCGAAACCCATCAGGCGCAGATCGAGCGCGGCCTCGGCTTTCTGTTCCTTCAGCAGCGCCTGATCGTCGCCGCTCTTCACGAGCATGCCGTCGCCGCTATATGCGCGATGTTTCTCACCGAAGCGCTTGAGCAAGCCGCTCGCGAGAATCGCGACGACGTTGCCGATGAGCGCGGCGGGCACCATCATCGCGATCAGATGACCTTGCGCCGCGCCGGTGACTTCCGCATAACCGATCGACAAGGGCAGAATGCCTTCGCCGATGCCCCCGCCCAGAATCGGCATGACGATATAGAAGAACGTGTGCTTCGGGTCATAGCCGAACATCAGTCCGACTAGCACGCCCGCCGCGATCGCCGTCACCGTGCCGACCAGCAATGGCACGAACATCTTCAGAAAGCCTTGAATCAGGATCTTGCGATTCATGCCGAGAATGCTGCCCGCGACGAGACACGCGATATAGAGGTATTGCAGGTTCGCGGTCTTCATTGTCGTGGTGATGGCCTTGAGCGCGGCATCGTCCATCAGCTTGTAGCCGAGCAGCGCCGAAGGCACGAAGAGACAGAGAATCGCGGGCCCGCCGATATGCCTGAACACCGGAATGCGTTTGCCGATTTCGCCGAGCAACAGGCCCGATAACATCAGCACGGCGAAGCCGCCGATCATGTCGTTCGGCAATTTGCCGGTGATGGCGGCGAGTATCGTCACCAGTGCGAGCGCGACGAACATCGCGACCGGCATGCCGCCGATAGTCATCAACGAGAAGCGCGCGCGCAGTCCGAGCGGCGTCGCGCCCGTGCGCAACGAAGGGCTTTCCATATCGTGTCTCCTGATTGAGAAGTGATGCGGCGATGGACGCTCGTGCGTCTCTTTTTCGCCTTACGCTGCTTGCTTGTTGCGTAGCGCGGGCAAATCGATCTTCATCCACGGACGCAGCGCCTCGTGCTTCGCTTCGAATGCGCGGATCGCGTCGCTGTCGGCGAGCGTCATGCCGATCATGTCCAGTCCTTCGATGAACATGCGCTTCTGACGCTGCGGAAGATCGAACGCGTAGTGCGTGCCGTCGCTCGTGCTCACGCGTTGATTCGCGACGTCGATGGTCAACTGATTCGTCTTTGCATCGCTCGCGAGCGCGCTCAATGCAGCGACGACGGCTTCATCGAGCGCGATCAGCAGCAAGCGATTGTTCTGCGCGTTGAAGTAGAAGATTTCGCCGAAGCTCGGCGCGATAACGGCATCGATTCCCGCTTGCTGCAAGCCCCATACGGCGTGCTCGCGGCTCGATCCGCAGCCGAAGTTCGCGCCCGCGATGAGAATGCGCGCGCCCGCATAGTCGGGCCTGTTCAGCACGAAGTCTTTGCGTGCGTTGCCCGATGCATCGAAGCGCAAGTCATACAGAACGCCGCGCGCGAGACCGGACTTGTCGATGCCGAACAGAAACTGCTTCGGCATGATCTGGTCGGTGTCGAGATTGTTCAGCGGCAACGGCGCGGCGATGCCGGTCAATGTCGCGTGTTCAGACATGCTCCAGCTCCTTGCGTACGTCGACGATACGGCCCGCGAGCGCGGCGGCGGCAGCCATCGCGGGACTCATCAGATGGGTGCGGGCGCCGCGTCCCTGGCGGCCCTCGAAATTGCGGTTGGTCGTGGACGCGCAGCGCTGGCCGGGTTGCAGGATGTCGTCGTTCATCGCGAGGCACATCGAGCAGCCAGGCTGACGCCATTCGAAGCCCGCCTCGATCAGCGCGCTGGCGATGCCTTCGCGTTCCGCCTGCTCGCGGACCATGCCGGAACCGGGCACGACCATCGCACGCACGGAAGGCGCGACCTTGCGGCCGCGCACGATATCGGCGACGGCGCGCAAGTCTTCGATGCGCGCGTTCGTGCATGAACCGATGAATACGTGATCGATCGCGAGGCCGTCGATCGCCTGATTGGCATCGAGTCCCATGTAGTCCAGCGCCTTCGATGCATTGCGTTGCGCGACCGGTTCATCGGCGAGGCGGGGAATGCGCGCATCGATCGCGATGGCCTGATCCGGGCTCGTGCCCCATGTGACGAACGGCGCGACATCGCGCGCATCGAAGCGATGCGTGATGTCGAACGATGCGTCGGCGTCGGACGCGAACTGCTTCCATTGCGCGACGAATGCATCGGTTCCGATGCGCTCGGCGACATAGCGAATCGTCGTCTCGTCGGGGGCGATCAACGCACCGCGCGCACCTGCTTCGACGGTCATGTTGCACAAGGTCATGCGCGCCTCGGCGGAGAGCGCATCGATCGCGCTGCCCGCATACTCGACGACGTAACCGCGCGCGCCCTGCGCACCGATCTTCGCGATGATGTAGAGCACGAGATCCTTCGATGTCGTGCCGCGAGGCAGCGCGCCATCCACGACGATGCGCATGTCCTTCGCGACGCGATAGACGAGCGTCTGCGTCGCGAGCACATGTTCCACTTCCGATGTGCCGATGCCGAAGCCCAGCGCACCGAGTGCGCCATACGTCGTGGTGTGACTGTCGCCGCACAGCACGACCATGCCGGGGCGAATCAGGCCGATCTCCGGCGCGACCACATGCT
The DNA here is from genome assembly GCF_031451435.1 of Caballeronia sp. LZ008. Lineage (NCBI taxonomy): Bacteria > Pseudomonadati > Pseudomonadota > Betaproteobacteria > Burkholderiales > Burkholderiaceae > Caballeronia > Caballeronia sp. LZ008. The sequence goes on along the minus strand of NZ_JARUXK010000002.1, from coordinate 784,629 downwards.
CGATGCCTTGCGCACGGTCGCGCACATCGAACAGATGGATGCCGTGCTCCGCGCAGTTGCGCGTGAAGTTCGCGGCCTGCTGCGCGGCGGCGCCGATCATGATCGTGCGCTTGTCGACCGCGACGGGATGCGTCGGAATCACATGATCGACGACACCCATCTGCTTTTCCGGGCAACGCACCGGCAGGTTTTTTTGCGCGAGTCCCGCGAATGCTTGCGGGCTCGTGTACTCGTTCATGATGTGCAGGTCGGCGTAAAGCGCGACGTGTTCATCGTCGACGTGAAAAACCGTGTGGCTGTCCACGATCTTCCGATAAAGCGTCTGTCCCATGCTGTCTCCGTTCTTGCTTCTCCGATAAGTCGAAGCCAGTGTAATTCGATAACGGAGACCGTAAAATGCAGCTTGTCTTAACCCATTGTTAAGCTAAATTTAAAAATGGACTCGATCGCCGACCTGGAGTTTTTCGCGCGGCTCGTCACGCAAGGCAGCTTGTCGGCGCTCGCGCGCGAGCTCGGCGTGACGCCGCCCGCCGTGAGCGCGCGCCTCAGCCAGCTCGAACGGCGTCTCGGCGTGAAGCTGCTGAACCGCACGACGCGGCGGCTCGCGATGACGCAGGAAGGCGAGCTCTATTTCGGCACCGGCTCGCGCCTGCTCGAACAGGTGCAGGAACTGGAGCGCATGGTGTCGAGCAGCCGCGATCTGCCGCGCGGCCTGTTGAAAGTGAACGCGACCTTCGGCTTCGGGCGGCGTCATATCGCGCCGGCGCTGTCGGAGTTTCGTCGGCAATATCCGGATGTCGAAGTGCAGCTCGATCTCACCGATCGTCCGATGAATCTCGCCGAATTCGCGTTCGATGTCGGCATTCGCTTCGGTGAATTGCCGGACATGCGCGTGGTCGGCAGAAAGATCGCGGCGAACCGGCGCTTCGTATGCGCAGCGCCGGCGTATCTGCAAGCGCATGGCACGCCGAAGGAGCCGGACGATCTGCGCGGTCATCGCTGCATCGTGCTGCGCGAGAACGACACGGCGTACGGCACCTGGCATTTCACGAAGGGCAAGCGGCACGAAACGGTGAAAGTCCACGGCACGATGAGCAGCAACGATGGCGAAGCGACGCTGCGCTGGGCGCTCGACGGTCACGGCGTGCTGACGCGTTCCGAATGGGACGCGCAGTCGTTTATCGATTCCGGCGCGCTCGAACGCGTGCTCACCGACTGGTCGATGCCGCCCGCCGATATCTATGCGATCTATCCCGAGCGGCTGAATTTGTCGGCGAAAGTGCGCGTATTCATCGAGTTCCTTGAGCGGTATCTGAAGCGGGTGTGATGCTTGCTGAATCGCGGGCATGACATCGCCGACGACGGAGGCAACTCATGACCGCGCAGCACCACGATGACGACGCCGCGACTTACGGCACCTTCAAGGATCTCGTCAACATGACGCCCGCTCAACTCGAAAAGTGGCTCGCGACCGACGAGTCGCGCGAAGTCGGCCAGAAGAACGGCGGCGGCGAATCGGTGGGGCACAAGTCGGGTCGGCATATCATCGACATTCTCGGCAAGAAGAAGGCCGATCTCGGCGAAGACGACTACGCGCACATGCGCAAGGTCGTCGGTTACATCAAGCGGCACCTCGCGCAGCGCCCGCACGAAGTCGAGCATTCGCACTGGCGATACTCGCTGATGAACTGGGGCCACGATCCGCTGAAGTAGGCTGCCGTCATTCGTGCCGCGCATTCGGCAGCATCAGCCGCTATGCTTGTCGAAAACGGAGCGAGACATGAATCAGACGAACTGGTACGCCGAAAGCGATTGCTCACTCGATGAATTCGCGAGCCTGCTCGAGCGCGACGCGCGACCGAAGCTGACATTCGCGTCGGACATTCAGCGCGGCATTCCGTTATATGACTGCGGCGCGCTCACCCCCGCGCTGGACGATTCATCGACATGCATGGCGTTGCAGGCGGAATGGGCCACGGTCCTGCGCGATGGCGCAGGCGTGTTCGTGCTCAAGCATGCGTATGCGGATGTCGATCCTATCGACGAGGCCGCCGCGATCTTCGAATCGATCATCCGGCAAGAGCGGGAACGCGGTGCGAGTGCCGCCGATCACTTCGCGAAGGCGGGCGCGAACGATCGTATCTGGAATGCGCAGGAAAAGCTCTGTCTGCACGCGCCGCGCGTGTTCGCGCGTTACTTTGCGAACCGGTTCATCGAATGCGCGGCGCTTGCATGGCTCGGCCCCGGTTTTCAGATGACATCGCAAGTCAATGTCGTGCGTCCGGGCGGCGACGCGCAGCAGGCGCATCGCGACTATCACCTCGGTTTCCAGACTGCCGATGAAGTGCGGCGCTATCCGGCGCATGTTCACGCGATCTCGCCGTATCTCACGCTGCAAGGCGCGGTCGCACATAGCGACATGCCTGTGGAAAGCGGTCCGACGAAGCTGCTGCCGTTTTCGCAGCGCTATGCGCAAGGGTATCTCGCGTGGCGGCGCGCGGACTTCCGCGAATATTTCGAAGCGCATCACGTTCAATTGCCGCTCGAAAAGGGCGATGCACTTTTCTTCAGCCCCGCGCTCTTTCATGCCGCGGGCGCGAACCGCACGCGCGACGTGCAGCGCATGGCGAATCTGCTGCAGGTGTCATCGGCATATGGACGCGCGATGGAAACGCTCGATCGCGCGCGCATGTGCGAATCCGTCTATCCGGTACTGCTCGATTTCAAGTCGACGGAAAGCATGAGCGATGCGGAGATCGATGCGGTCATCGCTGCGTGCGCGGAAGGCTACGCGTTCCCGACGAACCTCGATCGCGATCCGCCCATCGGCGGTCTTGCGCCGAAGAGTCAGCAGGCGCTATTGCGTCAGGCGCTCGATGAAACATGGTCTGTCGATGCGCTCGCGAACGCGCTGAAGGACAACGCGTGGCGGCGCAATACTTGAAGCCTTACTCCTGATAAACCGCCGTCAACACGCTTTGGGCATCGGCGAGCGCATTGTCGAGTTGCACGAGACTCGCATGACGCGCGCCGAGCGGATCGCGATTCGCGATCGCGGTGAGTATTGCCTTGTGGCGCGGCAAGGACAGCGCGTGCGTATCCGGATGACGGCTCGTCAGCTTGATCGACTCCGACAGCGCGAGCGATAACATGTGCCCGATATACATCAGCATGTCGTTGTGCGTCGCCGTCATGATCGCGCGATGAAACTCCAGATCGGGCGTAAGCAGTGCCTCGGGCGTCGGCGCATGCGACATGCGCTCGTACGCATCGCGGATGCGCGTGACATCTTCCTCTGTCGCATTCGATGCGGCGAGCGCGGCCGCCGCCGGTTCGACGATCCTGCGCACCACGAGCAGCGACTGAAAGAACGCGCCTTCATGCACGCTGGTGATCGTCCAGAAGAGGACATCGGGATCGAGCGTGTGCCATTCATCGCGCGGACGCACGACGCTGCCAAGACGCGGCTTCGACAGCACGAGCCCTTTCGCGACCAGCACGCGCGTCGCTTCGCGCAGCACGGGCCGGCTCACGCCATAGGCTTCGCACAGCTTCGCTTCGGCGGGCAGGCGATCGCCGGGACTGAGCTTGCCGCTCACGATGTCGATGCCGAGCTCCTGCACGATGCGCGCGTGCATGCTCTTGCGAGGTTGTGGATGACGATAGTCCATGGCGTCGTCAGCGCTTTGCCGGGGAGCGATCGCCGAACGCGCGCTGCGACAGACAGAACACGAGCAGCAATGCGCCGACCGCGATCTTCGTCCACCATGAACTGAGCGAGCCGTCGAACGAGATCAGCGTCTGAATGATGCCGAGAAGAAGCACGCCGAACAGCGTGCCGATCACATAGCCGACGCCGCCCGTCAAGAGCGTTCCGCCGATGACGACCGAGGCGATCGCATCGAGTTCGAGACCCATCGCGTGCAGGCCGTATCCCGAGAGCATGTAGAACGTGAACAGCACGCCGCCGAGCGCGGAACAGAAGCCCGATAGCGCGTACGCGCCGATGGTCGCGGCGTTCACCGGCAAGCCCATCAGAAGCGCCGAATGCGGATTGCCGCCGACCGCATAAATGGTGCGGCCGAACGGCGTGTAATGCGCGATGAACACGGCGGCCGCGAGCACGACTAGCGCGATCACCGCACCGAGCGAGAGCGACGCGCCGCTCATGACCGGTATGCGAATCTGCGATACGGCCGCATACCACGGATCGGTGATGCTGATCGAATCGATGCTGATGAGATAGCACAGCCCGCGCGCGAGGAACATGCCCGCCAGCGTGACGATGAACGGCTGCAGGCGAAAGCGCGCGATGAGCCAGCCCATGAGCGTGCCGAATGCGGTGCCCATCGCGAGCACGAGCGGGATCACGACGAGCGGATGCCAGCCCGCTTTTTCGACGAGCGCGGCGGACACCATCGTCGTCAGCGCAATCACCGATCCCACCGAAAGGTCGATGCCGCCCGACAGGATCACAAAGGTCTCGCCTACCGCGACGACGATCAGAAACGCATTGTCGATCAGCAGATTGAGAAAGACCTGCGGCGAGAAGAAGCCGGTGTACATCACCGAGCCGAGTACCGAGATCGCGATGAACAGCGTGATTGTCGCGGCGAGCGGCAGATAGCGGCTCGTCGAGAAGCTGCGCTTCGGTGCAGCGGCGTCGCGAGGATGCGCAAGCGTGACGCCCGGCGGCTTGGGCAAGGGCGAACTCATCGGCGCACCTCGCTGCGGCCAATAGCAGGGCGGCGCGCGAACTTCACGACCGTCGCGCGGAACTCGCCCGATTGCAGCATCATCACCGCGAACACGACGATGGCTTTCACCACGAGATTCACCTCCGGAGGCACGCCGAGCGAATAGATCAGATACGTGAGCGTCTGGATGATGAGCGCGCCGATCACGCTGCCCGCGAGCGTAAAGCGACCGCCCGTGAGCGCGGTGCCGCCGAGCGTGACGGCGAGGATCGCATCGAGTTCGAGCAAGAGGCCCGCGTTGTTGCCGTCGGCGCTCTTGACGTTCGAGCTGATGAGAATGCCCGCCACGCCCGCGCACAAACCGCTGAATGCATACGCGCCGAGCGTGAGCCGTTTCGCCTGCACGCCCGCGACGCGCGCGGCGGTCGGATTGATGCCGATCGCCTGCAGGAAGAGGCCGAGCGCCGTGCGCGTGATCGCAAGATACAGCAGCACGAACACGAGCGCGACGATCCAGATCGATGTCGGCAATCCGAGCAGATAGCCGCCGCCGAAGAAGAAGTAGGGCGTGTAGTAGATCGTGATGATCTGACCGTTGGTGATGAGCTGCGCGATGCCGCGTCCCGCTACCATCAGGATGAGCGTCGCGATGATCGGCTGCATGCCCGCGCGCGCGACGAGCAGGCCGTTCCACAAGCCGCACAGCAACGCGACGCCGAGCGCCGCCACGATCACGACAGGCAACGGGAAGCGCGTGACGTTGCCCGCGACCGATCCGCCGATCGCCCACGCGGCGACCGCTCCCGCGATGGCGACGACCGCGCCGACGGAGATATCGATGCCGCGCGTGGCGATCACGATGGTCATGCCGAGCGCGACGACCGCGAGCGGCGCGGCGCGATTGAGGATATCGACGAGACTGCCGTAGACGTGACCGTTGCGCCACTCGACATGCAGAAAGCCCGGATTGAACGCAGCGTTCAGCGCGAGCAGCAGCACGAGCGTGACGATCGGCCAGCCGAGCCGATGTTCCATCATCGAACGAAGCGTCATGCGGCGCGCGGTGTCATCCATGTTCGGCTCCGATCATTTCGCATACCGTATCTTCGCTGGTTCCGGCGGGCAACTCGCCGACCTTGCGCCGGTCGCGCAACACGACGATGCGATTCGCGATACGCACCACCTCCGATATCTCCGAAGAAATGAACAGCACGGCCATGCCCGTCGATGCGAGCCGGAGTATTTCGTCCATGATTTCCTGCTTCGCGGCGACGTCGATGCCGCGCGTCGGCTCGTCGAGAATCAGAAGGCGCGGCTCGGTCGCGAGCCACCGCGCGATGAGCGCCTTCTGCTGATTGCCGCCGGACAAGAGACCGATAGGCATGTCGAGCGTCGCGGCCTTGATGCCGAGCGCGCGCACGAAGCGTTCCGCGAGCGCGTTCTGTTCGGCGCGCGTGAGGCAGCGCCGCGCGCCCATGCGTGCCTGCAACGCCAGCGCGATGTTCTCGCGCAGCGACAGCTCCGCGACGATGCCGTCCGCTTTGCGCTCTTCCGGACAGAACGCGATGCCGTGACGGATCGCCTGCGCGGGCGTCGTGAAGGAGACCGGCATGCCATCGATGCGCAGTTCGCCTTCGTCGGGCTTTTCGAGGCCGAAGAGCAGCTTCGCGAGTTCGGTGCGCCCCGAACCGAGCAGGCCCGCGACGCCCACCACTTCGCCCGCGCGCACGCGCAGATCGAGCGGTTGAAGCTGGCCTTTCTGGCCGAGTCGCGTGGCATCGAGCAACGCCGTTTCCTGCGTGGCCGTTTCGATGTCGTCGGGCGGCGACTGACGCGCCTGCGCGGCGGCAAGCTCACGGCCGAGCATCGCCGCGATGAGCGCCTGCGCGCCCAGTTCGCTCGTCGGCCATTCACCGACGCGCCGGCTGTTGCGCAATACCGTGATGCGATCCGAGATCGCATAGACCTGATTCAGAAAGTGCGTGACGAAGAGAATCGCGAGCCCTTGTTCGCGCAAGCGGCGCAGTACATCGAAGAGGCGGCGCACTTCGTCGTCGTCGAGGCTGGAGGTCGGCTCGTCGAGAATCAGCACTTTGGACGATAGCTTGAGCGCGCGCGCGATCGCGACCATCTGCTGCACGGCGACCGAATAGCTCGTCAGCACACGCGTCACGTCGATATCGAGACCGATGCGCGCAAGCAGCTCACGCGCTTGCCCGTGCGTCTTATCCCAGTCGATGCGATAGCCATGCAGCGCGCCGCGCCGCGGAAAATAGCCTGCGAAGATGTTCTCCGCCACCGACAGGTTCGGGCACAGATTCACTTCCTGATAGACCGTGCTGATGCCGAGCTTCTGCGCGTCGAGCGGCGAATCGGGATGGATCGCGCGGCCCTCGAGCAGAATCTCGCCGGCGTCGAGACTCACGACGCCGGTCAGCACTTTTATGAGCGTCGACTTGCCCGCGCCGTTCTGCCCCATGAGCGCGTGAACCTCGCCCGGATAGAGCGCAAGGTTCACGTCCTGCAGCGCATGAACGCCGGCGAAGCGCTTGTCGATGCCGCGCAACTCCAGTACTGGCGATGTCATCGGCGGTCAGTATTTGCGGTTGGGGAATTCCTTCGCCGCGACCTCCATCGGGAAGATGCTTTCCTGCGTAACGATCCGCTTGGGCACCGACTTGCCCGCCTTGATGTCCTTCACCACGGACATCAGCTGCGGCCCGAGCAGCGGGCTGCATTCCACGGATACGTTGAGCTTGCCCGCCATCATCGCTTCGAACGCGCCCTTCACGCCATCGACGGAAATGATGATGATGTCCTTGCCCGGCTTCATGCCCGCTTCCTCGATCGCCTGAATCGCGCCGATCGCCATGTCGTCGTTGTGTGCGTAAAGCACGTTGATCTTCTTGCCTTCGGCCTTGAGAAATGCCTCCATCACTTCCTTGCCCTTCGCGCGCGTGAAGTCGCCGGTCTGCGAGCGAATGATCTTGAACTTCGGATCGGATTTGATGATTTCCTCGAAGCCCTTCTTGCGATCGATCGCGGGCGCGGAGCCCACCGTTCCCTGCAATTCGACGATATTGATCGGCCCCGGATTGCCTTTCTCCTTCTCGACGAGCCAGCGGCCCGCCTTGCGGCCTTCCTCGGTGAAGTCCGAGCCGATGAACGTGACATAGAGCGAGTCGTCCTTGCTGCTGATCGCGCGGTCCGTCAGCACGACGGGAATCTTCGCGTTCTTCGCTTCGACGAGCACGGTCTCCCAGCCAGTCTCCACGACGGGCGAGAACGCGATCACATCGACCTTTTGCGCGATGTACGAGCGGATTGCCTTGATCTGATTCTCCTGCTTCTGCTGCGCGTCGGAGAACTTCAGGTCGATGCCGGCTTCCTTCGCGCTCGACTTGATCGACTCGGTGTTGGCGGTGCGCCATTCGCTTTCGGCGCCCACCTGCGCGAACCCGAGGACGATGGGCTTCTGCGCGAACGCGGAAAGCGGGAGCGTTGCGCCGAGTGGCGCGGCGGCCATCGCAACTAACACGGTGCGGCGTTTCATGTCAGTGGTTCCTCCATCCGTTGGCTATGTATCCGTGCTTGTTCGAATGATTATGGAATAACCTGTTAATTCGTTGTTCTATTCATCCCGATGCCATTCCGGTATTTGGGTTTTGAGACGAGCGAGGCAACGGCGCCGAGATAGATTGACTATATGAAGGTATTCGGCCAGTTTTAATTCACGTTAACCCGCTTTTACTACCGAAACAGTCATACCATCTCGCACCGCGCGCTGCGCCGCAACATGCAGATTCGCACGCGAGGAAAGAACTGGTAACGCCTGCGTAATCGCTGCTAATGGCTCGTAAGCACTCGGGGAAACGACGTTTTGCTTGTGTGATCGTGGCTTCGCGCGCTCGACGAAGATTGCTCCTGTTGCAATCCGCAACGTCCCTTATCCGAAAAGGAGCAGCATGAACGTCACCAGCCCTGCCACTCAACATACGACGCAAGCGACGTCGCACACGCTGCCGATCAAGCGCGGCACCGAAACGCCGACCGTCGAAACCGGCACGCCCGCGGCGAAGACGCCCGCGAGCAATCCGGCGCATCTCGGCAATCACGTCGATACGACTGCGTAAATCATGCGGAGGTCTTTTCGTCTTGCCCTTGCGTGCGCGGCGCTTGCGGCGTGCCCGTTCGTGCTCGACGGCTGCGCGCTCGCCGCGTTGCCGTGCCGCGCGACATCGGCGTTGCTGAAGGTCGTGCCGGTCGTGGGTCATGCCGCGTCCACGCCTTTCGACGCCTGCGCTACTGCCATCGACTGATATGAAGCGAACGATTCTTCGTTGCGCGTTTTTCGTTTGCATGGCGATGCCGGCATTCGCCGCGGCGCAGAAGCCTTTCGACTTCCGCGGCCTGCAGCTCGGCATCGCGCTCGACGCATTCCGGCGCGACGAGCCCGCGCGCGCGACGCCGCCCGGCAGCGTCGCCGTATGCGACACGGATATCGACGCGGCATCGCTCGGCATGGTGCTGCGCGATACGCACAGCCTGTCGATCGCCTGCAAGTGGGCGCATCGCACGCAAGGCGGCTGGAGGGAATCGGCGGCCGTTGTCGATGGCACGCTCGCCCGCGATCACGTATTGCGCTTCCTGGCGATGCCGGGCGATCCGTCGCCGCGGCTGTATCGCATGTCGTTCGTGATCGATGCGCGCGTCGCCGACGACTTCGCCGAAGGGTTGTCGTCGAAGTTCGGCCGAAGCCGCGTCGAGCGCGCGAACGGTTATCAGACGCGCACCTGGGAGAACGCGACCAGCTCGATCACGCTGGAAGCGAACGGCGCGGCGGCCTCGGCGCGCGTGATTTATCGGCTGAAGGCGTACGAAGCGTGGCTGCGCGATACGACCGACCGGTGGCGTCTTGCCGCGGTGCACGACGCGCCCTGAATCAAAGGAGAGGATTGTTCATGAAATTCGCGACATTGCCCTGCTCGGCGTTCGCACTCGCACTGGCGGCGTGCTCGTCGTCGGGCTCGCACTCGATCGTCGAGATGCCCACTTATGCGCCGGCCGTCGCGCAACCGGTCAACGTCAACACGCTGGGCGCGATCTATCAGGCGGGATCGTCGGTGTCGCTGTACGAGACTTCGCGCGCGCAGAAGGTCGGCGACGTGCTGACGATCCGTCTTGCGGAGTCGTATCAGGGCAGCAATTCCGCCGATGCCAAGGCGAGCCGCGCGAGCAGCATCAGCGCCGAGGCCGCCGACAAGTCCAGCAGCGCGGCGGCGCGGCTTGCGCGTCTTTTCAACGTCGGTTCGGCGGATACGTCGTTCAAGGGCAATGGCAGCACGAGCAATCTGTCGGCGATGAGCGGCACGCTCGCGGTGTCGGTCATCGGCACGTTGCCGGGCGGCAATCTCGTGGTCGCGGGCGACAAGATCATCGCGATGAGCGGCAATCAGGACCGGCTGCGTTTCTCGGGCATCGTCAATCCGAAGGACATCGAGGCAGGCAATTACGTCGCGTCGAACAAGGTGGCGAATGCGCGCATCGAGCAGGCGGGCGTCGGCATGCTCGCGGATTCAACGACGATGGGCTGGCTGCAACGTCTCTTCATGAGCGTGCTGACTTTCTGACGATGAAGCCGCGCGCGCTACAGGGTCGCGCGCGCCGCGATGCGCCCGGCCGCGGTCGGATCGCCGTGCGGCACGAAGATATAGCCCTGGCCCCACACCGTCTGCACGTAACGCGGTTCGGACGGATCGATTTCGAGCAGACGGCGCAGACGCCAGATCGCAACATCGAGACTGCGATCGCGATGCGCGCCGTTGCCGCGCATTTTTTCGTTGAGCTGCGCGCGCGTGAGCACGACCATCGCGTTCTTCACGAGTGTCTTGAGCAGCGCGAATTCGCCGGAGCGCAGCGCGATGCGTTCGCCGTCGCGGCGCAACTCGCGCGCGCCGAAGTCCATTTCGAACGGGCCGAAACGATAGGCCGGGCGAATTTCGGGCGCGCTCGCCGTGTCGGACGACACGGGCTCGCGGCGTCGCAGGATCGAGCGGATGCGCGCCAGAAGCTCGCGCGGATCGAAGGGCTTGCCGAGATAATCGTCTGCGCCGAGCTCCAGCCCGATGACGCGATCGAGCACGTCGGAGCGGGCCGTCAGCAGAATCACGGGGATATCGTCGCGCGCATTGCGCAGTTCGCGCAGCGCGCTGATGCCGTCCTTGCCGGGCATCATCACGTCGAGCACGACCATCGAAGGGCGCTCGGCCTGCACGCGACGGCGCAACTCCGTCCCGTCGTCGAGAACAGAGACGTCGAAGCCGTGCTGCTCCAGATAATCGCGGACGTGATCGCGCACGACGGGGTCGTCGTCGACCATCAGTACATGTGGTGTCATGCCCAAATTCTAAGCGCGACGCCGAGGCCCCCGCGACGCTTGCGAACTTTCCATTTCTTTCCGTTACGGCCTGTTTCGGCGCGCGTTTCGAGGGCGCTTTACCGACGCGCGGGGCTTGTCGCGGGAATGGAACGCGCGTGCTGCGAGGCTTCATCGCGCGAAAGACGCGTCCGGTAAGAATCCGTAACGTTGCGCGACGCGCGAGACGCGCTGTAAGGCATTTGTGTACGAATAGAATTTTGGGATGGCTACATCGGTTCTTATCGTCGACGACGATCCCGCGGTGCGCGACCTGCTGCGCCGCTTCTTTCAAGAGCAAGGCATCGACGTTTCCGTGCTGCACGATGGCGCCGGTTTGCGTCGGCGTCTGGAGCTCGAACGTCCGTCCATCGTCGTGCTCGACATCATGATGCCGGTTACGGACGGCTTGCGCGCGCTGCGCGATCTGCGCGCGGCGGGCGAAGACATTCCGGTGATCTTCGTGACCGGTTGCGACAGCGTTCCGCAAAAAATCGCCGGCCTGCAATCGGGTGCGGACGACTATCTCGCCAAGCCGTTCGATCCGCATGAATTGCTCGCGCGGATCGAAGCGGTGCTGCGGCGGCGCACGGCCGCGCCGAGCCGGCCCGAACCCGCGCCGCGCGAACGCTTCGGGCGCTTCGAAGTCGATTTCGTGTCGCGTTCGCTGTTGCGCGGCGACGAGCGCATCGCGTTGCGCGACAGCGAGTTCGCGCTGCTGAAGGTCTTCATCAAGAATCCGTACAAGGTGCTGTCGCGCGTGCTGATCCACGATCTCGTGCATCGCGATGATCTGCCTTTCCGCGATCGCGGCCTCGATGTGCCGATCTGGCGTCTGCGCCGTCTGATCGAAGACGATCCGTCGCATCCGCGTCATGTGCAGACCGTGCGCGGGCAAGGCTATGTCTTCGTTCCCGATGCGGACGATTCGGCATCCGGCTGGATCGAGGCGTAGCCGCGATGCGTTCGGGTTTCTGGCAGTCCGCGCGGACGCTGCGCGGTTTCATCGATTCGCTGTTCGGCCGCATGGCGATCGTGTCGATCGGCGTGCTGGTCACGCTGCAGGTCGGATGGTTCGCGATTCTCCACGTACAAGGGCCGCACAAGGAAGCGGATGGTTACGCGCGCGCGCTGCTGATCGTGCTGGAAGCGGCGCACAACGATGTCGCGCTCGGCGGACGGCTGATGCGCGAGACGCGCGTGCATATCGTGCCGGTGTGGAACATGCCGGAGCCGCTGACGCTGCGCGATCCCGCGAAGACGCGTCACGGGCATCTCGCGCGGCAGCTCGCCAGTCGTTTGCCGCCCGGAACGCAGATCGCGATCGATATCGACGGCCATAACAAATCGCGGCTCTGGGTGCGCTATCCGTCGAGCAATGTGTGGATCGTCGCGCCGATCGATCTGCCGCCGCCCGCGCCCTTCATGACCGAAGGCGTCGTGCTGCTCGCCGGCGCGCTCGTGCTTTCGCTGATTGCGACATGGCAGTTGCAGCGGCCGCTCGCGCGCGTCGCGCAGGCCGCGCGACGCTTCGGCGGCGGCGAGCGGCCGGTGCCCGTCGAGGAAAACGGGCCGCGCGAATTGCGCGAGCTCATCGGCGCGTTCAATCAGATGATGAAAAAGCTCACCGACGCCGATGACGATCGCGCCGTGATGCTGGCCGGCATCGCGCACGATCTGAAGGCGCCGCTCACGCGCCTGTCGCTGCGGGCGAGCGTGCTCGCGAAGGACGAACGCGAGCGCGCGAATTTTCTGCGCGACATCGATTCGATGACGCGCATCGTGCAGCAGTTTCTCGAATTCGCGGGACGGTCGTCGTCGGACGGCGCGACGACCGGCGTCGATGCGTTCATCGCCGAGCAGTTCGCGTCGCCCGAGGATGGCGACGATCCGTTGTTCGCGCTGTCGCTCGAAGCGGGCGATGCGTTTCACTTGCCGCGCACTTTCATCGACCGGCTGATGACCAATCTCGTCGACAACGCGCTCGAACATGGTGAGCCGCCCGTCGAGATTCGCACCGCGCTGCGGGATGGCGACTGGCTGATCGAAGTGCGCGATCACGGACCCGGCATTCCCGACGAGCGCCTGGACGAAGCGCTGCGTCCCTTCGTGCGGCTCGATCCCGCGCGCAGCGGCAACGGGCATTGCGGCCTCGGGCTCACCATCGTCGAACGTCTGGCGCGCGAGCAGCGCGGCCGCTGCGAGATCGCCAATGCCGAGGGCGGCGGGCTGATCGTGCGTATCGTCATTCCCTTTGATCAAACATGATGCTTGCTTCGTCCACGCGTGAGGCGCCTTTGTCGCGCCGCGCTTTCATTCGCGGCGGCGCGCGCGTCGCATTGCTTTCGACCACTTTCGGCGCGGGCGCATTGCTATCGGCGTGCGGCGGCGCGAGCGAAGAGCGCAGCGTGATGGAAACGCCGAGGCTCTCCACGGTCGAGAATTTCCGCGATGTGGCCGGCGTGGGCGACGGCTATCCGACCGTCGATGGCGGCCGCTTGCGTCGTGGCGTGTTCTATCGGTCCGGCGCACTGACACCCGGCGATGCGGACGAGGCGTTGCTTGCGCGCTTGTCGTTGCGCGCGGTGCACGATCTTCGCGTGGTGGCGGAGGCGTCGCTTGCGCCGGACCGCGTGCCGACGGACGCGGTGCGCGAGACCCACGAGATCGCGCCGATCGACGCAGCCGGCGCGACGCCCGTCGATGCGGCCGCCGCGACCGCGTGGATGAACGCGCGACAGCGTCAGCTCGTGACCGATCCGGCCGCGCGCTTGCAATTCGGCGCGCTGCTGACTCGGCTTGCGCGTGTTTCAGGCGCGCAGGTGGTCCACGGCACGGCGGGCAAGGATCGGACGGGCTGGGCGGCGGCGCTGCTGCTCGCCATCGCCGATGTGCCGCTCGATGTGATCATCCAGGACTATCTGCTGACGAACACGGCGGCAGAGACGCAGATCGATGCGCGCGTGAAAGCGCATGCGGCGCGTGCCGGGATGAATGCGCAGGCGGTCGCGCCGCTTTATCGGGCGCAAAGCTCGACGATCGAAGCCGCGTTCGAGGAGATGCACAGCGGGTTCGGGACGTTGAGTAACTATCTCGCGCAGGGGTTGGCGGTGAGTGCCGCCGATGTGGCGATATTGCGGGCGAAGTTGGTGGGGTAGGGTGGTGGAGGATTCGAGCGCGGCCTTCCGATTCGCCGCGCGCTCCGATGTCTTACCGATTCCGCAATTGAAGCAGTTGCTCAGATAAGCTCGCTCGGTTTCTCGCCGCGCCGGCGTCGCTCCAGTCCTTCGAACGAGGCTCTCTGCCTCGCTTTCCCGCACGGGCCGTCATCGTGGCGATATGCACGCTCCCGTATCGCCTGTCAAAATCAAATCTCCTTCGCGGCGGTGCTAGCATTCCCGCCACGAATCAAGCACGCCCGCCATTCTGAAAAAATAGAACCCTGCGATACATAAAAAAATAGACGAGGCCTCGAATGGAGACACACCAGATCCGCTCACCCCGCTCGATGACCTCGCGGCTCACCTGGTGGATTGCCTCCGTCGTCGCCGCGCTGAGCGTAATGGCGGGCGTCGCCTCGTTTGCCGCCGCGTCTCACGAAGCGAACAAGCTTCAGGACGGTCATCTGCGCGAGATCGGCGCGCTCATCGATGCGAAAAAGCTCGTTCTGGATACGACCGCCGTCGCGTGGCAAGGCAGTCAGGATTCGGACGTGCGGCTCGTCATCTCGCGCCTGGAGCCTGAATGGGAAGCCGCGAACGCATCGGCACCGATCATCGTTCCGGCGACGCTTAAGGACGGCCTGCATGACCTCGAAACGCATGGCAGGCGCTGGCGTGTCGATGTCCGCACGCTGCATTCCGGAGACCGGATCGCGGTCGCGGAGCTGTCCACGATCCGCGATGAAATCGCCAGCGACGGCGCAATGCGTACCCTCTTTCCGATGCTCGCCCTGACGCCCGTGATTGTCGCGCTGGTCTTCTTTCTCGTGCGGCGGATGCTCCTGCCGGTGCGCCGTCTCGCGAGTGTCGTGGACTCGCAGGACGATGCAACGCTCGACACGCTGTCCGAGGAAGACATCCCGGCAGAACTGCTGCCGTTCGTCACGTCGATCAACCGGCTCATCGGCCGCCTGAAGGATGCGATGGCCCAGCAGCGCCGTTTCATCGCCGATGCCGCGCACGAGTTGCGTTCGCCGCTTGCCGCGCTGTCGTTGCAGGCGGAGCATCTCGGCGCCGCGGACTCGGCCATCGTCGCGCGCGAGCGTCTCGTCACGTTTCACGCCGCGATACGGCGCACTGCGCGGCTCGTCGAACAGTTGCTCGCGCTCGCGCGTTCGCAGCATGGATCGTCGATGAAGCCATCGGTCGTATCGCTGCGAGAACTCGCAACCGATATCGTGATCCAGTCGGTGAACATGGCCGAGGACAAGCATGTCGATCTCGGGCTCGAACGCGTCGACGATGTCGACGTGATCGCCGACGCGCCCGCGCTGGCCGTCGTGTTGCGCAATCTCGTCGACAATGCCGTGCGCTACACGCCGGAAGGCGGCAGAGTGGATGTATCCGTCACCGTGAGCGGACAGGACTTGCTGCTGGAGGTGCAAGACTCGGGACCAGGCATCCCCGACGACGAACTGACTCGCGTGCTCGAGCCGTTCTATCGCATCCCCGGCACGCGCACGATGGGCAGCGGCCTCGGCCTTTCGATCGTGTCCGAAACCGCGCGGCGCAGTGGCGCTCGCTTCGTGCTCCAGAACACAGAGACGGGGCTGCGCGTGTGCTATTGGCATCCGCTGCGCGAGCGGACCGCCGGGAGCATGTGATAAAAAAAAGGCGACTCGCCAGAAGAACGATGGCGAGCCGCAAGAGGGATCGGTCAACAACTACTGCGCAGGCAGATTAGCACCGGTTTCACGCGTGAAATCGCATCGGAAAGATGCCGTAAGGAAAGCGACCTTCACTGTGTGCGCGAGACCACCATACGGTCGACCAGCGCATCGAGCTTCTGCCGCGCGCTCGCGAAACGGTCTACGTTCAGACCATTGGTGTCGTAGCGCGCCGTCACGAGAATCTGCCCTTGACGCACGATCGTGAGATCGATCGCCGACAGATACGGCACCGGCTCGCTGCCGAACGCGCGCTTGTTCCAGCTCGTCGTCGCGGCGTAGACGAACATCGCCTCGCAACCGGGCGGCGACGTGCCGGGGTTATAGACCGTCGAAATCACGCCGCGCCGCTGCAACGCGACCTGCAGCGAGGGCACGAAGTCGCCTGTCGCGACGTTCTGGTTCAGTTCGATGCATACGGATTGCAACGAGGCAGGCGAGCCCGTCACCGATGTCGGCGACGAATAGTTCGACGCGACCGTCATGCCCGCCTGCACGAGCGAGCCGGCGGCATCGGCGGCCGTAATCAGCGTCCACGTACAGCCGGAAAGCGCGCTTGCCCCGAAGGCAAGGAGCGCGCGAGCGATGAGCGTGCCGAACATGCTCGGGCCGCCGAATTGAACTTGCATGGCTTGGCGTCGTATCGATGGAAAGAAGGGCGGTGTGTCTGTCGACATCACGCATCGATATCTTCCCGCGACGCGCCGTCATCCGATATGCGGAGCAAGGCGCCAATCCGGCGAGTTATTTCCAGGTATTAATCCGCGAGCGATCAGACGAACAGGGACACGATTCCGCCGATGGTCGCCGCCGCTGCAACCCATTTGCCCGCGGTGTAGAAGCCATTCGTATCGGTCGCCTGCACTTCGGGACGTTCCAGCCCGAGCGCGCCATAAGCGAACGATTTCACCGATGACGGCGGGTTGGTTTGCTGAGGGACGGCGGCATCGTCGGCCGATGTGTCCTGCTCGACGTCGGTCGTGTCATCGGCAGGCGCGGCGCGGCGGGGAAGAGGCGTATCGGCGCTCGTATAGGCGGCCGTGGTCGCACTGTTGATCTGCATCGCTGGCCTCGTCTTTATGCGCTACTGCAAAGCCGCAATAACGGCCTGTCGCGACGATGCTTGAACACGCCCGCCTTTCGGTTCCTTACCGCTGGCCCGATCACATCGGATGGTTCTGCACGAAGGTCTTGTATGCCCAGTAGGCGGCCTTCTGCGTGAGTCCGTCGCTCTGGATAAGACCGTAATCGCCTTCGCTGTCGTCGTAGAGTTCGAAGGCCTGAATCGACTGGATGTTGTACTTCGACGCGACGCTCGCGAACTGCGCCATCATCAGACTGCCTGTCATGTATGTCGCGATCTGGCTGTACGAGCCGAAGTCTGGGCGCACGCCGAACTCGTTGATCCATACCGGCTTGCCCATATCGTGCAGAAACTGGAGCACGTCATGACATCCCGTGCCGCCACATGCGTGCGTCATGTCGCCCTGACTCGAATACCAGTGCCACGACGTGACATCCCAACTCACCGCCGGATGACCCCAGGTGCCGTCCGGTTGCGAACCGTCGGCGAGCATCTGGAAGAAAGCGGTGTGCAGCCAGGTGCCGCCCAGGACGATCTTCGCGGAGCTGTCCACGGACTTCACGCCTGCGATCATCCCGCGGATCACGCCGCGCGCGAGCATGAACGACCAGTTGTTGTACTGATACCAGACGGTGCCGTCGACATTGCCGATAAGCGCCTTCGCTTCGAGCTCGTTGCCGACCTCGTAGTACTTGTAGGGGTAGCTGTTGGCCGTCTGCTGGCCGAGCGTGTAGCCCGCCTTGTAGGCGTCGTTCTCGCTGTTGTAGTTCAGGTTCATGAGCATCACCGGATACACGGTGACGCCGCCTTCTTCCATCGTCTTCGCGATGTTCGCAACCATGTTGGCCGATGTCTGGCTGTACACGTCATTGCGATAGATCGTTGCGCCGAGATCCTGCAATTGCGACAACTGCGTCTTCGCGCCCACGACGTCGTATGCGCCGCCGTTGCTGTTGTGGCCGTTCGCGCCGTAAAAGATCGAGCCACTGCCGCTTGCGGCCTTCGCGGTCGACTTCAGCGATGCCGCGCTCGTGCTGGCCGCGGCGGTGTCGGCGGGGTTGTCGCTGCCACCGCAGGCGGCAAGCACCATGCTTGCGGCGAGGGTTGCCGCAATGGATCGGGGCAGGAAGGAGGCAATTCTGTTCTTCATGGCGTTTAGTATGACTAACGGAGATGCGCGCTTTCGCAACGATCAGGGCACACGTTGAGCGCCGGGTCGAGCGATCAACGAGGCGATGCGCAGAATCGGTCGCGCATCCGAAATAGTTGAAAGAGCTTGTTAGTAATCCGAATGACCGGCTCAGGATGAACGCCATTGACGACGCGTATCGGTGCGCCGAAAAAGCCAAGCCAGTGCAGATTCGCTGAAGCAAAGCCGAGCACAAAAGCGATGTGCATGCGGAATGGCTAGCGTTCGATGACGATGATCCGCGAAGGTGAATTCGCGTCGGTCATCGGTAACATGTGCAGCGATACGACTTCGATGACGTCAAAATTGCTGACGGCGGCGCGATACAGTTCGCGCCCTGAGCGTGCGTTGCCGGTATTAAGTCAGCGGGGAAAGGTTACTTTGTTCCGACGTAGAAGTAAACCCGATAGCAGAAAAAACATCTTGTGTACGGCAACATTTCGACTGGTCTTTTCTGCCGTTTATCGTTTTCTGCGTAGCCGTTTCTACTGCAGCAAGGGTGCTGATAATCGTTTCGCTTGCCTTGCTTGGATTGCCATGCTTCGGCGAGAACGGCACAGGAACTTCTCGTGGCAGCAGAACTGACTCTGTGCCCGCGTGAGTCAAGGGGGATGTGCGCGCCGCTGCATCACCGGTAATGATGGAACGACAGCGGCGCGCTCGATGCAACTTACGGTGCAGCCACGCCCTGCGTCTTCGGGCTATACGACGTATAGAAGCTCGCGCCCGCCCATGTCGGCGCAGCGTCGTTATACAGCGGCGCACCTTGGCTCCAGTTCGCACCGTCGTGCCAGTCGCCGCTGCCGCTGAACTTCGCCACGGCCGGATACGGATACACCGGACGCGATGCCGTCACCTTGCTCGTCGTCGCATCGGTCTGATAGGTCATCACCGCATTCGGCGATGTGCCTTGTTCGACCCAGCCCGTGATCTGCGATACGAGATCGATGTTCGGAAAGCCTTCGCCGCCGCCGCAGTGACCCACGCCCGGCACGACATACAAACGCGAGAACTCGTTCGCGCTCGCTTCGCCCATCGTGTCCTTCACGGCCTGGTAATAGCGGATCGTGAAAAGCGGGGAGATGTGCTGATCCGCCCAGCCGTGCCACAGGATCAGCTTGCCGCCCGCGTTCTTGAACGCCGACAGATCGGGGCTCGTTGCATCGTTGAGCGGATGGTTCGCCTGCAGATAGCTCGAATAGAAGCTCGCATCGTGATAGCCGAAGGTGTCGACATTCGGCATCGACGGCGACCCCGTGAAGATCAGGTTATATGCCCCGGTCACGATCATGTAGCTGAAGAGACTGGTGACGGGCACGGCTGCGTCCGTCGAGTTCGTCGTCGGCACTTCGACACCGATCCAGTTCGCTTCCGAGCCGAACTGCGGCGAGCCGCCCAGCATGAGCATGCCGGTATTCGTATCGGTCGGGCCGCTGTAGATCTTCGAGGCCGTTGCGACTTCGGCGGCCGTCAGACAGTTGCTCGTGCTCGATGCATTGGCCGCGCATTGAATCGATGCGGGATCGAAGTGACAGGTACGCGGATCGGCGAGGAGACCATCGGGCACGTTGGCTTGACCGCCGCATGCGGCCACGACTGCCTTGTGCAGCAGTTGAGCCTTGTCGGCATAGAGCACGGCCTTGCCTGCGCTCGTACCCGTCGTGCTGTTCGATTCGACGTTCCAGCCGTGATAGAGCGAGTTTTGAATCTGGAAATGCGCAGCCGGCGCGCCCGCGACGATGCCGTTGTAATCCGACGGATAACGTTGCGCGGCCATCAGCGCTTCACGGCCGCCATCCGAACAGCCGACGAAGTAAGCGTATTTCTGCTCCTGTCCGTAGTAAGCCTTGATCAACTTCTTCGCGGCGAGCGTCGTGATGTGCTGGCCGCGATACGCAAAGTCGGCCTGCTTTTGCGGATCGGTCGACCATGTCGAATCCTGACCCGAATGACCCATGTCGGTCGCTGCCGTGACAAAGCCGCCTTGTTGAACGAGCGGGCACGTATAGCTGAAACTGAAGGAGCTTTGCTGAGTCGGATCGCTCAGATTGCCGCACAAGCCGCCGCAGCCGAGTTCGGCGAAGCGCTGTGTCCACGAGTCGACGGGCAGTGCGACCTCGAACGTATTCGAAGGCGCGAGCGTGCCTTTGACCGTGCAGAAGTTGACGGTGGCGCCGTTGACGGTCGCGGCCGTGACCGTCGCCGATGTGATCGTGCTGCCGGTGCCGCCGATATCGCTCAAATCGACCGATGCCAGCTTCGAGCAATCGACCGTAGGTTTCACCACGGCCAAGGGTGTTTGCGCGGCGTTGCCGCTACCGCTATTGTTGCCACTGCCTCCGCATGCCGTGACGACGACGGTCACGAGGCAGGCGGTTATCAGCGCCATTAATCGCTTGGGATCCAGAGCTCTCATAGTTATCTCCTAGACTTCGTTTTGATGGCGTACGGACGAACGTCGCCAGCACGCCGAAGCGTGCGGACGATATGAAACGATCGTGGTGCTACGCGCGTTCGATCAGAAGCGATGGATGATGCCGACGCCCGCCGCGAACATGCTGCGCGATGCCGACGGCGCGCTCTGGAAGCCGTCGCCGATCGTTGCGTTGGCGGCCGTCTGACGGTTCGTAGCGGTGCCCGAGGGCGCCGCCAGCGTGTTGCCGTTCGCACGCTGGAACGCTTCCAGTGCGTACAGTCCCGTGCGCTTCGACAGCGAGTAGTACTGCGAGAGATTGAACTGGTGGTACGACGCGGCGTCGTTGATGCCGTTCGCCTTGCTGGCCCATGTATAGCTGTAGCCCGCTGCGAAGTCCCATGCCGACGTCGCCTTCCAGTGCAACACCGAGCCGACCGTGTTGAACACGGCTTCGTCAGTGAATTGCGAATTCACGCCCGGGATGTATTGAACGTTCGTGTACGTGACCGAGATATCCCACGCGCTGTTGAACTGATAACCGCCTGCAACCGCGAAGCGCTGTTGCGCTTGTGCGCGTTGATAGCCGGCCGTCACCGCCGACACGCCCGGCTGGCCCGAACCATCGGTCGCTGCCGTGCTGTTGATCGTCGTCGAACTGCTGCTGTAGATGCCGCCGCCATTGGCCGCGTTGTTGATGCGCGAGAACGCGACCGTGCCGCCGATCGGGCCTTGCTGGTATTGCAGCGCAGCCGACCACGTCGAGCCCTGATACACGCTGTCAGGCACGCCTGCAAGCGAGTACGAGCCGCTTACGGTGAAGCCATACATCTTCGGCGACGTATAGACGATCGAATTGTTCGCGCGATAGATCGTGTCGAGGCCGTCCAGATCGCCCGGATGCGCGCCGAAGTAACCGGTCAGCCAGTTCGTCGGGCTATACGGCGAGAGCAGCGTGTAGTACGAGGTGTATTGACGACCCAACGTCAACGTACCGTACGCCGGATTCGTGAGACCGACCCATGCCTGACGGCCGAACATCGCATTGGTGAACTGTGCTTGTCCGCTATTGATGTCGAAGCCCGATTCCAACTGGAAGATGGCCTTGTTGCCGCCGCCGAGATCTTCGGCGCCCTTCAAACCGAAGCGGCTACCGGCCCAGATGCCCGATCCGGTCTTGACGTTCGAGCGGCCCGGGTTCGTCTTTGCGAGATTGGTCTGGCTGCTCTGATAGACGATCGAATCATCGACGATACCGTACAGCGTGACGCTGCTTTGCGCTAACGCCGGCGTTGCGATCGCCGCCGCATAGAACAACACGCCCGCGCTCAATGGCTTCAGTTGATGTCTCACTCTCATACACCCTCATCGTTGTCGTTGGATTGGTGAGCGATAGCATCGCGCGTAGTGCGACGATTGCCCGCCGGTGCGAACGTACGCCGATGACAGGGCATGAAAAGAAAGGGTTAACCATTGATCCGATACCAAAAGTGAAATGCAAGGTCGCGTCCGGAAATGAGGCAAGCCTTGCAGGCACAGTGTCGGAATGCCGCTTTCAAGCGACAATCGAACGCCTCACACCGAAAACCGCGATAAACAAAACTGATGGCGGCGTTAAGTCTTTGAATTGACCTTTCGACGCTTCTTTTTCGGCGCCGGGTGCTTTCGATTTGCGTCGGCATATTCGCGGATCATGTCCGTCAATGCGCGCAAGCCCGCCGGCACATGCCGACGGCCGGGATAGTAGAGGCATAGTCCGTCGAGCGGCGGCGTCCAGTCTTCGAGCACGCGCACGAGGGCGCCTGCTTCGAGATCCGCGGCGACATTCCATTCGGTCAGGTAAGCGAGACCGATCCCCGCGCGCGCGGCGGTCAGCATCATGCCCGGTTCGTCGAGCGTCAGCGCGCCGTCGCCATCGATGCGTATGGATTCGCCATGCCGCTCGAATTCCCATTGATAGATCGACCCGCTCGGCATGCGGCTGCGAATGCAGCGATGCGTCGCGAGGTCGGCAGGCGTGCGTGGCGGCTTGTGCTGTTCGAAGTACGCGGGACTGCCGACGACGGCGAAGCGCTGGCGATCGCCGAACGGCACCGCGATCATGTCTTGCGGTACGGTTTCCAGCAGACGAATGCCCGCATCGAAACCTTCGACGACGATATCGATGAGCCGGCCTTCGGTGACGATATCGAGCTTCATGTCCGGATAGCGCTTCAGGAACGCGATGAAAAGCGGCATCGCCTGATGCGCCGCGCCCACCGATGTATTGATACGCAACGTACCCGATGGCGTGTCGCGAAAGCTGCCGGCCTGTTCGAGCGCGTCGCGAATCGTCGAAAGCGCGGGCGCGATGTTCTGCACGAATTGCGCGCCGGCCTCGGAAAGCGACACGCTTCGGGTCGTGCGATTGAAGAGCCGCACGCCGATGCGAGCCTCCAGCGCGGCGATCGCATGACTCAGCGCGGACGTCGATACGCTCAGTTCATTCGCCGCCGCGCGAAAGCTGCGATGCCGCGCGACGGAAAGAACCGCTTCGAGTTCGGTGAGCCCCGATGTTTTCATTATGCTAAATCGTTCAATAGGTCATGCCCAATTGTACGTCCAGTCGAATCAATGCAAACGCCTTATCTTTTGCTCAATACATCGACCGAGCGAATTCATCATGCATGACATCGACCAGATTTATATCGGCGGCGCGTTTGTCACGCCGCACGGCAACGAGCTTTTCGAACTCTTCAATCCCGCGACAGAAAAAGTTATCGGCCGCGTGCGCCTCGCAGACAAGGACGATGCGCGCAATGCAATTGCGGCGGCGAAGCGTGCATTTCCCGCATTCTCGCGGACGGACAAGCGCGATCGTATCGACATGCTGAAGCGCATGCACGCCGCCGTCATCGCGAAAGAGGATGAGCTTTTCGAGGCCATCGTCGAAGAATACGGCGCACCGGTTTCGCGCGGGCGCTGGATGGCGCGACATGCGAGCAACGTGCTGCTGGAAGCGGCGAAGGTGCTCGAAGACTATGCGTTCGTGCGTGACGCGGGTACGGCAAAAGTAATGATGCAACCGCTCGGCGTTGCCGGGCTGATCACGCCGTGGAATAGCGACGCCGGCTTTATCTGCGGCAAGCTGGCGGCGGCGCTCGCGGCGGGTTGCACGGCGGTCATCAAACCGAGCGAAATGAGCGCGATGCAAACGCGCGTCGTCACCGAAGCGCTGCATGAGGCGGGACTTCCGGCAGGCGTGTTCAACATCGTCACGGGCCGAGGCGATATTGTGGGCGCGGAGATCAGCGCGCATCCCGATGTCGCGAAGCTGTCGTTCACGGGATCGACGGTCGTCGGCAAGACGATCCTGCGTACAGCCGCCGATACGCTCAAGCGCGTGACGCTCGAACTCGGCGGCAAGTCGCCGACGATCGTGCTCGACGATGCGAACTTCGACGAAGCCGTGCCGCTCGCGCTCGATGCGGGCTTCATGAACAGCGGTCAGGCATGCATCGCGGGCACGCGCATTCTGGTGCCGCGTGCACGGCTCGCGGAGTTCGAAGAGAAAATCGTGAGCGCCATCGAGAAGATTCGCTCGGGCGATCCGCGCGATCCGCATACGAGCATCGGCCCCATGGTGAGCCGGAAGCAATGGGAGCGCGTGCAGCGTTATATCCGTATTGGCATCGATGAGGGCGCGCGACTGATCGCGGGTGGCGAGGGGCGTCCGGATCACGTCGGCGCCGGCTGGTTCGTGCGTCCGACGCTCTTCAGCGACGTGACCAACGACATGACCATTGCGCGAGAGGAAATCTTCGGGCCGGTGCTGTCGATCATCGCGTACGGCGATATCGAAGATGCCATCGCGATCGCCAACGATACGCCTTATGGTTTGCAGGCGTACATCGCTTCATCGGACGCCGCGCGCGCGAACGCGGTGGCGTCGCGCATCGACGCGGGGCGCGTGCTCGTCAACACGCTCGCGCATGAACCTGCTGCCCCGTTCGGCGGATTCAAGCAATCGGGCATCGGACGCGAATACGGCACGTTCGGCATCGAAGCGTTCCTCGAACCGAAGGCACTGCTGGGCGTCCGTCAAGCCCGCGACTCGAGGCCGCCCGATTCCGCGTGCTGATTGCGCCGCACCGCTGTGGCAGGCCCGAAATAACGCGCGATGCAGAGCGCGTAGGTGATCAGCGCCGAGATCGTGTACATCGCGGATCGCTCCATGAAGAACAGCAAGAGCACGGCAATCGCGAGAAGCAGCATCTCGATGCGAGGCGAAATCGCGGACAGTTGCAGATCGCGGCGCTCGATTGCCGTGCCGAGCAGAATCACGAGCGGAATCAGCGCGACGACCATGTGGATCGGCTCGAGGATCGGCGCGGCAAGCAGCATCGTCATGCATGCGAGCGCGTAGTCCATGCGTTTGTCGCGGCTGCGGAAGAAGACGAGGTAACACGCGAACACGCAGATGATCGCGGCGAAGATCGTCGATGTCGCGTGAAGCGTCGCTTCGGATGCGGGCGTGCCGAGCTTTTCGGATATGGTCTGCAATGCGCCGCGCACCGAACTGTTGCCGGGCAAGCCACCCGCACCGAGGATGTACGTCTGCGCTCGCCCGATCTCGACGGTCAGATATTCCCAGATCACGCGAAAGCCGAGCTTGCTCGCGGTGAAGAGCGTGATCGCGATGGCGCAGACGCCCGTCGAGATTACCGTGCGCCATTCGCGTCGCAAGAGAAGCAAGCCGACGATGGCGAGCGGTGTCACCTTGAAGACGACGGCGAACGCGAGAAAGACTCCCGCGAGCCAGCGATTGCCGCGCTCGATCAAGAAGAACGACGTCACGAGAAGAAAGAAAAGAAGCTGGTTCGATTGCGCGAGATAGGCGTCATGCAGAACCGGAAAGCTCAGCATGGTCACGCCGATGAGCAGCGCGGTCACGCGCCTGTCTTCGCCGCGATAGGCCATCTTCGCGAGAAGCACTGCGCCGATGATGGACAGCACGACCGACATCGCGACCCAGGCGAGCTTCGCGGTGAACGACGGCAATAGCGCGAACGGCGCAAAGATCAGCGCGAATTGCGGCGGATAACAATAGATCAGGATATCGTCGAGGTTGGCGCCGAGCGTCGTCAGATAGGCGACGAGCCGCTCGTTGTTATAGATGAGCGACGGATCGTGCGGCGAATTCAGCACGCTGCTGAAGGCGTAATAGTAGAAATTGAAATCGCTGAAGGCCTTCGGATGATCGGCCGAATAACTCAGCGTGTAGTGATAGATGATGACCATGCGAATCGCGAGAGAACCCGCCGCGACCAGCATGAGCAAAGCCGCGATGATCCGGACGTTATCCGCAGATCTGGCGCCAACCCGAGCGTTCAACATGGACGTTCTCCCGTGTGCCGGCTATCACGTTGTAAGGACGCTGTAATGAATCCTTTGCGTTTGATCCGCTATTCGTCGCATGAAATCGGGCGAGAGAACCGTTAGCGGATCGTATGGCCTACGAATCGTGACAGCATCACAGGGGCCGCGTCAATCTGGTATTTGCGCAGTGCAATGAAGAAACTGCTTTTTGAAAAATGGATGACGCTCGTGCGTTTTTATGCATGCCGCGTGTTGAACGAAAATATCAGGCTTATCGTCACGCGGCTCGCAGTCGTCACTTCTCCGCGGCGATCTTGTCCTGCGTGCGCGTATCGAAATCGGATGCGTCATGGCGCTCATGCAACTGGCTCGACGGCTCGCCGAAAGTACGGTTCACCATGCGGCCGCGTTTAACGGCGAGACGTGCGCCGATCAATTCGGCCCAGCGGCGCACATGCTTGTATTCATGCACGGAGAGGAATTCGGCGGCGTTGTATAGCCAGCCGTTCACGAGGCCGCCGTACCACGGAAAGATCGCGATATCCGCAATGGTGTATTCGTCGCCGGCGATATAAGTGCTCTGCGCGAGACGCTTGTCGAGCACGTCGAGTTGACGCTTCACTTCCATGGCGAAGCGATCGATTGGATATTCCATCTTGCTCGGCGCATAAGCATAGAAGTGCCCGAATCCACCGCCCAGATAGGGCGCGCTTCCCATCTGCCAAAAAAGCCACGACAAGCACTCGGCGCGCTTTGCCGGTTCCGTCGGCACGAATGCGCCGAATTTCTCGGCGAGATAAAGCAGGATCGCGCCGGATTCGAAAACGCGCACGGGCGTTGCGCCGCTGCAATCCACGAGCGCCGGAATCTTCGAATTCGGATTGATATCGACGAAGCCGCTGCCGAACTGATCGCCGTCGCCGATGCGAATGAGCCACGCATCGTATTCCGCATCGCGATGACCAAGCGCCAGCAACTCTTCGAGCATCACGGTGACTTTCACGCCGTTGGGCGTGGCGAGCGAATAGAGCTGTAACGGATGACGGCCAACGGGCAACGCCTTTTCATGTGTCGGACCGGAGACCGGCCGATTGATATTGGCGAATTGTCCGCCGCTTTCCTTGGTCCAGGTCCATACGGCCGGCGGCACATATTCGTTCGATGCGCTCATGCTTCAAGCTCCTTTGCAATATGAATTCGGACGAGGTTATCAGGTCGTCCGAAAACATGCTTGACCGGGCTTTGTACAATCGGCTCCGCAATCCACGAGAGGAAACGAATGAGCCAGCGTCCATCGCACAAACCGTATCGCCCGCGAAAAGCGCCCGCGCAATCGCGCTCCGAAGCCACGGTGGCATCCATCGTCGAAGCAGCGGCGCAAGTGCTCGAAAGCGAGGGCTTCGAAGGATTCAACACGAACGCGGTCGCGCGTCGCGCGGGCGTCAGCATCGGTTCGCTCTATCAATACTTTCCGGGCAAGGATGCGCTCATCGTCGCGCTGATTCGTCGTGAAAGCGCGCGCTTTTATGAGGATGCATCGGTCGCGCTCACCAAACGTAGCGGCAAGGCGGCGCTCGAATATCTGATCGGCGCGTCCGTGCGTCAGCAACTACAGCGTCCGATGCTCGCGCGTCTGCTCGATATCGCGGAAGGACGGCCGGCATTGCGCGGCGAAGTGGCGAAAGGGGAAATGGACGCGTTGGTCGAGACGATCGTCGGTCGTGCCGCACCACGTTATCCGAATCCGGAAGTGGCGGCGGCCGATCTGCTCGCCATCGTCAAAGGCATGGTCGATGCCGCGGGCGAACGCGGCGAGCGCGATCTCGACGACCTCGAACGCCGCGTTCGGGCCGCTGTTTTCGGATATCTGTCGAGAAGCGGCGGCGCGTAAATGCGAGCAATGGAAGCGACGCGACGGTGCAAGCCGCATCGCTGCGGGCTTTCGGCGGCTGTTCGCAATGCGAGTAGTCGAATGTGAGCTTTTGCTTATATTCTGAAGTCTCTATCAACCCAGTAGAGACCGAGCCAAAACATGAAGCTCAATCACCTCAGTTTCCCTTCCGCCGACACACCCGCGACCGCTCGATTCTTCGAGCAGTATCTCGGCTTCACGATATCCGGAACGTGGGACCAGTCGTACATACTCAAGCGTCCCGGTTTCGATGTCGTGATCGATCACGCGCGCGACGATGCACCGGAATGGCCGCGCGCGTTTCATGTCGGCTTCGAATTGCCGAGCCTCGATGATGTGCGCGATCTATACGAACGCTTCAAGTCGGAAGGCGTGGAGATGGAGACGGACATCTTCAACAACGGGCGCGGCTCGCGCTTCTTCTGCCGCGCCCCGGGCGGCGTGATGTTCGAAATGAATACGCGCTCCGATGCCGCGCCCGAGTATCAGGGCACATTCGACAACTGAAGCGATCGCGACGAAACGCTATTCGCCCGCCGCGATGGACACGGACGCTTCGCTCGTCAGCATCAGGAACGTGAGCGTTTCGCGCAGATAGAGCTGCACGGTCGTGTCGGTATGACTCGTATAGCCGATCGACAAGTCCTGGCCGAGATGCAGCTCGTAATCGCCGCCACGCGTCGAGAGCACACAGCCGCCCTGAAGCGCGGGCGCCCACACGAGATCGCCGCTCACGATGCGCTTGATGTGCTGAATGACCGGATAGCCCTGATCGCTCGCTTCGGCGAGCGCGGTATAAGCATCCGCGCCGAGCAGCACGGAATAGGGTCCGTCGACGCCGGCAAGGCGCAGCTTCTCGAGCGCCTGACTGATCGCGGCGGGATAATCGGCGACGTCCGCGGGGAGATACGTCGGCGCATTGGAGCTGCCCTCGCGGATGCCGGTGATGCCGGCGGCCGCGAAGCCGTCGAAGATCGCGCTGTCTTCCGCGAGCGCCAGTTCGTTCGCGGCGGTCTTCGCGGGTTGCCAGTCGCCATCGTTGGAGCCGCGTTCGACGCTGTCGATCGCTTCGCGCTGCAACGTGAACGGCACGGTGAGTTGCACGAGTTGCTTCACGTCGTATAACTTCGCCGCGACGCCTTGCTTCGGTGAAGCGATGTTCGTCTGATGCCCCGTACCGATGCCCGATAGCGCCGTGCCGCCGGGACTCTTCACGTCGACGACGCGGCGGCCCGCGAGCGCGCGCTTGAACGTGCGCGCGACTTCGGCTTCGATCTGCGACCATGCGGCGCCGGAGATCGGCGCGAGCTCTCGATGCAAGTTATTCATCTTGTGAAGTTCCTTTGAGTGAGCCGATGTTCAATGTTCCTGCGCGGCTATCTTCAGGCGCGTTATCGCTGGCGGAAGAAGTCGCGGCATCCGGGTTGCGGTCGGGAAGTTCGTCGAGCAGATCGTTGGACGGCACGAAGAACAGGCCGCCCGTCACCGCGCGGCTGTAATCGAGCAGGCGGTCGTAATTGCCCGGCGGCCTGCCGACGAACATGTTCTCGAGCATCTGTTCGATCGGCGCGGGCGTGCGCGCATAGCCGATGAAATACGTGCCGAACTCCTTCGCTCCCGGACGTCCGAACGCCATGTTATGCCGAAGGATCTTCACTTCCTTGCCGTTCTCTTCGATCGTCGTGAGCGAGCTATGCGAGCACGACGGCTTGATCGAATCGTCCAGTTCGACATCGGATAACTTTTCACGTCCGATGATCAGTTCCTGTTGCTCGACGGTGAGGCCATTCCACGCATCCAGGTTATGCAGATACTTCTGCACGATCACATAACTGCCGCCGGCGAAATCGGGATCTTCTTCATCGATGATCGTGTAATGCGCGGCGCTCTTTCCTGTCGGGTTCTCGGTGCCATCGACGAAGCCCACCATGTCGCGCAGATCGAAGTAGCGAAAGCCATGCACTTCATCGACGACCGTCACTGCATCGCCGAGCTTGTTGAGCATCTGCGCGGCGAGCTCGAAACAAAGGTCCATGTGATCCGCGCGGATATGCATGAGGATGTCGCCGGGCGTCGCGATCGCGCGGCGCTCGCCCGAGCCGAACTCGCGAAACGGATGCAGCGACGCGGGGCGC
This sequence comes from Caballeronia sp. LZ008, assembly GCF_031451435.1. Classification (NCBI taxonomy): domain Bacteria; kingdom Pseudomonadati; phylum Pseudomonadota; class Betaproteobacteria; order Burkholderiales; family Burkholderiaceae; genus Caballeronia; species Caballeronia sp. LZ008. The sequence goes on along the minus strand of NZ_JARUXK010000002.1, from coordinate 754,538 downwards.
GGCGCGCCGAAGAGCATGTCCCACGCATCGGCGCTGAAGCCGCATACGCAGGACAAATTCGCGGTCGGCGCGCGCGTGCCGACCGCGCGGACCAGCGCCGCGATGTCGCCGCACCATGAGCGCACGACATCGGCCTTGCCTTCGCCGCGCGCCACGGTGGCGACGATGAAGATCGCGCTTCGGGAAATAGGATCACAGACGGCTTGTGGTTCGGGTGTGTTGTTTGGCATCTGAAAAGATAACCTGAAGTTTCATAGGATCATAAGCTGGCGTATCACTGCTGCGAACCGACGATACACCAAGTTCATGTGATCAATACCCGAAATCGCACGGTTATGTAACATCACGGAGCGCCAAACTTCGTGATCCAATCATCTTCATCGACCGACAGGAGCGACTGTGAAACTGACTGACTTCGATACGCTGACCTTCGACTGCTACGGCACGCTGATCGACTGGGAAACCGGTATCTTCGAAGCGCTGCGTCCGCTGCTGGATCGCGTTCAGCCCGCGCTGACTCGCGATCAGGTGCTCGAGGCCCATGCGCGTCACGAGTCGTCGCAACAGAAGTACACGCCGGGCAAGCGCTATCAGGAGTTACTGGCTATCGTGTACAAGCGGCTCGCGGAAGAGTGGGGCGTTTCTTTCACTCAGGAAGATTGCATGGTCTATGGCCGCTCGATTCGCGACTGGCCCGCATTCCCCGATTCCGCCGATGCCCTTCGATATCTGAAGCAGCATTACAAGCTCGTGATTCTGTCGAATGTCGACAATGAGAGCTTTGCCCATAGCAATGCAAGGCTACAGGTGGAGTTCGACGCAATCATTACGGCGGAAGATATCGGATCTTATAAGCCTTCGCCGCGCAATTTCGAATACATGCTGGAAAAGCTGGGCGAGCGCGGAATCCGCAAGGAAAAGATCCTGCATACGGCCGAAAGCCTTTTCCACGATCACAAGCCTGCGAATGGTTTTGGCCTTGCATCGTGCTGGATTTATCGCCGTCATTCGCAGCCCGGCTTCGGCGCGACGATGGACCCGGGCGTTCAGCCGAAGATCGACTTCCGCTTCAACAGCATGGCCGATCTGGTCGAAGCCCATCAGAATTCGCTTTAGTCGAAGTCGACTTCGCCGCCGCGTCGCAGCGCGTCCAGACGCCGGATCTGCGCGGGCATGATGCGGCCCAGCGACAGCGGCGGAAGGTCGTCGAGACTGAAGAACTCGACGGCATCGGTTTCCACGCCGATCACATTGCCGGTTCCCACGATCTCGCCGAGAAAGACGAGCTTCCAGATGTGAAAGACCGACGGCGGATGCGGGTGCTTCGCCGTATCCCACGCGGCCAGCAGCCGCACGATGTCGACCGTATAGCCGCTTTCCTCACGCACTTCCTTCGCGGCATTCTCCGCAGGCGACAGGCCGACATCCGCCCAGCCGCCGGGAAGCGACCACAATCCATCGGCTGCTTCGCGCACGAGCAGGATGTGCCCGGACTCCTTGAACACGGCGCATCTGACGTCGAGCTTCGGGTTCGCATAACCCGACTCGAATGCGAAAAGCTCCGCCACTTCGCCCGCTTTCACCGATGCGATCTCGGCAAGCTGTTCATGCGCGATCGTCGCTATTTCTTCGTAGCGTTCCTTGTCGAATGCGCCGTTCGTATAGTGCAGTCCCGTTTGTGCGAGGGCCAACAGGCGTCGCGCTTGTTCGAGTCGTCGATTCGAGGACATGTTCATTCCTGCGTTTCCATGTATGACTGTGCGGTCGTGAGCACCCAGTGCTCGAATGTTCGCAAGAGCGATGAGTTCTGCTTGCGCCTCGTCGCAAAATCGATGCATGCGACGCTTTACCGCAAGCATCTTGCGCCGGACCGTTTTCTGCATTACGGCGCAGGGAGGCGGCCGCCTGCCGCGGCGAGAGTCAAGCTGGACTGACGGTTTCCTATGGTTTCTCATCGATTCGACGATATCGCTAGCGTTTCATTTTTTCGTCGTCAAGGCGGCAAGATTACTTATACTCGGATCTATGCTCTGGCCCATTACGGTCGGCATAATGTCATCTATCAAAATGACAATCGTAATTCGATCCGTAGCCGCAAAGATATGAGCGAACAACGAACAAAACGAGACCCCGAGGGGACGCGGCGGCGCATTCTGGAGGCCGCCACGGAGCAATTCACGAAGTTCGGCCTCGCGGGCGCGAGAGTCGACGCCATCGCCACGGCCGCGGGCACGAACGAGCGCATGCTCTACTACTACTTCGCGAGCAAGGAAGGGCTCTACGTCGCCGTGCTCGAAGCGATGTACATGCAGTTTTCGCAACGCGAGCAAGGCCTCAATCTGTCCGGCCTGCAACCAGCGGAAGCGGTCCGCGAACTGGCTCATTCGATCTGGACGCATCTGCGGGAAAACCCTCAGTGGCTGAGTCTCATCAACAACGAGAATCTGCACGAAGGCCGTTATCTGGAGCGTTCGAGCCATTTGCGCGAGACCATTTCGCCAGTGGTCGATCTGCTGCGCGCGACGCTCGAACGTGGCGCCGCCGCCGGACACTTTCGTCAGGGCGTCGATCCGCTCGATTTTTACGTGACGCTCGTCGGCATGGGCTATTACATCGTGTCGAACCGCTTCACCATCGACATGTTCACCGGCCGCAATTACGCCGAGCCCGAACGTCAGCACGCGATCGCGGAGATGCATCTCGACATGTTGCTCACCTACCTGCGTCCAACCAACTGACCAACGCGGGTCTGGACGTCATGCAAAAGTTGCATAGCCGTATGCGACAGTAGCATTCACGTTTTTTCTGCCTTCCCTAAGATTCCAACCTGACACAAGAAAGCGGCGCATCGACTTCGATGCGCCTGCCATTCCCGAGCGCGCGCGCCGGTTATGACCGATCGTTCGTGCGTCATCCCAAGTCAGGACGGAAATTCATGCTCGCGCCCATCGAACCTATCGAACACGATCTGCTCGGCGATCTCGCCGTGCCCGCCAACGCGTACTACGGCGTGCACACGCTGCGCGCGCTGCAGAACTTTCCGATCACCGGCATCGCCATTTCCGCTTACCCTAATCTCGTCGATGCACTGGCGAGCGTGAAGGAGGCGGCCGCGCTCGCCAACCACGAACTCGGCGTGCTGAGCGAAGTGAAAATGCAGGCCATCGTGCACGCATGCAGGCAAGTGCGCTCGGGCACGGCGCGCGAGCATTTCGTCGTCGATGTGATTCAGGGCGGCGCGGGCACGTCGACGAACATGAACGCGAACGAAGTCATCGCCAATCTCGCGCTCGAACATCTCGGGCATCGACGCGGCGAATACGGCGTGTTGCACCCGAACGAGGACGTGAACCTCGGCCAGAGCACCAACGACGTCTATCCGACCGCACTGAAGATCGCCACGTACGCGGGCATCATGCAACTGATCGAAGCGATGGGCGTGCTGCGCGCATCGTTCGAACGCAAGGCGCTCGAGTTCCGCGACGATCTGAAAATGGGCCGCACGCAGCTTCAGGACGCGGTGCCGATGACGCTCGGCCAGGAGTTCAGCACCTTCGCCGTGATGCTCGGCGAGGACGAAGCGCGCTTGAAGGAAGCGGCGAAACTGATCTGCGAAATCAATCTCGGCGCCACCGCGATCGGCACGGGCATCAACACGCATCCGCGCTACGCGCAGCTCGCGTGCAGGCATTTGAGCGACGTGACCGGCATCGCGCTGACGACATCGCCGAATCTCGTCGAAGCGACGCAGGACGTCGGCGCATTCGTGCAGCTTTCCGGTGTGCTGAAGCGCGTCGCGGTCAAGCTCTCGAAGACCTGCAACGATCTTCGTCTGCTGTCGAGCGGACCGCGCGCGGGACTCGGCGAAATCAACCTGCCGCCGGTGCAGGCCGGATCGAGCATCATGCCGGGCAAGGTGAATCCGGTGATTCCGGAAGTTGTCAATCAGATCGCGTTCGAAGTCATCGGCAACGATGTGACCGTGAGCTTCGCCGCCGAGGCGGGCCAGCTTCAGCTCAATGCGTTCGAGCCGATCATCGCGCACAGTCTCTTCAAGAGCATCGCGCATTTGCGCGCGGGATGCCTCACGCTCGCGTCGAAATGCGTCGACGGCATCAGCGCGAATCGCGACCGCTTGCGCGCGATCCTCGAAAGCTCGATCGGCATCGTGACGGCGCTCAATCCGTATATCGGCTACACGCATTCGACGGAAGTCGCGAAGGAAGCGCTCGTGTCCGGCAAGAGCGTGGCGCAGATCGTCATCGAAAAAGGGCTGTTGAGCCCGTTGCAACTCGACGAAATCCTTCAGCCCGCGATGCTGACGCAGCCGCGCGGCATCGCGTCGGCGGCTTGAGAAGCCGTTTCGCGCCAGCCGGAGTAGACTGTTTTTGCGGTGTGCCTGCCGCGAAAGGAGGTTGCGATGAGATTCGCCGATATGTTCAAGCGCCCGAAACGCGGCGCGACGGCTGCTCCCGGGGACGCGGAGCCTCACCACGAGGAACACGCGAAATCGGTGCAGAAAGAGGCGCGCAAGCTGTGGGACGTCATTGGCCGAAATCGCCATAAGAGCGCGAAGTGGCACTAGCGAAGTGGCGTAGGAAGCGGGCCCGGGAACGAAAGTCCCGGGCCCGCAACGTTTTCAGGTCGTGATCCAGTTGGTGTGCGCCGGGAAGAGCGTGCCGAGCACGGCGGGCGAGTACGTGTTGGGAACCGGCACCGGCTTGCCCGCCACCATCACGAGGCCCAAACGCTGCGCGACCGACACATGCGCGCCAATGTCCTGCGGAAACGCGAACGGGCCGCGCGGCCCGAATGGACGCAGCGAGAAGGGCGGCTCCGTCCACGGCGAATGCGACTTGCCGAGAAAATCCGGCTGCAGGGACCAGGGCGGCGTCTTCAGACGCATGCCGATGGCCGGATCGGCGAGGCGCTTCAGCATCCATTCGCAGGCGATATCCGAAAGCCCCGATTCGGCATTCGGATAACCGCCGCCGACATCCGCGTGAGCGCCCGCGAACAGCACCTGCGTGATGCCCTCGCGTGAATCCCACAGCGTCGGCGTGAAATCGCCGCGCTGCTCGTCGAGACTGATCGCGTGAATGCCGAACTTGACCTTCGGGCTGAGCGCGGTATCGGCGAAGCGGAACAGATCGACCGTCGAATCCTTGCTGTCGAGATAAATCGGAATGCCGAGCGCGCCGACCGTATCCCAGACGCCGATGGCGCGAATTTCATCGACGGGCAGCGTGTCATCCGGCTGCAGTCTCGCTAACGCGAGCTTCGGATCGAAATTGACGATCTTTTCGAGCAGCCCCCGCAGTCCGCCCGCGTTGCGCGCCGGCGGTCTCGCCTCGCGATACTTGCGCCACGCGAGTATGCCCATGCGATACGCGAGCGCCTTGTCGTTCACGTCGTAACGGCTCGTGTCGAGCACGCCGACGCTCGCGATCATTCCGCCGAGCGCGCGCGCCGTGTACGCGCCGCGGCTGAAGCCCATCAGGATGATGCGGTCGCCCGGCCGGTAGTGACGCGATATGAACGTATAGCCGCGCACGATGCGCGCGATGATGCCATCGCCGAATGCGCCGCCCACGAGTTTCGCGATGACGTTGCGCGAATCGCCGACGCCATGCAGATATTTCGCGACCTGTCCGTCCGGCCCCGGTTCGGCGATTTCCTGTTCGGAGGCGAGCAGCGTGGACGCGGGGTCCGGTTCGCCGGACAGCAGCATGAACGCCTTGAATACGTTCGTGGGATCCGGCGTGCCGTCGTTGTCGTGATCGGTGTCGGGACCGTTCCAGGTTCCATCCGCGCAGAAAATGATGTTCTTGCTCATGATGCACCTTCCTTTCCATCGTGACGCCGCAAGCACTCGCTCAGTATGTCTTAGTGTCTCGGCGATCGATCGGCAAGCCGCACGTCTTCTGCGAACGACGCTTTGGCCGAAAGAGCCTAACCGAGATCGAATGGCGGCTTTACTTTTGCAAAAGGACGGGTTTATAAAGGAGCCATCCTTGAAAAAAACTCAATTATGAAAGTCACGCTCGACGAGCTTCAGACCTTCGCGACGGTCGTCGATACAGGCTCCATCACGGCGGCTGCGGAGCAACTGGATCAGACGGTTTCGGGCGCGAGCCGCACGCTCGGCCGCCTCGAAGAGAAACTGCAGACGACGCTCCTGCGCAGGACCACGCGCCGCCTCGAACTGACGGAAGAGGGCAGGAGCTTCCTGCAGCATGCGCGCGAGATCATCGACGCGGTGGAGAGCGCCGAAGAGCAGGTCGCCGCGCGCCGCGAACGGCCGTCGGGCCTCTTGCGCGTCGATGCCGCGACGCCCTTCATGCTGCATGTGATCGTGCCGCTCGTCGCGGGTTATCGCGAGCGCTATCCGCATGTGGAGCTGGAGCTGAACAGCAACGAAGGCGTGATCGATCTGCTGGAACGCCGCACCGATGTCGCGATCCGCATCGGCAAGCTGAAGGATTCGACGCTGCATAGCCGTCCGATCGGCAGCAGCCGCATTCGCGTGCTGGCGACGCCGCATTATCTGGAAACGCACGGGCATCCGAAGCGCGTCGACGAGCTCGCCAATCACGCGCTGCTCGGCTTCACGCAGCCGGAATCGCTAAACGTCTGGCCGCTCGCGGGGCGCGATGACGAGCCGTATCGCATCAAGCCGAGCATCGCTTCGTCGAGCGGCGAGACGCTGCGGCATCTCGCGCTGGAGAGTGCGGGCATCGTGTGCCTGTCGGACTTCATGACGCTGCGCGACCGGCGCGAAGGGCGGCTCGTGCAGATTCTCGCGCGTCATACGGAGGAAGTGCGGCAGCCGATCAGCGCCGTCTACTATCGCAACACGGCGATCTCCGCGCGCATCGCTTCGTTCGTCGACTATCTCGCGCAAGCCGTGAAGACCACGGAGTTCGCGCTGACCGGCAATCGCTGACACTCAGCCCGCCGACTCGACCGCGAGCAGATTGAGCACGAGCAGAATCGCGGCCTGATTGTCGGCGCTGATCGCGATGCCGAGCGTGCCGCCGATCCATCTGCCGATCTTCGTCGCGGCGAAATCCGCGCTTTGCGCCGACTTCTTGAGCGTCACGCCGAGCCTCACGGCCCGATAGTGGTACGAAGGGATGTGATGCCGCGTCGCGAGCGCGAACAGGCCGCCTTTGTCCTCCGAGCACCATCCGAGCGTGCCCGCGAGAACCAGTTGCTCGTACCGGTCCAGGCCGTCGATGAACGCGCGCGCGAGACGCCGCACGCGCGCTTCGTCGAGGCCGTACTGCATCAGCACCGAGGCGACAGGATCGTCGGGCGCGTGCGCGTGCTCGTCTATCTGCGCGGCGACGCCGTCGAGTTCCATCGACACATCGCGCTGATTGCTCGCGCTGCGCAGACAATCGATCAGAAAGCGCCTGAAATACGTGCATACGGCGTAGCCGCTCGACGGCGCGCTGTGCTCGCTCGCGTGCGATTCGCCGTGGCCCGGTTCGAGCCGCAGCACTTTCGCGTAGATGAACTGCGCGACGAGTTCTTCCTTGTCCTCCTTGAGCGATTGCAGCTCGGGCGGATGATAGCCGCGCAACGCGCCTTTCACGAGGTTGTAGATCGAAACCATTTCGTCCTGCGACAGATGCGTGCGCCGGCGCCAAAGGTCGGTGAGCATCGAGGGCGCACCCGTCTCCTGGACGGGATTCATTGTCAAGGTCTCCACGTTGTCAATCCCCTCAAATCGGTGGCAACGTGATGAGTATGGTTTTCTCCTATTAAACGACCAATATGAAGTTAGTCATATCCGTCGACTAGAACTTTCGGGTAAACCGGGCGGATCAACGCAGCAAGGGGATGACAGATGCAAGGCGATCGTGAGCACGGCGAGACCGACGAGGACGTCGCCAGTGCGCTCTACGCGGCGGACCCCGCATCCTTCGTCGCGCATTGCTGCGCGATCGCGCTCTTCTATCCGGCATTGCTGTCACGCCCGCACGCCGGATGGCTCGTCTTCGGCTGCGTGCTCTTCCATGCGGGCGCGAATGGTCTCGCGATCGGTCTTTGGGCCTGGCGGCGTCACGATCCGCTTCGTTTCGGCGCGCGTCGATGGATCGGCCTGCATGCGCTGCGAAACGTGCTGCTTCACGCGGCGCCGGGCATCGCGATCTGTTTCGCGTTCCAGAACGAATCCGCCGGATCGGTCGCCGCGCAGGCCGTTCTGCTCGTCACGCTGGCCGCGCTTGCCTACGGTTCGAACGGATTGAGCGTGCGCAACCTGTCGGGCGCGGTGCTGACGCTGCTTCTGCCCGTCACGATTGCGAGCCTGATGCAGCCCGCCGATGGCCGTTTCGGATTGGGCGTCGTGCTTGCCGTGTTCGTCGTCGCGATCCATCTTTTCGGCTCGCAGTATCGGCGTCTTTTTCGCGGCATCGTGAAGGCGCGCGTCGAGCAGGAGCGGCTCGCGCAAACCATCGCGCTGCAGAAAAGCGTGATCGAGGAAGCGAGCCTTGCGAAGACGCGTTTTTTCGCGGCCGCCAGTCACGATCTGCGCCAGCCGCTTCACGCGATCGGCCTGCTCGCGCAGGCACTCACCGACGGCCGCGCGAGCGCGCAGGAGCGCGATGACTCCGCGCAGCACATCATCGCCAACGTCGACGCGCTGAATCAGCTCTTCAATCAGGTGCTCGACCTCGCGCGCATCGAAAGCGGCGTCACGCAGGTGATTCCGCAGCATTTCCTGATGTCGGAGCTGCTCGCGCGCATCGAGCGGCAGTTCCGGCCCGCCGCCGCCGCGAAGGGGCTGGCGTTGCGCATCGCGCCGACGTCGAGCGTCGCCTTCACCGATCCGGTGCTGCTCGAACGCGTGATCGGCAATCTCGTGTCGAACGCCGTGCGCTACACCGAGCGCGGCTCGATATGGATCGGCGTGCGTCACGGCGGCGATCCGGAGCAAGGTCATATCGAAGTGCGCGATTCGGGCATCGGCATCGCGCCCGACGAACACGCGCTCGTCTTCGAGGACTTCTATCAGGCGCCGCTCGCGCATCACGGCGCGCGCGAGGGACACGGCCTCGGTCTCGCGACGGTGCGCCGTCTGACGCGGCTGCTCGGCGGCGAGCCGACGCTGCGCTCGGAGCCGGGACGCGGCACGACGATCCGCGTGCCCGTGCGCTTCGGCGATGCGAATCTCGTTACGTCGAGTCTGTGCGCGCCGCTGCCGGTCATCGGATGCATCGAAGGACGCCATGTGCTGTGCGTCGACGACGATCCCGCGAATCTCGATGCGCTCAGCGCCTTGCTCACGCGCTGGGGATGCAGCGTGCGCGGCTGTCGCGACGAGCTGGCGGCGGTGCGCGCCATTTCCGAGGGCTTCGTGCCGGACGTGCTGCTGTGCGATTACCAGATCGACCGCCACGAGACCGGCGCGGAAGTGCTTCAGGCCGTGCGCGAGGCGTTGCGGCGGCGCGGCCACGGCGAGCCGGCGAGCGTGGTGATTACGGGCGACATGGCGTCGCCCGGCCTCGCGGCGCTCGTCGCCGCCGGTTTGCCGGTCCTGCACAAGCCCGTTACGCCGACGCGCCTGCGCCGCACGCTCGACATGCTGCTTCAGCCGCGCGGACAGGACGAAGCGGCCTGAGCGCGGCGCGCCGCTCAGAGCGTGCGCCCGCCTTGCAGCCAGCCGTTGATGAGCGCGATCGCCGAAGAACGGTTGTGCACGCCGAGCGCACGAAAAATCACGGAGAGATGAACCTTGACCGTGCCTTCGGCGACCTGCAATTCGCGCGCGATCATCTTGTTCGTGCAGCCGCGATGCACGAGCCGCATGATTTCGCGCTGACGCGGCGACAGGTTTTCCATCAGATGCAGATGATGCGGCGCGAGCGCGGGCGCCGCCGTGTTCGTCATCGGGCGCGGACGTTCGGCGGCGCTCTGGCGCGCGAGCCGCGACGGCGACGGATCGATCAGGCTCAGCGCCTCGATCGGCACATACGCGCCGCCGGACAGCACGAGCTCGATCGCCTTGACCATCACGTTGGCGGGCTCGCGCTTGGGCACGAAGCCGAGCGCGCCCGCGGCGAGCACCGCGCGCATCTCGTCGACGGATTCTTCCGCCGACAGCACCACGAGCGGCAGCGCCGGATTCGCCTTCAGCAGCGCCGAGAGCGACGCCGCGCTTTCCATGCCCGACATGTGCAGATCGACGATCGCGAGATCGTGATTCGCTTCCGGACGCGCGGCGGCGGCGAGCGTCTCCCAGTTGTCGGCTTCGTCGAACTGCGCGTCCGGATCGATGCCGCGCAAAAGCGCCTTGACGGCCTGGCGGATCAGTTCGTGGTCATCGGCGACGAGAAACCTCATGCGCTTCCCCGATAGGTTCCGTCATTGCGTATCGTCGACGCACAGGTCGGGATCGCTGACGACGCAATCCGCGCTCGGCATCGCGAGCCCGCCGCGCACGCGCACGCCGGTCTCCTTCGCGGAGATGCGCAAGCCCTTCGGCAAGAGCACCCACATTTGCGTCGGCTGCTTCATGCGGCTCGCCTGCTGCTGGGCCTGCGGTCCGGTGCCGAAGAAATAATCGGCGCGCACGGCCCCGCGAATCGCGCCGCCCGCGTCCTGCGCCATGAGCAGGCGCGTGATGGATGCGCCCGCCGGCCCGCCTTCGCTCGCGTTGACGAAGACGGGCGCGCCGAGCGGCGTCGTGCGCGGATCGATCGCGGCCGAGCGCCCGGCGGAAAGCGGCACGCCCAATGCGCCGATGGGTCCGGCGGGCGAATCGGGGATCGTGCGGAAAAAGACGTAGCTCGGGTCCGATGCCGCGAAGGCATAGCCGATCGGCGCGCTCTTCGCGAGCGATGGCGTCGCGGTCTTGTCCGTGGCGCGGTCCGATGGCGCGTCCGGCGCGCTCACCCGCGCCGGACGCGCGGCGGGAACGGCGGCGCTCTTCGCGAGCGTGAAGCCGCGCAGAAGCGGCGATTGCGGCGGACCGTCGGCGTCGCCATGCACGGCGGGCGATGCCCCGTCCGCGTCCGCATCCTGAGCGCCGCGCAGGAGCGAGGACTGAGGCACATCGTCGGAAGCCGCGCCGCCGACATCGTTTTTTGCGTTCTGCGTGCTCACGCTGCCTTCTTCCAGATCGATCTCCACGCCGCGCACCAGAATCTTGCGACCCTTGCTTCCCGCGCTCGCGACGGGCGGATTGAACGCGAAGCCGTTCTGTTCCGCATAGGCGAGACGGATGACGCTCTTGCCGTCGGGCAGCACGATCTTTCCCGCGCCCTGTAATTGCATAGAGTAGAGCATCGCGGGGTCTTCCACATAGGCGAGCACGGGCGCGCGGCTCATGCCGCGCTCGATATCGGCGCGCGCGTAGTAGGGCACGATATCCGCGCCTTCGCGGCGCAGCCGCAGCTTCTTGTCGCGGATGTCCGGCACGCTGTCGCCGACGCGCAGCGTGTACGTCTTGCCGCTCATCGATACGGTCGACAGCGGAACGACGTTGCGTCCTTCGATGCGTGCCGGAACCGGCGTGCCGCGCGCGCCGGGCGGCAGGCGGCGGGCGTCGAGGAACAGCATGTCGGTCGGCACGCCGTAGACCGGATAGACATACGGCGCGCGGCGCTCGCGGCTGCCCTTCAGGATCGGCTCGTAATAGCCGGTCAGGACGCCGCGCGCGCTTCTGTCGACATTGAGGATCTGATAGACCGTGAAGTTGTCCTCGAAGAAGCGGCGCACCGCGGCGGCGTTGCGCGCATCCACGCCGCGAGAGGCCGCGCAGGGCGCCGCCCACGCCGGCTTGCCGCTCAGCACGCCGCAACTGCGCCGGAACGCGTCCCAGGATTCGGCGACGTTGTCGGTCGCCCAGCCGGGCACGCTCGCGAAGGCGACGGGCGTATAGAGTGCGTTCTTCGTCGCGAAAGGCGTGGCGTTCATGCCGACCGACGCCGACGGACTCGCCGGCGACGGATTCGCGATGCCCGGCTCCGCGCCTGTCGCGCTGACCATGCGCGCGTCGTCGCCTGGCGCGGAGGGCGGCGCGGCCTCATCGACGCGCACGGCGGGCGAGGGCGGCGCGCCCGCGCATCCGGCGAGCGTGGCCGCGGTCAACGCAAGGGCGGCGAAGGCGGCGAGCGGATGCGCCGTTCCGGATGAAGCGCCCGGCGCGATGCCCGGCTGCGCGGCGACGCCGCTCGTTCGTGATGCCATGGTGCCCTCGTCTCGCGGCCGAAGCGCTTCGCTTTCGATTCGAATTTCTCTATTTAGACGAACGGACGACATCGATTTTGAAGGTCGCCGCGCCATACGCGACGGGACACGACGGCGCGTTGCCGCCGCACGCCGGCACGCCCGCGAACGGCGATGCGCTGAGCGTCCGCTGCGCAGCCGCCGCGTTCTGCGCCTCGGGCGAGAGACTGGCGAAGACGGCGTCGTGCGCGAGACCGAGCGCCGGGAACTCGCGCGGCGCGGCGGAAACGATCGCGACGAAATGATTCGCGCCGACGGGCTCGCCGGCCTGCATCGGCCAGCTCGGACGCGGCAGCACGAGACGCTTCTTCCTGCCGATGCGATTGTCGCTATCGAGCGCGTTCGGAAACAGTTGCAGATATTGATTCGCCGGATCGACGACGAACACATACACATAGCCGTCGCGATTGCTCGTGATCGCGAAGCGCAACAAGTCGCGGTCGACGACGGCGCGCGCGACGGGCACGTCCACCTTGACATCGAACGACGGATCGGCGAGCGAAACGATGCGCGCGAATTCGCCATCGGGCGTGAAAGGCGGCAGCGCGGCGGGCGGCGGAGGCGGCGGCGCTTCGGGCACGACCTCCGGCGCAGGCGCCGAAGCCGCGACGACCGCCGAAGCAGCGACGCGCTCGGCCGAAGGCGCATGATGCGACGTGAAGCGCGGCACGAACCATCCGAGCGTCGCCGCCGCGCCGAGCAGACACGCGGCGCCGGCCGCCCAGCCGATACGCCTGCGCGCCGCGCTTTTCGCCGTGCGCGGCGCGGGCGCGTCGTCGAGCGAAATGCCGAGCTCGGCGGCGAACTGCCGGTCGGTCTGCGGCCGATGCGCGGGCGCAACCGCGAGCGCATGATCGATCGCCTTCAGGAATCGGTCGGAGTAACGGCCCGCCGCCAGTTTCGCGAGCGGCTGATAACTGTCCTTGACCACGCGCCCGACCGAAGGCGGCGGCGTTCGCCCGGTGATCGCGAAATAGACGAGCGCGGCGAGCGCGTAGTGATCGGTCCACGGTCCTTGCCGCATCGACGGCACTTCGGCGTACTGTTCGATCGGCGCGTAGCCCGGCTTGAGAATCACCGTGAGCGCCTGCGTCATGTCGCCGATCACGCGCCGCGCCGCGCCGAAATCGAGCAGGACCGGCCGATGGCTTTCCTCCAGCAGGATGATGTTGTCCGGCGCGATATCGCGATGAAAACAGTCGGACGCGTGCAGCACGGCGAGCGCGTCGATGAGCGGCGTGAGCAGCGCGCGCAGCCAGGCTTCGTCGGGCGGCTTTTTCATCGCCCGGAGCGTTTCCTTGAGCGTCACGCCCTTGTAGTAGGGCATCGCCATGTAGGCGGTGCCGTTGGCCTCCCAGAAGCGGTACACCTTCACGAGCGACTGATGATCGAAGCGCGCGAGCAGCCGCGCCTCGTCGTTGATGAAGCTCTTGAGACCGGCGCGGAACATCGGCTCGTAGCGGCCGGACTTGACCTGAACCTGCGTCACGCCGACGCGCGAGGCGAGCGCCGCCGGCATGTATTCCTTCACCGCGACGTAGCGGTCGAGCGAAGTATCGAAGGCCAGATAGACGATGCCGAAGCCGCCCTCGCCGATGAGCCGCACGATCTCGAACTCGCCGAGCCGCGTGCCGGGCGGCAGGATGCTGTGCGCGGGCGGCGCGTCGGACGTCGATGAAGGCGCGCCCGCGGCCGCCACGTCGGACCGACGCACGCGCGCGCCGCTGACGATCACCGTCTTGTCGTCGCCCGCGTCGCCCGGATTGGTTTCGGTCTTGCCGGCGTTGCCGGTCGTGCCGCCGCCTTCTTCCGGTAGCCTGCCCGTCGCATTCATGATCCGCAGTCCCGCAGCAGGGTGATGAAAAGCGCCGTGTCGGGCAGGCCGTACGCCGGCCAGATCGTGATCGGGCGCGGCGCGCGATCGTCGCGATCGTCGGGCTGGTCGGGCTCGTCGGAAGCGGGCGCCGTCTGCGCGGCGGTCCACAGGCTCATCCGTTGGATCTCGGCTTGCCAGAGCGGCGCGAGCGTGCGCGCGAGTGAATCGGGCAGCGTCGCGGCCGATTGCGCGATCCACGGTTCGTCGAGCATGGCGGCGCGCGTGCCGGCGTTCGCCGGCTGCGGCACCGGCAGCGCGGCGAGCTGTTCGTCGAGCCGCTCGATGCTGTGATCGAAATCGAGCGCGGCGAGCGCGACATTCTCGATCGCCGAAAGCCATTGCCAGAGCGCGGCGACTTCGCCGCCCGTCGATGGCGCCGCCTGCAGCGACGCCGCGATCGTCAACGGAAAATGCCGCCCGACGCGGTCCACCGACGCCATCACCACGCCCGTCCAGCATGCGCCCAGCGTCGGCGCGATGGCGCCGGGCATCGCGAAAAAGCGCCACACCGGGCACGTCAGATAGATCGAGAGCCACGCGTCGCCGAGCGCGAGCTGCGTTTCGCCGACGCGCTCGGCGAGCCATGCGTCCCACGGCGCGACAAACGCGTCCGACAGCCGCCGCGCCGCGAAATCGCCGAGCGACGGCAGCTTGCCGTACCAGCCTGCGATCGCCGCGCCGTCGTCCGCGAGCGTGCCGCCGGGCGCGTCGTTCATAGCCGCTCCGGACAGGAGAACTTGCGCAGATCGGCGAGCCGGAACGGATTCTCCACGCTGTTCGCCGTCACTTCGAAGCGCGTCTTGCGCCCTTCGACATCGAACGTGACGATGAAGCGCTCCGGCTGATCGGTCGGCTGCACGTCGAGCCGGTCGAACATGCGAAACAGCGCCCACGGCCCCTCGAACACCAGATTGCTCGCGCCGCTCGTCGGCGGCGGCGTGAGTTGCAGGCTCACGCGTCCCGAGCCGCGCGTGCCGGGCCACTGAATCGCGGTCGCGATCTGCGGGCCGTGCGCGTAGGTGAGCACTTGCCCGTCGACGTCGAGCGTGAAGGAGAGGATCGACGGGTCCATGTCGAGCGGCTTGAACTGCAGCGCGAGCGCGGGCGACTTGCCGCCGCCGCGGAAGAACACGCCGCGGATCGTCGCGGCGCGCTCGAACTGCGCCAGACCGGCCGGACTGATCTGCGACGCCGACGAATCCGACTTCTTGAACGCCCACGGCTTCGCGGAAACATCGACGTCGGGCGCGAGGTTCTTCTGGAAGAAATCGTCGAACTTGCCGCCCGGCGCGAACAGCGTGCCGAAGTCTTCAGGCAGCACGTCGCGCGCGGAATTCGGGTTGAACGGATAGCGCCCGCCGACCGCGCGAACGCAGAAGGCCGAGATCGACTCCTTCAGGTCCGCCGACAGATTCACGCGCCGCGCCTCCTGCGACTGCGCCGCGCCCTGGTTGCCGAGATCGAGCAGCGCGGTGCGGATCGGCTCGGGCATGCGCGCGGCCTGCGTGCGCAGCTTCGCCGGCGCGTCCGATGGCGGCGGCGCGGTCTTCTGCTGCAGGGCTTCGTCGGTGGCGCTGAGATACGTGTAGACATCGTTGATGACGGCGAGCGTCTGCGCGATCGGCGCGGGCTGCCCCGCGCCCGGGCTCGTCACGAGCGCGCGCAGGCCGGTGAACCGGTCATCGACGATGCTTTCCAGTTGAGCGCCCGGCGCGACCGGCGCGATCTGCGTCGGATCGGCCCCGCGAATCACCTTCAGCAGCTTTTCGCGCGCCGCGCCGAGCTTGTCGCCCGCGCGATCGACGACGGTCGTTTCGCTTTCGGGCTTCGCGCCGAGCGTCGTTTCGCGCGACGCCGCCTTCGCGAGCGCGGCGAGCGGCGAATCGGGCGCGGAGAGAATGCGCGCGATCTGCGTCGATTGCGACAGCGTGTCGGCGCGCACGATGCGGACATCGTTCAGGAACTCGGTCCAGATCCGCGCGTAATCCTGAAGATAGAGCAGCCGCACGTCCTCGGTGATGCGCTGCATCGCCGCCGGATCGCCGCGCGGCAGGCCGCCCTGATCGCGGATGCCGAGCACCCACGGCTCTTCGGCGGCGAGCTGGGCGGCGGTTTCATCGACGGCTTTCAGGAACGCCTTGTGATAGCCGTCGAACGAATAAAGCCCCGCCACACCGCGCGTGAGCGGCGCGCCGCTCGAACGCGTGAACACGAGCGACGCGTTCGGCCCGCCCGCGTGCGCGATCGTGAACTCCGGATAATCCGCGCCGACGCCTTGCTGCTTCACGCGCCCGTACACGCGCTGCGCGAGCGTGTTGGCGGCCAGCATGGCGCGCAGATGCGCGACGAGACGCTCGTCGAACGGCAGATTCGGATGCACGACGCCGCGCGCCAGCAACGCATCGAGATGCCCGGCGAGCGCCGCGCGCTCCTCGTTGCCGACCTCGCGCGGCAGCGAGCGGTCCCAGTCGGTGAGAATCCACGCCTTGAGCGCATCGGCATCCTGATGATCGGGCTGATTCAGCATCAGATACGCCTTGAGCGCTTCGTACGCGTAGCCGGGATTCGCGGGCGTCGCGCCGCGCGCCTGTTCCTCGATGCGCGCCGCGAGCTTCGGCAGGAACAGATCGGTCAGAAGGCGCTCGTACGCGAGCGTCGCGGCGGCGTCGAGTTTCGCGCCTTGCCAGAGGCCCCATTGCATCGCGATCGGCGGATGCGCGGCATCGACCTGAGGCGTCGATGCGAGGCCGCGCACCGCCGACAGCAACGGCAGCAGCGCGACGAGATTCGTGCCCGCCGCCGATGTCCCCGCCACGGCTTCCTTCGCCGCGCGCGCGGTGTGATCGACGTTCGCGACATAGCTGCGATTGCGCACATAGCTCGTGCCCCAGAGCGCGAGCACGCCAGCCGTTACGGCCGCGATGACCGCATACGCGCCGAGCCGCCACAGATGCCGCTTGCGCGCCCATTGCAGATTCGATCCGGCGAGTCCCTGTTCGGCGAACACGACCTGCGTCAGAAGCCGCTCCAGAAAGAAGCTGCGCCCGCTCGACGGACGCGGCGGCTGCACGCCCCGCTCGATGCCGAACGCGCGCGCGAGCGAGCCGAGCACGCGATCGATCGGCGTGCCTTCCTGCGTGCCGCTCGTGAAATAGACGCCGCGCAAAAGCGGTGCATCGTCGTGTTTCGACTGGACGAAGGTCGCGCGCAGCGCATCGGCGACGAGCGGCTTCAACGCGGCGAACTGCTGCGGAAAACTCATGATCGCGGCGCGTTGCGCGAGTCCGCTTTCCGCGTTCAGGCGCTCCGGCAGACGCGCGACCAGCCGGGCTTCGAGCGCGTCCAGCTCGGCATCGATCCGTTCGCCGAATGCGGCCTGCGTGAGCGTGCGTTTCGGCTCGTAGGCAAACGTGAAGCCGAACACCTGCGCGCGCTCTTCCTTCGACATATCCGCGAAAAACTCCGTGAAGCCCGCGAGCAGATCCGTCTTGGTGACGAGCACGTAGACCGGAAAGCGCGTGCCGAACGCCTGCATCAGTTCGCGCATGCGCGCGCGCAAGGTCGATGCGGTTTCGTCGGTGCTCGCGGGCGTCGCGGCGAGCAGATCGGGGACGGCGAGCGTCAGCAGCACGCCGTTGATCGGCTGGCGCGGGCGCGTCTTTTTCAGGAGCGCGAGGAAGCCTTGCCATGCGGTCTGGTCGGCGTCGCGGTCGCTTTCGTGGGTCGTGTAGCGCCCGGCCGTGTCGATGAGCACGGCGTCGTCGGTGAACCACCAGTCGCAATTGCGCGTGCCGCCGACGCCGCGAATCTTGTCGGTGCCGAAGCGCTCGGCGAGCGGAAAGCGCAGCCCCGAATGCACCAGCGCCGTGGTTTTGCCCGCGCCCGGCGCGCCGATGAACATGTACCACGGCAATTGATACAGATATTGCCGGCCCGACAGCGTGACCCAGTCGCGCCAGCCGGGTTTTCCGCCGGACGCGGTAATGCGCGCCTCGCGCAGCACGGCGAGCGCTTCGTCGAAACGCTTGCCGAGCGTCGCGACTTCCGCTTCGCCGGCGCTCGGTGCGGCAGCCTCGCGGCGCGGACTTTCGCTCTGCGCGGCGAGTCCCGCCGACAGCGCCGCCTGCGTGCGCCGCGCGCGCCACGCGGCCCAGAGCCGCCGCAGCACGAAGAGCAGCACGACGCAGCCGATCGCGATGTAACGCGACATCGCCGATTCGAGCGGATAGCTGTGCGCGAACGACAGGAGCGGCCCGGCGATCCAGATCGCAGCCGCAACGAGCAGCAGCCCGACGGTCAGCAGCAGCACCGGATGAAACAGGATCGAGAGGATTTTTTTCATGTCAGGACCCGGGCTTCGCGAACAGCGTCACTTCGACGCGCCGGTTGCGCGCGCGGCCGGCGGGCGAATCGTTCGGCGCGACGGGATCGGCGTCGCCCTTGCCTTCCGCTTTGAGACGCGAAGGCGCGATTGTCGCCGCGAGCAGGTCGCGCACGTTCGCCGCGCGTTCCTGCGACAGCTCCCAGTTCGAAGGAAAGCGCGCCGAGCGGATCGGCCGGTCGTCGGTGTGGCCCGTCACGAGCACGTTGCCGGGCACCGCCTTCAGCGCCGCCGCGATCCGTTCGATGAGCGGCCGCGTCTGCCCCGACACTTCGGCGCTGCCGGGTTTGAAGACGTTGTCGCCGTGCAGCGTGACGACTGAACGGTCGACGCGGTCATCGACGGCGACGAGGCCATCGCGGATTTCCTGCGCGAGGAATTCCGCGAGACGGGGTTTCGCCGCCTGCGTCACGACGAGAGGACGCTGCGCACCCGCGCGGATCGAGGCGAGCGTGCCGAACGCGGGATCGGAGAGGCGTCCGAGCTGGAAGCTCATCGCGAGCCACGCCAGCGCGAGCACGAGCAGCGCGAACGCGCCGACGACCCAAACCGGCAGCACGTCGGTCGTGCGCCGCCGCGCCGTCGGCACGCCTTGCCAGTGCGGCGACAGCGCGCGCTCCGGTTCGCCGCGCTCCTTGCGGATCAGTTGATACAGCCGCGCGCGGATCGCGTCGAGCGTCTGCCGGCCTTGCGCCGCCACGCGGTAACGTCCCTCGAAGCCGAGCGCGAGCACCATGCTCGCCAGTTCCAGCAGATGCAGATGTTGCGCGGGCTTCTGCGCGAGCCGCGCGAGCAGTTGAAAGACCTTCTCGCCGCCCCACGCCTCGTTGTGAAACGTCACGAGCAGGCTTTGCCGCGCCCAGACGCCCGCGCCCCACGGCGTGCCCGACGCGGCTTCGTCGAGCATCGTGCAGACGATGTAGCGCGCCGCCGTCACCTGTTCCGCCGGGATGCCATTGGTGCGCGCCTCGTCCTCGAAGCGGCGCACGCCCGCGGCGAGCGCGTCGCGCAGCGCGGCGGGATCGGCGCACGCGCTCATCGTGCGGATGCGCGCGGCGAGCTGCAACAGCGGCGCGCACGCGGCGACCAGCGGATTCACCGCGCCGCCCGTCGCGAAGGCGGCGTCGAACGCGCGCTGCCCGGAGGCCGCCGCGCCGCTCGCCGAGAACGGTCCCTGCGTGCTTCCGCCGCCCGCGCGGCGCCGCCGCGCGCCGGGGTTGGGCTTGATCATCGTCTGATCGGATTCGAATCCGGCGAAGGGATCGTCGTCGTTCGTCATGTTCGTCGATGACCTCGCTCAATGACGGATCGCCCAGAATTCGAGTTCGAGCGCCGGAAACTCGCCAGCGATGTACATCGCCAGGTTGCCGGTCTGCTCCAGCTCCTTCCACAGCTCGCCGCCGCGATCCAGCTCGAAATAGGAAAAGCCCGCGTGAAACGGAATCTGCCGCGGCGCGACCGGCATCGCGCGCAGGCCGATGCCCGGCAGCGCGAGATTGACGAGATCGCGCAGCTTTTCAGCGGGCGCGATCTTCACCTGCGTCGGAAAGCGCGTGCGCAGCGCTTCGCCCGGCATCTGCGCGTTCGCGGCGAGCACGAAGCCGGCGCTCTTCACGAGCTCCAGATCGTTGATGAGCGCGACGCGCACGCCGGGCTTGCGGCTTTGCAGCTCGATCGCGACGGCGTCGGGTTCGCGCACGATGCCGATCAGTTGCCGCACGTCGCGCATGAGCGGCTCGAACGACGTCGCGACATCGTCATGGCAATACGGCGGATACGCGAGCACGCGGCGGCGCTCGTCGAACGCGGCGAGATCGCCGGCGAGCGCGAGCGTCGTCTGATACAGGCGTTCGGGATGCAGTAGCGGCACTTGCAACAGATGCGCGTACTGCGGCTCGAAGCGATTGAGCGTTTGCAGCAGCAGAAAATCGGCGATCTCCGCGACGCCGCCGCGCCCCGGATTCGCGAGGCGGCTCGCCAGGCGGTCCGCATGTTGATGCACGAGGCCGGCGAGTTCCTGCGCATAGCCGAAGAGACGCGGGTCGGCGTGCGCGTGGAGCATCGGCGGGATGTAGCCGGGATCGAGCACGACGCGGTTGTCGGCGCGCCGTTCCAGCACGCGCGCAAGCCCGATGGTCGCGAAGGCGTCGGTCGCGTCGCGCGCGAGCATGAGCCGCACGTTCGGCGCGCCGACGCGAATCTGCGCGACGCGGTCCGTGCTCGTCGTTATATCGGCGACGGAAGTATCCGTCGTGCGAAAGCGCAATCCGTCGATGCGGCCATCGGCAGCGCCATCGGCGTCGAATTCCTTTGCGCCCGCGCGCGCGAGCGGCAGCGCAAGCAACACGAGCTCGTCGCGCGTGCCGGCGGGAATGTCGAGCGGCGGCGGCGCGGGGAAGTCGTCGGGAAAGGAGAACGCGGTGCCGTCGGGCAGCACGCCGAACGCCGACGCAAGCGCGATCTTGCCGAGCCCGAGCGCGATTTCGTCGAGCATCACGGCGGCCCAGCCCCACGACCACGCCTCGGTCGCGCGCGCGTGCGAGCGCACGAGATGCTCGATGAAGCGGTCGTGCTGCTGGAAGTGCTGGGGTTCGAGGAACAGGCCCTCGGACCAGATCATGCGTTGGTGCCAGGTCATGGTGCCTCGTATGGGCTTGGGCTCGATGCTCAAAGAACGATTCAGCGCGGCGGATTTGCAAACCGGCGCGCGCTGTCACTTCTTCTTGCCCGATGGCGGCGGCGCGGGCTGCGCGGCGATCGATACGTCGGCGGCGTCGATACGCACGTTCATCAGCGTCGTCTGGTTCGGCGGCACCGGCGCGCTCGCCCGCCAGCGCGATCGCTCGATGTCGCGATACGCCGCCACGACCGCGACGAACTTCGTGCCGGGCTGCACCGTCTGCTCGACGCTGCGGCTGTCGCCGGGCCGCAGCACGTATTCGTTCTTCGCGTTGAGATCGCCGCCGAGCGTCGCCTGCTCTTTGCCGTAGAGCGTGAAGAAGTCGGCGCTGTCGAAGGCGGCCGTCGTCTTCAGCTCGTACACGCGCACGACGACCGGCGACGGGCGGCCCGCGTGATCGGGATTCGCGCCATCCAGCGCGCTCACGCTGATACGCACGACCGTCGGCGCGGGCGGCGGCGGCGGCGACTTGCAGGCGCTCGCCGCGAGCGCGCAAAAGAGCAGTGCGCAAAGACGCGGACGCGGGTTCTCCATCATTGGGATCGTGTGACTTCGCAAGTGGCTTCGGACACCACAACAGACGAACGAAAACGCCGCGCTTTTCAAATCGCTCGCGGTGTTTCGTCTAGTGAGGGCACCGCGCTGGCGCTTCGCCGGTAGCGCCAGTGCGAAGCGGCGGTCATCGAGGAGGGCGTTCGTGAAACCGATCGGGCGGACATGCGCGGGGCTCGCGCTCTTTGCAATGCTTAACGTCTGCGCGCAGACGGCGCAGAAGGCGCATGCGGCCACGGCGGATCAGGCGCTCACGCCGGCCGCGCGTCAGGCCGAAGCCCGCGTGCGCGACGCGGAAACCATCGCGACGCTGTCGCAGGAAGGGCGGCTCCTGCTCGCGCGGGATCAGGTGAAGCTCGACGGCTACGCGTATTGCAGCATGTCGGTGGCGGCGGCCGAGCGCGGCGATTTCCGCGAGAGCATCGAGGCGGCGTCGCGGGCGCTCGTCGTCGCGCGGGAGACGGACAACGCCCATCTCGCCGCGCTGTCGCGGCGCGATCTCGCCATCGCGTACAGCTATGCGGGCGATCTCGACGATGCCGAACGCTACGCGAAGGAAGCCATCGCGGCGGGCGGGAAGAATCCGGAGCAGGTGCTCGCGCCCGCGCACAAGATCCTCGGCGATATCGCGGCGCGGCGCGGCGATCCGTCGGCGGCGCTCGGGGAATATCGCGCGGCGCTCGCGACGGCGTCGGCGCGCTATCGGCCGATGGTGCTCCTCTCGATCACCAACGCGCAGATCGCGACCGGCGACGCGGCGGGCGCGCGCGCCACGTTCGAAGAAACGTCCGGCGTGAAGGACACGTTGCTTGCGCCGTTGCGCAGGCGCATCGAAGGCAATCTGCTGCTCGCGGAGCACAAGCCGCAGGCGGCGCTCGAAGCGTTTTCCGCAAGCGCCACAAAAGGCGGCTCGGACGCGAGCTACGACAACCTGTGGGCGCACGAGGGCATGGGCCGCGCGTATCTCGCGCTCGGCGACCGCGGCAAGGCGCGCGAAGCCTGGCTCGCCGCGCTCGACGATTCGGAAACGATCCGCGCGCGCTTTCGCAGCGACGAGTTCAAGACCGGCCTGTTCTCCGATACGCAGACGGTCTTCGAGGAAACGATCGCGCTCGTCGTCGAGGACGGCGACTACAAGCAGGCGTGGGCGCTTTCCGAGAGAAGCCGCAGTCGCGCGCTGCTCGATGTCGTGCGCAACCGGCTCGCGACGAACGTCGATGAAACGCAACTGAACGGCCGCGCGCTCTCGCTCGACGACGTGACGAGCGCGCTGAATCCCGGCGAGGCGATCGTCGAATATCACGGCCTGCCCGACAAGCTGATCGCGTGGGTCGTGCGCCGCGACGGCATTCAGGGCTTCACGCTGCCGGTTCCGCGAAAGGACATGACGCTCGCCGTCGGCGATTTCCGCACGTCGATCATCCGCGGACGTCCGCAGGCGCTGACCTACGGCGCGAAGCTCGATGCGCTCCTGATCCAGCCGCTCGGCTTGCGGCCGAACGAACGGATCGTCATCGTGCCGAACGGCTCGCTGCATTACATGCCGTTTCAGGCGCTGAGGAACGCGCAAGGGTTTCTGATCCAGCGGCATGCGCTTGCGCTCGCGCCATCGGCGAGCATCGCGGTGCAGCTCGTGCGGCGGCAGCAGCGCATCGCGAGCAATCTCGTCGCGTTCGGCAATCCGCGCATCTCGCCGGAATTCGATCTGCCCGGCGCGGAAGCCGAAGTCCGCGCGATCGGACCGCTCTTCGCGCAGCGCGAGACCTTTCTGCAAGGCGACGTCACGCGCAAGACCTTCAGCGACAACGCGCCCGAGGGCCGCATCGTGCATGTGGCGACGCATGCGCAGGCCGACACCATCGATCCGCTGCATTCGCGCGTGCTGCTCGCGCCCGCGAAACAGCCCGCCGACGGCCCCGACCCGATGCTCGCGCAGGACATCTACAACCTGAAGTTCGATTCGGTCGCGCTCGTCACGTTGTCGGCGTGCGAGACGGCGCTCGGGCGCATCGAGCGCGGCGACGAAATCATGGGCTTCACACGGGCGTTCTTCTATGCGGGCGCGTCGGCATTACTCGTGTCGATGTGGCCCGTTTCGGACGAATCGACCGCGCTCACCATGCGCACGTTCTACGGCGCGCTCACGAAGGGCGAGGAAGCCATCGACGCGATGCGCGACGCGCAGCTCGCCGTGCTCGCCGACGGCAAGTTCGCTCATCCGTTCTACTGGGCGCCTTTCGATCTGATGGGCAACTGGCGGCTCTCGGTCGCGCGCTGAAAGACGTTTTCCGATCACCGGTGAGGATTGCAGAAGTGAACCACGCCACGAAATCCCCATGCTTTTCCTCACGTTCGAAAGCGCGTGCGGCGGGCGTCGGCATCGTCTGTGCAAGCGCGTTCTCCGCGTGGGCGCAGCAGGTGCCGATGCCGGGCACGGCGCAAGTGCCGAGCGCGGGCACGCTGCTCAACGAGCAGCCGCGTCCGTCGACGTCCGCGCCGCCGCCGGGCGGTTCGAGCGCGCTGCCCGCGCCGCCGGCCGCCGCGCCGGAAGTGCCGGACGGCAAGAAGTTCACGCTGAAGAGCATTCGTTTCGCGGGCAACGAAACGCTGCCCTCGGACACGCTGCTCGCGCTCGTTTCCGACAGGATCGGCCAGGAAGTGTCGATCAACGATCTGAACGCCATGAGCACGAAGGTCGCGCAGGCGTATCGCGAGCGCGGCTATCCGCTCGCGCAGGTCGTGATTCCGCCGCAGGACGTGACGAACGGCGACGTCACGTTCACCGTGCTCGAAGGCAAGATCGGCCGCGTGCGGCTGACGATGGCGCCCGGCGCGCCCGTCAAGGAATCGATGGTGCGCGCGCGGCTCGCCGCGATCGAGCCCGGCAAGCCGCTGCGGCAAACCGAACTCGAACGCACGATGCTCCTGCTGTCGGACCTGCCCGGCATTCGCGTGAGCTCGGCGCTGGAAACGGGCAGCGCGCCCGGCACCGTCGATCTGAACGTGACGGTCGAGCCGACGCGCCGCTGGAACTTCGCGGTTTCCGTCGACGACTACGGCGCGGCGCCCGCCGGGCGCTGGCGGCTCGGCGCGGTGGGACGGCTCGCGTCGCCGTTCGGCATCGGCGACAACCTCGACATCAACCTGCTCGC
The DNA here is from genome assembly GCF_031451435.1 of Caballeronia sp. LZ008. Classification (NCBI taxonomy): domain Bacteria; kingdom Pseudomonadati; phylum Pseudomonadota; class Betaproteobacteria; order Burkholderiales; family Burkholderiaceae; genus Caballeronia; species Caballeronia sp. LZ008. The sequence goes on along the minus strand of NZ_JARUXK010000002.1, from coordinate 729,657 downwards.
GGCCGAGCGCGCCGATACCGTCTACGGACGCATCGGCTACGACGCGCCCGTCGATGCGAGCGGCACGCGCGCCGGCATCGCGTATTCGCATCTGTATTACTACCTCGGCGAGCAGTTCTCCTCGCTGAACGCGCATGGCGATGCGGATGTCGTCACCGCGTCGGTGTCGCATCCGCTGATCCGCTCGCGCAGCCAGAACCTGCTGTTGCGCGGCGCGCTCGAATACCGCTCGCTCACCGACAAGATCGACAGCGTCAGCTTCGACAATCCGCAGAAGCTGTATGTGGCGAGCGTCGGGCTGTCGTACGAGAGCCGCGACAGCTTTCTCGGCGGCGGCTTCAACAGCGCGGACGTGCAACTGGCGTTCGCGCATCTGAACATCGATTCGGCGCTCGCCGAGGCCATCGATCAGGGACCGTTCGGGCGCAACACGCAAGGCAACAGCGTGCGCCTCACGATGCAGGCCAATCGCCTGAACGCGATCACGCGCAATACGAGCTTTTTCATCGGCGTGTCGGGGCAATGGGCGAACCAGAACCTCGACAGCTCGTCGCGCATCACGCTCGGCGGGCCGCGTGCGGTGCGCGCGTATTCGCCGTCGGAATCCGTCGTCGATGAAGGGCTGATCGCCACGGCCCAGCTTCGCTATGCGGTGATTCCGTCGCTCACGCTGTCGACGTTTTTCGATATCGGCGTGGGCCGCTACAACGCGCGCTCGATTCCCGGACAGGGCGCGAACACCGTGACGCGCAGCGGCGTGGGTCTCGGCGCGTTCTGGAGCGGGCCGTACGGCATCACCGTGGATGCGAGCGTGGCCTGGCGCACGACCCGCGCCGACACCACCGGCGACGACAAGGTGCCGCGCGTCTACGTGCAGGTATCCAAATCGTTCTAGCGCGGAAACAGGAAACGAGGAGTTCGACATGAGCGACATCACCTGCCTACGGACCCGCAGGCATCGCCGGGAATGGGAGCGCGCGATCAGGCGTTTCGCCAGACGCGCCGCCCGTCACATGGGCGCCGATCTGAGGGTGTCCGCGCTGTTGCCGCTCCTCGTGGTCGTCGCGGCGCCGGGCGCGTTCGCGTTGCCGGTCGGCGAGCAGGTTCAGGCGGGCAGCGTGACGGTCAACCGGCCAAACGCGACGTCGATGACGATCACGCAAGGCTCGCAGAAGGGCATCGTGAACTGGAACGGGTTTTCGATCGCGGGCAACGAGCGCGTCGATATTTCGCAGCCGTCGGCGCAGGCGGTGCTGCTCAATCGCGTCGTCGGCAATGAAGTCAGCCGCATCGCGGGGCAGCTCAACGCGAACGGGCAAGTGTTTCTCGTGAATCCGGCGGGCGTCGTGTTCGCGCGCGGGGCATCGGTGAATGTGGGATCGCTCGTCGCATCGACGCTCGGCATTTCGAACGACGCGTTTCTCGCGGGCAAATATCACTTCGCGCAGGGCGGCGCGGCGGCCGGCAAGGTGTCGAACCAAGGATCAATCACGGCCGCGACCGGCGGCGCGGTCGCGTTGCTCGGCGCGCAGGTCGACAACAGCGGACTCGTCAGCGCGACGCTCGGCAAGATCGCGATCGGCGCGGGCAGCGACATCACGCTCGATTTCGCGGGCGACGGCCTCACGATGCTGAAGGTGAACGACAAGGTCGCGAACGCGCTCATCGGCAATTCGGGGACGCTGCAGGCGGACGGCGGACAGATCGTGATGTCGGCGCGCGCCGCCGACGACGCCGCGGCGAGCGTGCTCAACCAGACGGGCACGGTGCGCGCGAGGAGCGTCGAGTCGCGCAACGGGCGCATCGTGCTCAATGGCGGATCGGCGGGCGAGACGGATATCGGCGGCAGCGTCGATGTCAGCGCGCCCGATTCGGGCAAGGGCGGACAGATCGACGTGACCGGCTACCACGTCGCGGTGAGCGACGGTGCGCGTGTCGACGCGAGCGGCGCGGGCGGCGGCGGCCGCGTGCGTGTGGGCGGCGGTGCGGCGGGCAAGGCGCCGGACATCGTCAACGCCGATGCGCTCTGGATGAGCCCGAACGCGCACGTCATGGCCGATGCGCTCGTCGCGGGCGACGGCGGCAACATCGTCATGTTCGGGACGGAAGCGGCGCGCGTGTACGGCGAGCTTTCCGCGAAGGGCGGGCCGGGCGGCGGCAACGGCGGGCTCGTCGAGACGTCGGGCAAGTATCTGGCGACGGACGGTGCGCGGATTCACGTCGAGGCGCTGCGCGGGCACGGCGGGCAATGGCTGCTCGATCCGTCGAGCATCGAAATCGTCAATACGGCGCCGTCGAGCGTGAGCACGGGCACCACCGACAGCACGTCATGCTGCTCGCTTCAGGCGCTCAGCACGAGCCTGGGTCCGGCTCTTTCCACGACGACGAATCCGGTGACGTTCACGCCGGGCGCGGGCGACAGCTACGTGCTCGCGTCGGACATCACGTCGCAACTGGACCGGGGCGCGTCGGTGACGATCTCGACCAGCAAGGACGGCGGAGGCGAATACAACGGCGACATCACGATGCTGAAAGGGACGAGCATCACAAAGACCGCCGCCGACAACGAAGGCACGCTCACGCTGAACGCCAACGGCTCCATCACCGTGCTCGGAACCATCGGCGGCGCGGCGGGCGACCAGCGGCCGGCGGGCAAGCTGAACGTCGTGCTCGACGCGAACACGGGCGCCTCGGGGCAAAGCAACATTCTGCTTTCCGGCGCGTCGATCAGCACGAATGGCGGTTATCTGGCCATCGGCGTGCCGCAAAGCGTTGCCGGGACGCCCGCGGCCGCGAAGCGCTTCGACGGCGCGGCGGTCGGCATCATCGACTCCAGGATCGACACGACCGTGCCGCAAGGCCCGACCGGTCTCGCGAGCGGCTCGGTGACGATCAACGGGCAAGGCACGCTCAAGGTTCCGGACACGATTTTCGGGATCAGCGACACGGACGTGGGCCTAACGAAGAACCAGGCCTATGCGCCCGTCACCATCAGCAGTTCGAGCATCGCCACTTCGGTCAGCGACATTTCTGTGTCGGGGCAGGCCGGCGGCGACTTCGGGGCGCCGGCGGGCGTCGCCATCGGCGGGACATCGAGCCTGCGCACGTCGTCGGGCAACATCAGCATCACAGGCAGCGCGCCGACCACCAAGGAGCGCGTGCAGACGTTCACCGACATATACGGCGTCGCGCTTCGTCCGGCATCGCTCAGTCCGTCGACGGCGCTATTGAGTACCACGACGGGCAACATTTCCATCACCGGTACGGGACCGGCGATGGATAGCGCGGTCAGCTCGGTGAGCGGCGGCGGCGTCCTGATCGCGCCGACGGCACGCCTCGACCAGAGCACCACGGTCATACGGACCGGGTCGGGAAACGTGAACATCATCGGCAACGGGATGTCGATCGGCACCGCGTTCGGCGGCGTGAGCGGCGCGGGCGTGATGTTCCGGCCGGAATTCCTCGGCTCGGGCGTCGGTCCGCTCGTGCATACCGGCTCGGGCAACGTCTCGATTTCGGCCTCCGCGACCACGATCGCGAACCTGACCGGGGGAACGCTGTCCGGCTCGGGCGTGAGCATCGCGGCGGACGGGGGCCAAGGCTTTCCCTTCAGCCCGTCCGTCGTTTCGGACGCCGGCAATATCTTCGTTACGGGCAACGGGGCGAGCGTCACGGGAACCGTGAGCGGCGGAACGGTCGGCGGCTCGGGCATCGCCATCGGCGGATCGTCGGTTGCGCTGAGCACAGGCGGCGCGGGCAGCATCACGCTCAACGGCAACGGGCCGAAGGTGCAGGCGCTCAACACCGGATCGGTGTCGGGTTCCGGCGTGAGCATGGTGGCGGCGTCCGTCTCCACGAGCATCAACTCGATCAGCACGGCGAACGCACCGCTCGTGCAGACGCAGACGGGCCGCATTTCGATCGACGGCAAGGGGCCCGCCGTGCAGACCGTGGCCTCGCTTTCGACTTCGACCTCGGTGTCGACCGGCATCGGCAGCGTGACCGGCGACGGCGTGAGCCTGCTGCGGGCTTCGCTCAGCACGAGCGCTGGCGGGATCGTTCCGGTGATTTTGTCCGCGAGCGGCGACGTCGATGTTCACGGCACCGGGGCGGTCGTGCAGCGTTCGCCCGGGCGTGTCGGGGGCAACGGCGTGCGGATCATCGGCACGTCGCTCGGCACCGGCGGCGCGATGAGCATTACGGGAACGGGCGCGACGGCCGGCGGCGGCAGCGCCGCCGTCGCGGGCGCGGGTGTGTACGCGCAGAACGCGCGGATCTCATCGACCGGCGCGGACGTGTCGATCACCGGCACGTCGGCGAACGGCAAGCGGCGCTACGTTCCGGCGATCGAGGGCAACGAAGAACCGGTTCATTTCGACGGCGTGCATCTCGAAGCATCGGATGTCGCGGCAAGCGGCGGCAGACTGTCGATTCGCGGCACCGCGCCCGATGGCATCGCCGCCTACGGCGTGTTCGTGGCGGGCATGAGCCCGGCGCTCGGCTTGCACGCCGACGGCGCGGTCACGATCTACGGTCTGGGCAGCGGCGCGGACGGCGTGGCGCTGGCAGGCACGTCGTCGAATCGCGGCGTCGTCGGCTCGGCGAACGGTTCGATCGATATTCGCGGCGGCACCAACGGCCAGCTCGACGCGAACGGCGCGCATGGCAAAGGCGTATCGCTCGCCGATGTGACGCTTCAGGCCAACGCGCCCGCGCAGACGGTGTCGGTCACGGCATCGACACCCGCCGACGCCGCCACCGCGCTGTATATGAACCGGGCGACGCTCTCGGCGGGCGACCACGGCACGATCGTCGTGCGGGCGTCGAACTCGGGCAAATACGGCTTCGTGTTCGACGATTCCGGCAGCACGTTCTCGTCGCGCTTCGGCACGGTCGTGTTCGTGCCCGGCAAGGTCGGCGCGGACTTCGGCATCGTCGGCGACAACGCGCAGGCGATCAACGTGCTCGGCGCAAGCAGCGGCCTCGGCATCGGACCGTCGATGCTCGGCGCGATCGCGTCGAACATCGCGACGGTCGTCATCGGCTCGTCGACACAGACCGGGAAGATCACGGTCAGCCTGCCGCAAGGCTTCGCGCACGACCTCACGCTGCAGAACACGGGCGCGGGCAGCCAGGGCATCGATCTGCCTTCGGGCGCCGCGATGCCGGACAGGACGCTCGCGCTCGATTCGTCCGGTCGCGTCACCGATCCGGGCGGCATAAAAGCGCAGACGCTTTTGCTCGCGGGCGGCGGCGACTTCGATCTCGCCGACGCGGGCAACGACGTCAAAGTGCTCGCGCTGTCGGGCGCGCATGACGTGCGGTTTGCGACGGCGGGCGGCTTCACGATCGGCACGGCGAGCGCCAATGGTTTCGACGGCGCGACGGGCAACCTCGCCAGAATCGGCGGATCGCAGCCGAACGTCACCGGCGACCTCACCGCGATTTCCGATGGCGGCGCGATCGCGATCGGAACACCCGGCACGCCCGGCGCGCCGACGCACCTGAGCGCGGGCGGCAGCATCGACCTCGTGATGGAGCGCGGCGTCTTCGACAACGCGTCGGGCGGCACGATCGGCGCGGGCAACGCGTGGCGCATCTGGGCGGCGACGCGCAACGGCGAGAACCGCAACGGCGTCGATCCGGGCGGCGCGCTGCCGAACTTCTACGGCTGCGTCTACGGCGGATTCTGTAGCTGGAACGGGCAGCCGTCGCAGAGCGTCGTGCCGGCGGACGGCAACCACTTCGTCTACGCCGACCGGCCGACGGTCACCGTCACCATCGGCAGTCAAACGCGCGAGCAAGGCGGAGCGAACGGCGCGTTCGGTTTCGACGTCAGCGGTCTGCTCGCCGGCGATCGGCGCAGCACGTCCGTCGTCGCGGGACGGCTCGGCTCGTCCGCGACGACGATATCGGCGGCGGGCGTGTATGGCATCGACGGCACGTTTTCGTCGCCGGTTGGCTACAACGTCGTCGTGGAGCCGGGCACGCTGACCGTCACGCCGATGCAGCTTCAGGGCGCCGTTTTCAACACCAGCGGACTTCAGCCGCTTTTTACGGCGCAGGAACAGACCTTCGTCTACGAGAGCAATCTGGGCGCGGTCAACATCTGCGTCGGCACGAACGAGCCGATCCTCGCGCTGCAACAGCCCGAAGGCGACGCCGACGCGCTCGCGGCGGAATGGAAGCGCGTGCGCTCGCGGCCGAATCTGAACAACTGTCTGGTCGTGAACGGACAGCACGGCTGCGGCGAGTTTTGAGGAACCGCGATGATCGACATCGAACCGCTCCTCGCGCCGACAGAAACGACGCCGCCCGCAGGCATCGATCTGGAATACGACGCGGCGTTTCTCGAATTCGAAGCGCTCGCGCGCGGCATGCCGCAGCGTCAGTTCGACGTGCTCGTCGAGCCGCCGCCGTGGAACGACGTGCTGGAGCAGGGCGACGCGCTGCTCGCGCGCTCGAAGGATGTGCGCGTGGCGATTGCGTGGACGCGCGCGGCGGCGCATGTCCACGGACTCGCGGGCTTTCATGCGGGTTTGCGCCTGCTGACGGGCCTCGTCGAGCGCTATTGGGACGGCCTCTTCCCGCCGCTCGATCACGATGACGACAACGATGCCGTATTGCGCATCAACGCGCTTGCGCCGCTCGCCGATGCCTACACGCCGTTCGCGGAAGCCGAGACCTTGCTGCACGATCTGCGCGAATGCGAAGTGTGTCGCGTGCATGGCGAGCGGCTCGCCGTGCGCGACATTCTGGTGGCGCAGGGCAGGCTCGCGCCGGAGGAAGGCGCGAACGCCGCGACGCCGGCGCGCGTGGAAGGCATGCTCGCCGATGCCGTGGCGCAGGACGCCGAGCTTCTCGCGAATGGGCTCGATCTGCCGCGCGCCGTGCAGACGCTGTGCGCTTGCCTGACGGAGAAGCTCGGCGCGGAACGCGCGCCTTCGATGACCGCGCTGACGATCGCGACGCGTCACGTCGCCGCGCAGTTTCGCGCGTTCGCTTCGACGGACGCGCCCGAAGCATCCGCCGACATCACGACGATGAAAGAAGCGCCGACGCTTCGTCGCGCGATTGCCCGCCCCGGCGAGATCGCGACGCGCGACGATGCGCTCGCCGCGCTCGACGCGGTGTGCGCGTTTCTCGAACGCACCGAGCCGACCAATCCCGCGCCGCTGTTGATCCGCCGCGCGCGCGGATTGATGGGCAAGGATTTTCTCGCGGTGATGCAGGATCTCGCGCCCGACAGCCTCGCGCAGATTCATCTGATCGCGGGGACGAGGCCGCAGTGAGCGCGGGTTCTCGAATCGAGTCTTCAATCCGGCCACAACTCGTTCGTTTTAATTGCGTGGCTCATGCCCACTCGAAGGAGACGTCATGGCAACCAGCAGTCAGAAATTCATCGGGCGCAATCGTGCGCCGCGCGTGCAGATCGAATACGACGTCGAAACTTATGGGAGCGAGAAGAAGATTCAGCTTCCGTTCGTGATGGGCGTGATGGCCGATCTCTCCGGCAAGCCCGCCGAAGCGCTGCCGCCCGTCGATCAGCGCAAGTTCCAGGAGATCGACATCGACAACTTCGACAGCCGCATGAAGGCGATGCATCCGCGCGTCGCGTTTCAGGTGCCGAACAAGCTGACGGGCGAGGGCAACATCAGCGTCGATATCACGTTCGAGAACATGGACGATTTTTCGCCCGCGGCCGTCGCGCGCAAGGTCGATGCGCTCGCGAAGTTGCTCGAAGCGCGCACGCAGCTCGCGAATCTCGTCATCTTCATGGACGGCAAGAACGGCGCGGAAGAACTGATCGCGCGCGTGCTCGACGATCCCGCGCTGCTCAAGACGCTCGCCACGGCTGCGCCATCCGCGGCTGCTGCAGCCGAATGAGACCCGAGAGCCTTGAAAGGAAACGACCATGTCCGACATTCCGCAATCCGCCGAACCGCAAGCCGAAGCGCCTTCCGCGTTGCAGGGCGCGCTGCTCGAAGGCGACGATCTCGCCGCGCTGCTCAACCGTGAGTTCCGTCCGAAGAGCGACGAAGCCAAGAGCGCCGTGCAGACGGCCGTGCAGACGCTCGCGCAGCAGGCGCTTTCGCAGACGAAGCTCGTTTCCGGCGATGCGATCCGCTCGATTCAGGCGATGATCGCCGAGATCGACGCGAAGCTCACCGAGCAGGTCAACGAAGTCATGCATCACGCGGACTTCCAGAAGCTCGAGGGTTCGTGGCGCGGGCTGCACTATCTCATCAACAACACCGAAACCGACGAGATGCTCAAGATTCGCGTGATGAACATCTCGAAGAAGGATCTAGGCAAGACGCTCAAGCGCTTCAAGGGCGTCGCGTGGGATCAGAGTCCGCTTTTCAAGCAGATTTACGAGCACGAGTACGGGCAGTTGGGCGGCGAGCCGTTCGGCGCGCTGATCGGCGATTACTACTTCAACCAGACGCCGCCCGATGTCGAGATGCTCGGCGAAGTGTCGAAGATCGCGGCATCGGCGCATGCGCCGTTCATCGCCGCCGCCGATCCGAGTCTCTTGCAGATGGACTCGTGGCAGGAGCTGGCCAATCCGCGCGATCTCACCAAGATATTCGGGACACCGGAATATGCGAGCTGGAGATCGCTGCGCGCATCCGAGGATTCGCGTTACATCGGCCTCGCGATGCCGCGTTTTCTGGCGCGCGTGCCGTACGGCGCGAAGACCGAACCGGTCGATGAATTCGACTTCGAGGAAGACACCGGTTCCGCGGATCACACGAAATACACGTGGGCGAATTCCGCTTATGCGATGGCGGTGAACATCAACCGGTCGTTCAAGTTGTATAGCTGGTGCTCGCGGATTCGCGGCGTGGAATCGGGCGGCGCGGTCGAAGGTTTGCCGGTGCACAGTTTTCCGACCGACGACGGCGGCGTCGATATGAAATGCCCGACCGAGATCGCCATTTCAGACCGGCGTGAGGCGGAACTGGCGAAGAACGGCTTCATGCCGCTGATTCATCGCAAGAACTCGGATTTCGCGGCGTTCATCGGCGCGCAGTCGCTGCAAAAGCCGTTCGAGTATGAAGATCCGGACGCGACCGCGAATGCCGCGCTTGCCGCGCGGTTGCCGTATCTCTTTGCTTGCAACCGCTTTGCGCATTATCTGAAGTGCATCGTGCGCGACAAGATCGGCACGTTCAAGGAACGCTCGGATATGGAGATCTGGCTCAACAAGTGGATCACGCAGTACGTCGATGGCGATCCGGCGAATTCGTCCGAGCACACGAAGGCGCAAAAGCCGCTCGCGGCCGCGGAGGTCAAAGTGCAGGAAGTGCCGGGCGCGCCGGGGTATTACACGTCGCAGTTCTTCTTGCGGCCGCATTATCAGTTGGAAGGGCTGACCGTGTCGCTCAGGCTGGTTTCGAGGTTGCCTTCGGCGAAGCAGGCGGCTTGATGCGTGGTTGGTTGGATGATGCCCGCGATGGTTACGTCGCGGGCATTTGCATCACCGTCACCTGCGAAGCATCCCCCACCCAAACCGCGCTGGCACTAAAGTTATCGTGCCCCGGCCGCGCGGCCTCACGCAGATGCGCCACCATCAGATCCAGCCACGCTTGAGGCGTCCGAGCGCGCCCGATCGCATCGATCATCACCGACTCGTCGAGATACTCCCAAAACCCATCGGTGCAAAGCAGAAAGGCGTCGCCCTCCGCGATGAGAAACGGCTCATCCGACGCCGCGATCGACAGATCATCCGCCGTTCCGAGCGCCGAAAACAGCACGTTACGGCGCGGATGCGTTCGCACGTCGCGGCTCTCCAGCAGATTCGCATCGATCATGCTCTGCACGAGACTGTGATCCTGCGTTTGCACAACCGTCGCGCCGCGCCGGAAGCAGTAAAGCCGCGTGTCGCCGCAATGCGCCCACGCCGCGATGCCCGTGCTTTCGTCGATGCCGAGCAGCACCGCCGTCGAACGCATCTGCGAAAGATCGCGGTCGTGCTCCTGCGCATCGATGATCGCGTCGTTCGCGCGCAGCAGCACGCGCAACAGGTTCGGCCCGGTCAGCGCGACGCCCGCCGATGCCACGCGCGTCAATTCCGCGAGCACGGTATCGACCGCGATGCGCGATGCCGCATCGCCGCCGCCGTGACCGCCCGCGCCGTCCGCGACCACGCTCGCAAAGAGCGCCGCATGCCGCCACGTCGCCAGCGCGTCCTCGTTGCGCGACCGGCCGCCCACATCGCTCACGCTCGCGGTTTGCAATTGCATGTCGTGTCTCTCGTTACCGGCGTTGTTTAAGCTCGTCGATCTGCGCCTCGTAGGCGGCGACGAACGCTCGGCCGAACAGCGTATGGAAATCTTCGGTGGCTTCGCGCGAAAGCTGGCCGTACATCTCGATGAAAAGATCCCAGCAGCGCGCGCGGCGATTCAATCCCGGCAGCACGCCGTCGAGCAGCGAGCGCCCGGACAGCCGCGCCTCGATGCGCTGCGGCTCGAAGCGCTCGAACACGCCGTCGAGCGCCGCGCGCATCCCCGCGACCATGCCGACCTGATGCGCCCGCAGATCGGCGTACGCATCGTCGAGGGCGGCGGCGGGCGGCATGAAGCCGCGCATCTGCGGATTGAGCAGATGCATGAGCGCGGCCTCCACGTTCGGCGAAAACTTGAGCGGATTGTTGTCCGACGCTTCGATCATCGTCGCGCCCGTTCGCATCTCGCGCTTGAGCGCGGCGCGCGCGGCGAGCAGTTCGAGCGTGCCGCGCGCCGCTTCGCGCAGCAGCTCGCCGAGAAGCTGCATCAGCGCGGGCGTCAGCGCATCGATACGCACGCCGTGCGTGTTCAGCCCGCGCAGGAAGGCATCGACGAGCGCGCGATCGTCGGCGAGCTCCGCTTTCGATGCAACCGCTGACGGCGTCGGCGCCGATCGCGGACGCGGCGGCGTGAACGCGCTGTGCAGTTCCGATCCGGCGTCCGGCCGCGTCGCGGGCGTCCCGGCGGGGCGCGCCGCGGCCGTCAGGCTGGCGAACGGATCGGCATCGTGCGCGGTGTTGGGCTGCGCAAGCGGTTCGACGAGCGGATCGGTGATCGACGCTCCGTCGGACGACGCGCCCGGCGCGAGGTCGAACAACTCGTCGATCGAGCGTTTGCCCGCCGGATCGTCGAAGCCGAAGTCGAAGTGTTCGGCAGCTTTCGGCTTCGGCGTGTGGAGGTTGGCGTCGAAATCGCCAGGCGCCGACGAACCCGCGTCGAACAATCCCGCGAACGGATCGTCCGATGGCGCGTTGGCCGTGACCGTATCGTCATCGACGCCGATATCCGCGCGCAGCTGATAGCCGCCGATCTGCACTTCGTCGCCGTGCGCGAGCGCGACTTCCTGGCCCGGATCGAGCGGCGCGCCGTTGACGAGCGCCGGATTGCTGCCGCGGTCGATCAGCAGAAAGCGCCCGTCGCGCCACTCGATCTGCACATGCAGACGCGAGACCGTGCGCTCGGCGTCATCGAGCACGAGCCGGTTCGTGACCGCACGCCCGACCGTGCCGCCGTCGGCATCGAAGGTCGCCGAGAGCGGCACGCGCGGCGGCTGTCCGTTGTGAAGCGTCACCGTGAGCGTGAGCATGGTTCACTCGAACGCGTAGACGAAGTCGCCCGCGCTCGCCGAGAGCCGGATGTGCGCCAGCGCGCCGCCTTCGGTGAGACGCGTCAGATATTCCGTCGAGATGCGCGGCAGGACGGTGTTCGTGAGCAGCGCGTCGATCACGCGGCCGCCCGATTCGGCTTCGGTGCAGCGCGAAACGATGAGCCGCACGGCGTCGTCGTCGTACTCGAACGGAATGCCGTGATTGTCCGCGACGCGCCGCCGGATGCGTTCGAGCTGAAGCCGCACGATGTCGGCCATCATCGCGTCGGAAAGCGGGTAGTAGGGCACCGTGACGAGCCGGCCGAGCAGCGCGGCGGGAAACACGTCGAGCAGCGGGCCGCGCAACGCGCGCGCGAGTTCCTCCGGCGCGACCGCGCGCGCGGGATCGCGGCACATCGACATGATGACTTCCGAGCCGACGTTCGACGTCAGCAGGATGATCGTGTTCTTGAAGTCGATGTAACGCCCTTCGCCGTCTTCCATCCAGCCCTTGTCGAAAACCTGGAAGAAGATTTCGTGGACGTCGGGATGCGCCTTCTCCACTTCGTCGAGCAGCACGACGCTGTACGGACGGCGGCGCACCGCTTCGGTCAGGATGCCGCCCTCGCCGTAACCCACATAGCCGGGCGGCGCGCCCTTCAGCGTCGAAACCGTATGCGCTTCCTGAAACTCGCTCATGTTGATGACGATGACGTTCTGCTCGCCGCCGTAGAGCGTTTCGGCGAGCGCGAGCGCCGTTTCCGTCTTGCCGACGCCCGACGTGCCCGCGAGCAGGAACACGCCGATCGGCTTGTCGGGATTGTCGAGCCGCGCGCGCGAAGTCTGGATGCGCTTCGCGATCATCTCGAGCGCGTGGCGCTGGCCGATCACGCGGCGATCGAGCGCATCGGCGAGATTGAGCACGGCGGCCAGCTCGTTCTTCAGCATTTTGCCGACCGGAATGCCGGTCCAATCGGCGACGACGCCCGCGATCACGCCCGCGTCGACGCTCGGCAAAATCAGCGGCGCATCGGCCTGCAATTCGGCGAGACGCGATTTGAGCGACGCGAGGCGCGCGAGCTGGTCATCGCGTGAAGCGGCGTCGGCGGCTTCGCGCAACGTCGCGCGCAACGCAAGCAGTTCGTCGACGACGCGCTTTTCCTCCTTCCAGCGCGCTTCGAGCCCGCCGAGCGCATCGCGTTCGCGTGCGAGCATCGCGGCGACATCGGCTGCGCGCGTGCCGACATCGACGCCCGCATTCGCCTCCCGCGCGACGATCTGCGCCTCGACTTCGAGCGCCTCGATACGGCGTTGGCAGTCGTCGACGAGCGGCGGCGTCGCGTGCTGGCTGACGGCGACGCGCGCACACGCCGTGTCGATGAGCGACACGGCCTTGTCGGGCAACTGCCGCGCCGGAATATAGCGATGCGACAGCCGCACGGCCGCCTCGATCGCCTCGTCGAGCAACTGCACGCGATGATGCCCTTCGAGCACCGCCGCGACGCCGCGCAGCATCCGCACGGCCTTGTCCTCGTCCGGCTCCTGAACCTGCACGATCTGAAAGCGCCGCGTGAGCGCGGGATCTTTCTCGATGTGCCGCTTGTATTCGGCCCACGTCGTGGCCCCGATCGTGCGCAGATCGCCGCGCGCGAGCGCCGGTTTCAGCAGATTGGCGGCATCGCCGGTGCCGGCCGCGCCGCCCGCGCCGACGAGCGTATGCACTTCGTCGATGAAGAGAATCACCGGCTTCGGACTCGCCTGCACATCCTCGACGACCTGACGCAGACGCTGCTCGAACTCGCCCTTCATGCTCGCGCCCGCCTGCAAAAGCCCGAGATCGAGCGACAGCAGCGCGACCTCGCGCAAGGGCGGCGGCACGTCACCGCGCGCGAGCCGCTGCGCGAAGCCTTCGACAACGGCGGTCTTGCCGACGCCCGCTTCGCCCGTCAGCAGCGGATTGTTCTGCCGCCGCCGCATGAGAATATCGACGAGCTGGCGAATCTCGTCGTCGCGGCCCGTAACGGGGTCGAGCTGGCCGCGGCGCGCCTTGTCGGTGAGATCGGTCGCGTATTTGCGCAGCGCTTCCTGCTGGCCCATGGCGGCGGGCGCGGCTTGCGCATCGGCCGCGTCCGGCTGCGGCTCGGCTTCGCTTTCCTCGACCGAATCCGCGACGATGCGCGCGAAATTGTCCGACAGGTCTTCCGGCTTGATGCGCTCGAATTGCCGCGATATGCCGACGAGCACGCTGCGCAGCCGCTGCGTCTTCAGCATGCCGACGAGCACATGCCCGGTCCGCACTTTGTTCGCGCCGAACAGCAGCGTGCCGTAGACCCAGCCGCGCTCGATCGCATCGCCGATGTGCTCGGAGATGTCGGAGATCGACGTCGCGCCGCGCGGCAGGCGATCGAGCGACGCGGTCAGCTCGCGCGCAAGGGCGGCGGCGTCCACGCCGTAATGCGCGACGATGCGCTGCCAGTCGGAGTTCGGCGTCTCCAGAATCTGCATGATCCAGTGCGCCAGCTCGACATACGGATTGCCGCGCATCTTGCAGTAGACCGTCGCGCTTTCGACGGTCTTGTAGCCGAGCCTGTCGAGCTTGCCGAACAGCGCGACACGACTGATTTCCGCCATCGCCGGACTCCTTTTTTTACGATGCGCGCGGATCGAAGGCGCGCCTCCATCCGATAAGACGGCGCAGCGGCGGCTTTTTTTCAACGTGTCCGCGTTCAGGCGAGATGCGCGTCGGCGTCGAGCGCGAGATCGGCGCAATCGGCACGGCGCGCGGCGAGACCGAGCCACGCCGAATAGCCGAGCCGTCCGTAGCGGCCGAGCTGCGCGGTCGGCACGTCGTCGGCGGCGAGGACGAGTTGCGCGTCCCATGCAAGCTCGCCGTTCAGATGCCGGCGCACCACGGCGACGAGCGTCGGCAGCGCGGCGCCGCCCGGCAGCAGCGACTCGAACTGCGCGAGCGACAGCGGCCCGATCGCGAGGCGAAACGCGTGCTGCCGATCCCACACCGCGCGTCCCAGCACCGCGCCGCGTCCGAGTTGGGCGAAGCCCGCTGGATCGCCGGGACCGTGCATCGCCCGATGCCGCAACGCAGTGCGCTCGTCGCGTTGCAGCGTCATCCAGTGCCCGCGATACGGCTCCACGCGCACCGGCACGCGCAAGAGCGCGCTCGCGATCGCTTCGAGCACGTCGGCGGGACGCGTCTGCATGTTGGCGAGGCCCGCGAAATGCAGCTTCGCGTGATCGGAGACGGCGTCGCGATTGCGGCTGGCTTCATCCGCGAGTCCGATCAGCGCGCCCGCATAGAAGGCGAAGCGGTCGTGGCCGGGACGATCCAGCCACGCTACCGGCCGTCCCTGCGCCCACGCGCGATAGAACAGCAGCAGGAATCGATGCAGCAGCGTATCGAGCAGGTGCGCGAAAGCCGTGTCGCCGCGATGCAGCGCGCGCTCGCGGGCGAAGTCCGTCAGATGCAGCGGCAGCGGGCCGTTCGGTCCGAGATAACCGAAGAAGCGCTGTTCGAGGCGCGGCGCGCGGGCGTTCTCATCGCGTGTGAGCGCGGCGAGCGGCGCGGGCGCGAACGAAAGCGATACGTCCTGCGCGAGACGCAGCGGCTCGTCGGCGGGACGCGCGCCGCAGCCGAGACGCGGCAAGTGCGGCGTCAGTGCCTCGACGTGCCGCATCAGGCGATAGAAATCGTGCCGATGCGGCTCGGCGGCGACTGCATCGAAGAGATCGACGAGTGCGCGCGCAGGCTCGGGCAGCGCCGCCGCGCTCAGAAGATCGCTCTCGTCCCGCATCGCGGTGCCAGGCGCAGGATTTCGCCGCGCGCGCTCGTGCGCAAAGCGGTCTGCACGAACGCGTTGATCGACACGTAGCGCGCGAAAAAGCGGTCCAGCACGCAGCCGAAGAGCCACGCGCTGCCGCCCTGAAAGGCGAGATCGTCGACGAGCACGTCGATCATGAGGCCGCGACCGAACGCGATCGGACCGGGCATCGGCAGACGGCGCACGACGCCGCGCGCATCCACGGCGGCGACGCCCGCGACCTGGCTTCGCCCCGCCTGATCGGCGTCCGCGACATGCAGCATCAACAGCGCGCGCAACGCGGCGGCGGCTTCGCGCGGCCCGTTCGACACCGACAGGTAATGCAGCGACAATTGATCGATGAGCCGCCAGCTCCGCGCCGCGTCGAGATTCGCGGGCGCGGGCCGCGACGGGCCGCTCACACAGCGCACGCGGCTCACGGGCGCGGCGATGTCGAGCGAGAAATCGTCGCCGGTGGCGCTGCGCGGCATCATCAAAGGCAGATCGCGATTGGTGCAGAGCGTCGCGAACGACAGTTGCCGCAGCGAGCCGCGATACGGCGCGGCGTTGGGGTCGACGATCGATACATACGTCTCGCTGCCCACGTATTCCGTGCGCGCGCCGCTCTTGCGCCGTCCGGCGGGCACGATGCGCGGCTCGCGCTCGGTCATGAAGTACGCGGCGTCGCCGGGGCGGTCCGCGAGAAAGTCCGCGTAGAACGGATGGAATGTCTGCTCCGCATCGTCGTTCGCGCCGTAGCCCGAGACGGCAGTGACGGAATGCACTTCGAAGTCGAGCGGATGCGTGCGGTCCGGCACGACATGAAAGCGCGCGGCGGCTTCGGTCACGAGCGCGCGATCCGCGTGCTTCGCGAAGAGATTGATCGCGGGCACGCAATCGAGCAAAACGTTGTCCTTGGTGACGATGCGTTCGAGCGACGCATCGCCGTTCGCGAGCAGAAACGTCAGTTCGATTTCGCGCGATGCGAACGACGGCAGCACATCGGCGAACCCGGCGAGGCGCGCGAATCGAAACCGCTCGGGCAGCGCGAAATACTCATGCAGCAGCCGATAACCCTGAAACGCGTTCGGCGTGACGGGCAGGAGCGCTTCGCGATCGCCGAAACCGGCGGGCGCGACGGCATCGGCGGGCAACGCGGCAAGCGCGCGGCTCGGGCGCTCGGGCGTCGATACGACGACGGCGAGCGTCCCCGACATCACGAGTTCGTACAGGCGATACGCGGTTTCGTCGCCGCCCGCGAAATGCAGGTTCAGCGCATCGAGACGCAATGCGTCGAAGGACAGGCCTTCGGGCGTCGCGAGGCGGATGCGCAGCGCGCCCTTCACGCGCGGCGCGAGCGTCTGCGTCGCGGGAATCGCGGCGAGCGGCAGGTCCTGCATCTGCGCGACATAGCGCGCGTCGGTCAGCTCGATCGGCCAGAGCGTGAGATCGGCGCCGGTGCGGAATTCGCACGGCGTCATGTGCGCGCTCGCGGCATGCCGGGCGATGAGCGCGGTGCCGCGCGGCACGGTGAAGCCATCGGCGAGATTCGGATTCGCGAGATCGGGCGCGAGACGGGCGATCAGCATCGAAGGCGTCGGGCAGGCGGCCTGCGGCAGCACGACATGCGCGAGTTGCTGCGTGAAGCGCGAAAACTCCTCTTCGATCTTCAGTTGCACGCGCGCCGCGAGAAACGCCGTGCCTTCGAGCAGACGCTCGACATAGGGATCGGCCACGTCGATGCCGCTCATGCCGAGGCGCGCGGCGATCTTCGGAAACTGCTGCGCGAACTCCGCGCCCATCTCCCGCAGATGCGCGAGCTCGGTGTTGTAGTGACGCAGAAGTCGCGGGTCCATGTGCGTGGTCGTCGTGGTCAGCGCGGGAGTTCCATCACCGTGATGCCGCCTTCTTCCAGATCGATCTGCGTGCGCAGCGCGAATTCCAGCGGCACGGGCTGCGCCCACAGCAGGCCGCGAATCACGAGCGCGATCTGGTTGTGCATGTCGAGCACGGAACGGTCGAGCACCGGCTCGATTTCGAGCGTCGAGGGATCGATGCGCGGCTCGAAGCGCTCGATCGCCTGGCGAATCGCCTGTTCGAGCAATACCGTGTCGATGGTCGATGCGAATCGCCCCGACAAACACGGCAAGCCGTAATTGAGCACCGACGCGAACGCGTGCGGAAAGTCGTCCTCGACGATCGCATCGCCCAGATTCGTCGTGTTGAAGAGCCACGACACGTCGCGCAGCACGGCCGCGCGCAGCCCGCGATGCGACATGAAGCGCTCGCCGGGCGGATCGGCGCGCGTGGCGGGATCGTCGTCGATCAGGCGGTCGAGCAGCGTGGGCTGCAGACGGTCGGCGGCGCTGGGCTCGTTCATCGCGCGGTCCTTGCGCTCAACTCACGCGCCGCGTCGATACATCGAGCGCGAAGGTCACTTCCGCGCCGCGGCTGCCGGTCGCGGTCTGCGGCGCACAGGTCATCGTCAGTTGTTGCGCCGACAGTTCGAAGACCTCGCAGGGCCGCGCAAGGCGCACGCTCGTGTAGATCTGATAGTTGCGGATGTACGCCTGCTCCAGCTTCATCGACAGATATTCGATCTGCACGCCGTGGTCCGTGCCCGCCGCCTTGAAGCACTTCACATGCGCAACCGCGAGCAGTTCGGCCTGCGCGCACAGCTTCGCGAGGACGGGCGAGGCCGAGTCCACCGACTTGATGACGCAAAGCGCCGTGACGCGCATGTCGTTGGCATTGAGCGCGGCGGCGTGCGGCGCGGCGTCGTAGCCTTGCGCCCAGCGCCAGCCGTGGATCTGCATCGGCGTGTCCCAGTCGCCGCGCTTGGCCGCTTCGCCCTTGACCGGCGTGTTGCTGCGCTTGGGGACGACGTGCAGGAACATGTCGTCCGATTCCGTGAGCGCGAGCAGATCGAACTGGCGCAGGGCGTCGAGCGTGAGGTGGCTGTCGGGGCGCGTATCGCTGGGTTGCATCGTGCTCATCCGGTGGACGACGGTCTGAACACAAGACGGCGCACATCGCGCGATTTTGAAGTTCAAAAATGCGCGGTGCGTTTCGTTTTACCAGTGGATTGCACGCGCGGCGCGCAACGAAAGCCGATCACGACGGAGGATCACATGGCTACGACCGACTGTTATCTCAAGATCGATGGAATCGACGGCGAGTCGAAGCACAAGGGGGCGGAAGGGCAGATCGAAGTGCTGAGTTTCAACTGGGGCGTGACGAACGCGAGCAACCCGATGACGGGCAGCGGCAGCGGCATCGGCAAGGCGTGCCCCGGCGTGTTCCAGTTCGTGCATCAGTACGACAAGTCCGCGCCCACGCTCAAGAAGAACTGCGCGAGCGGCAAGCACATGGCGAACGCGAAACTCACCGTCAGCAAGGCGGGCGAAGGGCAGAAGGAATTTCTCACCGTCACGATGAAACAGGTCACGGTGACGAAGGTCTCGCTGATCTGCGTGCCGAATGGCCATCCGGAGCAGACGGTCGATCTGAGCTACGCGGACATCGAGTTCGAATACAAGCCGCAGGACGACAAGGGCGCGCTCGGCGGCGCCGTGAAGTTCGGCTGGGACGTGCGCAGCACCGAAGTGCGTTGATCCGTCAGGCGCTTCCCGCGCGGTCGGCCCGCGAGCGTGCTCGCTGACGCGCCAGCGGTCCGAGCAGATGGCTGATTTCGGCGACCGACAGAACCTGATCGGGGCTATCGAAATTCAGGGCGTTCATCGGCATTTGCGGCGCTTCGGCCTGCGCGGGATGTTGCACGATGCTCATTCCGCCCGCCGCCTTGATCGCCTGCAAGCCCCGCGTTCCGTCGCCGCCGCCGCCCGTCAGTACGACGCCCACGACGCGTCCGTGAAAGCACGCCGCCGCCGATTCGAAGAGCGGATCGGCCGCCGGGCGCACGTGATGGACCTTGGGACCGTCGTCGAGCGCGAGATGGCCGTCAGCCGATACCACGAGATGACGGCCCGGCGGCGCGAGATAAATGCGTCCGGGCTCGATGCTTTGTCCGTGACGCCCGTATTCCACGGTGAGCGACGTATGCCGCTGGATGCACTCGCCCAAAAGACGCGGCCCTGTCATTCCCGAATGGAGCACGATCAGAAGCGAGCCTTCATAGTCGGGATCGAGCGCACTCACGAGCCGGCATAGCGCCTTGAACCCGCCCTGCGAAGCTGCAACGACTGCAATGTCGCGTCGCACCGTCATGCTTGTCCTTGATTGTCTCTGAAGTTTTCTCCGTGGACCTAGCAAAGAAGATGCCGCGCGCCCGGATGAGCGGCGACGGGCGCGCCTGTTTCAACGAACGCCGGCTTCTTCCAGCAGCCATTCCTTGAACGCGATCACGGGCGCATGGGCCGCGCTTTCCGGCCGATGCACGAGGTAGTACGCCAACTCGCAACTCTGGACGATATCGAACGGCTTGACGAGGCGGCCTTCGGCCAGATCGCGTTCGACGAGCGTCGTGCGTCCGAGCGCCACGCCGTAACCGGAAATCGCGGTTTGCAGGCCCATCGCGGAATCGTTGAGCTGCAGTCCGCGGTCGGTATCGATGCGGTCGCGGCAGCCGGCATGCAGCAGCCACGAACGCCACGTCGGGAAGAGACCGGCGCCGGTCATCGACGTATCGTGGATGAGCGGATGATGTTGCAAATCGGACGGCGCTCCGAGCGCGTGCTCGCCTTCCATCAGCGCCGGGCTGCATACCGGAAAAAATTCGTCGCGCAGCAGGAACGTAGAGACGAGGCCCGCCCATGCTCCCGCGCCGTAGCGTATGCCGACGTCGATCCGTTCGGCGGTGAAGTCGGTGAGGCGGCCGCTCGTGTCGATCCGCAGGTCGTAGTAAGGATGTCTTCGCTGAAAGCGTTCGACGCGCCAGAGCAGCCAGCGATCCGCGAAAGCCGGCGGCACGGTCAGCGTAAAGACGATGCGCGACTTGCTGGCCTTCAGCCGTTCGACGGCACTCGACAGCAGATCGAAGCCGCCTTGCAGATCCGGCAGCGCAGCGCGGGCAGCGTCGGTCAATGTGAGACGCGACGGTCCCGATGCCGATCGATGGAACAACTCGATATCCAGATAGCTTTCGAGTCCGCGAATCAGTTGGCCGACCGCGGCCGGCGTGACGTTCAACTCGTCCGCCGCCGCAGCGTAGCTCAGATGCCGCGCGACCGCCTCGAAGGCTCGCAGTGCGTTCAGATTGCTGGGCGCTCGCATGTTTCGTCATTCAGCCGTGGGATCTCGTGAATGTACAGAATCATGGTGACGCGCCGCCCTTCGGCAGATGCGGCGCCGCCTTCTGGATCGTGAAGAACACGCCGTTGAAGTTGAGCGAGAATTGCGCTTCGATCTGTTCGGGCGTCACGGCTTCGAGCGGCGCGGCCTGGCCGGCTCCGGCGTTGGCGAACACGATGTCGATACGGCCGTGGCTCTCCACGATATCGACGATCGCGCGATCGATCTGCGCCGGATCGCGCGAATCGACTTTGAGCGCGATCGCCGAATCGCCGAGAATCCGCGCTGCTTCGTCGAGCCGGCTCTGCGTCGTGCCGGTGACGATGACCGTCGCCCCTTCCTTCTGAAACAGCTTGGCCGCTTCCAGTCCGATTCCCGACGTGCCGCCCGTGATGAGCGCGACTTTGTTCTTCAGTTTCATGGCTTGCTCCTTCGATCGATGTTTGAGGTCAGGGGCGTTCGCTTGATTGCGCTGCCCGGTGACTCAACTATCGGCGAGAGGCCCGACACCGGCAAACGAGAAGATCTGCCAACGCGGAGAAGAAAAACTTTTCGGGTGTTGGAGAGGCGCAAGCGATCCTGATGCGCGCGGATCGCGTGGGCGCAGCGGGCCGATGGGCCAGCCGAGTTCGATTCTCAGGCCGCGGCGTCCGAGCGCGCTCACGTATGCCAGCGCCCGTGAATGCGTCAACGAAAGCAGATTCGCGCGCTCATGCCTCGATGCCGAGCGGCGCGAGCACCTTGCGCATGCGCTCGATCGCGAGCGCCGGATCGCGCAGCAGACGCGCCTGATCCGCGAGCCGGAACACATCCGCGAGATAGGCGGGCGGGCGCATGCCGTGATGTCCGCCCGGCATGAAGAAGTGATCCTGAAAGCCGTTCAGATACGCGAGAAAGACCACGCCCGTCTTGTAGTACTGCGTCGGTGCGCGAAAAATGTGGCGCGACAGCGGGACGGTCGGCGACAGCAACGCATGAAAGGTGTCGAGATCGTCGTTTACGAGTGCGGCGAGCGCCTGCGACGCCGCTGGCGCGATCGCATCGAAAATGCCGAGCAGCGCGTGCGAAAAGCCGTGCTCGTCGCCGGCGATGAGACTCGGATAGTTGAAGTCATCGCCCGTGTACATCTTCACCGATGACGGCAGGCTTCGGCGAAACGCGATTTCCTTCGCGTCGTCGAGCAGCGAGATCTTGATGCCGTCCACCTTCCCGACGTTCTCGCCGATCACGTCGAGGCACACGCGCGCCGCGCCTCGATGATCGTCCGCGCCCCAGTAGCCTTCGAGCTCGGGATCGAACATCTCGCCGAGCCAGTGAAGGATCACCGGCTGATCGCACATCGCGAGCACCTCCCGATAGACGCGCCGGTAATCGTCCGGCGTTCGCGCGACTTTTGCGAGCGCGCGGCTCGCCATCAGAATGACGCGGCCGCCCACGCGTTGCACGGCTTCGAGTTGCTGCCCGTAGGCGCGGATGACTGCATCGCACGTCGAGATATCGCGCGGCGCGACATGATCCGTGCCGCAACCGGACGCGATGCGCGCGCCGGGAATGTCGCGCGTGCCCGCGATCGTGCGCGTGATCAGTTCGAGCGCGCTCTGCCACGGCAAGCCCATGCCGCGTTGCGCGGTATCCATCGCTTCGGCGATACCCAAGCCTTGCTGCAACAGATAGCGCCGATAGTCGAGCGTGCGCGCCCAGTCGATGGCGGGCGTGCCGTTCAGTTCGCCCGCGCGCAACGGATCCGCGACGACGTGCGCCGCCGAATACGCGATGCGGTTGAAGGGCGCGGCGGGCGTGCGTACGTCGAGCGGCACGCCTTGCAGACGATATGTCTCGAGTGTGCCGGATGCGGTCGGGAGCCTGATGGTCGAGTTCATGTCGGATCAGTATTTGGTGACGAGCAGGCCGCCGTCGACACGGATGGCCTGGCCAACGCTGTAGGGCAATCCGCCGGTGGCGAGCGTGCGCACGGCGACGGCCACTTCTTGCGGCGTGCCCCAGCGATTGATGGCGGTGAGACCTTGCTCCATTTGCTGGTCGTAGCGTTCCTTCGACGGCGCGGTCATCTCGGTCGCGATGAGTCCCGGCTGCACTTCATACACGCCGATGCCGTGCGGCGCGAGCCGCAGCGCGAACAACGTGTTCGCCATCGAAAGCCCGGCCTTCGATACGCAGTATTCGCCGCGCAACGGCGACGCCGCGACTGCATTCGACGACGTGATCGTGATGACGCTCGGATGCGCCGCGACGCTCGCGCGCGTTCGAGCCAGCATGTGCTTCGCGAACGTCTGCATGAGAAAGAACGTGCCGCGCGTATTGACCGTCATGCAGCGGTCGAAACTTTCCGGCGTGACGTCGAGCAGATCGCCGCGCGACATGACCGAGACGCCCGCGTTGTTCACGAGGCAGTCGATCGTGCTTTCGAGCCGCGCTTCGATATCGAGCAGCATCGGGCGATGGCTGTCGATATCGGCGAGATCGTTGATGACGGCGATGGCGCGCGCGCCGCTTGCCTCGACATCGCGCACGGCCTGATCGAGTTCATCGGATGCGGCGATATCGGTGAGGGCGATATCGAAGCCCGCGCATGCGAGCTCGATGGCGATCGCGCGTCCGATGCCGCGCCGGCTGCCCGTCACGACCGCAATGGGCCGCGCGCTCACAGCGATGCTCCGTTCGCGACGAGATCGCGCGCGATGATCGTGCGCTGAATCTGATTGGTGCCTTCGTAGATCTGCGTGATCTTCGCGTCGCGATACAGCCGCTCCACTTCATAGCCGCGAATGTAGCCGCTGCCGCCGAATATCTGCACGGCGTTCGCGCTGTGCTTGACGGCGGTGTCGCCCGCGAAGCATTTCGCCATCGAACAGGCGATGCTGGCGCGGTCGCCCGTATCGAGACGCTCGGCCGCGTCGTGCACGAGCAGGCGCGCGGCCTGAATGTCTTTCGCCATGTCGGCGAGCATCCACTGCACGCCCTGAAATTCGGCGATATGGCTGCCGAACTGCTTGCGCGTCTGCGCATAGTCGAGCGCGGCTTCGAGCCCCGCCTGCGCGATGCCGACCGCCAGCGCCGCGATGCCGACACGGCCCTTGTCGAGCACGCTCATCATGATGTGAAAGCCGCGTCCTTCTTCGCCGAGCAATGCATCGTGACGCAGCTTCACGCGATCGAAATGCAGCTCGCCCACTTGCGACGCGCGCTGGCCCATCTTGTGTTCCTTCGGTCCCTTCGACACGCCTTCGAGATCGCAATCGACGATGAAGATGCTCATGCCGCGCTTGCCCGCGGCGGGATTCGTGCGCGCGAGCACGAACGCGACATCCGCGACGGGCGCGTTGTGAATCCACAGCTTCGCGCCGTTCAGCTCCCAGCCTTCGGCGGTGCGCGTGGCCGTGGTGCGAATGCCGGAGACGTCGGTGCCCGCATCGGATTCGGTGATGCAGTACGCGGGCCGCAGCGCCGCGCGCAACAACGGCTCCATGTACTGCGCGCGCTGCGCCTCGGTGCCGTGCACGCTCAGCAACGTGCCGACGAGTTCGAGCAGGCCGCATTGATCCGCCACCGACGAATAGCCGCGCGACAGTTCTTCCATGACGAGCGCGTACGCGGCGGCATCGAGACCCGCGCCGCCGAATGCTTCCGGCACCGTGATGCCGAAAAGCCCGAGCTCGCCCATCTGCCGATAAACCTCCGCCGGAAAGCGCTCTTCGCGGTCGAGTTCTTCCGCCAGCGGACGGATGACTTCCTGCGCGAAACGGCGCGTCGTGTCGCGAATCTGTTGATGTGTTTCCGAGAGTTTCATGCCGTCTCCGATCGATATGAAAAGGCCCGCAATTTGCATTCGGCCGACCCGTTCAGATAAACCCGAGCGCCTCGCAGAAGACCTTGAATTACGTGGTTTCGTGTGCCGGCATTCGCGGCAAGTAACCATCTGGTGGGTTATTTAAGACCAACGAAACGCCGCTGTCAACGTGTTTCGCGGCCGATGAAAACGGAGGATGACTTGAGCAAGTGGATGCAGGCCGCCGACGCGGTGCTCGCGCAACTCGAGGCGCGTTTCCTTGGCGACCGGGCACTCGCGCGCTCTGACGATCGTTCGTGCGCTCGGCATCGGCGATGGCAAGGGCAGCGGGCTAGGCCGCCTGGCTCACGAGGGAAGGGTCAGGCGTGTGAGCGGCTTCTCGCGGCCGCATAAGCGGCGCGAACGTATTCGCTATTTGCGGATGGTCCGCAGCACCGTGTCGATGTTGAAGGCGAGGCGCGCATCGAGCGCTTCCTTGTCCATGAAGTCGAAGTCGAAGATCAGCCCGCTCGTAAAACGGTTGGTCAGATAGTAGTAGCTGATGCCGGCCATCGTGATGTGCAGTTGCCGCGGATCGATGCCGCTGCGAAATGCGCCCGATGCGACGCCGCGATCGAGGATGCGCTGCAGCATCGACGTGAAGTTCTGATGGAGTTCCATGAAGCGCGCGGACTTCTTCACGTGACGAGCCTTGTGAAGATTTTCGTTGCTGACGAGGTTCAGGAATTCCGGATGACGAAGGTAGTGGTTCCAGGTATGTGTGACGAGGGCGGCGATCGCATCCTCGGGTGACAGATGATCGAGATCGAGTTTTTGCTCGGCGGAACGGATGTCGGCGTAGACATCCTCCAGCACTTCGAGGAACAGGTTCTCCTTACTGCCGAAGTAGTGATAGATCATCCGCTTGTTGGACTTCGCGCGGGCCGCAATGGCTTCGACGCGAGCGCCATCGAGACCGAGTTTCGCGAACTCCTTCTTCGCCGCTTCGAGAATGCGGGCGCGTGTGACTTCGGGATCGCGCTGTCTGGGTTGGCGAGTGGCGGTAGCCTTCGTGGCTTTGGCGGATTTCGCGGCCGCTTTTTCTGGCGTGGTCGCAATGGTCATGGGGTTCTCATGCACAGAAGTCCGGGAGCCGGCCAATGCCGGCGGTCTGGCGACGACTATAAACCAAAACGTTCGTCTTAAGAGAGTAACCGGGTAGTGCATGGAATGAGGCAGACAGGGTGACGACGAGTGAATCGAAAGCAGCCCTGAAGCTCCCGCGCGAGGCGATACCCACCGCGATGTATATCGACGGCAGGCATCACGCGAACGCGGAGTGCGAATTCATCGCGCGCAAGCGTTCAGGCCATGGCGTGCCGGTGGCGGCGACGGCGCGCCCGCGGCCGCACGTCGATGGGCCATGCTCTCCAACGTCAAACTTCGCTGCGCTTCAGAAGATAATCGAGACCGCCTGCGCGAAACCATCGATAGCCATACGGCTCCAGCACGACCGTATGCTGTCCCTTCGCATCGCCCTGACTATGATCGTCGGATAACAGATTGACCAGCACGTCGTTCTCTCCAGCGCCGAGGCCGACCCGAAACTTCACGGTGCACGCCGCGGCGCTGAAGTTATGCAGGCAGACCACCGAGTTGTTTCGCCAGTCGTAACGCAGCGCAAGCACGTCGTCGCGCGATGCCTTCAGAATCGCGAAGTCGCCCCAGCTTATCTCGGGCACTTCCTTGCGCATCCGGATCATTCTCTCCATCCAGTTCAGCAGCGAGTCCGGATCGCGGCGCTGGCTCGCGACGTTCACACGTTCGTAGCCGTAGGGTCCGCCAGAAATCACCGGGCAAACGGGACGCGCGTGCTTCGTGAAACCGGCATGCGGCTCCGTCGACCATTGCATCGGCGTTCGCACGCTTTCGCGCTCGGGCAGGCGCAGGTCGTCGCCCATGCCGATCTCATCGCCGTAGCGCACGACGGGCGTGCCCGGCAGCGTCAGCATCAGACTGTACGCAAGCTCGAGCCGATGACGATCTCCGTCAAGCATCGGTGCAAGACGACGGCGAATGCCGCGCTTGTACAGTTGCATGTCCGGCTCCGGGGCGAACGCCGCGAACACGGCTTCGCGCTGCGCGGGCGATAGACGGCCAAGATCGAGTTCATCGTGGTTTCGCAGGAATACGCCCCACTGCGCGGTTGCGGCGCGCGATTTCGTCGCGTCGAGCGCGTTCTTCAGAGGCGTGGCGTCGGCGCACGCGAGCGCATGAAACGTGTTCTGATTGACCTGGAAGTTGAACATCATCTGCAATCGCTCGCCCGCGTCGCCGAAGTATTTCATGTCGGTGTCGGGCAGCACGTTCGCCTCCGCGAGAATGATCGCGTCGCCCTGACGCCATTGCAGGAACTCGCGAAACATACGCAGCATGTCGTACTGTTCAACGGGCCGCCTCACCTGTGCGCCCTTGGCGGCGATGACGAACGGGACCGCATCCATGCGAAAGCCCGAAACGCCGAGCTGAATCCAGAAGCCCATGATCTTCAGCAACTCCGCCTGCACGAACGGATTGGATGTATCGAGGTCGGGCTGAAACTCGTAGAAGCGGTGGAAGTACCACATGGCCGCTTCCTTGTCGTAAGTCCACGTCGTCTTTTGCACGCCGGGGAAGACCACGCCGTCCTTCGCGTTGGCCGGCCGTTTCTTCGACCAGACGTACCAGTCGCGATATTTCGAATCGGGATCGCGCCGCGCCTCACGGAACCACGGATGCTGATCCGACGTGTGATTCACGACGAGATCGATCATCACGCGCAACCCGCGTTGACGGCACGCGTGCGTGAACTCCGCGAAGTCGCCGAGCGAGCCGTATCGCGGATCGACGTTGTAGTAATCGCTGATGTCATAGCCGTTGTCGCGGCCAGGCGACGGCTGGAACGGCATCAGCCAGATGGTGGTGATGCCGAGCCCCTGAAGATAGTCGAGCCGCCGCAGCAAGCCCTGAAAGTCGCCGACGCCATCGCCGTTCGCGTCCATGAACGTGCCGACGGACAGGCAATAGATGATCGCGTTCTTGTACCAGAGGTCGTTGACCATACCGATCGCGTGAAGTCGATGAAGGGCGAACCGGGACGGTGCGCCCCTGCATTGCTTATTGCATATGCTATTGCTTCTTCGCGGCATCGACCTTCGCTTCGGCCGCTTTCTTGTTCGCGTCGTTCTGGGCTTCGACCTTGTTTTCATCGGCCTTGGCCTGCGCTACGTTCGCATCGTGGGCGGCGTCCTGCTTCTTCCTGTCGGCCTTCGCCTGGGCATCGTGCATCTTCTTGTTGGCCTTGCTCTGCGCGTTGGCCGCGTCGTTTCGCGCGCCCGATGCCTCCGCAGCCGTGGTCGCCTTCGCGCCCTTGGCGGCCTTCTTGTCGGCATCGGCCTGAGCGGAAGCCTTGTCTTCGTCCGCCGATGCCTGCGCCTTGGCCGCATCGCTCCGAGCTTCGGCCTTCTTCTTGTTCGCCGTCGCCTGCTCCTCCATCTTTTCGCTGTTTGCCTTCATTTGAGCCTTTTGCGCGTCCGAGGCATCTGCGGCGACTGCCGCGTGCTGAAACGCCGTCGTGGCGAGGAGTGTGGACGCGATAACAGCGATGAGCTTTTTCATGATCGATATCTCCTGTACATCTGTTTTTGAATGACTGCTCCCGACGCGGCGGGCTAACGGCATCGCCGATCAATGAAGTTCGCTTCAGAGTTCCGGGGGCACGTTGCGATACGTTGCGTCGTCCCGCTCGAAGCGTTGCCAATAGGGCGGCCGGCTGTAGTACCGGTGAATCGAGTCGGCCCACGAGCGATCTGCCATCGATGGCCACGCATCCTTGTCGAAGCCGGGCGCGCTCTTCACTTGTTCCGTGGTCGCTGAAATCCGAAAGCACTTGTTGTTGGTATCCAGCGTCAAGGCGCTCCATGGAATCGCGAGCAGCTTGTCGCCGATCCCAAGGAAGCCGCCGCTCGAAAGGACCGCATACGCGATGCGTCCGGATGTGACGTCGAGCATGATCTCCTTGATCTTGCCGACATCGTCTCCATCGGAACTCAGTACGTTGTTTCCATCCAGCGTGCTCGCGGCCATGACGTCGGGGCCCGGACCATCCGCGGTCTCGGCGCCTTTCCCGACAATGTTCATCTGGCTTGTATCGACTGACATGATTTGTCTCCCAATGAGCCGACGTTCGACATCGGCATGTCGTTATCGACGCAAAGAACGTTCCGCATATTGGGAGACTGCTTTCGTACGACCGTCGGATGTTTTGCGACTGGATGCTTCTCAGTTCGCCGCGGGACGGACCGTTGCAGTCAGTGCTCCAGTCAGCGTGCCGTCACGCGAATGAGCCTTGCTGCCGGACCTTGATTGATGGGCGCGTCTGCGCGATCAGCGGCGATGCGCCACTTCGGGAACGTGCCGGAGCTGTCGACTTGCCACGCATCACCCGCTTCATCGACGTAGATCGCGCTCGCGCGTCCCTTGGCAGCCGATGTCCTGCGCGCACGCGGCGCATCGCGGTCGAATGACCGGCTGCCCAGCTCGTTGAAGACCGTCGCAAGCGGGCGGTCTGCCTGACCCGACTCGCTGAGCGGAGCGGCGAGCGGTCCTGCGGGCGCGCGCAGCACTGCTTCGGCAGGCTTGCGACCAGCGAGGATCGCGGAGAGCAGCGCCGACGGACCAGTCCGGGCCGATGCTTCGGAAACCTTATCGTCTGCACGCTTCGCGGATGCCGCGCCCGGTGAATCGAGCGTGAGCGGCTCGCTCGCGTTGTCGATCTGCACGACGAGGATGACGTGCCAGTCGTCCGGCGTGTTCCTGTAGCGCGGCGCGAGCGACACGAGACGCATGCGCGCGATGTCGAAGCCCGCGTCGCGCAGCAGCAGATATTTGGCGACGGCGAAATCCTTGCACACGCCGCTTTCGATGAAGAAACGCGCCGGCGCGTAGTAGCTGCCATCGGTTCCGTCGCGGTAGCGGATCTCGTTGACGAGCGCGTCGGCGAGCAGCGCGGCCGAGCGATCGCCGGTCTTTGCGCGCGCGGCCTTGACCTGCGCAACGAGCCGAGTCCATCCGGCGGGTTCGCGCATCTGATGGATGCGCAGCGCTTCGCGCAGGCGCTGCACGCGGCCGATCGCATCCGATGATGGCTCGAGCTTGCTGTCGGCAAGGGGCAAGAGAAAGATCAGGTCGCCGACCTGCGCGAGTTCCGGGCGCATCTTGCGGTTGGCTTCCCACCATGTGCCGGTGCGCAGGCGCTCGATGCCGGCTTTGAGCGCGTGAGGCGTGGCCGTATCGTCAGGAACCGCGACGTGCGCGCCGAATGCGGCTACGTTCGCTGCGCCCGCGACGACGGGCAAAAGCAGCGCGGCTGCCAGCGAGCACTGGAGAAAGCAGACAAGCAGTCGGGCGAGTGGCATGGGCGGACTCCTGACAACCGTACCGCGCGCCAATGCGCCCGGTGACTGGAAGCCGCTCATGCTGTTCGTATCGATGGCAACGCGGGCTTTGAACTGACATTGCATGCGACGTGCCAATTTTCAGTGGCACGCCAGATCGTTGATTAGACGAGACATTGCGATCGTGAACGGGAATGCCGCAAGTCCGCGGTGATGGCCGCCGACCAACTGTCGCGCGATATCTGTTGCCGTCGCGCGGACATTCCGGCGCGCGCGCATAGACGTGGCGGCCAATCTGGCCCCGTCATCCATTCACGATAATTAATCCAAACCGAAATTTTTAATAACTTTCCCTTATATTTTTTCTCGCGCACGATGCTCACACTGTCCACTCTCGATACCACTTGGAGGAAAGCGCGGACGTAGCGGGAAACGACGGCACACCTCGATCGCGTGCCCGTCGAGCGAAATCGTTGCCTCAATACACGCGCCACTCGCGCGCGTCAATCGGCTTTCCCCCTGCACGCCCGTCTCGCAAACAAACCTGACGCATCGGCTTTTCAGCACGACATCAAGCGCCGAACGAGCGCAATGACACATAACGGAGACAGACATGGTGAGCGCAGATTCGACGGTGGCCGGGCAGTCGCACGGGCGTCGTCAGAACAGGTGGGTGCAGTTGGTCATCGGCATCGTCTGCATGGGGCTGGTCGCCAATTTCCAGTATGCGTGGACGTTGTTCGTCATGCCGATGGACGCAAAGCACCATTGGGGGCAAGCGGCGATTCAAACCGCCTTCACGATCTTCATCGTGACCGAAACGTGGCTCGTGCCTGTCGAAGGCTGGCTCGTCGATAAATTCGGACCGCGCCCGGTGGTGATGGGCGGCGCGATCTTCGCTGCGATTGGCTGGATCATCGACGCCCATGCCACCACGCTCATGCATCTGTACATCGCCGCAGTCGTTGCGGGCATCGGTGCCGGCTGCGTGTACGGTACATGCGTCGGCACGGCGCTCAAGTGGTTCCCGGACAAACGCGGTCTCGCGGCCGGCCTGACCGCGGCGGGCTTCGGCGCGGGCGCGGCCGTCACGGTGATTCCGATCTCGAACATGATCCAGAGCTCAGGCTACGAGCACGCGTTCATGTTCTTCGGCATTCTGCAAGGCGCCGTCATATTCGTGCTTGCACTGTTGCTCGTGCGGCCGAATCCGCCGAAAGGCATCGTGCCGGCCAAGCGCATCGTGGCGACCAAGATCGACTACACGACCGGACAGATGGTGCGAGCGCCCATCTTCTGGGTGCTCTATGCGATGTTCGTCGCGGTGGCGGCGGGCGGTGTGATCGCCACTGCGCAATTCGGGCCGATCGCCAAGGAATACGGCTTCGCAAGTTTGCCAGTGAGTCTGTTCGGCGCGACCTTGCCGCTGCTCGCGATGACCTTGTCCATCGACAATCTGTGCAACGGCTTCACGCGCCCGCTATGCGGTTTCATCTCGGACAAGATCGGTCGCGAAAACACCATGTTCATCATCTTCCTGGGCGAAGGCGTCGCGCTGCTGGGGTTGATGCAGTTCGGGCAGAACCCCTACATGTTCATGCTGTTCGCGGCGCTGACCTTCCTGTGTTGGGGCGAGATATTCTCGATCTTCCCGGCGACCTGCGCGGACACCTTCGGCAGCAAGTACGCCGCCGCCAATGCAGGAACGCTATACACGGCCAAGGGCACGGCTTCGATGATGGTGCCGCTCGCGTCGGTGCTCGCGTCGCTCGGTTCATGGAACGCCGTGTTCATCGCTACCGCGATCACGTCGATCGCGGCGGGCGTGTGCGCGAAGTTCGTACTCGCGCCAATGCGTCGCCGATGGATAGAGAACACGGTCACGCAGGCTTCGCCGCAGTCCTATATCGACTTGCCCTTCCAGACCGACTGGACGGACGCGCCGAGCAAGTCGTCGACGCGATGAATCCCGCCTGCTGATACCGAAGCGACGCGTTTCAAGCGCACGCTGTCGCGCGTCCTCCGCAAGAGCTGCGCATTCGATTTGAAAAAAGAAAGGCCGCGTGACAGATGTCCGCGGCCTTTCTTTCTTTAGCGGCGCCGCGCCTGATCTGATGATCGTCAGCGCCTTGACACCGAAACATCTCATCTAAGGGTTCATCCCGATCCCGAACAGCAAACTAAGCTTTGACAAATTCTGTATCTAATATCTAGTATATCACCAACATAACCGGCCCTCTGGGGGAGACAAATGGCAGACGTACTCGAGGCAAGAACACAGGAAGCCGCCGAAGTTCAGGCGCCGCAATTGACCGACGGTTTCCATCTCGTCATCGACGCGTTGAAGCTGAACGACATCGATACGATCTTCGGCCTCGTCGGGATTCCCATCACCGACCTCGCGCGACTCGCTCAGGCCGAAGGCATGCGTTTCATCGGCTTTCGCCATGAGCAGCATGCGGGCAACGCAGCCGCGATCGCGGGCTACATGACGCAGAAGCCGGGCATCTGCCTGACGGTGTCGGCACCGGGCTTCCTGAACGGACTCACGGCGCTCGCCAACGCGACCACCAATTGCTTCCCGATGATCCTGATCAGCGGTTCGAGCGAGCGTGAAATCGTCGATCTGCAGCAGGGCGATTACGAAGAGATGGATCAGCTGAACGCGGCGAAGCCGTATGCGAAGGCCGCCTATCGCGTGCTGCATGCGGAGGACATCGGCATCGGCATCGCGCGTGCGATCCGCGCGGCCGTGTCGGGCCGTCCGGGCGGCGTGTATCTCGATCTGCCCGCCAAGCTGCTGTCGCAGACGATGGACGCGCTCAAGGGCCAGCAATCGCTCATCAAGGTGGTCGATGCCGCGCCGCGTCAGTTGCCGTCGCCGGATTCGGTGAAGCGCGCGCTCGACGTCATCAAGGGTGCGAAGCGTCCGCTGATCCTGCTGGGCAAGGGCGCAGCGTATGCGCAGGCCGACGCGCAGATTCGCGAACTGGTGGAGAAGAGCGGCATCCCGTATCTGCCGATGTCGATGGCCAAGGGCCTGCTGCCGGACACGCATGCGCAATCGGCGTCGGCTGCGCGGTCGTTCGTGCTGCAGGAAGCGGACTGCGTCGTGCTGATCGGCGCGCGTCTGAACTGGCTGCTCGCGCATGGCAAGGGCAAGACGTGGGGCTCGGCGCCGAAGAAGTTCGTGCAGATCGATATCTCGCCGACCGAAATCGACAGCAATGTCGCGATCGCCGCACCGCTGATCGGCGACATCGGCTCGTGCGTGGCGGCGCTCGTCGAGGGCATCGGCGCGGATTTCCCGAAGCCGTCCGTCGAATGGACGGGCGCGATCAACGAGCGCAAGAACAAGAACCTGGAGAAGATGGCCGCGACGCTCGCGAAGAATCCGTCGCCGATGAACTTCCACAGCGCGCTGCGCGCCATTCGCGACGTGTTGAAGACGCGCCCGGACATCAATGTCGTCAACGAAGGCGCGAATACGCTCGACTATGCGCGCAGCATCATCGACATGTACGAGCCGCGCAAGCGCTTCGATTCCGGAACGTGGGGAATCATGGGCATCGGCATGGGCTTCTCGATCGGCGCCGCGGTGACGAGCGGCAAGCAGGTCGTCGCGATCGAAGGCGATAGCGCGTTCGGCTTCAGCGGCATGGAACTCGAAACCATCTGCCGATACGACTTGCCCGTCTGCACCATCGTGTTCAACAACAACGGCGTGTATCGCGGCACCGATGTGAATCCGACCGGCGGCAAGGACGTCGCGCCGACCGTGTTCGTGAAGAACGCACGCTACGACAAGATGATCGAGGCATTCGGCGGCATCGGCTACAACGCGACGACGCCCGAAGAGCTCACGCATGCGCTCGAAGAAGCGATCAAGTCGGGCAAGCCGACGCTCATCAACGCAGTGATCGACGAAACGGCCGGCACGGAGAGCGGTCGCCTGACGAATCTGAACCCGCAAAGCGCGGCATCGAAAAAGTAACCAAGACTAGCCACCCAGGAGAAATTCGTGAGCAAGAAACCACTCGAAGGCATCAAGATCATCGACTTCACGCACGTTCAGGCGGGTCCCGCATGCACGCAGATGCTGGCCTGGTTCGGCGCCGATGTCATCAAGGTCGAGCGTCCCGGTTCCGGCGACGTCACGCGTAACCAGCTGCGCGACATTCCGGATGCGGATGCGCTGTACTTCACCATGCTCAACAGCAACAAGCGCTCGTTGACGCTCGATACGAAGCAGCCCGAAGGCAAGGAAGTGCTCACGAAGCTCATCAAGGAATCGGACGTGCTGGTCGAGAATTTCGGGCCGGGCGCGCTGGACCGGATGGGCTTCTCCTGGGAGAACATCAGCAAGCTGAATCCGAAGATGATCGTGGCGTCCGTCAAGGGCTTCAGCGACGGCCATCACTACGACGATCTGAAGGTCTACGAAAACGTCGCGCAATGCGCGGGCGGCGCGGCATCGACGACGGGCTTCTGGGACGGCCCGCCGACCATCAGCGCGGCGGCGCTCGGCGACAGCAACACCGGCATGCACCTCGCGATCGGCATTCTCACGGCGATCATCGGCCGCCAGCAAACGGGCAAGGGACAGAAAGTCGCCGTGTCGATGCAGGACAGCGTGCTCAATCTGTGCCGCGTGAAGCTGCGCGATCAGCAGCGTCTCGATCGCGTCGGCTATCTCGAGGAATATCCGCAGTATCCGCACGGCACGTTCAGCGACGTCGTGCCGCGCGGCGGCAATGCGGGCGGCGGCGGTCAGCCGGGCTGGGTGCTCAAGTGCAAGGGCTGGGAAACCGATCCGAACGCCTACATCTACTTCACGATTCAGGGGCACGCATGGGCGCCGATCTGCCGCGCAATCGGCAAGGAGCAATGGATCGAGGACCCGGATTACATGACGGCCGAAGCGCGCCAGCCGCATATTTTCGATATCTTCGGCAAGATCGAAGAATGGCTCGCCGACAAGACCAAGTTCGAAGCGGTCGATATCTTGCGCAAGTTCGATATTCCGTGCGCGCCGGTGCTGACGATGAAGGAACTCGCGAACGATCCGTCGTTGCGTGCGAGCGGTTCCATCGTCGAGGTCGATCACAAGGTGCGCGGCAAATATCTCACGGTCGGCAGCCCGATCAAGTTCTCGGACCTGAAGCCGGAGATCACGGGCTCGCCGCTGCTGGGCGAACATACCGAAGAAGTGCTGCTCGAACTCGGCTATAGCAAGGAGCAGGTAGCGCAAATGAAGGAAGCGCGAGCTGTCTGACGCGCTTGAAAAGGGAACCGCTGCCGTCCACGAAAGCCCAAGACGGCAGCGGCCCTTCAGAAATCAGTCTCGATCGATACCCAAGCATGGACGACACAATGACCCCCACGATCGACTACGAACAACTCGTCAATGCGATCGGCGATGCCGTGATCGTTTCGGATGCGAGCGGCGCGATTACGCTATGGAATCCGGCGGCGCAACGCATGTTCGGCTTCACCCAGAGCGAAGCTTTGGGGCAGTCGCTCGATCTGATCATTCCGGAGCGCCTGCGCGGTCGTCATTGGGACGGCTATCACAAGACGATGGCGACCGGCGAGACGCGCTATGGGCACGATCTGCTCAAGGTTCCCGCCGTCGATAAGGACGGACGCGCGATGTCGATAGCGTTCACCGTCGCGCTGCTGCATTCGCCGCAAGGCGAGCTGACCGGTATCGTCGCGATCATCCGCGATGAAACGGCGCGGTTTCAGGAAGAGCGTGCGCTCCGCAAGCGTATCGCCGAACTGGAGGGGAAAGTCGACGCCTGATGATTCAGCGATTCAAAGTATAAAAAGCACCATAGAGATAACGGCTCGCGTCCGCGCAACAAAAGGCGCATGAACGCAGCTCAAGGACGAAGCGGCCACCCATCCCACCGGCCGCTTCGCTCGATGCCCGTATACGCGGCTGACCGACCAGACACTGACCATTATTCGTATCTCGCGCCAGCTTTCTCGCTGATGCGAGGTTTGGCATGCTCGCCAGCCGAATGCAGGCGCGCGCCACTGAAGAATTGAAACCGTCGATTGGGAATTTAGTCATGCCAATGATGATTGCTGTGCCACGGGAACGCTTTCCCGGGGAGCGTCGTGTCGCGTTGACGCCGGAAGTAGTCGGGCATCTGCTGAAGCTCGGATTTGAAGTGAGCGTCGAGGCCGGCGCGGGCGAGCTTGCCGCATTTTCCGACGATGCCTATCGCGCTGCGGGTGCGCGAATCGTGGAGAATGCGCCGTCGCTCTATGCGGACGCGGATATCGTCGTGAAAGTGCGTGCGCCTTCCATTGCGCCCGTGGGCGATGAAGTCGAGTTGCTGCGCGAAGGATCGACGCTCATCAGTTTCATCTGGCCGGCGCAGAACGAAGCGTTGTTGACGCGCCTCTCTGCGCGCAACGTCACCGTGCTCGCGATGGACTGCGTGCCGCGCATCTCGCGCGCTCAAAAGCTCGATGCTTTGAGTTCGATGGCCAACATGGCGGGCTATCGCGCGGTCATCGAAGCGGCGCACCAGTTCGGCCGCGGCTTCATGGGACAGATCACGGCGGCGGGCAAGATCGCGCCCGCGAAAGTGATGGTGATCGGCGCGGGCGTCGCGGGACTGGCGGCGATCGGCGCGGCGCGCAGTCTCGGCGCGATCGTCCGTGCTTTCGATACGCGGCCCGAAGTGCGGCAGCAGGTGGAAAGCATGGGCGCCGAGTTTCTCGAACTGGACTACGTCGAGGACGGCAGCGGCAGCGGCGGCTACGCGAAAGAGATGAGCGCCGAATTCATCGCGGCTGAAATGGCGCTGTTCGCCGCGCAGGCAAAAGACGTCGACGTCATCGTGACGACCGCGCTGATTCCGGGCAAGCCCGCGCCGAAACTGATCACCGCCGACATGGTGCGCAGCATGCGCCAAGGCAGCGTGATCGTCGACATGGCGGCGGAGCAGGGCGGCAACTGCGAGCTGACGCGGCCGGGCGAGGCGGCATCGATCGAAGGCGTCACGATCGTCGGCTATACGGATCTGCCATCGCGCATGGCAACGCAATCGAGCCAGTTGTACGGCACCAATCTGCGGCATCTTCTGACCGATCTGACGCCGCAGAAGAACGGCGAAATCACGCTCGATACCGATGACGAAGTGATGCGCGGCGTCACCGTCGTGCTGCGCGGCGAGGTGAAATGGCCGCCGCCCAAGAAGCCGGAGCCCGCGATTGCGCCGCCCGCTGCCGCAAAGCCCGCTGCAACGATTGCCGTGACCATCGAACAGAAGCGTCGCGCGGGATGGATCGGCGTGGCCGGGCTCGTCATCGCGGCTGCGTTGCTTGCCGCGCTCGGCGCCGTTGCGCCGCCTGCGTTCGTCGCGCACTTCACGGTGTTCGTGCTGGCGATCTTCGTCGGCTTTCAGGTCGTGTGGAACGTGACGCCCGCCTTGCACACGCCGCTGATGAGCGTGACCAACGCGGTCAGCGGAATCATCGTGACGGGGGCGCTGCTGCAGGTCGGCACGCCGGATCATCTGGTCGCGATTCTCGCGGGCCTCGCGATCCTCGTCGCGACAATCAATATCGCTGGCGGCTTTCTCGTCACTCAACGCATGTTGAACATGTTCCAGCGCTAAGGAGATCGACATGCAAACTGGAATCGGAAGCATCGCCTATCTGGCGGCGAGTGTGCTGTTCATCCTGAGCCTGCGCGGGCTCAGTCATCCATCGACGGCGCGGCGCGGCAATCTCTACGGCGTCGCCGGCATGGCCATCGCGATCGTCACCACGCTCTGGCTCAACGGCGGGGAAGCGCTGCCGGCCGTCGCCGCGCTGATGGCGATCGGCATCGCGGGCGGCGCGATCCTCGCGCGGCGCGTCGAGATGACGCAAATGCCGCAACTCGTCGCGGCATTGCATAGCTTCGTGGGTCTCGCGGCCGTGCTGGTCGCCATTGCGAGCTACCTGTCGCCGGCAGCCGGCGCGGAATCGGACAGCGCGGCGCAGTCGGTCCACAACGTGGAGATCTATCTCGGCGTGTTCATCGGCGCGGTAACGTTCACGGGGTCCATCGCCGCGTTTCTGAAGTTGCAGGGCGTGGTAGGCGGCAAGCCGTTGCTGCTGCCGATGCGGCACACGCTGAATCTCGTCGGCGTGTTCGCGTGCATCGCGCTCGGCTACGTGTTCCTGACAGCGCCCGACGCCGATGTGGGCATCAGCTCGCTCTTGACGATGACCGTCATCGCCGCGCTGATCGGCGTGCATCTGGTGATGGCGATCGGCGGCGCGGACATGCCGGTGGTCGTGTCGATGCTGAACAGCTATTCGGGCTGGGCCGCCGCCGCGACGGGTTTCATGTTGAGCAACGATCTGCTGATCGTGACCGGCGCGCTGGTCGGGTCGAGCGGAGCGATTCTGAGCTACATCATGTGCCGCGCGATGAACCGCAAGTTCCTCTCCGTGATTCTCGGCGGATTCGGCACGGCGACCTCGACCGCTTCGAAGACGATCGAGGGTGAAGTCGCGCCGGTCACGGTCGACGAAGTCGGCTCGCTGCTGCGCGATGCGTCGGAAGTCGTCATCGTGCCCGGTTACGGCATGGCGGTCGCGCAGGCTCAGGCGACGATCAGCGAGATCACGAAGAAGCTGCGCAGCAAGGGCGTGAACGTGCGATTCGGCATTCATCCGGTGGCGGGCCGCTTGCCGGGGCACATGAACGTGCTGCTCGCGGAGGCGAAGGTGCCCTACGACATCGTCCTGGAGATGGACGAGATCAACGACGACTTTTCCAACACGGATGTCGTGCTGGTGATCGGCGCAAACGACATCGTGAATCCTGGCGCGCTGGAGGATCCCGGCAGTCCCATCGCCGGGATGCCCGTGCTCGAAGTGTGGAAGGCGCGCACCGTGGTCGTGTCCAAACGAAGCATGGCGGCAGGCTACGCCGGCGTCGACAATCCGCTCTTCTATAAGGAAAACACGCGGATGCTCTTCGGCGATGCGAAGGGCAGTGTCGATGCGTTGCTCAGTCATCTTGGCGCTTGAGATAGGGGTTTAAACGATGAAGATCTGTGTGTATGGCGCCGGAGCGATCGGTGCATATATGGGCGCGCAACTGGCGTCGGCGGGCGCGGACGTGAGCTTCGTTGCGCGTGGTCCGCATCTCGCGGCGATGCAGGAAAACGGTGTACGGCTGCAAATCGATGGCGGGGAACGTGTCGTCAAGGTCAGATGCGCGTCGGATCCGCGCGAGCTGGGTCCGCAAGACTACGTGATCATCGCGTTGAAAGCGCATTCGGTGCCGGGCGTCGTCGGCCAGATCCAGACTTTGCTCGGACCAGAGACGGCTATCGTCACGGCCGTCAACGGCATTCCGTACTGG
Organism: Caballeronia sp. LZ008; assembly: GCF_031451435.1. NCBI lineage: Bacteria > Pseudomonadati > Pseudomonadota > Betaproteobacteria > Burkholderiales > Burkholderiaceae > Caballeronia > Caballeronia sp. LZ008. The sequence continues at coordinate 690,390 of NZ_JARUXK010000002.1, read as the reverse complement.
TACTTCTACAAGCATGGCGGCGAGCTGGAAGGCTCCACGCTCGACAGCATCGATCCCGGCGCGAAGCAATGGAACGCGCTCGGACCGGAGCGTGCGATCGGTTGTGTCGTGTATCCGGCGGCGGAAGTCGTCGCGCCGGGCGTGATCCGCCATGTGTACGGCAAGAAGTTCCCCATCGGCGAACCGAATGGAGAGCGCAGCGAGCGCGTTCAGAAGCTGCATGAAATCATGAGCGCGGCGGATCTGGATGCGCCCATTCGCGAGCGTATTCGCGATGAAATCTGGCTGAAGCTCTGGGGCAACCTCTGCTTCAATCCGATCAGCGCATTGACTCATGCAACGCTCGATGTCATTACGAGCAATCCGGCCACGCGCGCCGTGTCGAAAGCGATGATGCTGGAGGCGAAAGCGATCGCGGATCGCTTCGACGTGCATTTCCGTGTCGATGTCGAAAGACGTATCGACGGTGCGGGTGCGGTCGGCGCGCACAAGACGTCGATGCTCCAGGATCTCGAGGCCAACCGGCCGATGGAAATCGATCCGCTCCTTACCGTCGTCCAGGAAATGGGGCGTCTCGTCGGGCAGGCGACACCGACGATCGATACGGTGCTCGCGCTCATCAAGCTGCGAGGACAGATGGCGGAGCCTTCGCTTCAATCGGCGGGACAATCGACGCCCGTGGCCGAGAAGCCTTCGCGGACGGGCTTAACAGCAGTAGCCAGCGCGTAATTGCAGCGTAGCGACACGTCGGGCAGGCCTGCCCGGCGTTTCAAGGCGCGAGTGCGTTCGAGAATCGCGGGTCGCCGAGATACGCGACATTGAAGCGAAACCACGGCGAAACGATGTTCGCGTGCGCGGAAAAAATCGTCCCCGGCGCGAGGATCACGTGCTTGCCGAGCATCTCCTTCGCGAACGCTATCGAATCGTCGTGCGCGGGCAAACGCGCCCATAGATAAAGACTCTGATCGCTGACCTTGAAGATGGTCGCGCCAAGACGCGTCAACGCTTCGACGCCCGTCGCCGTCGCGCGTTTGAGGCGGTCCTGCAAGCGGTTCGTGTGACGCAGGAAGTGTCCGTCGCCGACGATCGCATCGAGCGTGCGCTCGCAGTATTCGCTGCTGCTCACGTGCGTGAGCATCTTCACGTCGGCGAGATCGCTGGCGAGATCGGCATCGCAGGCGAGAAAGCCCACGCGCAGCGCCGCCGACACCGACTTCGAAAAGCTGCCGATATAAATCGTGCGCCGCAATTGATCCAGCGCGCTGATGCGCGTCGCCGAGCGCGGCTTGAGATCGGCGAGGGCGTCGTTCTCGACGACGATCAGATCGTGCGCTTCCGCCAGTTGCAGAACGCGGTGCGCCTTCGCCGCGCTGATGTCCGTCGCGGTGGGATTGTGTCCGACCGATTGCGTGAAGAAGAGCCGCGGCCGATGCGTCTTGAGCCGCTCCTCCAGCGCCGCGATATCCGGCCCGTCGACCGCGCGCGGCACGCCGACGATATTCGCGCCCGACAGCTTCAGCTTGCCGAACAGCGCGTAATAGCCGGGATCGTCGACGAGCACGGTGTCGCCCGGGCGCACGAAGTAACGCACGACCATGTCCATCGCCTGATTCGCGCCGTGCGTGAGGACGATCTGTTGCGGCGCGGCTTCGATCTCATAGCCGGCGAGCTTTTGCTGCAGATGCTGACGCAAGGGCAGATAGCCGAAGCGGCTGCCGTAACGAAACAGCGACGCGACACCGGTTCGCACGACGCGCTGGTGGAAGTGATCGAGCCGCGTCTCTTCGAGCCATGCGACGGGCGGAAATCCCTCACCGAGATTGAGAAAGTCCGGCTTGCTCTGCAACTGTTCGCGCATGAGCCAGACCGAATCCATCGCGCGATCGAGCGTCGGCGCATCTTCGTCATGCTGCTGCGGCTTCGCCACGCTCGCGACGTAAAAGCCCGCGCCGCGTCGCGGCTCGATGAGACCGTTCGCCGTCAGCATGTCGAACGCGCTGATGACGGTGTTTTTTGCGCAGCCGTTCGCCTCAGCGTATTCCCTGATCGACGGGAGTTTGTCGCCCGCGCGCAGCACACCTTCGGTGATCTGTCTGGCGAGATTGTCCGCGAGTGTCGCAGACAGGCTCGGCTTCTCATGCCGCATCGTATCGACCTGTTCTGAAAATGATCCTGCTGTCATGGGTACAGCAAGGTCACTGTTTGTCGGAATTGTACCTTTGAAATGGGTACAGTCAGCCTATTATTCGCTCACCCGGTGCGTTGCTGCAAGCATCGAAAGCGAACACTCACGACACACATCCAGACAGAAGAGGAAGACACATGATCGATTCGAAGTTGCCGAACTTCCGCGCGATGTCGCCCGCGCAACGCCTCTCGCACATCGCGCAGGCAGCGGACCTCGACGACGCCGAGCACGCGCTCCTCGCGAAACCCGGCGCGCTGCCGCTCGAAACCGCGAACGGCATGATCGAAAACGTCGTCGGCACGTTCGAATTGCCGATGGCGGTGGCGGGCTACTTCCAGATCAACGGCCGCGACGTGCTGGTGCCGATGGCGGTCGAAGAGCCGTCGATCGTCGCCGCGGCGTCGTTCATGGCGAAGCTCTCGCGCGAGGCGGGCGGCTTTCGCACCTCCAGCACCGGGCCGTTGATGCGCGCGCAAGTGCAGATCGTCGGCGTGTCGGACCCGTATGGCGCGCGGCTTGCGATTCTCAAGCATCGCGACGAGCTGATCGAAATGGCGAACGCGCGCGACAAGGTGCTGATCGGTCTCGGCGGCGGCTGCCGCGACATCGAAGTGCACGTGTTTCCGGACACGCCGCGCGGCGCGATGATCGTCGCGCATCTGATCGTCGACGTGCGCGACGCAATGGGCGCGAACACCGTCAACACGATGGCCGAAACCGTCGCGGGCCGCATGGAGGAAATCACGGGCGGCAAGGTGCGTCTGCGCATCCTGTCGAATCTCGCGGATCTGCGCCTCGCGCGCGCGCAGGTTCGCTACAGTGCGGCCACGCTGCAAACGAAGGAATACGCGGGCGAGGACGTGATCGCCGGCGTCGTCGATGCGTATCTGTTCGCAGCGATCGATCCGTATCGCGCCGCCACGCACAACAAGGGCATCATGAACGGGATCGATCCGGTGATCGTCGCGACGGGCAACGACTGGCGCGCGGTCGAGGCGGGCGCGCACGCGTACGCGAGCCGCGGCGGGCGCTATACGTCGCTGACGACGTGGGAAGTGGCGAACGACGGCGACCTCGTCGGCACGATCGAAATGCCGATGCCCGTCGGACTCGTCGGCGGCGCGACGAAGACGCATCCGCTCGCGCGTCTCGCGTTGAAGATCATGAACGTGGGCTCGGCGCAGGAACTCGGCGAGATCGCCGTCGCGGTCGGTCTCGCGCAGAACATGGGCGCGTTGCGTGCGCTCTCGACGGAGGGCATCCAGCGCGGCCACATGGCGCTGCACGCGCGCAACATCGCGCTGGCAGCGGGCGCGAGTGGCACGGATATCGACTGGGTCGTGAAGAAGATGGTCGCCGCGCGCAACGTGAGCGTCGATTACGGCATGAGTCTTCTGCAAGGGCCGCGCGATGAATGAGCTGCCAAAGCGCGTACGCATCGTCGAAGTCGGTCCGCGCGACGGCTTGCAGAACGAGCCGTCGCCCGTATCGGCCGATGTGAAGGCCGAACTCATCGAGCGCCTGATCGATGCGGGCGTGCGCTATGTCGAAGCGGCCTCGTTCGTATCGCCGAAATGGGTGCCGCAAATGGCCGATGGCGCGCACGTGCTCGAACGCGTGCGCGACAAGGCGCGCGCCACGCACACGACGCTCGCCGCGCTCGTGCCGAACATGAAGGGCCTCGACGCCGCGCTCGCATCGCATGTCGATGAAATCGCGGTCTTCGCGGCGGCATCCGAATCGTTCTCGCAGAAGAACATCAACTGTTCGATCGACGAAAGCATCGCGCGCTTCGAACCGGTGATCGCGGCGGCGCGCGAGGCGAACGTACGCATTCGCGGCTATGTATCCTGCGTGCTCGGATGCCCGTTCGAAGGCGAGATTGCGCCGCAAGCCGTCGCGCGCGTCGCAAGGAAGCTCTTCGACATGGGCTGCTCCGAGATCAGTCTCGGCGATACCATCGGCGCGGGCACGCCGCGAAAAACCCAGGCGATGCTCGACGCGTGCATCGAACACATTCCCGTCGATGCGCTCGCCGGTCACTTCCACGATACGTGGGGCATGGCCGCCGCGAACGTGCACGCGGCGCTGCAACGCGGCGTCGCGGTGTTCGATGGCTCGGTATCGGGCATCGGCGGATGTCCGTATTCGCCGGGCGCGACGGGCAACGCCGCAACGGAGGACATCGTCTATTTGTGCGAGGGCATGGGCATCGAGACGGGCATCGATCTGAACGGACTTGTGCAAGCGGGCGCGTTCATTTCGACGGCATTGAAGCGCGAAACGTCATCGCGCGTGGCGCGCGCACTCGAGGCCAAGCGTCAGCGACAAGAAAAGCAGTGCATCTGATCACTCCATTCAAGGAGGAGACATGGAACAGCAACTCGCCGCGCACGAGCGCGGCCGGGCGCTCTCGCAAAGCGCCGAAACGACGGAGTATCAGCTCGTCGAAATATGGGGCGATACCGTCGATACGCGGCATCTCGCGTGGTCGGTCGTGCTCGGCATCGCGATCAGCTACGGCGCGTTCGCCATCGCGAATCGCGTGCTCGCCGCTTATGTGCCCGATGCCGCGATGGCCCGCGCTTACGCGATGCTCGTCGGCCTCGCCGGATGCCTGATCGCGGGCGCGGTCTGCGCGAAGCTCTTCAAGCCGAAGCGCGAAGTGGTCGAGGAAGCGCACGGCGCGGCGGGCCGCGAGGAAGTGCTGAAGCAGCTCGCGAACGAAGCGGGCGGACTCGGGCGCGTCGCGGACCTGCCGCCTTCGGTCGTCGCGGAAATGAAGGAGCTCGGTTTGTACGAGCTTTTCGCCGAATATGAACAACGCGATGAACAACGCGAAGGAGCGCGCTGATGGAACCGTTCGTCACTCAACTGCTCGTCGCGCTCGGCATGGGACTCATCGGCGCGATCGTGTTCTCCGGCATCGGCCTCATTTCGGGCACCGATGAAACCACGACGCTCGCGCCGCTCACCTTGCTCGTCGTGCTGCTCGGCGTGCCGCCCGTCGGCGTGTTTTCGTTCTTCATGGCGGGCGCGGTGTCGAAGCACATGACGCACGCGATTCCGACCGCCTTGCTCGGCATTCCCGGCGACACGCTCGCCACGCCCCTGCTGCAACAGGCGACGATGCTGCGCAACCTCGGCGTGCCGCATATCGCCCTGCGCAAGATGATCTCGGGCGCGATCGTCGCGGCGTTCGTCGCCGTGCCGCTCGCGGTGCTGTTCGCGGTGCTGCTCGCGCCGTTCGGGCCGGTCATCACGAAGGCCGCGCCGTGGGTGTTTCTCGCGGCATCGGTCGCCATTGCGTTCTTTTCGTCGGGACGATGGGCCTCGGTGTTTCTGCTCGTGCCGTTCGTGCTGGTGATCGTCGGTCTTCAGGCGCTCACGGGCAAATACGGCGTGAAGCTCTCGGTGAGCTACTTCCTCGGCATCGCGATCGGGCCGCTCATCGCCGATCTGTTCTCGATACTCTCGCCCGCCGATCGCGCCCGCATGCGCCGCGAACGCGTCCGCACGTTCTCGCTCGCGCCCGACGTGAAGGGCTGGAGCGGCTACTTCCCCAATCCGATGAAAGTGCTGGACGGCCAGCAACGCGGCTGGGTCGCGGCCACCGCGGCGATATCGAGCGCGACATTCGTGTTCAGCCCGGTCGCGATGACGGTCGTGCTCGGCGAACTCGTCGGCTCGCGTGTGAAGCATGCGTATCATCGCCTGACGACGGTGATCTCCGCGCGCAACGGCGTGACCGAAGCGACTTACATCGCCGAAGCGCTGATTCCGCTGATCGCGTTCGGTCTGCCGCTGAGTCCTGTCGCGGCGGGACCGGCCGCGCCGCTATTCAACGCACCGCCGCGCTTTTTCGTCGATACGGCGACGGGCCACATCAACAATCTGCATACGTTGATGACGACGTGGCAGTTCCTCGGCTTCGGCTTGCTCGCGGTCGTGCTCGCGGCGCTCGTCGCGTATCCGCTGTCGATGAACTACGCGCATCGCGCGGCGTCGTTCGTCGCGAGGAAGCTGAGTCACGAGGCGATCATCGCGACGTTCGTCGGTCTGATCGTCGTAATCAGCGTGTGGGAAGGGCAACTGCTCGGTCTGCTCGTGATTCTGAGCGTGGGCTTGCTCGGCGGATTGCTGTCGCGCAACTTCGGCTTCAATACCGGCGTGCAGTTCATGGGCTATTACACGGCGGTGTTGAGCGTGCCGGCTTTGACGAAGGCCTTTGGCGCGTGACGCGATGCGCGCTGCGTTTCGTTATCCGACCGGCGGCAACCGGTCGGACGCCGCCGATCGAGGGCGCAAAGGCGACCGCTCACTGCCGGCGCGGATGTTCGAGAAAGAATCGCAGCATTTCGGCACTGGCGTCGGGGCCGGACGGATCGGTATAGCTTCCGCTTGACGAGCCACCGGACCACGCATGCGGCGCGCCGTGGATGATCCAGAGTTCTGCATCCACCCCGGCTTGCGACGTCATGTGCCGGACCGTATGTTTGCGCGCGCGGCCGTCACCGCTCGACGCGCGGGCGGGTGCCGCTTCGCTCGCAGAAAACTCGCGTACCAGTTCGTTGGCGTTCGAAGGATGCACGGTGGCATCGGCATCGCCGTGAAAGACGATCAGCGGGCATTGCGACGCCTGCGCGTGATGAATGTCCGCCCGGCCGGCTTTGCGCGCCTTGGATCGGGCCTTGCCACCGCGCATGGCCGCCAGCGCCGATGGCAAGTCGTGCGCGCATCCCACGGGCAGGCCCGAGTGAATGCCTGCTGCCGCGTAAAGGTCGGGATAGGTTTGCGCCACGATCGCCGCCATTGCGCCGCCGGCCGAAAGCCCTGCAACGAAGACGCGTTTCGGATCGACGTCGTGATCGGCCATCACCTCTCGCGTGATGCCCGCGATCAGCGACGGCTCGCCGTGGTCGCGCTGCTGGTCGCCGTGCCTGAACCAGTTCCAGCATTTCGACGTATTCGCGTTCTGCGGCTGGATCGGATAAGCGACGATAAAGCCGTGCGTTTCGGCGAGCGCGTTCATCCGCGTGCCGGATGCGAAGTCGTCGGCGTCCTGGGTGCAGCCGTGCAGCATGACGATCAGCGGTAAAGGATCGCGACGTGAATGAGCGGGAACGTAGACCTTGTAATCGCGTTGACCGGCGGCGCCGACATAACGACGCGTGCTGAAGTGCCCGCGATCCTGCACGTCCGCATCAGTCCGCGTCTTGCCGGCGTGGCGCCGGGGTTGCAAGAGATCGGCGAATCGCGCGGTCGTCGTGTCGTCCTGCGGGTTAGGGTGCGCGGTTGCCGTGTCCGTCCGTTCGCCGCGCATGGCGCGTTTGACGATTTCCGCGGCCGCGGCGGGATCGTTGCTGCGAAAGAGCGCGAATGCCTCTTTCATCGAGTCCAAAAAACCTTCGTTGAGTTTCATGTTCATTCCGTTAGCGGGAAGGCGTCAGGCGCATCAGCGGATTCGATCCGCCAATGCGGCCTTGACTGCCGGTGACGCATGGAGCGCGCCTCGAACCAGAATCGAGTCGATCGCTGCCAGCGCGAGTTCGGGGGAGACGTCCATGGCAATGCTCGCCAAACCGAGCACCTGAATCCGCAGACGCTGATTGGCCGCGCATGCCGCCTCGAGATCCTGTTTCGAAAAATGCTGAAGGCCGAGCACGAGTTCGCGGCGCGTCACGGTGTCCTTCAGAGCCGGCGCATGAATCGACAACTGATTGCGGATGGCCGTGCGGATCAGATCCGTCCGGTTCGAGTAAAAGCCTTCCTCGACGAGCAGATCGATCTGGCCCAAGTCGACCGGACCGAGATTGATCGTGATTTTTTCGGTTTCGCTGCCTCGCGAGCGATCCGGCACTTCTTTTGCCATAGTGTGAAAAACCTCCCATAACCATCCATGTGGATGGTTATAGGAGGATTTCAAGAGAGCGTCAACGATGGTTTTTGCGATTTAGCGCAGACGCGATCGCGACTCAGACGCGCACCCAGCAACCCGATTCCGGGCACACGGCGGTTCGTGAGCCGTTCAGCCAGACTTGCGCTTCCTCGAGTTGCAGCGCGTTCGAGCGGTCGCTATCGAAGACGACGTTCAGCGCGTTTCCGATATCGGCGTCTTCGATGGGAAGTTCCCACGTCAGGAAAATCTGGGTGAAGTCGTGGTCCGGGGGGAAGTCGGCGGCGCAGAAGCGGTCGCTGTCGCGCTGAATGACGCCGTGAGGCTGGACCGTATCGAAGATCACGGCCGTTCCCTTCGTCAGCGCAATGCGTTGTCCGATAGCGGGGAAGTGCAAGTCCAGACCTTTGTCTTCGCTCAGGAAGAGATTGCAAAAAGCGGCGCCGCCATACTGCTCGCCGTCATGGTGATACCTGGCGCCACGACAGGCCATCAACGCCATGTCGCTATCGTCGAGCACCGCGGGAAGCCCCAGCGCGCCGGTCCAGTCGGACATGGCCTGCACGCAGCGTTTGTAGTCCGGCCAGCGAAATTGCGTCCGCGCGAGATGTATCGGCTCGACATCACCGGGTTGCAGCGCGAGACGCGTCGTGGTTTCTCTCTGCCAATCCGCGAGCATCGACGCGGGAGGCGCAGGCAGATCGAGCGTGCCGGATAGAACGATGTCACTGACGCGACGACTGCGGATCGCGTCGCCGCTCCAGAAGAAAGAAGTCAGCATGTCTCGCATTGGGCAGGACTTTCGGAGCTAAAAAGAAATGTTCGCGGCGCATAATACGGCCTTGTCACATCTCAGCAGCATTCGACATGATAACTTTGACCGGGGAAGACGGCCCTGACGCACTGAAGGACGACATCGAGGCTATCGGCCGCGTGAGTGCCGTGGGCTCGATGCTCAAGGCGATTTGCGAAAGAACATCGATGGGCTACGCCGCGGTCGCGCGCGTGACAGACAATACATGGACAGCGTGCGCCGTTCACGACGACATTGGCTTCGGTCTGGAAGTCGGCGGTCAACTCGATCTGAAGACGACGCTATGCTTCGAATCGCGAGAAGCGCGCGAATCGATCGTCATCGATGACTTCGGGAACGATCCGCGTTACTGCGGTCATCACACGGCCAGAATCTATAACCTTCAAAGTTATATCTCCGTGCCGATCGTTCTATCCAACGGCCGGTACTTCGGCAATCTATGCGCGATCGATCCGCGTCCGCGCTATCTGTCCGATGTCCGCACGGTCTGCATGTTCGAGGCGTACGCCAAGCTCATCGCGCTTGAGCTCGAACTGGAGGAGAACCGCTCTGCGTCGGCAACTGCGCTATCGCACGCGCGCGAGACCGCGGAATTGCGTGAGCAGTTCATCGCCGTTCTCGGACATGACCTGCGCAATCCGCTAACAGCGGTGCATTCGATTGCCGAATATCTTTCGATCAGAGGTGGAACCACCGAGATCACTCAACTCGGATTGCGATTGAAGGCGGTCGCCGGCCGAATGGCGGGTTTGATCGACGATGTAATGGACTTCGCGCGCGGACGCCTGGGCGCCGGACTGGGCGCCCACATCGCGCCGGTGCCCGATCTCGGCAAGCTTTTGCGCGATATCGTTTCCGAGGCAAAGGCGGGTCATCCCGGCTTGATGATAGAAGACAGCATCGCCATTGAAGGAACCGTCCACTGCGATTCGGTTCGTATGCAGCAGCTATTGTCCAATCTGTTAGGCAATGCAATCACGCATGGCGCGGCAAACTTGCCTATTACGGTAAATGGGAAAGTCGAGGCCGGGAAATTGATCATCGCCGTGAAGAACGGTGGCGATGCCATTGCGCCCGAGGACATCAGGAAAGTGTTCGAGCCATATTGGCGGCCCGCCGATCAACCGCGAGGCGGGGGTCTCGGTCTCGGTCTTTTCATCTGCAAGCAAATCGTGCAGGCTCACCATGGCGATCTGCAGGTATCGTCATCGCTCGCCGATGGCACATGTTTCACTGCAATCATCCCCGTTCGGCAAGTGTGACGTCGGGATCCGCTGATGCCGGCGTCGAGACGATAACCTCTCAACTGCCGTAAGGATCGAACTGGAAATACCTGGCTGCGAGTTGTTTATAGGTGCCGTCGGCGAGCATGTCGGCGATCGCCTTGTTCATCTTTTCCTTCAGTTCGATATCCGACTTGCGGATTCCAATGCCCGCGCCGTTGCTCGCATAGACATTGCCGCCGGTGAACTTGAAACCGGCGCCTTGCGGCGTTCTCAGGAATCCGTACTCGCCGACGGCTGCATCGGTGAAGCAGCTATCGAGACGGCCAGCGGCGAGATCCGCGAATACCTGATCGAAATTCGGATAAGAAACGACGCGCGCGCCGGCGGGCGCCCAATGTTCCTTCGCATAGGATTCGGGAACGGTGCCCTGCTGGACACCGATCGATTTTCCTTTCAGCGATTCCGCGGTGGGTTCGAGGTTCGTGTCTTTACGCACGATCAGTTTGTTCGGCGTCTTATATAACCTCGATGTGAAATCGATCACCTGTTTGCGTTTGTCGGTAATCGACATGGACGCGAGAATGGCATCGAATTTCTTGGCCTGAAGCGCGGGAATCATGCCATCGAAGTCGTTCTGAACCCATTCGCATTTTGCGTGCATGCGCTTGCAGATTTCGGTCCCGAGATCGATGTCGAATCCGACGAGCTTGCCGCTGGAGTCGCGCGATGAAAACGGCGGATGCGACGGATCCACGCCGTATCGAAGCGTCGACGCGTCCTGAGCGCTTGCATACGATGAGGTGAAGGCGGCCGCGCAAAACAGCAGGGTCGACACGAATCGTTTCATTACAAAAGTCTCCGGCTGATGATCTTGTTGTCGATAAAGAGAAAGAAAAGCTATGCCGCGGACAGAAACCTTCGGAGCCGGCTGCTTGCGGAATTGGCGAACAGGTCCGCCGGTTTTCCTTGCTCTTCGATTCGTCCTTCATGCAGAAAAATGATCTCGCTGGAAACATTGCGGGCGAAGTTCATCTCATGCGTCACCACGATCATCGTCCGTCCTTCCGCCGCGAGTTTCTGCATGACCTTCAACACCTCGGACACGAGTTCGGGATCGAGAGCGGAAGTCGGCTCGTCGAAAAGCAGAACGTCGGGATCCATCGTCAGTGCGCGGGCGATTGCGACGCGCTGTTGCTGGCCACCCGAGAGATGCGCGGGGTAACGGCCGGCGATATCGACGCCCAAACCGACCTTGTCGAGATTGGCCCGGCCATATTCTTCGGCTTCGCGCCGACCGAGTCCGAGTACGTGAATCGGCGCATGAATCACGTTTTCGAGCACCGTCATATGCGGCCATAAGTTGAAGTGCTGAAACACCATCGCGAGCTTGGACCGTATGCGCCGCAACTGATGTTTGTCGACCGGCCTGAGCGTGCCCGTTCTGTCCTGCTTCATGCGGATTTCCGTCTGATTGACGAAGATGCGGCCCGCCGACGGATGTTCGAGCAAGTTCATGCAGCGCAAGAGCGTGCTTTTGCCCGAGCCCGACGAGCCGAGAACGCTGATGACGTCGCCGGCGCGCGCGCTGAGCGACACGCCTTTCAGCACTTCGTGCGTACCGAAGCTCTTGTGAAGATCGGCGACCACGACTTTTTCAGGTGAACGCGACGATTCGATGCAGACATCGTTAGTCATTTTTGCGGTGTCAGGTAAGCGAGCCAACGGTTTTCCGCCTGGCGAAAGAGCCAGACCAGCGAAAAGGTGATCGCGGAATAGAGCAGAAACGCAATGCCGAATGCGGCGAACGATTGATAGGTCGCGGAATTCACGTCGCGCGCCACTTTCAGCAGATCCGGCACGGTTGCGGCGAATGCAACGGAAGTCGAATGGAAGACCAGAATGACTTCATTGCTATAACTCGGTAACGAGCGCCGCAGCGCGGAGGGGAGAATGACGTGCAGATAAAGCTGCAACGTCGACATTCCCGCGGCCACGCCGGCTTCGATCTCGCCCGCAGGCGTGGCCTTGATCGCGCCGGCGAAAATCTCGGTCGTGTAGGCGCATGTATTCAATGCGAAAACGAGTAGCGAACAATGCATTCCGTCCCGAAAGAACGCGTTCGTGAGCTCGTGATTACGAATCACGTCGAGGCTGAACACGCCCGTATAGCAAAGCAGTAACTGAACGAATAGCGGTGTGCCACGAAACAGATAGGTGTAAAGCCAGACCGCGCGCGACACGAAACGGTTCGCGGAACTGCGCGCGATGGCCATCGGTACCGCCAGTGCGGATCCGAGCACGACGGAGAACAGCAGCAGCCAGATCGTGACGATCAATCCGGTGAACTGATAGCCGTCGGTATAAAGATAGTGCCGCCAGTATTCGCGGAAGATGTCGATCATACGTTCACCTTGCGCACGCCGACGTCATATCGATTTTCGAGGTGACGTAATACGAGATTGGATGCTGTCGTGATCAGCAAATAAACGAATGCGGCCACGCCGATAAAAAAGAAGTAGTGCGTGGTGGTCTTGCCTGCGTCTTGCGCGGCTTTGACGACATCCGAGAGTCCGATGATGGATACGAGCGCCGTCGATTTGACGATGACTTGCCAGTTGTTTCCGAGCGCCGGCAGCGCATAGCGCATCATTTGCGGAAACAGGATATGCGCAAGGACATGGCCGAACGACATGCCGAGCGAAGTGCCCGATTCGAGTTGCCCGCGCGGAATCGCCAGAAAAGCGCCACGGAGCGTCTCGGTAAAGTACGCGCCGTGTATCAGACCCAGCACGACCACACCGGCCGCGAAAGGCTTGATATCGATCTGCGTCCAATGCAAACGCTCGGTGATGCCGTTCAGCAGAATCTGGATGCTGTAGTAGAGCAGCAGCATCAGCACGAGATCCGGCGCGCCGCGCACGATCGTCGTGTAGAGACGGGCCAGTTTTGCGATCCATCGGCTGCCGAACAGCTTCGCGCAGGCGCCGAGCAAGCCGATCGCGAAGGCCAGCGCCAGCGAACAGACCGCCAGTTGCACGGTCTGCAGCGCGCCTTCGAGAACGAGCGCGCCATATCCGTGTAGAAGAGAACTCATGGACGATGTCCCTTGTGTGTCCGATGTGGCACATTTGAGCGCATGCCAAATTCGATGTCAATAAAGTTCCGATGAGTGGAACTACTTAGAACCGGAAAACGGCATTTTCAGATGCGCGAGTTTAGAATCTCGTTGCGCAGCCGGAACCTCGCGCGTCATCGTAGAAAGGAGACGAAAGGTGCTACTCAAGCGGACGCCGTTACTCGCAGCGACCATCGGTACGCAGCGCGATCTCGTAAGCCTGACGTTCGGGCCGCCGGACGCGGACATGAAGGTTTATCTGCAGGCATCGCTTCATGCCGACGAAACGCCCGCGATGCTCACGGCGCACGTCCTGCGCGACGAACTCCAGGCGCTCGAAGCCGCGGGCAAGCTCGACGCGACCGTCACGCTCGTTCCGATAGCGAATCCGATCGGCCTGAGTCAGCATGTCTTCGGCCAGTTCTTCGGCTGCTTCGAGCTGAATAGCGCCGCGAACTTCAATCGCGGCGTCGCGCGCCCCTCGGACATCTGCGCGCATCTGGAAGGCCGTCTCGGCAGCGACGAAGACGCGAACAGGCGCGCGATAAAGAACGCAATGCGCGCATCGCTCGATGCTTGCGCGCCGACGACGGAATTCGACGCGCTGCGTTCGACCCTGCTGAAGCTGTCTTGCGATGCCGACATCGTTCTCGACATTCATTGCTCGCTGGAAGCGGTCGTCCACGTCTATGCCGACACCGCCGCGTGGCCGCGCGTCGAACCGCTCGCGCGCCATCTGCAATCGCGGGCGCAGATGCTGTTCGACGGCGCGGATCTCGGGCTTTTCATCGACTGGACGCGCCTGGCGTGGGCCGACGTCGAAGCGCGCTTCGGCGACCGGTATCCGGTTGGCGAGGGCGCTGTCGCCGCCATCGTCGAGTGCGCCGGCGAGCGCGACGTCACGTATGAATCGGCGCGGCGTCATGCGCGAGCGATCGTTGCCTATCTCGTCGATCGGGGCGCTATCCGCGATACGCCGTCGCCATGCCCCGCCTTGATTCATCCGGCGACGCGACAAGCGGCGAGCGAGCATTTCTACGCCGCGACCAGCGGCATCGTGGTGTACGCGGCGAACATCGGCGACGTGGTGGAGGTCGGGGAGGCGATCTGCGACATCGTCGACCCGATCACCGGTGCAACGACGACGCTCAGAAGCCGCACGAAAGGCGTGTTCTACATGCGCCGCGCGATCCGCTTCGTCACCGCCGGCGCGGAGATCGGTCGCGTGACGGGCGGTTGATCAGGAGCGCTTGCGGCGCGTCGCCTTGCTATCGGTATCGGCATTGTCTTCGGCGGTCGTTCCGCCGTCGATCACGCCGAGAATCTTTGTGATTCGCAGCGCCGCTGCCTGCAAGGTCGGCACCAGCAAGGTAATGTCTTCCAGCGACTTGCGCGCTTTGGGCGCCGAGATGCTCAAGCACGCGATCAGGCGGCCGTGCGGCCCCGAGATCGGCACGGCGGCGCCGACCACGCCGATCGCGAACTCGGAATCGTTGGTCGCATAGCCATTCTTTCGCGCGAGGTCGATTTCGAGCCTGAGCCGTTCCGGATCGACGATGGTGTAGGGCGTGATCGGTTCCCACGGTCCGCTCAGCAGATAAGCGTCGAGCTGCTTCTTCTCCATGTTCGCCAGAAACACGCGCCCGCTGGACGTGCAGTGCACGGGCGCGCGATGCCCTTTCTGAAAATTGAGCGTCAACGGCGAATTGCCGATCGCGCTGTCGATATACACGACCTCGGAGCCGCGCATGACGCCGAGGCTCACCGTTTCATCCGTGCGTCGCGACAGTTCCATCAGCAGCGCGTGGATCGGCCCATGCGAGGTGGATGCCGCGAGGATGTTCGTCGCGAGTTCCAGCAGGCGCGGGCCGACCTGATACCGGCCGCGTTCCATGCCGTGTTCGAGAAAGCCGAACTCTTCGAGATTGCTGACGAGGCGATGCGCAGTGGTCTTCGGAATGCCGAGCGCGGTGATGATGTCGGCGGTCGTCACGCGACCGGTTTGCGCAGCCATTTCGATGATGTGAAACGCGCGCTCGGTGGGAGAGACCTCCGGCTCGGACGTCTCGACGATGGCTTGTTCTTCCTTGCGCATGTGTGCTGGGTTTTCTGGTTTTATGGGCCTGTGCCGCGCATCCTTCGCGGATCAGGCGAAAAGCGGTTCCCTAGGATACTCGATTCGAATTGCGGGCCGGGAGGGTGACAGGAAGGTTCGCGATGGTGGGAGACATGCGGCCAGTTTAGCATCTCCGTCTAATGATTCCATAAATAGGAACTCGGTAGTTCCACTTATCGGAATGTATTTGACATCGCTTCTCGGCGATCGTCTAATGCCTCGACGGATTCGTGCCGTGCCGTGCATGCCCTCGCAAAGAAAACCTGAAATGAGACATCGCTCATGATCCCGACTGCAAAGCTCGCCGCTGTCCGCGAGCAGTTCCCCGTCACCACAAGGCAGCTTTATCTCGACTCCGCCCACCAGACGCCGCTTGCGCTAAGCGTGCGCGAAGCGCTCGAAGCCTTCTTGTCGGAAGGCTTCGAGATGGCCGGTCCGAAGCCGGTCTGGTTGCGACGTGTCGAGGAAACACGCGAGAGCGTCGCGACGTTCTTCAACGCGGCGCCGACCGAAATCGCATTCACCAAGAACACGTCGGAAGGACTCAATATCGCGGCGAACGCGGTCCCGCTCCGGGCCGGCGACAACGTCGTGCTGATAGAAGGCGATCATCCCAACAACGCCTATGCGTGGTTGAACCTCAAGCGCAATGGCATCGAAGTGCGGTTCGCGCCGTTGCCGGACGACGAGATTGCCACCGCCAAGACGTTCGAGCCGTATATCGATGCGCGTACGAAAGTCGTTTCGCTTTCGCATGTGACGTTCCATGCGGGCCAGGTCCATGACCTGATGAGCATCGGACGGCTGTGCAAGGCGCGCGGCATTTACCTGATCGTCGATGCGATGCAGTCCGTCGGCGTCATTCCGCTCGACGTCAAGGCGCTGAACATTTCGGTGCTGGCAGCCGGCACGCACAAGGGCTTGCTCGTGCCGCAAGGACTCGGCGTGCTTTATATCGCCGACGGTCTCGACGAATTGCAGCCGGCTTACCTTGCGATGTCCAGCATGGCGAATCCGCCAGCCGACTATGTCGCCCGTCCCGACGACATGGCTTTACGCAAGGACGCGCGGCGCTTCGAATTCGGCAACGTCAATCTCCCGGACCTGCACGCACTTTCCGCGGCGATTTGCCTCATTCAGAGCGTAGGCGTCGCGGCGATCCAGAAGCATGTGCTGGCGCTCGGCGATCTGCTGCTCGAACGCCTCGATGCGCTGGGTGTGAGCGTCGTCGGTCCGCGAGCGCGTGGCAAGCGCAATCACATATACGTGCTGAAACTGCCGGTCGACAAGTGGACCGACTACTTCGCTCGAAACAACGTGCGCGTCTCGCCGGAGCGTGGCGGCATCCGCGTGTCGCTCGCGATGTTCAACACCGTAGGCGACATCGAACGGCTGATAGAAATGCTTCGTATCGGCCTTACGACAGGTACGCTGGCCGCGACGGAGCAGATCGATTGAAACGACGCGGGCCGATCGCCCCACGCCTCACGCCGCGACCTCGCCGCGCGCGCAATATTCCGCGAGCGCCTTTCTGTCGATTTTGCCGTTCACCGTCAGCGGGAACGCATCGATGATGACGATCCGTTGCGGCATCGCATAGACCGGCAGACGCTGCCGGCACGCCCGCCAAACATGCGTGGTCTCGACTTCCGGATTCGTCACGAACGCGACGAGGCCGGTTGCTCGTCCGACTTCGTCGAGCGGCCACGGGACAACCGCGCACGACGCGGCGTGGCTGGCCGCTTGCACGACATGTTCGACTTCTTCCAGCTCGAGCCGGTGGCCGCGGATTTTCACCTGTGTATCGAGACGGCCCTGAAACACGATCCCGTGTGGCGTCGTTTCGCGCGCGGCGTCGGAGGATCGATACCAGCGATGCGCGGTCTTGCCCGGATAGTTCATCGCGATGAACCGGCTATTGCCGGGTTCGTCGGACGACAGATAGCCTTCGGCAAGCTGCGGTCCCGCGATCAGCAATTCGCCCGTCTGGCCCGGGGCGACCGGTTCGAGCTCGGCATCCACGATCATGAGTTCCACGCCGGGCAGGCCCTGGCCCAACGGTATGACCGTGTGCTGCGGATCGTCCAGGAATTCGGGCGTGACTTCGAAGCACGTACAGGCGACGGTCGCTTCCGTGGGCCCGTACATGTGCAGCAGCCGGCTGTTCGGCGCGGCACGCATCCACGCCTGCGCGAGCGAGCGAGGCAACGGCTCGCCGCCGAACATCGACACGCGAATGCTCGGAAATGCGCCCGCTGGCAGCTTGCGCATTTGCTGCATGATGCCGGCGACCGATGGCACGCTGCACCAATGCGTGATCCGGTGCGTCTGGACGAAGCTCGCGTTACCGACGGGATCGACGTTTTCGGGCACATATAGGCAGCCGCCGTTCGCCCAGCAGACGAACATGTCATGCACGGACGGATCGAAGCTCAGCTCGCATAGCTGCATGTAACGCGCATCGCGCACCTTGTCGACCAGTTGCAACTGGCCGTTCACGTACGCATCGGCGTTCGCATGCGTGATCGGCACGCCCTTCGGCGATCCCGTCGAACCGGACGTGAAAAGTATGTAGGCGATGTCGTGCGCGGCGCCTCGGCTCTGCATGAGCGAGAAAGCAGGGGATGGAAGTTGCGATTCTTCCGCGTCTGCGTCGAGCAGGACAATCTGCGGAGGTTCGTCGAGCAGGGACAGCACTTCATCGAGCGACTCGGCGCAACGCCGATCGACGAGCATCAACGGCGCGCCGGATTGCCGGATGATCGCCGCGATCCGCGCTGCCGGCATCTTCGGGTTGAGTGGCACATAGGCCATGCCGGCATCGAGAATGCCCAGGATGCCGACATACGCGCCGACGCTGCGATATGCAAACAGCAGGCATCGGCTCGTGCAGGTGCTTCGTGCGAACGCCGCCAGTCCCGCCGACAAGCGACGGACCCGGGTTTCAATCTCGCGGTAGCTGTAAAGACGCTCATCGACCCATAACGCAGGGCTGTCCGGCTGGTTCGCAGCAGAATCGAAGAAGTGAGAATGCAGCATCCGACGGTCCCCCTGGCACACGAGTGTTGATGTTTTTTTCGAGTCCGCGACTGCTCGATCCGGTCGATGCGATCGATCGCAATTCGACGGATTCGGATTTCGCACACTCCTCGGTTCAGCCTTCGCTTATTCGCCACTGCCGCGAAGTGAGTGCATTGTTATCTTTCTGTAAGGTTACGTATGTGCGCCGTCGAACCCATTTTTGTCTGAAGTAACGAATGAAAAGCCTGCGCGGCCGGCGTCACTCCTGCTCGCGAATTTCGGCGGGGCCTTTGCCGGTCCAGCGCTTCAGCGCCCGGCGGAAATTGGCGGTGTCGGTGAAGCCGACCAGCATGGCGACATCGTCCGTGCTCAGTTTCGTCGTCTTCAGATACTCGGTGGCGAGCGAGCACCGCACATCGTCGACGATGGCGACGAACGACGTGCCTTCCGACTCGAGCCGTCGACGCAGCGTGCGGCTCGTCATCTTCAACGCGCTAGCGACGGTCTCCATGCCGGGAAACTCGCCCGGCTTGCGCATGAGAACCTGATAGACCTCGCCGGAAACACCGGTCGATGTCTTCGCCTGTCCGATGAGCCTGTCGCACGTCTCCTGCAGAAGCGCGGCGGAGTGCCTGTCCGCGAGATGAGGCTTGAGTTCGAGTATCGCGCCGTCGTAGATGAGCTGACATTCGCCGGCGTCGAACTCGCATGGGCAGCCGAGATACTCCGGATAGATGGAGGCGTGCGGCGGCGCGGGATACGAGAAGCGCGCGAGCATCGGCGGACAGCTTCTGCCCGCGACATCCTGCAAGTGCGTCACATGCTGCGTGTACTGCTGTTCGAGCAGGAACTGCTGCACGTCATGCGGGAAGGGCGACGTGAACGCGTCGGGAAACGTCCATACCGACGTGTCCGGATGTTCGTGCCATTCGATGGTGATGGTCGGCGTCGCGAGCCGATGGTATTTGACGCCGAGCCTAAAGTAATCGCGCAGCGACAGGCACGACATCAGCGCGTAGCCGTACATGCCATACGCGGCCAGATGCAGCCGCGCGCCCGTCTTGAACGGCGTTCGCGGATCGGCGGAAAGCGCGACGGCGTTGCTGCATACAGCGGCGTACTGCCGGACGGACGTCATCACCGAGGCATCATAGATCTCCTCGGGCGCAACGCCGCTTCCTTTCAGGCTGTCCGCCGGCGCAATGCCTTGCTCAGCGAGCACGTCCACCAGCGCGGCGATCTTGTAGGGCGCATAGATGCGCTCATTCAACAGTGGCAGTCTCGACGACACAGCGCCTCCTCGTGTGTCCTGCGGGGACACCACCTTGTCCGAATATGACCTTTCGCAGCGCATCGTATCCCACTACTATCACCGTAACAAGACGAGTCCGCATCGCGAATGCGCGACTCGCGAATCCATCGGAGACAGCCATGCAACGCCAACTTCACGTCAGTTCGTCGCCGCCGGCTTAAGCCAGCCGCACGGTCGTTTCCCGTTCCGCCCTACGTTTTCCAACGGCGTCCTCCCGCGCTTGCCTCGTTCAGGCGCGCCGGGGCATTGCCGAAGCTCGCCCATCGAGCGCGTTTTCGAAGGACATTCAATGAGCAATCCGAGCAGCAAAGTCATCATCACCTGCGCCGTGACCGGTTCGGCGCATGTGCCGTCGATGTCGGAATATCTGCCTATCACGCCCGATGACATCAAGCATCAGGCGCTCGAAGCCGCCGAGGCCGGGGCCGCGATTCTTCATCTGCATGCGCGCAATCCGGAAGACGGCCGCCCGACGCCATCGCCCGAAATATTCCGGCGATTCGTGCCCGCGATCGCCGCGCAAACCGACGCCGTCATCAACATTTCGACGGGCGGCAGCACGCGCATGACGCTCGACGAGCGCCTCGCTTACGCACGCGTGGCGAAGCCCGAAATGTGCTCGCTGAACATGGGCTCGATGAATTTTTCGCTTCATCCCGTCGCGGCGAGGATGTCTTCGTGGCGCTTCGACTGGGAGAAGGATTATGTCGAAGGCATGGAGGACATGATCTTCCGCAACACGTTCCGCGACATCAAAAACATCCTCACCGAATTCCGCGACTATGGAACGCGCTTCGAATTCGAGTGCTATGACGTGGGGCATCTGTACAGCCTCGCGCATTTCATCGATATAGGGCTGATCAAGCCGCCGTTCTTCATCCAATCCGTGTTCGGCATTCTCGGCGGAATCGGCCACGATCCCGAGAATCTTTCGATGATGCGCGCGACCGCCGACCGTCTTTTCGGACGCGAGAACTACCATCTTTCGATTCTCGGCGCCGGGCGTCATCAGATGTCACTGGTGACGATGGGCGCGATCATGGGCGGCAACGTGCGAGTCGGCCTCGAAGACAGCGTCTACCTGTCGCGAGGCGTGAAGGCGAAATCGAATGCCGAACAGGTCCGCAAGATTCGCCGCATTCTCGAAGAGTTGTCTTTCGACATCGCGACACCCGCCGATGCGCGAGCCATGCTCGGGCTCAAAGGGCGCGACAACGTTTCGCTCTGACTCGAAGAAGTCAAATCTGGAGACATCATGACTGCCGCTACTGTTGACCACAGCCTCGGAGAAACGCATTGGCTTGCGACTCGCAAGGCCATGGCAAGACTGCTTCCGCTGATGTGCGGAATCTACTTCCTGTCGTTCATCGATCGCACGAACGTGGCGCTCGCCAAGAGCGCCCTGGCTGCCGACCTCGGCATCAGCGCCGCGGCGTATGGACTCGGCGCCGGCATCTTCTTCATCGGCTATGCGCTGCTCGAAGTGCCGAGCAATCTGATCGCGCATCGCGTCGGGCCGCGCGCGTGGATCGCGCGAATCGCGGTGACGTGGGGCGCGCTTTCGACCGCGATGATGTTCGTTCAGGGCGAGTGGTCCTTCTACATATTGCGCGTGTTGCTGGGCGTCGCCGAAGCGGGATTGTTTCCCGCGCTGATGTACATGGTGACGCTCTGGTTCGCGCCCAAAGACCGCGCCGTTGCCGTCGGATGGATCTACACCGCGCCGTCGATCGCGCTCATCATCGGCAATCCGTTGGGCGCGGGTCTGATGCAGCTCGGCGGCATCGGCGGTCTTCACGGCTGGCAGTGGATGTTCCTGCTCGAAGGCTTGCCGACCATCGTGTTGGGCATCGTGCTGTTCTTCAAGCTTCCGAATCGTCCGTCCGAAGTGAAGTGGCTGTCCGCGCAGGAAGCGCAGGCGCTCGAAACGCACGCGGTCATCGACACGCACGGACACGCGGACCTCAGCACGGCAGACTGGCTCGCCGCGCTCAAGCGCCCGACGACCGTGCTGATCGCGCTCATCTACTTTTTAAATCAGGTGGCGTTCGTCGGCCTGTATTTCTTCACGCCGTCGATCGTCGCGCAGATGCATGTGAGCTCGCCGATTCTCGTCGGCGTTCTGTCGAGCAGTGTCGGCATCGGCTTTCTGCTCGGCGTGCTGACCCTTCCGCGCATTCATCGCCGTGTGAGCAACGAATGCGGCTTTCTCGGCGTGCTGACCGCGGGCGTCGTCGTCAGTGCGTGTGCGTTCCTCGCCAGCCGGAATCAGGCAGTGCAGATTACGCTGCTCGGCATCACGGGCTTCTTTGCAGGCGGCATTCTGCCGTCGTACTGGGCCGTCGCGATGAAGCGGCTGCAAGGCGTGCAAGCGGCGGCCGGCCTCGCGTTCATCAACACGATCGGCTTGCTGGGCGGCTTCGTCGGACCTTATCTTTTCGGGCTCGCCGAAACGATGACCGGCAGAAGCGATGCGGGCTTCAACGTCGTCGTGGCTGCCTCGGTGCTGGGCTTGCTGCTGGTGCCGCTGCTCGCGAAATCGATTCACGCCGCGCAGCGTCCCGTCGCCGATGCTTCTCCCGCTCGCTGATGAACCGAACGAATGTCGATATCGAACATGAATACTTTTGAGCTTCTCAAACCGGTCCCGGGCTTGCGCGTACTCATCTCGGGCGCGGCCGCCGGCATCGGCGCTGCAATCGCGGACGCATTCGTGCAAGCCGACGCGCAAGTCTATATCTGCGACGTGAACCAGCAGGCGGTCGATGGCGCCAAAGCGCGCAATCCGAAGCTGCATGCCGGTGTCGCCGATGTCGGCGCGCGCGAGCAAGTCGATAGCGTCATCGACGACGCGCGCTCGCGGCTCGGCGGGCTCGACCTGCTCATCAACAATGCGGGCATCGCGGGTCCGACTGCCGGGATCGAAGCCATCGATCCGGACGATTGGGAGCGAACCATCGCGACGAATCTCAACAGCCAATACTATTTTCTGCGTCGCGCGGTGCCGCTGCTCAAGGAGACGTCGGATCGCCCGGGCATCATCGCGATGTCGTCCGTGGCCGGCCGGCTGGGTTATGCGTACCGTACGCCGTATGCATCGACGAAATGGGCGATCGTCGGTCTCGTCAAGTCGTTGGCCGTCGAACTCGGGCCGAGCAATATCCGCGTCAACGCGATCCTGCCGGGCGTCGTCGAGGGCGAGCGCATGGACAAGGTGATCGCCGCGCGCGCCGAATCGGCGGGCGTCGGCTTCGATGAAATGAAAGCGCAGTACCTGAAGAAGATTTCGCTGCGCCGCATGGTCACGGTCGACGATATCGCAGCGATGACGCTGTTCCTGGCATCGCCGGCGGCGCGCAACATCTCGGGACAAGCCATCAGCGTCGACGGCAACGTCGAATATCTCTGACCATCCGAAAAGCGCAACCGAAGCGGGCGCCGGGCACGGCGGCGCCCGCCGTCACACTCACGCGTGCGCGCGTGCCAGCCATTCATCCAGACCGATGCCGCCGCGACGCGCTTCGCCGGTCGGCACGAGCGAGTCTTCGCTGATCGTGCCGCCGAAGTACGTCGCGTCCGGATCGACGACGATCTCGCGCACATCGCCCGTCGCCTTCAGATACCGGCCGATGATCCGATTGAGCGGCGCGCGCTCCGGCCCCGCGATATCGACGATGCCGAGCAGCGGCGCGCCGAGCGCGACATCCGCGACGATCGCGGCGACATCGTCCGCGGCGATCGGCTGAAACTGTCCCGGCGACAGATGCACCTTGCCGTCCTGCATGCCGGCATCGGCGATGCCGCCGAGAAACTCGTAGAACTGCGTCGCGCGAACGATCGAATACGGCACGCCCGCTTCGGCGATCAGCTTCTCCTGCGCGGCCTTCGCGCGGAAATAGCCGTTGTCCGGCATGCGGTCCGTTCCGACGACCGACAACGCCACATGATGCTGCACGCCCGCCGCGGCCTCGGCCTTGCCGAGATTCGTCGCCGATGCGCGGAAGAAGGCCATGACGTCGTCCGGCGCCCACGAAGGCGCGTTCGTCAGATCGATCACCACTTGCGCATCGCGAAGCGCTTCATGCAATCCTTCGCCCGTTACGGCATTCACACCGCTGCGCGGCGAAGCGGCGACGGCCTCGTGACCCTTCGAACGCAGGATCGCGACCGTTTTCGCGCCGATCAAACCCGAACCTCCCATGACGACGATCTTCATGATGCACCTCGTGCTTAAAGTGAAAAGACAGTGAACGTGAAGTCATTGTGTGAGAATCATGGCTTAGCGAAAAGGGACAAGAATCGTCGATCGAACTAGTCCATGAGACATGTCATGCCATCAGCCGACCATGCGTTGAAGATAGCAATCGACCGGCATGAGGCCGCGCCGATTTACCTGCAGATTTGCGAGCGCTTCAAGACGGCCATTGCGGCGGGTCATCTGAAACCCGGCGACCGCGTGCCCGCGTTGCGCGGCCTCGCGACGCAACTGAACATTGCGCGCGGCACCGTCGAAACAGCCTATACCATTCTCGTCGACGAAGGCTATCTGCAGATGCGCGGCGCCGCGGGCACGTTCGTGTCGTCGTCGCTGCCCGAAGCCGCGACGCCGTCGGGCGCGCGCAAGGACCGCGAGCGCGGGAACGCGCCGCGCACGGCACGCGCAACGCGCGCCGAACCGGCCGCCGAGATCGGCCACGATGCGAAGCCGCTGCGTCCGGGTCTGCCCGCGCTCGATGCCTTTCCGCGCAAGGTATGGAGCCGTCTCGTCGCGCATCGCGCGCGCAGCGGCGATCTCGCCACGCTTGCCTATCCCGATCCCGCCGGATATCGGCCGTTGCGCGAACGCATCGCGACATATCTCGGCCTGTCGCGCGGCGTGGCGTGCGATCCGCAGCAGGTTTTCGTGACGAACGGTTATCGCGCGACGCTCGAACTCGTGCTGCGCGGTCTCGCGAAACCGGAGGATCGCGCGTGGTTCGAAGAGCCCGGCTATCTGCTCGCGCGTAACTTTCTTCTCGATGCCGGCATGCGGCTCGTGCCCGTGCCGACGGATGACGAAGGGCTCGACGTCGATGCCGGCATCGCGCTCGCGGCCGATGCGCGTTTCGCGTTCGTCACGCCAGCGCATCAGAGTCCGCTCGGCGTCACACTGTCGCTCGCGCGGCGCATGAAGCTGCTCGACTGGGCGAGCCGCGCGCAGGGCTGGATCGTCGAGGACGATTACGACAGCGAGTTCCGCTACGCGGGCCGCCCGTTGCCGGCGCTGAAGAGCCTGGATCGCGACGATCGCGTGATCTATTGCGGCACCTTCAGCAAGGTGCTTTTTCCGGGTCTGCGGCTCTCGTATGTGGTCGCGCCCGGCCGGGCCGTGGAGCGCTTCGGCCAGGTCACGGCGAGCATGAACGCGGGCTCGCCGTATCTTTATCAGGCGGCCGTGGCGGACTTCATCGCGCAGGGGCATTTCGCGCGGCATCTGAAGCGCATGCGCGCGCTGTATGCGCAACGGCGCGAGTGGCTTGCGACGGCGATACAGAAGGCGTTCGGAGATCGCGTGAGCATCGGGTTGCCGACGGGCGGCATGCATCTCGTCGCGATCTTCCGTGCGGATCGCGACGGTCCCGTCGACGATCTGGCGATGGCCGGCCGCGCGCGGGAGGCGGGTCTCGCGGTGCTCGCGCTGTCCGCGTGGTATCTCAACGGGCGAAGCAAGGAAACGTTGCGCGGTATCGTCGTCGGATTCGCGAATGTCGCCGATGCCGGCGAAGCGGCGCGTCTCGCGCGCATGCTTCGCCGGGCGTATGACGGTTAGGGCGTGACGGTGTCGCCGTCGGATGCGAAGGGCGCGTGCCTCGCGATGTGCTCGCGCGCGAGATCGAGCGCCTGTGCGACGGCTTCGCTGCCGCGCACGAGGCCTTGGAGCGTCACGAAGCGCAGGTCCTGCAAGCCGATCGAACCGAGCGCGTAACGCAGGTACGGCGTAAGGAAGTC
Organism: Caballeronia sp. LZ008; assembly: GCF_031451435.1. Lineage (NCBI taxonomy): Bacteria > Pseudomonadati > Pseudomonadota > Betaproteobacteria > Burkholderiales > Burkholderiaceae > Caballeronia > Caballeronia sp. LZ008. The sequence continues at coordinate 664,714 of NZ_JARUXK010000002.1, read as the reverse complement.
TCGCTGACGCGCAAGCTCACCGCTATGAAATCCGCCGGAACCGACGATCACGAACGTGGGCCGGTCGCGCATCAGACCGACCTTGCCTTCGGGCGTCGAAACGAACGTGCGGTGAATGCGCAGCACGTAGTCGATCCATAGCTTCAGCGCGGCGGGCACGGTGAAGTTGTGCATCGGCGTGTTGATGATGAGCGTGTCGGTGGTTTCGATTTCGCGGATCAATTGTTCGGAGATGTCGAACTGCGCTTCGTCCGGATGGCGCGACGTGATGGCGCGCGCGTAGTCCTGCGTGAGCGGAGGCAGCGGCGTTGCGGCGAGATCGCGTTTCACGATATCCACGCGCGCACGCTTGCGCAACGTATCGATCATTTCGAGCGCGAGCCGGTAGCCGTGACTCGCGTCGCCATGCGGGCTCGCGTTGATGAAGAGCACTTTCATCGCGCGCGCTCCTCGCCGGGCACAGCCAGCGTCTGCACAAAATGCATGCCCTTGGCGAGCAGGCCGTTGCGGTAATAAAAGCGCTGTGCGAGCGCCATATGCAGGCCGGTGTCGAGCACGAAGTGGGCGCAGTGTTCGTCCCGTGCGATCCCGCGGACGGTGTCCAGCAAACGGGCACCGATGCCGCTGCCTTGCAGACGCGCCGTGACGACGAGATCGTCGACATAAACGAAGCGTCCGTACAGCGTGTTCGTCTGCGTTCGATACCCGGCGAGGCCGAGAATCGCGCCTTCGTCGTCACAGGCGGCCAGCAGCCGATAACTTTCCTCGCGTTGACGGCGCAGTTGTGCGCAAAACGTATCGGGGTCCGTAAGGTGCGGCCGGAGTTCCTTCATTACTTCGAAGGCGCGCGTCCAGTCTTCGGGGGTATCGAGGTGTCGAAAAACGATCGATGTGTCCATGCGTGTTCTCCACAATGCATGACACATACATTACCGATGCGATGGCGCAGTCTGAAGGGCCAAGAAACGCGCTTCGGGGTAGGCCATGACGGCGTGCTCGATCGCGCGGGCGATGCTGCGCCGGATCGGAAACGTTCGCCGCTCGACAAGTGCTAGAACCTGCCCGCGCGATACGGAACTGGATCGGTTAAGCACGCTTCCCCGTTCATCAGCTCGCCGACAAGCCTGCCCGTCACCGGACCGAGCGTGAGGCCGTGATGCGCGTGCCCGAACGCGAACCAGAGCCCGCGATGGCGATCCGCCGGTCCGATCACCGGCCGCATGTCCGGCGTGCAGGGCCGAAGCCCGAGCCACGGCGACTCGTCGATGCGCGCCCCGAGGCCGAACACCGGTCGCGCGATCCGCTCCGCGCGTTCGAGTTGCACGGGGCTCGGCGGCCGGTCAGGGCTCGCGAGCTCGACGCCGGTAGTCAGACGCAAGCCGCGCCGCATCGGCGCGACCACGTAGCCGTTCTGGATATCGACCACCGGCCGCGATAGCGCGGCGCGTCCGTCGGGTGCGTAGTGCATGTGATAGCCGCGCTTGGCCATCAACGGGATGCGGTATCCGAACCGGCGCACGAGGTCGCCGGACCATACGCCGAGCGCCACCACCGCCGCCTGCGCTTCGACCGGTCCGCTCGACGTCATGACGCGCCAGCCGCTGCCCGATGGTTCGAGCGTCGCGGCGTCGCCGCTCAGGAAGCGTCCGCCCTCGCGCTCGAACAGCGCCGCATAGCCCTTCGTCAGCGCGCCCGGATCGATGACGCTGCGCGGATCGGTCCAGTGCATCGCGCCCGCGTATCCGCCATCGAGCGATGCCTCCAGCCGATGCAGCGCCTCGGCATCGAGCACCTTCAAGCCGAGCCCGTGCTCGCGCGCGATCCGTTCGGCGGCGCTTGCTTCGCGCTCGAACTGCTCGCGCGAGCGATACGCTTCGAGCCAGCCGGTGGGCCGCACGAGATCGGCGAGACCCGCCCGCGCGATCAGCGCCTCATGCTCGGCCACGCTTCGCTGAATGAGCGGCAGCATGTCGCGCGCGGCGGCGGCCAGACGCGCGGGCGCCGATTCCCACCAGAACCGCGTGAGCCACGGCGCATACGCGGGCAGCGAGCGCAGGTCGTAGCGCAGCGCGGTCGAGCGATTCATCGCGAACTTGAGCACGGTGCCCCAGTCGCGCGGAAACGCATAAGGCACGACCGACGACGCCTCGATCAGGCCCGCATTGCCGAAGCTCGTCGCCTCGCCGGGCGCGCGGCGATCGACGAGCGTCACTTGCCATCCGCGCTGCCGCAGATGCAGCGCCACGCTCACTCCCACGATGCCCGCGCCGAGCACGATCACGTCCTGAGCCATTTTTTCCGATGCCTGATGAAGTGCCTATTTCGCAATGATGTCGCGTTTGAAGTACTTTTGCGACAAAGCGCTCAGTGTGCCGTCTTTCTTCAGCGAATCGAGCGCGGCGACGACCTTCGCCTTCAACGCCGCATCGTCCTTGCGCAAGCCGATGCCGGTGCCTTCGCCGAGCGTGGACGGGTCGGTGAGGGCGGCGCCCGCGAAATCGAAGTTCTTGCCCTCGGGTTTCGCGAGGAAACCGTCGATGGCGGTCTGCACTTCCTGCACCGCGCCGTCGAGCCGTCCGGCGCTCAGGTCCGCGAAGATCTGGTCCTGGCTCTGGTACGTCACGACCTGCACGCCTTCGCTCGCCCAGTGCTTGCGCACGTAATCCTCTTGCGTCGAGCCTTGCAGCACGCCCACGGACTTGCCCTTGAGGCTCGCGGGTGTCGGCTGCAGCTTCGCGTCGCGGCGCGCGACCATCTGGATCGGCATGACATAGACGGGCGGCGTGAAGTCGATCACCTGCCTGCGTTTGTCGGTGATGTTCATCGCCGAATTGATCGCGTCGAACTTGCGCGCCTGCAGCGCCGGAATCAGCCCGTCGAAGCTGTTCTCCACCCATACGCACTTCATCTTGATGCGCTGGCACACAGCGTTGCCGATGTCGATGTCGAAGCCTTCGAGCTGGCCCGCCGGCGTCTTGCTCTCGAACGGCGGATAGGAGGCCTCGACGCCGAATCGCAAGGTCTGCGACTCCGCGTGCGCCAGTCCAATTGTGAACGCGAGGCTCGCCGCGCCCGCGAAGCAGATCATCTTCCAGTTCATTGTCGTCACCAAGGTCGTTTGTGAACCCGCACCGTCTCTGTCTTGCGCCAGGCGCGCGGAGATGTCCGCGCGCCCAATCGAAATATAGACGAAAAATAAAATAAAAGTCTAGAATGGACAAAATAGTCTACGTCGAAGCAGTCACGAAGCAATCGCTCAACGGCCACGAACCGGAGGTTTTCGAATGATTTCCTTGCCCGAAGAAGCGCGCGAGGCCGCGCCCGGCGCGCAGATTCCTTTCATCGTTCACGAAGAGGAAGTGAGGCGGGCGCTGCCTTCGCTCGATATCCGCGGCGCGCTCGAAGAGATGTTCGCCGCGCTCGGTGATGGCGAAGCCGTTCAGCCGCCGCAGACGCTCACGTTGTTTCCGCGCGATGCCGGCGATTTCATCACCTATCTCGGCGTTTTGGCGAAGCACGAGGTCTTCGGCGCGAAGCTCTCGCCCTACATCGCGCAGCCTGGCGCGCCGATCGTCACCGCCTGGACCGCGCTCATGTCGATGCGCACCGGCGCGCCGCTGATGTGGTGCGATTCCGCGCTCCTCACGACCGAGCGCACGGCGGGCACGACGGCGCTCGCGGTCGACCGGCTCGCGCGCGTATCGAGCGAGCGGCTCGCGGTCATCGGATCGGGAAGCGTCGCGCTCGCGCATCTGCGGCATGTCGCGCCGTTGCGCGGATGGTCGGAGATCCGCATCCATTCGCCGCGCCTCGCAAGCGATGGCGAGCGTGCGGACGCGCTGCGGGCGCTCGATGCGCGTGTGCGCGTCGCGGCGTCGGTTGACGAGTGCGTGCGCGATGCGGATGTCGTGATGCTGTGCACATCATCGGGCACGCCGGTGCTCGCGCTCGATGCGCTCACGAAGCCTGCGCTTATTACCTCCATCAGCACGAACGTCGCGCGCGCGCACGAGATCGACGCGGCCGCGCTGAACGCGCTCGATGTCTACTGCGACTATCGGCGGACGACGCCCGCGAGCGCCGGCGAAATGGTGATCGCGCGGGAGCGTCACGGCTGGTCGCCCGATGCGATTCGCGGCGATCTTGCAGAGCTTGCGCGCGGCGCGTGTCCCGCACCTTCGCATGAGCGCGCGGTGTTTTTCCGCTCGATCGGGCTCGGCCTCGAGGACATCGCGGTCGCGCACGCGCTGTATGTTCATCTCGCGAAGCAGCGCGCGGCGGCCTAGCGGTATCATCGCCATTCGCCGTTCCGAACTCATGCCGACTTCCATGCCCCGACGCAAGACGCCGAAGCCCGATGACGCCGCTCGCGAATCGCTGCTCGCGCGCTATGCGCACATCGCGGACAGCATCACGACGCTCTTCTTCCCCTATGCGGAAGTGGTGATCCACGATCTCTCCGACCAGACCATCGCGTACCTGTCGAACAATCTCTCGAAGCGCGAGATCGGCGACGACTCGGCGCTCGAAGATGTCGAGCAGACCGCGCGCGAGCGCCTCGTCGGTCCGTACGAAAAGCTCAACTGGGACGGACGCCGCATGCGCTGCGTGAGCACGGCGCTCTTCGACGACGCGGGCAATGCCGCGGGCGTGATGTGCATCAATTTCAACATCGCGGCGTTCGACGAGATGCGCTCGACGCTCGATCTCTTTTTGCGTGGCGCGGGCGTCGTCGCGCAGCCTGTCGAGCTTTTCAAGGACGACTGGCAGGAGCGCATCAACACCTTCCTGCATGGCTGGCTGCGCGAGCGGCAGATCGCGCTCAACTCGCTCACGCGCGATCATCGGCGTGAGCTCGTCGAGGCGCTGCACGCGCAGGGCGCATTCAAAGGCAAGAGCTCGGCGAACTATGTCGCCAAGGTGCTCGGAATGGGCCGCGCGACGGTTTACAAGCATCTGCGCGAGATGAAGGACGGCGGTTGAGGCGCTCTGCTGCATCCGCGGCAGCAGAGCGCCTAATCCGTCTTCCTGATGTAACGCTGACCCCCGTCTGACTCATGCTAACGACGACGAGGACATCGTCAAATTTGCGGTCGGGCGTTTGGCGTGTTGCGCGCGCTGGGTGCCAGGATCCTGCCGATCTGCGAGGTGCGCGTGACGGAACTCTCGTCCGTGGTGTCGCTCGAGTTCTCCGTATCGGGGGCATTGCCGCGACGGCGGGACTCGACGCGCCCCTCTCGTCAAACGCGAATCACGATGCATCGCGGCCGCAGTCGCGAAGTATTCACGCTTCGTCCTCCGCAGAAGGACCGCGGTCTACCGCGTTCCAATTCATCGGATTGGCGGTGGTGAATCGAAAGCGTGCGCGTAGTTCCGGATGGGCAGCGCCAAGGTTCAGTACGGCCAAACCTCCCAACTGGTGTAGCAACTCGTCGGTGACCGGCGACTGGCTCTCATCGTCTGCACCGAGCGGAAGGTTCATTGCCGATCCTCGCGCGATTTCACGATCGATCGATCGCTGAACCTCGTCTTGGTTCACCATGCAGATCTGAATTTGCTGCGTATCGGGGTTATAAAAGACGATGCTCACGCGCGGTGGTTTTGCCATCAAAAGCCTCTACAGGTTTGGTAGTTGAAGAATGCGTCCGACGTGCACTTCGCATACGCCCGTAAGTCTTGCGTCATCGCACGAACAAACTGGCAGCGGTCCAGGTCATTCTCCTAAGCGCTGAAGCAATCGGCTTCATCAGTTTCGCTTACAGCGCGGTGACCTGCGAGCTGGAGCGCACTGTCTAGGAACGGCGAGTCGTCAGCATACTCAAAAGGGGCGTCGCCGGAGGGTGATGCGTTCCCATCGAACCCCAACGCAAGGGTGCCGCCTCCCCCCACGACCACCCCGAGCGCCTGTTGCGCGGCGCTGAGCCAATCGGTCCCGCCGTGGGACTCGCTGCATAAACATCAATACGAAATCCGAAAGGATTCAGGATACGACCGCACCTGCCTTCGCGGCTTGGTCGGAACAGACGATGTTCGAAACGAAACACGGTCATGCGTCAAACAAAAGCGTTAGATGGCAACTATTAGCGCAGCGGACTAACCCGACATTGAGACCTACTGCGCGTAAAAATATTGGCTTGGCCCAACCTGAGCGCGCAAATCGAATGACGGCATGCCACCTGCGTGCCCCTTCGAGACGCCCACATCGGGTCCGTCGTGGGCGCTTGGCGTTTTCTGACGCGGACGACTTCCATACCAGTGCCGAACATTCGAATCGTGATAATCGCGACGAAGCGCCGAAAGTGGACGGCCTTTACAGATGGCAGAATACTTGCTTCCCAACGCGCTCACTTTGGCTCGCCGGTAAACCGTCCATGCCGAGACCGTCGTTCTCAACTCAACTCTTCACGCTCTGGCTTCTGGTCGCCGTTCTGTGCGGGCTCTTGAGCGGTGCCGTATGGCTCACGCTTTCGTCGGCGCTTGGGGAACGCGTGGTCGTCGCGAAGGAGCAGGCTGCAGCGGCATGCGAGGCGGTGGCCTCGCGCTACGACATGTCCATGCAGCATCCCGACGAAACCAATGTAGATCTCATGCACGCGGTGCTCGATCTGGTTCTGATACGGACCGAGGGCATCGAAGGCGGGTTCTGGGCGAAAGAGCCGGCATCCGGCGCGCCGAACGGCTTCCTGGCCTATGCCTTTCCGACCTATGGCGGGAGCGGCATGAAACGAGACGTTCCCGAAGCGGAGACACCGCTTATCCTGCGCACGCTTCAGCACGCAGCCAGCATCGGGCAGATGCGCGCCGATGTCGTTTCGAGCGGAACGGACGCCGTCATCGCGATCGCTTGCCCCGTGCCGCGCCACGCGGGCCTGCTGGCCTGGACGCTCACGCGCGCGCGGCCGCCGCTCGGGCCATACGGACAGCGCGCAGCGGCCATCCTCGCCGGCGTGCTCTCGGTCATCGTCGTGCTCGCCGTGTTTCTGGCGCTGACGCTCAAGCGCTGGAAGCACAACCTGACCCGGCTTGAACGCGCGCTTGCGCCAGAGGGCGAATTCGAGCGCGGCGAACGGCTGGAACGGTTGGGCGAGCGTGATCTGGATCAGATCGTCGAAGCCCTCAACCGCTACGTCGCGCGTGCGGAGCAGCTCAAGCGGGACGCAGACGCACTGAACGCCCAGCTCGCACAGGCCGAACGGTTCAGCACGCTCGGCAAAATGGCGGCGCAAATCGCGCATGAAATTCGCAATCCGGCTGGCGCCATGCGTCTGAAGGCCGAGAACGCGCTGGCAGGCGATGCTGCGCGCCGCGAAGCAGCGTTGAGGTCGATCATCGAGCAGGTGGGCCGTATCGAGTCGCAGGTGACGAGCCTGCTCGCGCTGACGCAGCCCGTTTCGCTGCAGACGCGTGAGGTCAGCCTGCACGCATGGCTCGACGACATTATTCATACGCATGAGCCGGGCGCCGAACGCCGTGGCATCGCGCTCGGCAAAGATGTGGACGTCGAGCAAGACGCAGGCATGCCGATCTTCGATCCCGTGCAACTGGCCCGCGCGCTCGACAACCTCATCCTGAACGCGCTGAGGCACGCGCCGTCTGGCACGCAGGTAATGCTCCGCGCACGCGGCGTCGAGTCGGCGAACGGGAAGCGGCTTCGGCTCACGGTCATCGATAATGGTCCCGGCGTCGGCGCGGCCGAGCGCGAACGGATCTTCGAGCCATTCGTGACGGGGCGGCCCGACGGGTCCGGCCTGGGCCTTGCCGTCGTGCGGGAGATCGCGTCGGCGCACGGCGGACGTGCTTATCTCGACGACGACTCGAACATGACGTGCTTCGTGATCGACTTGCCATGGCGACCATATTAATCACCGACGATGACGATGCCTTCCGCGAAGGACTCGTGGAAACCGTGCAAGACCTCGGCCACCGGGCGATCGAGGCGCGCTCCGGCGAAGAGGCACTGCATTGGCTGCGCGCGAACCCGGCGCCCGAGTGCATCTTTCTCGACTTCCGCTTGCCGGGCGCGGACGGTCTTGCGGTGCTCGAGTCATTGCGTGCGATCGCGAAGCTGCAAGCCGTGCCCGTCGTCATGCTGACGGCCCATGCCACGAGCGACAACACCATCGGCGCGATGCGGCTCGGCGCGTTCGAACATCTGACCAAGCCGGTCGGACGCGATGAGATCGTCGCGCTGCTGGAGCGGATACTATCGGCGCAGCGAAGCTCCCCCCTCACGCCCGCATTCAGCGACGACGTGACTTCTCGCGAGCCGCGACTGCTCGGCGTAAGCGAAGCCATGCGCGACGTGCAGAAGCGCCTGGGCCGCGCGGCGGGAACGAACTCGACCGTGCTGATCACCGGCGAGACCGGGACCGGCAAGGAAGTGGCCGCTCGCGTGCTCCATCGCGCCTCGGCGCGCGCGAACGGTCCCTTCGTCGCGGTGAACTGCGCGGCCATTCCCGAAGACCTGCTCGAAAGCGAACTCTTCGGGCACGCGCGAGGCGCGTTCACCGGCGCTCAGGGCGAGCGCAAAGGCCGGATCGAAGAGGCGCACGGCGGCACGCTGTTTCTCGACGAGATCGGCGACATGCCGCGTTCCATGCAGGCGAAACTGCTGCGCGCGCTACAGGAACGGCAAGTCACGCCGCTCGGAACGAACCGGACAATATCGGTCGATGTGCGCGTGATCGCGGCAACCCATCGCGATCTTGCCGCGATGGTCGAGGCGGGCACGTTTAGACAGGACCTGCTCTTTCGCCTCAACGTGATCCCGTTGCACATGCCGCCGCTACGGGAGCGTGTGGCCGACATCCTGCCGCTTGCCGAGCACTTTCTGGAAGCTGCATCGACCGAAGCGACGCGCAAGCATCTCTCCGCCGATGCCCAGCGCCTTCTGGCCACTTTCCTTTGGCCAGGGAACGTGCGCGAACTGGCCAACGCGATCGAGCGGGCGAGTGCGCTTGCGCCGGGGCAAGTGCTCACACGCGAAGATTTCGCGTTTCTCGTTGCGGCAAAAGACAAAACCGGCGAGGCAATTCCGCCAGCGCTGCTCGAGCTTCCGCTTACGGAAGCCGTTGCGCGGCTCGAACGCGCGCTGATTACTCACGCGCTGGCTGCGTCGGGTGGCAATCGCGCGGAGGCCGCAAGGACGCTCGGCATCAGCCGTCAGTCGCTCTATACGCGGATGACGAGTCTCGGAATGTCCGACGCGTCGTCGTAGGGAAACGAGTGTCAACGAATCGGACAGGCGATGTCCGTTTCGTTGACACATCGACGATCTTCGTTCGCGCAAGACGTCGAAGTCTTCAGCATTCTTCGAATGGCATAGCACTTGCAGAACACTCCGCGCCACGCGAAAGGAGTGAAACATGCAATCGACCCAGCCAGCCAATCGACGAATCGCCGTTCGCCTGCTCGGCGCGACGAGCCTTGCCGCCGCCCTCGTGATGAGCGCGAGTTGCGCAGCGCAAACGAGCGCTGTGACGGCGCCGCCGCCCCCGCCGCCGGTCTCCGCAGACGCGCCGCCGCCTCGGCCTCCGGGCCTGGCCCCGAGGCCGATCTCCAACGCGGCCTCGATGACCACGACGCAAGCGACCGTAGCGCGCTTTCTGACGAATCCCGATGGCGACGTCGACGGCTTTCTCGCCAGCGACGGGACGCTCGTACGGTTCCCGCCGCACATGAGCGCGCAACTGACTTCGACGGTTCGCCAAGGCGACAGCGTGCAGTTGAGCGGCTGGCGCGATGAAGGCGGCAACTTCATCGCGCAACGCATCGCCGACACGCGAAGTGGACAGCAACTGATCGATCAGCCGCCGATGCCCGGCGCGCTACCACTTCCGCGGGAACTGCGCGGCGCCGGTCTCTCGCGCCTCAGTGCGCAGGGGCAGGTGGCGCACGTGACGACCGCGCCGCGTGGCGAGCCCGACGGCGTGATTCTCTCCGATGGCACGGTCATCAAACTCACGCCTCCGGTCGCACAGCAGTTCGGAAGCCTGGTTCGAACGGGAGCCACGGTTTCGGCGCGCGGCTATGGCACGCGCAATCAATACGGCACGGCGCTTCAGGCGACGTCGTTCGGTTCGCCGGGCAATCTCACGCAGATTTACGACCGTCCGCCGACAGCGCCCTGATCGGCGCAAGCCTGACCTACCCCACTCACGCTCATTCAGGAGTAGCAACATGCATTGGATCGATCCCGCCAGCCTTCCCGAGACCCGCGGAAAGGTGACACGTTTTCTGCTCAATTCACACGGAGAAATCGACGGCCTCGTGCTCGGCTCGCGTCAGGTTCATTTTCCACCGCATCTATCGAAGGAACTCGCGCGGCATGTCGCGCCGGGCGATCAGGTCCGCGTGCGCGGGACAAAGCCGCGAGACGCGGACATCATCGCCGCTGTCTCGCTGACATCGAAAAGCGGTGTGCTCATTCGCGACGAAGGTCCGCACGCTAACGGCGAAACGCATCAGAGACCGCATGTCGAGCGCAAGGCGATGGAAGCGTCGGGCGAGGTCCGGCTGTCGCTCTTCGGACCGAAAGGCGAATTGCGCGGCGCCTTGCTCGACGATGGCACCTCGTTGCGCATGCCACCGCACGCCGCGGCCGAGCTGGCCGATTACCTGAGTCCGGGCGCGCATGTTCACGCCTGGGGGCACGGCGTCAGGAACAGGCATGGTCGGACGATCGAGGTCGATGAAATCGCCCAGCTCGTCGACGCGCCCGAAAACGGTTGAGGGCGATCCCAAAGTCTCAAAGCGAAGCCCGCGCTCGGAACCGACCAAGGCCCAACGAAACGGACGTCATTGGTGAACCATGAATCCCTCATATGCGTTAGAAGGGCTGAACTTCTTCATGGCGGACGTGCAGGCGGGCATCGGGCCGTTTCTCGGCGTTTTCCTGCAGGCGCACGGCTGGCATGCGGATGCGATCGGGACCGTGATGACGTTGGGCGGCATCGCCGGCATGCTGGCCACGTCCCCGGCTGGCGCATTGGTCGATGCGACGCATCACAAGCGCGGCGTCATCGTCATCGCAGGCGTGATGACGACGCTTGCATCGCTCGTGCTATGGGTATCGCACAGCTACTGGATGGTCGCTGCATCGCAGATATTCACCGCGGTCACGGGCGCTGCGCTCGGTCCCGCCGTCGCCGGCATCACGCTGGGAATCGTGCGCGAGAAAGGATTCGACAGGCAGTTCGGCCGCAATCAGGTGGCCAATCACGCGGGAAACGTCGTAGGCGCCGCACTGTCCGGCTGGCTCGGATGGCGCTATGGGTTCGGCGCGGTGTTCGCGCTCGCGGGCGTGTTCGGCGCGATGACGGTGATTTCGACGCTGCTCATCCGGCGCGATGCGATCGATCACGACAGCGCGCGCGGCTTGAGCAGTTCGTCCCCGACCGGGCATGAACAGGCGAGCGGATTTCGCGTGCTGCTGACGTGCCGGCCCATCTTGCTCCTGGCCGCCTCGCTGGCGATGTTCCATCTCGGCAACGCGGCGATGCTGCCGCTTTACGGGCTCGCGGTCGTGGCGGCGCATCAGGGCGATCCGAGTGCGTTCACTGCGCAGACCATCGTGATTGCGCAACTCGTGATGGTCGTCGCGGCGGTCTTCGCGAACCGCCTCATCCAGCGAATCGGCTACTGGGGTGTGATCCTGATCACGTTTCTCGCGCTGCCGGCGCGCGGACTCGTGGCGGGAATGTTTATCGCGGCATGGGGTGTGTGGCCCGTGCAGGCGCTCGACGGAATCGGCGCGGGTCTGCAAAGCGTCGCGGTCCCCGCGTTGGTCGTGCGCTTGCTGCAGGGAACCGGACGGGTGAACGTGGGGCAGGGCGTCGTGATGACCGTGCAGGGCATGGGCGCTGCGCTTAGCCCGGCACTGGGCGGCGTGCTCGCGCAGCATTTCGGTTATGCAACGGCGTTCTTCGTGCTGGGAGGCGTATCGACAGGCTCGCTCGCACTCTGGCTCATCTTCGGCGCTTCGCTCAAAAAGGCGTGCGGGATTCACCGCGACGTCGCGCAAGATTCCTCTCTGGCGACATGAATCCGCTTTTCCTTTGCCGGGCCTTGCGCTCGCTACAGACTGCGCGTTGACAAATCCGATCGATCAACCAGGCGCGGCTTGAAGATGCCGACCGTCGAGCCACGCGCGCCATCCGCCGAACGCCGATATGTCTTCGGCGGATTGCACCGCGTACGGCTCGCAGATGAAACCGGCTGTCCACGAACCGTCCGACAACTCGACCTTGCCCAGCCCGAGCGGAGAAGGAATCGTCGCGAGGAACGATCCGAATTCCGCGCTCGGCATCTCCCAGACCTCCACGGCGATGCCGACGCCATCGTCCGCGACGCGCCACATGCCTGGCCTGCGCGTGCCGTCGGCCGATGCGGGCAACGCGCATAGCCGATAGCAAGGCGCGGTGCGCGTCGCCCGCACGAGACGCGCGCCGCGCGCGACGAGATCGCGATTGAGCGGCAAGCCCTGCATGTGCGCGCCGCATACCGCGACCGTCATGCGATCGTTGGCCGCCGCGCCGTGCGGACTCGCATCGACTTCGCCTCCCCCGACGCAGCGCATGCCGCTTCTGCGCTGAAGCAGATCGGCGACGCCGAGCAGATATTGATCCGTGAACGCGCGGCCGAAGACGGTCACGCCCCACGGCAATCCGTTCTCCATGAAGCCGGCGGGCGCGGCCACCGCCGCATAGTCCAGCAGGTTCATGAAGTTCGTGTAGTAGCCGAGCAGCGAATTCGGGCCGATGGGATCGCGCTCCAGTTCAGCGAGCGTCACCGGGCGCGGATACGTCGGCGTGAGCACGAAGTCGAGCGTATCGAGCGATGCATCGCATAGCGCCTTCAGATCCTGAAGCCGATACTGCGCGCGAAACAGCTCGACAGCAGTCGCGCCCGGCGCTTTCGCCAGCACATCGCGAATGACGGGCAGCACGGCATCTGGCTGCGTCGTCATCAACTCGCCCGTCACGCTATAGCGCTCGGCAACCCACGGTCCCTGATACAGCAATTGCGCCGCCTCGACGAACGGCTGAAAGTCGATCTCGACCGCTTCGCCGCCCGCCGCTTCGAGTAGCGCACGCGTTTGCGCGAACAATGCGGGGCTTTCGCTGCAGCCCGCGAACTCCAGTTGCGCGGGCACGCCGAAACGGAACGCGTGCGGCGTGCCGAACGCACGCGCCGCGTTCCATTGCGGATTGCGTCGGCTGTATGCGTCGCGCGGATCGTCCCGCGCGGTCAGCGCGAGCAGTTCGCTGGCTTCGGCGGCGGTTGCCGTGAAGAACGTCACGCAGTCGAGCGTGCGGCATGCCGGCACGACGCCCGCGGTCGAGAGCAATCCTTTCGTCGGTTTGAGGCCGACGAGATTGTTCAGCGCGGCAGGCACGCGTCCCGATCCGGCCGTGTCGGTGCCGAGCGCGAAGCTCGCGACGCCGAGCGCGACCGCAAGCGACGACCCCGCGCTCGATCCGCCCGACGGATACCCGGGATGCACGCTGTTGCGGCACTTGCCATACGGCGAGCGCGTGCCGTTGAGACCGGTCGCGAACTGGTCGAGATTGGTCTTGCCGAGCGGAATCGCGCCGAGCGCGATCAACTGGCCGACGAGCGTCGCGGATTCATCGGGCGTGTAAGCGAACGCGGGACAGCCCGCCGTCGTTTCGATGCCCGCGAGGTCGATGTTGTCCTTGATCGCGAACGGAATGCCGTAGAGCGGCAAACTGTCCGGATCGTGGCCTTCGAGCCGATCGACGAAAGGCGCGATCTCTTCTTCCGTCAGCAGATGGATGAAGAGATTGAACTCGGGATTGAGCGCGGCGGCTTTGTCGCGCAACCGGGCGATGAGCTTGCGCGGCGTGAGCGAGCCTTCGCGATATTCGCGGCGCAGCGTGGAGAGACGCAGATCGAATGTCGACATGGTTTTCCGTTGGATAGATTCAGTGACGTTCGATGACCGCGATGCGCTGTCCCGCGCGCAGCGGAGAACCCGGCGCGACATGGATCGCGGCGACGGTGCCCGCGCACGGCGCGCAGACGGCAATCTCCATCTTCATCGACTCGATGACGAGCAGCACGTCGCCCGCCGCGACTTCATCGCCAGGGGCCGCTTTCACTTGCCACAGGCTGCCCGCGATCTCGCTGTCGATGGCGACTTCGCCAGCCTTGAGCGGTGCGAGTTCGTTGTCATCGACGAGTGGCGCATCCTGCGCGTCTTCCGATGCGCCCGCTTCGCGCCAGCGCTCGCGTTCGGCCTGAAACGCCGCTTGCTGACGCGTGCGGAACGCATCGATGCTCGACGCTTCGTCTGCGAGAAACGCCTGATAGTCCGGCAAGGACAGCTCCGTTTCCTCGATGCGCAGCGGATAGCGCCCGAGCGGAAAATCCGCGCGAATGCGCATGAGTTCGTCGGCGGACACTTCGTAGAAGCGGATCTGATCGAAGAAGCGCAGCAGATAGTGCTGGCCGCAGAAATCCGCGGTCTGCGCGTAGCGGTTCCACATCTGCAGCGTGCGTCCGACGAACTGATATCCGCCCGGACCTTCCATGCCGTACACGCACAGATACGCGCCGCCGATGCCGACCGAGTTCTCCGCCGTCCACGTTCGCGCCGGGTTGTACTTCGTCGTCACCAGACGATGACGCGGATCGAGCGGCGTCGCGACCGGCGCGCCGAGATACACGTCGCCGAGACCCATCACGAGATAGCTCGCATCGAAGACGATCTTTCTGACGGCATCGATGGAATCGAGATCGTTGATGCGCCGGATGAACTCCAGATTGCTCGGGCACCACGGCGCATCCTTGCGCACCGTCGTCATGTACTTGTCGATCGCGAGCCTGCACGCCGGGTCGTCCCACGAAAGCGGCAGATGCACGATGCGCGACGGCACGCGCAGATCGCCTTGCAGCAGCACTTGCGCCCACGCTTCTTCGACGATCGCAAGCAGACGCGCGAGCGGCAAGTCGTCGGGCCGGTAATGAATCTGCAGCGAGCGGATGCCCGGCGTCAGATCGACCACGCCGGGAAGCGCCTGCGATTCGAGCGACTGCATCAGCGCATGACCGCGAAAGCGCGATACGAGATCGAGTTCCGCCGGGCCGATTTCGAGCAGCAGATGCGTATCGCCGGACACGCGCGCGACGAGCCTTTCGCGGCCCGATCCGCTATCGAGCACGATGGGCGAGGTCAGCGCCGCACGTCGTTCGGTCACTTCGCCGCGTTCGATATCGAGCGATTCGATTTCACGACGCCGCCGCCGCGCGGCCCGACGCGCTTCGCCGATCTCGACGGAAACGAAGCGCACCTTGTCGCCCGCCTTCAACTGGCCGATCTGCCACAAGTCCGCTTCGATGATCGTCACCGGACACACGAAACCGCCGAGGCTCGGGCCGTCGGGGCCGAGGATCACGGGCATGTCGCCGGTGAAGTCGATCGCGCCGACGGCATACGGATTGTCGTGAATATTCGACGGATGCAGGCCCGCCTCGCCGCCGTCCTCGCGCGCCCATTCGGGCTTCGGCCCGATCAGGCGCACGCCGGTACGGCTCGAATTGAAGTGCACTTCCCATTCGGTATCGAAGAAGCGTTCGATATACGCCGCGCTGAAATACTCGGGCGCGCCATGCGGGCCGTAGATGACGCGGATCGTGCGAACAGGTTCGAGGCGCAGCGCATCGCCGAGCGTCGCGCCTGCTTGCGCGTCGCCGAGCGGATAGACGTGCAGCACGTCGCCGGCGCGGATCGCGCGTCCTCCGTGTCCGCCGAACTGGCCGAGCGTGAACGTGCTGCGGCTGCCGAGATACGACGCGACATCGAAGCCGCCGCGCACGCAGAGATAGGCACGCGCGCCCGCGCCGCGAATGGTGCCGAGCGCGAGCGTCGAGCCCGCCGCGACATGGATGCTGGTGTGCATCGGCTGCGCGATGTCGTCGAGCGTGACGGGAATGTCAGCGCCCGTGATCGCGATCACCGCATCGGTATTGAAGCGCAGCGTCGGGCCGCTCATCGTCACTTCGAGCGCGGCGGCGTCGGCGGCGTTGCCGAGGAGACGATTGCCGAGGCGCATCGAGCGGTCGTCCATCGGTCCCGACGGCGGAATGCCGACCGCCCAATAGCCGAGCCGGCCCGGATAGTCCTGCACCGTCGTCTGCGTGCCGCCGCTCGCGACGTCGATCGTGCTCGCGCGATACTTCAGCGCTTCGAGGCAGCGCGTCCACGCCTCGCCCGACGCGAACGGCGCGTCGCCGATGATCTGCCGCAGATAGTCGCGATTCGTCTCCACGCCGTAAAGCCGCGTGTTCGCGAGCGCCTCGTCGAGCGCGTGGCGCGCTTGGTCGCGCGTCGGCGACCACGCGATGATTTTCGCGAGCATCGGATCGAAGTAGGGCGGCACTTCGCATCCGGCTTCGATCCACGTATCGATGCGCAGCGCGCGGCCATCGGCTACGGGGAAGGCGACATCGGTCACGAGGCCGGGGCTCGGCTTGAAGTCGCGGCCCGGATCTTCCGCGTACAGGCGCGCCTGGATCGCGTGGCCGCGCGGCTTCAGGCCCGCCATCAGCGAGGAAAGCGGCGCGAGCGTTCCAGCGGCGAGTTCGATCATCCAGCGGACGAGATCGACGCCCCAGACCTGCTCGGTGACGCCGTGCTCGACCTGCAAACGCGTGTTCACTTCGAGGAAATAGAACCGTTCCGCCGCGCTGTCGTAGACGAATTCGACCGTGCCGGCCGACCGGTAATCGACGGCCTTCGCGAGACGGATCGCGGCATCGCACAGCGCAGCCGATACGCCTTCGGGCAACGATGGCGCGGGCGTTTCTTCGAGCACTTTCTGATTGCGCCGCTGCACCGAGCAGTCGCGCACGCCCAATGCGATGGCGTCGCCTTGGCCGTCGCCGAAGACCTGCACCTCGAGATGCCGCGCCCGCTCGATGTACTTCTCGAGGAACACGCCCGCGTCGCTGAAGTTGTTCTCGCCGAGACGGCGCACGGCGTCGAAATGCGCGCCGAGTTCGCCCGCGTTCCAGCACACGCGCATGCCGATGCCGCCGCCGCCCGCCGTGCTCTTCAGCATCACCGGATAGCCGATGCGCTCTGCCGCAGCGAGCGCGGACGGCAAGTCGTCGAGGAGGGCCGTGCCTTCGAGCATCGGCACGCCTTCCTTCGCGGCGATTTCGCGGGCGGTGTGCTTGAGGCCGAACGCGCGCAATTGCGCGGGCGTCGGTCCGATGAACGCGATGCCCGCCGCTTCGCACGCTTCGCCGAACGCCGCGTTCTCCGACAAAAAGCCGTAGCCGGGATGAATCGCCTGCACGCCTTCGGCACGCGCGATGTCGAGGATCTTCGCCGTGTCGAGATAGGTCGTCGCGGCGGGACCGTCGCCGAGCGAATGCGCAATCGAGGCTTCGCTTACATGGCGGCTAGCGCGATCCGCTTCGGCATACACGGCGATGCCGGTGACATCGAGCGCGCGCAAGGTTCTGAGAATGCGGCAGGCGATCGCCCCGCGATTCGCAATCAGGATCTTCTCGAACATGGAAAGGGAAGGGTCGTTCGGAGGCGGGCCGTCCCGCCGTGAGCATGGCGAGCCGCGGTCGTCCGCGGCCGCGATCGCTTCAGCGATAGCTTCGGTTCAGTTGTTCGCGCGTGGTCGTGCAGCAGCGTCCCGAGCGAACGAGCATGACGTGATAGATCCAGCTGCGAATGCGCTTCAGTTCCATATGATCAGCTCCGCGGGTGTCGGGTTATAGGCGTTGCACGGATTGTTCAGTTGCGGACAGTTGGAGATCAGCACGATGACGTCCATCTCCGCGCGCAGCTCGACATACTTGCCCGGCGCCGAGATGCCGTCTTCGAAGGTCAGGCCGCCTTCGGCAGTCACCGGCACGTTCATGAAGAAGTTGACGTTCGCGCCGATATCGCGCTTCGCGAGCCGTCCGTCGTGCGCGCATGCACGCAGGAAGTTGTCGCGGCAGCTATGCATGTAGCGCTTTTCCAGCGCATAACGCACCGTGTTGCTCTCTTGCGCACATGCGCCGCCGAGCGTGTCGTGACGGCCGCAGGTATCGGCGACGATCGTCAGCATCGGATTGCCGAGATTCGAATACAGCACCGAGCCGGACGTCAGATAGAGGCTCTGCTGCCGACGCAACGTGCGTTGCGGATCGAAGCGTTCGCGCGGATCGTGAAGGCTGTAGAAGAGCGTATCGACGGCCTGATTGCCCTCCAGATCGACGATGCGCAGCGTCTGCCCCGCTTTCACTTCATGCAGCCACGGTTCGCCCGCGGCGAGCGTTTCGCGATACACCGCGCTTTCTGGATGTTTTTCACTGACGGTAAGCGCTTGGGTCATGTTGCTCATCTCTCAGGTTCGCTCAAAGGAAAAAGCGTTCGGTGTTGATGAAGCCGCGCACGTTCTCTTCGCATGCGGTACGGCAGATTTCCGCGACTTCGGGATGCGATTCCTTCAGTTCCAGCTTGACGGGCTTCGGCGAGTATTCGGGATGCGGGTCGAGCGGATGCTGGATCGCGGTCAGCACGACGAGCGTGTTCATCGGCGCATACAGTTCGACGTAATCGCCCGCTTTCGAATTGCCGGGCACGAAGGCGAGCGCGCCATCGCTCGTCACGTCGATGCGGCTGAAGAGATTGAGCGTCATCAGCAGGTCGGAAACGTCGAGGCCCCACTTGCTCATCTCGACGAGCAGGTTGTCGGTGCCATTGCGATAGAAGCCGTTGCGCAACTCCTGATAGCGGCCCGCGCCGTATCGTTCGAACACTTCCTGCGCATTCGATACCCCGCCGATGCTGTCGTGCCAGCCGCATGTATCCGCAACGATGGCGGCCAGGACGCGCCCCATGTCGGAATAGAGGCAATGGCCCGTGGTGAGCTTCGCGGTGTGCTGGCACTTCAGCGAATCCGGCAGATTGAGCCGCTCGCTCTTTTCGGCCGCGTTGACCATCATCACGCTGACGTTCGCGCCGCCGCGAATATCGGTGATGCAGAGCGACTGTCCGCGCTTGACGATCAGCGATGTATGACCGCCACCGGGGACCGTTTCTTCGAGTAACACTGTCATGGCGTGGAGCTTCCTTTAGTCGGAGACGAGTTCGATGCTGGATGCGCCCTGCACCGCGGCCTGCGCCATATGCACCGCCGATGCCGAGGCGCGCGTGCGGTCGAGCGGAATGTCGTAGGTGATGCGCGCGCCGTACGCACCGGGCGCTTGCGGATCGACGCGCACCTTGTCGAAGACGAGCACGCGGCTGCCGAGCGTGAAGCCTTCCTTGAGGTCGTGCGTGACCATGAAAATCGTGAGCTTCGATTCGCGCCACAACTCCGACAACAGCACATGCATGTCCTTGCGGATGCCGGGATCGAGCGCGCCGAAGGGTTCGTCGAGCAGCAGCACGCGCGGCTTCATCATCAGCGCCTGCGCGATGGCGAGCCGTTGCTGCATGCCGCCCGAAAGTTGCTGCGGATACTTGTCGAGCGCCGCGCCAAGACCCACGCGTTCGAGCATCGCGGCGGCTTCGTCGCGTGCGGCGCGTCGTTGTGCGCCGAAGAGCCGTCCCGTGAATTTCGCGCGCGGCAGTTCGAGACCGAGCATCACGTTGCGCAGCACGCTCAGATGATCGAAGACCGAGTAGCGCTGAAACACGACGCCGCGATGCGCGTCCGGTTCGGCGGGAAACGGTTCGCCGTCGAGCAGAATCTCGCCGCGCGTCGCCCGTTCCTGTCCGAGCAGCAGGCGCAGAAACGTGGACTTGCCGCAGCCGGACGCGCCGACCATCGAACAGAATTCGCCTTCCTTCACGGTGAGATTCAGCCGTTCCAGCACGACCTGATCGCCGTAGTTTTTCCATACGTTGCGAACGACGATCATCGCGCGCCTCCGCCGTACCACGGAAAGCACCACTGCGTGAGTCGACGCAGCAGTTCGTCGGTGAGCCACGCGAGCAGCGTGATCCACGCGACGTAGGGAAGAATGAGATCCATCGACAGATAGCGCCGCACGAGAAAGATGCGATAGCCAAGCCCGTCGGTCGATGCGATCGCTTCCGCTGCAATGAGAAAGAGCCATGCGGCGCCGAGCGAAAGCCGGATCGCGACGAGCAGACGCGGCAGAAGCTGCGGCAGCACGAGCCGCAGAACAAGCGTCCAACTGTTCGCGCCGAGCGTCTGCGCCTTGATCCACATCTCGGCCGGGATTTCAGCGGCGCGCGCGTGCAGATCGCGAATGATCATCGGCGTGATGCCGATGACGATCAGCACGACCTTCGACAGTTCGTCGAGACCGAAGACGATGAAGAGAATCGGCAGCACGGCGAGCGGCGGCACCATCGATATGACGGTGATGAACGGCGAAAGCGTCGCGCTTGCGAGCGGAAACGATCCCGTCGCGATGGCCGCAACGAGCGCGATCGCCGCGCTCACGACGAGCCCGATGCCGAGCCTTCGCAAGCTCGACGCGGTATCGGTCCAGAGCAGATACTCGCCGGTGCGTTTGTCTTCGGCGAAGGCGGCGGACTTCATCGCATCGCTCATCTGCGTCGCGCTCGGCAACAGCTTGTCGTCGGGATTGTCGGCGAGCCGCATCGAAGAGCCGGTGAAATACACCGCGAGCAGCACGACGAACGGCAGCAGTAACAGCATCAGCGCGCCGGTCCTGCTCGGATGTCGATTGATGAGTCGCATGTTGACCGCCATGTAGTAGAACCTGAAGCGCTCAGAGCTTGCCGGCCGCCGCCATCTCGACGTAGGCCGGATCGAAGCGCAGCTTCACGTTGTTCTTGTTGCCGACGACGACGCCCTTGTCGAACGCCATGCCGACGGCATCCGCGCTCTTCGCGTCTTGCCCCAGCAGGCCGTGATCGAACGAGAACTTGGCGACG
Organism: Caballeronia sp. LZ008; assembly: GCF_031451435.1. NCBI lineage: Bacteria > Pseudomonadati > Pseudomonadota > Betaproteobacteria > Burkholderiales > Burkholderiaceae > Caballeronia > Caballeronia sp. LZ008. The sequence goes on along the minus strand of NZ_JARUXK010000002.1, from coordinate 643,809 downwards.
CGCGTCATGATCTTCGGCATGTCGGGGCTGGTCACGAATTCGAGCGCGGCCTTCGGCGTGTAGAAGAGGGCGGTGGTCGAGAGCTGGCCTTTGAAGTTGGCGAGATCGGTGCCGGACGCCTTGGCCATCGAAGTCAGCGCGCTCGTGGTTTCGGGGGAATCGCCGTGCATCAGCGCGACCATCTCGAACCATGCGCCGGTCAATGCCTTGCCGAGCGCCGGGTTGTCCTTCAGCGTCTTCGTATTGACGACCATCATGTCCATGATCTCGCCGGGAATCTTGCTGGAGTCGAAGACTTCGGTGACGTTCGGCTGCGCCTTCAGGTCGGCGAGCATCGGATTCCATGTGACCGTGTTATGCACGGTGGGCGTGGCGAATGCGCCGGAGATATCGGCGTCGGACGTGTTGACGACCTTGAGGTCGCGCTCGCTCATGTGCGCGCTTTCGAGTGCGCGTGCGAGCAGATAATGCGAGACCGAGAACTGGACGAGGTTGATCTGCTGGCCTTTGAGATCGGCGATCTGCTTGCCCTTGCCCTTCATGAGCACGCCGTCGTTGCCGTTCGAGTAATCGCTGACGATCAGCGCCGTCGAGTCCACGCCGCCCGAAGCCGGGATCGTGAGCGCGTCCATGTTGGTCATCGCGCAGCCGTCGAACTTGCCGGCCGTGTATTGATTGATGGACTCGACGTAGTCGTTCAGCTGGACGACATCGATGTTGATGCCGTACTTCTTCGCCCACTTGGAGACGATGCCCTGCGTCTTGGCCTGGCCCCACGGCATCCAGCCCGCGTAGATAGTCCAGCAGACCTTGAAGTCGTTGCGCGGCGCGGCGGATGCGGCGCTGGACGCGAAAGCGGCGACGGAGAGTGCGGCGATGCCAAGAAAGCGAGCGAGCTTGCGCATGAGGTTGACCTCGAAGGAGACGGTTGGCGACGGCAAGGGAGCAGCGCGACTCATCGCGTTCTCTCCCGGGCTTTTATCCCGCCGTGTAACCTCGCCTGAGGTCGACAGCTCTCGGACCAGCATCCGCGTGAAGCAGACCGGAACCCTAGCCGTCCATTTCCAGATTGTTCGATGAACCGGATGATGCGCCGGCTCCTTGCCATCCCCTCTAAGCGGGAATCGTGCCAATAGTTTTTATGGCTGCTGGCGGCGTTGCGCAGGTTCGGACGGAGCGCATTGCCCATCCGCGGTGAAAGCGGCGCACGTTTGATGTATCGGCTGCACCAACATCGGGCGTCGTCCCTGGTTGCCAGCAAACGTTTCCTTGGGTAGACGCGCGAAAACATCGGCGCAACGCTTTCAGCCGATGCGTCGTTGCTTGCGATTTTCTTGGCATGAATGTGGCGCGGACAACATTGCCATTACCGGTTATTACGGAGAATCCGTCTCGTCGTACAAATAAAAACGAAGCGTTTAAAACAGACCGTCTGAAGGCAGCACCATAGCGGCCAAAGACATACGGGGAAGTCATGCAGCGTGAGAAGAACAACGCGCCTGTCAAAGGGCGGGTCATCGCAGTGTGCATCGGGGTTTCGATCGGCGCGATCAATGCGAATGCGCAGGATGCGGAAACGCAGCCGGCCGCGCACGTGAACACGGCGTCTCGGGCTCAACCGCTCATCTCGCTGCCCAGCACGCCGACGCCCGGTCCGGTCGGCAACACCGGCGAATTGCCGGCCGCCAATGGCGCGCCTCTCACGCCGCGCGGCACGGTGAATGCCGCATCGTCGCTCGACAAGAGCGCCACCCTCGCCGGCACGGCACGCTCGCGCACCGTCGATATCGAAGGCAAGCAAGCGCTCGACGATACGCTCGGCGGCGTGGTCACGACCGACACGGTGACGCTCGCGGGGCAGGACTTCTACACCTGGTTCGCGCAGGCCTGGGGCGCCATCCCGCTGTCCGAGCGCTACATCGTTTCGGTGCACGAGCGGCCGTCGCCGCGCTACGGCAGTCTCGTGTGGGTGGAGTACGGCCAGCGTCGCGTGTTCCAGGCGTTCCTGCCGATTGCGCGCTCGAACGTGAAGCCGATTGCCGAAGGCGCGGCGCAGATCGCCTTTCAGAACGTGATGCAGGCGGACCTGACCCGTCTGCTGTTCCGCGACGCCGACATGGCGATGGACGAACTATAAAAAAATCGCATCATAAGAAAATCGATGCAGTAAGGCCAGAAAATACGGGGAAACCGCAATGAAAACGAATGCGCTCTTGAAACGCGCGTTGCTCGCTTGCGCGCTTGCGATGCCGGTTATCGCCGCGCAAGCCACATCGCTTGTGTATGAACCGGTGAATCCGAACTTCGGCGGCAATCCGCTGAACGGGACGAATCTGCTCAACGAGGCGAACGCGCAGAACAAGTACAAGGATCCGTCGACGGAGAACCTCGGTACGAGCAGCCAGTCCACGCTCGACCAGTTCAACACGCAATTGCAGCAGGCGATTCTGTCGCGCGTCGCGTCGTCGATATCGAGCTCGATCGTCGGCACGGACGGCACGCTGCATCCCGGCACGATCAACACGGGCAACTTCTCGATCGCGATCACGCAAGTTACCGGCGGCAATCTGCAAGTGACGACGACCGACAAGACCACGGGTGCCTCGACGACCTTCGTCGTCGGCAACGGACAGTAACGCGAGCGCGCATACGACATGAACAAAGAAGCTATCACGACACTGGCGACGCGCGCGGCACTGGGCGCCACGCTCCTTGCAACGATGCTGTTGACCGGCTGCGTCACGACGCCGATGCCTTCGGCGGGCAACGCGACGCTCACGCCGCCGACGCGCGTGACGCGCGACCTCACGCACCTGCCGCCGCCGAAAGGGCGCATCGTCGCGGCCGTGTACGGTTTTCGCGATCTGACGGGCCAGTACAAGCCGTCGCCGGACAGCTCGTTCTCGTCGCAGGTGACGCAGGGCGGCGCTTCGTTTCTCGTGAAGGCGATGCGCGATTCCGGCTGGTTCACGCCCGTCGAGCGCGAAAACCTTCAGGACCTCCTGACCGAACGCAAGATCATGCGCGCGCTGGAAACGCCGGACGACAAAAAGAACGCGATACCGCAGATCGGCGCTCTCGCACCGGCGAGCATCGTGCTGGAAGGCGGCATCGTCGGTTACGACACGAACATTCGCACGGGCGGCGCGGGCATCGCGTATCTGGGTATTTCGGCATCCCAACAATATCGCGTGGATCAAGTGACGGTGAACCTGCGCGCCGTGGATATCCGCAACGGCACGATACTCAACAGCGTGTCGACGACCAAGACCATCTATTCGATTCAGGTCGATACCGGCGTGTATCGCTTCATCGGCTTCAAGGATCTGTTGCAGGCCGAAGCCGGCATGACGCGCAACGAGCCGCAGCAGCTGTGCGTGAACGAAGCGATCGAATCGGCGCTCGTGCATCTGATCGTGCAAGGCGTCGCGAACCAGTCGTGGGCGCTCAAGGACACGAAGGACTGGTACGACCCGACGATGCAGCGATATCTGCAGGAAAACCAGGGCTACGCGCAGACGATGGAAGACGTGAATCCGTCGTATAGCCCGGTGAGAATCGATCCGCCGAAGACCATCGGCAGTTAATCAGTCTCAGCGAAGGAGATCAGCATGAAAGCATCGCGTGCGCCAATGCGCGCATCGAAGGTCGCTGTGTGCGCGGCGCTCGGCGCGGTCGTCTCGCTCGCGGTGTATGCGGCGGACCTGTCGTCGGTCTCGGATTTCGGTCCGCCGGAACCGGGCTTCGGCGGCGCGACGCAAGTCGCTCGCGTGTCGCAACACGGCCAGGGTAATCGTCTCGACGCGATTCAGGCCGGACATAACGGCTTGATGGCCAATCAGATCGGCATCGCGAACGCGGCGGCGACGGCGCAGGCCGGCAACGACAACTGGACCGTGCTTCAGCAAAGCGGCGCCGCCAATCTTTACGCCGGATATCAGTCGGGTCAGTACAACCGGTCGATCGCGATGCAGAACGGCAGCGGTAACGAAGCAACGGTCACGCAGGTCGGGAATTCGATGTCGTCGTCGGTGACGCAGCTTGGCAACAACAACGAGATTTCGATCTTGCAGAGCAGGAACGGTTCAGGATTATCGGTTATGCAGACGGGCGGCGCCCGGGCTGCGGTTCTGATGAAGTAGGCAGGCGAGGAGACCAAGCAGTACAGGTAGGTGTGTGAGTGTGCAGGGCCGGGCGTCAGCGGGGGTTGACGTCCGTCAGGTTACGAATCTACGTGCAAAAAACATCAAGTCAACGAGGCATAAAAATGAAAGTGAAGGCAATCATCATCGCTATGGGTCTGGCAGCATTGGCATCGACGTCGGCTTTTGCAGCGTCGGTCGGCGAAGGCGCGATCGTCGAGCAGTACGGCAACGGCAACACTGCTGGCGTGACGCAGACGGCGTCCAGCCATGACCGCGTGAAGGTCCAGCAGAACGGCGACGGTTCGAGCGCGACCGTTACTTCGAGCAACGGCGGCGCCAACGTGACCGACATCCAGCAAAACGCGGCACGCGTTTCGGGCGAATCGAAGCTGAGCGCGACGCTCACGCAGCAGCAGGCGATCGGTGAAAAGACCACCATCAAGCAAACGGGCAGCAACAGCACCGTGAACGTGACGCAGACGGCTTCGTCGTACGACAAGGACACGGTCACGCAATTCGGCAAGAACGACTCGGCGACCATCAATCGCACCGGCTCGAGCTGGAACACGGTCAACATCGATCAAGGCACCGGCAAGACGGCAGGCGTGAGCGACGGCGCAAAAGCGACGGTCACGCAGACGACCACGATCGGCAACCGCGTCGGCATCCTGCAAGGCAACAAGAACGGCATCGCGACCGTGACGCAGACGAATGGCGGCTACAACTCGGCTCGCATCGATCAGATCGGCGATCATAACGACGGCAAGATCGAGCAGGTTTCGGAAATCGGCGACAACGTGTCGATCAGGCAGGCCGACTTCGCCCGCGCGCAAGTGCATTCGGAAAACGGCGGCGGCAACACGACCACCATCGACCAGAGCGGCGCAGGCGCACCGCACTATGCGCAGGTGACGCAAGGCAACGCGACCAACGAAACGACGACGATCCTGCAAACCGGCTCGGCCTACAACACGGCATACGTCGATCAGTATCGCGAAGCCAACGATCACACGTATGTCGTTCAGGCGGGCGATCGCAACACGGCGGCCGTTCATCAGACGGATGGCGGCAGCAACCTGGCAGCCGCGGTTCAGGTCGGTTCGAACAACAACATGGATCTGACGCAACAAGGCGCGTTTGAATCGACGCTGCTGGCCGGTCAGGGCGGCGGCTTCAACGAAGCGAAGGGCAAGCAGTCGGGCTCGCACGAAGACATGACGCTAACGCAAGTCGGCTACTTCAACTCCGCGGATGCTTCGCAAACCGGTGCGTATAACACGGCTTCGATCGTCCAGATCGGCAACGCCAACTACGGCTCCGTGACTCAGAGCGGTATCGGCAATGCGGCTGCGATCACGCAGGGCGGTTCGTTCAACAAGGCTGTCGTCGTTCAGAAGTAAGGAACGCGGCGCAACGAATGGCGGTATGGCGGGCGGCGAGCGGTTCGAAAGTACCGCTCGCCGCTGTTTCATTCACGCGATGTCGCGAATCGGCCGATCGGTGCCATCGGCCGTACACGAGCCCAAAACTCTAGCCCGGCAATTTACGAGGAAGCTGACTGTATTCCGCCTGTTTCGATCTCGGCACCACTGACTTTTTGTCGAGTAATCATGTCGCTCATCCGAGGCGACAATAGATGCGTCGGCACATGTGCGCCACGCAGGCGCTCGCCCGTTTCGCAGTCGAGACGCATCAGCGTCACAGCACAATCGCAAGGGGTCAAACGATGCTCACCTGCTTCGCAGTAAGCCATACCGATGACGACCAGCTCGTTCAATCCGCCGAGCATGAGATTCTTCAGGCGATTGCCGACGAAGCCGAAGTAAGTTTCGAGCCGGGCTTTGCGGGCAAGAGCTACCTGGACGTTCCGACCAATGCGGACGCACGCGAGGCAATGACTGCACGCCTGGAACAGAACGATATGTCCTTCAGCGTGGTTACGCGCATCGCTTATTAGCCGTGGATCATGAAGCGGGATGCGATCGCGGACATGCCGTCGACGCGCTGAACGTTCGTCTTGCGATGTAGCCGAGCACGCGCTCACGTGCGCAACGACCTCAACCCCGCACGCACTTCCCCGGCGAACAGGTCCGGCTGTTCCCACGCCGCGAAGTGTCCGCCCTTGTCGAGCCGGTTGTACCAGATGAGGTTGTGATAAGCGCGCTCCGTCCAGCTTCGCGGCGCCTGATAGTTCTCGCGCGGGAACACGCTCACGGCCGCGGGAACCGATACGTCGGCGGCCGCAAGGAAGTTGAAGTGCGATTCCCAGTAGAAGCGCGCGGACGAGACACCCGTGTTCGTCAGCCAGTAGAGCGTGATGTCGTCGAGAATGTCGTCTCGCGTCATCGCCCCTGATGATTCGCCGTTGACGTCGCGCCCGAACACCGCCGAAGTCAGCGCCGCCGCAGGCTGCACGTAGCCGTCGCCATGATCGAGCAGCCATGCGGCAAGACCTGTCGGCGAATCCGCGATGCCGTAGAGCGTTTGCGGGCGCGTGCCCATTTCCAGCGCGTACGCCCGGCGTTTTCTTGCGGCGCTGGCAAGCTGCTCGTACGCGTGCTTTTCTTCATCGTTGAGGCCCGCAGGTGGCGGATCGCCTGCCTGCAGCGCTTTGGCGATATCGGCGGGAACGGTCGCCGGGAAGTTGACGTGAATGCCGAGCAACTCGGGCGGCGCCTGCTTGCCCATCACGTTGGCGACCACGCCGCCGAGGTCGCCGCCTTGCGCCGCGAACTTGTCGTATCCGAGCCGCTTCATGAGCGTGACCCACGCGCGTGCGGTGCGCTCGGGTCCCCAGCCGGTCGCCGTCGGCTTGCCCGAGAAGCCATAGCCCGGCAGCGACGGGATCACCAGATGAAACGCATCCGACGCACTCGCGCCGTGTGCCGTGGGATTGGTCAGCGGATCGATGATCTTGAATTGCTCGATCACCGATCCGGGCCATCCGTGCGTGACGATGAGCGGCATCGCGTTCTCGTGCTTCGAGCGAACGTGGATGAAGTGGATGTCCAGCCCGTCGATCTCGGTGATGAAATTCGGATAGCCGTTCAGTTTCGCCTCGCACTTGCGCCAGTCGTAGTCCGTGGACCAGTGGCGCGCGAGTTCCTGCATCATCGCGAGCGGCACGCCTTGCGATTCGTCGGAAACGGTCTCGCGCTCGGGCCAGCGCGTTGCCTTGATGCGGCGGCGAAGATCGGTGAGTTGCGCTTCGGGAACATGCACGCGAAGCGGACGAATCGCTTCCTTGTCGTTATTCGCGGTCTTCGCGACTGAGACGATCGATGAGTTCGGTTCAGCAAACGCGAGCTTGTTCAGCGATGCCGCTGCGATACCGGCCGCCGCAACCTCGACGAAGCGGCGGCGCGACGGCGACTTGGGAAGCGTCTTGTTATATGACATGAGAACTCCTGATGAAGGCGAAGCTATTTCGGCGGCCGACTCCGTCACGCGTACTGCGCTTCGAACACGATCGTTCGGCTCGGATCGCGTTGCATACGTAATACGGCGATCCCGCTGCTGGCGCGGCTCACTGCTGCGCGATGGACGTATTGAAGCGCGCCGACGTATCCCGTGCGTGTCGAAATCGAGGCGTTGTGTAATCGCGCGTATCCGCAGCCGCCGCCGATACGTTGCGATACAAGGTGGCGGCAGTCGTCGACTTGGTTGAGCGTGTCAGCTCTCCGGGTCGTACCCGAACTCGCGGAGTTCCTGCGCACAGCGGCAGGCTTTGGCGATGTCAGCGGCCCATTGGACGGCCGCTTCGCGCGATGGAAGTTCCAGCACACAGAAGCCGCCGTCGAACTCTTTCGTCTGCGGATACGTCCCGTTCGTGACGGTGCCGTCGGCGGCGACCATCAGCGGCGTCACGTTCCCATTGATACCACCGCCGAACACATAGACGCCCGCTTCCTTCGCCTCTCTGATGACCGCGCGTGCCGCTTCGCCGACCGCGTCGATGTCTTCATCGGAGACGTTCATCGCCGATGCAGGGAAGGAGATTAGGTACTTCGTCATCGTTTGATCCTCCGGGTGTGAGTCGGCCTCCCGCGTCGAAAGGCCACTGGAACGGCGCGAAAAAAGAATAAAAATCGCATCGAAAGATTACTAGGCTTTCAATCGGGCCGAGCGAACGCGTCTTACCTAAGGTGCCGATAAAAACGCGCGCTGCAAGGTAAGCGGACGATCTTCGCAATGCGGCCCTCAAAAAACCGTTGCGCCCATTCTGACGAAGAACGCGAATCATGGGCGCCGTATCACGGCGCGTCCCTTCGATCGAGGCTGTATTTCTTCGGCATCCCGATCACTGCGAGCTGACCTGATGGCGCGCAGACGACGAGCGTGTTCAACACGCGCTTCCTGAAGACCCCTTACTCAATGGCCTTCCAGGAAATCCCTATCTCTTCAAAGGAGGTTGAAATGGCCGGTGATATCAACATTCGTGAACGTGTCGTGATCTTGCCCGAGACAGGCGCATTCGCCGAGGCGCGGCGTCATCCCGAATCCACATCGAGCCGCCGTGTCGTGCATGTCTACGGTTCGCGCGTGATCGTGATGGAGGAATCGGCGGAACCCGCCGCAAAGGCGCTGGCGTACGAATCGCTGCAGGCATCCGCGATGGTGGTCGACTCGCTGTCGGCGACGGAGCAGTTGGGCTACAACGCGTTCGCCTTGCGCGAATCGAGCGCGTATCGGACCGCGAAGTCATCGCGTCCGCGCGAGGGCGAATCGTGGGATTCCAGCGAGGAAATGCAGTATTCGTGTACGCCGCCCGAAGACTCCAGGGAGCGCGCCGAAAGGGCGATGGCGCAGGCGGGCGCGCCGACGAGCCAGCGTCTGACCGGCTCGGTCGCGGTGGGAATCGTGATCGTGGAAGGACCGAACGACAATCTCAAGTTTTCGCAGGACGAGCGTACGAAGGTCGTCGCCGAAGTGCAGAACGGACTGAGCTGGCTGGCGACGCAAAACCCGGAAGGCTTGACCTTCAAGTACGACATCAAGATCGTCGCGGTGGAGGTGCAGCCCGGCGCGGACACGCTGACTTTCGATGAAAAAGAGACGCTGTGGCGCGATCCCGCGATGACGCAGCTCGGCTACGGCACGGGCATGGGCGCGGTGACGGCGTACATCGAAAAGCTGCGCACCGATCTCGGCACCGACTGGACATATTGCGGCTTCTTCACCAAGTATCCGCTCGGGCATTTTGCTTATGCGTCGATCGGCGGCCCGCGTCTCGTGATGAACTACGACAACGATGGATGGGGCCCCGACAACATCGACCGCGTATTCGCGCACGAAAGCGGGCACATTTTCGGCGCGCCGGACGAATACGCGGCGAGCGGCTGCAACTGCGGCGGATCGTGGGGCGTGTACTTCAAACCGAACGCCAACTGCGCGAATTGCGCGCCAGGGGGCGGCGTCGATTGTCTGATGAAGGGCAACACCTGGAACATGTGCGTGCACACGCCGTTCCATCTCGGCTTTCCGCTCGTTACACAGACCTACACCGGCGTATGGCGGCAGGGCAACGACGCGCACTATCTGTGGGTCAACGCATCGTGGAACAGTTTCGTCGCGAAATGGCAGCAACTCGCGGAGCAGAATCTGCGTCTCGCCGATCTCAAGATCACGCGCGAGAACGGTTCCGAGCGATTCCACGGCGTCTGGCGCGAGGGCACGGGCGGCTATTACCTTTGGGTCAACGCGAATCAGGCGGACTTCATCACCAAATGGCAGGAGCTGGGCGCCCAGGGGTTGAGGCTCGTCGATCTCGAAGTGCAGAACGTCAACGGCACGCTGCTGTATTCGGGCGTCTGGCTGCCCGGCGACGATGGCTACTATCTCTGGATCAACGCCGACTGGAACAGCTTTGTCGCGAAGTGGCAGCAGCTCGCGGATCAGAACCTTCGTCTCATCGATCTCAAGATCGTCGATGTGGGCAACGAGCAGCGCTTCTTCGGCGTGTGGCGGCAGGGCACGGGCGGTCATTATCTCTGGGTCAATGCGGACTGGAACAACTTCGTCGCGAAGTGGCAGGAGCTCGCCCAGCAGAATCTGCGTCTCGTCGATATCGAGATCACGCAGTCCGCGCAAGGTCAGCGCTTCTCGGGCGTCTGGCTGCCCGGCGCGGATGCGTACTACCTGTGGTCCGGCGCCGACTGGCAGCACTTCGTCGCGAAATGGGAAGAGGTATCGGCGCAAGGCATGCGGCTCGTCGATCTCGACGTGGTGCCGGGCTCCGGCGCGCAGAGTCCGACGCCATCATCGGTCGCGGCTTCTTACGGCGGCATGGCGAGCGCATCGGCATCGGCGTTCGATTCTTACGAGGATGGCAAGGGCGGTCCCGGCGCAGCCACGCTGGCAGGGGAAGCGGGCTATGGAATGGGGAGCGTGAACGGCGAGGGCACGGCGGTATCGGCCCCGGATTCGGGCAGGCTCGCGGGCGTCGGCGGCGGTTCGTCGAACGGCGGCGGCCTCGCGTCGACTTCGACCGCGACCCGCACCCCTACCGCCGGCGGCGGCAACGCGTTCGGCGGCGGATACTTCGGCGGCAGTCCGCAACCCGGCGATGCGCCCGCGCCGCAACCGGAACTCACGATGGAAGCACTCGGAGGCGGATCGGTTTCCTGAGCGCGATGGGCTAGGGGTCCACGCGGCCGATGCGTCACCGCTTCGGATCGGGCGGTTGCATCGGCGGCGTGTCCCAGTCGAGCTGATCGCCACGGCGCGTCTTGACCTGGCCGAGCCGCGACATCCATGCATCGACGAAAAGCGCTTCCGTATCGTCGAGCCCGTTCGACTGCTTCACCGACGATTCCGCGTGCGTCAGCACGCTGGCGACGCCGTGCATCGACGCGATGCGTGGAACGGCCGAAGCATCCGCGGTGCTCACGTATACGCGGTTCGAGATGGATTGCGTCGGCGGGGCGGCGCGCATGACGGCATCGCGCTCGGCGGCCGATATGGATAGCTGGAGAATGACGAGGACTTCGACCATGACACGTTGCTCCCGCGCGCGATGCGCGTAGCCAAGTGTAGGGCGGGCCGCATCCGGTCGCAACGCAGCGGCATGGATACTCGCGATGCTGCCCGACGAACTTATGGGCTCGTGATGGCGGATTTTGTCCGCAAAGATGACGCGTAATGCTCTTTCCTGCGCGGTTGGCGGGGCATTATGATGATTGCACGTTCAATCATCGAGGCCAAAAATGACCGCTGACCAACGCCGCTCCGCTCTCGTCATCATCGACGTTCAGGAATCGTTTCGCCACATGCCCGACTGGTCCGACACGGATCTGCCGGCTTTCAAGGAAGCTGTACTGCGCCTCGACCGCGGCGCGCGCGAAGCCGGCGTTCCGGTGGTTCATATCTTCCATGTCGGCAAGGCCGGACCGTTCAAGAAGGAATCGGGCTTTGTGAAGCCGCTGGACTGGTTGCCCGCTTCGCCCGATGTCGTCTTCGAGAAACACACGCACAACGCGTTCACCGATACCGGCCTGGACCTGTGGCTGCGCCGGCGCCAGATCGATCATCTGGTGATCGCGGGCATCCGCACCGAACAGTGCTGCGAGACGACGACGCGAGTCGCCTCGGACATCGGCTATGCCGTCGACTACGTGACCGAGGCTACCCTCACGTTTCCGATGACTCACGCCATCAGCGGCCGCGTCTACTCGACGTCCGAGATCAAGGCGCATACGGAACTCGTGCTGCAGGGACGCTTCGCGCGCATCGCCACAACCGACGACGCGCTCGCTGCGTGGCGCACGGCAAAAGCCGCATGATTCCGCCGATATCCGTATGGTTCGTGCTGACGCCGCCCGTGCTGATGCTCGACTATGCCGGCCCGGCCGAGGCGATGCGAATGGCGGCCGAAGCCGGCGGGCCTTTCGCGCTGCATCACTGCGGCCCGCTCGAGCGCGCGGCGACGTCGCTCGGCACCTTCATCGACGGTATCGAACCGTTGCCCGACAGGCTGCCGCGGAACAGTCTCGTGATGGTCGTCGGCAGCACGGAGTCGCCGGAGCCGGGCACGAACGCGCCGTTCGATACGGTCGCGCAGTGGCTTCGATGCGCCCCGGCCGAAGACACGCGCATCGCCAGCATCTGTTCCGGCGCGCTCCTGCTTGCGCGCGCGGGGCTGCTTGCGGGACGGCGCTGCACCACGCACTTCGGACTCGTCGATGAACTCGCGCGCGCGGAACCGACCGCGCGCGTGCAATACGACTGCCTGTTCGTCGATGACGGCGACGTGCTGACGAGCGCCGGAATCACCGCGGGTATCGACCTGTCGCTGTATCTGATCGAGCACTATGCGGGAGCCGAGCGCGCCGCCGATATCGCACGCCGTCAGGTGGTCTATCAGCGCCGTGCAGGCGACGACGTGCAGCTTTCGCCGTGGCTTGCGCATCGGAATCACATGCATCCGGCGGTGCATCGCGCGCAGGATGCCATTGCGCAAAACCCTGCGCGCGACTGGAGCGTCGCCGAACTCGCGCGTGCCGCGCATGTGAGCCAGCGGCATCTGAGCCGCCTGTTTGCGGAGCACGCGGGCGTCACCGTACTGGAGTATCAGCAGAGTCTGCGGGTGGCGAGCGCGCAGCGCTTGCTCGCGCAGTCGGACTACAACATCGAGCGCGTGGCGGAGGAATCCGGTTTCGCATCCGTCCGGGATTTCCGGCGCGTGTGGCGGCGGTATCACGACGTGTCGCCCGCGCGGTTTCGCAGCGGTTCGGAGCTCGAATCTTCTGTCGACTGAACGCATCGGAACCCGCCGCCGGGCATGTCTCGCCGCTTCCCGTCTGCCGTTTTGCCGCTGTCCACAGTCGGAATCTGGCAAGCATGGAGCCGGGGCTGCACCTCGACTATCGCGTCGTCCACCGCAGGGGCCGCCCCGGCATCGCGTTTCACGATGGTGCCTTGCCGAAATAGCACGTACAACGCAGTGCGTCTGGCGCATGATGCTCTCACAACACCGACCCGCCGAGCGTACGCAAGCGTTCGCAAACGGCGCATTCACGGAGTGAGACGAAGCGATGCAACTCGAACAAGGAGCGGGTCGCCCGCGCACGCTTTACGACAAGATCTGGGACCGTCACCGGGTCATGTCGCGTGACGACGGACAGGATCTGTTGTTCATCGACCGCCATTTCATTCACGACGTCACCGCGCAGTCCTTCGATCTGTTGCGTCAGCGCGGCCTGACGCCACGCTCCCCCGAGCGCATCTTCGGCACGGCGGATCACTACGTTTCCAGCGTCGCAAACGACCTGTCCGCGGTTGCCGACCCGGAGCGGCGCGGCATGATTCAGGCGCTTCAGCGCGACGCCGCCGCGTCTCGGATCACGCTGTTCGACATGGACGATTCCCGTCGCGGCATCGTGCACGTGGTCGGGCCCGAGCAAGGGTTGAGCTTGCCCGGCATGACCGTCGTCTGCGCCGACAGCCACACATCGACACATGGGGCGATGGGCGCGCTTGCTTTCGGAATCGGCGCGACCGAGGTGGCTCACGTGCTCGCCACGCAATGCCTGTGGCAACGCAAGTCGGGCAACATGCGCGTCACACTCGATGGCAGCCCGGGCACGGGCGTCACCGCCAAGGACCTGATTCTCGCCGTGATCGCCCGGATCGGCGTGGCCGGCGCCGTGGGCCACGTCATCGAGTACGCGGGCTCCGCGATCTCCGGCCTGTCGATGGAAGGCCGGCTGACGCTCTGCAACATGACCATCGAAGCTGGCGGGCGAGCAGGCATGATCGCACCGGACGGAACCACGTTCGCGTACATCGCGGGGCGTCCCTACGCACCCGATGGCGATGCGTGGGACCGCGCGATGTCGCAATGGCGCGACTTGTTCACCGATCCCGGCGCGCCCTTCGATCGGGAAATACACATCGACGTCTCCGACATCGCCCCGATGGTCACGTGGGGCACGACGCCCGAATACGCCTGCGGCATCGACGGACGCGTTCCCGATCCCGCGCGACAAGCCGACCCGGATCGACGCGCGGCGATGTCGAAAGCGCTGAACTACATGGGGTTGCCTCCGAACGCGGCGCTGGAAGGCGTGGCGATCGACAGGGTGTTCATCGGATCGTGCACGAACGGGCGCATCGAGGATTTGCGCAGCGCGGCGGAGGTGGCGCGCGGCCGCCGCATCGCATCTGGCGTCGAGGCGTGGGTCGTGCCGGGCTCGCACGAGGTACGGGCGCAGGCCGAGGCGGAAGGACTGGACCGCGTGTTCAAGGAAGCCGGTTTTCAGTGGCGTTATCCCGGCTGCTCGATGTGCCTTGCAACCAACGGCGATATCGCCGCGCCCGGGCAGCGTTGCGCTTCCACTTCGAATCGCAATTTCGTGGGCCGTCAGGGACCTGGGGTGCGCACGCATCTGATGAGTCCGGCCATGGCTGCTGCCGCTGCCGTGACAGGGCGTCTGACCGATGTGCGCCGTCTCCTGGGAGCATGAAATGGAAAGCCTGATTCACCTCGATGCGGTCGCCGTCCCGATCGCCGGCATCGATTGCGACACGGACCAGATCCTTCCCGCGCGCTTCCTGCAAAAACCCCGCTCCGACGATTTCGGCCAGTTCCTCTTTCGTGCGCTGCGCTTCGGTCCGGATGGCGCCGAGAAGCCTGAGTTCGTGCTCAACCAGGCGTCGTTTCGCGAGGCGCGCATCGTGGTGGCGAACCACAACTTCGGTTGCGGCTCTTCGCGGGAGCACGCGGTCTGGGCGCTGTATGACTACGGAATCCGGGCGGTGATCGCCCCGAGCTTCGGCGATATCTTCTTCATCAACTGCCTGAAGAACGGGCTGCTTCCGATCGTGCTGCCGGAGAGCGTCGTGCTTCCGCTCCTGGAAAGCCTCGGCAGCAGGGCAGTCAGCCGGATCTCCATTGACGTGCCCGCGCAGACCGTGACGTTACCCGATGGCGCTTCGCATCCTTTCGATATGGAGCCCTTCGCGAAGGAATGCCTGCTGCGCGGCATGGACGAGATCGATTACACGCTTTCGCATCGAGACCGCATCGATGCATTCGAGCGCAATCGTGCCGATGCATGGTGAGGCGCGCGCTTTCCAAAACGACCTGGAGGAGTTCAGATGAAGATTGCAGTCATGCCCGGTGATGGCATCGGTCCGGAAGTAGTGGCGCAGGCGCTCAAGGTGCTGCAAGTCGTGGCGCCCCATGCAGAGACCCAGGAGGCGCATATCGGCGAGGCCGGCATCCGGGCGCACGGCGTACCCCTTCCGCAGCCCACGCTCGACGTGGCGCGCAAGGCCGACGCCATCCTGTTCGGTGCGGTAGGCGTCGCGGACGAAGCAGGGATACCCCGCGAGCGTCGTCCCGGAACGGGTCTCCTGCAGTTGCGCGAAGCACTCACGCTGTACGCGAACTTCCGTCCGGCGTATATGTTCCCGGAACTCATCGGCGCTTCCACCTTGCGGCCGGAAGTCGTCGATGGACTCGACATCGTGATCGTTCGCGAGCTGAACGGCGATGCCTATTTCGGTCAGCCGCGCGGCTTCGAGACCAACGAGGCAGGCGAGCGCGTCGGCTTCAACACGATGCGCTATTCGGAATCGGAAGTCGAACGCGTCGCGCACGCGGCTTTCCGCGCCGCTCGTCGACGTCACCACAAGCTGTGCTCGGTGGACAAGGCCAACGTGCTGGAGGCGAGTCAATTGTGGCGCGAAACTGTCACGCGCGTCGGGCGGGACTATCCGGACGTCGAACTGAGCCATCTCTTCGTCGACGCCGCCGCCATGATGCTGATGCGCCGGCCCAAGCAGTTCGATGTCATCGTCACGGGCAACTTGTTCGGCGATATTCTGTCGGACGCCGCGGCCATGCTGACCGGATCGATCGGCATGCTGCCGTCGGCTTCGCTGGGCTACGACCGCAAAGGGCTGTACGAGCCCGTGCATGGGTCGGCGCCGGACATTGCAGGCAAGGACATCGCCAATCCGCTTGCTGCCATCCTGTCGCTCGCGATGATGCTGCGCGAGAGCTTCGAGATGGAAGACGCCGCCGAGCGCGTCGAACAGGCCGTGCGGGCCGTGCTGTCCGCCGGCTACAGAACCGCCGATATCCATCAGGAAGGTACGCAAAGCGTCGGCACCCGTGACATGGGCGATGCAGTGGTCGAAGCCTTGCAGAAAGAAGTCGTTTAGGGCGGATCGCGGCCTGGACCGGCTGGCAGCGCGGCGTCACGATCACGCAAGGCCAGCCTTGCAGGGCAGTTTTCGCACCCACATCCCTTGAAAGGGAGGAGACAACCATGAAGCTGAAACTCGCAGTTGCACTGTGCGCAGCCGTGGGACTCGTTTGCGCATCGGCCACGGCAGTGGCGAAGGACACGCCTGAGAAGCCCGAGCTGCACATCGCGGCGGCGTCGACGGGCATCACATACCTGCCGATGCTCGTCGCCAAGCAGCGCGGCTATTTCAAGGACGAGGGGCTCGACGTAACCATCGCCGCATTCTCGGGCGGCTCGAAGACGCTGGAGGCCTTGTTGGGCGGCAGCTCCGATATGGTGGCGGGCGCGTACTCGAACACGATCACCATGGCGACGAAGGGTCAGCACCTCGTCGTGGTGGCCGCACAAGTGATTTGCCCGGGATGGATCTTCGGCGTATCGCAGAAACACGAGACCGACGTCAAGTCGCCCAAGGATTTGAAGGGCATGCGAATCGGCGTGAGCGCGCCAGGCTCCAGCACGCACATGGCGGTCAACTACATCCTGCACAAGGCGGGGCTGCAGCCTTCGGACGTATCGATCATCGGGGTGGGGCAGGCGGCCGGCGCCGTTGCGGCGGTGCGTGCGGGGCAAATCGATGCGCTTATCGTCAACGATCCCAGTGCCACGATCCTGACGAAAGACGGCAGCCTGAGACCGCTCGAGAACATGCGTACGGCGGACGGCAACGTGAAGGTGTTCGGGGCGGACTATCCCGAGTCGAGCGTATTCGCGACGCAGGACTTCATCGACAAGAATCCGAAGACGGTTCAGGCAGTCGCCAATGCGATCGTGCGCGCGGAAAAGTGGATCGCCACGGCGACGCCGCAACAGGTCGCCGACAACGTGCCGCCGCAGTTTCTGGGCGATAACAAGGCGCTCTACGCCGAGGCCTTCACGAACAGCCGACGCTGCATCGCGCAGAACGGGGAAATCACGGCCAAGGGCGCCCAAACGGTGCATGAAGTGCTTGCGGCCTTCGACCCGGCGGTGGCCTCGGCCAAGATCGACCTCGCCACGACCTACGACAATCGATTTGTCAGAAAGGCGGCAGAGGTCCAGCCATGAGCACCGCCGCGTATAGCGTCCCGCTCGACAGCGGACAGGCGGAAGCGCGCGAAGCGTTACGCTTCGACAACGTGACCTGCACTTTTGCCGGCAACGGCAAGAGAGCGCAGACCTACACCGCGGTTTCCGGCGGAAGCCTGACGATACGAGACGGCGAGTTCGTCTCGATCGTCGGTCCTACGGGTTGCGGCAAGTCGACACTGTTGAACGTCGCCGCCGGGCTTACCCGGCCTTCGTCGGGCAGCCTGAGCGTGTTCGGCAAGAAACTGACTCACGGTCTCAACACGCAGGCCGCCTACCTGTTCCAGGTCGATGCGCTCATGCCGTGGAAGACCGCCGAAGAGAACATTGCCATCGGCCTGATCTTTCGCGGGATGCCGCGCGAGGAAGCCTTGAGCGCCGCCCGCGGCTGGCTCGAGCGAGTAGGGCTGCAAGGTCATGGGAAGAAATATCCGCATCAGATGTCGGGCGGCATGCGCAAGCGGGCCGGTCTCGCGCAAGCCCTGGCGCTCAATCCCCGCATCATTCTGATGGACGAACCGTTCAGCGCGCTCGATATCCAGACCCGTCATCTGATGGAAAACGAGCTGTTACGGCTGTGGTCGAACGACCGCAAGTCCGTGATGTTCGTGACTCACGATCTCGAAGAGGCGATCTCGCTTTCCGACCGGGTCATCGTGCTATCGGCGGGACCGGGTACACGACCTATCGCTGAGTTCGAGATCGATCTCGAGCGGCCGCGCGAGATGTCGGAGATCCGGATGACACAGCGTTTCCTTCAACTGCACACCCAGATATGGGACGTGCTTAGAGGCGAGGTTCTGAAAAGCTATGCGCGCAATCGAGTTTAGTCCAGGCAATCGCTTCACCGTTCTGGCGACGCGGCTCGCAATCCTGCTCGGCGTCCTGTTCATCTGGTGGCTCGGCACGTATCAGAAATGGCTGTCGCCGTTCTTCTTCGGCGATCCGGTAGGCGTGGCGCGTCGCATCGTCGAGTGGTTCGTCACGGGCTCGGTGTTTCGCCATCTGTACACGACGCTGCTCGAAACGATGCTTGCGTTCGCAATCGGCACGGTTCTGGGTTTGGGATGCGGTCTCTGGCTTGCCCTTAGCCCGTTTCTGGCGGTCGTGTTCG
This sequence comes from Caballeronia sp. LZ008, assembly GCF_031451435.1. Classification (NCBI taxonomy): domain Bacteria; kingdom Pseudomonadati; phylum Pseudomonadota; class Betaproteobacteria; order Burkholderiales; family Burkholderiaceae; genus Caballeronia; species Caballeronia sp. LZ008. Next base: position 625,228 of record NZ_JARUXK010000002.1, on the reverse strand, counting down.
ATCCGTTCATCAAAGCGATGAACTCCATGCCGCGCCTGATTTTCGCGCCGATTTTCGCGCTTTGGTTCGGGCTGGGCATCTGGTCGAAAGTCGCCTTGGGCGTGACGCTCGTCTTCTTCGTGGTCTTTTTCAACGTGTTCCAGGGTGTGCGCGAAGTGAGCCCGACCGTGCTCTCCAATACGCGGATGCTCGGGGCGAACTCGCGTCAACTAATGAGGCATGTGTATCTGCCATCGGCGACGAGCTGGGTGTTTTCGAGCCTGCACAACGCGATCGGCATCGCGTTCGTCGGCAGCGTGGTGGGCGAGTATCTGGGCTCGGAGAAAGGCGTTGGCTATCTGATTCTGCTGGCCGAAGGCGTGTTCGATATCAACTCGGTCATCGCGGGGATTCTGGTGCTGACCGTGTTCGCGCTAGTGCTCGATACGGCCGTATCGATGATCGAAGACTATCTGCTGCGCTGGCGCCCCGTGGCCGGACAGACCGTTGCCGCCAGCGCGTGAATGCGCGATCCAACCTGAAGGGACTAAATTGCAGACGAACACAATCAATCTGGCGGACCGCGTCGCTGTCGTGACGGGCGGCGCCCAAGGCATCGGTCTCGAAGTCGGCCGCCGGCTGCTCGAGTCCGGTGCGCGACTCGTGGTCTGGGACGTGAATCCTGCTGGCATCGAGCAGGCCCGTACTCAACTGCGCCGGCACGACGTTCGCTTCGAGCGCGTCGACATTGCCGATTACGCGAGCGTGCAAGCGGCTGTCGCGGCGACGCTGGAATCGATGGGACGTATCGATATCCTCGTCAACAACGCGGCGATCGTCGGCCCGAATGCGCCTCTGATCGACTATCCGATCGATATCTGGAAGCAGGTCATGGAGATCGACGTGAACGGCACGTTCCATTGCTGCCGTGCGGTGGTCCCGGAAATGGTCCGTCAGAACTACGGCCGTATCGTCAATCTCGCTTCGGTCGCCGGCAAGGAAGGCAATCCGAATGCGGCGGCCTACAGCTCGGCGAAGGCCGCGGTCATCGCAATGACGAAGTCGCTGGGAAAGGAGCTGGCACGTCACGACATCGCGGTCAATTGCGTGACACCGGCCGTTGCGCGCACGCCCGGCGCGATGGAGCAGGCGCCCGAGCATATCGAGTACATGCTGGGCAAGATTCCGCGGGGCCGTTTCCTCGAACTGAATGAAGCCGCCGCCATGATCGCGTGGCTCGTCAGCGAAGAAAATTCCTTCACCACCGGAGCGGTTTTCGATCTGTCCGGCGGGCGCGCCACCTACTGAAGCGAGCATACATATGAAGCTGTTGCGCTACGGTTCACCGGGCGAAGAGAAGCCGGGCCTTCTCGATGCCGATGGATATATCCGTGACCTGTCGAACCATGTTGCCGATATCGCCGGCGACGCTCTGCTGCCGGATAGCCTCGCACGCCTGAAAGCGCTGGACATTGCGTCGTTGCCGCGCGTGGAAGGCAATCCGCGTCTGGGCCCCTGCGTGGGCGGCACGCGCAAGTTCATCTGCATCGGCCTGAATTATTCCGACCACGCAGCGGAAACCGGCGCCACGGTGCCGCCGGAGCCGATCATCTTCATGAAGGCCACGAGTGCGATCGTCGGTCCGAACGACTCGATCGAGATTCCGCGCGACTCGCTCAAGACCGATTGGGAAGTCGAGTTGGGCGTGGTCATCGGCAAGACGGCCAAGTACGTCGGCGAGGCCGATGCGATGAACCATGTCGCGGGCTATTGCGTCATCAACGATGTGTCCGAGCGCGCGTTTCAGGCGGAGCGTCAGGGCCAATGGACCAAGGGCAAGTCGGCGGATACGTTCGGTCCGACCGGGCCCTGGCTCGTCACCGCGGACGAAATTCCCGACCCGCAGACGCTGCCGATGTGGCTGGAAGTCAACGGACATCGCTATCAGAACGGCAGTACGGTCACCATGGTGTATGGCGTGCGATATCTGGTTTCATACCTGTCGCAGTTCATGTCATTGCAGCCGGGCGACATTATTTCCACGGGCACGCCGCCCGGAGTCGGCCTGGGGCAGAAGCCTCCGGTCTATCTAAAGGCGGGCGATATCGTGACGCTGGGCATCGAGGGCCTCGGGCAGCAGCGCCAGAACGTCGTGCAGGGTTGAACGCTTCGTGGCACGGTCGCGCGAGAAATATTCGACGGAGACAAACTATCGTGACAGCGCTTTGGCGTCAGGTTTCCATTGCATTGGCAATCTTCGCTGCCGTCTCGACTGCATCGGCCGCGAGCGGCGCGCCTGTGCCGGAGAAGCCGAAGCTGCATCTGGCGGCGGCGGGCGTCGGCTTTCCTTACCTGCCGTTCGTCATTGCGGACAGCCGGGGCTACTTCAAACAGGCCGGGCTGGATGTCGAGATCGGCGTGTTCAGCGGAGGCGCCAAGGCTCTGCAGGCGATGATGGGCGGAAGTGCCGACATCGTGGCAGGCGCCTACTCCAATACGATAACCATGGCCGCCAAGGGGCAGAAGCTGGTCTCGTTCGTGACGCTGGCCTCGTGCCCCGGATGGGTGTTCGGTGCGACGCGCGCGAGCCACGACAAGGTCAAGACTTATGCGGACCTGAAAGGCATGCGTATCGGCGTGAGTTCGCCCGGATCGAGCTTTCATATGGGCGTGAACTATCTGCTGAGCAAGTCCGGCTTGAAGCCCGGCGACGTGTCGATCATCGGCGTGGGTTCATCTGCCGGAGCGATCGCTGCGGCGCGCAGCGGTCAGATCGACGCGTTGATGAGCAACGACCCGGTCGCCACCGTTCTGCAGGGCAGCGGCGATCTGTTTCCGTTGGCCGTGATGCGAGACCCGGCCGGCACGCGCGCGACACTGGGCGGCGACTATCCGGAAGCGGCCATGTACACGACGAGAGATTTTCTCGTCAAGTATCCGAATACCGTGCAAGCGGTGACGAATGCGATCGTCGAGGCCGAGCGCTGGATGGCGCATGCAACGCCCGAACAGGTCGCCGCCGCCGTGCCGCAGCAATATGCGCTGGCCGAAAAGGATGTCTTCGCTCGTGCGTACGCCAACATGCGAAGCTGCATTTCGCGCGACGGCCTGATGACGGACGCCGCCGCGCATACCGTACACGATGTCCTGACCGCATTCGATCCCGAAATCGGCAAAGCATCGATCGACCTGAAGGCCACATACGACAACCGTTTCGTCGAGAATGCGGACAAGCGTTGAACCGAGGAGACCAGACATGGAGAGCGACATCCGCATCCTGGCGGACGGCCTGATGTTCCCCGAGGGACCGGTGGCGATGGCCGACGGCTCGGTCGTGCTGGTCGAAATCGAGCGCGAGACGATCAGCCGCGTATCCGTCGACGGCAGCGTGAGCGTAGACGCGGAAACAGTCGGATGGCCGAACTCTCTCGCAGTGGGTCCGGACGG